>NZ_JASJAV010000025.1 GCF_030066895.1 Breoghania sp. | reverse complement strand
TGCTGCCGCCGTCGGCGCGCTGCAGACGCTCTATGGCGAATCCGATGTGGACTTGGACGACCGCGGTATCCTGATGACGGCGCTGGCGGCATCTCTGGCCTCTGTGCTCGCAACCGAAAGGCTGATTGTAACCGTTCCTGGTCGGGGCGAATTCGGCGTTGTGAAGGGGACGAACGGAAAGCTGCGGGTAATCTCGTGGCAGAAGTCGCATAGCCGCATAAGAGGCCCGTACAAACAGCCGTAATTCGACGTCACCTCCGGCCCCATCTGGGGGCCGATGGTGGTGAACGAACACGGCGTCTTCGCCAATGTCAGTGCTCCGCTGGTGAGGAACGGAGAGATCAAGGCCACGCTGATCGCGACCGTTTCCACCGATGCGTTGAGTGAAATGGTCGAAGCACTCGATGCCGGGACGGGGACCGCCTTCATCCTGAGCGATACCGGCCGGGTCATTGCCTATTCCGACCGGGACAGGGTGGGGACTGAGGATCTGGAACGCAGACCGCTGCCGAGGCCTGTGTCCCTGTTCGGCGATGCCGTCTTGGAGGTTCTCTTCCAGACTCCGACCATGGCGCCCTTCGATGCGGCGCGTCAGGCGGGCGTCGATGGACTATGTCGGTGCGCCTATTCGGGTGAGTTCGATTTCGTCGACACGCACATGTATTGGCCGATCACCCACATGGTTGCACCCGCAAAGGATGCGGTGAAGTGCGGTGAATACCACTCGCCGGGCGGGCGTCTGGCGGGGATCGACGGGGTCTACATCCCCGGCGCCGATCCGCTGTCGCCGGCGACGAAGTTCGGACTGGCGATCTTCCTGTTCGTGCTCGCCGGCATTCTGGGACATATGGCCGTGCGTGCAGTGCGGTGCGGGAGGAGCAAGGGTCATAGCTGAACGGCTTGTGTCAGCATCTATTCACGTTTCGAGCGGTTCTGGCACTGGACGCAGGCGCTCCTGATCTTCACGCTGATGTTTTCCGGGCTCGGTCTGCACGGGTTCCGTCACGTGCTGTATTTCGGCCAGGCGGTGACGCTGCACACGATCGCCGCGCTGACGCTGATCGTGCTGTGGATCTTCGCGATCTTCTGGCACCTGACGACGGGAAGCTGGAAGCATTACGTGCCGAGCCTCACCGGCCTTTGGCAGATGGTGCGCTTCTACGGCTACGGCGTCTTCAAGTGCGAGCCGCATCCCTATCACAAGGTCTATTGGCGCAAGCACAATCCCTTGCAGATCCTGGCCTATCTGTCGCTGAAGCTGGTGCTCTTCCCTGTCATGTGGGTGACGGGCATCGCCTATCTCACCTACGATTTCTGGCAGACGGCACCGGCCGCCTCCTGGAGGCTGGAAATGATCGCCAGCCTCCACCTCGTCTCCGGTTATCTGATCGCAAGCTTCGTGGTCATCCACGTCTACCTGCTGATCGTGGGCCACTTCTTCGAGCACCTGCGCCCGATGGTGACCGGCGTGGAAAAGGTGGATCTCTCGCCGGAGGAAGAAGCCTACCTGTAGGCTGACGAACCGCATCGCTTGAAGGGGTAGGCGCGGGGAGAGTGCGGCACAAGCGCTGATCCTTCGAGACGGCCGCTGACGCGGCCTCCTCAGGATGACGTTGTTGTGTTGAGAATTCCCGGAGCCAGTCACCCCACAACGTCATCCTGAGGAGGGCTAGGAGGCCCGTCTCGAAGGATCGGCCACTTGCTCCGGACCCCGCACGGATCTGCAAACGAAAAGAGGCCCCGGACGCACCCGGGGCCTCTCTCATGTTCTGCCCATGCAGGAGGCGACCAGTGGCCGCCTCCGAGGGGGATCGATCAGGCTTCCGGCGACGTATAGGCCGTCATCTTCGGGGCGGCTTCCGCGTATTTTTCCACCTGTACGATGGCCGTTTCGGCGATCGTTGCCTGGGCGTAGCCGGAGGTCAGCGGCACGTCGAGGGTCAGCGTGTTGGGCGACCCTTCCTTGTCGAACGTGCCGATCTCGCCCGACTCCTGCGGGTCGTACCAGGCACCCTCGTGGAGCACGACGGTTCCTTGCGTGATGTTGTCCATCACCACCGCAGCGGCCAGCGCCTGACCGCGGGAGTTGAACAAGTGCACCACGTCGCCGTTGGCGATACCACGGTCGGCTGTGTCCTTGGTGTTGATCATCACCGGTTCGCGGGGCCATCCACCTTGTAGGTGTCACCGGCCACCGTGTTGTCCATCTGCGAATGCAGGCGGTGCGGTGGATGCGGCGACATGAGGTGGAGCGGATACTTGTCCGCCTGTGGGCTGCCGCGCCATTCCACGGGTTCCATCCAGGTCGGATGGGCCGGGCAGTCCTCGATGGCGAGTTTCTTGATGTAGGGCGAGGTGATTCCCAGAAGGCCCGTCGCCGTCCCCAGCGGGTTGAGCAGCGGATCCTCGCGGAACTCGGAGAGCATGACCTTGTCGCCCTTGCCCGCCGGGAACTCGATGATGCCTTCGCCGTTCCAGAACTCGTCGAATTCGGGCATCTCGACCGCCTTCGACTGTACGCGAGCCCCGTCATAGAATTCCTGGCACCATTCGACCACGGTCTTGCCATCGGTAAAGGCCTTCTCGTCGCCCGTCCGTCCGGCAAGCTCGGTGAAGATGTCGCGAAGTCCGTGCGGGGCTTGTGCTGCGGTTCGACCACCGCGTGGCAGGCGAAGATGATGTTGGCAATCTGACCGAGATCGTCGCGTTCCAGATCGCTGGCCGCCGGCAGCACGATATCGGCAAAGCGCACCATGGGCGTCCACCACGGATCCTGGACGACGATCGCTTCCGGCTTCTGGAAAGCCTTGATGACGCGGTTCGTGTCTTGGTGGTGCGTGAACTGGTTGCCGCCGGAGATGTAGACGAACTGGATGTCGGGATAGGTGAAGACCTGATCCTTGTAGGGCAGCTGCTTGCCGGGATTAAGCCAGGCATCCACGAAGGAGGCGATCGGGAAGATCGTCTTCACCGGGTTCTTGCCCGGAGAGAAGCTCGCCATTTTCGGCATCTGCGTGGCCGGTTGGCCGTCATCGGCATAGTGCAGGCCGAAGGTGATGCCGCCGCCGGGCTGGCCGATTTCGCTGAGCATGGCCGCAAGCGTGAGTAGAGAGCCCAGGGTGGTTGCTCATCGTGATGCTGGCGTTGGGTCGACCTGCCGCCGGCGATCGTGGTGCGCTTGGCCACCATCTTGCGGGCCAGTTCCTCGATCTTGTCGGCCGGAATGTTGGTGATCTCGGCGGCCCATTCGGCCGTCTTTTCCGTTTCTTCCGCCTGAGTGATGTCGCCACCATCACGCAGGGCTACGAGAACCCGCCGAGTGAACTCTTCCGCTATGACGGCAAACCGGCGATCGGGCTTGCCATCGGCATGAAGTCGGGCAGCAACATTCTCGACTTCGGCAAGGAGCTGAAGGCGGAAATGGCGCGCATCGAGGCAACGCTTCCCGTCGGCGTTTCCGTGCATGAGGTGGCGGATCAGTCGACGGTGGTGGAGGAAGTCGTCGGCGGGTTTACCCGCGCGCTGTTCGAGGCGGTGGCGATCGTGCTCGTCGTCAGCTTCATCTCGCTGGGCCTGCGCGCCGGACTGGTCGTCGCGCTGTCCATCCCGCTGGTGCTGGCGATCTCCTTCGTCGGCATGGACATCATGAACATCGATCTCCAGCGCGTGTCGCTGGGCGCGCTGATCATCACGCTCGGCCTTCTGGTCGACGATGCGATGATCGCTATCGAGACCATGGTGTCGCGACTTGAGGCGGGCGACGACCGCAAGTCCGCGGCGAGCTTTGCCTGGACCTCCATCGCCTTTCCCATGCTTACCGGCACGTTGGTGACGGTGGCTGGCTTCCTGCCCATCGGCTTCAACGCATCGATGGCGGGCGAATACACCTTCTCGCTCTTCCAGGTGTTCGCGCTGGCGCTGCTTCTGTCGTGGATCGTCGCGGTGCTGTTCTCACCGCTTCTCGGCGTCGTGTTCCTGCCCACCTCCATGAAAAAGTACGATGAGACGCCGTCACGGGTGCGCCGGTTCTTCTCTTCCCTGCTGAAGATGGCGATGCGCTGGCGCTACACCACGATCGCGATCACCGTCGCGCTGTTTGCGGTGTCCGTCCTCGGCATGCAACTCGTGCAGCAGCAGTTCTTCCCCTCCTCCGACAGGTTGGAACTGGTGGTCGATTTCACGCTGCGCCACAACTCCACCATCGCGGAGACGAAGGCGCAGATGGATGCGCTGGAGGCGACGCTCGGAGACGACGAAGACATCGATCACTGGAGTTCGTATGTCGGGCGCTCTGCCGTCAGGTTCATCTTCGTCTACGACATTCAGCCCTCCAATCCGTTCTTCGGTCAGGTGGTGATCGTCACCAAGAGCCTGGCCGCGCGCGCGCGGGTGAGAAAGCGGCTGGAGGCTTTCGCCGACAAGAGCCTCTATGGCTCCGACATCTACATCAAGACGCTGGAATTGGGCCCGCCCGTCGGCCACCCTGTGCAATATCGCCTCGGCGGACCGGATATTGAGACGGTGCGCTCCAGGGCCCGCGATCTGGCCGCTCTTCTGGGCAAGGATGACCGGCTCAGCAAGATCGTGATGAACTGGAACGAACCTGCCCGCGTGCTGCAGGTGAAGATCCTGCAGGACAAGGCCCGCCAGCTCGGCGTCAGCTCCGAGGCTATCGCCTCCACCCTCAATCAGGTGCTTGACGGCGTCACCGTCACCCAGGTGCGCGACGACATCTACCTCATCGACGTGGTCGCACGCGGGCGCAAGTCCGACCGCGATTCCATCGATGCGATCGAGAACCTTCAACTCACCAATGCGCAGGGCAAGTCCATTCCGCTCGCCAGTCTGGTGAGTTACGGCTACGGCTACGAGGATCCGATACTCTACACGCGCTCGCGCACCCCCACCATCACCGTCTCCGCCGCGGTCGAGGGAGATACGCAGCCCGCTACGATCGTGTCCGATCTCGAACCCGCCATTACGGCGTTCGCCGTCTCTCTTCCCGAAGGCTACAGCGTGGAAGCGGGCGGTTCGGTTGAATCGAGCGTCGACAGTCAGGGGCCTGTTCTCAAGATCGTGTCGAGTGGGGCTCCGCTCGGCTTTGGCGCCATTCTGGGCGTGCTTGCGCTGATCGGTATCCTGATCCGCAACTCCGTCATTCTGGTGCACCAGATCGGCATTCTGAACGACGAGGGCCTGGATCCCTGGAACGCGGTCTTCCGCGCCAGTCAGATGCGTGCACGCCCGATCCTGCTGACGCGGCCGCCGCTTCGCTGGCGCTCATTCCGATCGCGCGTGAGGTTTTCTGGGGACCGATGGCCTATGCGATGATGGGCGGCATCATCGCGGGAACGCTGATCACGCTTCTCTTCGTGCCTGCGCTTTATGTCGCGTGCTACCGGCTGAAGGAACCGGAGGAAACTCCGGCGCAAGACGAGCCTGCATAGGGGCAGGGGACGTGATTCTCATTGAAAAGTGCGCGGTTTTTCGATGAAAGCTGAGCCTTTGGGTCGGGTGGACTAGATGGCTTGCCGATCTTGAGAATCTGGTCCGCTTTATCGTTAAGTGCGGCGGAACCTGTTCGATCGTAAACGCTTCCGAAAGGGGCGGGCTTGGCGTGGGGGATGAAAAATGGCACAAGCGCCCGTGACCGTCGGTCCGGTTGCCTTGCCGCGTTCTGAGGCTAATCTGGTGGCGAAGGCAGCGACTCACGGTGGCTGCACCTTTGTTTTGCTCGAAAAGCGTGAAACACAGGTTAATATCGAGTATGCGATCAGAGGGGCGAGACCTTCGATGGCTCTGGTTGGAGAGGACCTCGACCCGAATTTCCGCGCCGATATCGTACGGCAGGCGGTGATTCCCGCGGCGGGGCCGGGATTGATCCGCACGCAGGATATCGGTATGCGATTCGCAAACGCGGTGAGCGTGGCGGACCGTATGACCCGCGGATTGCTAAGTTCGATACCATTCCCGCATGCCGAGATGACGGGACGTCAGCGCTCGGCCGCAACTGCAGAGTGCTCTGAATGACCGTAGAGATTTCTTGCGCCCCGGCGGACCCCCAGTCCTCCGGCAATGGCCGTACTTTCCCTTCCCTAAGGGCAGGGATGCGCTGTCTCAGTGCCGCGCTTTCGTTTTCGTTGCTGGCGGGTTGTGCAGTCGGTCCCGACTACCAAATTCCCAATCTGATGCTGCCCTCCAAGTGGGCGCATGCGGGCAAGACCCATTCGGAGAAGATCCCCGAGCTCGAGAATTGGTGGACCCGGCTCAACGATCCGATCCTCGATGATCTGGTCAAGGAAGCCGTGGATGGCAATCTCAATGTCGCGACCGCCAAGGCGCGCATTCGCGAGGCGCGGGCAAGCTACCGTGCCGCGACCGGCGCACTCTTCCCGACGCTGGACGGCTCCGCCTCCGGCACGCGTTTCAAGAGCTCCACGTATACCGACAGCGGCGGCGGCACGGTCAGCAATCTGTTCGATGCCGGTTTCGATGCAAGCTGGGAGCTCGACATTTTCGGCGCCAACCGTCGGGCATCTCGTCAGTTGTGTTTTCAGGCAGAGTGAATGACGACAATTCGAAAGAGCCGGATCCGGGGACGCCTGCTTATCGTGGCCTGTTTGCTGCTGGTCGCAGCCGGTGAGGCCTACCTTTTTCGAGACAGCTTGTTCACTGACGAACAGCCCAGGATCATCACGGCGGCGGTTTCCCGCGGCGATGTGGAGGAAAGCGTGCTGGCGACGGGGCTTTTGAAGCCTGTCAAGCTGGTCGCCGTGGGCGCGCAGGTGTCCGGCCGCATCACCTCGCTGAAGGTGACACTGGGGCAGCGGATCAAGAAGGGCTCGCTCGTCGCCAAGATCGATTCCATCACCCAGCAATATGCCCTGCGTACCGCCCAGGCGACGCTCGCCAACGTCAAGGCGCAGAAGGTGGAGAAGGAGGCGAGCCTCGCACTCGCCAAGCAGACGCTCGACCGTCAGCGTCGCATGGTGGTGCAGAACGCCGTCTCCCAGGCCGATTTCGACAGCGCGGAAGCCGACGTGAAAACCGCCGAGGCACAGATCGATGCGCTGGATGCGGAAATCGTGGAGGCCGAGGTCGCGGTCGAGGATGCCCAGGCCGATCTCGACTACACCAAGATCACCGCCCCCATCGACGGCACGGTTCTGTGGATCTCCAGTCAGGAGGGTCAGACCGTCAACGCCTCGCAGTCGACGCCGACCATCGTCATTCTCGGCCAGCTCGACACCATGACCGTGCGCGCGGAGATTTCCGAGGCCGACATCGTCAACGTGACGCCGGGCCAGCCGGTCTACTTCACCATTCTGGGCGATCCCGACACGCGCTATGACGCGACGCTGGAATCCATCGAGCCTGCTCGGGAGTCGATCACCAGCGACAGCCAGATCACGTCCTCCTCCTCCTCGTCGAGTTCGTCCGAAGCGATCTATTACAACGGCATCTTCAACGTCCCCAACAAGGACGGAAAGCTGCGCACCTACATGACCGCGGAGGTGCATATCGTTCTCGGTCAGGCCAAGGACGTGCTTACCATTCCCGCCTCCGCGCTCGGCGCGCGCAAGGCCGACGGCAGCTACACCGTGAGCGTTCTGGGGGTGGACGGAAATATCTCCGCCAGAACCGTGGAAATCGGCCTCAACGACAAGATCACCGCAGAGGTGAAATCCGGCCTCAAGGAAGGTGAAAGGGTGGTGTCGGGTCAGCTCAGCGCGAGCGATACGTCGAGCTCGTCGCAGCATCGTGGCCCGCCGCCGATGGGGCTCTAGCCATGGCTGAGCCGCTTATCCAGCTCAACAAGCTCGTTCGGCAGTTCCCCGCGGGCGAGGGCATGCTGACGGTGCTCGACGACGTCGACCTGACCATCGAGGCGGGCGAATTCGTCGCCATCATCGGTGCGTCCGGCTCGGGCAAGTCGACGCTGATGAACATTCTGGGCTGTCTCGACCGTCTTTCTGCGGGTAGTTACCTCATTTCTGGGCGTGAGACTTCCCAGCTTGAACCGGACGAACTGGCCGCGCTGCGGCGCGAGCATTTCGGCTTCATCTTCCAGCGCTATCATCTGCTGTCGGAACTGAACGCGCTTTCCAATACCGAGATCCCGGCGATCTATGCGGGCATGGCGCCGGGGCCGCGGCAGGCGCGGGCGGCCGCTTTGCTCGGTCGGCTGGGCATGTCGGAACGCCTCGACCATCGTCCCGGCCAGCTTTCCGGCGGCCAGCAGCAGCGCGTTTCCATCGCACGCGCCATGATGAACGGTGCCGACGTCATTCTCGCCGACGAGCCGACCGGCGCGCTCGATACTCATTCCTCCGAGGAAGTGCTGCGGATCCTGTGCGAGCTGCACGATGCCGGCAAGACGGTGATCATCGTCACCCACGATCCGAGCGTGGCGGCGGAAGCCGAACGCACGATCGAGATTTCCGACGGCCGCATCGTCTCCGACGAGCGCACGGCGCCTGCCGGTGACAAGGAGCGCAAGGGCTCGGCACCTGCCGAGGAGCGCAATGGTTTTCAGCGTATCTCCTCCTGGCGTGCCCAGGTGGACCGGTTCCGCGAAGCCTTCAAGATGGCGCTGCGCTCGATGAACGCGCACAAGGTCAGAACCTTCCTGACCATGCTTGGCATTATCATCGGCATCGCCTCGGTGGTCTCAGTGGTCGCGCTTGGCACCGGTTCGCAGCAGAAGGTGCTCGCCAACATCTCCAGCCTCGGCACCAACACGCTGGAAATCTTTCCGGGCAAGGATTTCGGCGATACCCGATCCGGCAAGATCACGACGCTCGTCGTCTCCGACGCCAATCAACTCGCCAAGCAGCCCTACGTGGCCGCCGTCACGCCGACGGTTACCACCACCGACACGGTGCGTTTCGGGGCGACGGAGGCCAACGCACAGATCAACGGCGTCGGCGCGCAATATTTCGAGGCCAAGGAGACGAAGCTCGCGCAAGGCAGCTTCTTCGATGCGGATGCGGTGCGCGACATCACCCAGGAAACCGTCATCGATGAGAACACGCGCAAGACGCTTTTCGCTGACGAGGAGGGAAGCCCCATCGGCCGAGTGATCCTGGTCGGCAACGTCTTTTGCCGCATCATTGGCGTTACCGAACAGCAGCAGGGCGGTTTCGGTGCGAGCAACCGTCTTTCGATCTATCTGCCTTACACCACGGTTCAGGCCCGTTTCCTCGGCGACCAGACCCTGCGCTCGATCACCGTGCGCGTGGCTGAGGACACCGATACGGACATGGCCGAACAGCTTGTCACTTCCTTCCTCACCCAGCGCCACGGGACCAAGGATTTCTTCATCCTGAACACCGACGATATCCGCGAGACCATTACCAGCACGACGCAGACGCTCGCTCTGCTGATCGCGGCCATTGCTGTGATCTCGCTGATGGTCGGCGGCATCGGCGTGATGAACATCATGCTGGTCTCCGTGTTCGAACGCGTCAGCGAGATCGGCGTGCGCATGGCTGTGGGCGCGCGGCGCTCCGACATTCTCCAGCAGTTCCTGATCGAGGCGGTTCTCGTCTGCCTGATCGGCGGCGTTCTCGGCATCGGCACGGCACTGGGCTTCGGCTATCTGTTCAGCCTGCTCGGATCTAGCTTCAGTCTGGTCTATTCAACCTCGTCGATCGTCGCGGCGTTCCTGTCGTCGAGCCTGATCGGCATCGCCTTCGGCTTCCTGCCGGCGCGCAATGCCTCGCGGCTCGATCCGGTGGTGGCGCTGTCGCGCGACTGAGACGGAAGCATGCGAAAAGCGGTCGGGACGCTTTCCCGGGCGCCGAAAGATCCCATATGGGGTGGATTGGTGGGAGGCTGCGGGCTCTGGCGCGGCATTGGCAAGAAGCGGAGGTAGGATGCGCGGGCTCTTTCTGGCACTCGGGCTGGGTTTCGTCGGGCTTGGTTTCCTCGGCATCTTCCTGCCCGTGCTGCCGACCACGCCCTTCCTGATCCTCGCGGCAGCCTGCTTCACGCGGTCCTCGCCGCGCCTTGAGGCCTGGCTTCTCGACCACAGCCATTTCGGCTCGACCTTGCGCGACTGGCGCGAACGCGGCGCCATTTCCGCGCGCGCCAAATGGCTGGCGCTTGCTGGAACGAGCCTCGGATTTGTTCTGTTCTACTTCGACTCCGAACCGGGCCTTCTCCTCACCCTGGCCGTCGCCCTGCTGATGCTTTCCGGCCTCGCCTACGTCTTCACGCGCCCCTCGGCGTGAGGGGAGGGGGATTTTTGCGGTGGCCCATCCTTCGAGACGCGGTCCATGACCGCTCCTCAGGATGACGTTGTGTATGTTGATGGGGTCTTCAAAACCAACACCACGATAACGTCATCCTGAGGAACCGTCAGGAACCGTCGTCAGACGGCGTTTCGAAGGATGGGCCACCCGAAGAATCGTCCGCCACCTCGTGGGAAAGCCCCCTGTCATCGTCGTGAGCCACGCCTAAAAGATCTTCCGCAAAGTCATTTTGCGCATAAATACCAAGGGTGTATCATGTGGCCCGGAATTTGCTGAGTGGGGGACGATCACCCGGCGAATTCGCCGTTCCTGTCCCCATCAAGAATGACGTCACAAGAAAGAAACAGCTCCATGAGCATGACTGGAAAAGACCTGCGCGGCATTACTGTCGCGACTATCCTGCCCTTCGATGAGACCGGGGCTATCGATTGGGCCGGTTATGAGGCCACCCTCGACTATTGCGCCAATCCCGAGACGACCGACTGCGTTTTCGTGAACGGCCATGCCGGTGATGCGACCGCGCTCACCGACGAGGAACGCTTCGACGTGATCCGCCGCACGAAGGCGCAGATTTCCAAGGATCAGCCGCTTCTGGCGGGTATCGTGCCGACCGGTTTCCCCGATGCTGTGCGCCAGGCCGAAGCGGCCCGCGAGGCAGGCGCCGACGTGGCCGTCATCTTCCCGGCCGAAGCGCTGGGCGGCGGCAATGTGAATACGGTCGCACCGGTCAAGTTTATGGAGAAGCTCGCCGATACGTTGAAGATGCCGATGTCGGTCTTCCAGCTCCCGATCGCTTCCGATTTTGGTTTCTCCACCAAGGTTCTGGCGGAACTGGCGCAGATCCCCGAGATCATCGCCATCAAGGAAGGCAGCGCCAGCGCCACCATGCTGGCCTACGAGGAGAACTGGCGGGCGGTGAAGGCTGTGGCCCCCTATTGCGCCATTCTGCCCTCGAAAACTTCAACTGGTTCCTGCCGCAGCTGGCCGTCGGCGGTGACGGCATTCTGTCCGGGCTGGCAAGCCTCACCCCGGGCCTTCTCGCCGATCTGTGGAAGGCGTCTGAGACGATGGACCTGAAGGCCATGCGCGAGGCCTCCGACCGCCTGCCTCCGATTGTGCGCGCCATCTAAGGCCCGGTCCCGGTCATCGACATGCACACCCGCATGAAGAACGGTCTGGAGATGATGGGGATTATCAAGAACGCCACCCAGCGCCTGCCGCTGCTGCCGCAGTCCGACGAGATCGTGGCGACCCTGCGCGAAGCGCTGAAGGGCGCCGACCTGCTGAAATAACGAGGTTTCTCGCCCGGGCTACGGCCCCGGCGGGGGGGGGGGGGCAATCAGCTCTCCTCATGGGAGAGCGAGACATATCGCATCCACTACCCGGCCCCGCACTCTCCATCGTCATCACCCGGCGAAGTCCGAGTGATCCATGGCTTCATCCGCACCTGTGGCTTGCCGCTGGATTGTCCGGACTGCGCCGGGTGATGACGGAGAGGGTGCGTTGAGGGGATGAGATTTCACGGGGATACGGACGAACGCGACGCCCCTCAGGGCAGGTTGATCTGCATCATCAGATCTTCCATCACCGCCGCGTTCTGCATGCGTAGCAGCGCCTCGGCCTGTTCCAGATCCTGCCGACGCAGCACTTCCACCAGCAGATGCACCTCGTCGCCGAGGCCCACCCGACGCCCTTCGCCGTAGCCAAAAGAACGGCGGAAGGCGCTGATCATTTCCCAGCCGCGCTGGAAGATGCGCAGGATCTCCCGGTTGCCGCCGAATTCCACCAGTTGCGTGTTGAACTTGCGGTTCAGGCTGAGCGCCCGGTCGAAGTCGTCGGCCTCCACCGCATCGCGGTAGCGGTCGGCCAGGTCTTCCAGCGTGTGGATCCGGGCGAGTGTCATCTGCCGCATGCCGCGCCGGATGGCAAAGACGCGCAGTTCGGTATTCAGTTCGAAAAGGTCGGAGACGTATTCGCGATCGAGCCGGCGCACGGTGGCGTCCTTGTTGAGCTCGATCTCTACCAGTCCCTCGCCCTCAAGCTTGCGCAAGGCTTCGCGCAAGGGCATGGGGCTGCAGCCGAAGCGGGCGGCAAGCTCGCCCGCTTTCAACCGTTCGCCAGGGGCAAAGGTGCCCGTCAGAATCGCCTCACGGATCTCCCGCGAGACCTGGTCCACGGAGTTGACTGTCAGTTCCTGCGGTTCGGATCCGTTGGCGATATCTGTCATGGGTTTCCGGGTGCGCATATGCGGATATCCGTTCTATCCGCTATTCACGCAACTGGATCAAGGAGATGTGCTCGGAATCGATGACGGTGATTCCGTTCTGGTTCACCAGGCGAACGGCCTCCGTGATGATACCGGCCGGCCGCGTGGCTCTCTGGCGCTTGGCGGTGAATTCCATCTCCACATGCACCACGTCGCCCACCAGCATGGGGTGCTTGAAGCGCTCGTTGTTCCACCTCAGCGAGGCGATCGAGGTCTCCTCGTAGAGCTGCTCGCTCTTCAGCCCCTCCATCAGGGAGAGCCCGAACAGCCCGTGCGCGATGATGCCGGGAAAGCCCGCCTTCTGGCGTATTCGGCATCCGTATGCAGGGGGTGATTGTCCCGCGTCACGCGGCCGAAATCACGGATATCGGCCTCCGTGATCCGGTGATCGGCGGTGCGGAAGGTCCGGCCGACCTCGACGTCTTCGTAGTAGAGATTTTCCGTTTGACTCATTGTGCCTTCCCCTCCAGGTCCCCGGCAATTCCCATGACGTCGGGGCGGTAGAGCCGCGGGTCCATTTCCTTTAGATCGTCCGCAATGTGGGGCGCAAAGCCCATCTGATCCAGAACGTCCTCGCGAAGGCGCATGCCCGCCGAGATCTCGCTCAGGACCAGCCCGTCCTTCTCCGGCTTGAACACGGCGCGTTCGGTCACGAAGGTGACCTCCTGCCCCTTGTCGCGGGCCATGCGGCCGTTGAAGCTGATCTGGCCGATCTTCGGCACGAACTTCTGCATCCGGCCTTCCGTCTGGATGCGGATCTCGCCGTCTTCGAAACCGCAACGGAGGCCGCCGCCCGTCAGCGTGCCGGAGAAGACCAGTCGCCGCGCATTCTGGGTGATGTCGATGAACCCGCCCGCACCGTCGTACCGGTTGCCGAAGCGGGTGACGTTGACATTGCCCTCCGAGTCCACCTCGGCGAACGACAGGAAGGCGCAATCGAGCCCGCCGCCGTCGTAGAAGTCGAACTGGTAAGGCTGGTCGATGATGGCACGCGGGTTGTAGGCGGTGCCGAATTCACGCGCATAGTCCGGAACGCCGCCGATAACGCCCGCCTCGACGGTCCGCGTCATCATGTCCTCGATGCCTTCCTCAACCGCCACGTTCGGCATCATGGTGGAGACGCCGACGCCCAGATTGGCGACTTCGCCCGGCCGAAGCTCCATTACCGCACGCCGTGCGATCACGCGCTTTTCGGTGTGCGGATCGGGGGCGATGGCGGCGATGGGGATCCGCGTCTCGCCGCAGCACGAGGGATCGTAATCGATCGTGTAGGTCTGCATCTGGTCCGGGGCATGACCACGTGATCCACCAGGAAACCGGGGATCTTGACCATCTGTGGATGCAGCGTGCCGGACTTGACCTGCCGCTTGACCTGGCAGATCACCGTGCCGCCCGCATTGTGCACGGCCTGGGCGATGGAGAGGTCCTCACGCGTGGCGGCCTCGTGCTCCATCGCGATATAGCCGTCCTCGTCGACCGAGGTGCCGCGCAGGAAGCAGATGTCGGGGATCGGCATGCGGTAGAAAAGCCAGTCCTTGCCCGCCAGATGGACTCGTTCCACGAACGCATCGCAGACCCGCGTATTCATGCGCCCGCCGTCCTGGTCGGGATCCATGTAGGTGCCGAGACCCACATGGGTGAGAACGCCCGGCTGTTTGGCGGCGTGGGCGCGGAACATCTGGGGCATCACGCCCTGGGGCAGGTTGTAGCCCGCCACCCGATTCTCCACGATCAGCTTCATCAGCGGCAGCTGCAGGCCGAAATTGGAACCGAAAACGCGAGAGATCAGCCCTCGTGCGCCAGTCGGTACAGTCCCTTTTCAGTGACCGCGCCAACGCCCGTGACATGCACGAGCGTCAGGCCCTGAGGCTTGCGTTCCTCGATGAAACGCGCCTCCAGAGTCTCCAGCAGGCTTTCAGTGACACCCGTGCCGCCGTTGCTGAGACCGTGATCATCCGCGCGAACAAGCGGGTGCCGGTCCTGATCGGCACGGCCGCGGAATGGACCGACGAGGCGATCGAGCTGAGCCGTGAGGCGGAAGCTCTGGGCGCCGATGGCATGATGCTGGTTCCGCCCTACTATTCTTCGCCCACCGAGGAGGAGCTGTTTGTCCATTTCCGCCGCGTGGCGGAGGCGATCTCCATCCCGATGATGCTCTACGACAACCCCTTCACCGCCAATGTGGATCTCACGGCGCCGCTGGTCGCGCGTCTCTCCGAGATCGACAACATCTCCTACATCAAGGACACCTCCAAGAATGTCCATCGTGTAACGGAGCTGCTGGACCTGTGCGGCGACCGTCTGACCGTTTTCGCAGGCTACTATCCCTGGGAGAGCTACATGGCGGGTGCCGAAGGTTACAGTTCGGTTCTGGCAAACATCGCGCCGGCGCTTTCCGCCCAGCTCTTCAACGAGACGGTGGACGGCGACGACCCGGCACGTGCGCGGAATACCTACTTGCGGTCGCTGCCCCTCATCAACACTCTGGCCGGTGATCTCTACGTGTCCGCGACCAAGGCGGCGATGAAGATGGTCGGCCAACCGATGGGCGACCCGCGTCCGCCGCGTCTGCCTTTGCCCGACGACAAGCGGGCAGCCCTGAAAGACATATTAAAAACCCTCGGGATCCTGGCGGAAACCTGAGGCGGGAGGCGCGAAGCCCTCGAAAAATCCGCCCTTCGCAGAGGGAAGCAGAGAAGGTAGTGCACATGAAATTCGGACCCATCGCACTCGCGCTGTCGCTGGCGCTGGCCGGCGCGCAGTACGCGGTCCCGGCCTCCGCCCAGGAGATCGTCCTCAAGGCAAGGCCATAACGCCAATGCCGATGAGCCCTATGGCCGCGGCATGGTCAAGATGGGCAAGCTTCTGAAGGAAAAGAGCGGCGGCAAGATCTCCATCAAGGTTTTCCATAACGCCCAGCTCGGCGACGAGATGGAGAGCATCCAGGGCACCCAGGTCGGCACCGTCGACATCGCGGTGACCGCCAACGAAACCCTGGTCAACTTCGTTCCCGACCTGGCCGTCTTCTCTCTGCCGTTCCTGTTCAAGGATGCCGGCCAGATGGACCGCGCCATGAGCGATCCGAAGGTGATCGAGGCCATCCAGGAGATGCTGAAGGACAAAGGCTTCCACCTCGTCTCGCTGTTCTCCGCCGGTACACGCCACATCATGACCAAGACGCCGGTCAAGTCGATGGCCGACCTCAAGGGCCTGAAGATCCGCACGATGCAGAACCAGGCGCATCTTGACACCTTCAAGGCTTTCGGCGCCAACCCGACGCCGCTCGCCTACACCGAGCTTTACGGTGCGCTTGAGACCGGCGTGGTCGACGGTGCCGAGGTTGCCAACACCAACTACTATGCCAAGAAGTCCTATGAAGTCACGCCGGACTGGGCGATCATCGGCTGGCTGAAACTGGTCGCTCCGGTGATCATGGGCGAAGATGCCTACCAGGCGCTGCCCGCCGACGTTCAGAAGGCGGTCGATGAGGCCGGTGTCGAAGCTGGCATCTATCAGCGCAAGCTCTACAGGGACAGCGACAACACCCGTCTGGCCGACATCGAGAAGGCCGGTGCGACCGTCACGCATCCCGATGACAAGCCGTTCCGCGCTGCTGCCGCGCCGATCATCGACAAGTACGTCAAGACCGACGCCCAGAAGAAGCTCTACGAGTTGATTGAACAGGTGAAGTAAGGGTCGTCTGTTCGTTCTGCCGGCCACGAAACGCTTCTCTCTGTTTCGTGGCCGGCACTTCATTAAAGGCAAGAGGAAAGAAAACGCGATGTTTGCGTTGATCGAGCAGGTTTGTTTGTGGTTGCGCCGCTTCGCCTACGACGTGGTTATCCTGCTTTTCGTCACTATGATGGTTTCGGTTCTGGTTCAGGTTTTCGGGCGCTACGTCGCCAACTATTCCATTTCCCAAGCCTCCGAGATTGCCACCTTTTGCCAGATCTGGCTCGTGCTTCTGGGCTCCGGGATCGCCATGTCCCGCAGCCAGCATGTGGCCATCGATATTCTGCCCTCCCAGCTTCCGCTGCAGATGCGCCGTGTGGCGCTGGTGGCGATCGCGCTGGTGACGGCCTGTTTCCTCGGCGTTCTCGCCTATGGCGCGCTGCCGCTGCTCCGGATCGGCCAGATCCAGTCCTCGCCCGCGCTCGGCGTGCCGATGTTCTGGATCTATCTCTGCCTGCCGGTCGGCGCGGCCTATATCGTGCTGGAGCTCTTCGTCAAGGTCATGACCCACTGGGCGAACCCGTTCCCCGATCCCTCCGCCGCCGAACCGCATGAGGAGGGCATCTGATGACCGTCATCGCAGCCGCATTCCTCGGTCTTCTGGCGCTCGGCGTTCCGGTCGTCTTCGTGCTCGGCACCTCCGCGGTGATCACGCTCGTCACCACCCCCCACGTGCCGCTCGCCATCGTCTCCCAGCACGTCTTCGCCGGGCTCAACTCCTTCACCCTGATGTCGATCCCGTTCTTCGTGTTTGCGGGCGTCATCATGGACGCGGGCGGCATTTCGCGCCGCATCGTCGACTTCGCCTCCGCCATCATCGGCTGGGTGGTCGGCTCGTTGCTGCACGTCTACTGCGTGGCCGCTGCCGGTCTCGCCGCCATTTCCGGCTCCGACTCCGCCGATACCGCTGCCATTTCCGCGATCATGCAGCCGCAGCTTCGAGCCCGCGGCTATAACGTGGATTTCGGTGCGGCCCTGATCGCCGGCGCCGGCTCCATGGCTCAGGTCATCCCGCCCAGCCTGACCATGGTCATCCTGACCGTGGTCTCCAACATCTCCATCGGCGCGCTGTTCCTGGCCGGTGTCATCCCCGGTCTCATCTGCATCGCCATGCTGATGGTGATCGCCTATTTCCATGCTCGCAACGGCGGCCCGCAGTATCGTGAAATCGAACCCTTCACGATCAAGCGGCTGCTGCGCACCGGTTGGGCCGTGCTTCCCGCTGCGGGCATGCCCGTCGTTATCCTGGGCGGTGTCTTCACGCCCACCGAGGCGGTAGCCGTCTCCGGCTTCTACGGCCTCCTGATCGGCGCCTTCGTCTATCGCGATCTGGACCTCAAGAAGCTGCCGGATCTCATCCTTCGCACCGTCTCGCTTTCGTCGGCCGTGATGCTGATCATCGGTACGGCGAGCGTCTTCGCCTGGCTCATCGCCAACGCCAACGTTCCGGAACGGCTCGGCGACTGGATCCGCTCTGTCTCCGACAGCCAGAGGGTCTTCCTGCTGATCGCCAATGCGCTGTTCCTGTTCTTCGGCATGTTCCTGGAAACGATCGCCGCCATTCTGATCATCGTCCCGGTGATTTCGCCCATCGCGCACGACATGGGCGTGAACGGCGTGCATTTCGATCTGCTGATCATCTTGAACTGCGCGCTCGGGACGATTACCCCGCCTTACGGCATGTCGTTGTTCGTCTCCTCGAGCGTTGCCGGACGTTCCGTGATACAGGTCTCGCGGCGACTGGTCGTGCCGCTTGCGGGACTGTTCATCATCCTGCTTCTGGTGACATTCGTGCCCGATCTGTCGCTGTTCCTGCCGCGCATGGCGGGTCTCATCAACTGATGTCCAGTTCAAACTGAAACGAGACGCGAATGACCAAGAAGCTGATAGTCCGGAGCGCCGGTATCGAATTCGACGCCCGCTTCGAAGAGGCGGCGGCTCCCAAAATCGTCGCCGCCTTCCGCAAGTTCCTGTCTTTCGTCTCCAAGGTGGTGCACGTGCGCTGGTCGGGTGAGGGCGTGTGGATTGCTCGGCGACATGAAGTTCGGCGTGGACTACGAAAATCACACCTCCTATCCCGCTCCCGGCCAGATCATCCTCTATCCCGGCGGTATCTCCGAGACCGAGATCCTCCTTGGCTACGGCGGCGTGCATTTCGCCTGCAAGATGGGGCAGCTCGCCGGCAACCACTTCATCGCGTTGACCTCCAATCTCGACAAGCTTGCCGATCTCGGCCCCAAGGTGCTGTGGGAAGGCGCGCAGGAAATCGTGTTCGAGGGAGTCGACGCGTAATCCACTCGATGCTTACAGGATTCCGTTCATGACAGCAGACCTGCCGATCACCTACGGCGCCCGCTTGCGCGCGCTGGCCGGTGAACGCGGCGAGGAGACGGCCGTTCACTTCCTCGCCCGCGATGGCAGCGAGGAAAGGCTAAGCTGGGCGGATCTGGACGCATCGGCCAATCGCTTCGCCCGCGTCCTTGAAGGACGCGGCGTGGGGCAGGGCGACGTGGTTTCCCTCGGGCTCGCCAACACGCCCGTTCATCTGACGGTCGCGCTCGCCGTATGGCGCCTGGGCGCGACCACGATGGTTCTCGATCCCGGTCTGCCGGAAGCGACCGCCGACCCGCTGGTCGCGCGCATCGATGCCAGGCTGCGCCTGCAAGAGAAGAAGGGCCGCGGCGACATCAGCCGCGCGGAACTGGAGGCGCTGGCCGCCGGCCAGAGCGATGCCCCGCTGGCGGAGGACCGGGTCTCTAGGCCCGGCAAGATCGTCATGTCCGGCGGCTCAACCGACCTGCCGAAGCTCATGGCTGACGACAAGCCGCATGTTCGCGTGCCGGGTCGAAGCTGGGGCAACATCGCACCCGCGCTGGGCTTCCGTCCCGATCAGGTTCAGCTCGTCTGCGGCGTGCTTTCCCACAATGCACCGCTCACCTGGGCGCATAACGGATTGTTCGAGGGCAACACCCTCGTCCTGATGGAGAAGTTCGACGCCGAGCGCGCCCTGAAGGCCATCGACCGGTTCGAGGTCGGCTTCGTCATGCTCGTGCCGACCATGATGACGCGCATGCTCGACCGGCTGGATGCCTCCGGCGCAACGCTCGACAGTCTCCATTCGCTCTATCACACCGCCCCCCCCTGTCCGTCGTGGCTGAAACAGGCCTGGATCGACAGGCTCGGACCGGATCGGATCTACGGGATGTACGGGTTTGGCGAGAATACCGGTCAGATCGTGATCACGGGCAGCGAATGGCTCACCCATCCCGGCTCCGTCGGGCGTGGTTTCGAGACCGATATCCGCATCCGCGATACCGAGGGCCGGTTGCTTGGCTCCGGCGAGATCGGCGAGATCTACATGCGCCCGGCCGATCTGGAAGGGCACAGCCGTTATATCGGGCCCGATGCGCCCAAGCCGCGCTGCGACGAGGACGGTTTTCACAGCATCGTCGACATGGGGCACCTCGACGAGGAGGGCTATCTCTACCTTTCCGGACGACGCGACGACATCATCAACACCGGCGGCGTGAAGGTGAACCCGGAGCACGTGGAAGCCGAGCTTCTGCGCCATCCCGACATCGTCGATGCGGTGGTCTTCGGTGCGCCCGACGACGATTGGGGGGCAGTGTGTTCTAGCGCTCGTCGCCCCGCGTTCGGGCTCGGTGGTGGACGAGGCGGCGCTGCGTGCCTACTGTGCGGAAGGTCTGGCCCGGACCGAGATCCCCAAGCATGTGATCGTCAGTGACGCCTTGCCGCGCGACGGCTTCGGCAAGATTCGGCGGCGCGCGCTTCAGGCGGAATACGCCCGCACCCACAAGCCTTTCTCAAGCCTCCAGTCGGGAATCAAGAAGGAGCGCCGCCAATGAGCGTCTACGATACCATCATCGCGAACGGCACAGTCGTTACCGCATCCGATACCTTCAAGGCGGATGTGGGGATCAAGGACGGCAGGGTTGTCGCCATCGCCGAACATCTGGAAGGGGACGACGAGATCGCCGACGCCTCCGGCCTGCTGTTGATCCCCGGCGGCATCGACAGCCACGTCCACATCTCCCAGCCCTCCGGCGAGGGCGTGGTCATGGCGGATGATTTCGACAGCACCACGCGCTCGGGGGCCTTCGGCGGCAACACCACGGTTCATGCCCTTCTGCTACCAGGAAAAGGGCCAGAGCCTGCGCGATGCGCTCAAATGGTACCATGGCATTGCCGAGGGCCAGTGCCACATCGATGTCAGCTTCCACCTGATCATTTCCGATCCCACGCCCCAGGTGCGCGGTCAGGAGCTGTCCGCGCTCGCGGAGGAGGGCTACACCTCCTTCAAGATCTTCATGACCTACGAGAACCTGAAGCTCACCGACCGCGAGATCCTCGACACGATGATGGCGGCCAAGCATTCGCGCGTGCGTCATGATCCATGCGGAGAATGACGACGCCATCAACTTCCTGCGCGATCAGGCGGAGACGGCGGGCGACATCGCGCCGAAATTCCACGCCTCCACTCGTCCCATCCCGGTGGAGCGCGAGGCGACCCACCGCGCCATCACGCTGGCCGAGATCGCGGATGTGCCGCTTGTCATCGTGCACGTTTCCAACCGCCAGGCGATGGAAGAGATCGCCCGCGGCCGGGCGCGCGGCGTCAAGGTCTTTGGCGAGACCTGCCCGCAATATCTGGTGCTGATCGCCGAGGATTTCGATTTGCCGGAAGGCGCCAAGCAGGTCTGAAGGCATCGAGCAGGGCATCTTCGACGTCTTCTCCTCCGACCATTGCCCCTTCCGCTTCGACGATGTTGAGGGCAAGAAGCACCCGATGGGCAAGAAGAGCTTCCGCTGGATCTCGAACGGCATTCTCGGTGTGGAGACGCGCCTGCCGATCCTGTTCTCTGAGGACGTGAAGAAGGGCCGCATCGACCTGCAGCGCTTCGTGGCGCTGACCGTCACCAACCACGCCAAGTTCTACGGCCTCTACCCGAAGAAGGGCACGATCGCGGTCGGCTCGGATGCCGATATCGCGCTGTGGGATCCGGAAAAGAAGGTGACGATCTCGCAGGTCGGCCTGCATCACGGCGTCGACTACACGCCCTATGAGGGCTTCGAGGTTACCGGCTGGCCGGTGCGCACCATGGTGCGTGGCCGCACGGTCGTGAACGACGGTGAGATGGTGCCGGCAAAGCCGTTCGGCACCCATGTCGGTTGCGCCAAGCTGTGAACGCGATGCGCCTTCAGGGGGCAACGTCTGAGGGCGCGCATGCGGCCCGGTTCGCACTTCGGTGAGCGGCGGCCTCGAGACGGTCGCCCCGCAGCCTGCCTAGCTTTGCTCCGCCACCGGGTATCTCTCCGGCCGTTCTTTCAGGACCTGCAGGATCTGCTTTTGCACTTCACCCGATGTCGCTCGTGATTTGACGATCGACAGATCGAGGCGCGGATCGGAATACTTGTGGTCGATGGCCGTGAGAACCGCCACCGCCATGATGGAATCCGGCGGAATTTCGTCGAGCAGTTCCAGCCCGTTGCCGTCCCTGAGTGCGATGTCGATGATCAGAATATTGAAATCATTGTTCGCCATGTCGACTTTGGCGGTCTTCAGATCGGGGGCATGGTGCAGCAGGACGGCGTCCTTGAAGGTTTCGGCCAGGACGTTTGCGAAATCCTGATCGTCTTCAAGGTGCAGGCCGAGAAGGCGGGTATCCTTGCTCTGGCGCTCGATCGGGCCGCCGGTCTGAGGGGCTTCTGCTGTGGGCAATGTGAACCAGAAGGTCGTGCCTTTCCCCTCTTTGCTGTTGAACCCGATTTTCCCGCCCATGCCTTCGACGAGCTTCTTGGTAATCGACAGGCCGAGCCCTGTTCCGCCGATCTTGCGGGTCGTGGTGCTGTCGGCCTGCTTGAACGGGGTGAAGATGTGCTCCTGGAATTCCACGGGAATGCCGAGGCTATGATCCTCGACGGAAATGCGTAAGCACCCGTTCGCCTCCTCCGTCTCAGGATCACCGTGCCGTCGGTCGGCGAGAATTTCACCGCGTTCGACAGCAGGTTCGCCATGATTTTCTGGAAACGGCTGACATCGACGTACACGTGCTGTCTGGTCTCCGGTTCCTCGGTTTTCACCGTGACGGAGAACTGGTCCGCATAGCCTGAGATGAGCTCCGCGGCCAGGGCGATTTCTCCGGCCACCTCGACGGTTTCCAGATCGTAGGAAACCTTCTGGCTCGTCAGCTTCTCGAAATCCAGAATGTCGTTCACGAGCACGATGAGCCGGTCGGTGTTCTTCTGCGCTAGCGAGATCATCTGGTAGAGCGAACTGGGCAGCCTGTTCGGGATCATCTTGCCCACCAGTCCGAGCAACCCCCGGATGGAGGTTAGCGGTGTGCGCAATTCATGACTGACGGTGGAGACGAACTCCGTCTTCACGCGCTCCACCTCCCGCTGTTCGCTGATATCGCGCGTGACGCCGGAGAACTTGATGCGCCCGTTGAGATTGAGCGCGTTGACGGAAAGCTCGATCGGGATCAGCCGCCCGTCCTTCGTTTTCCCTTCCACCTCGACGGTATTGCCCACGAAACCGCAGCCCTCGCCGCGTATGTAGCGTGACAGCGATCCATTGTGGCGCTCCGCCATGCCCGCGCTCATGAGGATCGTTGTCGGCTTTCCGATGACCTTGGAGGCGCGGTAGCCGAAGATCTGTTCGCAACTGGGATTGAACCGCTCGATCTTGTCGTTGCTGTCGATCAGGATCAGTCCGTCGGTCACGTTCTCCACGATGGCGATGGCGGTCTGGCTCAACGGTCCCATCAGCGCACGCGCGAAAAAGACTGAGCCCAGCAGGAACACCACGATCACGATCCCGCCGGCCAGCATGACCTCGGTGCCGGTGTGTTTAGCATTGGCGTAGGGGCGGGACTTGGGAACCTGAATGACGACGCTGGCCTGGTCGTCGAACCCGCCGTATCCCTCGTCGTTGTTGACGATGAAATTGACCTCGTTGTTGTGGTCGAAGATCTCTTCGATCTTGCGGGTTTGATAGGCTCTGCGTACCACTGGGGGGGCGTGTAGTCTCCGTGCATCTCCAGGGGAAACGGCGTCTTCGTCATTCCGCCGGGATGCTCCATGTAATCGCCCTAGCCGTTGACGATGAACGTGTGCTTGCGCGGGCGCATCTGGGCGAAGGCGTTTCGCAGCATGGCGTCGTAATCGACATTGATCACCAGCATGCCGAATCGCGTGCCGAGCTGATCGTAGATCGTCAGGATGCCGCGAATGGTGGGGATATCCCGAGGGTCGCGCCGTCCGAACTCGCGATTGTAGGTCACTTCTGAAAAGACGACCTGATCCGGAAGCGCGTTGGCGCCGAGCTTGAAATAGGGTTCGTTGCTCTTTCGCTGCAGTTCTTCGTCCTTGACGATTTCGGTGCCGGAGGGGGTGCGGTCGACGCGGATGAGTTCACGCCCGCCGTCTTCCAGTCCGATATAGCGGATCTGAAATGCGTCCGGGCGCTGGCTGAGCGCGGACTGGAAAATCGTGTTGAGACGCCGGTGCCATAATTCCTCTGTAGATCCGTCGAACGGGTCCACGCCGCCGTTGCGGGAGCTGCGGATGATCCCCTGAATGGGGGGCATTTCCGCCAACATCTTCAGGTCGCGGGCGACGTCGCTGTAGGCATTGCGCAACCTCTGCGACATGAGGTGCGCTTTCACCGTCAGGGGCTGTTTTGCCTTTTCCACGGCACTGGCGCGGACATGGTAGTAGGACACCGCGCCGACGACCACGGAACTGACCGCGACGCAACAGCACACCGGCAGCACGATCTTGTGCTGCATGGAACGACCGATCAAGCCGCCCAGCGGCGTTCCCTGTGCCCCAGTAATCGAGGCTTTCGTTGGCATTGCCAATTCCCCTCTTCGGCGAAAATGCGAATGTCCTTTGTGCAGAGGGTAAAATACGTATAAGTTATCTGAACTGCTTATAAATATCAAATATTAAACTCTGCGAAACGTAGTAAAACGAATAATAATTAAAAATATAAGAATTTTTTATTTATCTATGTAATAAACCAGAGTATGGAACTCTGGAAAGCGCGCGGCTGTCTGCTTTTCTTGTCCGGCCGCGCGCAGACGTTGCGCGCGGACAAGGAAAGGGCGGTGCTACCTGAGGTAGGGGAGGCCGACCGCCTTGCGGCATTCGGCAATCAGTCCGGCGGCGTGGCGGACCGCCTCTTCGATGGAGTTTCCGTTGTCGAGCAACGCGTCCTCCAGCCGGCGGGCGTGACGGCTGATTTCATCGAAGCCGAACGTCTTGTCGGATCCCACCATCTTGTGCGCGTGAAGGGTCAGTCGCTCGCGCAGATCATGCCGCCTGGCGCCCGTGCGGACTTCTTCAAGGGCGCTTTCCAGTTCTTCCAACCTGATCGGTAGCGTCTGGAGGTACTGGGTCCGCAACCCATCGTAGAGCGCATTCCACGTCGACCGGTCGGCCGTTGTCATGACTTGCTCTTCCTCGGCAGAGCCGGGCTCCCGATCTGAATAAGAGAAAATAATTAAAATTAATAATAGCCTCAAAAATAATTAAGTATAATAGCATAATTATTAGTATTATGGAATAGGATTCGAATTTTTTTCTGTAATTTACCTTTAGATCATATAATGTGAAATAAATTTAAGTGAAATACTGAAATTATATTGAAATGAGGTGCTTAAATACTGAACAGCGGCGGATTATGCCGTAGAGGACGTGACTGTGAGCCGCGTTGCGAGCGGTATGGCGCCTAGGGTGCTGCCAAGCCGCCGACTTTTATCTGCCTGATGTGAAGAGATCCATGAAAAGTCCCTTCCATATGCGTTTTCTGCCGGGAGTGCTCCTCAGGATGCTTCCTCCTGCGATCGCCCTGATGGCGTTGATCGCGGTGGCTGCCTATTGGCAGATCAACAGCGTATTCCGGGATGGTATCGCGCGGCAGCTCGATCGGGAGGCCTCCATGGCCCTGAACGATGTGGAGACGCGGTTGAATGCGCCCTCCTCGGTTCTGGAATCGGTCGCGAACAACAACCTGGTTTCCGCCGCCTTGTCCGGTCCGCCGTCGCGCCATCGGCGCACGGGCACCTTTTTCGCAACGCTGTCGCTGGCACCGATGCCGGACGTTCTGGTCGGGCTTGCCGATACGGACGGCCGGATGCTGCTGACCAATGGGCGGGGGAGAGGAGCCCCACCTTTCGTCTTGCCCTCGCAGGCAAGCAAGGGGCACAAACAGATCGATCTCGACAGTCGCCGGGTGATCCTGATGGTTCCGGTCATGCGCGCGGATCTTTTTGCCGGAGTGCTTTTCGCCCGCATTCCGATCACCGAACTGACCGTCTATCTCAACCGGACGCGGTTTGCCGATGTCTCGCTGATCTCCGTGAACGGGGTGCCGATCGTGCCCGACGTCACCACCGGGGAGGTATTGCTCGAGCACGCGCAGGACGGCCAGGAGAACTGGGTCGAAGCGACGGAAGTCTCCGCCAAGCATCCCGATCTTGGGATCGTTCTCCTGTTTCGCAGCGCCAATCTCTACGAGCCTTTGCGCGGCCTGGATCGCATTCTCGGCCTGTCGGCCCTGGCCAACCTGACGGTTCTGGTTCTGGTGCTCATCTCCATAGCGGTGCTGGTGGCCCGTCCGATCATGCGCCTCGCCGTTGAGGTCGCGGATGTGCGCGATGCCTCCGATTTGTCGCGCCGCGTCTATTCCTGCGGCTACCTGGAGATTTCCAGACTGGCGGGCGCCTTCAACGATATGCTGGCGGGGCTGCAGAAAACGCTCGTGTCGTGCGAATTGCTTGAGCGGGAAAACCTGCATCGCCGGGCCGCGGAACGCGATCTGCACGACAAGCAGGCCGAGAACACCGCCATCGTGGAGGCGGTCGCCGACGCCACCATCGTCATCGACAAGTCCGGCTTGGTTCACTCCGCCAACCCGGCCACCTTCGAGATTTTCGGCTACAGCCCGCACGAGCTGATCGGAAACAACGTGTCCATGCTCATGCCGTCGCCGCACCGGAACAATCACGACCAGTACGTACGCAACTTCCTGGAGACCGGCGAGGCCAAGATCATCGGCATGGAGCGCGAACTGGAGGCGGTCCGAAAC
This sequence comes from Breoghania sp., assembly GCF_030066895.1. Taxonomy (GTDB): domain Bacteria; phylum Pseudomonadota; class Alphaproteobacteria; order Rhizobiales; family Stappiaceae; genus Breoghania. The sequence goes on along the minus strand of NZ_JASJAV010000025.1, from coordinate 3,276 downwards.
GACGGGCTCATTTTCCCGATCGAGTTGTTCGTCGCCAATATCGTGCTCAACGGCGAGCCGCATTTCGTCGGCATGATCCGCGACATCACCGAGCGGCGCAAGGTCGATCAGATGCAGCGCGAGTTCATCGCCCTGGTCAGCCACGAACTGCGCACGCCGCTAACATCGCTGACCGGTTCTCTCGCGCTCGTGCGCTTGGGCAAGATGGGCGATGTGCCGGAAAGGGTCCGCAAGCTCGTGGACATGGCCCAGAACAATGCCAAGCGCCTGATCGATCTGGTCAACGACATCATGGTCATCGAGAAGCTACAGGCGGGTCGTATCGATCTGGAACTGGAGGGTCTCGATCTGGTCGAACTGGTCCAGGGCGTTCTGGACGATATCTCGTCCTACGGCCTCAAGACCGACATCTCCTTCACCTTGAGCACGGAGCTTCCTCAGGCACCCGTACTAGCCGATCCCAAGCGTCTGGTGCAGGTGCTCAACAACCTGCTTTCCAACGCCGCCAAGTTCAGCGAGCGGAAGTCGGAGGTCGCGGTCTTCGTCGAGCGCCACGGGCGTTTCTTCCGGATTTCGGTGCGCGATCAGGGCGTGGGGATCTGCCCGGATCTCAGGGATCAGGTGTTCGACAAGTTCGTCCAGCTCGACACCACGGATGCCAAGAACGGCCAGGGGTCGGGGCTGGGGCTGTCGATCTCCCAGGCGATCATGAATCTGCGTGGCAGCAAGATCGAGGTGGAGTCCGAAGTCGGGGTTGGCTCGACATTCTATTTCGACCTCGTGGAATTCGAAGGGGACGAGGCGCAGTCGGATCAGGGGTCTCTGGCGGGATCCCTGTCCCTCAGGGCCGGCGCGCAAGAACAGCGGGCGTTTCAGCGAAACGGTTAGGAAACGGAGCGGGAAAATGGCAAGGGCTTTGATCGTCGATGACGATCCGGACTGGCTGACCTTGATCGAGATCGTCCTCGGCAAGGAAGGTATCGCGACGATGAAATGCACGGAAGGGCGGGGAGCCTTCGAGGTGGCGCGTCTGGAGCAGCCGGACCTCATCGTGCTTGATGTGTTCATGCCCGGCGTGACGGGTTTCAGTTGCTCTGGCAACTCCAGAACACGCCCGAGACGCAGGACATTCCGATCGTGATGGTGTCCTCGCGCGACACCGTAATGGGTGTGTCCTGGGGCGAGAGGCTAGGGGCCTTCACCTACATTTCCAAGAACGCCTCCTTCAAGGAGCTTGCCCCCCTGCCGGCGGAAGCCGCGACGGCCGCGCTCGCCGTCTCCGCACAGGAGCGCGCCAACGACGCCTGACCCGATCCCCGCCCTCGCAAAGCTGCGGGCGACAACATGAAGAGGAAAGCAAGGCGTGTGTTCTCTATGTCGATGATGAAGACGATATTCGTGAGGTCGCCGCGCTCTCTCTCGGGCTCGATTCCGACCTGGAAGTCGAGGTATGTGCCTCTGGCGCCGAGGCCCTGTCCAAGGTGAGCGATTTTAGGCCCGAAATCATCCTGCTCGACGTGATGATGCCGGGAATGGACGGGCCGGAAACCCTGGAGCGGCTGCGCGACATCGAGGCGACGAAGGAGACTCCGGTCGTTTTCATCACCGCCCGCACGCAGGCTTATGAGATCGAACGGTTCCTCTCGCTGGGGGCGGTCGGCGTCATCGCCAAGCCGTTCGATCCCCTGAGCCTCGCCGAGCAGGTGCGTGAGCACCTGACGAGCGTGGTGGAAGAGGTCAGCCAGCCCTGACCGGGCGGTCGGGTGACTGGGCCCGTTATCGTACGGAAGGTTTTGCCCGCGGCAGCGGCGCATCGACCGGAACGGGTACCGCTCATGTCTGGATCGTATGGGTGCGCGGTGCTTGCGGTGACCGGAGATAGGTTCTGTGGTTGCCGACCCCCATCGGGTAGAGCGCCTCGCGCTGCCGGACGTAGTCGTTCGACCCTTGCGCACAGAGCCGCATGCGTATGTCGACCGGCGCCTCCTGGGGCTCGTGCGCAGCGCGCTCAGGTTGACGCCCGTCGGCTTGAGCTTTCCGGCAAAGGCTTCCGTCAGCAACTTGGCGGCACGCTCGGCACATTCGTGGTCCATCGTCGCGCCCAGCAGGACCGTCATCACGCGGTGGCCGTTGCGCTCGGCCAGCGCCACGATGTTGCGCCCGGCCGCACACAGAAAGCCCGTCTTCATGCCCTCCGCTCCGGGAAACCGGGTCAGCAGGACATTGAAGGAATCCACGGCCGTACCGTCGATGATCACGCGCGAGGTGCGGAAGATCGGCCGGTATTGGGGAAAGCGCGCGTCGAGCGTCAGCGCCAGAACGGCCAGGTCGCGGGCCGAGACGTGCTGGGTCGGATCGAACAGGCCGTTGGCGTTGGCGAAATGGCTGGCGCTCATCCCGAGCCTTTGCGCGGCCACGTTCATCCGCTCCACGAACGCTTTTTCGTTGCCCGCCACCATCTGCGCCAGCGCGATGGCCACATCGTTGGCGGAAGCGGCGAAGGCAGCATAGAACGCATCTTCAAGCCGCATCGCCCGCCTAACGCTCAACCCCGCATGAAGCGATTCCTGATGCATCGCCTTCGGTGACATGACCACCGGCGTATCGAGCGTGACTTCGCCCGCCGCCAACGCCTCGAAGGTGACGAAGGCGGTCATCAGCTTGGTCGTGGATGTCGGATACCAGGGGCGCCCCGCGTCATCGGCATAAAGAACCGCCTGGGTATCCGCGTCGACGACGAGGGCAGGCGTCGCACTTGCCGGGATGATCGAGGCGGCCGAAGCGACGAAGAGTGCAAGGATCAGGGCGAAAAACCGGGCGCGGCGGGCAGGAGGTATACTCACGGAAGACTTGCTCTCGATGCGTTGGAGACGGACCCCGCCTCGCCCACAGCAACGGCGCGCGTCGTCCTCATTCGGGCGCAGGCGCCGAGACGGGACGTCGCAAATCGCATCGCTGAAATCCGGGAATACGCGGTCCGGAGATTTGAAAAGTCCGGACGGCCGCGAGCGGGATCTCGGGAGGCCCGTCCGGGGGCCGATTTTGACGATTACGTTTGAATCGAAGCTATGATTCGATGGAGGTGCGGTGAGTTCAAGGCAGCACTCGATTGGCAGCAATGATATCTGCGTGAAAGCGGCTGCTGCAGGGCAAAGGGGGGCGCAGTTGTGCTCTCTGCTGAAGCCCTGTCCCCATGAAATCCTGCCCCTCCGCCGAATTCCGTTCCCTCTGCCGAAATGCATTCCCGCCACCGAATTCCATTCCCTCCGTCGTGGA
>NZ_JASJAV010000048.1 GCF_030066895.1 Breoghania sp. | reverse complement strand
CCCGACTTATCCAGTTCGATTACTCGATGATCGAGGCAACGACGCCGGCGCCGACGGTCCGGCCGCCTTCGCGGATAGCGAAGCGCAGACCTTCTTCCATCGCGATCGGCACGATCAGCGTCACCGAAACTGACACATTGTCGCCCGGCATCACCATCTCTGTGCCTTCCGGAAGCTCCACAACACCCGTCACGTCCGTCGTGCGGAAGTAGAACTGCGGACGATAGTTGGTAAAGAACGGCGTGTGACGGCCACCCTCTTCCTTCGTCAGGATGTAAGTCTCGGCCTTGAACTTTGTATGCGGGGTCACAGAACCCGGCTTGCAAAGAACCTGGCCACGCTCGACATCCTCACGGCCGATACCGCGGAGAAGCGCACCGATGTTGTCGCCGGCCTCGCCCTGATCGAGCAGCTTGCGGAACATCTCGACGCCCGTGCACGTCGTCTTCTTCGTGTCGCGGATACCGACAATCTCGATTTCCTCACCGACCTTGATCACGCCGCGCTCGACGCGACCCGTCACGACCGTGCCGCGACCGGAGATCGAGAACACGTCCTCGATCGGCATCAGGAACGGCTGGTCAACCGGACGATCCGGCGTCGGAATATACTTGTCGACCTCTTCCATCAGCTCCAGAACCTTCTGGCGGCCGATTTCCGGATCGCGGTTCTCAACCGCTGCAAGCGCGGAGCCCGCAACAATCGGAATGTCGTCGCCCGGGAAGTCGTAGGACGAAAGCAGCTCACGCACTTCCATCTCGACGAGCTCGAGGAGCTCCGGATCGTCAACCTGGTCGACCTTGTTCAGGAACACCACCAGAGCAGGCACGCCGACCTGACGGGCAAGCAGGATGTGCTCGCGCGTCTGCGGCATCGGGCCGTCAGCAGCGGAGACCACCAGGATCGCGCCGTCCATCTGCGCGGCACCCGTGATCATGTTCTTCACGTAGTCGGCGTGGCCCGGGCAGTCCACGTGAGCGTAGTGACGGTTGGCCGTCTCGTACTCGACGTGCGCCGTGGAGATCGTGATGCCGCGCGCCTTTTCTTCAGGCGCCGCGTCGATCTCGTCATAAGCCTTTGCAACACCACCGCCCTGCTCGGCCAGCGTCATCGTGATCGCTGCGGTCAGGGTCGTCTTGCCGTGGTCAACGTGGCCGATCGTGCCAATGTTAACGTGCGGCTTGTTGCGCTCGTATTTCTCTTTCGCCATCGACGTCGCTCTCTGCTTGTTTCTACGCGGCGCAAGCCCGCGAGTCTTCCCATTCCAGGAATGGCCGGAGGCGGCGACATCGCGCCACCCGGCGATGGACCAGATACGGGACCGACCTCACCTAATTAGGGCGGTTTGACGATAAATTACAAGGCGTGCCCGCAGGTCGGAGCGGGTGAAGGGAATCGAACCCTCATCATCAGCTTGGAAGGCCGTTGCTCTACCATTGAGCTACACCCGCGCTCTCAAGCCCGTATTGTGCGATGGTGGAGGAGGTTGGATTCGAACCAACGTAGGCAAAGCCAACGGATTTACAGTCCGTCCCCTTTAACCACTCGGGCACTCCTCCGTTCATCGCACCCGGTAGCCGTAAAGCCTACAGGACCGCCAAACAGAAACACACGGCCACCCTTCGCTTTACGAACGAAACGTCCGTAGAACCCGGGGGCGGTGAATCCCGTGGCGCGTGTTATGGCGATGTCGTCCCTGAGTGTCAACGAGCGATTGGACAAGAATGTCGTTTTTCTACCCACGGCTTATCGTCCCACACCCACTTGCGATTTGAAATCAGCGGCAAAACAGGTGCCGGTTGAAGGCCGCGGAAGGCGCTTGCGCCCTCTCCCGCCGCTGGCTAAGGCTTCTCCCATGAACAAGCCGCCAGAAAAATCCACAGACAGATCTTCGGGCAAATCCCCGAACAGATCTTCGGGCAAGCCCTCCCGCCGTCCGAGCCGTCCGACCCCGCACCGCAACAGATCGGAGCCGTCGGAAGGCCCTATCCTTATATATGGGCTTCACATCGTCGAAGCGGCCTTCGCCAATCCCGACCGCAAGCGCCATCGGCTCGTCGCCACGCGAAACGCCCTGCAGCGCCTAGAGGAGCGCGGCGTTGTCGTGGATGTTCCCGTCGATCTGGTCGATCCGCGCTTCATCGCCTGCCAGCTTCCCCGCGATGCCGTTCATCAAGGCGTGCTGCTCCAGGTCGATCCACTCCCGGCATATGACCTGCAATCGCTGGGCGAGGCCCGGCTCGTGCTGGCGCTGGATCAGGTCACCGATCCGCACAATGTCGGCGCGATTCTGCGCTCCGCCGTGGCGCTCGGCGCCGATGCCGTCGTGACGACCTATCGCCACGCCCCTGAAGAAGGCGCCGTCCTCGCCAAATCCGCCTCAGGCGCCCTTGATATGGTGCGCAACCTTAAGGTGCGGAACATGGCGAAATTCGTGACGGAGGCCGGAGAAGCAGGCTTCACCCGCGTGGCGCTAGACAGCGACGGCCCCGCCTCGCTTGAGGAAACGGATCTCGGCGAGAAGCTGATTCTCGTTCTGGGTGCGGAGGGCAAGGGCGCGCGCCAGGGTGTGCGCGAAGCTTGCGACACACTCGCCCGGCTCGACATGCCGGGCAAGATTCGCTCCCTCAACGTTTCGAACGCGGCCGTCCTCGCCCTTTACATCGCGCGCGGCAAGCTGGGCCTTTAACGGCTCCGCCGCCGCCCGCGCTGTCAGCCCGTTACCGGCAGCGCCAGTATTTGCCGGAATAGGCGAGATAAAGTCCGGTACGCGGATTGAAGTTGCGATATTTCGAAGCGCAATAGGCGTACCACTCCGGCGAGCCCGCAACCAACCGCCCGCGATAATAATAGCCGCGCGATGGCGGAGGCGGTGGCGGGGCATAATAATAGGGCCCCGACTGATACCTGTAGCGCCAGTACGGTACGCCGACATAGGGCGCGAGCACCGACCCGAACCAGAACGATAGCCCCGGACCATAGAACCCGCGATGCCGCCACGGCCTGTGCCGCCAGTGGCGATAACGGTAGTCGACACGCATCGGCTGAAGCCACGCCGCATCCGGCGAGACGATCGCAGCAGTTGAGACCTGCCCCGGCGCAGGGAGCGGCAGCGCCGCCGCCGTTTGCGGCCCCGCCCACATCAGAGCACCGACACAGGCGATCATTCCAAGAAAGGTTTTGACCGGAAGACCCATGACATCTCCTTCCCTTCATCCCCGCAATTGACGAGCCCGCAGCATTCCCCTACGGACCTCGACACCTGCGGCTTTCAAAACCCGCATTGAAGAAAACGGCATTCCGATTGAAGAAATGTAGCACGCAAAGCCGGCGAAAGCCGAACATCGCAACGCTCAACTTCCCGTGTGCACACCTCACCTCGCCTCGAACGAGCCGCTGAAGGATGCCTGAAGGACCGTTTGGCCATCTCAGTGTCCGGCTCGTCGATTGCATTGGGTAATCCCAGCCACAATTCCCTCGTCATTGTCGGCTCCGACCGGCAATCCATGCCGTGACGCCTCAACGCGGCAACAGGCTGATATGGATGAAAGACTTGCCCCCATTCCAGGCCGGTAGAGCACAGAATGGAGCCTCCAATCTCTACGATGGGGCAAGGATAACAAGCGGAGAGCATTACGAGTAATGCGATACCATTCCCGGGCCGAACCCTCCGGGACAGGCCGCCGAAATCGCGAAACGCGACCTAGCTTGTGACAAAGCGGATTTCCCTTGATGCAACGGCCATCGCCTTGTGCTAAATGAGCGCTGATTTGACAAACTGAAGGCGGCGCCCTGCGCCCTTGTGCCATTTCAGGCGCCTTTGCGGGCCGGTATAGCTCAGTTGGTAGAGCACCTGATTTGTAATCAGGGGGTCGCGAGTTCGAATCCTGCTGCCGGCACCAATAATTTCAGTGCCTTAGCCGAAATTAGATGCGAACGAAACGAGAACGTTCGACGGTCGCAACGTCGCACACGTGCGACCCTTTTGGGAGCGTGGTATTTTGGGCGAAATTGGCAAATCGAAACCCAACACACAAAGGGGCGGGCGACACGCCCCAGAAATCAACTCGCTGCCGACAGCAACTTACCCCGTTCGTTTTGCTCCACCCCGGCTAAGATCCAATTTGGCAATTCTTAGTCCTCGCGCCTTAGCCTTCATGATTTGGAACGAACTAGGGTCTCAATTGTCGCAAAATCACCTTTTCAAGCCGCAATTCTGTGGAACTTGTTTTTCTAAAAATACTTAGTATGTAGTAAGTATTTCGCCCGAAAGGCATGAGAGGCAATGTATATTGCCCTGCATAGCATCACATGCTATCTTAAAATTCAATATTCTCAGTACTCTAAAATAGTAATGATTATCAACACTATAAGACATAATATATGAACGAATCCAAAAGAAAAAAATTATATGAATTTCGTCAGGTCTGTGGGCGCAATTATAGCCGTTGTTAAGGGGTTGATAGAAATACACAAATTCACATATCCTAATTTGTCAATGTCAAAATTTCGACCTTTCTGGCACATGGGAAGTAGAAAAAAGCAATTAAATACAAAAAACGATCAGTATAAAATTTAAAATAATAGAAGAAATTTATTAATTTTTAATATAAAATAAAATTGCAGAGATATCATAGGAACAGAAACCAAAAAACATAAAGGGAAAGATGTAAGTTACTCCGAAATATCACGCATAATAATAGATTTTAGTGAAATAAATTGCAAAACTATTGTTTTGTATTTTACACAGAGTTGGAATAACAACGAAGCTACATCAAATGAGACAATCTCAACTCAGATTAATAAATCTGAAAGTGAATTTCGTTATTTTTTCCAAAAACAAATTGGCGGATTATCTGGAAAAGTGATTGGGAAAAGATAGATCACTACACGCTTAGGCGCTAACAAAATGTAATTTCTCGTTATTCGCCAATTGAAATGTATTACATCAAATTTCTATCTTGTTCAACATTGTTCATCTTATACGTCTATCGTCCCCTCTCCGCCTCAATCCTCTCCACCGCAGCGCGTAGATATTTCAGATCCGACCGCAACGCCGTGAACAACTGCACTTGGCTCACGGGATCAACCTACCCTTCGCGCTCAGCCGTCTCCAGTACTGCTAGCCGACGGGCGTGATCCTCCAGCATCGAATCGAACTTCTGCCAGCCGACCGACAGGCCGACTATCCCCCCGATCGTAATGAGGTTGCCGACCGAGATATCCGGCCAAAACAATCAAGTTCCAGTGTTTCCGCTCGACGGCCATACCTTGCCCCTTGTGGCTACTCGTCAAGCCTTGCCGTTGCGCTTTTCCTGGCTGCACTGCCAGACGTAGACGCCGAGCACGGACGCACCGAAGCCGAGATAGGTGGTCACGTAGCCGCCGATCTGGCCGACCGCATTGATCGGGCTTTCCGCCGCCGCGATTGCGTAGACGAAGGCTGCGCCCAGCGCCGAATAGACCAGGCCGAACTCAATCCCGAACAGAACGGCCGCCAGACGCGCGTCAGCGCGCCCTTGGCCTTCTGCTCGGCCCGCGTGGTCTGGTTGACCTGCCCCAGCATCGCCGCCCAATCCTCGCGCCGGTCGATCTCGACCTGGCGGATCGCCTTACCCAACACCGGCAACCCGTCGGGCGCCCTGGCATCAGGCGGTGCGGATCTCGTGAAGAAAGCTCACCAGACTTAGGATCCAAAGCGGGCAGCACGCTTTTCTCCACTCCCTCCGGTGCCGGGTGATCGTTGCGGCAATACCGTGGTCTCAGGCGAAGAGATCGCCGTTGAGATAGCGCAGGCCGGTATCGACGATCACCGTCACCACCGTCTTCCCCGGACCGAGGTCTAGCGCCCGTTTGCGAGCGGCCCAGATGTTTGCGCCGGAGGTAGCCCCGCCGACCAGTCCTTCCTGCCGTGCCAGTTGCCGCGCGCCCCAGACAGCATCCTCGTCAGTGACGGGGACGTCGTCGTCGATCAGGTCCCACCGCAGAATTTTCGGAACGAAGGAAAGCCCGATACCTTCCAGCTTGTGCGTACCGCTGACGTCTCCACCCGACACATTGCGGACATGGTACGACTCCACCGCGACAATCCGGGTATTCGGATTATGCCTCTTCAGGACCTCGGCATTGCCCGAAATACAGTCGCCACCGCCCGCCGCCATGACGAATTCATCCACCAGGCGGTCAAGCTGTTCGAGGATTTCCAGCGCCATCCGGTGATAGCCCGCCTTGTTGTCCGGATTGTTGACCTGATCGGACCAGAACGTGCCCGGTTCCACGGCCAGTTCGCGGGTGCGGGCGATCATCCTGTCAATCACCTCCGCAGTCAGGACGCCGCCCTCGGCGTGGATAATCTCAAGCGTGGCCCCGAAGGCCCGCATGGTACGCAGCTTTTCCTCGGCAAACCCGTTCGAGGAGACGAAATGCGCCCTATATCCGCGAATGGCACAGATCATTGCCAGAGAACTGCCGGTGCTACCGCCGGTATATTCCACGACACGCCCGCCCGGACGAAGGTC
>NZ_JASJAV010000003.1 GCF_030066895.1 Breoghania sp. | reverse complement strand
CCCCAATTCCAGAGGCGCGGCAAGATCGACGACGAGATCGGCAAGATGTGAGTTCGAGCATTAGTCTCCCTCCCGTTTTGCGCCGCGACAATCGGTGACACCGGCCATTGCGGCGACGTAGGCTCTCGCATAAGGTGACCGCAATCCCGCCTTTCGCGAAAGCCTTTTCATGTCTCCATCTCCCGATCGTCTCCGCGCCACGCTGATCGGCCTGACCGCCGTTTTGATGTGGTCGACGCTTGGCCTGTTCACCGCCGGTTCCGTACCGCCTTTTCTGCTGAACGGCCTGTGTTTCGGCCTCTTCGCGCTGCTGGCGCTTGCCTCCATGGCCTTTCGCCCCGGCGCGGTCCGTGCACTACGCCAGCCGCTCAAGGTCTGGCCCTTCGGCATTGTGGGACTCTTCGGCTTCCATTTCTTCTATTTCACGTCGCTCAGAAACGCCCCGCCAGTCGATACCAACCTGATCAACTATACCTGGCCGCTGCTGATCGTGCTCTTCTCCGGTCTGCTTCCGGGCGAAAAGCTGCGCTGGAACCACCTGACGAGCGCCGCATTGGGCCTCATCGGTGCCGCCCTTCTGGTCACGCGCGGGACGGGATTGTCGTTTGAAGGCAATGGCCTCGGCTATCTGGCGGCCTGCTGCGCCTCGCTCTTCTGGTCGAGCTATTCAGTCCTTTCGCGCCGCCTGCCCAACGTGCCGACCGACGCGGTGGCGGGCTTTTGCTTCGGCACCTCCGTCCTCTCCTTCGCCTGCCATTTCGCCTTCGAGGAAACGGTCTGGCCCGCCTCCCTGTCGGAATGGGGCGCAGTCCTCGCACTGACTGGGTCTCTTTCCGGTCAGTCTTGCCTTCTATGTCTGGGATTTCGGCGTTAAGCGGGGCGATATTCAGGTGCTGGGAGCGCCGCCTACGGCGCGCCGTTTCTCTCCACCCTGCTGCTCATCGCCTTCGGCTTCGGAGCCTTCACGCTGCCCGTCGCAGGGGCCTGTGGCCTGATCACGCTGGGCGCGCCGATCGCCGCCAAGGACATGATCTTCCGCCGCCGCAACCTTGCGAAAGTCGGCTAGCGGGCGCCTTCGCGCATCGGCAATATTCGCAAGGGTAATCCGAACCAAGAATCGACCCCGAAGAGGATCCGTCCATGACTTTCCGACCGCGCCGCTCCGTTCTCTACATGCCCGGCTCCAACGCCCTTGCGCTGGACAAGGCGAGGACGCTTAACGTGGACGCCCTGATCTTCGATCTGGAAGACGCCGTCGACCCCGATGCCAAGGAAACCGCGCGGTCGCAGGTGAGCGATGCGGTCAAACAGGGCGGCTACGGCCCGCGCGAAGTGGTGATCCGCATCAACGGCCTGTCGACCCCGTGGGGCGAGGCCGATCTGGAAGCCGCAGCCACAGCCGGCCCCGATGCGATCCTGATCCCGAAGATCTTTTCACCTGACGACCTCACCGATATCGAGGACCGGTTGCGGAAGGCCGGAGCGTCCGACGATCTCGCCCTCTGGGCGATGATGGAAACCCCGCTCGCCATGCTGAACGCCGGTCAGATCGCGGCGGCCGCAGGAACCGTCTCGCCGCGCCTCTCCGTCTTCGTGATGGGTACCAACGATCTCGCCAAGGAAACCGGCGCACGCCTCGTTCCCGGCCGCGCCGCAATGCTGCCCTGGCTGATGACCTGCCTTGCCGCGGCCCGCGCCAACGGGCTCGATATCGTCGACGGGGTCTACAACGATTTCGCCAACGAGGAAGGGTTCGCAGCCGAATGCGCACAAGGCATGGACATGGGCATGAACGGCAAGACGCTCATTCACCCCACGCAGATCGCCCCGTGCAACGAGACCTTTTCGGCAAGCGCGGAAGAAGTGGAGCGGGCGCGGACCATCATCGCCGCCTTCGATTTGCCGGAAAACGCGAACAAGGGCGCAATCCAGCTTGACGGGCGGATGGTGGAACGGCTCCATGCGGAGATGGCACGGCGCACCGTCGTGATCGCCGATGCGATTGCCGCGCGCGCAATAGAGACGACAGGATCTCATGAAACTCTACCGCTTCATCACCGGTCCGGATGATTCCACCTTCTGCCACCGCGTCACGGCGACGCTCAACAAGGGTTGGGAACTCGCGGGCTCGGTCTCGCTCACCTTCGATCCCGTGCAAGGACGCACCATCTGCGGCCAAGCCGTGACCAAGGACGTGCCGGGAGAAGAATATTCGCCGGAAATGAAGCTCGTGGAGTATTGAGGCCTGAGTGAAAGGGCCGGACCGGAGAGTGTAGCATTGGCCCATCCTTCGAGACGGCCTTTTAGGAGCTCCTCAAGATGACATTATCATATTGATATATTTTATGAAATATTCAATCCAAACAACCTCATCCTGAGGAGACATCGCAGACGCCGTCTCGAAGGATGGACACCAGGTACCATCCCGCCCGCGCGCTTCACGCAGCCCTAATCGTCCATATTGGCCAGCACGTCGCGGGCGGCCTGACGGTGTTCCTCGCGGATATTCGCACCCAACATCGAAATAGCGGCCAGCAACAGCGTGGCGTCGTCGGTGAAGCCTATGCCGAGGATGAAGTCGGGCACGGCATCGAGCGGCAGCACGAAATAGGCGAGAGCGCCGATCAGCGTGGCGCGCACCTTGGGCGGCGTAGCCGGATCGAAGGCACAGTAATAGGCCGCGATCACGTCTTTCATGCAGGGGATTGCCGCAATGCCTTGCGCACGGCCTTGAAGAACAACTTGCGAACCCGCGCCGCCTTCTCGTTCAGGCGCTCACGCTCGCGCGGCCCCGAAGGATCGGGGGGACCGAGGATTTCGCCGTCAAGCGGATAGGTGTCGTTCATTGCCTCTCTCGCATCGTGTCGAAGGTCATCATAGCCGGGATTACGGCTTGGATGGGATCGCGACGGGAGAAAGGCAAATGGAGCGGCCTTGCCGCCGCTTGTTGCGCTGGATTCCGAATCAGCGCAACAAGCGGCGCGCAAGCGCCACCACTCCCCTTAAACCTTCGCCTTCCAGCGCCACAGCAACCCGGCATTGGTCACGACCAAGATCGAGCTCATGGCCATCGCCGCCCCGGCGATGGCCGGAGACAGGAAGCCCATCGCGGCAAGCAGGATGCCGACGACGTTGTAGATGAAGGCCCAGAACAGGTTCTGGCGGATCTTGCGCACCGTCGCCCGGGAGACCTCTAGTGCCGCCACCACCATGCGCGGATCGGATCGCATCAGCGTGATGCCCGCCGTCTCCAGCGCCACGTCGGCGCCCGAGCCCATGGCGATGCCGATATCGGCCGACGCAAGAGCGGGTGCATCATTGAGGCCATCGCCGACCATCGCAACCGTCGCGCCTTCCTTGCGCAACGCCTCGATCCGCGCCGCCTTGCCGTCGGGCGGGATCCCGGCTTCCACGTCGTCGAGATCGAGACCCGCGGCGATTGCCTGGGTAACGGCAGGGCTGTCACCGGTGAGCATCAGCGTGCGAACGCCCATATGCTTCAACTTGGCGAGCGCATCGGCCGCCCCCTCGCGCGGCTGATCGGCCATGGCGACAACACCGACAGTGCGGCCCGCCCCCGCCACCATGACGCTGGTCTTGGCCTGGTTTTCCAGATCGCGACGCATGTCGTCGGCGGTGAAATGATCGATGCCGAGTTCGTCCATCAGCGCCGCATTGCCGATGGCCACGGGCTGACCTGCGATTTCTGCGACAAGCCCGCGGCCCGTGCAAGCCTCGAACTTCGTCGGGCGGGAAAGCTCCAGCCTGCGTTCCTCGGCGGCGCGCACCATGGCATGGGCCAGCGGGTGTTCGCTTGCCGTCTGGGCGGACGCGGCAATACACAACAGACGATTGGGATCATAATCGAAAGCCTGGATGTCGGTGACTTCCGGACGGCCCTCGGTGAGCGTGCCGGTCTTGTCGAAGACGACCGTGTCGACATGAACCGCGGTTTCCAGCGCCTGGATGTCCTTCACCAGAATGCCGGAGCGCGCCGCAGCGCCCGTTCCCGCGACAAGCGCGGTTGGTGTTGCCAGGCCCAGCGCACAGGGGCACGCGATGACCATAACCGCAACCACCGCGATTAGGGCGTTTTCGAACGTTCCGCCGGCCACCAACCAGACCACGAAGGTCAGCGCGGCAATGCCGACCACGGTCGGTACGAAAACGGCAGCCAACTTGTCGGCCAGTCGCTGCACCGGGGCCTTGCTGGTCTGGGCGTTCTCGACGAGGCGGATAATGCGCGACAGCGTCGTATCCTCGCCAAGCACGGTCGCTTCCACGATAAGCGCGCCGGAGCCGTTGATCGTTCCGGCGGTGATGTCGCCGCCGCTGGACCGCAGGACCGGCAGGCTTTCGCCGGTAATCAGGGATTCGTCGAGTTCGCTCGTCCCCTCGCGAACGGTACCGTCCACCGGCACCCGCTCGCCCGGCTTGACCAGGACCCGATCACCGAGCCGCAGCGCGGAGATCGGCACGACCTCGGTGCCGGTTTCCGTCAGCCGGTTGGCGCTTTCAGGCCGCAACGCCATCAGCGAGCGAACGGCGGCGGTCGTCGAACGCTTGGCCCACGCCTCCAGAAGCTTGCCGAAGACGATCAGCGTCAGAATGACGGCGGACGCCTCGAAATAGAGATGCCCGGTCGCCGCATTCCCAAGCGTGATCAGATGATAGAGCGAATAGAAGAAGGCAGCCGAGGTGCCGAGCGCGACCAGCACGTCCATGTTGGCGCTGCCACCGCGAAGCGCCTTGAAGGCGCCGCGATAGAACCGCGTCCCGGCGATGACCTGCACGGGCGCGGCCAGAACCAGCTCCATGATCGGCGACAGATGGAACGAAAGGCCTGCCGTCATGGCGATCATCTGCGCCACCAGAGGGGCGGCCAGAAGCGCGGAGACAACGAGAATGATGAAGGTGTGCCGCTCCTCGCGCGCCGTTTCGCGTTCGCGCTCCTCACGCTCAGCGCGGCGTACTTCGGCGTCATTGGCGCGCGGGAAGGCGTGATAGCCGCTCTTTTCAACCGCGGCGACGAGATCGTCCACCTTGACGTTGTCGTTGAAGGCGATATCGGCGCGTTCCATCGCCAGATTGACGGTGGCATCCGCCACGCCGGGAACGTGCTTCAGCACCTTTTCCACGCGCGTGGAACAGGCAGCACAGGTCATCCCCGTAATGTCGAGCTGTACCGCGCTGGAGGATTCCGCATTGGTTTCAGCGAGTTGGGTACTCATGAGAGACTGTCCAATGCCTGAGCTGGGTCGCGAACCGCGCGCCTCAGGGCCTGATTTCGGAGCCGCGAGTAGCCGCATTTACAGGAGATAGGGTTTCCAGTCGGTGGAATGTCAAGCCTGCGGCACCGTTACAATTAGCGGTCGCAAAGACGAGGACAACTTGCGCGTGTATCTCAACGCAACGTTATATTCGTGGTTACCCCGACCTACCGTTCGAGAGCGACAGGATGGGAGATTTGGTAGGACTTGGCCGAATAGTTTCTTGCCCACACGGGATCCCAGCTCTTGGGAGGAGCTGCCCAGGGGCTTTTGACCGGCTTTTGCCGATGCAATGAATACGGCTAGATTTTTTAATCGGTGAGCATTTCAGCAAGGAGGAGGGAAACCCTCCTCCTTGTTTTTTGTGCGGGCACAAACATCGCCGCGAGGCCTCACAGCGAGAGCACACAAGGACCGGCGGCATGCGGCCGCCGATCGGATGCGCGCGGCGTGTCTTACGCCGCCGTCTTCTTCACGCGCGAGGCCTTCTTGCGATCGTTCGGATCGAGGATCGCCTTGCGCAGGCGGATGCTCTTCGGGGTTACTTCCACCAGTTCGTCATCGGCGATGTAGGACAGCGCGCCTTCAAGCGACAGCTTGATCGGCGTGGTCAGCTTGACCGCCTCGTCCTTGCCCGACGCACGGGTATTGGTGAGTTGCTTGCCCTTGATCGGATTCACGTCGAGGTCGTTACCGCGGGTGTGCTCGCCGATGATCATGCCCTCGTAGACCTTGACGCTGGCGCCAATCAGCATCGGGCCGCGATCTTCCAGGTTGAAGAGCGCATAGGCCACGGACTCGCCGTTGGAGTTGGAGATCAGCACGCCGGTGTTGCGGCTCGGGATCTCGCCCTTGTAGGGCGCGTAGCCGTGGAACAGACGGTTGAAGATCGCCGTACCGCGCGTATCCGACAGAAGCTCCGACTGATAGCCGATGAGACCGCGCGTCGGCGCATGGAAGAGCAGACGCGTGCGGTCGCCGCCGGAGGGACGCATCTCGATGAGATCCGCCTTGCGCTCAGACAGCTTCTGTACCACCGCGCCGGAGAATTCCTCGTCGACGTCGATGATCACTTCTTCGATCGGCTCGAGCGTGTTGCCCACCTCGTCCTGCTGGAAGACGACGCGCGGACGCCCGACGCACAACTCGAAGCCCTCGCGGCGCATGTTCTCGATGAGGATCGCGAGCTGCAATTCGCCACGACCCGACACGACGAAGGCATCCGGCTCCGCACTGTCCTCGACCTTAAGCGCGACGTTGCCTTCCGCTTCCGACATCAGGCGTTCGCGGATGACGCGGCTCTGCACCTTGTCACCCTCGGTGCCCGACAGCGGACCGTTGTTGACGCGGAAGGTCATCGACAGAGTCGGCGGATCGATCGGCTGGGCGTGCAGCGGCTCGGAGATGTCCGGCGCGCAGATCGTGTCGGCGACCGTCGCCGTCTGAAGGCCTGCGATGGAGACGATATCACCCGCCTCGCCCACGTCGATCGGCTGC
The DNA here is from genome assembly GCF_030066895.1 of Breoghania sp. GTDB lineage: Bacteria > Pseudomonadota > Alphaproteobacteria > Rhizobiales > Stappiaceae > Breoghania. The sequence continues at coordinate 329,325 of NZ_JASJAV010000003.1, read as the reverse complement.
CGGTCGAGACCACGGAAGGCCAGAACCTTGGAGATACGTCCCTGCTCCACGACCTTGCCGTCACGCGACAGAGCCTTGACCGCCATGTTCGGGATGGCCTTACCGGCCACGATACGGCCGGTGAGGATACGGCCGAGGAACGGGTTGGACTGGATCGTGGTCGCCAGCATGCGGAAGGAACCTTCCTCCGCATGGGGCGGCGCGACGCGCTCCAGAACCACGTCGAAAAGGGGCGCCATGGAAGGTTCGGCGGGCTGCTCGGGATCAAGCGACATCCAGCCCTGCTTGGCCGAGCCGTAGAGAACAGGGAAGTCGAGCTGCTCTTCGTCGGCATCGAGCACGGCGAACAGATCGAACACCTCGTCCAGCACTTCCTCGGCGCGCTGGTTCGGCTTGTCGATCTTGTTGATGGCGACGATCGGTTCCAGACCCAGCTTCAGGGCCTTGGAGAGCACGAACTTGGTCTGCGGCATCGGCCCTTCGGACGCGTCCACCAGAATGACGGCGCCGTCAACCATGTTCAGGATACGCTCCACCTCGCCGCCGAAATCGGCGTGGCCCGGCGTGTCGACGATGTTGATGCACGTGTCCTTCCATACCAGCGAAGTGACCTTCGCTAGGATGGTGATGCCGCGCTCACGCTCCAGGTCATTGGAATCCATCATCCGGTCTTCCGTGCGCTGATTTTCACGGAAAGCGCCGGATTGCTTGAGCAGAACGTCGATCAGCGTGGTCTTGCCATGGTCGACGTGAGCGATGATGGCGATGTTGCGCAGATTCATAAGCCCATCCAAAAAAGCACCGCGAGCCCGATAGGACCCGCGGTTCGTTGCGCCCTTGTAGCGGCAGGCCCAACAGGGCCGGTTGTTGCGATTGGCCGCGTATATAAGGCAAATGACCGGTTTGTGCAACGCACCGCGATCAACAACACGCAATAGCTTGACCAAGGGGAACGGTCCGAATAGGTCATAAGGTCTCCATATAATATGATAGCCGTATGACTGTTGAGCCAACCGAGCGCCCGATCAGCTTCCTGCTAACCGACCTCGCGCGGCTGGCCCGGAGACATTTTGCCAAAGGTCTTGCCGATGCCAGACTGGGCCTGACGCTTGGCGAAGCGCGGACACTTGCCTTCGTGCAGCGCCTATCCGACACGCGCCAGAGCGTGCTGGCCGAGTATCTTGGCGTGGAGCCGATGACGCTGGTCGGATTTCTCGACCGGCTGGAGGCGGCCGGACTGGTGGAGCGCTGCCCCGATCCCAACGACCGCCGTGCCAAGCTCATCCGCCTCACCGACAAGGCCGCCCTCGCCATCCATTGCTTCGACCCCCTGATCGAAAGCATCCGCAAGCAGGCCTTCGCAGGCTTCAGCGACGCGGATATCGAGCGAACCTTCGCGCTCCTGCAGGCACTTCAGACCAATCTCGCAACCAATACGCCGGAGCCCGCCGCCGACGGGAACAAGAAAACAAGATGAACCAGATCGTCCCTCCGGCTCCCCAGATGAGCGAGCGCCGAACCGCCATGCTCGGCGCCGCCCTCGTTGCCATCGGTCCGATTTCCATGGCGCTCTACACCCCGGCCATGCCGACGCTGACCGCGGTGTTCGACACCTCGCCCGCCGTCATCAAGCTCACGCTGACAACCTATTTCGCGGGCTTTGCGATGACGCAGCTCCTGTGCGGCCCGCTCACCGACGCCTTTGTCCGACGGCCCGTGACACTGGCGTTTCTGCCGCTCTATCTGGGAGCGACGATCGTCGCGACCTTCGCGCCCACGGTCGATTGGCTGATCGGCACGCGGCTCTTTCAGGGCGTGGGAACGGCGGTCGGCATGGCGACCTCGCGAGCCATCGTGCACGATCAGTATATCGGCCAGGCCTCCTCGCGCATCCTGAACGCGGTGGGCATGATGCTGGCGGTCGGCCCCGCCATTTCCCCCACCATTGGCGGCATTACGCTGACGCTCTTCGGCTGGCAAGAAATCTTCTATTTCATGATCATCTACGGTGGAACGCTGGCGGTCGCCGTCTACACGCTGCTGCCGGAGACCAACGCCCATCCCGACCGCAGCCGCGACCATCCCCGTCGCCTGATTTCCTCCTATGCAACCTTGTCCGTGACGCCGGCCTTCATGCAACCCTCGCTTTTCATTGACCTGTCACTCGGCACCCTCTACACGATCGCGGCCCTCATTCCCTTCATGATGATCGAGCATGTGGGGTTGACGCCCGCACAATTCGGCCTCGGCATGATGCTGCAGTCCGGCAGCTACTTCTTCGACACCATCGTCACCTCCCGCCTGCTCCGCCGCCATTCCGCCGAGAGCCTCATCCCGTGGTCGATCGTCGGCGTCGTGGCGGGCATGGCACTGCTCTCCTTCAACCTGTTTCAGATGGATCTGAGCTATCTGAAGGTGATGGCGCCGATCGCGCTTTTCGTCTTCTCGCTTGCCTTCGTCATTCCGGCCACCACTACCCGGGCGCTGGCCGCATTCGCCCGCATGGCGGGCTCCGCCACCTCGATGATGGGCTTCATCCAGTTCGACAGCAGCTTCGTGGGATCGATCCTCGCCGCATCACTGAACGATCCCATCCTGGCGATGGCGACCGTGGCGCCGGGCCTGCCGGTGCTCGGAATTCTCGCCTATGCGCTGCTCGGACGGACACCGCGCACGCCGCCGACCGCGCGCATATGAAGCCACGCCGGGGCACGCGAAACAACTTGCGATCCAAGGGGCGAGTGGCCCATCCTTCGAGACGGCCACGAACGCGACCTCCTCACGAATGACCGGACGACACGCCATGATCCGACACCAGATCTACACCGGCTCCGATTTCGAGCGACGGTTCGGCTATGCCCGCGCCGTCATGAACGGAGACTGGATCTTCGTTTCCGGCACAACCGACTACGACTACGAAAAGAAGACGCTTCCGGCCACGGTGGAGACGCAGGCGCGCAAGGCGCCGGCCAACACCGCCCGCACGCTGGCGGAAGCGGGAGCCTCGCTAGCCAACGTGGTTCGGGTTCGCTACTTACGTGTCCGAGCGCGATCACGTGCGCCGCATCACCCCCATTCTGGCCGATGCCTTCGGCGAAATCCGCCCCGCGGCCACAATGGTGCTGTGCGAGATGATCGAGAAGGAAATGCTGGTGGAGATCGAGGTCACGGCCCTGCGGCGGGGAAGAACGCCGGAATAAGATGGTCCGGAGCAGGGATACGGGGCTTTCGACGCTAGTTGCGTTGGATTCCGGATCTGGTCATGCGGCTTCGCCGCAGATCGTCCGGAATGAGGAGCAAGAGGAGAATTGTAACCACACGCCAATCAAGTGCGTACAGACCCCCGGACGATAGCACGTGGCAACGGTGCCTGCGTATGATTACAACTCCGCCACAAACTCCCTCATTCCGGACAAGTGAGGCGAAGCCGAACGCTGATCCGAAATCCAGCGTAACAAGCGCCGAAGGCACCTTGTCTCTTTGCCCGTGATGCCCCCGATTCCCGAGAGAGGCACGCCTCACTCCCGCTTCAGCAAGCGCTCCAGGTAATCCAGCTCAAGCTGCGGCCGGTTGGGATCGGAAAAGCGGCGGCGCAGTTCTTCGAGGATGCGGCCGGCGCGCTGAATATCGATATCGCCAGGCACTTTCGGCCCGCGTCCGTCTGGGGGCATATCGGTGTGGCTAGGTCGTCGTCCGAGGGGATCCTCGTTACAATTGTCCTCACGCCCCATCAATCCGCGCGGCCCGCCGGGGCCCATCATCTGCTCGCCGAGCTTTCCCGCACCGTCGCGAAGTTCCTTCAGGGCGTCGGCCTGATTGCCCACGGCGTCACCCGGCCGTCCCTGGCCGAGCGCCTTGCCGGCCCGGTCCATGCTCTTGCCCGCCTCGCCCAGCTCGCCGGGCTTGGGCATGCCGTTTTTGGCCATCTGATCCATCAGTTCCTGCAGGCGCTGGGCCAGTTCGTTCTGGCCCTCCTGCAGACGCTTGAGCGCCTCAGTAAACTCCTCGGGCGTCATCTGCTGGCCTTGCCGGTGCGTCTGATCCATCAGCTCCTGCTGGCGACGGATCGTGTCGGCCAGCTCGCCCAGCATCTTCATCATTTCCCGCGACTGACGGCTCTGCTGCATCTGCTGCATGCGCCCGGTCTGCAGGTTTTCCATCATCCGCTGCATCTGCGCCAGAAGATCGCGCACCGCATCCCGCGCGCCGTTCTTGGCCAGTTCCTCAATCCGCCGCAGCATCTCCTCCAGATCGTGACTGCGCAACATCTGCGCATTGGTATCCATCGGCTGCATGACCTGCGGATTGTTCTTCAACTGCTCCGCCAGCGCCTGCATGTAGCGCTGCAGCGCCTCGCGCAGTTCCTGCGTGAGCTTGGCGATCTCCTCGTCGCTTGCACCGCGCTCCAGCGCCTCGCGCAGACGTTCCTGCGCCTGCCGCAATTCGCGCTCGGCAACCGACAGATCGCCGTCCTCGATGGAGAGCGCCAGCTCCCACATCAGATCGGAAGCTTCCTTCAGTTCCTTGTCGCTTTTGGCGGAATTCAGCCGGGCATAGACGAACTTCATTCCGAGATAGGATTTCGGCGACTCCATGAATTCGTCGGGCACCAGCATCAGCATGTCCACCGCGTCGATCACCTGCGGCTGCAGGTTGGCGTCAAGCGCGAGATTGCAGCGCTGCTCCACGATGGCGCGCGCCAGCGGCTTGGTGAAACGGCGCTCAGGCAACGTGATGGTCTTGGTCGCACTGCGCCCCTCTTGCCCCGCCTCATCCTTGGCAACCAGCGTCAGACGGACCTTGGAGCCCGCCCAGGGGTGAGAGGTGAGGTTCTTGAAGGTCTCACCCTGTCCCTCGCGCGCCCGGCGGTGCGGCAGCGACAGCGGAAAGACGGGCGCCTCATAGAGCGGATGCGGCTCGGCCGACGACGCCCCGGCAATGGTCGTGGCATCGGAGGTGGGCTCGATTTCCGCCCGCGCCGACATCACCCCGTAATCGTCGGAAACCTCGTAGGCGAGTTTCAATGTGCCGCTCAGTTGCGGCTCCGGCTCTTCCAGAAAATCGATGACCGGATCGGCATCCGGCTCCACTGAAAACCGCCAGCGATCGACGACGTCGCCGCCGCGGCGAACCTCCACATCACCGCTTGAAGCCAGCGTAATGCGATGTTCGAGCGGCGCATCGGAGGCAACGGTGGGATCCTGCGAGACTTCGGGAACAATCGCCATCTCCGTGCCGCCGGTTAGCGAAACCACGCCGAGATCGCGGCTTTCGCCCTGCGCGCGCACCACGACGACGCTTCCCTCCGGAACCGTGACGATGGCCTTGGGATCGCGCGCCGATCCCATGTCTCCGGTCAGGAAAATGGGCGGACGACGGGTATAACTGGGCGGCGTCACCCAGGCATCGATGCGCCCGATAAGCGTATCCGATGCACCGGAGCCGACAAAGGCCGAAACGGTGCGCATACCACGTTCGCCGGTTGAGACGCCGAAACCGACGACGAGCAGCAAGGCGACGATCACCCGCAAGGCCCAGGGATCATTGCGGAAAGCCTGGGGGTGCGGCCAGCCCGGCTTCAGCGCGGTCAGCGCCTTCAGCGCCCGCGCACGATGCGCCCGCCACAGGGCGCACACCGTCGGATCGTTCTTGTCGGTTACCAGATGATCTTTCAGCGCGGCAAGCGGGTGGTGCCGATAATGCCCGACCTCTTCGAGCCGCGCGATGCCCTCCGCCCGCGTCGGCCAGCGCAGCTTGAGCCCCGGCCAGGCCTCATAGGCGAGCGCGCCAAGGAAGGCGACGACGCCGATCCAGCGCAGCCACGAAGGCAAGATCCACCATAAGCCGAGCCAAGAAAGGGCGAGGAAAAGACCGCCGACCATCAGCACCCGATAGGCTACGGGCCACAGGCGCTCCCAGAAGAGAGCGGAGCACGCCAGCGCGAGCGCACGATCCAGCCGCCGCTCGAAAGGAGACCTAAGATCTGTCTGAGACGGATCTTGCTGCTCTGGCAAGACTGAAGCTCCCCGATTGCCGGTTGCCGATCGTCTCCCCGAATGACGTACCTGGTAACGGCGTCATTTTGACGATCCGACGCATCGCACAGTCTACAGGGTGTGTCGCGGACCGCCACACGGCAAGCTAATTATGGCCGCTGCGTGTTTTCCCCGGTCACAATCAGTTCAAGAGGGGGAAAGACCGGTGCGTTCAAGAGCGGGAAACGAGAAGGCGTCCTCAGCGTCGCCGAAAGCGTGTCATTGCTTGGCAAGACGCGGCAGGAGACGCACAAGTCCCCTCTCCCATGGGGAGAGAGTTAGGGTGAGGGGATGAGAGTTCGCCGTATCCACGAAAGATCAATACCCCTCACCCGGACCGTTGGTCCGACCTCCCCCCATGGGAGAGGCGATTGGCGAACATCGAGGTTTCCGCAGCTTGAGGTCTGCGCGCCTCAGTCCTTCAGCCAGTCCGGAATGCGATCGAGAGCGATCAGATCGTCGTAGCTGGGACGCGGACGGACCACGGCATACTCGGCGCCGTTCACCAGAACCTCCGGCACAAGACGGCGGGAATTGTAGGTCCCTGCCTGAACCGCGCCATAAGCTCCGGCGGAATAGACCGCGATCAGATCTCCGGCCGAAACCGCCGGCATGTCGCGACCAAGACCGAGATAGTCGCCCGTTTCGCAAACCGGCCCGACGACATCCGCCTTGATGCGCGGGGCATCGACGGCGGGCTCCACGACCGAAGCGATCTCGTGCCAGGCCTCGTAGAGCGTCGGGCGGATCAGATCGTTCATCGCTGCATCGGCAATGATGAAGGTCTGGTCCGCCCCGTGCTTCACGTAGACGACCTGCGAGACGAGGATGCCCGCATTGCCCGCGATCAGACGACCGGGCTCGAACACGATCTGGCAGTCGAGCCGTTCCACATGGGTCTTCACCAGTTCGGCGTAGGCCTCCGGGTGCGGCGGCAATTCGTTGCTGTCGCGATAGGGAATGCCGAGCCCGCCGCCCAGATCCACGTGCCCGATGCGGTGACCGTCGGCGCGCAAGGTCTCGATCAGTTCGCCGAGACGCGCGAACGCGGCATCGAAAGGCTCCAGCTCGGTGATCTGCGAGCCGATATGTATGTCGATGCCGGTGACTTCTATACCCGGCAGATCGGCCGCACGCCCGTAAACCTCGCGGGCGCGCTGCCACGGAATGCCGAACTTGTTCTCAACCTTGCCGGTGGAGATCTTCTTGTGCGTGCGCGCATCGACGTCCGGATTGATACGCAGCGAGACCCGCGCCGTCCGGCCCTTGGAGGCCGCGACCCGCGAGAGCGCTTCCAGTTCCGGCTCCGATTCCACGTTGAAGCACAGGATGTCGTTGTCGAGCGCGAAGGCCAGCTCATGGTCGGTCTTGCCGACGCCGGAGAACATGATCCGGCTGCCGGGCACGCCCGCGGCGAGCGCGCGGCGCAATTCGCCTTCAGAGACCACGTCCATCCCCGCGCCAAGACGCGCAAGCGTCGTCAGCACGGCCTGATTGGAATTAGCCTTCATGGCGTAGCAGACCAGAGCGTCGATCGACGAGAAAGACTCGGAAAAGACCTTGTAGTGACGTTCCAGCGTTGTGGTGGAGTAACAGTAGAAAGGCGTGCCGACCTCGCGCGCGATATCGGCTACGCTCACGTCTTCGGCGTGCAGAACGCCGTTGCGATACGAAAAATTATGCACGAGCTTTAGCTCCAGAGAGATCAGATCAGGGGATCGAGAATGAACGGCTTGTCATATTTTCCGACGGCGCCGGTTTCTCGTCTTGAGCCGCACCGGGCGCGACGGCGGCCGCGCTGGCAACTTCCGGTTTTTGCGCCGCACTCGGCGGTTCCAACGGCCCGCGACGCCCGCATCCGCTCAAGGTGAGCGTCAGGACGGCGACGGCGAGAACGGCCAGACGGGCGGAACGAACGACGCTCACGGATCTCTCCAGATTTCTTCAAACGGCGCGGGTGTGCTCTCTCTCCTGTCGCACGGAGTGCGATTTGCTTCAAGACGTTGTTTGGGGGAACGGACGTCTTGCCGCTCATCCGCCCAGGCGCAGATGGGGCGCCCATGAGGCTCGAAGGGTGAGCGACCGGGGCCACTCACCTCAAGACGGATCAGGCCTTGGCCCGTTCCTTCTCCAGCTGCTTCAGCCAGCACCGGGCCTGCTTGCGCACGTTGCTCGGTGCCGTGCCGCCGTAGGAGACGCGGCTTTTGACCGACTTGCCAACGGACAGCACCGAATAGACGCCCTCGGTGATCCCCGGCTCAACCTCCTGCATTTCGGCCAACGGCACCTTGTGCAGGTCGATACCCTTGGCCGCCGCGATGCCGACAATGGACCCGGTGATGTGATGGGCCCGACGGAACGGCACGCCCAGAACCCGGACCAGCCAGTCGGCGAGATCGGTCGCCGTGGAATAGCCCGACCCGGCGGCCTTCTTCAGGCGCGTGACGTCCGGCTCCATGTCGCCGACCATGCCGGTCATCACGTCAACCGCCAGCGACAGGTTGGAAAGCGCGTTGAAGGCCTGTTCCTTGTCTTCCTGCATGTCTTTGGAATAGGCGAGCGGCAGGCCCTTCATCACCGTCAGCAGGCCAAGCAGGGCACCGGAAATGCGGCCCGTCTTGGCGCGCACCAGTTCGGCGGCATCCGGATTGCGCTTCTGCGGCATGATCGAGGAGCCGGTGGCGAACTTGTCCGACAGCTTCACGAACCCGAACTGGGCCGAGCACCACAGCACGATTTCCTCAGCCAGCCGCGACAGGTGCACCGCGCAGATGGCCGCCGTCGACAAGGCTTCCAGAATGAAATCGCGATCGGCCACCGCATCGAGCGAATTGGCCGTCGGCCGATCGAAGCCAAGTGCTTCCGCCGTCGCGAACCGATCGATCGGGAAGGAGGTTCCGGCCAATGCTGCGGAGCCCAGCGGACATTCGTTCATCCGCTTGCGGGCATCGCGCACACGGCTGCGATCGCGCGCGATCATCTCCACATAGGCCAGCATGTGATGGCCGAAGGTGACGGGCTGGGCCGACTGCAGATGCGTAAAGCCGGGCATCACCGCACCGGCGTGCTTTTCAGCCTTTTCCGCCAGGGCCTGCTGCAGCTCGGAAAGCTGATGGTCGAGCGTATCGAGCGTGTCGCGCACCCACAGGCGGAAATCGAGCGCCACCTGGTCGTTGCGCGAGCGCGCGGTGTGCAGACGTCCCGCCGCATCGCCGATGAGATCGGCCAGCCGCGCCTCGATGTTCATATGGATGTCTTCGAGTGCGCGCGAAAAGATGAACGTGCCCGCCTCTATTTCTGACAGGATCGTGTCTAGACCCTTGGCGATCGCCTCCGCATCCTGCGCGCCGACAATGCCTTGCGCGGCCAGCATGCGAACATGAGCCTTGGACCCGGCGATATCCTGCTGATAGAGCTTGCGGTCATAGTCGATGGAGGCATTGATTTCCTCCATGATGGCGTCGGGACCCTCGGCGAACCGGCCGCCCCACATGCGATTGCTCATCCTCAAGCCCCTTAAGCAAGGTTGCCTAGAAAGATGACCGAACCCGCCAACGAAAACCCGAAACGCGGAAACGGCCTGAAATTGATCGTGCTCGCCGGATTGGCGGGCGCGGCAATGGGTGTGGCAGCGATATACGGGATCGGATGGCCCGATGGCAACTCGGGCGCTGACAAGACTTGCAAGGCGTCACTGGCCACCGCAGCAAAAATCAAACCGCTGGCAACCGGCGAGGTGGCCGCCTTCCTGCCCACGACCAAGGCGCTCGACGTCTCCAGCCTCGCCTTCAAGGCGCAGGACGGCACCGACATGACGGTCGCCGATTTCGCCGGAAAGACCGTGCTTTTGAACCTCTGGGCCACCTGGTGCGCCCCGTGCCGCAAGGAAATGCCCGCGCTCGACCGTCTGGAAGGCGCGCTGGACAGCGATGATTTCCAGGTGGTTCCGGTCAACGTGGATACGCGCGGCGGCGACCGGCCCTGGAATTTCATGAAAGAGATCGACGTGAAGCATCTGGCCCACTATGCCGACGACAGCATGGGCATCTTCAACGAATTGCGCTCGATGAGCCGCGCGACCGGCCTGCCCACCACCATGCTAGTGAGCCCTGAAGGATGCGAGATCGGCACCATGTACGGCCCGGCAGAATGGGATTCGCCCGACGCTCAGGTGCTGCTGACAGCCGCAATGGACGGGAAGAACTGAAGAAAACCGCGCTAGGCCTTTTCGAAAAGTCTAGCAGGAAAGACCGTCGGTTTGCCTCGTACTGTCGTCCCCGCGATAAAAAAGCCGGCCCCATGCACACACGGAACCGGCTTTTTCGATCGCAGCCGCGGGGATGGCTGCGATGATCAGAAAATCTCGACTTCGCCGCGCGAGGCTCGCTGCGCGCGGCCTCACACCGAAATGTCAACCCGCTCGCCAACTCCGCGTTCGCGGTTGCCGGAGCGGTCCTCGGTGTTGTTTTCAGAACTTTCGGACGAAGCCTGGACAGAGGCCGTCTGTTCGCGCGCCTCGCTTCCGGGCACGGACTGTTCTGCGGCAACCTGCGTTCTAGATTCCGCCTCGTCGCTGCCCTGCTTTTCGATTTTCGTATCGAAATCGAACTGGGTCTGTTGAGCGGGCCCGGCGCCAGTGATCTGCATTTGAACGCACTCCTTGTATCAGGACGTGAGTATCAGGATGTAAGCGTGTCAGAACGTGAGCACAGGGTCGCGACTTCGCGCTAACGCGTGGTAACAAACCTGAATGATATCTTAAGATGCTCAACCAAGCCTATACCGGGTAGCTAAATTTCGACTGAAATCATCGAAACTCAGGCCTGGACGTCGACTCGCGCGCCCATACCGCTGGGGGCGGTCGCCTTTGCAGGCTGAGCCGCCTCTTCCAGCATCGCCGCCATGGCCTGTGCCTGCTGCGCGCCCTGCTTCATGAAGGACGCAAGCATCGAGGACACGGCCTGGGACCGGTCGGCGACAACAGTGGCAGTGGCGGTGGTGCTCATGATCTTGCTTCTCTGAGCAGACCCTGCCGCGTGCGGATTTAAGAAGTCCTCAACGGCTCCGTTACAATTGGCCCTACCGCGCGCATGGAGACGCGAATCAGAGCTCTTACGGATCCTGTCGGCCCGTCCCCGTTTCAGCCGAGATCGGGCACCGCGAAGCCGCGCCGCTTGCAGGCCGCCCGAATGGTATTGGCGAGCAGGCAGGCAATCGTCATCGGGCCGACGCCGCCCGGCACCGGCGTGATCGAATCGGCGACGTCCACCGCACTGTCGAAATCCACATCGCCCACGAGCCGCGTCTTGCCTTCGCCCTTCTCCGGCGCGGGGATGCGGTTGATGCCGACATCGATGACGCAGGCACCCGGCTTCAGCCAGTCGCCCTTGACCATACGCGGACGACCGACGGCGGCAACGACGATATCGGCGCGCCGACAGGCCTCTTCCAGATTGCGCGTGCACGAATGGGCCATGGTGACGGTGCAGTTCTCGTTCTGCAGCAGAAGCGCCATCGGCTTCCCGACCAGAATGGAGCGCCCCAGCACCAGCGCATCGAGCCCGGAAAGATCACCGCCGGTCTTCTCCGCCATCACCTCCTTGACCAGGATCACGCAGCCCTGCGGCGTGCACGGCACCAGCCCCGGCTTGCCCAGCACGATCCGGCCCGCATTGACCGGATGAAGTCCGTCGACGTCCTTCGCCGGGTCGATGGCGAGCACGATCGCATCGGAATCGATATGATCGGACAGCGGCATCTGCACCAGAATGCCGTCGACGCTCTCGTCAGCATTCAGCTTCTGTACGAGGGCAAGGAGATCGGCCTGGCTGGTTTCCGCCGGCAGGATGTGCTCGATGGAACGCATGCCACATTCCTTCGTCAGCCGCACCTTGCTGGCGACATAGACCTGGCTTGCCGAATCCTCGCCCACCAGCACCACGGCCAGACCGGGCTCCACGCCCTTTTCGCGCTTCAGCACATCTGCGGCATTTGCGACCGTTTCACGCAAACGGGCGGCACGGACCTTACCGTCGGTGAGGGTGGCACTCATGATATTTCGTCCTTGAAAGATCTGGAAGAAGCTTGGAAACCGATCGCGCCGTTCTTATCAGCCTGCGCCCGGCTGCGTGAGAGCCTCTAGCGCATGGCAGAGTTCCGCCTTGTCTCCGGTCAGCAGAACGGTCTTGATGCGGGCCGTGTGACCGGCTTCGACGCTGACGTCGCGCTCAGGCGCCTTGAGCGCCTTGGCGAGCATCTTTTCCAGCAGCGCCTTGTTGGCCGCGCCCTTTTTCGGCACCGCCCTCACCCGCACCAGAAGCACGGACCGCCCGTCGGAGAGTTCACCAATCCCGTCGATGCCGTCCCGCCCGGCTTTGGGCGTGAGACGGAGTGACAGCTTCACCCCGCCCTCGACCGCGCGCCAGGGGACAGCATCGCTCATGAGAGCCGATATCCTAGTAGTAGCAGCCGCTCAGGTTCGTGATCAGGTTCTGAATGAGAATCAGAATCAGGATGACAACGATCGGCGACAGATCCAGCCCGCCCATGGCGGGCAGAATGGAGCGGATCGGTCGATAGACCGGCTCGGTCAACGCATAGAGCGCCTGACCGATCATGCCCACGACCTGATTACGCGGATTGATCACGTTGAACGCATAGAGCCACGAAAAGATCGCGGATGCGGTGATGATGTAGAAATAGAGCTGCAGCGCAAGCAGGACAACGGGGACGATGGAGCAGACGACGGCCATCTCGGTCGATCTTTCCGTGTTCGGGGTCTCGATAAGTTTCCGGCGATTTTACGTGTGGCAGGTGTAACGACAGCCCGCCTGCATGGCAAGACGGGCAATGATCCCGTTGGGCGCGCGGTAAATGCCGGAAGCAACCTGAGAAAGAGAATTCGCACCGTTTGGCGCCGCACATTGAGTCTGGCCCTCCCCGCCTCCTTTTATCCTTCCCGCGGCATTCGCAGGCGGAACGCGAGCCCCGCTCCCGAATCGCCTCCCCTGCCTGCAACGACCGGGCTCACCATCCCCACGCGACACCGGCCGCAGCGGCGCGGCTGGCCAAGGATAAGGCGTCACTGTCTTGGCTTACGCATCGTTTCGCGCCTTTCCTTTGCACAGGATTGTAAAGAAGGTTTGATTTCCCTGCACGATGATCTTGACAGTCCACTCCCCGCCGACTACATGTGCCTCACCCAAGAGATGGGGCCGTAGCTCAGTTGGGAGAGCGCGTCGTTCGCAATGACGAGGTCAGGGGTTCGGTTCCCCTCGGCTCCACCATCCCCATTTTATCGCGTTGAACTCAAAATAAATCCTTTTATTTCAATGATCTGGTCTGCTCATGTGGTACACAAGGGCTCGTAAACCAGTGCCGAGACGAACGCGCAATCTGCAGAAGCGCGGCAACGTATTCTGGCTGCGCATCCGGGTGCCAGACGACCTTAGAGCCGCCGTCGGCAAGACAGAAATCCGCAAATCCCTGAAAACCGGCGACTTCGAAGAAGCCGAACGGCTGGTTCGTATTGAGCGGATGAAGCTCGACGGCGAATGGCAAAGCCTGCGGCGAAATCTCCGGGCAAAGACCAAGGCCGACGTCTCCCGAGCCGACCTCTGAGATCCGCTCCCCTGAGATGTTCCCGCTCGGAGCGGTCCAAAGACGGGGAGCACGTCACTCAGCCCCCCACCACACGCCAGTACTTACGTCGGGTATACAGCGCTTTCACGCTTATCCCGTTGCGCGCCCGGCACATTTTCATTTTTTCTGCATCATCGATGCGACGGCGCCGTTTTTTTGGGGGGCTGACGGGTAAATAAAAATCGCGACGCTATGTTTTTGACCGACTGAATTACCATGCAGTATCTCCGATCGATCCTCGACGAGATTTCCTTCGAACATGTCTCTATTCCGGCATGAAAAAAGAATTCCTCCCACATAAGGTGATGTTCCTCTACGCCCTCTAGCGCACGTCGCTCTTCGTGTTCAGGTTGCTGCGACTACCTTGTTGAAGTGCTTGGCGGACAAAATTGAAACGCGGCGGGGCGATCCTCGGACGCCATTTAACGACCAGTCAGGTCGAACCAAGGTTCTCTCGTACGGCAATCGATTGTTTTGTGATGCCGATGAAGTGGGCCTCCATCATCGCTGGAGTTCGACGACAACATACCGAGCTTCTTCCAGGTTTTTCGATCTTTTATTTCCAATACAGATTTGGTTTCGAAATAATATAATTCTGGTGACTCAAATATGTACATCGTTCAATTCTATATTTCCAAATTTTATGATCGTATTTATCCCACAGAATTATATTATTCACGCACATTTATTCTGAATAGCACAAGTAAAATATTGAGGTTGAAAGTAAATCTAATTAGATTCTTTTGAATGAAACCTACCAAACTGGCCCGGACGAGCTGTGTCTCGGCGATTGCGATGGCCGCAACACTCCCCCTGGTCCCCGAGGTCTATGCCGCTTGCACCATCGATGGAACGACCTAACACCTGCACCGACACCCGCCTGAATGACACCTCTATCGCCAGCTCCACCATCAACGTGACCAGCACGGTTCGTTGAGCTCGACCGCCTTTAGCCTGGGGGCGTCCAACACGATCAACATTAGCGGGTCCATCTCTCGACCTCGAGCATTTACATCGTGGGCATCAGTGCCGGCGATTACTCCGTCGTCACAAACTCCGGCACCATCACGACCTCCGGTGACGCCATAAACGTCGGTGACCATTCGGACGTAACCAACACGAACGAGATCTCCACGACCACCGGGGCCGGCATCTATTCCGGCGATTATGCCGATGTCACCAGCTCCGGTTCGATCGACGGCGGCAACGGCGGCATCGTGGTTGGCGACGAATCTTCCGTCGACAACTCAGGCGACGTGGCCACGATCTACGGCAATGGCATCGAGACTGGCGCCTATGCCTCCGTGGTCAACTCGGGCGATGTGTCCTCGACCAATAGCGATGGTATCCATGCCGGCTCTTACAACAGCGTCACGAACTCCGGCACGATCGACACCGGGGCCTTCGGCATAGAGGTCGGGGACGGCTCCACGGTCTACAACTCGGGCAGCGTGACCTCTTCGAGCGCTGCCGCCGTGGCCCTGAACGGAAGCGGTGCCGTGACCAACACAGGCAGCCTCAGCGGGATCTACGACATTTATGCTTCTGAAGGTGATGTGACGGTTAAAAACACCGGAACGATCCATGGCGCCAATGCAGCGATTGATGCGACCAGCGGCACAGACAAGCTGACGGTCAACAACAGCGGCGAAATAGGTATAGATGACGAAAGCGATACCAGCCTTTACGGTACCCTGACCGCAGCAGATGCGGCGTTCATCACCAACCTGACAAGCGGCACAATCACGGGCTCCTCGTCAGGTATTTCCGCCTCCTCCGGCATCGTGACGATTGCCAATGCCAGCACCATTTCCGGAGGCGATTACGGTATCGAGATAACTGACGATGCCGTGCTGAAATTGGCCAACAGTGGTACCATTTCCAGCAGCATTTCTGCTGTTAAGCTGGCATCTGGTTCGACAGGCAACACGATCACCATCTGTGATGGTGCGGTGCTCGATGGCGGGACCGACTATAATAACGCTTCCGCCACGACGTTCTTCTCCACTTCAGGCATCTACACCCTGGATGTGGCGAACTATAATAACGTCCAATGACACGGCCTACTCGACCAACAGTGCCCTTACGGTCGTGTACAACGCATCCAACAGCACGTTGAATGCTATTGATCTGTCCAGCTACGCATCAACACCGCAGGCGGTCAGTGCATACGCGAATTCCGTTGTCACTGTAATGAACAGCATTCTCGACATTGATGTGCCACGTCACAGCTTTGCTCCCAGAGACGTGTCCTCCGACTCCATGCTTCTTGGCTATGCAGAGAAGAAGAAGTCGATCCACACAGATGCCTTCAAGGTTCTGACGAATAACTTTGCCGTCGATAACCATGGAAACATGTTCTGGGTTCGAGGCTTCGGCGGCCAGCGCTTCCAGCATGAGAACGACACCACATCAACCAACTTTGGCGTTGCCATGGGTGTTGATCATCAGCTTGGCGAGCAGCGCATCAGTGTTCTGTTCGGCGTGGGGCACGTGACCAACGCATCCAATGACGATTCCCAAAAGATAGACGGAGACACCGGTTTCGGCGGCGTTTACGTGGCGAGCCCTCTGGGTGCCTTCGATTTGGATGAATTCGTGATTGGTGACGGTATGTATTCTCAGACAAAGCGTTCCATCACCGTCAATGGAGCCGGAGAAACCGCAGAAGGTAAATTCACTGGTTACTAAATTACCCCATGCATTCATCTGTCCCGGGACATCGGCAAAGTTTCAGGCTGAACCCTGCGTCCATCCGCATCTGTCCGCTACACTGTGGCTTCCTTCGAGAGCTTTTCAGAAAAAGGCTCCGACCAAGATGTGACGTACGACAATCGTACGTCCCAGGCCTTCGAAGGCGTACTTCAGGCCGAGGTCTCGCGTCAGGGCCACCTGGATAACGGTCGCATGAGCAGGATTGCCTTCACAGGTGCCCTCGTTGACACGTTCAACCTTGGTTCTTCGGATATGACGGCCAGCTTCGCCGGCACAGACTTCACCGTCTCGATCCTAAACGACCGAAATGTCGTTGGTGGGCGCGTGGGGTTGGTTGGACAGATGCAGCTGACCAAAACGGCTTTCATCTTTGCCAGCACCCGCCTTGGCATCTATTCCGACGACAGCCGCTCTTGGGATGCCAATATGGGCGTGAAGATCAAGTTCTGATTTTCCCGACATAACGAATACGAAAAAACAAGGGACGCCATTGAAAACATCGGTGGCGTCCTCTTTGTCACTTCCGTTGCGGCGTTCTGTTCAAGCTGCACCGAAGAAGGCATCTCTATTAGAGTAGAACAATCGTGAATTCGACCGGAGCAAATGGACTTTAATTATCGAGAAACTTAGATCTCAACAAAAGAAAACAGCCGGTAGCGAGCCGGTCGAAACTCACCTTAAAGTCCATTGCGGTCAACGAAACTTGTCCGTTGAGTGGTGGAGGAAGCTCGAAAGAGCCTGGGGTGCGGACGAATTCGTAGAGGCGGGAAAGGTACCAGTTGTTCCGGCGCACCTCATCAACCTCAAGTTAGTTTCGAGAAATACGAAAGGGAGTGCGCCCCCAGCCGTTGGTGGTTTTCACTTCTATCAGGCATTCGCGGCCATCCGGCAAGAAACTCGCGATATCGTATTTTTCACCGTCGCCGTCCTCTGCTGAATTCCAACGAACCTTTCTGGCCAGGTCGTCGAGATTGTGTTGGCGGAGCAATCCCTGTTCCCGGAAAAACGCGAGTTCTTCACCAGAGCAACCGAGAATGCGATTGCGTTCGTCTCGACCCGCAACGTCAAAAGGCGCGCAATCGCTTGTAACTGCTCGAGTTCCTTTTCAGAAGGTGTGTTTTTGAGCGCGGGCGCAACGCCTACGAATAGGGAAACTGCTTCCGTCATTCCGGCGGTCCAAGCTGGAGGAGCGGAGCAGGCGGCCTCCGCCACCTGAGCCAGACACCCCGGATGTTTCCGCTCGGGGCGATCCCAAAACTGAGAGCACGTCACGTCCGCGCGTTAGTCGCTGCCGGGCAAAAGTTCAGTGACAGGTCGATATGGATAACGCGTCACCTAAGAAAATATACGTATTATGGCTATGAATTACTCAAGGAGATTCAGTTCCATCACGCAGATGCCGAGATCTTCACCTCTGAACCAACCTTGAACGATAAGGGCCGTGATTCGATGAGAGTTTTGATTCTTTGCCACCATCTTTCGACCTGGGCAGGATCGGAAATGGTAAGCATGGAATTGCTCGAAGCGTTGAACGACAGAGGGCATTTTGTAAATATCAGATGTGCTTTCCCATCCGCACGTTTCGTACACCGGGCAATAAGCGATTGGGGAGTTCTTGAGATCGATCCGAAAAATTCAGATTTAGGTTCCTTCGATCTGGCTATTGTCTTACACTAGGGGCTGCCCCCATTGGATGAAGCACCCTTCGACAGGCTATTCTCACATCCTAATCGCCCCTATATTGCGTATTTCCATCTCTCTCCACATGAACCCTTTGAACAACCTGACCCCTTCATCGAACGTGCACTGGCAGATTCGGTTTTCGCGAATTCGGAGGAGACTCGGCGGGAACTTGCCCTGCACGGCATCAATGACGTCGCCCTCTTCCAGAATCCTGCACTGGCATGTTTCGATATTCCCGCTCAGTCACGCGATGAATTGCAGTTTGCTCTTTCAATTTCCAACCATGTTCCTGCCGAATTGTGCAAGGCCTTCGAAATTCTGAAGACAAAAGGTGTTGATATGCTCCGGATCGGATCCCCGGAAGCGAACCGGCGCGTGACGCCGGAGGACATCGCTCAATG
This sequence comes from Breoghania sp., assembly GCF_030066895.1. Taxonomy (GTDB): domain Bacteria; phylum Pseudomonadota; class Alphaproteobacteria; order Rhizobiales; family Stappiaceae; genus Breoghania. The sequence continues at coordinate 310,850 of NZ_JASJAV010000003.1, read as the reverse complement.
CGATGCAATCGTCACGATCGGCAAGTCCGTTCAATACGGGTTTCGTTCCCGACAACCCGTTTTTTGTTACAATCACTTCGGCGGACCGGGCTGGCTGATCCCATGGGCAAGCGAGGATAAAGAAAGGAACTTTTCTGGCAGATCTTCACCCGAATGTCGTTCCCCGGACGAACTCGCCGAGTTGCTGCTCAGCGGATTTTCTCAGACTGGGCAATGGGCCAGGACAAACAATGTGGCAAGCCTTGAGCAGTTTCATCTGGAGCACTTTGTTGATGAATTGCTGGCCCGCGCGACACAAGAGAGGGGCAAAACACCCTGGCCGGATTGGACTCGGGAGAACGGTTGGCGGAAAGATTTTCGAACGGAACGGAGCCTGTATCGTCTGATTGACCGTGAATTTGCTCGTGGGCGCAAATTACCTTGCTTCAACACTATCCCAACGGTCGCAAAAGCTGTTTCGGGTCATCAGCTTGAAAAGGAAATCATACGGGTCCCAAAAGACGGCGAGCCCATGGTCATCGCCGGCTTTTCATTCCGGTATGATGTCCATCTGGTTCCGGACTTGATCGAGAATATTCGTCCCGCAATCCATGGGTATGTCGCTCTGGACGACAGGGCCGGGCGCGAACTCTTGACCAACGAGGCTGACCGGCAATCCTCTTTGTATGCTGCAGCCGCCGCCATGGGGGCAAAATGGATATTTGCCGTGGTCCCGGACGAACGATTTGAAGACCGGTTCGGCAATCGGATTTCTGACCTAACCACGCAGCACGGACCGGTGGTGTGGACATTCAACTGCCGGAAGATGTTCGACAAAGATCGCTACCGTGTGGATGGCATATGGAAATCCCGTAATCGTGCGCGATTGTTCCCGTGCTTTCCGGGCATGGAGCCCGATGGCGACAGGTTACACGGGCGTTGGACGAAAAACGCCCCTGGCTTGCCGGTAAGGCCGTCGGGGCTTGAGTTCTTTCATTTGCGTATGGCGTTGCCGAAACGGCGAAAATTACGCATGGCTCTCTACTGCAACTCCGATCCCACCCGCAATTTCCAGACTATCGGCTACGACTACCTCGATGACGAACGGGGAATGAAGCTCCGAGCTATTCCGGCGCATCGCCGCTTCTCGCCGCCTTTCACGGAAGACGGCGGCACATGGGGGGCTCAAACGCAGGATTTGAGCGACACGCCCGACGGCGGGCAGGATCCGTTGCTTCATAAGCTGCGGCGTGTCGTGAAAACGAGGCAGATGCTTGGCTTCGAAAACGCCATGCATGTCGGGCTCGACCTCATGAACGAGCATCCGCACGATCGTGAGATAGCCCTTATGGCGGCAGATTCCGCGCTCATGGAAGGTTTTCCCGAAACGACCTTACGGATAATGGATATGCCGGCCACTTGCCAGCCGTTTCAGCCAGCCTCTGCTCGCGCTCAAGCTGTCGGCTGAGGCATATCTGGATCTCAGCCAGAATAAAAAGGCTGCAAAAGTCATCGGGAAGATCGGAGCTCTCAGCTCAGTGCCCGGATTGATTGCGCCGGAGAGCCATCGTCTTTCGTTCTCATTGAAGGGCGATCCGATGTCCGAAGGGCTATGACGCAGGTGGCTGGCCGGAAAGGCAGATCCAGAGACGAGTATTCACGTCGGAGCCAACGTTGTAGACGCGGAAATCGCGGTGGTCGTCATGGCTTTTGGGGCCCCTCCCGAACTCGCGAATGCTGTTGCCTCCTTGAGGGCTCAATCGGCACCGTGTGAGATTGTCGTCGTCAACTCTGGCGGAGGCCCCGCGAAAGAAATCCTGACCGAGCATCTGGACGTAATCCGGCTGATCAGCGTCGAGACGCGATTGTACGCGGGCGCGGTTCGCAATATCGGCATCGACGCCTCAACCACGCGATATGTAGCCTTTCTGGCGTCGGATTGCCTGGCGACCGACGGTTGGGTAAAGGGCCGACTGGACGCACATAGAGCCGGGTATGACGCGGTGCCATCGAATGTCGCACCGCAGCGAGGCGCCTCCGTCGCCGCAAGGGCGGTTTGGCTTTGGCTTTACAGCGCCCGTCTCGGGACGTCACCCCAGGTGGACGATCAGATCTATAACCTGTCCTACAATCGCACGCTGTTCAGGCACTTCGGTTATTTCCCTCCGGGTGTCCGCATCGGCGAGGACAGCATCTTCAACAGGCGGTTGGATAAGAAGATTGAAATCGCGAAAGATGCGGACATCAGACATGTTCACTGCTTCGATCAGACGAGCGAAGCAGTGGCGCAGAATATCCAGGCACGGGCACGCCGCCGTGTGCAGAAATGCATCGCACCCGATTACAGAGATCCGAATCGATTTTGCGCCCGCATTCGAGAGTTGAAGCGGCAACGGCTCGCCCACACGATGTCCGCCCTCCAATGACAAAGCGATATCTGTTCGGCAGAGGCTTCCGAGATTGAAGCCGAATTGTCACGACTGGGCTCGATTGAAGAGGACGCTGCATTGGATGCGGGAAATGAAACCTTCAAGGCAAGAGTCCTTAGAAACCAGGCTGAGGCCGTGTTGGAAGCAAACCCCGACCATGCTTGCGCTCTCATGGACGAGGCGATTGAACGCTGGCCGAATTCGGCGGAGCTTTGCCTGTTCGCGGCGCGCTGTGCGAAAAAGTCAACCGAACCGGTTCGTCGAGACAGTGCCGTGCATTTGGCTCATGAAGCTTTCTCGATAAACTCGAATTATGTCGATGCGCTCGCCTTCGCCATCAAGACGCTGGTCGAAAGGGGAAATTCTCAAGATGCGTGTGAATTGTTCCTCTGGACCCATGTATTGGACCCCCGTTCCTTCGACGTGACAAATCTTGCCCTGCACATTCCGGGAAGGGCATTCCGGGCTTTCAGAATGATGTTCGCTCAGCGAGCTTTTTTTCTGCGCCCCTGGGGCCCCGGATTGAACAATATTCTTACCAGACGTTACAAAAAAGAATGGAAGTTTAGGTCATCGATAACGCGCAAGAATTGGCTTTCCTTGTTGTGAAAGTCGGAAGGCGAAGACGACGTGGCAGTTCGTGAATTACAACCGTAAATGCTTCACTCTGCTCTATATCTCCCGGAAGCTCGTCAACCAGTGCCTAGATACAGTTTGCCGTGCACGAGAGGCGCTGATTTTCAGCTTCCTGAGACTAAATGCGAATTCAACGCGATCAGGTAACGTAATCAGGCCGCTGTAGTAGATCTCAACCTGCGCGATTTATCCTGGATAGGTTTCGCACCATCACAGCGGGATGGCGACAGTGTGTCCGGTGGGGCCGTGTGAAACCACGTCCATGCGGGTGCCGTAAATTTTCTCCAGCATTGCCGGTTCCATTATTACGTGCGGGTCGTCGCGCGCGATGAGATGGCCGGAATGAAGCGCCAGGACCTCGTCGCAATAGCGTGCTGCCATGTTCACGTCATGCAGCACCACGACGACCGCCAGCGCGCGCTCGTGGGCGAGACAGGCGATGAGCGACAGCACCTCGATCTGATGGGCGATGTCAAGGGCGGAGGTGGGTTCATCGAGCAACAGGCACGAGGCGTCTTGTGCCATCGCCATCGCGATCCAGACCCTTTGGCGTTCTCCGCCCGACAGGGTATCGACGAGCCTGTCGGCGAAGGGGACAAGCGAGGTCATCTCCATCGCCTCATCCACCTTTTGCCGGTCATGCGAGCCGAAACGGCCGATCGCCCCGTACCAGGGATAGCGGCCGAGCGCGATCAGTTCACGCACCAGAAGACCGGAGGCGGACGGCGCCTGTTGCGGCAGGTAGGCGAGCTTTCGCGCAAATTCCCGCTGGCCCCAGGCCTTGAGATCACGGTCATGGAAACGGATCGTACCGGCCGACGGCGCATGCTGGGGGGCCAGCAGCTTCAGGAGCGTAGACTTGCCCGATCCGTTGTGACCGATCAGCCCGGTAACGCCGTTGCCAGAAAGCGCAAGGCTCAGCGGATGAAGCAGTGTCCGTCCTTTCACGGCGAAGCTCAGGTCGGAAAGGACGAAGGTGGATCCGGACGGATCCTGCGAGGCCGTCAGTCCGGTCATGGGATCCGCTCCTTTAACCCGCTTTGCCCGGGCAGCCAGCTTTGCGCGGGCGTGATCGAGAAGGCGATCTGCACGGCCCGGCCGAGCGCGACCGTGAGGACCGACATGTGATTTTCACCGGCAAAGACCTCGAAATAGGGGACGATATCGGCCGGGACGCGGTCTCCTTCGCCCGCAAGACGCGCGACCATCTCGCGCGCATGGGCGACGGTGCGCGTCTGCGCCTTTTGGGCCAACCGCTCCGGCGCGTCGGCGTGATCGAGCTGGAACGGGGCGAAACTGTCGCCCTCGTGTTCACCGACAGACAGATGTAGCAGGCGGGGAGGAGCGTCGTGTCTGCGTCGAGCCGCCTCCGTGCCGAGAATGACGGCATCGTCCCAGAAGATCGCCGGGCTTGCGGCGATCCAGGTCGTGAAGATATGCGGCCGGGTGAACAGCGCATGCAACGTGAAGAGCCCGCCAAAGGAATGGTCGAAAAGCATGCGTCTGCCGGTATCGATCGGCGCCAGATCCGCGATCCAGGGAAGCAGGCTGCCCTCGATAAAATCAAGAAGCTCATCCGCGCCGCCGATTCGCACCGGCCGGCCGTCATCTGTCGCGGGTGGCAAGGTCTTTTTCGGCGGTGGCGAGAGATCGAACGAGCGGCGGTGGAAGTCGTAAGAAGCCGTGCCGGGATAGCCGATGGCGACGAGCACGCCGGGTTCGACATTCGTGCCCTCCGGGTAGGGCGACTGCACCTGCGCGACACCGGTGGCGCCGGGGAAGCAGGCGTTGCCATCGCTCATGAAGAGGAACGGCCAGCCGCCGGCAGGTGGCTCGCCTTGCGGGATGGAGACGAAGATCCGGCGCGGTGGGCTGTCGTCGCTTACGGCAAGGTCGCTCTGGAAGCAGCCGGCGGGTGCGTAAGGGGCGAGTTCTTGGGGCATTCGTGGTCCTTTGCCGCTTGCGGTCTCTGCGGCATGCGTGTCGGAGCGTGTCATGGTCGGCGCGCCAGCATCCAGACGAGCGCGGGGCTACCGATCAGCGAGGTGAGGAGTCCTGCCGGGATCTGGAAGGGGAAATAGAGATTGCGGCCGAGCCAGTCGGCAAATACCATGATCGCGGCGCCGATGAGGGCGGTCGCTGCCAACTGGGGCAAAGCTCGGGTAACGCCAATGCGGCACGCCAGATGGGGCGCGAGGAGGCTGACGAAGCTGAGCGGACCGGCAGCGAGCGTCGCCACGGCTGCCATTGCTGCGCTGGTGGCAAGCAGGGCCAGACGGGCGCGCGCAAGCGGGACGCCCACAACCTTTGCGACCGTGCCGCCGAGCGGCAGGATTTCCAGCCAGCGCATCTGAAGCGGCACCATCACGAGAAAGACCGTGCCGCACAGCGCAGATAACGGGCAGTCTGTGGTTCGACGTCATAGGTCGAACCCGCCATCCAGGTGGCGATCAGCATCACGCGCGGATCTCCGCTCGCCAGCAGCAGGGTCAGGATCGCGCTGATGAAGGCACCGAGCGCAATTCCGGTCAGCAGCAGCTTTTCTCCCGAGATCCGTCCGCTCGCCGAAAGCGTGAGAAGAAGCGCGAGGACGAGGCCCGCGCCCGTGCCTGCCGCCATCATCTGCGCCCAGTAGCCCGCATTGGCGATGAACAGCACTGACACGGTGACGCCGAGCGCCGCGCCGGCGGAAACGCCCAACAATTCCAAACTTGCGGCCGGATTGCCTGTCATGCGTTGAAGGATGAGGCCGGAGACCGCCAGCAGCGCCCCCGCGACAAGCGCTGCCGTCACCCGGGGAGCCCGCCAGGGCATCAGCCGGGCGAGTTCGTCCGCGCCGGGAATGGAGAAGGCCCCATCGGGCTGGACGTTGTAGACGAGGGCAAGCGGGACCGCGATCAGCAGCAGGGCAAGCAGGATCACCGCAATGCGCCAGGGGTGGGAGGGCCTTGGGAGTTGCGGCGGCGACGTCGGTGGAGGCATTTTCAGGCAGCGTGCGCAGACCTCGCACCAGCAGGACGAGCAGCGGTGCACCGAGAAGCGCGGTCACGGCTCCGGTCGGGAGAGTGAACCCCGCCGAGGTGTCGCACGATCTGCAGTGCACTGTCGGTGGTCGACAGAAGGAGCGCGCCGAGGCTCATCGCGGCGAGAGCAATCACCACGGGGCGCCGGATGCCGAGACCGCGCGCCAGCGCCGAGGCAGCAAGTCCTATGAAGCCGATGACGCCGGTCAGCATCACCGCCAGCACGATGCAGGCGAGCCGCGTGCGGGCGACCGAAAGGCCGAGCGCGCCGGCGCCCTCGCCGAGTCCCAGCAGCACGAAGGGGCGTCGCAACAGGGCGAGCGCGGCTGTTGCAAGGAAGAGGGTCAGAAGGATCTGCCGGCTCGCGCTCCAGTCCCGCTGGACGAGCGATCCGCTGCCCCACACGAAGAGCCCGCTCAACTGGTGTTCGTTGAAGAGCGCGAGCGCGGTGGCGAGCGTTCCCATGACAAGCGCGATAATCATCCCGGCGGGCAGGACGGGTCAGGGGCGAGCAGAAGAGCAAGCGCCAGCGCAAGCTGCGCCCCGGCCGAAACGCCGAGCGTTGCGGGCGAGACCAGCGGGTTCTGTAGCACCTGCTGCAGGATGGCGCCGGCAAGCCCCAACACGGCCCCGGCGGCCAGCGCCACGACGGAGCGCGGCAGGAAACTGTAGTGAAAAAGGAGTGCGGCCATGTCGTTGGGCGAAGGTGACAGGGTCGCGCCCGGCCAGGCGGCTGGCGGCAATGTCGTGGCCAGAGGCAGGCAGGCAAGCCACAGGGCGAGGGTCGCCATTCCGGGACCCGCAAAAATCCAAGGATCCTAGCCACGCTCTGCCTCGCTGAGGAGGGGCGCGAAGCGGGTGGCCGATGGCAGCATGCCGAAGGCGAGCACCGTCGGCAGTTGCAGGATGCGGCCTTCCTCGGCAAAGCCCAGCGCACGCCATACCGGGCTCTCGCGCATCGCGCGTGCGGCATCCCCCGGCACCGAGTCAAAACAGACGAGCCGAGCGTTCGCCACGTCCGCGAGTTCATCCACGCCGAGCGTGGCAAAACCCCAGACATTGCTGTGCCCGGTCCAGGCGTTGGTGAGCCCCAGCCGGGTCAACACGTCGTCGAAAAGGCTGTTGCGTCCGTAGACGCGCAGGTGCCGGGGATCGAGAATGTTCGCCAAAAGGAGCGGCCGGTCGCGTAAAGGTCGGACCACCTCCGAGAGGGACGCGATGTCCGCGAAGGCGGCCTCGATCAGGGCCTCGCCCTTCGCTTTCGTGGCGGTGAGGGCGGTGAGCGCGCGGGTACCGTCAAGGATCGGGGGCATGGCCGGCCCGCTGATTGCATGAATGGCGAAGGAGCGCACGGGAGCGATCCGCTCGAGCTTTTCGCGTAACCGTTCCAGATAGGGCGTGGAGACGATGAGGTTCGGCTCAACTGCTGCAGGATTTCCAGATTGATCTCGCGCGACAGGCCGAGATTGATCGTGTCCCGCGGCAGGGGCGGCTCGGCAACCCAGGTGCCCAGGCATGGGCGGAGGCGATCGCAACGGGCGGACTGCTTGGCTGGCTTTGAAGGCTAGCTGTGCCGCGATCGCCGGGCGCCCGCCCGCGAGGGCGGCGAGTGCGCCCAGATAGCAGTAGCCGTTGTTGCAGGTCGTGGGCTGCCAGTCCACGATGTTGTTGACGTTCAGCGCTGCGGACAGACCGTCCAGTTCACTCTTCGCCGCGCCGAAATCGTAGCGCAGCGCGGCGTCGAACAGCGTCGCGGACTTGTTCTTCGCGGTGTTGGCGTTGCTGGTGTAGGTCTCGCCGAGATAGCGCATGCCCGCACCCAGCGAAACGCCGTCGAGCATCGCCGTCTTGAAGGCGTAGTCGAGCCAGAGCGAGGCGGAATGGCGCGGCGTCACCATCGGCACGTTACCGATATTGCTGGCGGTGATGTCGCCGGTGATCTCGGCGTCATTGAAAGTGTAGGAGGCGATCACGCTCAGGCCCATGTCGAGATTGAAGCGCGCCTGGGCCTCGATGCCATTGCTCGTCACCTCGCCGATCGGCTCGTAGTAGTAGCCGACGGTGCTGTTGTAGCCGGCATATTTGGAGATGTTCTTTTCCTTCAGGTGATAGACAGCGATGGAAAAGAAGCCGTTGAAGCCGACGGACTGATACTTGATGCCGGCCTCGTACTGGGTGCAGCTCGCCCAATCCTGGCGGACACTGAAATTGGCGTGCCAACGATCGAGGAAGGTGATCTGGTCCTGCGCGTAGATGCCGGTCTGGCGGAACGTGTAGTCACTGCCGGAGGAGTAGTCGAGGGCAGAGCCGCTGCGGCCATAATCCGGGCTGTCGGGATAGAGATCGTATTCGCTGGAGGCCACGGACGATCCGGTGCGGAACGTCGAGAAGGATGTCTGGTAGTCGATGCCGGCCAGGACCTTGTGCGCAAGCGGTCCCGTGTCCAGTTCCTTCATCAGGTTCAGATCAGTCTGGCGCGTTCAGCATACTGTCGGACACGGCGTAGCGGCCGCGCGCGTAATAGTCGTTGCCGGAGCCGTCGGTCTTCCAGCCTCCGCCCGTGACGCTGCCCGTTAGGTACTTGGCTTTGGTGTCGAGATAGCCGATGCGCGAATTGTTGCGGAGTGTCCAGCGATCGCCGAAGCGATGGGTGAATTCGTAGCCGAGCTGGAACTGCTTGACGATCTGCGTGTCATAGTCGGGATCGCTGGCGCGCACGTCATAGACCTGGCCGGACTTGTTGAGCGCGGCGACGTTGCCGTCCGTCTCGTCGCGCTGGGCAAGCGCCAGGATGGTCAGTTCGGTGTTTTCATCGGATGAATAGGTCAGCGAGGGAGCGAGCATCAGCCGGCCATCCTCGACATCGAAGCTGCCTTCGCCGACCCGACCGACGCCGACGACCCGGTAGAGCCAGGTGTTGTCGTCGGTCAGCGCATCGCCGAAATCGAAGACCGTCTGGTAGCGCCTCGTATCGTCGACGCGCGTCATCACCTCATGCACCGGAGTGGCTGAGGGCCGCTTGGACACGCGATCGATCAGGCCGCCCGCCGTCGACTGCCCATAGAGCGCGGAGGCCGGACCCTTGACGATGTCGATGCGTTCCAGTGCGTAGGGCTCGGTGCGGAATGTGCCGTAGTTTCCTGCGATCTGTCGCAGGCCGTCCTCGAAATCGCTGAGCGTAGTGAGCGAGAAGCCGCGCACGTAGATCTCGTCGAAACGCGGGTCGTAGCCATAGGAGCCGGTGGTGACGCCGGAGGAATAGCTGACGGCGTCAGTGAACGTGATGGGAGCACGCTGTTCCACCTCCTCACGGCCCACGACCTCGATGGAGCGGGCCGTCTGCATGATCGGCGTATCGGTCTTGGTGCCGGATGCGCTTTCGCGGGCGACGTAGCCGCCGATGGGGCCACGCACACCGCCGCCGTCGCGCATGTTGATGGTGGGAAGCACCGTCGAGCCGTCGCCGGAAACCGCCAGTGCGGCGTCGATTTCACCGGGCCTGCCAACTGTTACGCTGTTGACGCTGGTTAAGAGATAGACGAGGCCCGTGCCTTCCACAATGCGGGAAATGGCTGCCTGGGGAGACATTTGACCGGAGACGCCACCCGTGGTGAGGCCGGTAGTATCAGACGTGCGGAAGAGAACCTGCAGGCCGCTGGCGGCACCGAACCTGGTACGCGCGCTTGAGAGCGATCCGGCTGGAATGGAATAACTCTCCACCTGCTATGCCGCCGCTTCCTGGGTGCCTGCTGCCAACGGCACGAGTGCCAGAGCAGCCGGTATCGAGGTCGACACCGCCAGAGCGAGGCCCGATCCCCGTATGCGTTTTGCGCCGCGCCCGGCCAAGTTTCTGTTTCTTTATACTGGCCCGTGTTGTCTGGCGCATGTCGTATCCTCGGATGTTGGCGGACCGCGCGAGGAGGAATTGGCGTGCGGCCGGGTCTATCGAGGGAAACGACGCGGATTTACAAACCCGAAACATTTCTTCGCCTTGAAGGCGATTTTTTTGCTGAAGGTGGCCCGGAGCGCCGGCTTGAAGCGCATGCGTGAGACGCTGTGGGATCAACCCTGGTGGAGCACCACGAGGCCGCCGGCCAGCCCATAGACGTCGAGACCCAGGGTCTTTTCCAGATGCGTCAGGATTTCCTGCGGCCGGTTAAGGTGGAAGACCCCGGAGACGCGCAAGGCGCGGAGGCCATTGCCCGCCACGATGACCTTGCCGCGCCGGTGCCGGTTGAGATCCGCGACGACTTCCCCAAGCGGCTGGTCATCGAAGATCAGCAACCCGTTCCGCCAGGAGGTCACGGTCGGGTCCGAGACGATCCTCTTGCCGAGCCTGGCCTCGGTGTAGCGGACGCGTTCGCCGGTCTTGAGGGCCAGCGTATAGACGCAGCTCACCTAGAGTTTGCCAGCCACGCAATCGACCACGATTCGAAACGCCCCGAGCTTGACGGCAAAGGAGCTTTCGGCGGCGACGCTTTCGCCGTAGCCGGCCGACACGACAAAGGGGCGTGCGGGATCGGGAGCGACCTCGAAGATCTTTGCGCCTTCGGCAAGCTCCAGATGGCGGGCGGTGGAGGAAAAGTCGACGGACAGGGCGCTGGCTCCGTCGAGCAGCGCGGTGGAGCCGTCGGGAAGCGCCACGGTCTTCTGTTCGCCCACGCCCGTCGCATGGTCGGCGAGAAGCCTTTGCAGGGACGGCAATAGCCGGTGGCCGACAATCCAACCGTCAGGCCCGCCACGCCGGCGGCGAGCCCTCCCGTCAGCACCATCCGGCGCGTGGGACGCGGCCTTTTGCTGCGGATGCCGGCCGGCATCTCGCCGAGGCCACGCCAGACCTGCGCAACTTCGCGAAAGGCGTGCTCGTGGGCAGGGCTGCGCCGTCGCCAGGCAAGGAAATCGTCCCGGTCGCGCGTTGTCGCCTCGCCGGAAGTCAGGCGCACAAGCCACTCGCTCGCTTCGCGTTTGAGAACCTCGAAATCCCGCTCCACGACGGCTGGGTCCTCTCGTGAAAATCCTTCGGCAGCTGTGCTGTACTAGGTATAACGATTGAAATCCGATGAAACGAAGCCAGACGGCGAAAATCATCGAAACGGATGCCGCTGGCAATGGCCTGAACCCGGCCTCCTTGTCAATCCGGGGCCAGTCAATCTGCGTTCGTCAATCCACGTCTTGTCAGGCCGCGCCGTGTTCCTCGAGCCGATGGCGGCAAAAGTCGAGCACATTGCGGATTTTCATCTCGACAGTACGAACGCTAACGCCGTGTTCCGCCGCGATCTCGGAGTGTCGACGGTTCCCGATGCGCGCGGCAACGAGCATGGCGCGGCGGCGCTCAGGCAGTTCGTTCATGGCGGCGGACAGGATGCGCAGCGCGTCGCGGGCGGCAAGGTGCGCCTCCGGCCCGGGGGGCTGTGTCGGGAACGGCCAGCAGGTCGTCCACTTCCGCTTCACTCAAACGCCTGCGGCGGGTGCGCTCATGATTGATGGCAAGGGTTCTGGCGATCCGCATCAAATAGGGCGAGGGGGCGGCAAGGGCGCTCGCGCCGTTGCGCGACAGCTTGATCCAGGCCTCCTGGGTGAGGTCTTCCGCATCCGCCTGCAAGCGCGTCCGATCAGCGAAATACCGCTTCAGGCGCGCTTCGTAGTGCGAAAAGACCGCCAAAAGCCGGTCGCGATCAGCCTCCGTTCCCATCCGTCCTCGTGGGGCCTGCCCGTTTGAAATGCGGATATCACAGGAAATACCGAGCTTCCGGGGTGGATAAAATAGTTGAGTTTAATACTCCGATTTAATTTTCTGCAGTGGTGCGGTGCGCTTATACCTATTTGAAATCGGGCAACCCCACCGATGGCGCTCACAAAAGGCTCATCGACGGCATTGCCCCCCCCTTGACCCAGCCCACCGGAAATTGCGGCCTGGAAACTCCACTGCTTGATGCGGGAACATCTGGGGCCACGTCAACTGTTACCGGCCCCGGCCGTCGATCGGCCAGATGGCCAGCAATGCGTCGTCTCGCACCACATGGTAGGCGTCGTAGAGATTGATCGTGGGATCGCAGTACGAAACGATACATTCGACGCTGTCGCCGACAGCCGGCAGCGGAATACCGTCGGGCGCGTCGATGCGACCATGTTCGTCGCTGACCGGCTTATACCGGCAGGCCGGCTCCGCACCGCGCACGATAACCGGTTCGTGGCCGTATTTGTTCTGGAAGCGTTTGTCACCGCCATCCGTGGTCACGTGATAGTCCCAGTTTGCGGAAAGCACGGTAGACAGGACGGATAGCGCCGGAACAAATGGCCAGGTTCCGTCGCGATGATGGAGTGGGAGATACTCCACATCCATGATCGCATAGCTTCCACACTGAAGTTCGGTCAGAAGACCGGAGGCGAGATCAAGCTGCATCGAACCAGTGCTCCCACCGGTAATCTTCAACGGGCGAGGCAGGTGCGACGCCAGGGCTTCGCGGAAGAGAACGACACGGCTGGCGAAAATCTCATAGGTGTCAGAACGTTTTTCCAGATCGGTGACGTGAGACAGCTGGCCGGCATAGGTCTGAAGCCCTGCCAATGAGATATTCGGCTCGGCCTCGATCATTTCCGCCAGTTTGATCGCCTCGCTGACGGTTACGCAACCGGATCTTCCGCGTCCCATGTCCACATCGATCAGGACGTTCATCTGGCAATTTTTTCCAGCCAGGCACTGGGAGAGGGTCTTGAGTTGATCGCGACTGTCTATCGCCAAGGTGAGCGGGACCCTGTTGGCAAAGATTGCCACGGCCCGGGCCAATTGAATTGGTGACGAAAGAATGGAAGTCACAAGAATATCGGTGGTCGGAAAGGCGGCAGCGACGGCTTCGGCCTCGCCGATTGTGGCAACCGCAACGCCGCAGGCTCCGGCCTCCAACTGCAAACGCAGCACTTCCAGCGACTTGTGCGCCTTGAAATGAGGACGCAGGCGCAACCCGGCTTCCCGAACAAGTCGTGCGCCTTCGGCAAGATTGGCTTCCAGCGCATCCAGATCCAACAACAGCGACGGCGTGGCCAGTCTCGTCCGTCCATCGGCTGCCCCGACAAGTCCGGCATTGGGGCCCAGATCTGCCTCTTGTTTCATGCCCTCGTTCAAGGTCGTCATCGCCCCATTTCCTTTATCTTTTGATATTCTTTTAAGGTCGCTCGGATCCCGGCTCTGGGGGTGTCGATGGCCTCGTCACTTGTGTCGTTATGCGTAACGGTCCGGAAACGTCATTTACTTTCTGCACCCGTTTCGAACTGCGCCCTGATCTGATGCGGCCCTTCATTCAGGCGGAGCGATGTCTCACTCGACAGATCGATCATGACATGCGGTTCTGAACCCTTCAGGATTCAAAATGATGCCGTCTGAAAAAGCCCCGAGAAGCTCAAGCGCCAGTCTGAGATGAGGGAAAAGCCATCAGATCAGTTGAGAAAGAAAGGCCCGGGTTCTCTCGCTTTTGGGATTGTTGAAGAATTCTTCCGGCGACGCGGCCTCCCGGATACAGCCGTGATCCATGAAACCGATCAGATTTGCCACGTTGCGGGCGAAGCCCATCTCGTGGGTGACGATCACCATGGTCATGCCCTGTTCCGCCAATTCCTTCATGGCCTCCAGCACCTCATTGATCATTTCCGGATCGAGGGCGGATGTCGGTTCATCGAAAAGCAGAAGCCGGGGTTCCATCATCAGCGCTCGCGCGATGGCAACACGCTGCTGCTGCCCGCCGGACAGCTGTCCGGGATATTTGAGCGCCTGATCGGCAACCTTTACCCGATCGAGCATCTGCAACGCTTTCGCGCGCGCCTCTGCAACCGGATGAGCAAGCGAATACACCGGGCCGATGGTCAGGTTCTCGAGGGTCATCAGATGTGGGAAGAGATTGAAGTTCTGAAAGACCATGCCTGTCGCATGGCGCAACCGGTTCAGACTGGCCTTGTCGTCACTGACCTTGTTTCCGGCAACGGTGATTGAACCTTCCTGATAGGATTCCAGCCGGTTCATGCAACGCAAGAGAGAGGATTTTCCGGAACCCGAAGGGCCACAGATGACGACTTTTTCGCTCTCTCCCACGACAAGATCGATATCGCGCAAGACATGGAAGTCGCCATACCACTTGTTCAGACTGCTGATGCGGACGAGTTCTCCGCCGGTATCGCTCATCGGGCACGTTCCTTGGAGCTGCGTCTCTCGATGAACGCACTGTATTTGGCCATGGAGAAGCAATAGATGAAGAAGATAAGCGCCACGAATATGTAGACTTCGGTGGCATAGCGCGTCCACGACACATCCCGAAGCGAGGCCTTCGCCGCTCCGAAAATATCGAAGATGCCGATGATCGAGGCGAAGGTTGTGTTCTTGAAGGCTCCGATGATGTCATTCACCAGCGCGGGCAGGACGGTGCGCAATGCCTGCAGAAGAATGATCAGGATGTGCGATTTCAGATAGTTCAGCCCAAGTGCCTTGACTGCATCATACTGCCCGTTGGGAACTGCCTGGAGGCCACCGCGAATGACTTCGGCAGAATAGGCTCCGAAGAAGATGACCATTCCAACCAGCGCTCGAAGCAGCTTGTCGATCGTGAGATCGCCGGGTAGAAAGAGCGACAGAAAGATGATCATCATGAAGAGCACGGAAATCAGAGACAGGCCGCGCACGATTTCAATGGTGATCACACAGACAGCCTTGATAATCGGCAACTTTGAACGCCTACCAAGCGCAAACAAAATTGCGAGGGGAAAGCCGAACCCCACGGTCGTCAGAAAGACGATCATCGTCAGGGGCAGTCCGCCCCACTCGTCCGTACCGACAAACGGCAACCAGAAGACGCTGCCGAACATCAGGATCGCGCTGATCACCCCGCAGACGGCCCAGATCGGAATGAGGTAGACGTTCCAGAAACGGGGAATGGCAGTGTAGATCGCCAGCAGGGTCACGAGAGCAACGACGATGGCTCCGCGATAATGCTCCTCGTAGGGGGTACGTTCCAAAGAGAATGACCCGGTACTTCTCGGTAATCACCGCCCAGCAAGCGCCCTGAGCGCTGCGACAGACCTCGGGGTCGGTCGTGTACCAGATCGCATCGACGAAGGCCCAGCGGATGACCTGCGGCAACAGCATGACGATGCCGAAGAAAATGAGGATCGTGACAAGCGCATTGAGCGGCGTCGAAAAGAACGCTGCAATCACCCCCGTGCAAGGGGACCGGAGGTCATGACCGGCGCGGGGCGCTCGGTTGGCTTGCGGACCGAGACATGCGAGACAGGAGGAGTGGTCATCTGGATCAACGCTCCTTTATCTGCACGAGGCGATTGTAGAAATTCATGACGAGGGAGATCGCAAGGTATAACACTGCCATGAGCACCACGCATTCAAGAACCTGGCCGGACAATGTTGTGGTGGTGTTGGATACATTGAAAAGTTCGGAATAGCCGACCGCGACGCCAAGAGAGCTGTTTTTCAGCAAGCTGACATATTGGGCCATCGCCGGCGGGATGACGACGCGCAATGCCTGAGGCAGAACGACGAGCCCAAAGCGATTGTAGCGCGACAAGGGAATGGAATCGGCGGCTTCAAGCTGGCCCTTCGGCACGGATTGAAGTCCGGCCCGCACGATCTCTGCGATAAACGCACCGATGTAGAGCGTCAAACCGAAGAAGAGGGCAAGAAACTCGGGCGACAATGTCTGGCCGCCACGGTACTTGAACCCTCTGAGTTCGGGCGACACCAAAGATGTGGGCGCGCCGACGATGAGCCAGTCGATGACCGCGCCTGCCACGAAGGCAAGCGGCAGAAACAAGCCCCGATTTACCTGCTTGCCGACCCGCCGAAATCGCCACTCCAGACAGCGAGAGGCCAACCAGAGAGCGGCAAATCCGGCGATGACCACAACGGCACAGGCGGCGGGAAGGGGAAAGCCGTTGGCAAGAGTTGGAAGGTTCAACCCGCGGTTGGACAGATACATGTGGCCTGGTACGAAAGCCAGCGCATTTCGCGGCGAAGTCAACAGGGTCAGCAGCAAGTACCACATGATGATCTGCAGCAATTGCGGCGTGTTTCGGAACAGATCCACGTAGGTTGCCGGACAGGCCGGAAACCAGACGATTGGAGGATAGGCGGCAAATCCCGAGAAACAGCCCGAAGATCGATGCCCCGACGATACTGATGATGGAAATCGTAAGGGTGTTGGACGCTCCGGCGAGAAGGGCATTGAAATAGCTGTCATCAGGGTCATGGGCGATCATGCCCACGCTGATTTCAAACCCGGAGCGGTCCTCGAGAAATGCAAAACCGGTCGAGATCCCTCGCTCGTGCAAGGCGTTTTGCGCATTGGCGGTGAAGAAAAGGATGCCTCCACCGATCACGACCAGCACAAATATTTGCGCGGCCCAATTCAGGACCTTTTGATTTCGTCAGAACATGGAATTCCTCGCAACGAGCAGCAATTTTGAGCACTGCATCGGCTGTTGCTTTCTCTCTCGAGCTTCGCTGATTTAGGAGCGGTAGGAGGTAGACAATTGGTATGAGATCCGCCTCGACGAGATCGCCGAGGCGGAATCGATGACCTTGGTGCTTACTTGAAGGGCGGGGTGTACATCAGCCCGCTATCGGTGTAGAGCGCGTCAAGGCCCCTCGGCAGCTTGAGCGGAGGGCCCATGCCGAAATTGCGATCATAGACCTCGCCGTAATTGCCGACCTGCTTGATGATGCGGTAGGCCCACTTGGCATCCAGGCCCAGTTTTGAACCGAGATCCGTTCCCACGCCGAGCATCTTCTGGACTTCGGGATCCGAACTCTTGAGCATCTCGTCAACATTCTTCGAAGTGATACCCTTCTCTTCTGCCCCGATCATCGCGTAGATGGCCCAGTCGACAATATCGCGCCACTGAGTGTCACCCTGCCGGACGAAGGAGCCCATCGGGTCCTTGCCGTAAACACCCGGCAGGATCACCCAATCGTCCGGATTGTCGGCCAAGCTGGCGCGAACGGCCGCCAAGTCGGAGGTCGACAGGATATGCACGTCGCAGCGGCCATTGAAGAAGGCGCGCTGGAGTTCGGCCTGATCCTCGATCACGATCGGGTTGAAGGTGATGCCTTCCTTCTGGGCGACGTCGGCGGTGACCTGTTCGGAGTTGGATCCGGGGGAACGCACAGGTCTGCGCCATCCAGTTCACTCACCTTGGTGACGCCGAGGGACTTCGGAACCATGAAACCCTGTCCATCATAGAAGGTGGTGACGGTGGCATCGAGGCCCAGTTCGGCATCGCGCGACAGCGTCCAGGTGGCATTGGCTGTGACAATATCGACTTCGCCGGTCTGCAGCAGCGAAAACCGCGTCTGAGTGGTTGCCTTGACCATGGAAATCTTGGAGGCGTCGCCCAAGACAGCCGCAGCGCCCGCCTTGCAGCTATCGACACGTCGAGACCAACCCAATTGCCCTGGCTGTCGATCATCGACATGCCCTGGCGCCCGCCATTGCCGGCGCAGGCGACAACGCCCTTGCTTTTGACGGTATCGAGTGTGGAGGTTTCCTGGGCGTGGGATGGGGTTGTTGCAGCTATTGTTGTGAACGCTATTGCCAAGGCGGCTAGCTTGCCTCGGGCAAAGGTATTTCCGGACATACTGATACTCCAGTTGGTGGGAATTTATTTGTTCTTGATTGCCGCTTATTGGCGCGGTTTTGGCGGGATGACCGATGCCGCGCCCGCAAAGCTTGCCGTGCGACGGGTCGCACCAACAATTTTCAACTTGGATTGGTAGCTGCGTTCGAGATGCTCGCTCATCTCGCGGTGCGCTCTCTCGGGGTCTCGGTCGATGACCGCCTGAAGGATCGCCAGATGGTCATCGACCGTCTTCAGGATCCATTCCTTGTCATAGAAGCGCGCGAGCCTTGTCAGGATGTTGTAGCGCGCCCGCAATGGCAGATAGATGTCCAGCAGCAAGGCATTGCCGCTTGCTCGGACCAGTTCGATGTGGAATTCGTGACCCGTATTGTAGTTGTTGTCCCACTCCATCTCGGCTTCCGGCTGGCGCGATTGCTCCATCAGGTCCCGGTAGACGAGCAGTTCCGGCGTTGGCCCGTTTTCGGTGGCTCGCTGTGCCGCCAGACACTCGATAGCCTGCCGCAAGTCGAAGAGTTCGTGGATCTGATCCGTCGTTATCGAACAGACCGTCGTCCCGCGTAGGGGGACAATCGTGAGCAATCCGTCCCGAGCCAGATCGCGCATCGCCTCCCGGATCGGCATGCGCCCAATCCCGAGTTGACTGGATAGTCCTCATTCGGAAACGGGCTTTTCCGGAGCCAATTCCCCACTCCTGATGAGGTCGAGGATCCGACGATATGCGGTTTCTCGCTGGAGTTCGTTCAATGCACTCATGCTTGGTATGCCAATGGTATTCCACTGACATGTCAAGTCGTTATTTGAATGGTTGCCACTCTCAAAGGCGCACCCGGCCCGCTATATAACTGTTTTCAAATGTCTATTTGAAATAGAATGTAAATTGGGGAACATGCAACGCGAACGGCCTCAGGCATCGCAGATGCCTTCTCCGCACATTTTGAGGCAAGGGGGTCATGACAGGGCGAAGAGATCCTGCGCAGGCATGTCAGGAATGCGCAGCTGTCGCCCATTGAAGTCGAACGGCAACAGACCTTGAAAGCACAAGACGTCCGGGGGACTGGGAACAGTTCAAAAAAATCAGATCCGTCTGCAAAACTTGCTGCAGAAATGCCTTCTCCCACCGGCCACCAATTTGGATGTCAGTTCGTCTCCCTTCGCCTAATGGGCAGGAAAACCTGTGCCTAGGCAGATGCCTCATTCGCATCGAGCGGGTGACGCTCGGCGATAAATGGCGAAGCGGGCCATACCGCTCAAGCCCACGGACGGCGCTAGCTGCCGCATCCCCCATGCAGACTGTCCGACGCGGCGATGGCCCCCAGCAGCAGTTTACCGGCATTCCGGATCGACACATGCTGGGGACCTTGGGTGAATGAACCGTGGCGCTCAATGCATCTCGCGCGGGGCGCTGTTTTGCAGCCAGTCCAGCGCTTGGCGACATGTTTCGCCATCGATCCAGTGCCCGAAGCCGGGGTTGATCCTGAGGGTCGCCCGGGGCATGTCGTTTGCCAGGCTTTGGGCAGAGGCCACGTCGATGCTCAGGTCACTGCCACCATGCATGAAGAGCGCGGGGATCTCCTTGCCTGCCAGCTTATCCCTCCAAGGAGGGGAGGTCGTAATGGCGAATGTATCCCGGAGGTAGCCGCCATCGTCCGCTGCGCGGTCAGACAGGGCCTTGGCAAACTGGTGGTTCTCGGGGCCGTGCAAAGGCATCAAGCCGACCGAGAAATGACAGTTGCTTTCGCGAATGGCCTCGATCGCATCAGCCTCTGACGGAAACAGCAGAAAGAAACGCTCGATCAGCCGCAATGAAGCGTCGTTCGCCGTAACCGTGGCATCCCCTCCGGTGCTGGACAGGGAGGCAAAACGGGTCATTCTTTCCGGAGCGCGCGTGGCGAGCAGCTGCACGATCATGCCGCCCATGGAAAAGCCGATGCAGGTGAACTGTGGGATCTCCAAATGGTCGGCCAGAGCCAGCACATCATCCGCCATATCGATCCGGCCGTAGGCGGCCAGCCCTTTTGCGCTGCCGGACCACTCGAAACCCGGCGGTATTTCGGAGAACGGGCCGCCGCATCGTGCGGACAGGCCACTGTCACGGTTGTCCAGCCGGATCACCCGGAAATTCTTCGCAAGACCATCGACAAGCTCTTGCGGCCATTCGATCAGCTGCATGCCGAGCCCCGCAATTAGAAATACCGCGGGGGCCTTCGGTGAACCGTCCTGCCGGTAGCAGATCCGAAGCCCGTTCAGATCCGCAAACCGGTCCGGCGTTGCCGCAGATCCCGTCAAAGTCCCAGATCCGCCTTGACTGCGGGCAGCGCCGGGCTGCCGTCCACGGTGGTGACGCCGTCAAGCCAGGCATCCAGCATTTCAGGAGGATTTGCGAGGAGCTTGCGCACCGCCTCTTTCCCACTCATGCCGTCGTCAAGGATATAGCCCATGCCCTCGCTTTCTATGTCGACATTGAAGGTCAACTGCTTCAGCAGCTTGCCGACCTGAGGGCATTCAGCCAGATAGCCCTTGCGCACCTGGGTCGAGACAGTCGCACCACCGAAGTCGGGGCCGTAGTAGGCATCGCCCCCCTTGAGATACTTGAGATCGAACTTGGTGTTCATCGGATGCGGCGCCCAACCAAGGAAGACGATCCACTTCTTGCGCCGGACCTCGCGGGCAACCTAGGACAGCATACCCTGTTCGGAGCTTTCCACGACCTTCCAGTCGCCCAGCCCGAAATCGCCCTTCTTGACGATACCGAGCATGATCTCGTTTGACCCCGGCTCGATGCCATAGATCTTCTTGCCGAATTTGTCGGCATGCGCCGCCAGGTCCGCAAAGGAGTGCATGCCCGCGTCGTAGACGTAGGACGGAACGACCCAGGTGAACTTCGCCCCTTCGAGATTGGTATGGATCGTCTCCACCGCGCCGCTCTTGCGGTAGGGTGCAAAATAGGACTGCATCGCGGGATCCCAATAGCCCATGAAGACGTCGAGATCGCCGTTTTTCATCGACTCGTAAATTACGGAAATACCCAGGATACCTGGTGTCGGCCTTGTGACCCATGTCTTCCAGCAGAACCTGCGTGACCGCTGTGGTCAGCGCCAGGTCGGTCCAGTCGGGCTCGGCAAGACGTACGCGGAAACAATCGGCATGGGCAGGTAGAACTGTGGAGATCGCGAGCAGACCCGCGGCGACAAGAAGCTTTTTCATAACGGTTTTTGATCTAGTTGGTTTGTTTATTGACCGATCGGTTCATAAACCAAACTATGAATAGATTGATCGCCGAGTCAATCAAAGGCGGCGACGTCCTTCGGACGGATCGTGCAGACGGGAGCGCCAGAATGGGGCGAAGAAATATCTCCGAACTAAGACGTGCGGGATATGCCGCTGCGGCCTACCGTGCGCTGATGCGCTACGGGAACCAGAGCACCTCGCTGGCGCGCGTGGCCGAAGGGGCCAGCGCCTCGAAGGCGAATGTGCTGCACTATTTCAAGAGCAAGGAAGCCCTTGCTGGCGGCCGCGCTGCGCCATGCCAATACGGAGGCTTCTGCACGAAGCCGTGCTGCTTCTGGGCGAGGCCCGGACACCGTTGGAACGTGTCTACACCGTGGTTGAAACGAACCTCTCTCCGACCTCGTTTCGCCCCGAAGTGGCACATGCCTGGATCGCGCTGTGTGCCGGCGTGCCCCATGTGCCTGCCTACCAACGGATTCAAACGGTTATCTACGCCAGAATGCGCTCGAACCTGATCGGCCCCTTGCGCAGCATTCTGCCCGATGAGGATGCGGCCCTGATGTCGGACCTCCTGACCACGGCAATCGACGGCATCTGGCTGCGCTGCGGGCTGAGCCTGGGCGGGGTGACACAACAGGAGGCCCGCGCGCAGCTGGAAGTCGTGCTCGACGCGCGCCTGCCGGACGACGAGGAACGCCGCGCGGCGCGGGCACGCATGCTGAAAGTGGCCCGCATCCTCATAAAGGCGTGGCACAGATAGGAGTGTAACGCAGCGCAGGCGGCCAATTGTAGATCAGAAAACCGGAAGATAGTGACGCCCATGCTCCACGCCATGCTTCCCAAAGTGGCGGATCTGCCGCGCAAAACGCTTGCCTTTACTTTTTCATGCAGCTCGTAGATACCAGCCAGGCCTCGACCCAACGGCATTTCGTAACAAGATCAGAGATCCCAGGTGCCCCTATCCCTTCCGCGCATCCCGCCCCTTCCCGGGCACATTTCAGCGGAGGCACGCGGGGCCTTCTTCATGACGCTGGCAATGGGGGCTTTCGCTCTCGAGGATCTGTCGGTCAAGCAGGCGGCCAAGGATATTCCCGTCGGTCAGGCCGTCGTCATCTACGGCCTTGCCGGAACGCTGTGTTTTGTCCTTTATGCCCGTCACCGAGACGAACGGACCCTGCATCCCACCATTTTCTCGAAAGCCATGGACCTGCGATCCCTGTGCGAAATCAGCGGCAGGCTGTTCTATGCCCTGGCGCTGACGCCTCTTTCCAATGCATCGGCCATTCTTCAGGCAACGCCCGCGATCGTGGCGCTCGGGGCAGTCCAGTTCTTTTCCGAACACGTCACGGCCCGCAAATGGCTGTCGATCCTCGCAGGCTTTGTCGGCGTGCTGCTTATCCTTCGACCCGGGCTCGAGAGATTTCGCGCAAGCGCGATCTTCGCGGTTCTGGGAACCATCGGTTTCGCCGGATGCGATCTCGCGACGTGCGCCGCTCCCGTCTCCATGTCGACGGCCCAGATCGGGGTCCTCGGCTTTTCGATGCTGACCCTGGCCGGTCTGGTCCTGTTCGCCATTTCGGGCGGTGCCGCATGGCCGATGGTTTCCACCTGGCTCTTCCTGAGCTGCGCCCTCGTCTTCGGCGGGTTCACCTATTGCGGCCTCACCCTTGCCATGAGGACGGGGCGCATCGCTTCCGTCTCTCCCTGCCGCTATTCCCGTCTGCTTTTCGCACTCATTCTGGGCATCTTCATTCTGGGGGAACGCCCGGACGCTCTCTCGCTTCTGGGCAGCGCGATCATTGTCGGCAGCGGCGTCATGGTCCTGCGCGACACATCTTAAGCAATAAGCGCCCGGACCTGCCGGCTTCCCGCGCGAACCGGGGTGTCAGTGGCACGGAGCGTTCCCAACGCACACGCAAAGAGCGCGTTGGCGTAGGGCCCACCTGAGTTCAATGCGATACGATTTTTGACAGAAAATCCCGGGCACGTTCGCTTTCGGGTGCGGAGAAGAACGTGTCCGTCGGACGGTCCTCGACGATCTGTTCCGCATCCATGAAGACCACGCGATCCGCAACCCGCCGGGCGAAGCCCATTTCGTGGGTGACGACCATCATCGTCATGCCTTCCTTCGCAAGTTCGACCATGACGTTGAGCACCTCGTTGATCATTTCCGGATCAAGCGCTGAGGTAGGTTCGTCGAACAGCATCGCGGTCGGATCCATCGCAAGCGCTCGGCATATGGCGACACGCTGCTGCTGACCGCCGGAAAGCTGCGCGGGGAATTTGTCGATCTGTGCAGTCAGACCGACGCGCTCCAGAAGCGCCTTCGCCTTCTCGTCGGCCTCCTCGCGGGAGCGTCCGAGCACCTTCATTGGAAGCCAGACACAGGTTCTCGCGCACGCTCATGTGCGGATAGAGCTCGAAATGCTGGAAGACCATGCCGATCTTCGTTCTGAGCTTCACGAGATTGGTGCTGCGGTCCGTCACCTCAAGCCCCTCGACCCGGATGGAGCCGCCGCTGACGCCTTCCAGACCGTTGACGCACTTGATCAGCATCGACTTGCCGGACCCGGAAGGACCGCACACGACCACCACCTCGCCATGATCAACGGTCGTCATGCACCCCTTTAGCACCTGGAACGTGCCGTACCACTTGTCGATGGCTTTGATTTCACTCATCGGGAACGACCTTTCTGGAGACGGCGAACGGCGAAGGAACCGGAGAAGCAGAGGACGAAGTAGACCGCGGCTACGAACACATACATCTCGACGAGACAACCTTCCGTTCGCGCAACGATGGAGGCTGACGTCATGAAGTCGCGCAGGCTGACGACGAAGACGAGGCTCGTATCCTGGAAAAGGACGATGCGCTGGGTGAGCAGGATCGGGATCATGTTGCGGAAGGCCTGCGGCAGGACGATGTAGCGCTGGATCTGCCAGTAGTTCAGACCCGAGGCCTTTCCGGCCTGTACCTGTCCCGACCGCACGGACTGGATGCCGGCGCGCAGGATCTCCGCATAGTAGGCTGCCTCGAAGAGGGTGAAAGAGGACAGCCGCATCAGGGCCAGTCCGGCGCCGAGGATCATGCCACCGATGACCACCAGAAAGGTGAGCCACAGAGAGAGTCCCAGGCCCTTTGCGAGAAACGGCAGGTTTTGGCCGATGACCGCGAAATCGAAATCCGACATCCTCAGCCCTCCCTGCCGATCAGACCTGGAATGCGGTTCGCCTTCTCCAGGATATGCATCAGTGCGGCGACCACGAGCGCGATCAGCACGTAGATGACGGTGGCGGCGGTGTAGGCCTCGAAACCGTGGAACGTGTATTCGGCGACCTTCTAACTCTGGGCGGTCAATTCCAGCACGCCGATGGTCAGGGCGAGCGACGAATTCTTGAAGATCGTCAGGAATTCCGAAGTCATTGGCGAAATGACGGTGCGCGCGGCGATCGGCAACAGGATGTAGCGGTAGACTTGAAAGGTCGAAAAGCCGTTGGCATAGGCCGCGGCAACAAGCCCCTCACCGACGGACTGGATACCGGCGCGTAACTGTTCTGCGACGCGGCTTGCCGTATAGAAGAGCCCGAGCACCACCACCGCCGTGGAGAATTCCGGATAGGGCATGTCGCACTTCATCCACAACCCCCAGTCATGGGGCAACAGTTCCGGCACAACGAAGTACCAGAGGAACATCTGCACCAAGAGCGGAATGTTCCGGAAGAGTTCGACATAGGCGGTGCAGGGCAGTGAAACCGACCTGACCGGCAACGTGCGACCGACGCCGACGAACGTGCCGACGACAAGCGCGATGACCCACGCCGCAAGCGCCACGTCAAAGGTCAGCAGCGTGCCGGTGACGAGCCATTCGGCATAGGGCGGCTGAAAGAGGACAGACCAGTCCCATCTGTAGTTCATTGCTGTCCGATCCCGTCACGACCCGGTTAGGGGCCAATGACGACAGGGCGACCGCCGGGCACTTGTTGACCCGGCGGCGATTGTCGAAGAGCGATCGCGGCAGCCTATTTGGGAAGGGCGGCGAGCTGGAAAGCGGCCTCGAGCAGCGAGGTCTTGTCCACGCCGAGCGGCTTGAACCACTTGTCGTATAGGGTATCAAGCTAACCGGACCGCGCCAGATCGGCGAGAGCGATGCGGCCGATGAGGCGGAAGTCGTCATCGTCACGCGGGATCATGATCCCGTACGGATCGAAGGACAGGAAATCGCCCACGACGGCGTAGTTGTCGGGCTTCTTCGCCTTCGCCTTCGCCTTGAGGCGGAACAGCAGGATGTGGCCGGTGGAATAGGCATCGACACGGTCGGTCTGCAGCGCCAGGAAGCCCTCGCCGTGGTTGCTGACCGACAGAATGTTCACGTTGAGGCCGCGCTTGGCGATCTCATGGCGAATGGCCTTGTCATTGGTCGTGCCCTGAGGCAACGCGATCGACTTTCCCTCCAGATCGTCGATGGAGGAAATGCCGGAACCTTCCTTCACCAGAAGCTTGGTGCCGGTGACGAAGATCGTCGGCAGAAAGCCGACCTTCTGCTCGCGCGCCAGCGTGTCCGTCGCCGATCCGCACGTCATGTCGATCGTACCGTTGGCGATCAGCGTCATGCGCGTCTTGGGGTTGACCGGGACGTAATTCACCTTGAGGTCCTTGCCGACCTTCTCGGCGACCGCATCCACGATCTTTGCGCAGATATCCATCGTGTAGCCGACGGGTTTCTGGTTCTCGTCAAGATAGGAGAACGGAATGGAACTGTCGCGATAGCCGAGGGTGATGACCCCGTTTTCGGCAATCTTGGCAAGATGTCCCGTGAAGTCCTGAGCCTGCGCGGAGACAGATATGAGGGCGATGGCGGCAGCGCCAAGCACTGCCTTTCCAACATTCTTGAAGACCGTCATCTGAGTTTCCTTCTGGTTTTTATGGGAGAAGGCCGGACAGGTTCTCCGACCGGAGTTTTCAAGACTTTTACTTGAATATGTCACCCGTTTGGATCTGGTAGCCGAACAGGCCTGCGGAGCCGCCGGTGTGAACGAAGACGATGTTGTTCATGCCGGAGAGGGCCCCCTCGCGCACGAGCGTGATCATTCCGTCGAGCCCTTTGCCCGAGTAGACTGGGTCGAACAGCAGCCCTTCGAGTTCCGCCAGCATCTTCACCGCGTTCAACATGCCCTGCGTGGGCAGGCCGTAACCCTGGCCGACGAAGTAGCAATCGGCGCGCACGGCCTCGCGGCGGATCGTCTGCCCGGTGCCGAGGTGATCCATGGTCCTGCAAGCGAGGTCGTAGACCATCCTTCCTGCTTCTCCTGCGGGGCGCGGACACCAATGCCGAGGAGCAGCGTCTCCATTCCCAGAGCCGCAAGCCCGGTGACGAGTCCCGCCTGCGTGCCGGAGCTGCCGTTCGCATGCAGGATCATGTCGATGTGGAGATCTTCCTCCGTTGCCTGCTCAAAGAACTCGCGCGCACAGTTCACATAGCCGAGCGCACCAGTCGGATTGGAGTCGTCACCGGAGATGATGTAAGGGCGTGCCGCCCGCCTCGCTCGTCGCTTCGGCCACGTCCTCCATGGCTACATTCATGTCGGTGCTGCCAGGGACTTCAACAATTTCCGCGCCGAAGAAGCGGTCAAGCAGAACGTTGCCGCTTTCCTTGTAGCCGGCGTCGGCAAAACCGGTGCGATCCTCCAGCAGAACCTTGCACTTCAGGCCGAACTTCGCGGCCGCCGCCGCCGTCTGGCGGACATGGTTGGACTGCGTCGCACCCTGGGTGATGACCGTATCGGCCTCCCGCTGCAAGGCTTCAGCAATCAGGAATTCGAGCTTGCGGGTCTTGTTGCCCCCGCTTGCAAGGCCGGTGCAGTGATCCCGCTTGACCCAGATGCACGGACCGCCGAGCGCCTCGCTCAGACGATCAAGCGGTTCCAGCGGTGTCGGCAGGTGCCCCAATAGGACTCGGGGAAAAACCTGGATGGAGCGCAGAAGAATTCTGCTGCGTTCCATTATCTCCGCATTGTTGGCGGGTCGGGTCATGTCTTGCTCTGATAGCGCGCTCATCGATTTCCTCAGGCTCCTCGCGTTTTGAAGTCATCGTGAGACGCAAATGAATATTTGAACATTCGAAATTTTTCAGTCTACTCATACTTTCCGTATGGCCGCTTCGAAGAGGAGAAGGCGCATGGACTCAAAATTACTGGAAGACGTGCTGCTCCTGCTTGAGGAGGGCAACCTCAGCTGCGCCGCGGAACGCCGCCACGTGACTCAACCGGCCTTCTCCCGGCGCATTCGCGCCTTCGAGGAATGGATCGGCCCGGACCTGATCGAGCGCCACCCTAACCAGATCTCCATGGGAGAGGCCCTGCGGCTCAATTCCTAGGAAATCCGCTCGTTGTTGAGACGCATTGATACGCTGCGACAGAAGATCCGAAACTTCGACCGGGTGCAAAGATCGATGGTGATCACGACGCAGCATGCGCTGTGCATTGCCATCTTCTCTGAACTGAACAATCTGCTGAGCACGGAATGAGGACCGATTTTGTGGCGCGTTCGCACGATGAACCGGCAGGATTGCCTGGGTCTCTTTTTGCGCGGAGATGCCGACATGCTGCTGTGCTACGAGGCGCGCAACATGCCCTCGCTGCCCTTCAACGAACGGGTCGGTCGCGCGGTCTGGCGCAGGGACACGCTGATCCCCGTCGTCGGCGGATCATGGCGCTATCGGATCGGAGAAGACGGCCAGCTTCCGAAGGACATCCCCTATGTCGCCTACCCGGCCGATAGCCATTTCGGGCAGTTGGTGGAGGCCTTTGGCCCCGCCCAGAACGCGGCAGAAGGCATTTCCGGGCCGAGGATCGAATCCGCCTTCTCAGTCGGCGTGCTGGAGATGATCAAGTCAGGCCTTGGCTTCGGCTGGACGCCGCATGCCCTCGCCTATCGGCTGGTGGCCAGCGGAAGCCTGGTGAGCTTTGCCCATGTCCACGGCTGCATCCCACTCGACATCTCGGTATTCGCGTGGTCGGACGATCCAAACGGCATCGCCGTGATCGACCTGCTGAAGGGAAGCCGGCAGGCACGCGATCATGCCCCCACTCGCCTCACAGCCGACCTCAGAAACGGTGCTTGATCGCAACCAAACCACAATTCCCTAAAGCCAGCGGATCGAGATGGCGGCCAGCCCCAGGATCATGCTCATCAACATCAACGGCCAGCCCGCCTTGAGAAAATCGGCGAAACGATAGTTCCCGAGTCCCATGATCAGGGTGTTGTTGTGATGGCCGAAGGGCGTGAGAAAATCGATCGAGGCACCGAGCGCCACCGCTATCAGGAACGGTTGGGGCGGCAGATTGCCCGCTGCCGACAAGGCAAGAGCGACTGGCGCCAGAACCAGCGCGGTGGCGGCGTTGTTGACGAAGGGCGTGATGATCACCCCCAGAAGCAGAATGACGGAGACACCTGCCACCGCACTTCCGCCCGGACCTAACGCCAGTAGGGCTTCGGCCATCAGTCGGGCGGCCCCGGTTGTGTCGACGGCCCAGCCCAGCGGGATCATCGCGGCCAGCATGATGAGGATCGGCCAGTTGAGGCGGGAAAGTGCGGTTCGCAGATTGAGCACACCGCAGACCGCATAGGCGAGAACGACGGCACCGAACGCGATCTCCGCGCACCCCCCCCTCCCCAGACCGCAGCCACCATGCTCGCAACGAATATCGGCACCACGAGCCGGGATGCGGCAGAGGCCGGAACAGGGTCGGCAACGGCGGACGTGGCGGCAAGAACGAGGCAATCGCTTTCGCCCGCAAAATCGCGCGCCGCCGCACGCTCCCCGGAAAGCAGAAGCACATCGCCGATGGAAAGGCGGATATCAGCGAACCGTCCCACGAAGCGGTGCGACTGGGGTGAGACGACAACCGGCACCAACCCGCGCTCTTCCAGCCCGGCGATACTGGCAACCCGCGATTCAACAAGCGTGCTTTCGGGCATGATGACGAGGCGGGTAATTTCCCCATCATTGGCGGAGGCACTCTCCGGCAGGGCAAAGTCGCCATCGGCAAGCCCAGAGGCGAACCGTCCCGACGGCAAGCCCGCATAGAGCACGTCTCCTACTGCGAGCGTCTTGCGGCCGCCTGCAATAAAGAGTTGGACGCCCTCACGAATGGCCGCATGGACGGACAGGCCGCAATCCTCCAGCGGAACGCCGACCAGATGCGAGCCTTTGGGCAGGATCACTTCCGCCACGAGGGGGCGATCATCGGGCTCGCAACCACGCACATCGCTGGAGCCATCGGCCGGAGCATCGCCTGAAAGGGCGCGCGGTGACCAAAGCACGATGATCGCGATGCCGATCAACGCGACGGGCACGCCGACGACAGCAAAGTCGAAAAAGCCGACCCCCGCACCGGCAGCACGGGCGAGTTCCCGACTGACCACCAAGTTTGCGGGCGTCCCAATCAACGAACACAGATCGCCCAGAAGCGCGGAAAAGGGCACGGGTATCAACATCTGGCGCGACGAGAGCCGGAGGTTGCGGCAGACGTCGTCACGACCGGGATCATCAACCCGAGCGCGCCGATATTGTTCATGAAGACGGACAGCACGGCCGGCAGCAGTTAAAGTACCGCGAGGACCTGGCGCTCCGACAGACGCCTTGCCGCAAGCAGCATCGATAGCCGCCCGGGAAGCGCGGTGCGCCCAATCGCGATCACGATCAACAACATCTCGACAACAGTCACGAAGGCAGGATCCGACAGGCCGGAGAAGATCTCAGGCACGGGCACGAGATCGAGGAGCGCCCCCGCCCCGAAACCGGCCAGAGACACGACTTCCGTGCGCACGCGATCGAGTAGGAAAAGGGCGAACATGCAGACGAGCAATGCCCCGAGCGGCCCCTTGCTCGAACGTCATTCGTTGACAGGCTCCACGATACCGAACCGGATAGTGTGCAAGGACACATCACCCCGTTCGACGGGCCAGCGTAGCGATCCACCCATTTACGACCATCCGCCTCAGACACAGCAAACGGGATCCCGAAAGACGAGCTCACATGTCATGGGTCCCGGCCGATGACATACCGGGATCTTGAGACACCATGGCAGTCACTTCAATGGACCGCACCGCCGCGGGCAAGCGCCCTGCCCTCATCCGGGACGGCATTCGGGACTGGGGGTGTTCAGGTGCCGGAAGCCCGCTTCCCGCCGCCACCCCGCACTGAAGACACACCAGCGCGTCGGCCGGAAAGCGATGCGGGAGCGCATGGCGGCGGGATTTTCGGCAGAAAGCGCGATTTCGACCGGGTGCGGAAAGACGTCAATTTCCAGTTCAAGATGTCGGATTTCAGCCACCCTGCGGCTGGCAATCACCGTGCCGACGATGCAATCGCCGTGGCCCTCCGTCACCTCGATATCGTGGGGGAGGAAATACAGCGCCGCCTCACCGTCGGGCGCAGCAATGGCCAGTCCAGTAGCATGATCGTGCAGCCATATCCGACCGCCGCGGATATGGACCGTGAGGGACGCGGATTCACCGATGAAGCCGAACACGAAAGGCGATTTCGGGTGATCGTAGATCTCGTCCGCCGATCCGATCTGTTCGATATGGCCCTGGTTCATCAGAACCACGCGATCAGCGAGTTCAAGCGCTTCCTCCTGATCGTGGGTCACGAACACCGTCGTGTGCCGGGTCGCATCATGGAGTTCACGCAACCAGCGCCGCAATTCGCGCCGCACCTGCGCATCGAACGCCCCGAAGGGTTCGTCGAGCAGCAACACGGCCGGTTCGATCGCCAGGGCCCGCGCCAGCGCAACACGCTGCCTCTGGCCGCCGGAAAGCTGGTTCGGATAGCGTTCGGAGAGGTTGGAGAGTTGGACGAGATCGAGCAACTCATGGGCGCATCGGCGGATCTCCGCCGATGCGGGCCGCGTCGCCCGCGGCCGAACCTTGAGGCCGAAAGCGACGTTGTCGGCCACTATCATGTGGCGAAACAGGGCGCAGTGTGCTGGAAGACGAAGCCGATATTGCGCTGCTGCACCGTCTGGCGGGAGGCGTCTTCGTCCCCGAAGAACACGGCGCCCTACGTCGGCATTTCCAGACCGGCGATGAGACGCAGAAGCGTCGTCTTGCCGGAACCGGAGGGACCGAACAGCGCAATCAGTTCACCCGATGCGATATCGAGGGACACATCCCGTACAGCAAGATAGTAGCCGAACTCCTTGCAGATATTGCAGATCCAGACGTCCATGACATGTACCTCAGGGTCGGGTCGTTGCGGCAAGCTCACCGCTGAACCGCAATTCGAGAAGACTTTTGAAAACAAGGGAAATCAGGGCCAGCACCGTCAGCAGGGAGGCCACGGCGAACGCCGCCACGAAATTGTATTCGTTGTAGAGGATCTCCACCTGCAGCGGCAGGGTGTTGGTCAGACCGCGTATGTGGCCGGAAACGACGGAAACGGCCCCGAACTCGCCCATGGCGCGGGCGTTGCAGAGCAGAACGCCGTAGAGCACCCCCCACTTGATGCGCGGCAGGATGACATAGAGGAACGTCTGCCAGCCGGATGCGCCGAGCGAAATCGCGGCCTCCTCGTCACCGGTGCCCTGCTCCTGCATCAGCGGGATCAGTTTGCGGGCAACGAAGGGAAAGGTCACGAAGATCGTGGCCAGCACGATGCCCAGCAGGGCGAACAGGATCTCGATACCGTGAGCCTTGAGCCAGGGACCGAGCACGCTCTGCGAGCCGAACAGCAGAATATAGACTAGGCCGGAAATGACCGGCGAAACCGAGAATGGCAGGTCGATCAGCGTGGTGAGAAAGGCTTTGCCGAAGAACTCGAACTTGGCGATGGTCCAGGCCACAACGATGCCGAACACCATGTTCAAAGGCACGGTGATCGCCGCAACGAGCAGCGTCAGGCGAATGGCGGCGAGCGTATCTTCCTGCCCTAATGCCTCGATGAAGGCCCACGCACCGTGGCGCAGCGCCTCGCTGAAAACCGCAGCCAGAGGCAAAAACAGAACGACGGACAGAAAGAGCAGAGCGATCCCGGTCAGCCCCCAGCGGACCGCAGTTTTTTCCGTGATCGGACTGGCCCGGTGCGCCGGGGGAACATGAGCGACTTCAGCCATCATTTCCCTGCCTCCTGCGGTTTCAGCTCTGGATCAGGTTGATGATCAGCAGCATGGCGAAGGACAACAGCAGCATGATCGACGCGATGGCCGTCGCCGCCGCGTAGTCGAACTTCTCTAGCCGGATGACGATCAACAGAGCCGCGATTTCCGAGACATAGGGGATATTGTCGGCGATGAAGATCACCGAGCCGTATTCGCCGACCGCCCGGACAAACCCGGTGAGAAGTGCGGGAGCAAGTGTCGGCAGGATTACCCGGAGCATGGTCTGCAGCCGTGACGCGCCAAGCGTGGCCGCGGTTTCCTCGATCTCCGGTTCGCTCTCTTCGATGACCGGCTGCACGGTACGCACCACGAACGGCAGGCCGATGAAGATGAGCGCAACGACGATGCCGAGCGGCGTGAACGCGACCTTGATGCCGAGCGGGGCCAGAAGCCGGCCGACCGGACCGTCCTGCGTGTAGATCGCGACAAGCGAAATACCGGCACCGCCGTCGGCAAGGCGAACGGCAGATCGACAACCGCATTGACCACACGGCGCCCCGGAAAGCGATAACGAACCAGCACCCAGGCGATCACGCTGCCGAAAACGACATTCACCACAACCGCGATGAAGGACGAGCCGAAGGAAATCCCGAGCGCCTGAAGGGTCCTGTGATCGAAGGCGATCGCGAGGAACCGGTCCCCACCCGAGAGAGGAGGACGTCACGATAACCCCGGCCAGCAGGATCAGAACGATCAGACACAGATGGAGAGGGTGACGCCGAGTGTCAGCCCGAAGCCCGGGATGACGCTCAGCCGGCGCAATTGCCAGCCGGTACGGACAGTAGAGGACACGGCGCTATCTCCCTGCCTTGTAGATCTGATCGAAAAGACCGCCGTCGCCGAAGAATTCCGGCTGTACTTTGGCCCAGCCTCCGAGATCGTCGATGGTCACCAGCCGGACATCGGGAAAGCTCCTCGGGATCAACCGCCTCCGGGCGGGAGGGCCTATAGTAGTGCCGGGCGGTCAGCGACTGGCCGACATCGGAATAAAGATAATCGAGATAGGCCTCCGCGACCTTGCGCGCTCCCCGGGCATCGACCGTCGCATCAACGAGGGCGATCGGCGGCTCGGCCTTGATGGAGATCGACGGCACGACAATCTCGAACTTGTCCGGCCCCAGTTCCTCAAGCGCCAGGAAGGCCTCGTTGTTCCCAGGCGAGCAGGACATCCCCGATCCCGCGCCGCACGAAGGCCGTGGTCGCGCCCCGGGCGCCGGTGTCGAGAACCGGCACATGGCGATAGAGATTCGGCGATATAGGCCTTGACCTTCGCCACTTCGCCCCCGTGGGCTTCAAGCCCCCAGCCCCAGGCGGCCAGCAGATTCCAGCGCGCGCCGCCCGATGTCTTGGGATTGGGGGTGATGACCTCCACGCCGTCCTTGACCAGATCGGGCCAGTTCCGGATCTGCGTGGGGTTTCCTTTTCGAACGAGGAAAACGACGGTGGAGGTATAGGGGCGCTGTTGTTTGCAAGGCGGGAGCGCCAGTCGGCTCGGATCCGTCCGGTTCTTTCAACGATGGCGTTGATATCCGCTTCAAGGGCCAGCGTGACCGCATCCGCGTCCAGACTGTCGAAACGGCACGAGCCTGCACGCCGGAGCCGCCGTGGGACGTGCGGATGGTCACCGTCTCCCCCGTCTCCACCTTCCACTTCTCCGAAAAGGCGACGGAACGCCTTGTAGAGTTCGCGCGTCGGGTCATAGGAGACGTTGATAAGCGTCGTGTCCGCAAAGGCCGGGTTCAAGCCGGCGACCTCAAGTGCACCCGCGAGCAGGATCGGTACGAGCAGAAACTTGCGAGACATGAACATCAGTTCCCTTCACCTCTAAACTCACAATACTTTACCTATTTAGTCGAGTATAGAGAAAGTCGTGAAGTTCTGATTTTTCGGCCATCCGAAAAAGCAGTGTTTCGCTACCCGGCGATTGCAGGAATTTCGTTCCCCCCTCGCGGCCGAGGCAATTGGCGATCGTGGTGCCGTCGAGAACCTGCCGCATGGCCTCCGCCACGCGCGCCAACGGCCCGTCGATGATGCGCAGGATATCGCCGAAGGTGATCTCGTTGGCGGAGTTGAGAAGCTGGTATCCCCCCGTCTTGCCGCGTCGGCTGATCACGATCCCCTGGTGCTTGAGATCGAGAAGGATCTGCTCGAGAAACTTCTTCGGGATGCTCTCTCGCTCGGCAATGTCGCCGATCATCAGCACGGCCCCCTCCCCCGCCCGCGCCAAGGCAACGATCGCCTTCAAAGCGTATTTTTCCTTCTGAGAGATCATGATCTTCCTCGTTCCGGGAAATGGACCGCAGATTGAGGAAATATCATGCCTATCCCTAGGGATGAAGTCGGGATTGGGCGGAACCCGGCATGCCCCGCACGAGTTACGGGACATGCCGGGCCGACGGCCCCCTAGCCACTCCGGTTATCGCCCGACCATCTCCAGCGCGGTGGCGGGCAGACGCTCTCCTTCCAGCGGAAGGGATGCGGATGCTTCATCGAGCATCGCAAGATCCGCGTCATTCAGGTCCTCTTCGATGGCACCCAGGTTCTCCTCCAGCCGACCGATCTTCGTGGTGCCGGGGATCGGGACAATCCACGGGCTCTTTGCGAGCAAACAGGCCAGCGCGATCTGGGCAGGCGTAGCCTGCCGGGCCGCAGCAACCCTTTTGACCACTTCGACCAGCGCCAGATTGATCTTCAGCGCGTCGGCGGAGAAACGGGGCACGGAGGCGCGGAAGTCGCTTGCGGTAAATTTCGTGTCTGCGGTGATCTGCCCGGTCAGAAAGCCCGCGCCCAGGGGAAAGAAGGGAACAAAGCCGATGCCGAACTCCTCCAGAAGTTGGAGAAGCCCCGTTTCCGACCCCCGCCACCACAAGGAGTACTCACTCTGCACGGCCGCGACGGGCTCCACGGCGTGCGCACGGCAAACGATCTCGAGCCTGGCTTTGACAGGCCCCAGTGCAGCACCTTTCCCTCGCGCTTGAGCTCCGAGAGTGTGCCCGCGACATCCTCGATCGGCACGTCCGGATCGACCAGGTGCTGGTAGAACAGATCGATCCGGCCGGTGCGAAGACGTTTGAGGCTCGCTTCGACCACGGCACGGATATGTTCCGGTCGGCTGTTCGTGCCGCCGCTGCGCCGGGCTCCCGTTTCAGGATCGATGTCGAAGCCGAATTTCGTCGCGATCACCACCTCGTCGCGCACAGGCTGCAGGGCTTCGCCGACCAGTTCCTCGTTGACGAACGGGCCGTAGGCCTCCGCAGTATCAAAAGGCCACGCCCAGATCATGCGCGGCCCGCAGGAAGGGCACACCCCGGGTTTGATCGACGGCCGTATCGTAGGCGTGGCTGAGGCCCATGCATCCGAGCCCGAGT
This sequence comes from Breoghania sp., assembly GCF_030066895.1. Classification (GTDB taxonomy): domain Bacteria; phylum Pseudomonadota; class Alphaproteobacteria; order Rhizobiales; family Stappiaceae; genus Breoghania. The sequence goes on along the minus strand of NZ_JASJAV010000003.1, from coordinate 275,396 downwards.
TCGGAAACCTCAAAGCCGGAGCGGCCGAGTTGACGCATTTTCATGTCTCGTTCCTTTGTTGAAAGCGGCTGAAACGGGCGCCGCGCGCCATTCGTCAAAGCGCGGCCTGCACCGAAGACAGCCAGTCATCGAGTTCGGAGAGCTGACGGCGCCCCTGATCGCATTCCAGAACGAACGGCTTCATGCGCCGCGCGCCCGGCGTCAGATCCGCAAGCGTCGAGAGGGAGGAGCCTGCCCCGTATTTGCCGTGCGTCACGAAAGGCACCAGCGTCTTGCCCTCGAAATCATGTTGGATGACGAAGGTTCGCACCGGCGCGGGCAGCTCCGTTACCCAGATGAGAAAGCCGAGGTAAATCGTCCGGTAGGGATCGAGGCTCGCGACATCGGAAGCCAGATCCGGCGTCGCCCTGGCATCGCGTTCCCGTCGGGCGCGCTCCACATGGGCGAAATAGTCCTCCGGATAGGGATCGGCGGCGCGGATCTCGAACAGGTCCGCCGGCAATTCGCGCGATAACGCCTTTGCGAAGACGCGGGTATTGCTGAACCGGGTGAGATAGGCCACCCGGCTCCTGCCGGGCCGTGCAGCCACCGGCCCTCCCCCCGCTCCCGAAAGAGCGAGGGTTGCGGCCGGGGCCACGAGGGCTCGCATGATGTCCCACCTGTTCATCGCACCGGACCCTATCGGTCGATCCGGGCCTGGGCGAACGCGTTGTAGCGCTCTCCGGCGATATCGATCCGCGCCAGAACTGACTGGATAGCATCCATGTCCGCGCTCGTCAGTTCCACAGCGGCCGCCCCGAAGTTTTCCTCAAGCCGGTGCAACTTCGTCGTGCCCGGAATGGGGACGATGAACGGCTTTCGATGCAGCAGCCAGGCAAGCGCGATCTGCGCACGGGTCACGCCCTTGGCTGTCGCGATCCGGCCAATTTCTTCCACCAGCGCGTGATTGGCCTTGCGGTTTTTTTCCGAAAAGCGGGGAACAGTATTGCGGTTGTCGCCCTCGGTGAAACGCGTCGTCTCGTCGATCGCACCCGTCAGAAAACCCTTGCCGAGAGAGGAGAAGGGCACGAAGCCGATCCCCAGTTCTTCCAATGTCGGCAGGATTTCCTGCTCCGGCTCCCGCCACCACAGCGAATACTCGCTCTGAAGTGCGTCCACCGGCTGCACCGCATGCGCCCGACGGATCGTCTGAACGCCCGCCTCCGACATGCCGAAATTGAGAACCTTGCCTTCCGCGATCAGGTCCTTGACCGTTCCGGCCACGTCCTCGATCCGCACGTTCTGATCCACGCGATGCTGATAGAAGAGATCGATGCGATCCGTGCGCAGGCTCTTCAACGAGGCTTCACACACCTTGCGAATGTGTTCCAGACGGCTGTCCTGGGTCTTGGAGGCATCCCCGTCCTGGAAACCGAACTTGGTGGCGATCACCACCTCGTCGCGAATGGGCGCCAGCGCTTCGCCGACCAACTTCTCGTTTTCGAACGGCCCGTAGGCCTCGGCCGTGTCGAAGAAGGTCACGCACAGAATCATGCGCATGACGGATCAGCTTGATGCCGTCCTGTTCCGCAACCGCCGGGCCATAGGCGAAGCTGAGGCCCATGCAGCCATAGCCGAGGGCCGAGGCGGTGAGGTTCTGTCCGAGTTTACGTTCTTGCATTTTCTTTTCCTCTTTTGTGAAGAACCAAATGAATGGGAATTCGGCGGCAAACCGGCGGGCTCACTGGCGAGTTTACTGGCGGCTCAGGGCCGCCGGGCCGCGGGCAGGATCAGCACGGCGGCAAAGATCAGCCCGAGTGCGAGCAGGATGCCGGTCGCAAAGATCGTCGCCGAAAGCTGCTGCCAGAGCGGTGCGCCCGCCTCGGAGGCAAAGATCGTGACCAGAATGCTCAGGTCCAGCGATCCGCCAAGCTGGTGCGCCACGTTGACTGCCCCCGAAGCCGCACCCTGATTGCGACCGGAAACACCCGCCACGCCCACGACCGTGAGAGGCCCGAGCCCGCCGCCGTTACCGATGCCAACGAGAACCATCGGCAGGGCGATATCGCGCCAGACGACCGCGTCGGGTCCGGCCAGCGAGAGCCAGAAAAGATTCGCCGCCATGGAGAGGCAGAGCAGCATGGCGTTGCCGAAAAGCAGGGTCAGACGCGGCACGAAAACCGCCGTCGCGAAGGTCAAAACCGTCATCGGCAGGAAGCAGAAATCGGCCTCCACCGGAGAGAACCCGAGCACGCGTTGCAGAAACTGCGTTTCGAAAAAGAAGAACCCGACGGCTCCGCCGAGAAAGCACATGCGGGCCAGATAGGCACCGACGCGCACCCGGCTGTTGAAGATGTCGAGCGGCAGCAACGGATCCGAAGTCCGGGCCTGCAACCGGACAAAAAGGCTCAGCATCGCCACGGCAACGACCAGCGCCAGAAGAGCCGACGGATCGCTCCAGCCGTGATCGGCGGTGCGCACGATTCCCCAGACGAAGGAGGCCATGCCGACGGTCGAAATGATCGCTCCGGCCACATCGAGACGCCCGACGCCGTGACGCGTGTTGTCGAGAACGATCCAGCCTGCAAGCCACAGCGCGGCCCCGATCGGCACGTTGACCAGAAAGCCGACCCGCCAGGACAGGGCGCCTGCGAAAAAGCCGCCGAGCACCATGTCGAGGCTCGATCCGACCCCGGCAACCATCGAATACCAGGCAAGCGCCTTGTTGCGCGGTTCGCCTTCGGGAAAGTTCACCGCGATCAGGAAGAACACCGAAGGCGCGATGATCGAGGCGCCGACGCCCTGAACCGCGCGGGCCGCGATCAGCTCGACCGGCGAGCCGGCAAATCCAATCACCAATGACGAGACCGCGAACAGGAAGATGCCGGACAACAGTGTCCGCTTGAACCAGAAGAGATCTCCGGCCCGGGCAGATAGCAGAAGGAACCCGCCAAAGCAAAGCAGGTAGGCGTTTTGAACCCAGCTCAGTTCCACCGGCCCCATGCCGAGATCCGCTGCGATTTCCGGCATGCCCGTATAGGCGATGCAAAGATCGAGCACGATCAGCAGATAGGTGATGAGAATGATCGACAGAACGGCGCCCGGAGAAGTCACGCGCCGTTCGTCCATTACATAATCCGCGACCACCTTCAGGCGACCTCCGGTGCCTGCAATGCCGCCATGTCCATCACGAAGCGATAGGGAATGTCGGATTTCTCAAGCGTCGCGAACGCGTCGTTGATCTCGTCGGGACGGATCATACGGCACTTGGGCAGGATGCCCTTCTGCACGCAGAAATCGATCACTTCCTGGGTTTCGCGCATGCCGCCGATGAGAGATCCCACAACCCGGCGGCGCCCGAAGACCAGCGGCATGGTGCTTATGTCGCCCATGGCGCCGACCTGCCCGAGAATGACCAGCGTGCCGTCGATATCGAGCAGAGGCACATAGCCGTCCATATCATGCTGAATCGGCACGGTGTCGATGATCAGGTCGAGGCTGTTGGCCGCCGCCTTCATCGCGGTCTCGTCGGTGGAGACCAGAAAGTCGTCGACGCCGATTTCCATCGCCGTCTCCCGCTTGGCGGGAGAACGGGAAATCATCGTCACATGCGCCCCGAGACCGAGAGCGAGCTTTGCGGCCATGTGGCCGAGACCGCCCATACCGATCACGCCGACCCGGCTTCCCGGCCCCACGTTCCAGCGGCGCAGCGGCGTCCACGTGGTGATGCCCGCACACAGGATCGGCGCGACACGGGCGAGATCGAGGCCCTCGAAAAGGGTGCAGAAGAATTCCTCACGCACCACGATATGCTTGAAATAACCGCCGCGCGTCATCGACCCGTCGATGCGATCCGGAGAGGAATAGGTATTGGTATTGCCCTCGCAGCAGAATTGCTCCTCGCCATTCAGACAGTGCTTGCAGGTCTGGCAGTAGTTATCGACCATGCAGCCAACCGCGCCGTTGTCGCCGACCTTGAACTTCGTGACCTCGGATCCAACTTCAATCACCCGGTCGACGATCTCGTGATCGGGAACCAGTGGAAACTGGGCAAAGCCCCAGTCATTGCGAGCCATATGCAGATCGGAGTGACAGATCCCGCAATAAAGGATCTCCATCACCACGTCATTCGCGCGCGGCGCGCGGCGCTCGAAGGACCAGGGAACGAGGTCGCTCCCAGCTTCCATTGCGGCATAACCGAATGTCTTCATCTCATGCTCCAACTCGGATCGGAGGCTTTGCAACCGATCCCGTTCGTCCCGAGCGGGAACATAAGAATTTCCGATTGTTACTATTAGACGATCTATTCCAATAGAACTTATCGTTTGGAGATATCAATGAGGCGGGACGAAATCGGCGATCTGATGGCGTTCCTCGCCATTGCCGAAGAGTGCAACTTCACCCGCGCCGCAGCCCGGCTCGGCACGTCGCAAAGCTCCCTGAGTACGGTCGTCCGGCGGCTGGGGGAGCGGCTGGACATCAGGCTTCTGACGCGAACCACCCGCTCGGTCACCCCGACCGACGCCGGGCTTCAGCTCGTCGACACGTTGCGCCCGGCATTCGACGAGATCGAGGCCCGCCTCCTTGCCCTGAACGAACTGCGCAGTTGACCGGCAGGCACGGTGGTTCGCATCACCACCAATCGTTCGGCGGCGCGCAGGATCCTCATGCCCGCCGCCGACAGGCTGATGGCCGACTATCCGGAGGTGAATATCGAATTCTCCTGTGGCCAGCGGCTCGTCGATATCGCCAAGGAGGGATTCGACGCGGGCGTCCGGCTCGGCGAGCAGGTGGCAAAGGACATGATCGCGGTTCCCATCAGACCGGACATGTCGATGGTGGTCGCGGGAAGCGCGGACTACTTCAAGGATCAACCTATCCCCGAGACCCCGCACGATCTGACCGATCATGTCTGCATCAACCTGCGCCTGCCGACGCTCGGCGGGCTTTATGCCTGGGAATTCGAGAAGGACGGCCGCGCTCTCAACGCCCGCGTCGACGGCCAGTTCATCTGCAACGATCCGGACCTCGCCATCGACGCCGCCCTGAGCGACCACGGGCTCGCCTGTCTGCCCGACGATCACCTTGAAGATATGATCGCCAACGGTCGCCTGATCCGCGTTCTTGAAGACTGGTGTCCGCCCTTTCCCGGCTATCACCTCTACTATCCGAGCCGACGCCAGGTCTCATCCGCCTTCCGCCTGCTGGTGGATGCACTCCGCTATCGCCGGTAACCGGGTCGCGGCGCTCTTTCCGATTGCCAGGCAAGGTCGCCGCAGGGGCTACAGGAAAAGCACGATGGCCTGTTCCCGATGCCATCCGCTGACGGAACCGGGACTAAGGCGATCAGACGGTCAGGCCACCTTTAGCCAGGTCAGCATGCCGGTGGCGGCATGAGTAAGCATGTGGCAGTGAAGCAGCCACTTGCCGGGATTGGCCCCGACGAACGCAATCTGCACGGTTTCGCCGGGTGTCGTCAGGACCGTATCCCGCCAGGGGGACATGGCCCCGTCCTTGATGACGCGGAAATACTGCCCGTGAAGGTGCATCGCATGCGGCCAGGATGTGTCGTTCACCATTTCGACGACGGCCGTCTCTCCAACTCCGACACTCAGGAGCGGGTCTTCCGGAACATCAACGCGACCGTTGAAGGCCCAGAAATATCCCTCACGCATGGCTTGTCGGGAAGACAGGCCATCGTCGCGAAGATGCACGCGGCCCATTTTTCCCATCATGCCGCCGGTCATGCTGAGCCGGGCCCGCACGGCCGTCTTCAGCGATAACGGCGACATCTCGTTGGGCGGCAGAGCCCCCGGCTCGGCGCGCGTCGCCTGTCTCGAACCGGACACGGTGAAACCGGCAAGCTCGATGGATTGATCGGACCACATGAGCGCGGGCGCATCCCCGCTGACATCGACCACAAGATCGATCCGTTGGGTCGGAGCAAGCACCATCCGCCCGGCCGGTTCTGGCTCTTCCATAGGCATACCGTCCAGCGCCACGACAAAAGCGGAGTGTTCAACACCGCAATGGCTTTGATACATCGAGGTCCCGGCGGCTTCCGCCTGCGCAGCAAGCCCCGACGGCTCGACCACAAGGATCAGGCCCAGAAGGACTACCGCCGCTATGCGGATCATACGCACCAAGGTTGTTTTCCGGAGTTCTCATTTTCGACCGGAAAACCATGCATCTTCTCATTGCAGTAAGGTCAAGGGGAAAATGCGCGGGCCAATATTCCCGGGCTTCCCGCTTGATTACCCATTGATGTCGCCGGGCAAACCCGGTCGCCACGAGGATCGTTTCAGGCCCCTGCCTTGCGGTTAAGACGGCAGCGAAGCGATTGCGGGCTCTTGATGATATCCGTACCGTGGATTTCCGGATCAGTACCGAGCAGTTCGATCTCCGGATAGATAGCGGTCAGCCTGTCGATTGCCGTTCCCAGCAGGAGCCGCACCAGCAGTGCACCCGGGCAGTGATGGACGCCCGATCCGAAACTGAAGTGATCCTTGGCCCGACGCCCGGAAGCGGCAGGACACCCCGTCTCCGCATCCGATCCTACATTGCGCTCGGGGATGACGCCATTTGCCGAGGGGATGTGCACCAGCACCTTTTCGCCTGCCGCAAAATGCCGTCCGGCCACGGTCTGGTCCGTCTGGGAGATGCGCAGCAGATATTGCGACGCGCTTCCCCGGCGGATGAGATCCTTGACCACCTCAGAGCAAAGCTCCGGCTCTGAGGGCAGACGCCGTTCGCCGGGCGCGTGACGCAGAACGAGCAGCAGGATGTTGGCAAGCGTATGCGCCGTGGTCTACCCGGCAATGAAACAGTGCGGCCAGGACGGCCTTGACCTCCTCCTCGCACAGCCACACGCCCGCAGCCTCCGCCAGTTGACCGGCCAGCGAATGGCGGCGCAGCGCGACCGCTTCCGGATCCTTCGGATCGATGACATCCAGAAATTCGCGCGCGGCTTTCTCTATCTCACGCACCTGTCGGATCGGCAGCAGCAATTCGGAGACGAACCGCACCGTCTCCGCCCAGTGGTTGAATTCCTCCGCCTTTCCGGACTGCATCCCCAGAAGACGGATCATCGTCGCCGCAAAGAGCGGATCCGCGAAATCATGTACGAGATCGACTTAGCCCGAAGCCCCGGCCTTCGCCAGATTGGCAGGCGCCCTGTCGACCTCCTCGTCGATCAGCCACTGCCATTCCCCGATCCGGGTCTTTTTGAATACCTCGACGATCACGCGCCGCAGCAGAAGGTGACGCTCGCCATGCGCAAAGAAGGGAATGCAATTGACGATCCACGTGATGGCGTCGAGCTGCAATCCGGTCATCTCGGCCATGTCGCGATAGTATTTCGGCATGTCGACCACGTCGAAGCCGGTGCTGCGCGCAACCTTTCGCGCAACGCCATAATCCGTCACCGTCGTGCACTGGGTCGACAGGCCCCATTCTCCCCCGGACTGTTCTTCAACAATGCGGGCATGGCCGGTTACATTACGGGACATCAGACGTCATTCCCTCCGGAAGTTGCCGGGAGCGCGTTGAAATAACCGTCCCTCGCCGCCTATCGGCGGATCTTGCCACTGGTTGTACGTTCCAGGACGCCGCGCTCCAGAACATGCACGACGACCTGATCGAAAGCGAATTCGGCGCGCAAATTGGCGGCGATTCGCTTCTCCAAAGCCTGAATGTTTTCAATTGCCGAGCGCTTGTCCTTAACCTCTATCAGCAAAACCGCACTGCCCGACCGGTTTCCCTCGAATGCAGCCGCCGCCAGCGGATTGAGGCCGGGATTCATCTCCCCGGCAAGCCATTCGATGTCGGGCGCGACCACATTGTGGCCGTTGACGACCAGCGTATCCTTCAACCGTCCAGTTACATACAAGGTGTCGTTCCGAACGAGGCCGATATCGCCGGTGCGCAGATAATGGGCCCCGTCATCGGACTCCGTCACAGCACGAAAGGTACGCTCGGACGCCTACGCATTCCCGAAATAACCCGAGGCGACGGAGGGCGAGGAAATCCAGATCTCGCCGGACTGTCCGTCTTCACACACCGGCCGGCGGGTTTCCGCATCGACGATCCGGATGAGATCCCGGGAACCGGCAGGCAACGGACAGGGGGCAACGGATGGATGCCCGGCGATGAAAAGCGTCACCTCCGCCAGGCCATAGCAGGCAAAGACGCTCTCATCGAAAAGCCCGGCCGGGGCAAGGCGCTCGCGGAACCGTTTGAGGAGAGCTTCCGGCACCGGCTCCGCCCCGCAAAAGGCCCGCCGCCATGCGGTGAGATCCAGCGTTTCCAGAAGCGCATCGTCCGCCGCCTTCAAGGCGAGTTCGAAGGCGAAGGCGGGGCCGCCGCTCATGGTCGCACGCCAATGCGAGATCTCCTTCAACCACCGCGCGGGGCGCTGCAAGAAGGCGAGCGGCGCCATCTACACGCTCTTCCGCCCCCAGAGCATCGGATAGAGAAGACCGCCCATCAGCCCCATGTCGTGAAAATGAGGCATCCAGTTGAGCATGGTCTCATAGTCGAGATGCCAGGCTCGCTCCACCAGGCGTCCGTTTTCGATGAGATTTTCGTTTCTGATCAGCACGCCGCGCGGCTGAGGCGTCGAGCCGGAGGTGTACTGGATCAGGGCGACATCGTCTCCGCGCCCGGAAAGCCTGAGACAGACAGGACGGAAGGCAGCGCCCTCCTCTCGCAAGGTCTCGAACGTGACAATCGCCGCCTCAGATGCAACTCCGACCTCGGCAAGATGCCTGACGAGAGACGACCGGCCCGCCTCGCAACACAGGACAGCCTTCGCGCCGCAATCCTCGATGATCCGATCAAGACGGCTCGTGCGCGCTCCCGCGCGCGGCATCGGCACAAGAACGGCAACTGTTCCGGCGAGAAAACAGCCGAGCAGGGTCTGAATGAATTCCGGGCCGGCGGCAAAGGCGAGCAGGGCCCGCTCCCCCGCAAGACCGCGCGCTTCCAATCCGGCGGCGATACCGCGCAGCCGTCAGCAATTCACCGCGATCGGCGGCAAATACCTCGCGCTCGCCACGCGCCAGGAAGCGCAGCGCGGGAGCGGTCGCATCGGCCTCGGCAAGCACCGATATTTCGGCGACGAAACTCACCATGAAGGCCACCACCTCGATAGTCATCTCGGACGCCGCATGCCATGCGGCTTGTTTCGGAACAAGGCCGCGATCATGTCATCGAGCAGGTTTTCGGCAACCACCTTGGAAAAGACCGTGTGCTCCGCTTACCCGTCGCCCCGAACGTGTTCGACGGCCTCATGCCGCAACCGTTCTGCCTGGGCAGCATCCTCTTCCGCAAGAGCACCGAAAACGATGCCGATATGCGGCACGGGCTTGGCGCGCTTCAGCTGAACGGCAAGATCCAGCGGTTGCGGCAGCCCATTCTCGGGCCCGCCGGGCAACGCATCGCACCGAAGGTCTCCATTTGCCACAACGAGTCCAGCGTCGTGGCAAGCGCGAAGGTCAGGACCCCGCGTGCGCGAAGATCCACCGCAAACTGAATGGCGGCATAGCCGCCACCCTATTGGCCGAGACAGAAGATTTTCTTTGCCAACAGCTTCCGGACCACCTGTTTCAGCCGGGCGAGCGTTGATCCAGGAACCGTCGAGCCCTTCCACTCCGCCGAAATAGTATTGTTCGTTCCGGTCCTGCAGAAAGATGACGTGGCAATCGAAGTGCTTCAGGATGCGCAACAGAAGCGCCAGCGACACGCCGAAACTCTGGCCCATGCAGGTGAAGACAATGATCAGGTTGTCGCTGCCCTCCTCCTTCCTCAGCATGTAGAAGTCATCGAAGCTGCGTCCGGCGAGAATTCGCTGTTCCGCCTCTTCCGACAGGGCGGGATTTCCGACCTCATCCAAGACCCGTGTTTCAATCAGAACCCGGCGTATATAGCGGCAGGCGGAGCGCAGCATGTCCACCTCACGCGCCAAAGCCTCCCGCTCTCCCAGTTCGTCCAGCACCGGTTCGGCCGTGTTGATCGCCCCGCGCGAAACCAGCGTGCGACAGGCCGCAAGGCGCTCACACGGATTGTCCGAATCCAGATGGTCCAGCGCCCAGGAAAGATCGTCCCTCTCCATCACGCAGCCCCTCCATCCGGCTTACACACCAGAAGATCGTCGATGAGCAACGCATCGAGCCCCGTCGTGGCGAAAACGGCCACCGCATCTTCCACCTCGTGGACGATCGGCTTTCCCATGATGTTGAAACTGGTGTTCAGGATCACCGGCACGCCCGTTTCTTCCGCAAAGGCGGTAACGAGGTCATGCATCCACGGGGTCTCGCTGCGGTTCACCGTCTGCAGCCGATCGGTGCCGTCGGCATGAACGACGGCGGGCACCCGATCCCGCACCTTCTCGCGCCACGGCAGGGCAAACGACATGTGGGGCGAGGACTAAGCATAAAGAAACCAGTCTTCAACGACCTCTTCGGGAATGATCGGAGCAAAGGGACGATAGGCCTCGCACCCCTTTACCCGCGCATTGATCGTGTCCTTGCATGTCGGCACGGGTCGAGTCTGCCAGAATGGACCGGTTACCGAGCGCCCGGGGCCCGAACTCCGCCCTCCCCCGCATGACGCCCGCGATCTTGCCCGCGGCCAGCAGATCCGCGACCCGACGAGCCGATACATCACCGGTCCGCTCGATCTCGCAACCGGCAAGGTTACGGGCAAGGGCATCGACCGCCGAGGGGCGCACGGCCGAGCCCAGGAAGGGAGTGCGGCACTGCGGCAATTCGCGATCCGGATGGTCCTCAAGCCAGGCGGCTATCGCCGCGCGGATCGCAGTCCCGTCATCAGCCGGAGCACTGGGCACATGCACCGCCTGGAGACCGAAACGGCGCCGCACTATGCCATTGTAAGCGGAATTGAGCGCACATCCGCCCGAAAGGAGGAGGTTGCCTATCGAGCCAGCCAGCGCCACCTCGAGCATCTGATCGGCGAGATCGGCGAAGGCGGCCTGTGCGCTGGCCGTCAGATCCGCAGCCTTTTCCACGTCGCCGTCTCCGCGCGCACGCTCAAAAGGCGCAACGGCTTGCCGTGCCATCTCGAGCGCCTCGGCGGAACCGGCCATGGGCCGTCCGTTTTCGATCCGCACGAGATCTCGAAGCACTTGCGTCACGCCCTCGTCGGACTGCCCGAGAGCCGCCAGCCCCATGACCTTCCATTCCTCACCCGCCCGCCAGTCGAAACCACATCGGTCAGTCGCCCAGGCGTAGATCGCCCCCAGACTGCCGGGTCCCCAGGACAGCCAGCGACGGGAGAACCGACGCTATCGCATATTAAAGAGGCTGACAGACCCGACCTCGCCTTCCCCATCGATGACGAGACAAAGCGCATCCCGCAGTTCGCAAAACTGACACCAGTTGTAAGCGCATGGGCGAGATGATGATCGTATCGACGCACCGCCGTGTCGGCAGGCAGGCCCAGATAGGCTCTGAGATGAGCGCCCGTCGCCTCGAAGGCCCGGCGCTGCAGGCCGTTCAACCAGAGCGCATCGCTGTCGCTCAGGACCTTGGCATACTCGCTCGCACTCTCCACGTCTGACGATGCTACGACATCGGGCTTCGGGTTGTGCCAGCTGCCGGCAATGATGATTTCGCTCGCAGCCCCGCACAACCGGGAGATCCCAGAACGATATGCGCAGACAGATCCGGGGTCGCGCTCCAAGCCCGCTTGTCCTGCAGGTATCGCTCGCCTCCGCAAATAGCAGATCGCCTCAGGCCCCACGATCGCGAATGCCGGATCATGTCCCGATACCGAAAGGCCGATATAGTGGCCCCGCGACGTGCTCATGCTAGAAACCGCTTTTCAGCAAATGCGCGCAGACCGCATCGATGGATGCGATATTCGAAGACGATGGCCGGATCTATTTCGATCTCGAACTCTTCTTCGAACTTGCCGCTCAGAATGACCACCTCAAGAGAGGTTAATCCATAATTCTGGATACTCGCCGTATCGCTTATGCTATCCACGGAACACTTCGTCGTTTTTGCGATCTCTTTACGCAAAAAAGTGCGAAGGGCCTCATCTCACGAATTGAATGAGGGGATATTCAATTCAACCTCGAATATCTGCCGCACATATGAGCAGATTGAAGTCACCTATGTGCAGCCCGCAGATCCAGATGCCGATTGATTTCTGGAATATCACATTGTGGGAAATTGGGATCACTCATCCACACGCAAATTGTCTCAAGTGCATTCTGAATCCGTTACGTCTCAACGAAAATCAAGTCGCCTAAATATACCTTGCACCAATCTTGTCAAAAACGACATAAAATTTTCATCTATAGAAATATTACTCAAATTTTGTTCATTTTATTTTTGATAAATTATATATCTAGGCCCGTCACGACGGAACGTCCCTTCCGTTATGCAACGCAGGCGCGTGCTTGAAATATCGACTACTTTCCAGTCACCTCGAAATACGCCGCTTTCACCTTTCCGGGCGATAAAAAGGATCACGATCCAACACATCACTCATGTGACGCTTTGCGCAGCTCCGCCATCAAGCCTGCGTATATCGGTTTTCCTACGCCCCACTTCCCAGTTTGAACGATAGCTGAGGCTCCCTAGGGGCAGGAATTGTTCATCGGAACGTCATGCGAGCGTCATTCCAGTGTTGCCTGCCGGGACTAGCTCTTTCCCCGCGCTGCACAGCTGTGCAGTTCCGAAGGAAGGCCCACCCATGAGTGAAATCCGCATTGACTCCATCGCAAAGAGTTTCGACCGCACGCCGATCCTGAAAGACATCTCGCTTCAGATCGAGGAAGGCGAGTTCGTTGCGGTCCTGGGCCCTTCAGGATGCGGCAAGACCACATTGCTGCGCTGTCTTGCCGGGTTCGAAACGCTCGATGCCGGACAGATCGAGATCGGCGGACAGACGGTGTCGGGGCCGAGCCGTCACGTCCCGCCGGAAAAGCACAATATCGGCGTCGTATTCCAGAATTATGCGCTCTGGCCGCACATGAACGTGGCGCAGAACGTCGCCTATGGCCTGAAGATCGCCGGTCTTGCGAAAAAGGACCGCGCCGCCCGCGTCGCGCACGTTCTCGATCTGGTGGAACTGGGCGGATTTGCCGACCGTCGCCCCGCGGACCTTTCCGGTGGTCAGCGCCAGTGCGTGGCGCTCGCCCGCGGCCTGGCGATGGAAAGCCGGGTGGTGCTGCTCGATGAGCCGCTGGCCAATCTCGACGTCCACCTGCGCGGTGCGCTGGAGGAGGAATTCGCCGCCTTCCACGCGCGCTCCGGCGCGACCATGTTCTACATTACCCACGATCAGGCCGAGGCGCTGGCGCTCGCCGACCGCGTGGCTGTCATGAACCACGGCCGCATCCTGCAATTCGACCGCCCCGAAGCCCTCTTCCGCCAGCCCACCTGCGAAACGGTTGCCGGTTTCATCGGCGAGGGCCGCGTTCTGGAGGCCTAAGACATCCGCCCGCTCGGCAACGGCCGGGCTGCCGCATCGCTCTTCGGCCAGCCGGTGGAACTGCGCTGCGCCCCCGGCGAGCCGCCGCGAAAGCGCGCGCGCGTCTCCGTCCATCCCGGCGACCTGACCGTGATCGCAACCAATGACAACACGGGCATCCCCGCCAACGTGACCCGCGCCACCTATCGCGGATCCTACCTACGCGCCGACTGATGGCCGAACCGTCCGGCACCGTCCCGCTCTCCCTCAAAATCGCCGCATCTGCGTCGGTGACACAGGGCCAGCGGATCACCTTCTCCCTACGCGCAACTGCTGGGTCATTCCCGAACCGTCCACCGCCTCCCACGCTTCCCTCTCCCTGTAATTGCCAACCGATCCTGATATCGACCCAAGGACAAACCGATGAAACTGGTCACCCTTACCCTGGCGGCCATGCTCGCCTCCTCCGCCGCATACGCCCAGACGACGCTGACGCTTTACACCTCTCAGCCGCCGGAGCAGGCGCAAAGCACCGTCGATGCCTTCGAGGCCGCCCATACCGACATCAAGGTGGAATGGACCCGCAACGGGACCACCGCTCTGATGAATGTCATGCGGGCGGAGATCGAGACCGGTCAGGTGCAGGCCGACGTTCTGCTGGTCGCCGATGTCATCAATCTCGGCGAGCTGAAGGCCGGCGACCACCTGCTGGCCTATCCGGAAGCCCCGGTCGATGCCTACAACCCGGCGACCGACGACAAGGACATGACCTTCTTCAGCACCAAGGCAATCACCACCGACATCGCCTACAACACTGAGATCGCCAAGCCGGTCGAGAAGTGGGCCGACCTTCTAAAGGAAGAAAACCGCGGCAAGATCGCCGTTCCCTCGCTGCTTTATTCGGGTGCTGCGCTCAACCACCTGCATGCGCTAATCAACGATCTCGGCATAGTGCCTGAGGGCGGCAACGGCCCGGCGATCAAGGCGGCCGCCTCCGGCATGGCGAAATACGGCATCGTCGTCGACGCCAACGCGCTTCGCGCCAAGGTCGCCGGTTCCCCGATCGACTACATCGCGCCGAAGGACGGCGTTTCCTTCATCACCGAACCGGCCACCATCATGGCCACCACCAAGCACCCCAAGGAAGCCAAGATCTTCATCGACTTCCTGCTGAGCAAGGAAGGCCAGGAACTGGTCGCCAAGCAGGGCAACCTGCCGATCCTGCCGGGCGTCGAGGGACAGGAAGGCTATCCGAAGGTCGAGGACATTAAGCTGCTGGGCTATGATGCCGATGAAGCGGTCAAGACCAATGAAGAGATCTGCGCCAAATTCGCCGACATCTTCGGGCTGTAATCCGATGAGCCTTGCTCTCGACATTCCGAAGCGCCCCTCCCGGGCACTTCGGTTCTTCCGCCGTCCGAGCGGAGAACCCGCCCTGCTGATCGCGCTCGTCATTTTCGTCGGGGTGCTGTCTATCATCCCGCTGGCGCGTCTGGCCTATTCTGCACTAATACCGCACGACGCCTTCGACTGGGCGCGGATCGAGGACGTACTGGGCGACCGCCGGGTGCTGGAGGCAACTCTCAACACCATCCGCATTTCGGTTTCCGCGACCGTTCTCGCCACCGTGACCGGCACCGCCGCAGCCCTGCTGGTGAGCCTCACCGACATGCGCCATCCCACATTGTGGGTCTTCGGTTTCGTGCTGCCGCTGATGATCCCGCCGCAGGTGACGACCCTTGCCTGGATTCAGGCATTCTCCCCAGCAAGCCCCGTGCTCGGACCGCTCGGCCTGTCGCTACCGCCGGGCACCCACCATCCGCTTTATTTCGAGGGCGGTATCGTCTTTCTGCTCGGTCTCTACAACGTGCCGCTCGTTTTCCTGTTCGTGCGCGCCAGCCTGCAACGCGTTCCAGCCTCCCTGATCGAAGCGGCACGTGCGAACGGCGCGGGCGGCGGCGCGGTCATCCGCGACATCGTCCTGCCGCTCATCCACGGCGGCATCTTTGCGGGCGCGGTTCTCACCTTCGTCTCGTCGATCGGAAATTTCGGCATTCAGGCGATGCTCGGTATCCCGGCCCACGTCTCCACGCTGATCACGCTGATCTATCGGCGGCTGAATTCCTACGGTCCCTCCGCGCTCAACGACATGGCGTTGCTGGCGCTGCTGCTCGCCGTCCTCACCGTTCTCGGCATGAGCGTCACCGCATGGTTAGCCCGGCGCGGCGACCAGCGCGCCGATACCGCCCAACGGCAGCCCCGCATGGCTCTGGGCCGTTGGTGGGCGCCGATCTACACGTTTGCCTGGCTCTATCTGGTGATCTGTCTCGTGCTGCCCCTGACAGCGCTTCTCGGCACCGCGCTTGTGCGCGGCTACGGCCAGCCGCTCAATCTCGATACCGTCACCTTCGAGAACTTCGCCAGCGCGCTCTTCCATCACGAGGGCATCCGCGAGGCGTTCCTCACGAACCTCTGGTTGACGCTTGTCACCGTGGCAGTGCTCATTCCGTTGGCCGTTGCGCTCGGCTACGTGCTGACCTGGCGCGAAGGCCCTGTCGCCCAGATCCTGCGTCTCACCTCAGAACTCGCCTATGCCCTTCCGGGCATCATCATCGGCGTGGCGATGATCCTGTCCTTCCTGCGGCTCCTGCCGCTGATCGACACCGAGCTTTACGGCACGGTCTGGGTGATTCTCACCGCCTATCTGTCGAACTTTCTGGCACTGGCGCTCCGCCCCATCCTCGACGGCTACACAGAGATCGACCTCAATCTCGATGAGGCTACCCAGCTTGCGGGTGCAGGCATCTTCGCTCGGCTGAAAGACATTTTTCTGCCCGCACTCGCCCCGGCGCCGACGGCGGCTGCGATCCTCGTCTTCATGACCGCGATCAACGAGATCCAGACCTCCGTGCTGCTGGTCTCCTCCAGGGCGCGAACCATCGGCCCGACCATCATCTTCCTGGAAGAAGTAGGCTCCTCGACGCTTGCCGCCGCCGTCAACTGTCTGATGGTCGCGCTGGTTCTGGTGCTGATGGGGGTGAACCTTCTCTTCGGCCGCCGTCTACCGGAAGGAGTTTTGCCGCGGCGCGACTGATCTCCCTGAGGGGCATCGGCCGCAAGTCGACGGCTATCTTCCTGCTGGAAATCGAAAGCTGGAAGCTGCTGCTCGATCTGGGCGACGAACTGGAGCGCGGCGAGCGCCCCGACCTCTCGCAAGCCGGAACCGTCGATGCGGTGATCCTTTCGCACGCCCATGTCGATCACGTCGGCGCGCTCGACCGCCTGAACGAGATCGGCATGCCGCCGGTC
Source organism: Breoghania sp. (assembly GCF_030066895.1). Lineage (GTDB taxonomy): Bacteria > Pseudomonadota > Alphaproteobacteria > Rhizobiales > Stappiaceae > Breoghania. The sequence goes on along the minus strand of NZ_JASJAV010000003.1, from coordinate 258,668 downwards.
TATGCCAGCGCCCGCACGTTCCACGGCCTACCCGACGGCTACCGCCCGAAGAACGCCCATATATTGCCCGAACCGAACGCGGAAAAACCGACGTGTTGGGCCTGACCGTGCAAACGGGACGCGCGGGCTATGTCCCCGGTGGGCTCTGGAACCGGTTCGACACGCCGAACGGAGGCTTCCTCTATACCGGCGACTTCAGCACCGAAGGCACGCTCCTTCCCTGCTATCCATTTCCGAAGATCGCAACGCTGCTGGCCGATACCTCTTATGGCGATCGCGACGAAGATCTCGACGATCAGATCGAGGCCATGGCGGATGCCGCCTCCAACGGAGCGGTGCTACCGTGCCCATCGAACGGTCGCGGCCCTGACCGAACGCGGATTGACGGTTCACGCCTGCGCCCGCATCGCGGAAGAAACCGAACAGTTGACTGGCGAGGCCTCGCCAGTCGTGGACGAACATACGGCCCATTCCGGCCAGGTGATTGTCGCCAGCGGTTCCAATGCCGACGAGAGCCTTCCCTCCTGGCTGAGGGCCCGCGACGACTTCCGGTTCATCTTTTCAAGCCACGTTCCCAAAACGAGCGCGGCGCATGGCCCGATCGCTTCGGGTCGCGCGCGCTGGATGGGCTGGAACGTTCACCCCCGGCTCACAGATATCGTCGCCGCGGCTGAAATGACCGGAGCCAGGCAGATCCTCCCCGCCTTCCTCGATCTTGCCGCAGCACTCGGGCCAATCCTCGTTCAAACGCCGGAAGCAGACGTATGACGCACACCGCAACCCGAAACGCCCTGCCCGCCTTCGTGCCGAAGGCCGAGGCGCGCGAGGATGTCCGCCCGTTGCTCATTCCCGTCGCCGAGGATATCGGCCCGGGGCTCGACCGGCTGTGGCTCGGAAACCTGACGGCGGCCGAAGACGCGGATGCGCTGATGAAGGTCGGGATCACCGCAAGCCTCAATCTGGCGATGAACATCTTTCCCGGCCCGCTCGCCTTTGCCGACGGCACCGAAATGCGTCGCTACCAGATCGGCATGCGCGACGGACCGGGCAATGCTACACGGAGGGAAAGGAGCACTATCCCGCCCATTGACGAGGCGGGCTTCTGGTCCACTGCCGGGGCGGTCGCTCGCGCTCAGTCAACGTTCTGGCGCTTTGGCTGCATTGGCGGCGAACGGATGAATTTCCGGACCTCGATGGCGCCATCGGCCATCTGCGCACCTTGCGCGGATTGGAGACGGCCCATCCCCTGCCCCCGATGATCGCCCTTGCGAACGAGGTGATCGACCGGAGCCTGCTACCGCGATGAGCTGTCGAGGAGAGGGGCGCGGCCCGTTCGGCCGGTTCGTCTCGGCCTCCGACGTGGCAAGGCTGTCTGGCGTTTCGCGCTCCACCATCTCGCGGGCCTTCACGCCCGGCGCCCAGGTTTCCAAGTCCGCCCGCTCGTACATTCTGGAGGCGGCGGAAGAACTCGGCTACCGCGTCAACCGGCTGGCGCGCACACTCCACCAGGAACGTTCCGATCTCGTCGGCATAGTCGGCGGCAATTTCGCCAACCCCTATATTTCCACCCAGCTGAACTCGTTGAGAGCCGCGCTTCATCGGCGTGGGCTTCAATGCCTATTGATGAACACCGCCCAGAGCAGTGAAGGAAAATCGGAGGATCTGGCGCGCCTCCTCGACTATCGCGCCCGCACCGTGGTGCTGTTGTCGGGGGCAACGCCCGACGAACTGATCCGGCTTTGCGCGAGAAACGGCGCCCGCATGGTGCTGATCAACCGCCCGCCTCCGCCGCACGGCACGCTGGCAGGCCTCATCGTTTCCGATTCGGCATGCGGCGGCCGAACGTCTGGCGGCCGCGGGCTGTCGAAACGTGGCAGTCGTCGTCTCCGGTTCGCGGACATCCGCAAAGACGGAACGCGCGGAAGCCTTTTGCGCGGAAATGGAACGGCGCGGCATCCCCGTGACCCGCTGGACCGACGGCGCCAACACCTACGCCACCGGCGTGGAAGCAATCCGTACCTTACTCGCGAAACCAGGGCTCGGTGGAATTTTCGGGGTAACGGACGAAATCGCGCTCGGCGTCCTCAACACGGCCCATTTCGAGCTGAAGCTTTCCGTGCCCGGAGACCTGTCGGTGATCGGCTTCGACGGTGCACCGATTTCCGGCTGGTCATTGCACGGACTGACGACGATCCGGCAATCGCTGGAAGATCGGACCCGCGCCACGCTGGAGGCCATCGAGCGCCCGGCCGATGCGCCATCGACCCGTTTCGATGTGCCGGTGCAAATGGTCGAACGCGGCACGATCGCGTGAGGCGGGACGGCAAGAATGAATGAGGCACGGAGAAATGCACCGTGCCTCATCCCGCTCCATCTCAGCGCGTCAGCGACCGGCACAAACCAGCGATCCGCTCCACCGCCTGCTTGAGCTTCTCGTCATCGACGGCATAGCTCAGCCGCAGGAAGCCCGGGGCACCGAAGACCGTTCCCGGCACGGTCGCGACACCGGCCTCTTCCAGGATCACCTTGGCGAGATCCACGTCGTTCTCAATGGCCATCCCGGCGGACAACTTGGTGCCGAGATAATCGCTGCAACCCGCCATCACATAAAAAGCGCCGTCCGGCTTGCGGCAGGAAAGACCCGTCTCCGCCAGAAGCGGCATCAGCATGTCGCGCCGGCGACGGAATGCCTGACGGTTGGCGGCAAGAGAACCTTGCGGGCCTTCGAGAGCAGCGACCGCACCGGCCTGGCTGATGGAGGAGACACACGAGGTGCTCTGCGACTGAAGCTTGCGAACCTCGCGCATGATGTCGGTCGGGCCGCCACCGTAGCCCAGACGCCAGCCCGTCATGCAGTAGGCCTTGGAGACACCGTTGACCGCAACGGTGCGCTCCGCAAGCTCGGCTCCACGGCGATGATCGAGGTGAACTTTTGATCATCGAAAATGATGTGCTCGTAGATATCGTCGCTCAGGATCCCGACCTGCGGATACTTCAGCAAAACGTCCGCAAGTGCGCGGAGTTCGTCGGCCGTGTAGACCGCACCGCTTGGGTTGCACGGCGAATTGAGGATCAGCCAGCGCAACTTGTCGGTAATGGCGGCTTCCAGCGCCTCTGCCGTCACCTTGAAGCCGTTCTCTGCCGTGCCGTTCACGATCACCGACGTGCCGCCCGCAATCCGCGATATTTTCGGGTAGGAAACCCAATAGGGCGCGGGGATGATTACTTCGTCGCCGGGATCGACGATCGCCATCAGGACGTTGAATATCACCTGCTTGGCGCCGGTGGACACGACGATCTGCTCGGTCGCGAAATCGAGGCCGTTCTCAGACTTGAACTTGCGCTGGATCGCGGCCTTCAGCTCTGCGGTGCCGTCGACATTGGTGTAGCGCGTCTTGCCCTCGCCCATCGCCTTGTTGGCGGCCTCGATGATGTGGGCGGGCGTATCGAAATCCGGCTCGCCGATGGCGAGGCTGATGATGTCCCGGCCTTCGGCCTTGAGGGCCCGGGCGCAACCGGACACGGCGGTGCTGGCGGACGGCTTGGTCGCCAGCATAGGCGACGAGATCTTGTTCATTGTTTTTCTCTGCGGAGGTTGTGAAGCGGGCGACGGCTCACGACGAGCCGTCTTCCTGCTTGGAGCGTCTGCCGCTGCGGTGGCAAAGGCGCGAGATGAAGGGGTAGGCGAGTGTCAGCGCGATCAACGCGATGATCATGTAGGACAGCGGGCTGGTGAGGAAGATCATCCAGTCGCCGCCGGAGATCTGCAGCGAACACTGAAGATTGGTCTCCAGGATCGGCCCGAGCACCAGCCAGACGTCGAACATGCTGTTCCGGAGCACATAGGACCCGATGACCGAGAAGATGATGATCGTCGGCCCGAGGATCGTGCTGGGCATTTTGACCACGCGCGAGACCCAGGGCGCTGCGAAAAGCCCGATGGCCGCGAACGCGAGATTGCCGAGGAACAGCGACAGGATCAGCGTGTAGACGATTTCCGAATGCTCGGTGAAGAGACGCGGCCCCGGCACCAGCCCGTGAATGGTCAACCCGCCGATGAAGACGGCGGTCACGGCATTTCCCGGAATGCCGAGCGTCAGAGCGGGCACCAGCGAGCCGCCCGTCACCGCGTTGTGGCGGCTTCCGTAGCTGCCACGCCCTCGATCTCGCCCGTTCCGAAGGCTTCCGGATTGTCGGACCGGCGGCGGCGCGCCTCGTCATGGCTGATGAAGGCGGCCACGCTCGTGCCCACCCCCCGGCAGGATGCCGATGAAGGAGGAGCGAACCAGGGTGCGGACGCAACGCCGGAGAACCTTCAGGCTCGGAAGCGTCTTGCCCTTGGCCGCGATCATGTTGGCCGTGCCGATCTTGGCCTCGCCGGTGCACAGCGAGATCGCCTGCGACACGGAGAAGATGCCGATCAGCGCGGGTAGAAGCGACACGCCCTCGAACAGCTCGTCATGGCCGAAGTCAGCCGGGGATAGCCGGTGACAGGTCGAACCCGACGGTCGCCATCAGAGGCCCGAGCCTGGCGGAGATGAGCGCCTTGACCGGAACGCCGCCCGACACGCCGAGGATGAAGATCATCCCGAAGATCGTCAGGTAGACATATTCCTGCGGCCCGAACAGCAGTGCCAGGCGCGACATGGGCGGGGCCACGAATAGCAGCACGACGACGGAGAACAGGCCGCCGATCAGCGAGGCGACCAGCGCCATGCCAATTGCTTGCGCGCCTTGACCCCGCTGCGCCATCGGATAGCCGTCGAAGGTCGTGGCTATGGAAGCGTCGGTGCCCGGTGTTCTCAGCAGGATCGCGGTCACCGATCCGCCGAAGACGGAGCTGGTGTAGATCACTCCCAACAGAACCGGCGCGTTCGCCGGATTCATCGAAAAGGTGATGGGAATGCACAAGGCGACGCCCATCGTGGAGGAAAGCGCCGGCAGCGCTCCAACGAAAAGTCCGACGACGGTGCTGATAATCAGCACCATAAGCGTCATCGGCTCGAAGATATAAACGGCGGCAGCCAGTATCGTATCCATACGGTCATTCCATCGACTTGACCGGGCTCTACGAAAGGAGCTCGATCAGCGATCCGGGAGGAGTAGGCACCTCCATCAGGATCGAGAAAATCAGTTAGATCAGCGCAGTAAGGACGGTCGCCGTCACGAAGCCGTGGAGCGGTCGCAGGTCAGAAAACAGGCTGAACAGGATTGCCAGTTAAAGGAACGTCGCCGGGTAGAACCCGATCCAGGAGACCACGGTCGCAAAGAGCGCGGTCATGACGAAAAGGCGCACCAGCGGCTGCCAGAGGAACGGCCGCTCGTCATAGTCACCGTCCCCGGCCGGTTCGTCGCTCACGACGAGCCGCAAGGCGGTCACGAGCAGGAGCAGGCCGCTGACGAACAGCCCCGCCAACGTGATCAGCGGAAAGAGGGCGGCTCCGTGCTTCAGACCCCCAGACATCCCAGGCGGCAAAGGCCGCGGTCGCCATGACGGCCACCGCGATCCAGAAATCACGCCAGTTCACGGTGTTTTGCCGGAAGCTTACTGCCACGGGCTTTCGGCCCACAGCTTCTTGTAGCCGTCATTCTGCTCGGCCGTGAAGGCCTGGTAGTCGTCACCGACAAGCACGTCGAGCGGCATGTTGAGCTTCTTCAGCGCGGCGAGGAACTCCGGATCCTCGGTGATCTTCACCATCGCGTCGCGCAGCTTGGTCAGAGCCTTTTCGTTCATCCCCTTCGGGCCGGCCAGACCGCGCGAGGAAGCGGTGATGATGTTGTAGTCGAGTTCCTTGCCGATCGGCGTGTCGGGCAAATCCGGGTTGCGCTTGGAGGCCCACACGACTAGCGGCTTCAGCTGACCGTCCTGAACGAGCCGACCTCTTCGGAGACATTGCCCTCGATCGTGCCGATATGGCCGCCGAGAAGTGCCGCCTTGGCTTCGGCATCGCCATTGAAGGCCACCAGATCGAAGGCGACGTCGGCCGCATGCTCAAACTGCAGCACGGCGAGGTGGTCACCGCCGCCGATGCCTTCGTGGCTGACCGTAATCTTTTCCTTCTTCGCCAGAGCGATCAGATCTTCCAGCGAGTTGATGTCGGAATCGCCTGCCACCGACAGGACGCCCGGATCGATCACGATGTTGGCGACGTAGTCATAGGTGTCGATGTTGAACGTCACGTCGGGACGCACGATCGAGCTGGTGAGAATGCCGGAATTGATCCAGCCGATCATGTAGCCGTCGGGCTTGGCGGCCGCGATCGCCGAGAAATCGATCTGACCGCCGGCGCCGTAGGGCACGATCATCTCAACGGGCTTTTCCGGGAACGCAGCCTGGGAGGGAGCCGCGAGCAAGGCGAGACTGGAGGCCGTAAAAGCGAGGGCGACCAGACTGGACTTGACGTTCATTTGAGTATCTTCCTCTTCCTGCTGGACAGGTCTTCAGGTCGGCTCAGGCGGGCGTGCCTTTACGAACCTTCTTGCGCCTGATGAGCGCTTCGATGGACTCAAGCGACGCGCGGTCTGCGAGCGCTTTCTCCTGGTCCTTCTCGAGTTGCTCGATATCTGCGATCTCCACGAGGACTTTCTCTATCCGCTCCTGCGGAATGACGACGACGCCGTCGGCATCGGCCACGAGATAGTCGCCTGAGCACGCGCGCGCCGGCACACTCGACCGGCACATCCGTGTCGACGAGGACAATGGCGGGCGGACGGGCGGAAATGCCCCGCGTATAGACGGGGAAGTCCATTTCACGAATAAGCCGGGCATCGCGGGACAGGGAATCGGACACGATACCGCCGGGCCCCTGGTAATAGGCCGCGTGGGCAACGTTTTCGCCCAGGATCCAGCTGTTCGCACATCCGGTATCGAGGACGAGGATCTGCCCCCGCTTCGGTGCTGCGGATGACCGAGTAGATCGACTGCTGTGCCTTCACCACGCCGTTCTTGGGCGCGTATTTGACTGTGCGCGCACGTCCGACGACATGGTCGGAGGGGCCGAGCGGCAGAGCGCCGTCCATCCAACCGCTCAGGCCCAGCCGGACGAGGGCATTGGTTACCGCTTCGGACTCCACATCCTTGAGACGTTCCAGGATTTCGGCAACCGTCTGGGACTTGTCAAATATTACAGATTATCGCCTTCTGTGTTTCATTTTAGGCATATTTTGCCGGTAGTTTTGGTAATGAATGCACAGTGAGGCGACAAACCGACGGCTTGCAAATATTAATATTCCATACCACCATGAGTAAAAGTTGTGAGCGGTATCATGAATTTTCGGCAGCTAGAGATATTCCGTACGGTGATCGAAGCGGGCTCGATGATGGGGGCCGCGCGCAAGCTGAACATCTCTCAACCGGGCGTTACAAAGGCGATCGCGGCGCTTGAGGGGTCCTGCGGTTACCCTCTTTTTACCCGCCAGGCGGGAAGCATCACGCCGACGCCGGAAGCTTGGCAGCTCAACCAGTCGGTGGAGCGCGTCTTTGTGGATATCGATGAAGTCCGCCGCGTTTCGCTGGATATCCGGGACAAGATTGCCGGGCACCTGTCCATCAGCACCTTCCCGTCGCTCGCCTCACGCTATCTTCCGCGCCTGCTGTCGAACTATCTGCGCCAGCGCCAGGACGTGAAGATCTCGCTGCAATCGGACGATGCCAGCATCGAGACCGAACATCTGCACAAGGTGGAGCGCGTGTGCGTCTTGCCGCGCGGACACCGGCTGACGGCGGCGAAGCGGATCAAGCTGTCGGACCTGCGCGACGAGCCCTTCATATCGCTCCACGCCGAACGCATCGCCATCGAACACGCCTTCTCCGATCTGGACATTGGCCGCAATGACCGGATCGAAACGCGTCATTCCGAAAGCGCCTGCGCCTTCGTGGCGAACGGGCTCGGCGTGACCATCGTCGACCCCTTCACCCCCGCAGGCTTCGGCGATGCAGTCGTCACGCGCCGTCTCGATCCGCCGGTCTATCTCAACCTTTGGACGCTCTGGCCCCGCTACCGCGTGCGCTCCAAGGTCACGCTCGAATTCATCGACGTCCTGCGTGACTCCCTCCAGAAAGACCTGCCGCCGAGCGGTCCCGACTAGCCCGTTCGAACGGCCTTGTGAGATCGAAAAGGACGTAACGTCATGTTTTCATGCCCGGGCACCGGGGGGGAGCTACGTCATCTGACGTTCCTCGACACACTTGTTTTCACAAGCGAAATCGGCGAAAACCCGCGGGAAAATCGGTCCAACGCCGTGATTACTCGACGGCATTCGGACACCGCGAGGACAGTTCCACCGATGCCGCAGTCAATCTGCTCGCGACGCGCGGTCTCAAAACGCAACCCGGATACCGCCCCCGCAACCCTCCCCTACCACGAAAACCGAATGATCGCGCTCGACGTGCTTACCCTGACCGGGAGATTCCCTCGGCGGTCGAGACAGGCAAGGCAATGGTTCAATGAGTAACTTTCCAAAAGGACGCGCCCTTTTCCTCGTGCCCACTTCTCCGGATGATCCGATTTCGGATATCGCGCAGGCGCTGGTTCTGTTGTTTGCGGAAGCCGGACACGATGTCGGGCACGTGAAACCGGTCGCAGCGACGAGCGCGGAAGCGGCAGCGGCCGACGGCCTATCGATCTCCATGCGCACCGCGGAGAGGATGATCCGCGAGGAGCGGATGGCCGATCTTCTGGACGAGATCGTTGGCATCGTGGTCGCCGCACGGCGGAACCGTGAATACATGGTCGTCGAATGGCTCGCCCCAGCCGCCGGCCACCCGTTGATCAGCGAGTTGAACCAGGTCATTGCAGGCGGCCTGAGCTGCGACACCATTCCCTTCGTTTCCGGCGATGCCGAAGATGCGGACGAAGTGATCGACAGGATCGACGACGCGCTCCACGCCATCAAGCAGGCCCGTGGCCGGAGCCTCGTTCGCGTCATCGTCGGCACCTCCTCGGATCCCACATGGACCGCGCATCTGCGCAAGGCGATCGACGAGAGCCATCTACCCTGTCCCTGCGATCTGATCGAGACGAGCGAGACGAACGCCACCTCCTTCCCAGCGTCCCGGGTGGAGCGGTTTGCCGATGATATGCGCGACTGGCTTCCCGAAATCTCGCGCAATCCCCGCCTGCGCCGCCTGACGCCGCCCCTCTTCCGCTACCGGGTGGTGGAAATGGCCAGGCAGGCAAACAAACGGATCGTGCTGCCTGAAGGCGACGAACCGCGCACGCTCAAGGCCGCCGCCATTTGCGCGCGGAAGGGAATTGCCCGCTGCGTGCTGCTGGGCGAGCCCGCCCATGTGCGCGCAAGCGCTGCCGCGGTGGGCGTGACGTTGCCCGACAACATCGAAATCCTCGATCCCGCGGAATTGCGCCCGCGCTACATCCGCGCCGATGGTCGAGCGTCGCAAGGCCAAGGGCCTGACGCCGGAACAGGCCGACAAAGCGCTTCAGGACACGGTCGTCCCCGGCACGATGAGGCTGGCCGAAGACGACGTCGACGGACTGGTGTCGGGTGCGGTTCACACCACCGCCAGTACCGTGCGTCCGGCCCTGCAGCTCATCAAGACCCGCCCCTACCTGAGCTTGGTCTCCAGCGTCTTCTTCATGCTGCTGCCGGAGGAGGTGTTCATCTATGCCGACTGCACCGTCAATCCGAACCCGACCACCGAACAACTTGCGGAAATCGCCATCCAGACGGCAGAGACCGCAGAAACCTTCGGGCTCGATCCGCGCATTGCGATGATCTCCTATTCCACCGGGGATTCCGGCACCGGCGAAGGTGTCGAGAAGGTGAAGGAGGCCACCGCTCGCGTCCACGAACTGCGGCTCGACCTGCTCATCGACGGCCCGCTCCAGTACGATGCGGCAAGCGTTGAAAACGTTGCCCAAACCAAGGCGCCGGACAGCCCGATCGCCGGGCGGGCGAACGTCTTCATTTTCCCCGACCTCAACACCGGCAACACCACCTACAAGGCGGTGCAGCGCTCCGCCAACGTGGTCAGCATCGGCCCGACGCTGCAGGGTCTGCGCAAGCCGGTAAACGACCTGTCCCGCGGTTCTCTCGTCGATGACATCGTCTACACCGTCGTTCTGACCGCGATCCAGGCGACGGAGCCCGGCGCGGAAAATGCCGAACAGACCCGGACGGCCGCCGAATAGGGCAACCGTCCGACCGACCTTGCTACGGGGCTCGACCAACCGAGTCCCGTAGTCCCGCTTCCGTCCGGTTTCCGGCCTATTTATTGAGCACGTTTATTGAGCACGCACCCCGCGACCATCGCCGAAGACGAGCCAACTACCCCTGGGGAATGAAATCTCCTTTCAGACCAGACGGCCCCTGTTTTCCGGTATCCGGCCTCCGATCCGACGACCGGGTTCAAGTCACACAAAGCAAGCATGCCCTTAGGGCGAAGCGTGCGATCAACCGACTGATTTCCTTCGCCGAACGATAATATCGCCTTCACACACCCGCTAGTCTCCAGGGCCGGCAGATCGAAGCAACGTGCGCCGGCGTTCTCCCCGGAGTTAAGGCCAATTGAGACCGCATTTGTTCCGATGGCGCAGAAATCGTAATGGGGTGCGTAGAAGCTCCACTTGTAACTGGTATACCAGTCGTTCAGTATGTCGGCATGGCAGACGCATTCGAATTCGAGAGTGACCGGGCCTACGCCCGCATTGTGGAATTGATCTTCGGTGGCGCCGTGGATCCGGCGGAACCGCTGTCCGAACGCAAGCTCGCCCAGCAGCTCGACATCGGCCGCATGCCGGTGCGCGAAGCGCTTCGCAAGCTGGAGCGCGAAAGCGTCGTTGAGGTGAAACCGGCGCGCGGAACTTTCATCCGCACGATCACTGCCGATGGTCTCAGCGAGATCTATGACCTGCGCGAAGCCCTGGAATGCCTCGCGGCACGACGCGCGACCGAACGCGACCCTTCGCCCACGCTGGTGAATTGTGGCACGCGCCTGCGCGTCATGGGTCGCGATCCGTCCGCCTTCACATCCCGAGAGATCAATGATGTGGGCACCGAGCTTCACGACGCGATGTTCGACAGCGCGGGCAATCCACAGCTTGAGGAAATGGTGCGCTTCATGCGCATGCGCTTCCGGCTTGCCTTCAATCTCCCGCGCTACTTCGCGCGCGAGCTGGTCTCTGAAATCCTTCTCGAACACATCGCTCTCTTCGAGGCGATCTCGAACCGTGAACCGGAGATCGCGGAAGCGCTCATGCGCGCCCATCTCCGCCGGGGCCTGCAGATCCGCCTGAACCTCGACCGTTCCTCGCCAAACCTCCCCAACCCCACCTCCAGGCCAAAGGAAAACATCGAATGAAGAACGTTAGTTTTGCGTTCCTTGCTCGTTGGCGCCGTCTCCCTCGGCGTTTTCGGGAGCGCCGCCGTTGCCGGCACTCTCGACAACGTAAAGCAAGCAGGCGTCGTCAAATGCGCAGTCAACGGCAGTCGCCCCGGCTTCTCCTCCGTTGACAGCGAGGGTAACTGGCACGACCTCGACGTCAACACTTGCCGCGCGGTCGCAGCCGCCGTTCTGGGTGACGCGAGCAAGGTCCAGTTCCTCAAGACCAACAACCAGACCCGCCTGACTGCCCTGCAGATCGGCGAAGTCGACATGACGACGGCCAACACCACGTGGACGCGGTCGCGCGACACCGATCTCGGCCTCGATTTCATCGCCCCCACCTTCTACGACGGCCAGGCTTTCATGGTCGCCAAGGATCTGGGCGTGAAGAGCGTCGATGATCTGGACGGCACCAGCGTGTGCGTGCGTCCCGGATCAACCTCCGAGCGCGTCGTCTCCGACATCCAGAAGAAGAAGAGCATCGACCTTCAGCTTGTGGTGATCGAGGACCAGAAGGAGGTCAACACGGCCTTCTTTGGCGGTCGCTGCAATGCCATGGTGCAGTCGTCTTCCGCGCTGTCCTCCACCCGCGCGGCTGTTACCGACAACCCGGACGACTACGTCATCCTACCCCAGCGCTTCGGCAAGGATCCGGAAGGCCCGCTCGTTCGCCAGGACGACGCCCAGTGGCGTGATATCGTCCAGTGGACGGTCTACACGCTCTTCCAGGCGGAAGAGAGCGGCGTGACCTCCAAGAACGCCGACGAGATGAAGGCCAACAGCAAGGACGCCACCGTTCGCCGTCTGCTCGGCGTGGAGTCCTCCGGCGGCAAGGGCCTCGGCCTGAAGCCGGACTGGGCCTACCAGGTCATCAAGCAGGTCGGCAATTAGGGCGAAGTCTTCGATCGCAACGTCGGCAAGGGCTCCGCTCTCAAGCTGGAGCGTGGCCTGAACGCGCATTACAGCGACGGCGGCATGATCTACGCCCCGCCGCTATGAGCCCGGATTGACACGGAACAACATGTCCATCTTCAAGAAAAAAGCGACGGTGGGGGGAGACCTCCCTCCGCCGCTGCACCGTTGGGTCTCGCCGCAGGCCGTGTTCTGGCAGGCGGCGCTCGTCGTCGTGCTGGTCGCGATCGCCATCTGGCTGGTCATGAATGCCCGCGCTGCGCTTGCCGCGCGCGGCATGACCTTCGGTCTCGGCTTCCTGTTCGATCAGGCCCAGTTCTCGCTCGGCGAAGCCTTCTTCATCTTCCATCCGGGTGAGACCTATTTGAAGGCCTTCGCCGTCGGCTTCGGCAACACGCTGATGGTCTCGGCCGTTTCGATCGTCACCGCCTCCATTCTCGGCACCCTCGTCGGTCTGGCGCGGCTATCGCGCAACGGGCTCGCCAGCGGGCTTGCGCAAGCCTACGTCTCGCCTTCCGCAACACGCCGCAGCTCGTTCAGATCGTCTTCTGGTACAGCTTCTTCACCCTGCTACCGAAGGCACGCAATTCTTGGTCTCTCGATGACCTGATCTTCGCCTCGAACCGAGGCCTGACCCTGCCGGCCCAGCAGAACGGTTCGGTCTTCGGCCACGCGATGCTGGCCGCCGTGGTCAGCCTTGTTGTCGCCTGGGACCTGTCGGTTCTTCACGAGCGCCGCCGTCGGCGCACGGGCCTGCGCTGGAAGCCGCTGCGCCTCGTCCAGCTCATCCTCATTCTCGGCTCCGCCCTCGCCGTCTGGATTGCGGCCGGAGCGCCGAGCGCGTGGTCCATCCCCCAGCTCAAGGGCTTCAATTTCAAGGGCGGGGTGACCCTCTCGCCGGAATTCCTGGCGATCTTCTTCGATCTCTCCTTCTATATCGCGGAGATCGTGCGCGCCGGCATCTCCAGCGTCGATTTCGGACAGTTCGAAGCCGCCAACACGATCGGGCTTTCGCGCGCCGACATCTATCGCCGCGTCGTTGCCCCACAGGCGCTTCGGGTGATCATCCCGCCGCTCGCCGCCCAGTATTATGTAAGCCTGCTCAAGAACAGCTCGCTCGTCGTCGCGATCGGCTACCCGGACCTGTTCTCGATTTCCAACACGATGCTCACCTATAGTGGACGCACCATCGAGGTGCTGTGCATCATGGCCGCCGTCTACCTCGCCATCGCCGTGGCGATCGGCGCGGTGTCGAATGCCGCCAACCGCTACTTCACCATTCCGGGGCGTAAGTCATGAGTACCGCCATCGATTCCTTCGCCGAGATTGGCACCGGCCGGCCGCGCCAGCCGGCCCCCGACGGGCTCGGCCGCTTTGCGCGGATAAAGTCGCGCTATTTCGGTAGCTTCGGCACGAGCGTCCTGACAATCGTGCTGACGCTTGCAATCGCATGGGCGGTCTATTCCTTCCTGCGGTGGGGTGTCTTTTCCACCGTCTGGTACGATCCGACGGCTGCGGCCTGCAGAACCGCCGACGGCGCCTGCTGGGCGGTGATCGCGGAGAAATACCGGGTCATTCTGCTCGGCACCTATCCTTACGAGGAACAATGGCGCAGCGCCCTGATCATTGCGATCTGGGTCGTGTGGGCCGTGCTGACCGCCTTCCGCCTCTTCTCCCTGTGCCTTCACCTCGTCGGCTGGCTCGTCATCTTCGTCGCCACATTGGTGTTGATGCGCGGCGGGATCTTCGGCCTGTCCTACATGGGTACCGATGCCTGGGGCGGCCTGCCTTTGGCGGTGCTGCTGGCGCTCGGGCGGCGCTCGACCTTTCCCGTCGTGCGCTTCGTCTCCGTGGCCGCGATCGAAGACGTGCGCGGCATTCCGCTTCTGGTCGTGCTCTTCTTCGGCACCCTGATCCTGCCGCTCTTCCTGCCGCCCTCGCTCAATTTCGACAAGCTGATCCGCGCCGAAATCGGCATGATCGTGTTCTTCGCAGCCCATGCGGCGGAAGTCATTCGGGGCGGTCTGCAAGCCGTGGAAGATGGGTAGGAGGAAGCGGCCCAGGCGCTCGGCATGAGCTACTGGCTCAGGATGCGCAAGATCGTCCTGCCACAGACGATCGCCATCGCGGTCCCGGCGGCTCCTTCAACGACATCATCCGCGCCTTCAAGAACACCACCTATTTCGCAATCCTGGACCTGTTTGACGTTCTCGGCGCCACCAAGGTCGCGCTCGATGATACCGCCTGGGTGCGCTACGGGCTGGAAGGCTATCTCTTCGTCTTCCTACTCTATTTCCTCATCTGTTCCGGACTGTCGCTTTACGGCCGTTCGCTTGAGCGCAACCACGCATGGCGCGTCCGGAGGGCGGAACAATGACAGACTCCGAAAAAACAGCAAATCTCATCGTCGAACTCGACAAGGTCAACAAGTGGTACGGCGACCACCACGTCCTGCGCGACATCTCCTTCGGGCTCGGTGAGGGCGAGAGGATCGTCCTGTGCGGACCATCCGGATCGGGAAAGTAGACCCTGATCCGCTGCGTGAACGGGCTGGAACGGTTTCAGCGCGGAAAGTTGACCGTTTGCGGCACCGAGATGGACGGAAAGCAGGCCTCGCTTGCCCAGATCCGCAATCACACCGGCATGGTGTTCCAGCACTTCAACCTGTTCCCGCATCTCAGCGTTCTCGACAACCTGACGATGGGTCCGATCTATGCGCGTGGCAAACCGGAGATGAAGGCGGTCGAGCGCGCCCGCGAGCTTCTCGACCGCGTGCGGCTTGCCGATCAGGTGGCAAAGTTTCCCGGTCAGATCTCTGGCGACAGCGCCAGCGCGTGGCCATTGCCCGCTCGTTGATGCTGGACCCGGAGGTCATGCTTTTCGACGAGCCCACCTCGGCGCTCGATCCGGAAATGATCCAGGAAGTGCTGGAAGTCATGGAAGAACTGGCCCATGCGGGGCAGTCGATGATCGTGGTCACGCACGAGATGGACTTTGCCCGCCGGGTTGCCAATCTAGTCGTCTTCATGGATCAGGGCGAAATCGTCGAAGCGGCTCCGCCGGAAGACTTTTTCCTTCATCCGACCACGGACCGCGCCCGCGATTTCCTTGGCAAGATTTCCAACCCGGGATAATCGATTTTCCGCGCCTGCCGCCCGCTCGTTTCATCCCCTTTCGCACGGATCGCCCCAACGATCCGCTCCGCACATGATCAGGAAAGCATCATGACGTCCGTCATCGAGATCGACCTCGTCTCCGCTACCACCACCCGCCCGAGCGCCGCCATGCTGGCGCAGATGACATCGGCCCCCGTGGGTGACGAACAGAAGAACGAGGACCCGACAACCTGCGCGCTCGATGAGCGGGTGGCCGACCTGTTCGGCATGGAAGCCGTCGTTTTCCTGCCCTCGGGCACCATGTGCAACCAGATATCGTTTCTCGTTCATTGCCGCTCTGGCGACGAAATCGTCGCCGCTGCCAATGCGCACGTGGTCGCCTCCGAAGGTGTAGGCGCGGCCGCGCTTGCGGGTGCCCAGATGCGCCCCATCGAGACCCCGACCGGCATTTTCGAAGCCGCCGACATGGTGGCCGCCCTTCGTCGTCCGCGCATGCGCAGCCTGCGCTCCAGCACAGTTTCCGTGGAGCAGACGACCAACCGCGGCGGTGGCCTCGTCTGGCCCGTCGAAACGCTGTCGGCTCTCACGAAAGCCGCCCATGAAAACGGGCTCGCGACGCACATGGACGACGCCCACCTGCTGAACGCGGCCGTTGCGAGCGGCCGTCCGGCGAAGGATTTCACGGCCGGTTTCGACAGCGCTTGGATCGATCTTTCCAAGGGGCTGGGCTGCCCGGTCGGTGCCGTTCTCGCCGGCTTCAGGGATTTCATCGAGGCCGCCTGGGTATGGAAGCATCGTCTCGGCGGCGCGCTGCGCCAGTCCGGCTGCTGGCCGCAACAGATCTCTTTGCGCTAAACTATAATGTCGAACGCCTTGCCGAGGACCACGCGAACGCGAAACTCTTCGCCGAACTCGTCGACGGCGTGCCGCATGTCAACGTCTATCCGCGCGAGGTGACGACGAACATTCTCTTCCTGGAGCTCGGCGCCCCCTCACTTCCGCCCCCCTTGTTGCGGCGCTTGCGGAGAAAGGTGTTTGCATCGGAGCGGAATCGGACACGCGCCTGCGCGTCGTGACCCATCTGGATGTTGGGGAAGCAGATATCCGCGAGGTGGCGAAAATCTTTGCGCAGGCCGTCGAAAAGATCGCCTGACCGCTCACGATGCAACGAAATTACGAAGGGGAATAAATCTATAATTAAATAATATATACAGTTTATTCCGTAGGAATCCGAGCTTATCTTAATATTTCTTTTGCGTGCATCGTTGATTGTTGCCACGCGAGAAAGACGAGGATTCCATGAAACAGATATTTTTCAAATTGAGTTTGGCCCTTCCTGTAATCCTGGCGGGGACGGTTCTTGCCGCAGATCGCAGCAACGCGGAGGACCGTCCCGGTTTTATGCCAATCCCGGAAAAATTCGGCTATTTCCAGGAGAACAAGGAGCTTGATACCAGCATCGCGAAGGGCGACGTCACCGTCTCACGCGCTCACGCCTGGTCGCTCTTTGCCGGAATGATGCAGCCGCTGGGTGCCACCGATCCGAATTCCTGGCCGATCTAGTTGAGTTGGGAGACCACCGCACAGGCATTCGAGGGCGACGGGAAGACCGCCCCTAAGCCGATCCGCATTTGCATAACGCCGTCGGTCGCCGGCCTTACGCAGGCCAAGGAGCAGGGCGCGGATGCCACGATCAACAACGGGACATTCTTCGTCTTCAACGGCGATACCATCGTGCCGACGGAATCCCTGTCGCCGGAGGGCTTCAAGGCCATTCGCTACGGCAAGCTCTATCTGAAGAGCAAGCTCAAGCAGGCGCACGATCTCGGCCAGGACATCGACCTGCCGGCGCACTACGTCTCCACCAAGCACATGTACTGGCCGGTGAAGGCGAACGGACTGACGCCGCTTCCCTGGTGGAACAACAATTTCCCCGACAGTTTCGACGGCTATGTGGGTTACGAGACCTGGGACACCGTCGTCGCCATCGACCCCACCGGCAAGCAGGAGGGAGAGACGGTCGAGGTGACCTATCTCCATGGCATTTTCAATAATGACAAGACGCCGATGAAACCAAAGATCGAGAAGGCCCAACGTAGTCAATCTCGATCGCTTCTATCACTACAAGGTGACGGAGGTGGACTGGAAGATGTTCTCCGATGCCGACAAGGCAATACTGAACGCGGCAAGTTACTGGCTTTACAATGAGCCCTTCGGCCCCGGCGATTACGTCGCCACGGTTGCGATGCACATTATGACCAAGGAGGTTCCGACCTGGACGTTGCAGAACGTGTGGTGGTCCGCCGCCCCCGACAAGGGCCCCTATGCCGACAACCGGCCGAAGGATATGAAGGCCGAAAGCCCTGGCAGCATTATCTTCTGACGGAGGCCGACATCTACCAACCGGATGCGCAAGGTCGGCTCGCCAAGGCGGTGACCCCCTATATCGAAGGCGTCATCCACCCGACCCGCACGAGTTGTCGCAACTGTCATGTGCGCGCCGGCTATCCTGGCAATTCCGGCAAGGGCCCTGCCGACGGCACGACCGGATATTCCAATCCCAATTGTCCGGATCTGCTGGCCGTGCTCCGCAAGGGCGACGACTGCTTCAAGGGCGTCACGCTGAGCGACTTCGCCTGGATCATCCCCGATCGGGCCCATTGATCGCGGTTTGACCGGATGGCACTCCCCCCTCCGGCAAGACGCCTGAAGCTGATGAGAAATGCGGGGCGGGCAAAGATGCCCGTCCCTCACCCGTCACTCACATGAACACGTTTTCCGCCAACCGCGTGACGAGGTTCTCCCGCAAAGCCGAGATATGGGAACACACCGCGGTTTCGGCCCGGTCGGCGTCATGCGCGCCGAGTGCGCCCAGAATGTCCGCATGCTGATCCCAAACCCGCAGGTTCTGCCCCGGCACGCCGAGCGAAAGGCTCCAGAACCGGACCAAGCGGCCATGCAAATTGCCGAGAAACTCCAACATGATGGAATTTCCGGCCGCCGCCGATATCAGACGGTGGAACTCGATATCGAGCGCAATGATATGTTCCATCATCCGGTCACGGGTGGCCTTGGCCATCAGCTCGTGATTACGCCGCAGGACCGCGAGTTGATCGTCGGTGATCCGCTCCGCCGCCCAGCGCGCTGCGCGCCCTTCATTGATGAGCCGCATTTCGATGATCATCAGGTCATTGAGCAGGATCGGGCTCACCACCACGCCCTTGCGCGGCATGACCTGCAACAGATCGTCGACCATCAAGCGGTCGACCACCTGAATGACCGGCGTGCGACCGATCCCGAGTGCGGTTGCGAGATCCGTGACGGTTACCGCCGCGCCAGGCTGCAATTCGCACGAAATGATCTTCGCCTTGATCAGCTCGTAGGCCCGGTCTCGAAGGGAAAGTTTTTTAACCGGGAGAACCGGTTCATCATCGGCGCTCCGGTGTAGCGACCCTGATGCTTGCGCCATGGCCGGAATGTGTCCTTGTCTTCAACATGCGACAGGCCGGAGACGGAATACCCGTTCCCAATACGGGCATTCCCGCTCACGGACCTCGATCAGTCCAATACGCATGATTTTTGCGGGCTTCCGGGGCTTTCGGTAAGTCGGCATGGTGCCGCACGAAAGCAGACGCGGTACAATGACGGAGCTTATCCCGCCCGGGCGCTACCCGCGGCATCCGAACCGCTCAACCGCACGTTCTGGTGAACGAACGCAATGATGTCGGAAACCGGTCGAGCACCGGTCAAACGGGCCACTTCCCGACCGCGATGCCACAGGATCAGAAGCGGAATGCCGCGAATGTTGAGCCGTTGGGAAACCGCGGGGAAGTCTTTCGTATTGATCTTGGCGAACCGGACCGACGGCCTCAGCCGCCTTGGCGAATTCCGGCACCATCATCCGGCAAGGCCCGCACCACGGGGCTCAATAGTCGACGATCAGCGGCACTTCATCCGTGCGCATTGCCTTGTCGTGAATGCGCGCATCGAGTTCGCTCACCCCGGCGCGCGCCAGCTCGGCCCCTCAGGCCCCGCATTTCGGCCCTGCGGACAACTTAGCGAACAGAACCCGGTTGGTTTGTCCTCAGGCCGTGCAAACGAGTTTCACTGCGTCTTGCATCACTCATCCCCAAAGACATTCGAATTGTAGAATATATGGAGACGGGCGGGTCGAAGCACAAGACGGCGACAAGGGCCGCGATCCGTCCCTCTCGCCGCCCGTGGATGGAGTGAGGAAAGGCGGATCACACCGACACTGGAGCGCTGCTCAGGCGCTCCGCACTCCGAGGCTCGACGACGACTCGTCTTCGCTTTTGCCGGTGAAGTAGTTCGCGATGAGCGCACCGGAGATATTGTGCCAAATGATGAAAATGGCACTGGGCACGGCCGCGGCGGGAGAGAAGTGCGCGGTCGCAAGCGCCGCTCCCAGTTCGGAATTCTGCATCCCGACCTCGATGGTGATCGCCTTACGCTTGGCAAGCGAAAGTCCGAAGACGCGGCTCGCGAAGTACCCGAGGCCGTTGTGCAGGATCACGACCACGAAGATCATCAGATCGGCTTCCACGATCTTGCCCTTGGAGAGCGCAACCACCGCGGCAACGATCAGCACGATGCCGGTCACGCTGACGAGCGGCAGAACCGGAACGGCCGCGGCAACGATCTTCGGTGCAATCTTCTGCAGGATGAACCCGAGTGCCAGCGGCGCCAGCACGATCTTGACGATGGACAGGAACATCGCCGCCGCATCGACCGGCAGGTACTGGCTGGCAAATGTCCACACCAGGAAGGGCGTCACGAACAGCGCGACCAGGGTCGTCACGCTGGTGCAGGCGACCGACAGGGCCAGATCGCCCTTGCTCAGATAGATCATGACGTTCGACGACGTGCCGCCCGGGCAGCAACCAACAAGAATAACGCCCGCAGCAACTTCCGGGCTCATCGGAATGACTGTCGTCAGCGCTGCCGCCAGAAGCGGCATGATCAGGAATTGAGAAACAACGCCGATGCCCACCTCGAGCAGGCGCTTCAGGACTTCCGTAAAATCACGGCCCGAAAGCGTCAGTCCCATAACGAACATAATGATTGCCAGAAGCGGTACGATCCATGGCCGCAAAAACTTGAATATCTCGGGAAAGAAGAAGCCGAGAAGAGCAAATAAAATAATCCAGAGGGCGAAAGTTCGTCCAAAGAAAGCAGAAAAGGCAGCCAGGGATTTCACGCGAAAATCCTCCCGATTACGTTCTTGGATCGTCTGAGATGATGCCATGCACGACGGGCTGAGGTCGGACGCCGACAAGCGGGGTCGACAGCAAGGGTGCAGGACAGGATTTGTATAATCGAACAAAACGCTCGTTTGGAAAGGTAAAATTGAAAAAATCGATAATAATATACCTTAAAAACGGAACTATTATTCGCATCCATTATTTGCCTTAACGTCATTTTCGTCGGACCGATAGGTTCTTCGCAATGGGGTCGGACGCACCGCGTGCACCGATGCGATGCAATTTTCTGCCGCCGAAACCGGCGGTTTATGCCTGTTTTTTGGTCATAATTGGCAAACTTCCTTTATGCGAATTTTAACGATGAAAGATTTAATAGAGATGTTTGGAGCAAGCCGATGGTCCGGGCGGGGCGTTTTACATGCAGATCAATTCGACTCAAAACCAGAGGATCTTTTGAAAGGCGGCGCCCTGGCGTTGCCGGTCTCGGCAATGGCGCTGTTCTGGGAAGCATCCTCGTCCCGGACCGCGTCGTCGCCCGACATGGCGGATCTGGCTCAGCGGATCACAACGCTTGAAGCCTCCGCCCGCCACCTCGACTTCATCTGGCTGCTGGTTACCGCCGTCGGCTTCATGTTCGCCTTCGGCGCAAGCGACGGCTCCTGGATCGGCCTTGACCCGCGCTTCTTCATACTGCAGGGCCTTGATGAATGGGACATCGGCTTCTTTGCCTTCCAGGTCATGTTCTGCGGCACGGCGGCGACCATCGTCTCCGGCGCGGTGGCCGAACGCATGCCGCTGACGGCCTATATCCTGTGTTCGATGCTGATCGCCGGTCTCGTCTATCCCGTTTTCGTTCATTGGGCATGGGGCGCGGCGCTGACGGCGAACCCATCCGCCTTCCTCGGCAACATGGGCTTCATCGATTTCGCAGGATCCCACGGTGGTTCATGCGACGGGCGCATGGATCGCGCTGGCAGCCTGCATCATCAGCGGTCCCCGCATCGGCCGCTTTGCCGATGACGGCCCCCCGATCCGCATTCAGGGGCATAGCCCCGTGCTCGCGACGGCCGGCGCGTTTTTTGCTCTTCGTCGGCTGGATCGGCTTCAACGGCGGCTCGACCGCAGCCGCGGTGCCCGAGATCGCCCACATCATCGCCAACACCGTTCTGGCCGCAGGTACAGGTGGGGCCGCGGGCTATCTGGAGGGCTTGCGCCAGGATCGCATTATCCTGCCGAAAAAGGCGTTTTCCGGCATGGTCGGCGGCCTTGTGGCGGTCACCGCGGGATGCATGGTGCTTACGCCCGCAGGCGCTCTGATCGTCGGCGCACTGGGCGGATCGGCCGCCGTCTGGTTCAACAGCTTTCTCGAAACCCGGCTGAAGATCGATGACGCGGTGGGAGCCGTCGGCGTTCACGGCGCATCGGGCGTCGTGGGAACGCTCGCCCCTGCACTGCTCTCCTCGGTCGCCCACCTGCCCACCGGTTCCAGGCTCGATCAGCTCGGCGTGCAGATGCTCGCGCCGGGATCAACTTCGTCTGGGCATTCGGTATCGGGCTCGTCTTCTTCTGGCTGCTCGGCAAGGTGATGCGGGTGCGCGTGGATGGAGCCGGCGATATGCTCGGCCTCAACGAAGCCGAGCACAACACCCGTTTCGGCATCGGCCACGTGGAAGATGCCTATTCCCAACTGATCGACGGCGAAACCGATCTCACCCTGCGCCTACCGGTCATTCCCGGCGACGAGGCAGAGCGCCTTTCCGAGCTGTTTAATCAGCTCATGGACTCCACCCAGAACGAAGAACTCGCGCGCAAAACTACGTGGTGGAGAAGAAGCGGTCCCAGGAGGAGGCGGAACGGCTGACCGTGCTCGCCAATTCCACTTTCGAGGCCATCGTCATCACGGTCGCCAGACAGATTGTCGATGGAAACGCCGCACTGGAGGAACTGCTCGGGCTGCCCATCGCCGAGCTCAAGGGCAAGGACGTCAACGCGCTTTTTCTGCCCAATGAAGAACAGCAGGCCCCCGAGGGGGAAGAATCCTTCAGCAGCCCGCGCGAAATGGTGGCGCTGCACACCGACGGGCAACGCATCCCGGTGGAAGTGCGCACGCGCGAGATCGTCTATCGCGGCGAACACACGCGGGTCTCCGCGGTGGTCGACCTGCGAGATCGCAAAAAGGCGGAGGAACTCATCCGCCATCTCGCCCAGCACGACCCGTTGACGGACCTGCCGAACCGCGCGGTTTTCACCGATCGCCTGAAATCGCGCCTGTCGAAGCTGGAGGAGACGAGACGGTCAGCTTCACCGCGGTTCTGCTGGTCGATCTCGACCGTTTCAAGGATATCAACGACCTGCACGGCCACCCGGTCGGCGATCGGGTCATTCAGGTCACCGCCGACCGGGTGCACAACTCGGTCCGCGAGGACGATACGGTTGCCAGTTTCGGCGGCGACGAATTCGCCGTGATCCAGACCAATATCGGCTTCACCAATCAGGCCGCCGATCTCGCCCACCGCCTGTTGCACGTGCTCGCCCAGCCGATCGATTGCGACGATGGCCTGGTCGTGCGCTCCGGTGCCAGCATCGGCGTTGCCATTGCCCCGGCCGACGGAATGACGCTCGATACGCTGATCTCTCGCGCGGATACCGCGCTCTACAAGGCCAAAAGCATTGGCCGCGGCGCCTATTGCACCCTCGAGAAGGGCATGGACGCGGCAATGAAAGTGCGCCGCGAGCTGGAAGCGGATCTATCCCTTACCATCGAGTGCGACGAGCTGGAACTCTATTTCCAGACCCGCATGGCCACGGCGGACGGCCGGATTGCGGGCTACGAAGCGCTGATCCGCTGGCATCATCCGGTACGCGGCGAGGTCAATCCGACGGATTTCATCCCCGTCGCGGAGCATTCCGGCTAGATCGTCCAGATCGGCAAGTGGGTGCTGACGAACGCCTGCCGTATCGCGTGCGAACGGTTCGCCGACAAGCACGTCTCGGTCAACGTCTCGCCGCTGCAATTCCGCGACAAGGGGTTCGTGGACACGGTGGAAGATGCGCTGAAAACCAGCGGCATGGCCGCCGAACGGCTGGAAATCGAGGTAACCGAGAATGTCGTCATCGACGACGACGCACACGCGCTCACCATTCTGAACGCCTTGAAGCACCTGGGCGTTCGCGTCGCGCTCGACGATTTCGGTACCGGCTATTCCTCCCTGAGCTATCTCAGCCGCTTCCCCTTCGATGCCATCAAGATCGATCGTTCATCGCGGGGCTTGAGACGAACGCCAATGCGATGGCCATCGTCCAGACCATCCTGAAACTCGGACGCGCGCTCGGGATGCGTCTGGTCGCGGAGGGCGTGGAGACGAGTTCACAGCTCCGCCTGCTGCTCGCGGAAGGATGCGACGAGGTTCAAGGCTTTCTGATCGGGAAACCGGCGCCTGAGACCGAGGCCCCGAACGAGGCGCCCGCAATGGCCCGGAAAACGCTTATCGCCGCCAGCGGCGATGCCGACGGCATCCGTCGCCTGACGGAACTGACCGAATTGATTCGCGACGAGGGCCACAAGCGGGATGAAGCCGAAGAGCTGACGGATTTCGTCAAGACAGGCGCTTCCTGCAATTCCGCCTAGAGCGGCTCCCGGCACAATCTCACCAGTTTGCTCGCCGAACGGCTCAACGGTCGCTCCCGGTGATGGAGCAGGGAATAGGCGCGATCAGGAAGCGCGAAATTGACCGCGACGAGATCGCCCTGCCCAAGAAGCGGGGCAGCAACGGATGCGGAAACCACCGCCGCACAAGCCCCCGAACGCGCGGCCGACAGCACGACCTCGTTTGAAGGAAGTTCGAGCGTCACCTTGAGCCGATCGGGCGAAAGACCGCGCGCCAGCAGAGCCGCCTCGAATTCCGATCGCGTCCCCGACCCGTGCTCGCGCAAAACCAAGGAACTGCCAGCCGCAAGATCCTCGACCTGAAGCGGACGCCCGTCCGCCCAGGGGTGATCGGCGCCCACCACGACGAGAAGCGCATCCTGTGCAATCCCCTCCACGGCGAGAGCCTGATTGTCGACCTGCCCCTCGATAAACCCCAGATCCGCCTCGCCCGCGACCACCGCGCTTGCAACCGTTGCCGTGTTTCCGATGGTCAGCACCAGATCGATACCAGGATAGAGCTCGTGAAACCGCATCATGAAGGACGGCAGCCAGTAGCCTGCAATCGTCTGACTGGCCGCGACGGTCAACCGGCCGCGCCGCAAACCGCCGAGTTCGGCGAGAACGAGCCACGCCCCTTCCGCTCGCTTCAAAACCGCCGTGGCCTCCCCCGGAAAAAGCCGTCCGTTCTCGTTGAACACGAGCCCACGACTGACCCGATCGAACAGCGTCACGCCGTAATAGCTTTCCAGCGCGCGCAAGGCGGAACTGACCGCCGAAGGCATCAGATGCAGCGCTTCCGCAGCGCGCGTCAGGTGTGCGCGATCGGCGACCGCAACGAAGATGGCGAGCTGTTCGAATGTCATGATGCCTCGTGATCGCTCGGGCCGCCCTCGACCGCTCCCGCTCAGCAGGGCCCGATAGACCCATGTAACTCATTATTCGATTTTACTGAAACAAACGTCCAATAATCTCCGATGTAGTAAAACGAATTTCCATGAGAATGTCCGCGCCTTCTCTCCTCTCCGGACTACACCCTTGGACTTGCCTCGTTTTATCGCCCGGGTCTTTCCCGACCTGCTGCTCAGCCTTGTCGTCACCGCAGCCGCTTTCGCTCTCGCCCATCTGGAAATCCTGGTTTTCGGCCGCGACTGGCTGGAAAGCCTCGTCCTTGCAATTCACCTCGGTGCGATCGTGCGCTCCGCCTTTCCCTTTCACGCCATGTTCGGCCTAGGTGTGAATTTTGCGGCCAAGCAGGTGCTGGAAGCTACCATCGTTTTGCTCGGAGGAACGATCAGTCTCGGCGCGATTCAGGCCGCAGGTCCAGCACTTGTCGGCGGTATCGCATGCATCGTCGTGGTGACCATCGCCTGAGGCTACGCCATCGGCCGGGGGTTGGGCCTGTCCCTCCGGCTAGCAACGCTGATCGCCTGCGACAACGCAATCTGCGGCAACTCCGCGATTGCCGCAACCGCTCCTCCGGTCATCAAGGCGGAGAGTGACGACGTCGCTGCCTCCATCGCCTTCACCGCCGTTCTCGGCATCGCGGTTGTCTTGATCCTGCCGGTGATCGGCGCAAGCCTCGGCATGGATCAGACGCGCTACGGCGTGCTGGCCGGGCTCACCGTCTATGCCGTGCCGCAGGTGCTGGCGGCGACCGCTCCCGTCGGCATTGTCGCCACGCAGGTCGGCATCCTTGTGAAGCTGGTGCGCGTTCTCATGCTGGGGTCGGTCATCTTCAGTCTCGGCATGATGCCGGGCAATCGCGAAAGCGGCGCGGGACTGCGCACGCTGGTGCCGTGGTTCATCATCGGCTTTCTGATCATGATGACATTGCGCTCCGCCGATCTGATGCCGAGCGTGATGATCGCGCCGCTGACGAAAACCTCCGGCGTTCTCACCATCATATCCATGGCGGCGCTGGGCTTGACCGTCGACATCCGCTCCATCGCCCAGGCGGGCGTCCGCGTGATGAGCGCCGCCGTCATGTCGTTGCTCGTGCTGGAAACGTTGGCGACGATCCTGCTGAACGTACTGGCCATTCAGTAGATGGGATAAGGGAAGTTCTTGTTGGGGTCCATCCTTCGAGACGCCGTCTTGCGACGGCTCCTCAGGATGAGGTTATCGTATTGTTATTTCTGAAGATCCGAACAACACACACAACGTCATCCTGAGGAGAGCCCGCAGGCTCGTCTCAAAGGATGGGCCCCAGCAATCCCCCCCTCTGCCTTACTCCCGCTTCGCCACAGCCCCTCGAGCCAGAAACGTCTCCATCCGTTTCAGCGCCCGGGCGATATTCTCCCGCGAGTTGGCGTAGGACACGCGCATGTATCCCTCGCCAAGAATGCCGAAGTCCGGACCGCCGATCAGCGCAACCCCAGCCTCCTCCAGCAAAGCGGAGGCGAGCGGTTTTGCCTGCCAGCCCGTTTCACGAATATTCGGAAAGGCATAGAACGCGCCCTTCGGCATCAGGCACGACACGCCGGGAATGGCATTCAACCCATCGACCACGAGTTTCCGCCGCGCATCGAATTCCGCGACCATCTCCCCAACCGCATCCTGCGGACCGGTGAGCGCGGCAAGGCCCGCATATTGCGTCGGCGCGTTGACGCAGGACCACGCATTGACAGCCAGCTTGCACATCTTGTCGAAGAGCGCATCGGGCCAGAGCGAATAGCCGAGCCGCCAGCCCGTCATGGCATAGATCTTCGACCAGCCGTCGAGCAAGATCAGCCTGTCCCGGATCTGCGGATAGCTCAAAATAGAGACATGCGCCTCTCCGTCATAGGTCATCTGCCCATAGATCTCGTCGGAGAGAACCGCGACATGCGGATACCGCTCAAGGCCCGCGACCAGCTTGTCGACTTCCGCCTTGGGCGTCACCCCGCCGCACGGATTGGCCGGTGAATTGACGATGACGAGGCGAGTCCTGTCGCTGATAAGCCCCAGCAACTCGTCGGCGGAAAAGGCGAAGCCGTTTTCCTCGCGGATCGGCACGGGCACGGGCGTTGCACCGGTGAACTCGATCATCGAGCGATAGATCGGAAAGCCCGGATCGGGATAGAGAATCTCCGCCCCCGATTCGCCGAACATCAGGATCGCGGCAAACATCGTGACCTTACCGCCCGGCACGATGACGACGCGCTCCGGCGAGATCTCGACGCCCGTGCGCTTAACGATATCCACCGCAACCGCCTCGCGCAACGGCGCAATGCCTGTTGCGGCCGTATAGCCGTGATGCCCGTCCTTAAGCGCCTTGATCGCGGCTTCAACGATATGGTCGGGCGTCTCGAAATCCGGCTGACCGATCCCGAGATTGATGATGTCGCGCCCTTGCGCGCCAAGCTCGTTCGCCCGCGCCAGAACCGCAAAGGCGTTTTCCTCGCCGATCCGATCGAAACCGGAAATGGTGGTGAGCATGGCCCGTCCCTCCCCTCGCGCACACCCGTTCAGGTCGCGCAATGTCTCATATCGCTGACGTGTGTCCGCCTCACGCGATCTTGCGAAGCGCGTCGATCTCTTCCGCGTCGGGCCGATGGCCCTTCAGATAAAGCGCGCAGGTGGTGCGCAGCATGGAAGCGAAATTCGGGATCGTGCCGTTGATCTCGATCGCCTCGTCGTAGAGCCGCGACAGGAATTTCGGCGGTCAGCCCCTGGCCTGCCGCGATCTCGTCGAGAAGCGCCCAGAAGGTCGCCTCAAGCTGGATGGAGGTGGAATGCCCCGCAATGCGGATCGACCGGTTTATCTGCTTGTAGCCGGCGGGGTACTGACCGGCGAATACCCTGCACATGTGCCTGTTCTCCCATGGGCCGCCGGTTCTTTCGCCGCGGTTCTCGCTCAAGTATTCGCGCTGGAGCGCGTGTGCGCAAGCGTGCTTTCGACCGATCAGCGGGATCGCGCGGGCAAGGCGTGGTAGTCAACTGCCACCATTTCTCCCTCACACCCGGCATACTTGGTGCCAAGAGCCGCAGTCTCTGCGACCCCCAAAAACAAACGGAGGTATCCGGTGGCAAAAGCCATTCACATGATGATCCGCGTCCTCGACGAGACCCGGTCCGTCGAATTCTACAAGACCGCATTCGGCCTCGACGTGGCGGATCGTTACGACTTCGACGACTTCACGCTCGTCTACCTGCGCAACCCGGAAGCCGACTTCGAAGTCGAACTGACCGTCAACAAGGGCCGCGAGCAAAGCTACAACCTCGGCGACGGCTACGGCCATGTCGCCTTCTGCGTCGAGGATCTCGATGCCGAACACGCCCGCTTTGCCGCAAACGGCCTCAGCCCCCGCGATATCAAGGAATTCCACCGCGACGGTGCCCTGATTGCACGTTTCTTCTTCGTGGAGGCCCCGGACGGCTACAAGATCGAGGTGCTGCAGAAGCACGGTCGATACCGCTGATATCGCCGCCGACGGCTCTGGGAGGGGCCGGCGGCGGTGTTTTCGTAAATGGGAGGAAAGAACATGCCGACAATCTATTCCGGCCGGGCCGCGCACCCGGACGCTTCAGCTCATTCAGAGCCGACTACAACGGGCCTTTCCCGCCGCGCGCTGTTGCGCGGCACCGCCGCCACCAGCCTCGGGGCGCTTCTCGTCGTCTCCGGCCGCGCCGTTCTTTGCCAAGCCAGGCCTGGGGTCTTGAGACCCAATCTCTCAAGCCGGAGACCATGGCCACCCACATCCAGGTGGCGCGTGACACCTATCCCCACGACCGCATCGCCGACCGCTACTACGCCATCGCTGTCAAGGACCACGACACGAAGGCGGCGGAAAAACGAGAGCCACCGCAATCTAATCAAAGGCGGCATTGCCGATCTCGACCAACGGGCCGGATCCGGCGGATATCGCGGCCTCAGATGGGAGGATGACCGCGTCACTCTCCTCCGCCCAATCGAGGACACGGCTTTCTTCCAGGCGGTGCGCGGCGGTCTCGTCGTCTCTCTCTACAACCAGAAGGAGATCTGGCCGCTCTTCGGCTACGAGAGCGAATTTTATTCCAAGGGCGGCTACATCAACCGCGGCTTCGACGACATCGACTGGCTGTGAACGCGGACGAAAGATTCGCGCATCCGACAAGAACAAACCCAATTCGGAGGAAACATCATGGCTGCTCCCTATAAGCTGAACGACGACAGCGTCGTCGTCATCATCGGTTCGGGCGCCGGCGGCGGCATGCTCGGCAACGAACTGGCGCAAAAGGTCATCGACGTCGTCATTCTGGAGGCAGGCGCCCGGCACGAATACGACGAGTTTATCAACGACGAATGGGCAAGCTTTTCGCAGCTCGCCTGGACCGACAAGCGCATGACCTCGGGCGACTGACGCGTCGCCAAGGACTTCCCGAAGCTTCCGGCATGGATTGTCAAGGCGGTCGGCGGCTCCACGACCCACTGGGCAGGTGCCTCGCTGCGCTTCCAGGAGCACGAATTCAAGGTCCGCACCCACTACGGCGATCTTGAAGGAGCGAACCTGCTCGACTGGCCGATCACGCTTGAGGAAATGGAGCCCTTCTACGCCCGCACCGAAAACAAGATGGGCGTGACCCGCACGAACGCCATTCCGGACCTTCCCGGCAACAACAACTTCAAGATCATGAAGGCAGACGCCGACAAGCTCGGCTACACCGAGTACCATACGAGCCGCATGGCGATCAATTCGTAGCCCCACGACGACCGCAATTCATGCCAGCAGACGGGCTTCTGCTTTCAGGGCTGCAAGTGGGAAGCAAAGTGGTCGACGCTCTATACCGAGATCCCCAAGGGCGAGGCCACCGGCCACATGGAGGTGCGCTCCAATTCGCAGGTGCTGCGGATCGAGCACGATGAAAGCGGCAAGGTGACCGGCGTCGTCTATGCGGACAAGGACGGCAACGAGCAGCGCCAGAAGGCGCGCATCGTGGCGGTGGCGGGCAATTCCATCGAAAGCCCGCGCCTGCTGCTGAATTCCGCCTCCTCCATGTTCCCCGACGGGCTCGCCAATTCCTCCAGCCAAGTGGGGCGCAACTACATGCGGCACATGACGGGATCGGTCTACGCGATCTTCGACAAGCCGGTGCACATGTATCGCGGCACCACAATGGCAGGCATCATCCAGGACGAGGTCCGGCTTGATCCCTCACGCGGCTTCGTCGGTGGATACGAGATGGAGACGCTGTCACTCGACCTGCCCTTCATGGCCGCCTTTCTCGATCCCGGTTCCTGAGGCCGCTCGTTTGCCAGTGCGCTGGAGGCTTACGAGAACATGGCCGGCATGTGGCTGGTGGGCGAAGACATGCCGCAGGAGACCAACGCCGTCACCCTGCACGGCACCGAGAAGGATGCCTTCGGCATGCCGGTGGCAAACGTCAACTTCTCCGACCATGCCAACGACATCGCCATGCGCAACCACGCCTATGCGCAAGGTTCCGCTCTCTACGATGCCGTGGGCGCAACCCGCGTCTTCCCCACCCCGTTCTATCCGTCCACGCACAATCTCGGCACCAACCGGATGAGCGAGAAGGAGCGCGACGGCGTGGTCAACCGGCACGGACAGACCCACGACATCGCCAACCTGTTCGTCTCCGACGGCTCGCAGTTCACGACGGGAGCTTCGGAAAACTCGACGCTGACCATCGCCTCGCTGGCGATCCGGCAGGCGAAATTCATCGCCGGAGAGATGGTGGCGGGAACGCTTTAGAACAAAAGTCCTTGAGAAAGAGAGGGCGGTCTCAGCGCCGCCCGCCGGCACTGCGCGCAACACGGGCGAGCGTCAACAGCGTGTCGGAGACGAGCGCACGGGAGAGCTGCGGCATGGTGCGGGATTTGAACGTCGCCTCGTGCAGGATTTCCAGCGCCCGCGCCACCCGTGGCGGCGTCCATATCCGGATCTGCTGGGCGACCATCGGCTGCCGCTTGAAATAGATCATCGGCCGCGCCCGTTTGACGAGATCGTCGGGGTTAGCCCCCGCCTCCATCTCTGCGTGGGCGGCCTGCAGCCACTGAAAACGACGAAGCGCCTGCCCCGCAATGACGGACGGGTCAAGGCCGGAGGCCCCAAGACGATCGAGACCATGGTCAAGCGTGGCAAGATCGCCACCGGCTGCCGCATCGATCAGGGCGTCGAGCGCGAATGCCGAGGCATCGCCCACCACCGCGTCCACGTCATCCGCCTCCACCCGCCCCTTGCCGAGCGCATAAAGACAGAGCTTGGCGATTTCCCCGCGAGAAGCGAGACGATCTGCCCCCAGCAGCGTGTGCAGGGCGGCCCGCGCCTCTCGAGTAATGGTGAGATCGGCCGCGCGCGTTTCCTCGTCGATCAGCCGGTCGAGATCGCGCGTTGCATCCGCATAGCACGGCACGGCGGCCGCGTTCTTCGCGCTTTCCGCGATCTTGCGAAGGCCCGTTCCCTTCTTGAGATCGCACGCCTCGATGACGACGAGCGCATCCCCGCTTTCCGCCTTCAAGACGGGCTCGACGGCGGGTGCAAGGTTCTTGCCCCCCGCATCGCGCACCCAGATGATGCGCTTGCCGCCGAAAAGCGGGACAGTGAGATATTCGTCGACGAGCCGTTGCGGATCGGAAGCGAGTTCGGAGGCGTGGAGTTTCACCCGGCCGAAGGGATCATCATTTCCCTTTGCCGCGATCTCCACGAGCGCCTTCGCCCGTTCGTTGACCAGCCCCGCATCCGGTCCGTAGACGAGAATCACCGCCATATCCGCAGGCGGATTGGCGATGAACCGGTCGATCTCGGCAGCTTTCAGAGCAACCATGAGCGGATCCCGGAAGCGTTCCTAGCCACGGCGGGCTTACTCTCCCGCCCGGCAAAGTAGGCGGCGAGGCGCGTATGGAGGTCGTCGGCGATGACCTTGGCCGCACGATCCTCTGCCTCACGGGCGGCACGCAGATTGGCGAACCGCTGGTTGGAGAAGTCGTAGGACGCGTTGGCAAACGTCGAGCCGGTCAGCAGGGTGTGTCCGGATTTGATATCCGTGAGCGCAAAGCTCGCGGTCATCTGCACCAGATAGGCGGCGGGAACGTCCGACAACTCCTCGACCGCCACCGACGACTTCGTGCGGTTGACGATCATCTTCATGCTCCAGCGCGGCGGCGCAGCTTCGCCGCCGCGCTGGAGCATGAAGATGAGTTCGTTGCGCAGAACCTGCTCGACGCGATCGTCAGCCTGCTGGATGTCGATTGCGGCAAGCTCTTCCTGAGGCGCAACATTGGCCCCGACGGTTCCGTAGAGCGGACGAACGTTGCAGCCCGCCAGAACGGCGAGCACACAAACCGCGGCAAGGACGCGAAAGCGGCCGGTATAATCAGACAACGACATTCACGATCCTCTGAGGAACGACTATGACCTTGCGCGGCGCCCGGCCTTCCAGGGACCTTTGCACCGCCTCCAGCCCTAGAGCGGCCGCTTCGACGTCAGATTGCGACGCATCGCGGGCAATGGTCAACTCAGCCCGTTTCTTGCCGTTGACCTGCACCGGCATGAGGATGGAATCCTCCACCAGCAGATCGGGCTCGACGACAGGCCAGCCGACCTCCGCCAGAAGGTCGTCATGGCCGAGCGCAACCCAGCATTCCTCCGCCAGATGCGGCGTCATCGGCGCCATCATCTGCACCAGGAAGCGTGCCGCTTCGCGGATCGCCCAGGCGACGTCGTCACCCGCAGCCTTCCCGTTGGCGGCCTTGGCGTGCGCATTGACCAACTCATAAAGCTTGGCGACCGCGCGGTTGAAGCCCAGATGCTCGATATCGTGCTCGACCCCGGCGAGCGTCTTGTGAGTCGCACGCCGGATTTCGGTCGCCGCATCGCCGAAGGCGGACGGCCGCGCGATATCTGCCGGGATCCGCTCCGCGATGTCGCCCACAAGCCGCCATACGCGCTGAACGAAGCGATGCGCGCCCTGCACACCCTCTTCCGTCCAGATCACGTCGCGCTCCGGGGGGCTGTCGGACAGCATGAACCAGCGTGCCGTATCCGCACCGTAGACGCCGAGAATGTCTGTGGGGTCGACCGTATTCTTCTTCGACTTCGACATCTTTTCGATGGAGCCGATGGTCACTTCCGAGCCGTCCGACAGGCGCACCGCATGGCGCGCACCGCCTTCGCCCTCGATGCTGATTTCGGCCGGGTTCAGCCAGGTGCCGTCCGAGGCCTTGTAGGTCTCGTGCGTCACCATGCCCTGCGTGAACATGCCCTTGAACGGCTCTTCGATATCCATGTGGCCCGTCACCTTCATGGCGCGGGAGAAGAAGCGCGAATAGAGCAGATGCAGGATCGCGTGCTCGATGCCGCCGATATACTGATCGACCGGCAGCCAGCCGTCGGCCGCGGGCTTGTTGGTCGGCGTGTCCGCATGCGGAGCGGTGAAGCGGGCGAAATACCAGGACGAATCGACGAACGTATCCATCGTGTCCGTCTCCCGCCGTGCGGACTTGCCGCAATGCGGGCAGGTGACATTCTTCCAGGTCGGATGACGGTCGAGCGGATTACCCGGCTTGTCGAAGGTGACGTCCTCGGGAAGCTTGACCGGCAGGTCCTCCACGGGAACCGGAACGACGCCGCAATCATCGCAATGGATGACCGGGATCGGGCAGCCCCAGTAGCGCTGGCGCGAAATGCCCCAGTCGCGCAGACGGTAGTTGATCTGACGTTCGCCCTGCGGCGCACCGTCGATCATGCGCGCCTCAAGACGACCTGCGACCTCGTTCTTCGCGGCCTCGATCTCCATCCCGTTCAGGAAGTCGGAATTGAAGATCGTGCCTTCGCCGGTATAGGCCTCGTCGGTGATTCGGAAGCTCGCCGCATCCGCGTCCGTGGGCAGGACGACCGGCGTGACGGGCAGGCCGTACTTGTTGGCGAAATCCAGGTCGCGCTGATCGTGCGCCGGGCAGGCGAAGATCGCGCCGGTGCCATAATCCACCAGGATGAAGTTCGCGACATAGATCGGCAGCAGCCGCTCCGGATCGAAGGGATGGCGAACCTTCAGACCCGTATCGAGGCCCTTCTTCTCCGCCGTCTCGATCACCGCAGCACTTGTGCCGACGCGGTGGCATTCCTCCACGAAGGCCGCGATTTCCGAATTTCTCTCCGCAAGCTTGGCGGTGATCGGATGATCGGGCGAAAGCCCCATGAAGCTCGCGCCGAACAGCGTGTCAGGGCGGGTCGTGAAGATCTCCAGCGTGTCGTCGCCGGTGGGCGCGGGCTCGGTGAATTCAAAGCGAACCCGCAGACCTTCCGAATTGCCGATCCAGTTCTTCTGCATCAGCCGGACCTTTTCAGGCCACTGATCGAGCGTCTCCAGAGCTTCGAGCAGCTCGGGCGCGAATTCGGTGATCTTGAAGAACCACTGGGTCAGCTCGCGCTGTTCGACGACGGCGCCGGAACGCCAGCCGCGCCCGTCGATCACCTGCTCATTGGCGAGCACGGTCATGTCGACCGGATCCCAGTTGACCTTGGACTTGCGGCGATAGGCGAGCCCGGCCTTCAGAAAATCCAGGAACAGGTGCTGCTGCTGGGAATAATATTCGACATCGCAGGTCGCGAATTCACGCGCCCAGTCGAGCGAAAGGCCCATGGATTTGAGCTGCGCCCGCATCGTGGCGATGTTGTCGTAGGTCCAGCCCTTGGGGTGAACCTTGTTCTGCATCGCGGCGTTTTCCGCCGGCATGCCGAAAGCGTCCCAGCCCATCGGATGCAGGACGTTGAAGCCCTTGGCGCGCTTGTAACGGGCGACCACGTCGCCCATCGCATAGTTGCGCACATGGCCCATGTGAATGCGTCCCGAAGGGTACGGGAACATTTCCAGGACGTAGTATTTCGGCCGCGGGTCGTCATTATCGATCTTGAAGACCGCCTTCTCGTCCCAGACCTTCCGCCACCGGGCTTCCACCTCGCGCGCGTTGTATCGCTCGCTCGCCATTGATATCGCCGTCTTCTTTTTTCTGCGGAAGTATGGAATTCGTATCGGCGCGACAGGCACCAGAAATCGGCCCCGTGGTCAACCGAAAGCGATACGCGAATATGAATTTGCGCCGAAAGCAGGGTAGCATTTTTTGGATGACAGGTGCATTTCAAATTGCCGCGTCTCGAAAGGAGTTTACCGATGGCAGAGACCGCTGCCGGCCGTCTTGCCCAGATCCGGGACCGAATTGCCGTTGCGGAGCGCGAAAGCAACCGCGCACCCGGCGAGGTCACGCTGATCGCGGTTTCCAAGACCTTCGACGCTACGGATATCCAGCCAATCATCGATGCCGGACAGCGCATCTTCGGCGAAAACCGCGTGCAGGAAGCTCAGGGCAAATGGCCCGCCCTGAAAGAAGCATATCCCGATATCGAGCTTCATCTGATCGGTCCGCTGCAGTCCAACAAGACTCATGATGCAGTGACTCTTTTCGACGCCATACACACGGTCGACCGCGACAAGATAGCCCGCGCGATCGCCCGCGAAATGAAAGCTCAGGGCCGCACCCTGAAACTCTTCATCCAGGTCAATACGGGCGACGAGCCGCAAAAGGCGGGCGTCAGCCCGAAGGATGCGGGCGCCTTCATCAAACGCTGCCGCGAGGAATTCGGCCTCACCATTTGCGGGTTGATGTGCATTCCGCCGGTCGACGAAGAACCCGCTCCGCATTTCGCCCTGCTTGAGAAGATCGCGCAGCGCAATGGAATTAAGGGGCTTTCCATGGGCATGTCGGGCGATTTCGAAACATCGGTCGGCCACGGCGCCAGCCACGTGCGCGTGGGCAGCGCCATTTTCGGACATCGCGACTAGCCCGCCTGAAACCCCGCCTCCGTGCCGTTGCACGTCGCCGGCCCGGCATCGGCCAACCTGTCGCTCATCCGGTCCAGTTGTTCCAACAATTCGCCGTCGCTGAAGGGGCAGAGGTCGAACAACCGCATGCTGCGGATCCCTTCGACCACCAGGAAGGCCTGGAAGGTGAGGTCCGGCGTCTCGCTTTCCGCCCGAATTTCACGGGCAAGCTGCTCATTGTGCGCACGCACGGGATCGAGCAACCCCGGCTCCTCCGCAATTGCCGCCAGGAACCCCGACGGCGCACTGCCCTTGACGCAAAGCAGATTGCGCACTGCGGATAGATAAACCGCGGATCCGGGCGTTCGGCCGCCCGTCCTTGGCGATTTCCGCGCTCGGCAGCTCCACGGCCTCCTGCAGCACATCCACATGGCGGGTGACCATGGCCTGCAACCACACCGACTTGTTGCCGAAATTGTAGAGAAGCCTCCCTTTCGACAGACCCGCGCGCTCCGCCACCGCATCAAGCGACAGATGCCGGATTCCGTCTTCCTAGCACAGTTCGAGCGCCGCATCGATGATCTGTTCGCGTGAATCCACCCGCCTGTTCGCAGGAGGCACCTGTTGCCTCTGGGACACGCTTTATCTATCTAGTCAATTTTCGGGGCTTACCAACGGTTTTATGACAGTTACGTGCCTTGACTTTACCGTCTGGACGGTAAAGATCTCAAGCCAATTCCCGCAGCTCTTGAGCTGCCGACCGCTGCACGACGTGTATGGCGCTCATTCAACCGGGTGAGCGGCGTGTTTGTGTGTTTTTATTCTCTTCCAGGCGGTCACGAGACCGCCGGGTTGCGGGCGCATGAAACGCCTTCTTCTTTCGCTCTTCTTTCTGGTTCTGGTCTGCGTGATCGCCGGCGGTTTGGTCTGGTTCAACATGTTCCGGGACAAGATGATCGGCGAGTTTTTCGCCAATCGCGGTCACCCGACCGTCACCGTTTCCACGACGACGGTGACACCGGAAAGCTGGCAACCCGGCATCGAGACGATCGGCACCGTTCTCGCCCGTCAGGGCATCGATGTAGCGGTGCGCTCCTCCGGTATCGTCAAGGCGATCAACTTCAAGGCCAACGACAAGGTGGAGAAATCCGCGCCGCTGGTTCAGCTCAATGACGAACTGGAGCAGGCGGACCTGATCGCCGCGCGTGCCAACATCACCCGCGACACCCAGGCTCTCGCACGCGCCTCCACCCTTACCGACCGCGGCTTCAACTCCGCCTCCACCCTCGACAATGCAAGGGCGGCTCTCGATGCCTCGCGCTCCCAGCTTGAAAAGGTGAAGGCGCAGATCGACCAGAAGAAGATCTATGCGCCCTTCACCGGCACGATCGGCATCGTGCGCATCGATCTCGGCCAATACATCACCCCTGGCACGATCATCGCGACCTTGCAGGATCTGGAGCGGATGAAGGTCGACTTCTCCGTACCCGAGCAGGATCTGGAGGAGCTTTCCATCGGCCAGACAGTGCGGATCGGACTGCAGGAGAGCGACCTTTCGCACAAGGGCAAGATCGTCGGCATCGACCCCAAGATCGATCCCTCCTCCCGGCTGGTGAAAGTGCAGGCAGAAGTCGACAACCCGGACAATCAGCTTCGCCCCGGCCAATTCGCCTTCGTGCGCATCGAGCAGCCGATCAAAAACAACGTGATCGCCCTGCCCCAGACGACTGTCGTCGAAAGCCTTTACGGGACGTATGTCTACGTGATCCGCAAAGACACCGAAAAAACCCGGGCGCGCTCGATCAAAAGACCCTGGCCGAGGCCGAAAAGGCCGCTAGGGAAGGTAAGGAGAAGGAGGCTGACGGTGCGAAGATCGTCGCACGGCAGGTCTTTGTCCAGACGGGTCGCCGCTTCTCCGGCAAGGTGGAAATCACCTCGGGCTTGGAGGCGGGAGAGGTCATCGTCACCGCCGGTCAAAACAAGCTCTCCGTCGGCAACCCGGTGCGCGTCGACAACACGATCAATCCGACCAAGCCCTTCGAGATGCAATTGCGCGACACGGAAAAGCAAGAAGACTAGCCTTGAACTTCTCCGAGCTCTTTATCCGCCGCCCGATCCTGTCGACCGTCGTGGCGCTGCTGATCCTGCTCATCGGCGCGCAGGCCATCTTCAACATGTCGATCCGGCAATATCCCGAGATCGAGGAGACGGTGATCACCGTCACCACCGTCTATCCCGGTGCCAATTCGGAGCTGATTCAGGGCTTTATCACGCCCCCGATCGACAAAGTGGTCGCCGCGACCGAGGGTGTCGACTATGTGAGCTCCAAGAGCGTGCTCGGCTCCTCAACCGTGTCGGTCCACATGCGGCTGAACGTGGATCCCGACAAGTTGCTGACCGAGGTCGTCACCAAGGTCCGGCATGTCCGCAGCGAACTGCCGACCGAGGCCAAAGATCCGGTCATCCAGAAGGGAACCGGCCGCACATTCGCGCTGATGTACCTGTCGGTACTGTCCGATCGCATGTCGCCGCAGGAAATCACCGAATACGTGACCCGCGTGATCCAGCCGCAGATGGCCACCGTGGACGGTGTGGCGGACGCGCAGGTGCTCGGCAACCAGATCTTCGCCATGCGCGTTTGGATCGATCCCATCCGGCTCGCCGCACGCGGAGTGACCGCAGCAGAAGTGCTGCAGGCCATCCGCAACGCCAACTTCCTGTCCTCGCCCGGCAAGACCGAGAACGAATACGTCGCCTTCACCGTGGAAACGCAGACCACACTGCAGACGCCTGAGGCCTTCGGCGCCCTGCCGCTGCGCTCCGACGACGACGAGGTCGTGCGCCTGCACGACGTAGCCAAGATCGAGCTTGGCTCGGAGACGACGGACGTGCGCGTCTACTTCAACGGCCAGAAAGGCATCTTCATCGGCATCATGCCGACGTCGTCCGCCAACCCGCTCGATACGGCCGAAGCGGTGCGCGCGGAACTGCCCCGGCTCGAGCGCAATCTGCCCGAAGGCATGTCGATGACGGTGGTCTACGATTCCACCAAGTTCATCTCCGCCTCCATCGAAGAGGTGTTCAAGACCATCGGCGAGGCGGTCGTCATCGTCGTGCTGGTGATCTTGCTGTTCCTCGGCTCCTTCCGCGCGATCCTGATCCCGATCGTCACCATCCCGCTGTCGCTTGTCGGCGTGCGCTTCTTTTTGTGGGCGGTTGATTATTCGCTCAACACGCTGACCCTGCTTGCCATCGGACTGGTGGTCGATGACGCCATCGTCGTCGTGGAGAACATTCATCGCCACCTCGATAGAGGGCCTCAAGCCCATGAAGGCGGCGATCGTCGGCATGAAGGAAATCTTCGGCCCCGTCGTCGCGATGACGATCACGCTTGCCGCCGTCTACGCTCCGCTCGGCTTTGTTCAGGGCGCGACGGGCGCGCTGTTTCGCGAATTCGCCTTCGCGCTCGCCGGATCGGTGATCATTTCCGGCTTCGTCGCGGTCACCCTGTCGCCGATGATGTCGGCACGCCTGATGATGTCGGCACGCCTTCTGTCAATGCACGGAAGC
Source organism: Breoghania sp. (assembly GCF_030066895.1). GTDB lineage: Bacteria > Pseudomonadota > Alphaproteobacteria > Rhizobiales > Stappiaceae > Breoghania. Next base: position 219,116 of record NZ_JASJAV010000003.1, on the reverse strand, counting down.
CGCTTCCAGGATATCGTCGACTGAACCTTCACCGGCCTTGCCAACTGGTACGGCCGGCGGCTGGAGGGCGCGCTCAGGATGAAGCCGCTGATCCTGATGATCGTCGTCGTTCTGCTTGGAACGACCGGCTTCCTGGTCACCAAGACCACGACGGAGCTGGCTCCCAACGAAGATCAGAGCGGCCTTTTCGCGATCGTGAACGACCCGCACTACGCGACCGCCAATTACACGGAGATGTACACCAGCCAGTTCTACGAGATGACCGACGACGTGCCCGGCGTGGAAGCCCGCTTCCAGTTCGTCGGTGCCGACGGCGTCAACAGTGCCTTCGCCATCTGGGCGCTGAAGCCGTGGGGCGAGCGTAAACAGAGCCAGGCGGAGATCAAGGCGGTGATCCAGCCGCGCATCTCCAAGTCGGCGGGCGTCCAGGCCTTCGTCTTCGCCCCGCCCTCGCTGCCCGGCTCCGGCGGCGGCCTGCCGATCCAGATCGTTCTGCAGACGACCGACAGCCCCGAACAGGTCTACGAGGTGGCGGAGAAGGTGAAGAACGAGGCGATGGCGTCGGGCAAGTTCATCATCGTCCAGAACTCATGTCCTTCTCCAATCCGCTCGCACGGGTGACCATCGACCGCGACCGCGCCGCCGCGCTCGACGTGCCGATCTCCACGATCGGCGAGACGCTGAACCTTCTGGTCAGCAACGCGCAGGTTTCCAAGTTCGACCACGAGGGTAGCGCCTACAAGATCGTGCCGCAGGTGATCGACGATTACCGGGCCGATCCGGAAAATCTCGGCAACTTCTATGTGCGCTCCGCCAATGGCGAGATGGTGCCATTGTCGGCGGTCATCGACGTGAAGACCAAGGCCTCGGCGGCGGCGATCGAGCAGTTCAACCAGCTCAATTCCGCCTCCATCTCCGCCCTGCCCCTGCCGACAGTCACGACCGGCGACGGGCTGACCAAACTGCAGAAACTGGCAAACGCCGCCATGCAGGACGGCTTCTTCCTCGATTATGCCGGGCAGTCGCGCCTGGAAGTGAAGCAAGGCAATACGATCATCATCGCCTTCCTGGTGGCGGTGGTGGTGATCTATCTCGTGCTGGCCGCACAGTTCGAGAGCTTCCGCAATCCGTTCATCATCATGATGTCGGTGCCGCTGTCGATCTTCAGCGCGATGGTACCGCTCAATCTCGGGCTCGGTACGCTGAACATTTACACCGAGGTCGGATTGATCACCAAGCACGGCATCCTGATGGTGGCCTTCGCCAACGCCCAGCGTGACGAACACGGTCTGACCAAGCTGGAGGCGATCATCGAGGCGGCCCGTGAGCGTCTGAGGCCGATCCTGATGACGACCGGCGCAATGGTGCTGGGCGTGGCCCCGCTCGTCATTTCCGAGGGCGCGGGCGCTGCAGCGCGCTATTCCATCGGCCTTGTCATCATGACGGGCATGACGATCGGCACGCTCTTCGTGGTGCCGATGTTCTACATGTATCTGGGCCATGCGGACCGCGCGCATGCGCCGGAAGAAGATGCCGCGGCGCCTCAGGACGATCCGGGCACCGCGCAACACGCCTACCTAGAGCGTTGCGAACGCCCGTCGTTCAAGACGATACGAAAAACGCCCCGGAGATCCGAGGCCGGCGTTGTCTTTTGCGCTTTGCTCACGCGAAGCGGGCAATCAGAATTCGGCGTTGATGTCGACGACGTCGACAAGCTTGTGATTGACGAATTCCTTGATGCCAAGCCCGGTCAGTTCGCGGCCGTAGCCGGACCGACGTATGCCGCCGAATAGCGGGTCCGCCTTCACCATCGTCGGGTGATTGACGAAGACCATGCCGGTCGAAATGCGGTTTGCGACCTCGGCGCCGTGCTTGGTGTCGGCGGTGAAGACAGATCCGCCCAGACCAAACAGCGTGTCATTGGCGATACGCACCGCATCTTCCTTGTCCACAGCACGGAACAGCATAGAAACCGGGCCGAAGAACTCCCAGTATCCCAGTACCGGGCGGGATTGTCCTCGCCGACGTTCGTCAGAATGGTCGATTGGACGAAGGCACCCTGATTCGGCACAGCCAGCCCGACCTTGGTTGCGGTGGCACCGTGCTCGACGGCCTTTTTGATCATGCCCTTGACCTTGTCGGCCGCCTCCTGGGAGCTCAGCGGCGCAAGGGTGGTCTCAGGATCTGCCGGATCGCCGGCCTTCAGGGCTGCAACACCTTTCGTGTAGCTCTCCAGGAACGCATCGTAGACCTCATCGACGATGATCATCCGCTTGGAGGAGATGCAGACCTGACCGCCGTTTCAGTGTCGGCCGAAGACCGCCCAATCGACCTTCTTCTGCAATTCGGCATCCTTGAGCACGACGAAAGCGTCCGCGCCGCCCAGTTCCAGCGTCGACTTCTTCAACGCCTTGCCTGCGATCGCGGCGACCGAGGAACCGACCTCTTCCGACCCGGTCAGGACCACGCCGTGTACTCGGGGATCATTGAGGATCATCTCGATCTGCGAGCGGGTGGCATAGAGGTTGGTCAGACCGCCTTCCGGCAGCCCTGCACGCTTCATCAGGTCCTCGAAGGCCGCGGCGGATTGCGGCACGTTCGACGCGTGCTTCAGCAGCAGCGTGTTACCGGCCAAAAACTGCGGCGCCATGATCCGAGCGATCTGATAGTAGGGGAAGTTCCAGGGCTCGACGGCGGGCAGAACCCCCAACGGCTCGTGAACGAACTTCGCCTTGCCCTCTGCCGGGTCGAGGACGGGCAGGTCCTCCGGCGCGAGCAGAGCCTCGGCGTGTTTCACATAATATCCCAGGATCTGGGTGGAAAGCTTGACTTCGACCTTCGCCTCGGCCGTGACCTTGCCCATTTCCAAAGTCAGCAGAGCCGAAAGTTGGTCGGTTTCCTTGCGCAGCAGGTCCACCGCCTTCTGGAGGATGGCGGCGTGGGCCGAGAACGGCGCTTCCTTCCAGTTCAAAAACGTCTCATGCGCCTTTGCGATGGCGTTGCGCACCTCTTCGTCGGTGGCGTCGGGAAAGGTTTTCACAACCTCGCCGGTGAAGGGATTTATTGTTGCGTACAGCATGTTTGTCTTCCTTTCACGGCTCATCGCGTCAACTCGCGATTCCTTCGTGATTCGCGGGTCAACGCCGTTGCCGTTCAGGAATGTTCCCTTGTTGCGTTCAGGAATGTTCCCTTGTTGGGAGAGAAAAATACGAATATGAAAATATGGAGCCGGGAAAGGATGAAAGGCCGCCGAACGCATACGCGTCGCGGACAATCAGCCATGGCAAAGTATGGCTCGTCAGATCTGATTTTCGGAGAGAAATTTGGAGCGGGCGATGAGATTCGAACTCACGACCCCAACCTTGGCAAGGTTGTGCTCTACCCTTGAGCTACGCCCGCATCCATTGGCAGTCGGCGGGTGCCGCCGATGAGGTGGGGCACTGTATGGACCAAGCGTCGGGGGATTGCAACAGGGGATTTTACCGAAAACCACGGATGTGGATCATCGTTGGATAAGCCTGTGGATTCGCAAGCTGACCGGACGTTGCGGCATCCCCCTCCCCGGCGCCATGTACCTCGCAAGTCGCCCCTTGTTTCGTCCCAGCACGACGCGGTAGAAGCAATCGCGCGCCTCCTCCCGGTGACGCGAGGAACGACCTGAGGAGCGCCCCGAATGCCCGCGACCCGCGAAGACCTGATGGCCCGTCTCGACGAACTCGGCATCGAGACCCGGACCATTGACCACGAGCGCGTCTTCACCGTCGCCGAAAGCTCGAAGATCGATCGCGACATCGAGGGCGGGCATTCCAAGAACCTTTTTCTCAAGGACAAGAAGGGACGGCTTTTCCTCGTCGTGGCCTTGAGTGATGCGACCATCGACCTGCAGCATGTTCACAAGGTGATTGGAGCGCAGGGGCGGGTTTCCTTCGGCAATGCCGATCTTCTGGAGGAAGTTCTGGGCGTGATGCCCGACTCGGTCACCCCGTTTGCGCTGATGAATGACACGGAGCACCGGGTCACGCCCGTATTCGATGCGCAGATGATGACGCACGAGCTGCTCAACTACCATCCGCTTTCCAATGACGCGACGACCACGATCGCCCGAGACGATCTGATTGCCTTCGCGCGCGCCTGCGTCCATGAACTGCAAATCCTTGCCTTCAGCGAAGAAGCAAAGATGACGGTGGAACGTTTGTAATTCGCGCCACCTTGCCCCATTTTAGGGCAAAGATCTGAAGGCGGAGCCGAGGCGAAAGCAACCTGTTCCGTTCCCAGACACGAGGCTGGACGGCGACAACCCAGAGACTTGAACAACATGAGCGAACCGACCTTCACGTTCGGCAACACGGCGGGGACAGCCATGCCGGACCAGGCAGCCACCGGCGGGAGCGACGTGATCAAGGACACGACGACAGCCACTTTCATGGCCGACGTCATCGAGGCTTCGCAGCAGGTTCCGGTTCTGGTCGATTTCTGGGCCCCGTGGTGCGGCCCCTGCAAGCAGCTCACGCCGACCTTGGAAAAGGTCGTGATGAATGCCCGCGGTGCGGTGCGGCTCGTGAAGCTGAACATCGATGAAAATCCGGAAATTCCGGTCCAGATGGGCATTCAGTCCGTGCCCACCATCGTCCCCTTTTCCGGCGCGGTGCCGGAGAGCCAGATCCAGAAATTCATCGAGAAGCTGGCCGGCCCGGTCGATCCCTCCGAGACGGAAATGATGCTGGAACAGGCCGAGGCCATGTTCCAGTCCGGTGACATTTCGAGTGCTGCGCAGTTCTATGCCGGCGTTCTCGGCCAGGAGCCGACCAACGCCGCCGCCATTGCCGGTATCGCCCAATGCCAGATCAAGGCGGGCGACCATGAGCGTGCCCGTCAGGCGCTGGAAACGGTGCCGCCGGAAAAGGCCAACGACCCGGCAGTCGTGGCCGCCAAGGCGGCTCTCGATCTTGCCACCCAGGCGGAAGCAGCCGGCGATCTGGCGGACCTTCAGGCGGCCGTTGAGGCCGATCCGAACAATCATCAGGCCCGTTTTAATCTCGCCGTGGCGCTCGGCGCCCACGACAAGAAGACCGAAGCGGTCGACGCGCTGATCGAGATCGTAACGCGCGAGCGCGGATGGAATGACGAGGCGGTCCGCAAGCAGCTTCTGCAGTTCTTCGAAGCTTGGGGCTTCAAGGACCCCGCCTCGGCCTACGGACGCCGCAAGTTTTCCGCGGTGCTCTTTTCCTGAGGACGTGGAACGAAGGCCCCGGAAAGGGGAATATTGGGACGGGTGAGACAAGGACGGATCGGCACACCATGTATGCAGGCAACAAGCGATACGACAAGCTCGCCGATCTGCCCCAGGTCATACCGGTATTTCCGTTGCCTGGGGCGCTCCTGCTGCCGCGCGGAGAATTGCCGCTGCGGATCTTCGAGCCGCGCTATCTCTCCATGGTCGACTGGGCACTGGCGGGAGACCGGCTGATCGGCATGATCCAGCCCGTGTTCTCGACGACGCCCGAAGAGCTTTCCGGCAAGCCGGAACTGTGCAAGGTGGGCTGCGTCGGACGGATCACCGCTCTGGTTGAATCGGGCTACGGCCGCTATCACCTGACCCTGACGGGTGTTGCCCGTTTCAAGCTCGTCGAGGAAATCGACCGGCGCAGCGCCTATCGTCAGGCGCGTGTCTGCTTCACCGAATACGCCGAAGATCTGGGCGAAGCCGATGAAGAGATGGTGGATCGTGCGACCTTGCTGACGACGCTCAAGGCGTATCTCGAAGCCAACAATCTGGAGACCGACTGGGACAGCATCCGCAAGGCGTCGACCGAGATCCTCGTCAACGCCCTGTCGATGATGAGCCCCTACGGCCCGGCGGAAAAGCAGGCCCTGCTGGAAGCTCCGGACCTAAAATCGCGCGCCGAAACGCTGATCGCGATTACGGAAATGGAACTGGCGCGCCGCGGCGATCCGGGCTCGACGCTGCAATAGACGAATATCGACGGATCCGGCCACGGATCCGATGATCGGGCGGGAGGCGTTGTTGCCGCCTGCCGAACATTCAGAAAGGGGACGATGCATGACAGACGTGCCGGTGAACATCATCGACCGTAAACTTTTGGAAATCCTGGTTTGTCCGGTGACCAAGACGACGCTGGAATACGACAAGGAGAAGATGGAGCTGATCTCGCGCGCCGCCCGCCTTGCCTACCCGATCCGCGATGGCATTCCGATCATGCTGCCTGACGAGGCCCGCCCCCTGGAGGACTGACGGGGCAGCGGCGCCTCTTCAAGCCAGAACCAAAACGAAAAAGCCCGGCTCAAGACCGGGCTTTTGTTTGAAAAGAGATGCGGATCAGCGTGTCGGCACCGGCGTTTCGCCGCGATAGTCATAAAAGCCGCGCTGAGCCTTCCGGCCGAGCCAGCCCGCCTCCACATATTTAACCAGAAGCGGACAGGGGCGATATTTGCTGTCGGCGAGCCCCTCGTAGAGAACCTGCATGATCGAAAGGCAGGTATCCAGACCGATGAAATCGGCCAGCTGAAGCGGGCCCATCGGGTGATTGGCGCCAAGCCGCATGGCAGTATCGATCGCTTCCACCGAACCGACGCCCTCGTAGAGCGTGTAGATCGCCTCGTTGATCATCGGCAACAGGATGCGATTGACCATGAAAGCGGGAAAATCCTCCGCCACCGCGATCGTCTTGCCGACCCGGGCGACGAACTCCTTCGACGCCTCGAAGGTCTCGTCTTCCGTGGCAATACCGCGCACCAGCTCCACCAGCTCCATCCGCGGCACCGGATTCATGAAGTGAATCCCGATGAACCGTCCCGGCCGGTCGGTCGAAGCGGCAAGGCGGGTGATGGAAATCGAGGAGGTATTCGTTCCAAGAATCGCTTCGGGCTTCAGCGTCGGGCAGAGCTGGAAGAAGATCTTGCGCTTGACCTGCTCGTTTTCCGAAGCGGATTCGATGACGAGATCGTGCTCGGACAGATCGTCGAGATGCGGGGCGGGCTTGATCAGCTCCAGCGCCCGACGGCTTTCTTCCTCAGTGATCTTTCCCTTGGAAACCTGTCGGTTGAAGTTCACGTTGATGGTCGCGAACCCCTTCTCGATGCGCTCTTGGGAGACATCGTGCAGGCCGACTTCGTAACCGGCTAGAGCGCAGACATGCGCAATCCCGTTACCCATCTGACCGGCGCCGATAACGCCGACCCTCTTGATCTCGACAGCCATGGTCTATCCCGGTCTCTCCAGAGCGGCCGAAGCCACCCAAATTTCGTTTGCGGATACGATGATCGCCCGCAACGTTGTTGTGAGCTATTACTTACAGGCATGGTCGGAGAGAGCAAGCGTCTCACCGGCCAGTCTTTTCGAATTCATCTGCAAAGCCGCTCGAAACCCCGGATCGAAGAGCAAATCCGGGGACCGAAGTCAGCCCTTGCTGAGTTCCGCATCCAGCTGCGGCAGGACCTCGAAGAGATCGGCAACGAGGCCGTAGTCGGCAACCTGAAAGATCGGCGCCCCCTCGTCCTTGTTGATCGCCACGATCACCTTGGAGTCCTTCATGCCCGCCAGGTGCTGAATGGCACCGGAAATGCCGCAGGCAATGTAGAGATCCGGGGCGACCACCTTGCCGGTCTGCCCGACCTGCCAGTCGTTCGGCACATATCCGGCATCGACGGCGGCACGCGAGGCACCGACCGCGGCGCCGAGTTTGTCCGCCAGTGGCACGATCACCTCGTCGAACTTCTCCTTGGAGCCGAGCGCGCGGCCGCCGGAGATGATGACCTTGGCGCCCGTCAGCTCCGGACGATCGGACTTCGACAGCTCTTCGCCGACAAAGGAAGAGAGTGCGGGATCGGCAGGCACGGAAACCTCTTCGATCGCCGCGGATCCGCCCTCGCCCGTCGCCGCGAAGGAGGCGGTACGAACGGTCAGGATCTTCTTGGCGTCGCCCGACTTCACGGTCTGGATGGCATTGCCGGCATAGATCGGACGCTTGAACGTGTCGGCGGAATCCACCTCGATCACGTCGGAAAGCTGCATCACGTCCAGAAGGGCGGCAACGCGCGGCATGAAGTTCTTGCCCGAAGACGTCGCCGGGGCGACGATCGCGTCATAGCCGTCGGCCAGGGAGACGATCAGCGCCGACATCGGCTCGGCAAGCTGGTGCTCCAGCGCGTCGGCTTCCGCCACCAAAACCTTCGCGGCGCCGTCGAGCTTGGCAGCAACCTCCGCCGCCTTGCAGCCCTTGCCGGCGACCAGGATGTGAACGTTTCCACCGAGCGCCTTGGCGGCCGTCATCGCCTTGACGGTCTGATCGGACAGGTCGGCATTGCTATGTTCAGCCACAAGAAGCGTGGTCATTTTCCTACTCCTTCTGGATACCTTAAAGCACGCCGGCTTCGTTCTTGAGCTTGGAGACCAACTCTGCGACGTCGGCCACCTTGACGCCGGCCTGACGGGCGGCCGGTTCGCTGGTGGTGATGACGCTCAGGCGCGGGGTCAGGTCGACGCCGTAATCGGCCGCCGCCTTTTCGGCGATCGGCTTCTTCTTCGCCTTCATGATGTTCGGCAGAGAAGCGTAGCGCGGCTCGTTGAGGCGCAGGTCGGCCGTGACGATGGCCGGCATCTTGAGCTGGACGGTCTGCAAGCCGCCATCGATCTCGCGGGTCACATCGACGGTGCCCTCGCCGAACTTGAGCTCGGAGGCAAACGCACCCTGCGACCACCCCAGCAGAGCCGAAAGCATCTGCCCCGTCTGGTTGCAGTCGTCATCGATCGCCTGCTTGCCGAGGATGACCAGTTCCGATCCCTCTTCCTCGACGATGGCCTTCAGGATCTTGGCAACCGCCAGCGGTTCCACCGTGTCCTCGACCTTGACCAGGATTCCGCGGTCGCCGCCCATGGCGAGAGCGGTCCGGATCGTTTCCTGGGCCTGCTGCGGACCGACGGAGACAATGACGATTTCGTCTGCCTTGCCTGCTTCCTTCAGCCGGATCGCTTCTTCGACGGCAATCTCGTCGAACGGATTCATCAACATTTTGACATTGGCAAGATCGACGCCCGAACCATCGGACTTGACGCGAACCTTGACGTTGTAGTCGATCACCCGCTTAACGGGCACCAGCACTTTCATGGGTTGTTGACCTCCGAATTGCCCGCCACCGAAATGGCGCGGGGCACGCGCCGGAATTGTGCAACCGGCTGTCACTGGATTGGCCGGATTCGGCCGGAAATAACGGGGCTTCCGACCCGAGCGTAAGCTCGGCGAGGACGGTACTGGCACCTTCGAAAGGTGTCAATGTTTGCGCTGCAACAAACCGCAAAAAACGGATAAGGTCTTTTTCCAAACCTGGGAGGGGTATTGCCTTATCCTATCGCCCGTTGCGCTTGCAGGCCGTCGTCACCATTGCGCGCCGCACCACAGCGACGCTACGTCATGTCAAGAATAAGGCGGAGACATCGCGCCGCAGGCTATCAGGAACCGGCGTGCCGAACGTCCCGGCGCAGCTTTCCGAACGGCAGCAGGCTGAGAAGGAACAGGACGAGCGCAGCAACCACCACGGAAGGCCCGGACGGGGTATCAGCTTCCATCGACAAGCCCAGTCCACCGACCACGGCAAGCACGCCGATGAGGGCGGCGAAGACGGCCATGCTCTCCGGCGTCGAGGCAAAACGGCGCGCGGCGGCGGCCGGAATGACCAGCAACGACGTGATCAGCAGAATGCCGACGATCTTCATGGCGATGGCGACCACGGCGGCAACCAGCAGCATCAGGACGAACTTGTAGACCGCCACCGGCACGCCTTCCGCACGCGCCAGGTTCTCGTTCACCGTCGCCGCGAGCAACGGCCGCCAGATACAGGCAAGCACCGCCAGAACCAGCGCTCCGCCGCCCCAGATCACGGCCAGATCGAAACGGCCGACGGCCAGAATGTCTCCGAACAGATAGCCCATCAGATCGATCCGCAGCCACGCCATGAAGGCGACGGTCACCAGACCGATGGACAACGCGGAATGAGACAGGATGCCGAGAAGCGTATCTGCGGGAATGGCGCGCTGGCGCTGAAGAGCCAGCAGGATGAGTGCGATTGCGAGCGAGACGGCAAGAACGGTAAAGGTCGCATCGACATCGAGCAAGAAGGAGAGCGCGATGCCGAGCAGCCCGGCATGCGCCATCGTGTCGCCGAAATAGGCCATGCGCCGCCAGACGATGAAACAGCCGAGCGGCCCCGCGACCAGGGCGACTCCGATCCCGGCGAGAAAGGCGCGCACGAGAAAATCGTCAAACATCGGAAAGCGCCTTTTCGTCATTCGCGGAAGCCCGCTCGCCCGCGTGCTCATGGTAGTGATTATGCCCGCAGGCATGATCGCCGGGGCAGGATCCATCGAGCGCATGGGTGTGATCGTGATGATGGTGATAGACGGACACGGCCTCGACCGCGCGCGGGCCGAACAGACGCTGGTATTCCGGACTGGAGGCAACCGCCTGCGGAACCCCTGAACAGCAGACATGCCGGTTGAGGCAAACCACGCGGTTGGCTTCGCGCATGACCACGTGCAGATCGTGGGAAACCAGCAGAATGCCGCAGCCGCGTGCGCGGCGAATGCCCGAAATCATTTCGTAGAGCACGATTTCGCCGGTGAAATCGACCCCCTGTACGGGCTCATCGAGAACGAGAAGATCGGGTTCGCGCAACAGAGCGCGGGCAATCAGCACGCGCTGCATTTCGCCGCCCGAGAGGAACTGGACTGCTGAGCCCGCAAGTTGCGCCACGCCCGTCTCCTCCAGCGCGGCAAGCACCTTCGCCCGCGATGCGCGCACCGTCAGCGTCATCAGGCGCGAAACGGTGAGCGGCATGGTCCAGTCGAGATGGAATTTCTGCGGCACATAACCGATCCGCGTGCCCGGAGCATGGTCGATCGAGCCCGCATCATGCGTCTCAAGACCAAGCACCGCCTTCACCAGCGTCGTCTTGCCGCCGCCATTGGGGCCGATCAGCGTGACGATTTCGCCCTGCGAAACGGACAGGTCGACATGCTCGATCAGCCAGCGCCCGGACCGGTACACGCCAAGGTCGTGCGTCGTGACAAGTTTGGCGCCGGGCGTCGGCATCGGAGAGGCCCCCATATGGGCGGTCTGAATTGTCATTCCCTGTTCTTCCGTCGAATCGACTTAACACGCAAGAGCAACGCATGACGGTTCCGCGGTCGTTTTCGATCACGTTCCGGTCATTTCCAAGGACACGCACCGGTTGAGGAGCGTCTCCGGACGGTCTTGGCAACACCTTTCACATGAAAGAAGTGCCCCATATGAGGTAAGATCTGGACGAATGCCCCTTGACGACAAAGCTCATTCATTGAATGTTACGTTATAACATAAAGTCGGAGTGACCAATATGAGTTTTCGCCCGATCGCGTGGGGCTCAGCCGTCGCCGGTCTGATCGGCCTGACGCTGTCCACGCTCAGCATTGTCCACGCGGAAGTACCGAAAGTCGTCACCTCGATCGAGCCGATTGACGCCCTCGTCGCCGGAGTCATGGGCGATTTGGGAACGGCGCAGCTGCTCGTTCAAGGCGGAGCCTCCCCGCACACCTATGCGTTGAAGCCCTCCGACGCCCGCGCGCTCAATGACGCCGACGTCGTCTTCCGGGTTGGCGAGAACCTAGAGACGTTCCTCAATCATCCGCTGGAAACCCTGTCGGAGAAGGCGACTGTCGTCGATCTCGGCGAGGTCGACGGCGTGAAGACCCTGAATTTTCGTGAAGGCGTACTGTGGGAAAAGCACCACCATGAAGACGCCGAACATGAGCATGAAGACGAACACGCTCATGCCGATGAAGCCCATGAACACGAATATGAGGTGGACCACGAGCATGAGCACGAAGCTGCTCATGAGCATGAACATGAGCATGAGCATGAGGCTCATCACCATGACCATCACGGCGTAGACCCTCATGTCTGGCTCGATCCGGCCAATGCGCGCGCCATGGTCGACGCCATCGCAGCGACGCTCGCCGCAGCCGACCCCGAACACCAGGACACCTACAAGGAAAACGCCGCGAAGCTGAACGGCCAGTTGGCAGCCCTTGAGGAAAAGGTCGCCGAGGAACTCGCTCCGGTAAAGGGCCGCAACTTCATCGTCTTCCACGACGGCTACCACTATTTCGAACATCGTTTCGGCGTTGAGGCGGTCGGTTCCATCGCGGTCAGCCCCGAGCACCAGCCCGGCGCAGCCCGGGTGCGTGAGATCCGCGATCACATCAAGGACTCGGGCGCGATCTGCGTTTTCGCAGAGCCGCAATTCAAGCCGCAGCTTGTGAACACCCTGATCGAAGGGACTTCGGCCCGTTCCGGCGTGCTCGATCCCCTGGGCGCGGACCTCAAGCCCGGCGCAGGTGCCTACACCCAGATGATGGAGAACCTTGCGAAGAACCTGCACGACTGTCTTGCGGGCTCATGATCGCGGGATGACCATCCGGACCTAGGTCCCGAATCCCCGGTGCATGGCTGGGGTCGGCGGGCGAGACGGCGATCTACCCGAGATACCGTCCCGCTCGTCGAATCCCTTATCTGGCGGGCATTTTCAAATGCTGAGAGTCTCTCCCCCTTCGCGAGAGTGCATCAAGACCCTATATTGCGGGCAACGCCGGTGGTTCCGGTCCGATTTCGGAGCCGCCGAATTTTTTCGTGCGGAAGAAAATTTCATGTCTGAAGCTTCTTCCGAAGAAGGCCAGATCTCAGTCACCGTGCTGACGGGTTATCTCGGCTCCGGCAAGACGACGCTCTTGAACCGCATCATCACCGAGAAGCACGGCAAGAAATACGCGTTGATCGTCAACGAATTCGGCGAGATCGGCATTGACAACGACCTCCTCGTGGAGTCGGACGAAAAAATCTTCGAAATGAACAACGGCTGCATCTGCTGCACCGTGCGCGGCGACCTGATCCGCACGCTAGAGAACCTGATGAAGCGCAAGGGTTCCTTCGACGGCATCCTCGTCGAGACCACCGGCGTCGCCGACCCGGTCCCCGTCGCCCAGACCTTCTTCATAGACTAGGACGTGCGCCAGGCGGCCAAACTCGATGCGGTGGTGGCCGTGGTGGACACCAAGCATCTGCCGCAACGCCTCGAGGATACCGAAGAAGCGAGCGATCAGATCGCCTTCTCCGACGTAATCCTGCTCAACAAGATCGACCTCGTCTCCGCCGAAGAGGTCCAGTCGGTGGAAGCCGCGATCCGCGCGATCAATCCCTATGCCGTCATTCACAAGACGGAGCGCTGCGCGATCGATCTTTCCAAGATTCTCGACCGCGGCTCTTTCGATCTCGACCGCGGCTCTTTCGATCTCGACCGCATTCTCCATCTCGAACCGCATTTCCTGGACGAAGACGACCCTGTCTGCGGGCCTGACTGCGATCACGATCATCATCACCATGACCACGATCACCATCATGAGCATGATGAGAACCCGCACGGCGTGAAGAGCATCGCCTTGCGCGCCGGCGAACTCGACCCGCAGAAATTCTTCCCCTGGATCCAGCAGACGACCTAGCTTCAGGGTCCGAACATCCTGCGGATGAAGGGCATTCTCGCCTTTGCCGGGGACGACGACCGCTACGTCGTGCAGGGCGTGCACATGATCATCGAAGGTGACCACCAGCGCCCCTGGAAAGAAGGCGAAAAGCGGGAAAGCTGCCTCGTCTTCATCGGCCGCAACCTGCCGATGGAAATGCTGGAAGCCCACTTCGCTGCCTGCGCGGCCTGAACGACCCAAGATGCGCGAGACCCGGGACGATAAAGCGTTCCCGGGCCTCCGTTTTCTTTTCGAACGCCATGCGACATCCGCCAGCCGGATATCGGTATCGCCTGACTATAATCAGTGCTTGCCCGGCAGGCTTGCGATGATCTTCTTGACGCTGCGCCGTGCGCCTTCCCGGGCCGCGATATCGACCCGCGCAGCCGCGAACCGGGCAAAGGCAACGCTGCCTCCTGCGATCATGAGCGTCCCGAAATCCGTCCGATCCGGCCACAGGTCCTCCACGTAGGACGGCACGCGACCGCCGAGCGAATCCACCTCCACCAGATCCTCGAACGAGAAATAGTTCTCCATCGCCGCAAGCGTCACCTGAATGCCGAGCGACGAGCGCGCATGGGTCTCGTCAAACGCCGTCTTCCAGGCGTAGGCGCGCGGCCCGTCGCGAAAGGACACCAGCGCGGCGACCGTCTGACCGTCCAGACGCAACCGGTCAAGCATGAGGCAACCGGAGGCCGCCAGCCCCTTCATCGCCTCGCGCGCAAACGCGGCATGATGCCGGATTGCCGGCAATGGCGGTGTTGTGCTCGCCCTTCCAGCCAGCCTGTTCCAGTTCGAGAAAGTCGTCGAAGGCCTGTGCGGCGTGGGCGCCTTTCAGGTGATCGCGCACCAGATGACCTTCACCTTTCAGCCGTCGATACCCCTTCGCGATGCGTCTCCGTCGCTGGCTGGAAACCTCCGACAGGAACCGCTCCATCGTGTCATGCGCCGACAGGACCGGACGCAGATAGGTCGAGGTTCGCCCCACCCTGAATCCTAGGGAAACCGCCGCGTCCTGAATGATCCCGGCAACGCTTCCATCCAGCCGCTGTTCCGGTAGGGCAAGCATTGGCCCCGTCTGCATGGTAACGAGACGGATGAACTTGACCGCGGCCTCATGCGCGCAATCGGGCACCAATAGTGGCGTACCGAGCGGTGCATAGGCGTGGGTCCAGACATGGGCCGCCGATATGGCCAGTCCGAGCGGTCGCCGTCCGAGCGGAGCAAGCGCGACCAGGACGCCGTCGCTGCGGTGGCAGACAGCGGCGATCGTCACCGCTTCCGGTTCCGCATAACGCAGATAAGGAAGCGGAAATCTCGTTTTCAACCTCCAGAGGCATCAGGAACAAGGGCTCGAATGGACTGACCGTAGCGGAGCGGCGAGGGAAGCGGATGCCCTCTCCCGCTGAGCCTGGTCCTTATCCATGCATTCTCCTCTTGTTCGTTCCTGACCCGGTCCAGATAAAGGAATTGATGTGAAACCGGGTCCGCGCCACCCAGAACAGGTTTACTGCCTCGAAGCACATGGAAAGACTGGTAGCAAATGCGGCTCCGATCAAGCCGTAGAAGGGGATGAGCGATAAATTCAAGGTGACATTGACGGCGAACGCGATCGCATAGGCGACCGCACACCGCTTCTGCTCTCCGGCCATCGTCAACAGGGCATCGACCGGCCCCACCGCGGCACGGGCCAGCACGCCCAGCATCAAAACCGCCAGAATGTCATGCCCGCCGACAAAGTCCTTGCCGAACAGACGCAGGATATAGCCGCCGAGAACAACAATACCGCCGCGCAGATCAGCGGGGGCCAGAAGGTCCACCTGACGGAGCGATGGACGAACGATGCCAGCCCCTCGTGATCGCCGCTGTAATGCAGCCGGGAATACCGGTGGGCCGACGCGGTCTTGACCGCGTAGTAGACGAAATGGACGAGCGCCAATGTCTTGGCGGCGGCGTAGTAGACGGCGACTTGGTCCGGCGGCGCGAAATAGCTGACCATCAATACGTCGGCACTGGTGAACAGCGTGAAGAAGCTCTCAACCAGAAAGATCGGCAGGGACAGGCGCAGCCAATCCCCCGCCGCCCAATCCTTCGAACCCGGGACGACCACCCGTTTCAGACGCCGATCCATCGAGAATTTCTGATAGAGCGCGGCCAGCGCGGTGGCACAGATCGCGGCCAGGCACGTTGTGGTCGCGGTGTGCGAAAAGCCGGCAAAGCTGGCGACAAGAACCCCGATGACGATCAGCAGCGGGCGCCAGATATAGGTCGGCAGCATCGCCAGATCGCCCCATTCCCCCGCGCGCACAATGTCTTCCTGCACATCGGTCAGCGTGAACATCGGCAGACAGAGGGCGGCGAGATAGGCAGTCACGATGTAATAGGCGGGGATGTGATCGGAGGCGAGCCAGATGACGCTCAGGGCGACGAGCATCAGAACGGTCGCCGAACCCACCGCGATAATACGGCTCGCACTCAAAAGCCTGCGCAAGAGACGGTGCCGGCCACGGACGAGATATTCCGGGATCAGCCGTTGAACGGACGAATTGAACCCTAGCGGAGCGATCACGCCCAGTACGATGACCAGCGTCCAGACCACGACGTAGATGCCGTATTTGTGGCTCCCCATCCAGCGGGCCAGAAACACTTGCAGAAAATAGGCAAATGCAGCCCCAAAAACCCGAACGCCGAAGGTGAACAGCACCATGCGCTGCGCCTTGCCGATATCGCCGTCACCGCGCAGGAGCGTGCGAATGCGCTGCAAGATGTTTTCCGCGCCCTTCTCGCGAGTCTCTTGTTCGTTTTCTTCGTGAGGATCGCAATCTTGAGAGGACTGCTCCGGATGCCCCGAACCTGACTGGCATCCATCTTCGCTGCGCGGAAACATCTTCATGAACCGTCCCTAATTACTGAAGCCTACGGGCTTGCTTCGTGGGCCGGAAGCCTGACGCAAGATGACGACCGTCTCCGGAATGTATGCAAGATGCGCGTTTGCCAACTCTGTCACATTTTGCACGGGAAATTTAATTTTCCGTCTCTGCCCTCGGCACCGCCTCCGCAACACAAGGCGGTTCAGCCATTCCTGTTGTACGGCCAAACCCGGCCTTCCGAGCGCAAGGCACCAGTCCTTCGCCTCGCCCCAATCGAGACTTCAGAAGAACGGCACCATCTGCGCGATCGGAACGAAGCCGATACGAATAGCCCCCTCGCGAAAGGTGAACTTGGCCGTAACCGCGGGCCGTCCGTTCAATGTCGTCTTTTGCCCGAACCCGGTCAATGCTCCCTGGAATGCCTGCGGAACGGCAGAGGCAGGCGGGTAGAACGGACGAACGAGCTCCGCGATCCGCTCCGGATCCGTTGCGGTTATCTGCAGGTCCCCGGCCAGATAGCCGTCACTCTCCAGGGTCAGCCCCCCTGTCGCGGAAAGTTTCGCTTCATCGCGGAAGAGAAAGGCATCCTGTACTTCGATCGGCATCCCAATCATCGCCGAGAGCTTCTCGCGCCCGGAAAGTCAGTCCGTTCCGTCGGGAAGGCGAAGAAGAAGCCCCGCACTGAAGGGATCGGCCTCGACCAGCGGCCCTTCGAGCGAGACGCGATCGAGGCGTAGCGCGACTTCGGCCGCCTCCGGCGCACGGCGGACATGCACTTCAACGCGCTCGCCCCCCGCCTTTTGCGTCCCGAAACCGCCCGCCATCGCCCCGTCGAACCCTTCCAGCGAAAGAAAGGCTGCCGATATGGCGGTTCCCTTAAAGATCATGCTCGCATGAGTAACATTCCACTGCCCCGTGAAAACGGCGGGTACCGGCGCCGCTCTGGCCGACAGCGGGCCGTCGGCGTCGACGATGATGTGACGCGGCTTGTAGATAAGCGCGACCGCCCGCACGCTTCCGCCGGAAACCTGGCTGTCATCAGCCAGCAGAATATCGATCTTGTCGCAACGCACTTCTATGCGGAAGGGAAATCCGCCGACCGTGCGCTTTGCACAGACGACCTGCGTCCCCTGTCGGGCATAGTCCTCAAGCGCGATGTCGAGCCGGCGCTCCACCTCCCCCGCCGCATAAAACCAGAAGGCCAACCAGCCGCCCACGACGACGAAAATGGCAAGAAGGATCAGAAGATAGCGACGGCGCGTCGGCGAAAATTCCCAGGTGAACGGGCCGTCACGGACGGCTTGTGTCGGCACCACCACCCTTGGCGTGCGGAAACGGCGGCATCATGACGGAGAGAGATAGAAAATCCGGTAGCCGAAGGAACGCCCCGTCCGGCGTTTCCCCTCATGAAAAACCCATGCCTTGCACCGTCCCCTCCCCGCTGCTAGAGCGGCAGGCCCACGATGCGAACGCAAGGTTAGGCATGGACGACGATCTCTGGGTATTCGGTTACGGCTCCCTGATGTGGCAACCGGGTTTCGCGCACACGCACGCCGTGCCCGCCCTGCTGCGCGGTTCGCACCGCTCGCTTTGCGTCTATTCTTGGGTACATCGCGGAACGCAGGAGAGACCGGGGCTGGTTCTCGGCCTCGACAGGGGCGGCGCATGCCGAGGACTTGCCTTTCGCGTCGAGCCGCATTTGCGCGACGAGGTGATTGCCTATCTGCGCGACCGCGAACAGGTGACCATGGTCTATCGCGAAGTCCTGCGCGACGTCGTGCTCGATGACGGCCGTCGGGTGAAGGCACTGAGCTACGTGGTCGAACGCGCTCACGAGCAATATGCCGGAGCCCTGTCGCACGAACGCCAGCTTGAAATCGTCAGCCGAGGGCACGGCCAGTCCGGCCCCAACCGCGACTATGTTCTGAATACGGCCGATCATCTGATCGATCTCGACATCCGCGACGGTGGCCTGCAATTGCTGGCCGACGCCTTGCGGCGCAACGAGTAGCGCCTCAGCTTTCCCGCTTCAGCGGTCGGCTCATCAGCATCTGCAACGCTTCATCGACGGAAAGCGTGTCCTCGAGGACGGCCGCGACCGCCTCGCAGATCGGCAGTTCCACACCGCGTCGCTTGCCGAGTTTCACCGCCACCGGCGCCGTATGAACGCCCTCGACGAGCTTCGTGCCCGGCCCGGTCAATTCCGCCACGCTGTGTCCGCGCCCGATTTCGATACCGAACGCCATGTTGCGCGACTGCGGAGAGGACGAGGTCAGAACAAGATCTCCGAGCCCGGAAAGTCCCGAAAGCGTCTCCGTGCGTACGCCCATGACCTTGGCGAGGCGGGAAAGCTCGGCAAATCCCCGTGCGATCAGTGCCGCCTGCGCGCTCGCGCCGAGGCCACGCCCGACAATCGCCCCGCAAGGGATCGCCAGCACGTTCTTCAAAGCCCCGCCGATCTGCACGCCGATCACGTCCGTGGAGAAATAAGGTCGGAAACTGTCGCTGGCGAGCGCACGGGCGAGATTGTCGGCCAGCGCCGCATCCTCGGACGCGATCGTGACGGCCGTGGGCAATCCCTGCGCGACATCGGAAGCGAAACTCGGCCCTGACAACACCGCGGCGGTTGCCTGCGGCAGAGCATCGTTGAGGACATCGGTCAGCAGAGCGCCGCTGCCATGCTCCAGCCCCTTGGCGCACAGGACGACCGGCGTATCGGCGGCCAGAAAGGGGCGCATCTGCAATGCCAGCTTGCGCGTGGTCTGGGCGGGCGTGACCAGAAGCACCGCATCCGCGCCCAGAACCTCTTCAAGACCGGTCGTTGCCGTGAGCGGCGGATCGAGGGTGATCCCCGGAAGCCGCGGCGACTGACCCGTCTTGTTGATCGCTGCAACCGCATCGCGATCACGGGCGTAAAGCATGACCGTTCGCCCGGCGCGCGCGGCGACAAGGGCCAGCGCCGTTCCCCAGGAGCCGCCGCCGACGACCCCGATCCTGTCGAACTTCATACTTTCGCCCCTTTACGGCCTTCGCCAAGCATCGGTTTGGCTTCCTGATCGAGCGGCCAACGCGGACGCGGGCTGACATTCAGCGGATCGACAAGCCCCAGGGCCAGTCGTTCAGTCCCCGCCCAAGCGATCATGGCCGCGTTATCGGTGCACAGATGCGGCGGTGGCGCAACGAGACGGGCTCCCGTGGCCTGGGCCGCTTCGTTCAATCCCTCACGGATCCGCGTGTTGGCGGCCACACCGCCCGCCATCACCAGCACGGGCTCGATTCCGGGGTAGGTCTGCGAAAACTGTTCCAATGCCCGACGTGCGCGGCTGGAAACCACGTCGGCCGCAGCTTCCTGAAACGAGGCGCACAGGTCCGACACGTCCTGATCGCTGACGGGCTCGCAACGCTCCGCGGCAACGCGAACAGCCGTTTTCAGCCCCGCAAACGACATGTCGAGCCCCGGCCGGTTGAGAAGCGGGCGCGGCAGATCGAATCGCGTCCCATCACCCGAGCGCGCGGCCTTCTCCACCGCGGGACCGCCGGGATAGGAGAGCCCCAGCAGTTTCGCCGTCTTGTCGAACGCTTCGCCCAGAGCATCGTCGATGGTGAAACCGAGGCGGACATAGTCGCCGACGCCGCGCGCCATGACGAACTGCGTGTGCCCGCCGGAGACCAGTAGCATGAGATAGGGGAACGGAACGCCGTCCGTCAGCCGGGCCGTCAGCGCATGGGCTTCCAGATGATTGACGGCAACGAGCGGCTTGTCGGCGGCAAGCGCGATGGCCTTGGCGGTCATCAAACCGACGATCACGCCGCCGATGAGGCCGGGACCGGCCGTCGCGGCGATGGCGTCGAGATCGGCGAAGGCGACATCCGCATCCTTCATGGCCAGACGCACGATACCGTCGAGCATGGCGATATGGGCGCGTGCAGCGATCTCCGGCACCACGCCGCCGTAGAGCGCATGATCGTCGATTTGCGAACGAACAACGTTGGACAGAATCTCGCCCCGCCCCTCGCCGGTTCGCCTGACGATTGCAGCGGCAGTCTCGTCGCAACTTGTTTCGATGCCCAAGACGAGGGCGGAAAAGAAATCTTTTCGTATTGCCGGCTTTTCTCCGGCGAGCGAATTGGACATGGCGCCATCGGGCCTTATCATTGCGGCACATTCACCGGTCACGCCGGCCCACCTTCACCGCTTCTCGTTTCGGTCCAGGCAGACCGGATGCAAGCGGCCCTAACCCGGGGTCAAGATCATTGCAATCGAAACCTGTCCGGATCGGTACGCGCGGCAGTGCGCTGGCGCTCGCCCAGGCCCATGAGACACGCGATCGTCTGATGAAGGCTCACGGCCTCCCCAAGGAGGCCTTCGAGATCGCAATTATTAAAACATCGGGTGACAAGATTCTCGACCGGCCGCTGGCCGAAGTCGGCGGCAAGGGCCTTTTTACCAAGGAAATCGAGGACGCGCTCTATTCCGGTGACATAGACCTCGCCGTGCATTCTTCCAAGGACATACCGACCGTGCTGCCGGAGGGGCTTGAGATCTCCGCCTTCCTGCCGCGCGAGGACGTTCGCGACGCCTTCATCTCGCCCAAGGCGAAGACGCTCGCAGATCTGCCCGCAGGCTCCGTCGTCGGCTCCGCCTCGCTCCGCCGTCAGGCCATCGTCAAACGCCTGCGGTCGGATCTCGAGGTCGTCACCTATCGCGGCAACGTCCAGCGCCGTCTGGAAAAGCTGGAAGAAGGCGTGGTCGATGCGACGTTGCTGGCCTATGCGGGGCTACGCCGCCTCGGCATGGCGGACGTCGCGACCTCGGTGCTCGACGAGGATTCCTTCCTGCCCGCCGTCGGCCAGGGCGCGATCTGCATCGAAAGCCGCATCGACGACGAACGCATCCGCACACTTCTGAATGCGATCCACGACGAAGAAACCGCAATCTGCCTTTCCGCCGAACGCGCCTTCCTGAAGGAACTCGACGGCTCATGCCGCACGCCCATCGCGGGGCTCGCGCGGGTGTCGGAGGACAAGGTTGTGCTGCGGGCCCTCATATTGAAGCCCGACGGCAGCGCCGCCCATGAAGAGATCCGCGAGGCAAGCAGCGCGGAAGCGGCCCGAATGGGCGCGGAACTCGGTTGCGCGTTGAAGGCGAAGGCCGGCCCCGGCTTCCTGACGCTCTGAGCACCTCCAGCAGAAACAGCAGAGGAGAGACCGCGACATGCACATTCTCCTGACCCGGCCGATCGATCAGGCCCGCGCCACCGCCGAGCGGTTGCGCGCGGCCGGGCACGACATGCTGTTTGCGCCGATGCTGAAGATCGAAGCGTTGGATCCTCCAACCTTTCCAACCGACGATATCGCCGCCATTGCCGCCACCAGCGCCCGCATTGCCGATGTGCTACCCGCACGGCCTGAATTTCCGGCCTTGCAATCACTCCCCGTCTTCGCCGTCGGAGCAAGAACGGCCGACGCTCTGCATAAGGCCGGGTTCGCATCCGTAAAGCCTGCCGCCGGAGACGCCGCCTCCCTCGGCAAGACCCTGGTCGATGCCCGTCCCCGGATTTCGGGACCGATCCTTTACCCGTGCGGACACGACCGGCGGAGCGATTTGGAAAGCCGTCTTGTGAAAGCGGGCTTCACGGTTCGACCCGTCGAACTCTATGCGGCAAAGAAGCAAAAGAACTTCCCCGATGAAATCGGCGACGCCCTCAAGGGACATCGGATCGACGCCGTCTTGATCTATTCGCGCCGCACGGCTGAAGCCTTCGTCAAGGCCCTGCAAACGGCAGGAATCAAGCCGCAAGGCCTTCGAATACTCGCAATCTCCAGCGCTGCCGCAGAGCCGCTCGCAGCCGTCGAGTGTCCCGTTTTCGTGGCCGAAACGCCGGACGAAACCGGACTGATGGCGCTCCTTCGCGCATAATCGCTCAAGCGATGTACCGTACTGCTAAGCACGCGCCCAGCCTTGCCAACCGCCTCGCCAGCCTTTAGCAAAATCGCAGATAGTCTCAACGAACAGGGCGCGGAAACTCCCATAGCAACGCATAATCTCCTACTTCTTCCCGGTGACGGCATCGGCACCGAAATCATGGCCGGGGTGAAGAAGATCATCGGCTGGTTCAACGCACGCGGCGGCTCGACCTTCGAAACCGACGAAGGCCTCGTCGGCGGCGCGGCGTATGATGCCTGCGGCAAGGCGATCTCCGAAGAGGACATGGCCAAGGCTCTGGCCGCCGACGCGGTCATCTTCGGCGCAGTCGGCGATCCCAAGTGGGATGGCCTTCCCTACGATTGCCGTCCTGAGGCCGGACTTCTGCGTTCTGGAGCTTTTCGCAAATCTGCGCCCCACCATCTGCTACCCGGCACTGGCCGCATCCTCCTCGCTGAAGCCGGACGTGGTTGAGGGCCTCGACATCCTGATCGTGCGCGAGCTGACCGGCGGCGTCTATTTCGGCGAGCCGAAGGAGATCACCGATCTTGGCAACGGCCAGAAGCGCGCCGTCGACACCCAGGTCTACGACACGTTCGAAATCGAACGCATCGCCTTCGATCTTGCGCGCAACCGCAAGAACAAGGTCTGCTCGATGGAAAAGCGCAACGTGATGAAGTCGGGCTTTCTTTGGAACGAGGTCGTCACCGCGGTTCACGATGCCGAGTTCAAGGACGTGGAGCTTTCCCACAT
Source organism: Breoghania sp. (assembly GCF_030066895.1). GTDB lineage: Bacteria > Pseudomonadota > Alphaproteobacteria > Rhizobiales > Stappiaceae > Breoghania. The sequence continues at coordinate 196,000 of NZ_JASJAV010000003.1, read as the reverse complement.
GCTGGCGGATGCCGGCGGCATGCAGCTCGTGCGTCAGCCGAAGCAGTTCGATGTTATCGTCACCGACAACCTGTTCGGCGACCTTCTCTCCGACATCGCGGCCATGCTGACCGGTTCGCTCGGCATGCTGCTCTCCGCCTCGTTGGGCGCGCCCGATGCCAAGACCGGCATGCGCAAGGCCATGTACGAGCCGCGGTGCGCGGCTCCGCCCCCGATATCGCAGGCACGGGTGCCGCCAACCCGATCGCCATGATCTCTTCTTTCGCCATGGCGCTGCTTTATTCTTTCGGCCTCGTCGAAGAAGCGGGAATGGTGGAAAAGGCGATTTCGGCCGCCCTCGACAAGGACCTGCGCACCGGGGACCTGATGTCGGAAGGCATGACCAAGGTCGGCACGGTCGAAATGGGTGACGCGATCCTCGCCGAGATGAACGCACTCGCCTGATCAACACCGAAAGGACCGGCCGATAAGCGATAGTGAAAAACCGATCGTCTCGCTTGCCGGCCCTGACGACGCAGACACCGTCGTGGCATTGTTTGCCGCGATGGACCTTCATTATCAGGGCCGCACGTTCGCCCGGCAGGACTGGAGCGAGACGGCCCTGCGGCAATTGCTGGAGCCGGAAAGTGGTCTCCGCTACGCGGTCGCCCGGATCGGTGACGCACCGGTCGGCATCGCGTGTTTCGCACTCTTCCGACATGACCTCTTTCATCCCCGATCACTTTTTCTGAAAGATCTTTTCGTTCGTGATGAAGCGCGCGGCCACGGAACCGGGGAAGCGCTTGTCAGGTTCCTTGCCGGGCTCGCCGTCAAACACGGCGTCGATCGGATCGACCTCACCGTCGATGCCCCGAACGAAGGTGCCGCGCGGTTCTATGCCCGGCTCAGCGGCGCGCCCGTCACTGACAAGATCGCCTACAGGTTCGACAACAGATCACTGACAGCCTTGGCAGGCTCGCAAGGGGAGGAAAGATGACCGCACACACGATCACCACGCTTCAGGAGCTCGAAGCGCTCTATGGTCAGCCCGCCAAGCGGTCGCTGATCAAGGAACTCGACCACATCTCCGACCACTACCGAGCCTTCATCGATGCCGCCCCCTTCGTGGTCATCGCCAGTGTGGGCGAGGAAGGCCTCGACTGTTCGCCGCGCGGCGATCCAGCAGGGTTCGTGCGTGTTGTCGATCCCAAAACCGTGCTGATCCCGGATCGGCGCGGCAACAACCGCATCGACACCTTGCGCAACATCGTACGCGACCCGCACGTCTCGCTGCTGTTCCTCATTCCCGGCGTCGGCGAAACCTTGCGGATCAACGGGCAGGCTGAAATCTCCGCCGATCCCGAACTTTGCGCGTCCTTTGCTGTGAACGGCAAGGAACCTGCGACCGTCCTGAAAATCACGGCCGAGCGGGCCTATTTCCAGTGCCAGAAGGCGCTGGTGCGATCCAGGCTATGGGCGCAGGAAACGCAGATCGAGCGCTCCGCCCTGCCCTCCACGGGAACGATCATCAAGGCGCTTGATGAGGAATTCGACGCGAAATCCTATGACGACGGCTATACGGAGCACCTCGCCCGAACGATCTATTGATCGCCTTTCGGATCGGCGACAGCGCTCTTCTCTTGCAGATGCTTCTCAACTGGCTATTTTCGCATCTATGGCGAACGTACCGAAAAACAACGACTACGAGCTCGTGTTGCGGGAGGCAGGTGTCCGCATCACGCGGCCACGGCGCGTCATTCTCGAGATTCTGGCCGAGCGCGACGATCACCCGAACGCAATGGCGATCTTTCGCCGTGCGGTGAAAGTGGATGCGAGCATCTCTCTCCACCGTCTACCGCACTATGAAGCTTCTTGAAGACAAGGGCGCCATTCACCGCCACACGTTCGAGGGCGGTCCGTCCCGTTTCGAACACGCGGACGCTTCTCACCACGATCATCTGATCGATATCGAAACTGGCGACGTCATCGAATTCACCTCTGATCGAATCGAAGAACTGCAGGAAGAGATTGCCCGCCGTCTCGGCTACGAGATCGTCCATCACCGGCTGGAACTTTACGGCCGCAAGCGACGGTAACCTGAAGTGCCACCCTGCCGTTCCGCCGAACTCTCTCCGCCGTCATCCCCCGGCTTTGTCCGGGGGATCCAGCAGGTCCGGTACACGTCGCTACCGGATGGATTGCCCGGACTTCGCCGGGCAATGACGTTGCATAGATGGAGCCAATAGGCAGTTCATCACGCCCCGAAAATATCGGTCGTGATCCCTTTATACCAACCGACCGATTCTTCGTAATTCGTCCGACGCAGATCCGCGGGCTCATGCGTCTGGCTGATGAAGCTCGACGTGGACGCGATCTTCTCCGAGTTCGGCGCATATTGCGCGCCCACCTTCACGCAGTCATCGGTCTCGATCAGGCTCCAGCAGGTATTGGCGTACTTAGCGGGAAAGACCTTCGATTCGATCAGATCGCCACGCACGTTCATCGCCGCAACCTTGGCCTGACTGTTGGCGGCAAAGGCCGATTTCGGTATGTCTCCGGCAATCGCGGCGTCACCGATGACGAAGATGTTCTCATCCATCTTCGAGCGCATGGAGGCGGGATCGATCGGGCAGTACCCGCTGTCGTCCGTCAGCCCGACATCCTGCTCTATCCGCCCGGCACGTTGGGCCGGGATGACATTGACGAGTGAGCCCTTAAACGTATCGAGATCGGTCGCCACTTCGCCGGATTTCTGATCGACGCTTTTGATCCCGCCATGCACGTCCGAGCCGTACCATTCGATCATGCCGGGATAATACTTCTCCCAACCTTCCGAGAAGAGCGCCTGCTTGGAGAATTTCGGCTTCGGATCAAGGATGATGATGCGGGAGGACGTGAAGCCCTTGGCCTTGAGCACATGGGCGAACATCGAGGCGCGTTCATAGGGACCGGGCGGGCAACGATAGGGATTGGGCGGCGTCACGATGATGATCTGCTGGCCGTCCTCGATGGCATCGAGCTTCGCCTTCAACAGCTGTGTCTGCGGCCCCGCCTTCCAGGAATGCGGCATGATCTCAGCCGCTTCTTCCGAATAACCGGGAACGGAATCGTAGATGAGATCGATGCCCGGCGCGATGATCAGCCGGTCGTAGGAAAGGGTGCTGCCGTCGGCTAGCCGCACGGTTTTACCCTCGCGATCGACGACGGAGGCAAAGGCGTTGACGACCGAGATGCCATAGTTGGCGGCAAGCGTGTCGTAGCCGTGGGTGATGGAGTCGAAGCTGCGGTAGCCGCCGAGATAGAGATTGGAAAAGAAGCAGGTCGTATAGCGTTGGATTGGCCTCAATGAGGGTGACGTCCAGCGCCTCGCCCGCATCCTTGGCGATGTAGAACCCCGCCGGGATCGACGCCCAGCACGACGACCTTGGGCGGCGTCTGCGCACGCAGATAAGCGGGAGCGACAAGGCTGGCGAGCAGACCGAATTGCCTTCGGGTGACAGCAACCATCGTCATTCCTCCCTTTCAACACGTCTATTGCGGGTCGAACCCTCTGAAATAAGCGGCCAGCGCAGCAATCTCCTCATTGCCGAGATTGACCGCCATCAGTTTCATTACCTGATGTTGCCGCACATTGGTCTTGTATTCAAAAAGCGCGCGGATAAAGGCCCCGCGCAGCCAGCCGACAATGGAGGGAATGCCGTCCGTGCGCCCGGAGCGCTGATGACAGGTCACGGACTCTCCGGCGAGATATTCGCCATAGTCCGGATCGCCGTCGATCCCCATGGCAGCAGCGCCGATTTCCGCGCGCGGCGCAGGCGCAAGCGTGGGGTCGACCGCCGTTGCGCTGGCAATATAGGCAATGAGATCCGCCCGCTTCGCCGCGTCCGTCAGCCCCCGATAGGACATGCGCGTTCCCGGCACCATGGCCTGCGGTCGGGCAAGATAGGCATCCAGCGTCTCCGCGTTCCAGACGAGCCCGTCTTCCCCATACCGGTGCATCGCGCCGGAATACTTGAACGCATCGAGCGAGCCCGCGCAGCGACCGAAAAACGCGTCAAGATGCGGCCCGATCCCGTGCCGCGCGCCCTCGCCCACCTGATGACAGCCCTCGCAGGTCTGAAAGATAATCTGGCCGCGTTCCGAATCGGGAGCTGCATCCGGCGCGGCGGCAAGGGTCGTCACGGCCAGTGCGACCACGACGAAGACAGAACCGGGCAGTCCCTTGCGCCGTACCATTGGCCCTACCCTGTCGCTTTGGTACTCAATCCACCGTGCCCGCACCGTCATCCTCCACGCTGCTCGGCGTCACATCGAGAATACGCGCGCACATGGTGATCTTTGCAGGCTCCGCCTTGCAATCCGTCATGCACGGTTGATGTTTTTCGGTGTTGAAGGGCTCGTCGTAACGACTGTCGGAGATAAAATTCGCCTCGTTCGGCAGATAGATGTCGGTGAAGTTCTCCTTGGAGAGTTCGAAATCCTCGTCCGTGACGATGTCGTTCAGATAGAGGATATAGGTCGTGAGCGCATAGACCTCGTCACCCGTCATCGACCGCGCATTGCCGAACGGCATGGCCCGGCGAACGTAGTCATAGACGGTGGAGAGATACGGCCAGTAGGAACCCACCGTCTTTTCCGGGCGCTCGTGCGTCAGCGTACCCTGTCCACCGGCGAGCACCGGCCAGCGGCCGATACCTTCGCCGAAATCGCCGTGACAGAATGCGCAGTTATCGGTGAAGAGCACTTCGCCCTCCGCCACGGTGCCATGTCCTTCCGGCAGGCCCGTACCGTCCGGACGGACATCGATATCCCAGGCGGAAACCTCTTCCTGCGTTGCGGGCCGACCGAGGCCTAGCTTGCCGCCATCGGCCGCAAATGCGGGAAGAGCGACACCGGCAGAGAGGAGAACGATCAGGGCTTTAGGAAACTTCGACATTTTCAACCGTCCCGTCCTCTTTCACATGCCAGGTCTGGACAGAATTGTTGTGGTAGATGGAATTTTCGCCGCGCTCGGCCCTCAGTTCATTCTTCGTCGGCTGATAGAAACCGTGCTCGTCGAGCGCACGTGACTGCAACAGAAGCGGGGAGCCGTCCCACTCGATATCGAGATAGAAGCGATGCAACGCCTTGAAGAAGCTCGGCCCGTCGATGCGGGCGGTCTTCCAGTTGCGCCCGCCGTCGATCGAGACATAGACCCGCTTGATCTGTCCGTTACCCGACCAGACAAGCCCGGATATGACCAGCGGCCCCTTGCCGTGCGTGATCGGCATCTGCGGCGAGGGATTGGTAATGATCGATTTCGGATCCATCACCCAGGTGAAGCGCCGCGCCTTTCCGCTGGCCAGCAGATCGGTGTATTTCGAGGTTTCTTCGCGCTGCTGCCAGGGCTCATCGCCGACTTCCAGTTGCCGCAGCCACTTGCCCCACATGTTGCCTTCCCAGTCGGGAACCCACAGGCGCAGCGGATAGCCCTGTTCGGGACGCAATGCCTCGCCGTTCATCTTGAAGGCAACAAGGCAATCGTCGAGTGCCTTTTCCATCGGGATCGAGTGCGTCATCGCGGCCGCATCCGCGCCTTCGGCAAGCAGCCACTTGCCGTTGGCCTTCACACCCGCTTCTTCGAGAAGAAGCTTCAACGGCACGCCCGTATACATCACACAATGGACCATGCCGTGCGTGTACTGGCAGCCGTTGAACTGGGATCCGCGCCATTCCATGCCGGAATTGGCCGCGCATTCCAGGAAGTAGACGCGGTTTTCACGCGGAAAACGCATCAGATTCTGCATGGTGAAAACGAGCGGGGTATCTACCAGACCGTTGATCATCAGCCGGTGATCGGCAGGCGCGATATCCGCCACGCCGCCGTGGTGACGCTCAAAGCACAGGCCGTTCGGCGTGATGATGCCATCAAGCTCATGCAGCGGCGTGAAATTGACCGAGCTTTCGGTCGATGCCGTCAGCCACTCCACATCGCAGCGCACCACATGGGGCTCGTGCTCCGACGGCACGCCATAGGGCGCGGCCTGAACGCCTGCGCCGAGATAACGGTTCCAGTCCTGGACCTCGGTGATCAGCGGATCGTTTTCGGCAGCCGCCGCGGCCCCGCCGAATGCGGCAGCCCCGCCCGCGGCAAGTCCAGCCTTCAGGAAGTCGCGCCGGTTCATGCCGCCCGCAGGCTTTTCTGTCGTGTCGCTCATCCTCGTCCCTCGAACGTGTCTTGTCTCGTCTCGCATCAGCCCGCCACCTTCACCGATTGGTTGTCAGGCAGGCTCACGGTGCCGGTGCGGGTGAGGTAGCTCTCCACCACATCCCAGATGGCCGGACCTTCCGTGCCCTCGTTGACCGAGGCCCAGCCAGCAACAGTGTAGTCGCGCGCCGGATAGATCGGCTCGCCCGTGGCAAGCACCGTCATGTCGGAAATCCGCGATCCCATCTCTGCCTTGGGATCGATCGCGTAGCCCATGCCCCCGACCCGAACCATGTCGCCGCCCTGCTGGTAGTAGGGATCGACGTTGAAGAGGTTGTCGGCAACATCCTCCAGCACGTCCTTGAACGTCGCCCCGCTCATGGTGGAGCGATAGGCGGCCGGATAGGTCATGGCCCAGGCATTGTGCAGGTCTTCGACCGTGATCGCCGTGCCCGGCAACACGCTCGTCCCCCACCGGAAGCCCGGCGAGAGCGCAATCTCCGCATTGCGTTCCTGAAGAAGCGCCTCGCAGATGAGATCATCGAACGTGCCGTTGAAATTCCCGCGCCGGAACAGAAGCTCGTCCGTGGTCGCCAGTTCGCGCGCAAGCTCAGCCTCGTAAGGCGCGCGCACCTTGTCGATCAGCGCCGCCATATCGGCGTCCGGCGTGATCACGTCGGAAAAGACGGGGATCAGGCGGTAGCCCCAGTCGGTCACCTTCCCGTCGCGCACGTCGAGATCGATCCGCGAGACAAACTTGCCATTCGACCCGGATGCAACCACCAGTGTCTTGCCGACCATCACCGGCTCCGGCAACGCGTCGTGGGTGTGACCCGTCAGGATCACGTCGATACCCAGAACCCGGGAGGCAAGCTTGCGGTCCACATCGAAACCGTTATGCGACAGGAGCACGACCACATCGGCCCCCGCCTCGCGCGCCTCTTCCACGTGCGCGGCGATGTCTTCCTCGCGAATGCCGAATGACCAGCCGGGGATCATCCAGCGCAGATTGGCGATCAGCGTATAGGGGAGGCCTGACCGATAACCGCGACCTTAAAACCGCCGCGCTCCAGCATCACCGTGTGCTCGAAGGCGGATTCATCCCACTCGTTGTCGTAGATATTGGAGCCGAGGAAGGGGAACGGCAGTTCGTCGATCACTTCCTGAACGCGGTCCGTGCCGTAGGTGAATTCCGAATGGCCGGTCATGGCGTCGGGCGCCAGCGAATTCATAACCTCGGTCATGTCCGCGCCCTGGGTCTGCTGCGCCGTATAGGCCCCCCCTGCCAGGTATCGCCGCCGTCGAGCAGCACCACATTGTCGTCGCCGCGCTCGGAACGGATATGCTTGATGACGGTCGCCACCCGATCCATGCCGCCCATGCGACCGTAGGCCTTGGCAAGCGAAACGAAATCCTCCGACGTCAACGCATAGGCATCCGGCGCCCCCGGCTTGATGTCGTAGAGCTTTAGGAAATCCGCGCCCGTCACGTGCGGCAGCTTCCCCGCCACATCGCCGACGCCAAGATTGATCGACGGCTCGCGGAAATAGGTCGGCTTCAACTGGGCATGGATGTCGGTCACATGAGCCAGGGTCAGATTGCCGACCGGCGCCATGTCGAGAAGGGCCACTTCGCTGAAGCCTTGTTGCGCCATGACCCGGCTCCAGCGCCCGGCCATGCCAGAGCCCAGCACCGCACTGGTCGCCACCGCTTCCATCAGGAATTCGCGTCTGGAGAACATTCCGCTCTTTCGCTCCTCAAAGCGCACGCCTCCCCCATTGACGCACGGACCCCGTGCGCCGGACAAGCCGCCGCTTCTGTTCAAAGATGTGTTGATCTGGGTCGACGGTCATGCCGCCGCCCCGAGTTTTGCTACTGCCGCACGGCAGGGGTTTCGACCGAAAGCCCGGTGCCGCGCTAGGCGACATAGACTTCCAGCGCCATCAGGATGTCCGAGAACGCCTTGGGCTTGACCCCCGCGTGTCACGGATGCAATCGCGGAAGCGGTTGTGCAACGAGACCATGTTGGCCTGCTTCAGACGATAGGTCGGGAAACTGTTCGTGTTGCCTTGGCTGAGGTGATCCGCCCGGATGTACTTGCCGTTGTAGTTCTCGTGGCAGATCACGCAGGAGAGATTCAGTTGACCGGTGCGGGTGTAGTAGGCTTCCTTGCCCTTCTCCCACTACGCCTTCATGTCACCGGCATTGAGATCGATCTGAACAGGCATGCCGAGAGACTGATGATTGATGTAGGTGACGAGTACCTTCTGGTCCGACGCATCGAACTTGTAAGACTCCGCCTTCATTTTGACTTCGCGACACGCGTTGATCTGGAGTTCCAGATCTCCTCGCCACGCTCCACATAGAGCATGCCGGGGTTCTCGAACGTATCGGCTTCCAGCGTCCGCGTTTCCTTGGTGCGGTAGAGCCAACTCGACCGTGCTTCCTCCAGCAGATGCCCCTCTGGCGTCTTGACGCGGGTCACCATCTGGATGTCGCTGTCGATAACGAGATCGTCGTCGACCGGCTCGGCAAAGCCGCCCGCGCTCAAGCCGACAAACGCCAGTGCCGCCCCCCATAATGATTGTTTTCCTCAACTGCCTTCCTCCTATAGGCTGTTTCCTCCGCCGACGACGCGCGATGCGTTACTATCCAACCGTGATCTTCTCGTCTTCCGAATAGACGCTTCCGTCGTCGTCCACCCAGGTGAAAGCGAAGGTTCCGCTCTTCTCCACACGGGCGGTGAATTCCAGATACGGATTGGCGGATATCGCCGGCTCCATGTCGCAGGAAAACACGGCCTGATCATTGAACGCGCACTTGAAGGAATTGATGATCTTGCGCGGAATGATGTTGCCGGACTTGTTCTTGCGTTGACCGGACTCCATCGGGTGACTGATCAGCGTCTTGATCGTGATCACCTTGCCCTTGTCGGCCTTCTTCGGCAATTTGACGCGGGTTTTTACTTTGGCCATGACGGCTTCCTCCTCGAATATCGGTCGTTAGCCGCCGCAGCCACCGATGGTGACCTTCACTTCCTTGGTGTCGATGAAGACCGACCGGTCGCTCATCTTTGCAAGCGCGATGACGTTCTGGGTCTTGGCCAGACGGATGCGCGTGGACGCCATCGCCTCGCCGCTCATCGCGGTGAAGTGGAAGGTAACGGTTTCCGGATTGGGATTGCCTTCCGCCAGGATGGTGACGGAGGCGACATGATCCTCGGCCGACATCGGGCTTTCGACCGACACGGAGATGGGAACGGTGTTGCCGTTTTCCGCGATCTCCGGTGCATTGAGCGTGATGCGTCCGGTGGCGGGTTCCGCACCGCCGGTAAAGGCCATGATCGCTTTGTACGTGTCCTCTGCCGTGGCCCAGGCCATGCGGGCGCCGGTCACCGCAAAGGCGAGCGCGCCCCCGGCTATGGCCAGTGCTTCGCGACGATTGAGCGTCATCGCGTTTTTGTTGATTATTCTTGATTGAGGGTCGTCAGATAGGCGACGACGTCTTCGACTTCCTGGGCCGACAGGATCGTCTTGCCCGCGAATTTCTCGTCGACATTGATGCCGACCTTGAGCGTGTAGAAGCCGGGCATGATGGCCTCGTCACCGAAGACCTGCTTGGAGTCCACGACGATTGCGCGAAGCTGGGCGGCTGACCAGCGCGCCCCGACTCCGTCGAGCGAGAGCCCGACCTCACCGTGGAAAAGCTCGTTCTTGGGATTGCTGTTGACGTGGCAGGCCAGGCAATTGCCGAGCTTGTGCGACGCGAAGATTCGCGGCCGCGTTTCGCGTCCCCTGCGGTATCGGTCAACGGCTGACCGAGTTCCGTATCCTCGATCTTGACTATGTTCGGTGCGATCGTTCCCGCCAGGGCGCCCGCGCCTCCCGACAGGACGGCCCCCCTGACAGAACAGCACCGGCGGCAAGAGCCGCGACTGCCTTGTTGATATGCGCGCGCATGATGTGCCGCTTCCTTCCATTTCCAACCATTTGTCCCGGCTTGCAGGCTCCCCACACTACGCCGTTTATGCCGTTGCGGCACGACAACGTGGAGTTTAGACATATCAAAGAGATATAATTTTTTGCATGCTTTACGCAAGCCGAGATTCTTGGTGTCTATTAATCGATTGAATTTTAGCGCTTATTCGCCCTTCAACCGGCCCGCATCGCGCAGTTCCCGGATGATTCGGGCGTGGTATTTCTGGAAATGCTCATCGCCCTCGTATCCCTTCTCCTGCACCCAGCGGAACATGTTCAGGAAGGTCCACTTGCCGAAGGCGTCGGGCATGGTGGCGACCGCCGCCTTCCGCACGCTCATTCCTTCGGGAACCTCTTCGGGCATGAAGACGAGCGTCGGCGTGAAGACGTAGCCCCATTTGCGCGCGGCCGTCTTTTCGGTGAGGACGTCGCCGTCGAGGTCGGTCACCTCCTCATCGCCGGACATGTTGTGCTGAACGAGCTTGAAATGCGCCTTGATGAAGTCGGTGACTTCCGGGTCCGTCAACAATTCCTCGTGCATCCGCTTGCAATAGATGCAGCCGCGTTGCTCGAAGACGAGAGCCAGACGCTTGCCCTCCTCGCGCGCGGCCTCGATGTCCTCCGCCACATCCCGGAAAGTGAGGGAGAACCAGTCCTCCTTGTGGAGCCCGTCATCGCCGAGCGATGTGGCATTGCCGGTCGAAATGAACGCCGTTGCGACAAGTGCGACGCCAAGGGCTGCCGCCCGTATCCACGTAACCATGATTTCCTCCTCCCATTTTCCCGTCCGCTCCCTCACCCAACCTGAGTGAAGACGGGAAAAGTCTCCAGAAGCCATTGGGCGATGGCCGACATCTGCCCCGTCATGAAGAGAATTCCGGTCAGTACGAGCAGCCCTCCCATGGCCTTCTCAACCGTCGCCATGTGCTTGCGCAGGCGCCCCGCCACGCTCAGGAAGCGCCCGGCAAAGGCCGCCGCCAGAATGAACGGCAGACCGATCCCAGCCGCATAGACGGCAAACAGCGCCGCCCCCTTGGCAAGCGCGGTCGCCGTTGATCCGGCGATGAACAGGATCGCCGCCAGAACCGGCCCCACGCAAGGCGTCCAGCTGAAAGCAAAGGCGAGCCCCATCACATAGGCACCCACCAGTCCGGCAGGCTTTGCGGCTACATTCACCCGGGCTTCGCGATAAAGCAGGCTGATCCGGAAGACGCCCAGGAAATGCAAGCCCATGACCGCGATGATAATGTCGGCCAAGATCGCCATCGTGTCGAAGTAGCGAGCCACTGTCTGACCGATGATGCTGGCCGTCGCCCCGAGGGCGACGAACACGGTGGCAAAGCCCGCCACGAAGAACACCGCCGCCAGAACGATCTGCCGCCCCGTTCCCGGTGTGGGATCCTCACCGGACAGCTGTTCGAAACTGATGCCGGCCAGATAGCACAGATATGGCGGCACGATCGGCAGGACGCAAGGCGAGACGAATGACAGCAGCCCCGCGACGAAAGCCGCGCTGAAAGACACATCGAGCATTGGTCGCTTCCCCCCTTCAGCCGCTGTTTTTGTCGAGATCGTGACTCGCGACCATTTGTCCGCGATCGTAATGAATAAAAATATTCATATGTTAATATATTTAGCAATCACGGAATCGCAAGGAGCTGCAAATGCGGTATCGGATGGCCGCACAGGCTATGGCGTTGATGGTTCTGGCCAATCTTGTCTGTTCGGCCGGGGCCGCCGAACTGGTGATACTGGAACAATCCGGTTGTGCGTGGTGTGCACGCTTCAACGCCGAGATCGCTCCGGCCTATGCCACGCACCGTGGAAGGACGAATAGCGCCGTTGCGTCGCGTGGATATAAATGACCCTTGGCCCCAGGATCTTGCGGCTATTGCCCGCGACCGACTCACGCCCACTTTCATTCTTGTGGAGGACGGGCGGGGACTGGCCCGGATGCGCGGGTATCCGGGGGATCAGTTTTTCTGGCCGCGACTGGGAGAGATGCTGCAGAAGCTGGAAAACGAAACGCCGGAAGGAAAACGATAGGGCATTGAAAACCGCTGCCGCTTTGCCCGCCACGACATTGCTCGCCCCTTCCTTGAACGCCTCAGTCGGAAATTGACGAGAATGATAGACCTCCCCGATCTGGCCATTCTGGCCGACCCGAAAGAACGAGATCGTCTCCTGGAGCAGGCGCGCAAGGCCAGCGACCTTCTCAAGACGCTGTCGCACGAAACGCGGTTGCTGATCCTGTACATCCTGTCGAAGGGGGAAAAGTCGGTTTCCGAACTGGAAGAGATCTTGACCATGCCGCAGGCCGCCGTCTCTCAAAAGCTTGCCCGGCTTCGGATGAAAAGCCTCGTCAATCCGCGCCGGGAAGATCGGATCATCTATTATTCGCTCGTCGATGACGAAGTGCGCGGCATCGTCGAGAACCTCTATTCCATTGTTCTGCACACCGGTCCGTCCGCGCCCGGCCTGAGGCCGCGCCCCCGAATTTCCTTGAACCAGATATTCCCTAACGTCATTGTGACTTCTCGGAACAGGAAGCCCTGCCGCAGAGCGGGCCCGGGAGGAAACGACCATGGACGGATGGGATCAGCTGATCCTGCTGCTGCTCCTCGGATTGGGAGCGGGCGGCCTTATCGGCTATACGGCCCGCATCAATCAATTTTGCACTCTCTCAGTCCTTGAACGGCACTGGTACGCAAACGGTTCCAGCGGCTTGCGAACCTGGATACTGACAGCAGCGGTTGCGTTGATCGCCTCCCAGACGGCGGACGCGCTGGGATGGGCCGATCTCTCGCAAAGCTTCTACCTCAGTCCAACTTCGCGCTGACCGGCGCCGTCCTGGGTGGAGTGGTGTTCGGGTTCGGCATGGCGCTCGTGGGAACCTGCGGCTTCGGCGCCCTGGTCCGCATCGGCGGCGGCAGTCTGCGCTCAGCGGTCGTGTTCGGCATTGCCGCATTGACGGCGCAACGCGGTCTGCTGACCCCGCTGCGGGTCCAGATCGTCGACGATCTGGCCTTCGATTTCTCCGCCGCGGGAGATCAGTCGCTCGCAAACCTTCTTTCCCACGCCACCGGAACCGAACTGGGGATCGTTGTCGCGCCGGCCGTCGCCATCGGACTGCTGGCATCGATCTTTGCAGCCCCGCGCTATCGATGGGACCTGTCGAATATCGTCACCGGGATCCTCATCGGGCTCGGCGTCGCCTTCGGCTGGGTCGCGACCACCTGGGCCTCCGCGCACGCTTTCGCACCGATCCAGATCGAGGCAACCTCCTTCGTCGTGCCCGTGGGTGACACGCTCCTGAAGCTGGTCACCTACACCGAAACGCTGCCCGATTACGGCGTCGGTCTCGTCGTCGGCACGCTGTTGGGCGCCACCGTCGCCGCATGGCGCAAGAAGGATGCGCGCTGGGAAGCCCCGCGAGCTAAGCCGTCACTTTCTGGGTGCAGCCCTGATGGGCGTCGGCGGCGTCTTCGCGATGGGCTGTACGATCGGACAGGGCATCTCGGTCGCCTTCACGCTGGCAATCTTGGCCCCCATCGTCTTCATTTCCATCGCCGTTGGCGCACGGTTCGATCTTGCCTGGCTGATCGAAGGCTCGGTCCGTTCGCTCATCCCCGGCCTCGGTCATCGTCATCCGGCAGAATAGAGGACCGCGAGATATTCTCAGGCCGGGGCGAACCGGTACGCCGCGCCCGAACGCTCAACCGTACCGATGCCCGGATAGGGCAGATGAAAACCTACGATCGCCGCCTTGTCCGCTGCGAGCCGGTCGATCAGGGCGGAACGTGTGGCCGCTCCTTGTGCGCGGTCCTGATCCGACCCGATTTCCCAATCCGGCTTTTCAAAGGAAATCACCGGATGGTTGATCGCATCCCCGGTCACCAGAACAGGGTCCGGCCCCCCGTGCAGCATGAAGGAGACGTGGGCCGGCGTATGTCCATGCGTATCGACCGCTTCGACGCCGGGTACGGGCTCGTCGCCGGGATTGAAGAAAGTGACCAGGTCCTCGATCGCATCAAACCGGTTGCGGGCACCGACAACGAAAGATTTCCGTTCCTCCGGCATGCGATCCAGCGTATCGTTGGCACGCCAGAAATCCCATTCGGCCTGCGAGATCCAAGGGTGGGCATCCGCATAAAGCGGATCGCCGAAATCATCGAGCACACCCCAGATGCGATCGGGATGGGCATGGGTGAAGACGATGTTGGTGATCTCGGACGGATCGACGCCGGCAGCCTCGAAACTGTCGGCCAATCGGCCCACCGTCGGCTGAAAATTGGGTCCCGATCCCGCATCGAAGAGAACGAGGCGGTCGCCCTTCCGCAGCAAGGTCAGGTTGCATGCGGGCTCGGCAGCATCGAGCGGTAAGCTGTGCAGGCCGAGCAGATTCTTGATTTCGTCCTTTGAACGATTGGGAAGAATGACCCCATTGGCAGGACGAGATTGCAGTCGGAAACGACCTGAAGAGAGGCAGCGACCAATTGCAGCGTGGAGGCCTGCGCCGCGCGCCACGGCACGCCGCTTGCCGCAAGAGCGATCAACGCCCCTGCTCCTGCAAGCACTGTGCGTCGGCTGGGCCTAGGGATTTCCCGGGTCATGATGTCTCCTCCCATTAAATATAGTATTTTTTTGAATTTATATGGCTGACACTTGACCGGCGTCAATGCGAGAGACGTCGCGTGAACTTTCCTTACGTAAGATATTTCCGTTTTCGGCACGGCAACGGACGAGACCCATGGATCTGACATTTCTTCTGGATCGCTTTCCCGAGCCCGCAATCCTTGCGTGCGGCGGACTCTTTATCGGGCTGCTGTTCGGGACCTTCGCCCAGCAAAGCCGGTTCTGCCTGCGCGCGGCGGTAATCGAATTCGTGGATGCGGCCCCCGGCGCAAAGCTCGCGATCTGGCTTCTCACGTTCTCCATCGCCGTGCTAGGCACGCAGTTGCTGGTGCTGGCCGATCAGGCGCAATTGTCGGAAGCCCGCCAGATCGCCTCCCGGCAAAGGCGGCACTGGGCGGAGCAATGTTCGGCGCAGACATGGTGCTCGCGCGCGGCTGCGCCAGTCGTCTGCTGGTCCTCTCGGCCACGGGGAACCTGAGGGCACTGCTCTCCGGCCTCGTTTTCGCCGTCGTCGCCCAAGCCAGCCTGCGCGGCATCCTGCGTCCCACGCGCGAGTGGCTGGCGGCAGGCTTCACCACCAACCAGATCGGCGGCAACGACCTGCTCGCCTTCGCCGAGTCGACGACCGGCTGGGCGGTGGCCTTCGCGGTCTTGTAGCTTGTCGCAAGCCTTTGTCGTTGCCTTTCGCATGCGCGTACGCGCCTGGCAGGCGGTTGCCGCGGCTCTGACCGGTCTCGCCATCCCTTTCGCCTGGTGGTTCACCGCAAGCATGTCGGGACAGGCATTCGACCCCATGCAGGTGGAGGCCGTCACCTTCACCGGCCCTTCCGCCGATACGTTGATGCTGGTTCTGTCGCCACCCGGCGACGTCCTGGATTTCAATGTGGGCCTGGTGCCGGGCGTATTCCTCGGCTCGGCTCTCGCCACACTCATCGCGCGGAAATGGAAGATCGTCGGATTTCACGACGGATATTCGATGCGCCGCTATCTGCTGGGCGCTGCGCTGATGGGATTCGGCGGCATGCTTGCCGGGGGCTGTGCGGTCGGTGCAGGGATAACCGGAGCTTCCGTCTTCGCACTCACCGCCTGGGTCGCGCTCAGAGCGATCTGGCTTGCCGCAGGATGACGCACTATCTCGTTGATGGGCGCGGGAAACCACGTCTCTCGCCCCACGTTGCAGCGCAGTAGGCGACAAACAGCAACACGGCTTCGCGTCCCTGAGGACCGAATTACCAGAACCGAATTTTTGAAGAGTGGAAGTGGTGCCGCTTGTCAGACTCGAACTGACGACCCCATCATTACGAATGATGTGCTCTACCAACTGAGCTAAAGCGGCTTTGGGCCGAAGCCGGAAAGTGAGCGCTTGATATACGCTTCGCCGGGGTGATGCAAGGGGCGATACACCGCTTGCATGTGTCTTTCCCGAAAGACGTACCGTCGGATACGACGACGCGCCCCGTTTCGGGCGCATCGTCACACCGACGGCAACTGAAAAGCCTAGAAGAACTTCCGGCTGCGTCGCGAAATATCGTCCTCCGCTTCCACGCCCGGATCATCCGGCAGCCGCGGAATTTCCACCTCACCGACCGTCTCCAGCGCGCCCGCATCCGTGCGCTGCATATGCTCCGCTTCCAGCTCGATTTCGGGCGTCTCCTCGCCGTGGGCGAACGGCGCCTTGGCAATCGTTTCCAGCTTCAGCGTCACCGCTTCATCCGATGCCGCTTTTTCGCCCTGAGACACAGGCGCCGTCTTGCCAGACGCAAGGCGTTGAGCAATCCGAGCCTTGACCTTGTCGGCCGGGATCTTGGGTTCCTGTGCAGACTTCGGTTCCTGCGCCGCAGCCGGTTGTGCCGGAGCGAAGGTTTCCGAGGCCGTCTTTGCCGAAGCAGGAGATGCCGATTTCGCTTCCGCTTCCTGCTTTTTCACGTCCGGCTCCGCCGCAGCCGATTCCGGCTTGGGCGCCGACTTCGGTGCAGTGGCCGCAAGAAGCTCTTCCAGCTTCGGTGTATCCGTCTTGGCGTCACTTGCAGCCTTCTTCTCTGCAGCAGGAGCAGGAGCCGCAGGTTCAGCGGGCTTTGCAGGCGCGGTGACGGGCGAGACAGACGCAACCTTCGACGTCGCAGACACTTCCGGCTTCATAGTCTCAACCGGGGTAGCGCTGGCGGATTTATCTTCCGGGGCCGGCCATTCGGCGGGCAACTCAAGGAGATCACCGTCCGGCTCTGTCTCCGGCGCTCCCAGATGTTCCACCGGAACCTTCCACTCGAAAGCATCAAGCTTGCCGGTGATCGGAGAAACCGGCGCCCATGCATCGACGACGATCCCGTCGGCGGTCCATGCTGGATCGCGCGGAGCACGAACCGCGCGAGACAACCATTCCCGCACGCGGCCGCGATCGCCGTGTTCGCTCTCTTCCAGATCCGCCATCAGCAGAAAGACGCGCTGGGTCGGCTGAGTACGCAGCAAGGGGCGCAGATAATCGCGCGCCTGCGCCCAGTCGCGCGCCTGGATGGCCGCCCGCGCAATCGCCAAGCCACCTTCCACGTGGTGACCGCGCATGTCGTTGAGCGCCTTGACGCGCTTCAGTCGATCGCGCGCGCTGTCGCCGGGCCGCACATGGGCATAAGCCTCCGCGATATCGGAATGGGGGAATTTCTTCCAGGTCGCCTCAAGCACCTTGGATGCCTTGCGCACATCGCCGCGGCGCGTCAGAAGCCGTCCGGCGATCACCGCCGCAGGCACGAGATCGATCGCCAAACCGTGCGCTTCCATGGCGAGCTGATGGGCGCGATCGGGCTCGTGATTCTCCAGCTCCATCGCCCGTGCGGTCAACAGAACCGCCTTCTGCCGCCGGAAGGTCGGCTTGTCGATGAGCTTGGCGTGTGCATTGCGCTCCAGCGTCACGATCGCCTTTTCCCAGTCGTGGGCGGCAGCCTGATAGGCAAGAACCGCCTTGTCGGCCCAGGCAAGGACCGGAGACAGCTTGTGCGCCTCTTCGGCATAATGGCGGGCCGCAAGCGGCTCCTTTTGCCGTTCCGCTTCCACGAACAGACCGTGCAGACCCAGAAGCCGCGTCGCCTCGTCCTCAAGCATGGCCTCGAAATAGGCGCGCGCTTCCTCACGCTTTCCCGCCATCTGCGCCGACTGGGCTAGCAGCAGCTTGGCAGCAGGTTCGTTTTTGAGAAGCTTCTGCGCCTCGTTGCCGTATTTACCAGCCGAGCGAGCATCGCCCGCCCCCAGCGCGATCAAACCGTGCGACAGGGCACCGAACCCGCGATCGCGGCGGCGACGCTTGAAAAAGCGCGATACAGATCCCGGCGTATGCAGGATCGACCAGACGATGCCGATGACCACCATGAGCACGCCAAGGGCGATCAGCAGCGTCATCAGCCCCATTTCAATGCGATAGCCTTGCCAGTCGATCATGACGAGGCCCGGCCGGTCGGCCAGCCAGGCAAAACCCATCGCGATCACGAAGACGGCGGAAAAAAAGGAAAGAACGCGAACCATTTAAGGCGTCTCCGGGTCAGCTGTCTTTGGCAAGCGCCTTGATAACCTCGGCGGTCATTTTGTCGACCAGGGCATCGGCGGCAAGACGCGCGCGGGCCGAGGCCGCCCAATCCTTGCCAGCGTTCTGTGTCCCATCGGGCAAGGTATCGTAGATCTTCAGCACCTGAGCGAGATTGCCTGCACGGACGTTCTCTTCCATGCGTCCGAGCGCTCCCATGGGACCCGAACCGGCACCGTCACCGGTCGCTCGCACCTGCACGAGAGACCGCATGTTGTTCAGGAACTTATCGGCGACCGAGTTACCCGTATCCACCCGCTCCAGCGTCAACGCCATATGTGCGGCCACGGAGGGGAAGGAGGAAATCAGCTGGGTAACGGTTTCGATGCCCTTGCCAGCATTCGCCTCCAGCGCCGAGAAATCGGTTTCAGGCGGCAAGGCGGACCGAACGGCCGCAAGCTCGCTGGTGTAGGGGCGGCCTCCTGCATCGACCGCGCTTTTCAGAAGCGACACGGCAATGGCGCGCGAAGCGGTCTCGCGCGCACCGGGCCCGCCCATCCGCTCTTCCATCGCCGCGACCCGCTTGACGAGCCCGGCGATTTCCTCATGGATCGCCGCAATCTCCTTGCGTGCGGAATCGGCGGCATCTTCCAGCGTGCCCAGCCGCGCCTCCTGCGCCCCCAGATCCTTGCGCGTGACGTCCAGCGAATCGCTCAACGCATCCAGTCTGCCGGAGAATGCCTTGAGCGTGTTTCCGGCGACCGCATCGCCCTCGCTCGCAGCCTTCACCGCCGCACTGGCGGCTTCCGAAGCAGCCTTCGTGCGTCCCTCCAGGGCGGAGATCTTGGCATCCACGTTATCGAGCGCCTTGCGCACCACGGGGCTGGTATCTTCCTCAAGCTTGCCGACCTTGCCCCCTATCTCGTCGACCTCGCTCTTCAGCTTGTCGACGCTGTCGCCGAGGCTGACCAAGGCGGCCGACGATCCGGCTCCGCTGGAGGAAACGAAACGGCGCAGCTCATCGAGCCCGTCGAAAACCGATTTGACCTCTCCGCTGAGGCCGGCTTCCGCCCGCAGGCGATCTTCCAGATCTTGGAGACGCGCCGCCATGTCGTTGACGACGGAAGGCGCAACCGTCGGCGTTGCATCGGTTTCGGAAATCTTGCGCAAGCGCTCGTCAAGCGCGGCGAATCGCCCATCCGTCGAAGCCAGCCGTCTCTGAAGATCGGCGATTTCCTGATTGCCCGTGAACGTGACGTACCCGGCGCGCTCCGCGCCCCAGAGACCGCCAAAGGCAACGACCGCACCGATCCCGGCGGCGAGAATGACCCGACCGACACCGCCCCCGCCTGAACCGGAAGAACTTGCGCCCGAACCGAAACGCGCCCCACCGGCGGAGGAACGGCTCCCGACCGACGTGCCGGTTTCCTTCCCGCTCTCTTTCGAGGTTTCGGATGCGGACGCGATCGATTGGGATTTGCCTGCAGCTTCCTTCGAAGCAGCCTTGGGCTCGTCCTGCGCCTGCTTGCTTTGAACCTTTTCCGCGGTCAGATCGATCATCAGAGGCTTGCCAGTCTTGGCAACCCCAGAAGCACCGGCTCGACTCGCCTGGCCGGCACCGGCCTGGCCCGAACCCGTTTGATTCGAACCGCTGCGACCCGCCTCGAATTTACCGGCGCCCGACGTCTGGCCGGCGCCTGGCTGTGCAGAACTTTTCTGATCAGAACCGGGTTTTCCCGAAGAGGCCTGAGCGCTACCTGTTTTGGCACCGGCGGAGGCGCCGCTTTTTGCTTCGCCCTTCGCTCCCGATCCCTCAGGCTTGGCACGCGCACCGAATCCCGCGGCGGGCTTGGCGCTGCTCTTTTCGCCAGACTTGGCGTTTTCGCTCGACGTCTTGTCTTTCTCGGAGGCCATTCCGTTCCTCAAAATCCGCGCGTCTCTGGCGCGCCACGCTACCCGCTAAAGCGATTATACAAACTTGCCCCATCGGCGGCAGTGTTCTTTACGACCGATTCGCGACACCCTTCATGATTGTCAGCTATTCCTCAGAGCTCGGGTGCGGCCCGCCTTTCCGATCTCGGGGCTTGGGAGGAAAGCCCGCGAAAAATCGGAAATTCGAAATCCATTGTACCCCATTGTAGCTGTGACGAAACCGCGCCGTGAAAACCTATGGACGCAACCGTTGGTCGAACCGGCCCAATTTGCATTTTCTGCAAGTTTACCGCTCCATGTTGGAATCTGTCGCCGCCGCGACATGATGCAAATCATCGCAGGAACATACTGTGCTCGAATCTCCTCCCACAAAACCCGTTGCCCCGGTTCTCCCTTGCCTCCTGCAAGGTCGTTTCGTACGGCTCGAGCCGCTTGCAGAACACCACCGGGAGGGATTGGCCGCCCTCCATGCGGGTGCAGGGGAGCGTATCTTCCTGAACTCCCCCTTTCCGGGCTCGTTCAAAAACTATTTCAACACCGCGCTTTCCTCCTGCAAAGCGGACGTTCACGTACCCTTTGTCGTGCGCAGGCAAAAAGATGACGCCTTCATCGGCATGACCCGGCTGTTCGACATTTTCCCGAACAATCGCGGCCTCGAGATCGGCTGGACCTGGTATCAACCCAACTTCTAGGACGGCCTGACCAATCCGGAATGCAAGCTTCTGCTGATGACCTATGTCTTCGAAAGCTGTGGATATGGACGCGTGCAGCTCAAGACCGACGCCCGCAACCTCCATTTCCAGGCCGCCATGGAGAAGATGGGAGCCACCCGCGAGGGAACGCTGCGCCACCACCGAATTCTCCTACCCGACGGGCGCTGGCGCGATTCGGTCTTCTTTTTTGTGCTCGCGGAGGAATGGCCGGGCGTGAAAGTCGGGCTTGAGGCACGGTTGGACAAGATGTCCGACTAGACTAGATTGATGCCCGCGGCCTGCAGAACCAGATTGAGCGCCAACAGCGTCATCACCGTTCTGAACCCCATTCGGAAAGTCGTCTCCGGCATGCGCCCGAGCAACATGGAGCCAGCCAGCGTGCCCATGAAGCCGGTGACGATCATGGCGATCATCAGCCAGAGCCACGGCCCGAAGGCAAAGCCCAGAAAGCCGAAGACGGTCACCTTGATCAGATGCTGCAGGGTCATGCAAGCCGCGAAGGTTCCGACGAAACCGTGACGGGTCTTGGTCAGGGGGCTGATGATGGCCCCCACAAACGGCCCCGTCGCGCCGAAGAACATGGTCAGGATCGTCGTCACGAACATCGCCAGCACCAGAAGCGAGCGCGGCAGCTTCGCAAAGGACGGCTTCTTGCCCCAGATCGATCACAACACGAATAGCGTCAGCGCGATCTTGAGCGGCGCATCGGGCAGCCGCATCACTACGTGACCGCCGACCCAAGCGCCCACCAGACTGCCGATCGCGATGTAGAGCAGGATCGAACGATCGATATGACGGGCCTGGACAATCATCCGCCCGGCGTTCGAACCGAGCTGGATCACGCCGTGGACGGGGATCAGAACGGCCATGGAAATGGCGAAGGCCATCACCGCCAGAAGCGCCACGCCGCCAAGCCCGACAGCCGCCGTCATGCCGGAGGTTAGAAAGGAGACGAAGACGAGAGTGAGTGCGAAAGCCGGTGACAGGTCCGGCGGCATGAACGTGGTGAGCAGATCCAAATCAGACGCCCTATCCCACTGGGCGACAAGCGAACGGGTCGGTTCGCACGGCACCCTACCCATTACCTGTTTGAATTGCGAATTTCAGACAACAGGGCGACCGTTACGGCCGACATCTCCGAATCATTGCCTCAGCAACGCCTTCACCTGCTCTTCGGCCACGACCGCCACGTAGTACCAGCGTCCCTTTCTTCTTGCGGAACAGGCTGGCCTCACGGTGTTCGCGCACTTCGCCGTTTTCCAGCGCCTTGGCAACGAACTTGACCATGCCCGTCTTGTCGTCGACGCTGCCTTTTTCGACCTGAAGGATCTCCAGTCCGATCCATTGCCGCGTCTGGGCGAATTCCGTGAGCTCCGCCATATCCAGGGTCTTCTGGTATTTCGGCCAGAGGCTTTCCTTCAGCCAACCCACATTGCGCAAGGCAAAGGCTGAATAGCGCGAGCGCATCAGCGCCTCCGCCGTCTCCGGCCAGGCACGGCCCTCCAAGGCGGGACCGCAGCATTCCTCAAACGTTCGCCCGGAACAGCAGGGGGCAAAGGGTCATATCGGCTCCTTACAGCCAGGTTTCATCTCTCTCTGCCGCTCTTGCCCCGGACTGCGACAAAGCGCAAGAGCCCTCGCCCTCGACAGACGTAACAGAACCTAGCACTCTGATCCCATGCGGATTGCGACCTTCAACCTGGAATCCTTTGAATCGGACCCCTTCGACGCGCAAGCGCTCGAACCCTGCATCTCGAACCCTGCATAACGCGGCTTCGCCCCATTCTGGAGCAACTCGACGCCGATATCCTCTGCCTGCAGAAAGTGAACACGCAACGGCGCAAAGGAGAATGGGCGCGCGGCTTCGATGCGTTGCAGGTCCTCATTCAAAACACCTCCTATGAAAGCTTCCACCTCGCAACGAGCGGCGACGGAGATCCGACCGAGCGGCACAATCTCGCAATCCTCTCCCGCTATCCCGTGATCGCATGTCGGGACATTCTCAACGACTACATCGATCCACCGCACTGGCGACGCCGACATGCCCATCCGCCCGACAAATCCGCCCCGGCAATCCATTTCGACCGGCCGATTCTGGCCGTTTCTCTCGATCTTCCCGAAAACCGACCGCTCCACCTCTTCTGCGTCCACCTGCGCGCACCGCTCACAGCCCCCGTACCGGGCCAGAAATTGACGGCAAAGAGCTGGAAGTCGGTCCCCGGCTGGGCCGAGGGCTATTTCGCGGCCGCCATGAAGCGGACAGGACAGGCGCTGGAATTGCGCGAAGCCGTCGATGCGGTCTTCGATAAGGAGGAAGACGCTTTCGTCGCGGCCGTCGGGGATTTCAACGCCGTAGAAGTGGAACCGGCGCTCAGGATCATCCTTGCGGAGCTCGACGACACCGGGAATTGCGAACTGGCGAGCCGGGAGCTCCTGCCGGTGGAAAGCTTCGGTCTCAAGCGAACGTCGTTTCACGGTCAGCCATCGCGGCCGTCATCACATGCTCGACCACATCCTCGTGAGCCGCGCACTGTTCTCGCGACTAAAGGACGTCCGGATTCTCACAACAGGAACCTTGCCGACGAAATCGAAGATGCGGGCACTCCGGCAGCGCTCGGCTCCTTCCATGCTCCTCTCGTGGCCACCTTCGACGAGCTCGAGACGCCGTAACGCCTAGCCTTCCTTCAGGGAGCGGATATAGGCGACGAGTGCTGCGATCTCCGCCCGGCTCAGCGACATGTCCGGATGCGTGCCGGAGAGCATCGTTTTGATCTGCTCGACGGAAAGATCCGGCTTTGCGGCGATTTCGGAAAAGGGCGGCACGTCCGGATTGCTCTGCGCCTGATCCGCTGCGACGACATGACAGTTCGCGCACCACAGCTTCGCCAATCGCTCTCCCGCCGCACGAGAAAAGCGCAGTCACTGCGGTTGCAAGAAGGTCTTTGCGAAGCGTCGTGCCGTCATGACATTGATATCCCTTGCTGTCGGACCGCCGCGCAATCGCGGGCGGCCTCATCGGTTGCAATCGATTTCTCACGACGGCTCTCTGGAAACTGCCGCTACATACGCCAGTATTAAGCAGGATAGTGGAATCGTTTCGAGCATCGATTGGGAGGATCCGAAATGCGGCCCGTTCTTTCCGGCCTTGCCAGTGCGGCCCTGGCCGTCACCCTTGTCTTCACGCCATCGACCGGCAACACGCAGGAAACGACGCCCATTCTGTCGGGCCGAGATCTTGTTCATCCCGTCATTGCCGAACATGGAATGGTGGCCAGTCAGGAGCAGACGGCGACACGGGTCGGCGTGGAGATCCTGAAGGAAGGCGGCAACGCCGTGGATGCGGCCGTGGCGGTCGGATTTGCGCTGGCGGTGACCTTGCCGCGCGCGGGCAATCTGGGCGGCGGCGGCTTCATGATGGTTCATCGCGCCGATCGAAACGAGACGGTGGCGATCGATTACCGAGAGAAAGCCCCGGCCGCCGCCTTCAAGGACATGTTCCTGAACGAGCAAGGCGATGCCGACCCGTTGAAATCGCGTTTTTCGGGGTTAGCCGTCGGCGTGCCGGGAACGGTGGCCGGGCTTGTTGCCGCTCATCGCGACTACGGCTCGGGCAAGCTGACGCTGGCGCAAGTCATGGCCCCCGCCATCCGGCTGGCGAAAGACGGATTCGAAATGCCCGCAAGCCTTGCACAGTCGCTGGAGCGGGTCCGCGTGCGACTGTCGCTCGATGCGGAAGCCTACGTCACCTTCTACGGCGAGGCGGGACTGCCGGTTGAGCCCGGCACGTTATTCAAGCAACCAGATCTCGCAGCGACCCTGAAAAGGATCGCCCAGGAAGGTGCGGACGGCTTTTACAGGGGCCCCGTGGCCGACGCGATCGCACAGACCGTTCAGGACCGCGGCGGCGGCATGACGACGGAAGACCTCGCCTATTATCAAGCCGTCATCCGTGAACCGGTGCGCGGCACCTATCGCGGTTACGACATCGCCTCCATGCCGCCCCCCTCGTCCGGCGGCATCCACATCATCGAGATCCTGAATATTCTGGAAGGCTTCGATCTGCGCGAAACCGGACCAAATTCGGCGGCAACGATCAACATCATGGCGGAGGCAATGAAGTGCGCCTATGCGGATCGCTCGAAATATCTGGGCGATCCGGATTTCGTCGAAGTGCCGGTCGGGGGGCTCACGTCGAAGGCCTATGCCGATGCGCTGCGCACAGGCATCGAGCCCGGCAAAGTGACCCCGTCGAATGAAATCGCCCCGGCCAATCCCCTGCCCTACGAGAGCAATCAGACCACGCATTTCTCTGTGATCGACAAAGAAGGCAACGCCGTTTCCAACACCTACACGCTCAACTTTTCCTATGGCGTGGGCTTCATGGCGAAGGGAACGGGCGTTCTTCTCAATAACGAACTCGACGACTTTTCCGCAAAACCGGGTACGCCCAACGCCTATGGCCTGATCGACGGCGAGGCCAATGCGGTAGGCCCGCGCAAACGGCCGCTCTCCTCCATGAGCCCGACCATCGTCTTCAAGGACGGCAAGGCCTGGCTCGTGACCGGCTCGCCCGGCGGCAGCCGCATCATCACTACCGTGCTGCAGGTCATCCTGAACGTGGTCGACCACGGCACGAACATCGCGGAAGCGAATGCCGCCCCGCGCGTGCACCATCAATGGCTGCCGGACGAGTTGCGCGTGGAGGACGGCCTTAGCCCCGACACGCTGAGGCTCCTGCGCGACATGGGCTACGAGATTGCCGTGAAGAACACCATGGGCTCCACGCAATCGATCATGGCGGACCAGGGCATCCTGATGGGCGCATCCGATCCACGCACTGAAGGCGATCTGGCTGCAGGCTATTGAGCGGAAGGAAGCGGCAACGCACTCCAAAACAGAGTGAGTTGCCGATCCTTGGAAGTCACGGCATGAGCTTGTAGCCGCCCGCCTCGGTCACCAGAAGCGTGGCGTTCGAAGAATCCGTCTCGATCTTCTGGCGCAACCGGTAGATATGGGTCTCCAGCGTGTGCGTAGTCACGCCGGAATTGTAGCCCCACACCTCGTGCAGCAGCACATCGCGCGTCACCGGCTTTTCGCCCGTGCGATAGAGATACTTCAGAATCGCCGTTTCCTTCTCCGTCAGCCGGATCTTTCCGCCGCTGGCATCCAGCAGCAGCTTGGCGGAAGGGCGGAACGTGTAGGAACCGATGGCGAAGGTGGCGTCCTCGCTCTGCTCGTGCTGGCGCAGATGCGCGCGGATGCGGGCAAGCAGGACTGCGAACTTGAACGGCTTCACCACGTAGTTGTTGGCGCCCGCTTCCAGACCGAGGAGCGTGTCGCTGTCGGTATCGTGCCCGGTCAGCATGATGATCGGCGCCTTGAAGCCGCCTTTGCGCAAGACCTTCACTGCCTCGCGCCCGTCCATGTCCGGCAGTCCCACATCCATGATCAGAAGATCCAGATGATCGGCCCGCGCCTCCCGGATACCCGAGGCAGCGCAATCACTGGTCAACGTTTCGAATTCCTCGAAAAGCGACAATTGCTCGACCAACGCCTCGCGCAGATCGGCGTCGTCGTCGATAATCAGAATCCTGCGAGCGGTCATTCCCGTCCTCCGGCGCTCTCCCTCAAATCCGATCTGGTCAGCGGCGCGGTCGCTTGCCGGTCCACGGCCATAAATGGCAGGTCGGAATCACGATTGCGGGGGGCCAATCATCATGGCTAGGTGGTATTCGGGTCAAATCGTGATCACGGCGCGGTGAGGGAATACCGGCCCTATGGCAGCATTAAGGTCAGAGATGACAATGGGAAACATATACGTTCGCGCCCTGTCGGCATCCAGAACGCGAGGCAGGCTGATTTTCGGCCCGCTTTCTGTCGCCTGTGCATTGGGCCGCACCGGAATTTCACACGAAAAGCGCGAAGGAGACGGCGCCACTCCCTCGGGCCGCTATCGCCTGCTGCAAGTCCTTTACCGAGCCGACCGCATTCAAAGGCCCATCACACGCCTTCCCGTGTGTGCACTCAAACCTCATGACGGCTGGTGCGATGATCCCCGTCATGGACGCTACAACCGCCCCGTTCGCCTGCCATTTTCCGCATCGCACGAACGGCTTTGGCGCGAGGACCATCTCTACGACGTGGTCGTCATCCTCGATCACAACCAGAAACCCCGCAGCCTGGGAGGCGGCAGCGCGGTATTCTGCCATCTGGCAAGGCCCGGCTATCTGCCCACCGAAGGCTGCGTGGCGGTAAGCCTTGCCGACATGTGTCGCCTGCTCGCCATGGCAGACAAAACAACCGCGATCCATATTGCGTAAACGCCCTGTTGCGGAATTTGTGACCACTGGCATTCCGGCGACGTTTCCGCCATATAGAGGCCAGTTTCCACTGTGGATCCGACCAAGGCTCAGGAAAGTATCCCACGATGACTGCGCGCGAACTCCCCTTCGTCAAGATGAACGGGCTCGGCAACGACTTCGTCGTTTTCGATGCGCGCGAAGAACCCGCGCGCCTTTCCGACACTCAGATCGCTGCGATCGGGAGCCGGACATCCGGTATCGGCTTCGACCAGATGATCATCGTCGAAGCTTCCCCCATGGGTGTCGATGCCTTCATGCGAATCTACAATTGCGACGGCGGCCAGGTCGATGCCTGCGGCAACGCCACCCGCTGCATCGGTCGTCTGGTGATGGAGGAAAAGGACACGGACCGCGCCACGATCCAGACCAATGCGGGCTTCCTGAAAGCCTATGCGACGGGCAACGAGGTTCGCGTCACGGTGGACATGGGCGAACCGAAGCTCGAATGGCAGGACATTCCGCTCGCAGAAGAATTCCGCGATACCCGCGTCATCGAGTTGCAGATCGGCCCAATCGATGAGCCCGTCCTGCATTCGCCCGCCGTGGTGAACATGGGCAATCCGCACGCAATCTTTTTCGTCGACGATATCGAGGCCTACGATCTGGAACGCTTCGGCCCGCTTCTCGAACATCACCCGGTTTTTCCCGAACGCGCCAACGTCACGCTGGCCCAAATTACCGGCCAGAACGAAATCCGCGCGAAGGTGTGGGAACGCGGCGTCGGCCTGACCCGGGCCTGCGGCACCGCCGCCTGCGCCACCGGGGTTGTGGCCGCCCGCAAGCGGCTGACCGGCCGCCATGTCACGGTGACGCTGCCCGGCGGCCCTCTCGACATCGAATGGCGCGAGAGCGACGGCCACGTGATGATGACCGGCGACACCGAGCTTGAATTCCTCGGCACGCTGGATCTGGATTCGCTCAACGGCGGCAAGCCCGAATGGCGGCGCGAGACGCAGGGCGCGGCCTGATCCATGACCATCAAGCTCGTCACTTTCGGTTGCAGGCTCAACACCTACGAGTCCGAGATCATGCGGCGCGAAGCGGAGGCCGCGGGCCTCGACAACGCCATCCTCGTCAACACCTGCGCGGTGACGGGTGAGGCGGTGCGCCAGGCCCGTCAGCAGATCCGCCGTGCGCGCCGCGAAAATCCGCAAGCCCGTATCATCGTCACCGGTTGTGCGGCACAGATCGAGGCCGAAACCTTCTCGCAAATGGAGGAGGTCGATCTCGTCATCGGCAATACCGAGAAGCTTGAACGCGCCTCCTACAAGCGCGTGGCGGATTTCGGCATCGACGAGAACGAGAAGGTCATCGTCAACGACATCATGAGCGTGCGGAAGACCGCCGGCCACCTGATCGACGGACTGGAAGGCCGCGTTCGCGCCTTCGTGCAGGTCCAGAACGGCTGCTATCATCGCCGCACCTTCTGCATCATCCCCTTCGGCCGGGGGAATTCGCGCTCCGTCGCCATGGGCAAAGTGGTCGGCCAGATCCGCCGCCTCGTCGAGAACGGCTATCACGAGATTGTCCTGACCGGCGTCGACATCACCTCCTACGGTGCAGATCTTCCCGGCGAGCCGAAGCTCGGAACGCTCGTTGAAAAGATCCTGAAACTGGTGCCGGATCTGGAGCGGCTGCGTCTCTCCTCCATCGAGGCCGATGACGCCCTGATGCGCGCGATCGCCGAAGAGCCCCGGCTGATACCGCATTTCCACCTCAGCCTGCAATCCGGCGACAACATGATCCTGAAGCGCATGAAGCGCCGCCATTCGCGCGAGGACACCATCGCCTTCTGCGAAGAGGTGCGCCGCCACCGACCAGACGTGATCTTCGGCGCTGACATCATCGCCGGGTTCCCGACCGAAACCAAAGCGATGTTCGAAAACCCGCTGAGGATCGGCGAGGACTGCGGCCTGACGCATCTCCACGTCTTTCCGTTTTCCCCGCGCAAGGGAACGCCCGCAGGCCGCATGCCCCAGGTCAACCGCGCCCTCGTCAAGGAGCGCGCCGCACGGCTGCGCGAGGCGGGCGAAGCGGCCCTCATGCGCCACCTTTCCAGCGAAATCGGTCTCACCCGCCGCATTCTGGTGGAACGCGAAGGATTGGGGCGGACCGGACAATTCACCGAAACGGAACTGAGCTTCGGCACGCCGGCACCATCGTCACGGCCCGCATCACCGGTCACAGCCGCCGTCACCTCATGGCCGAAGCGGCTTGAGAGCCTTGAGCGGCAAATGGCATCTCGCGCCGCACCGCGTTCGGGATGACAAAAGCTGCAGATCGTGACAATCAGGTACAGGGTCGGATGTCCCTGCCGACCAACCTGAGCGAAAAAACGGAATTTCATGGCGGAGAGCGAAAAGCGCGGATTTTTCGGACGGTTGTTCGGCGGCAAGAAAGATACGCCGACCGAGAACCCGGAAGCTCTGACCCCGGAAACGGAAACACCCGAAAGCGAAACGCCGGAAGCCGAGACACCAGAGCTCGAGACCCACGAGCCCGACACCGCACCGGAAGAAGACGGGATAGACGCTCCTCAACCGGAAGAGCCCACCCCAGACGAAACGGCTGAGACCGAGGAACCGGTTGAACCGGAGCCAGTCGAAGACGACAGCGCGACGCTCGAAGCCCCGCAAAGCGGCGAAGTCCCGGCTCCCGAGGCCGAAGCCGCCCCCGTCAGCACCGAAGAACAGGTGCCGGAGACGGATGTCGCCGGGACAGCCCCCGAAGCGGACGCTCAGTCCGATGTGACCGAGCCGGAAGTCGAGGCTGAAATCCCCGACGAAGTGACTAACGAGGCTGCCGAGACCGAAATATCGACAGAAGAACCGGAAACAGCAGAGGCAGTCCCTGCTGATGAGACCACGCCCAAGCGGTCCTGGTTCCAGCGGCTTCGCGACGGACTTTCCCGCTCCTCCTCGGCGCTTGGCGAAGGCATCACCTCCGTCTTCCGCAAGCGCAAGCTCGATGCGGAGACGCTGGAGGATCTGGAGAATCTGCTGATCCAGGCAGATCTCGGTACGGATACGGCGATCACCATCACCGAGCGGTTGGCGGAAGGCCGGTTCGACAAGGAAATCTCCGAAGAGGAAGTTCGCAGCGTTCTGGCCGACGAGATCGAGAAGGTGCTGGAGCCCGTCGCCCAGCCGCTCGATCTCGACACCGGTCACAAGCCCCACGTTGTGCTGCTGGTGGGCGTCAACGGGACTGGCAAGACCACGACCATCGGCAAGCTCGCCGCCAAGCTTACCCGCGAAGGCAAGAAGGTGATGCTGGCCGCGGGAGACACCTTCCGCGCCGCCGCCGTCGAGCAGCTCAAGATCTGGGGTGACAGAACCAATTCCACGGTCGTTTCCCGTCCCACGGGCGCGGATGCGGCTGGCCTCGTCTTCGATGCCATGAAGCAGGCGCAGGCCGAGCAGAGCGACGTTCTGCTGATCGATACCGCCGGTCGCCTGCAGAACCGGGCGGAGCTGATGGCGGAACTGGAAAAGGTCGTGCGTGTCATCAAGAAGCACGATCCCGAGGCCCCTCACACGGTGCTGCTGACGCTGGACGCCACCACCGGGCAGAACGCCATGAGCCAGGTGGAGATCTTCGGCAAGAAGGCAGGCGTCACCGGCCTCGTCATGACGAAGCTCGACGGCACGGCGCGCGGCGGCATCCTGGTGGCGATCGCCGCCAAGCACCCCATGCCCGTACATTTCATCGGTATCGGCGAGGGGATCGACGATCTGGAGCCCTTCACTGCAAAAGATTTTGCGGCCGCCATCGCGGGCATGACGCAATCTTAATGCTAGGCTGGCGACACGCCCCTCGCACAACGGGTCATCCGTCCCCATGTAGACGGGACCCGCGTCAGGCGGAACGCTGAGCGACATCAACGCAAACGGGGTTTTGCGACTTGGAATTCGAACACGACCCAAATGCGCCGGATAGAAAGCGCGACGAAAATCCGCTTCTGAAGCGGGCACTGGAATTGGGGCCGCTCGCCATCTTTTTCTTCGCTAATGCACGCGGCAAACAACTGGCGGAAAGCTTTCCCGCCCTCGGCGCCCTTGGCGGCCCGATCTTCATTGCGACCGCCGCCTTCATGGTGGCGATTTCGATCTCGCTGATCGTTTCCTATTCCATCTACCGCCGCCTGTCGGTCATGCCGCTGGTGGCCGGTGTCGTCGTGATCGTCTTCGGCGCGTTGACGCTCTATCTGCACGACGATGTCTTCATCAAGCTGAAGCCGACCATCATCAACACGCTGTTCGGCGCGGTGCTGCTCGGTGGACTCGCTTTCGGGCGCTCATTTCTGGGCTATGTCTTCGACAGCGTCTTTCAACTCGATGCGGAAGGCTGGCGCAAGCTCACGTTTCGCTGGGGCCTGTTCTTCCTCTTCCTGGTCATCCTCAACGAAATCGTCTGGCGCAATTTCTCGACCGATTTCTGGGTGACCTTCAAAGTTTTCGGCATCATGCCGATCACCTTCTGTTTCACGCTCTCGCAATTGCCGCTGATCAACCGGCATTCCCTGAGCGCAAAGGACGACAAGATGCACTGAAGAACGCCTTGGACGTTGAGATAGGACGAGGTCGGAAGGCCGTCAGGAATCGTCGTTGCCCAGCCGCCACGGCTCGGGCTCTTCGGCTTCCTTGATGGTCGGATCATCTTCCGCCAACGGATCGCGCCCCAAGGCCTCGATCGCATGGCGTGCGACTGCCTGATAGGCCGCGACCCCGCCGAGCGGCGTGGTTTCATGAACGCCGGTATCGACCACGACCGCAGGCTCGTCCGAACCGTGAGGGGGATCGGGATCGCCATCGCCCGCGACGTGGAGCGCAGCCTCGTCCTGCTGGTCAAATTGCTGCTGTTCCCGCGGATTGTGATCCGCAGCCTTAACAAGCGGCACGGGTGCGGGGATCCTGTCGACCGTCTAAGACATATCGGCTTCCTGCCCTTATCACAGCCCCCGGAGCAACGTTCCCGCTGCCTCAACCATCCAAAAATGGAAGACCCTTCTGGGCCATTCCGCCGGAGAATCGTCGCAAGAAGTCGTTAACTATTGCTTTACGCAGCGGCGGCGGTCAATTCGAGGTTTCCCTCCAGATCAGGCGGAGTGAGACGGCAGGTCTCCGGCATGTCAGAGATCAACTGTGTCGTTCGGCAATGAAGCGCGCCGTCTGACGCAAAATCGCAGCTCGCTCGCCGTAACTATCCAGCAGAGCGTCCGCTTCCTCCACGAGGTCGGAAAGCGTCTTTTGCGTCCATTCCACTCCGTTGAGTTCGACCAGGGTCGCCTTGCCCAACACGGCATCCTTGCCCGTCGCCTTGCCCAGGGCCTCCGCATCGCCCACCACGTCGAGCAGATCGTCGGCAAGCTGGAAGGCGAGCCCCGCAATTTCGCCGAAGCGGGTCAACCGGGTGATATCGCCGTCATTGCCGCCGCTCATGCGCGCACCGGCCCGCGTTGCGAAGCGAATGAGCGCGCCGGTCTTCATCGACTGGAGACGACGGATATCCTCTTCCTCGCTGGAAACCGCACTTCCCAGAAGATCGAGCATCTGACCGCCGGCCATCCCGCCGAGACCGGAGGCCCGCGCGAGATCGAGCGTCAGACCCGCCCGCAATTCCGCATCCTCGTCCGTCGCCGGGTCGGCAAGGATATCGAAGGCAAAGGTCAGCAGCGCATCGCCGGCCAGAACCGCGGTCGCCTCGTCAAAAGCCCGGTGAACCGTCGGCCGCCCGCGGCGGATGTCGTCATCGTCCATCGCCGGGAGATCATCATGGACGAGGGAATAGCAGTGGACGCATTCAAGCGCCGCACCGGCCCGCAGCACCCCTTCATCGTCGCGATCGAACAGACGGGCCACCTCGATCAGCAGGAACGGCCGCAGCCGTTTGCTCCCGCCCAGAGCCGCATGCCGCATGGCGGCCAGCAACCGGCCCGGACGGCAGACCTCGCCGGATAGCGGCAGCTCATCGAGCAACGAATCGAGCATCGTCTCCACGCACGCAGCGGTCGCGGTCAGGCGCTCGGTGAAGGTATCTGGCAGTTCGAGGGTCACGGGATGGAAAACCGGGTCAGGAAAACGCGAAGTGTTGCAGTTCGAATTGCCCGATGGGAACGACACTGTCAATCAACCGCCCCCATCCGACGCACGCGGGATCATACACGACCAAACCCGGCTCCGGGCAGTTACTTGAGGCACGTCATGTGCCCGATCAGGACGCATGGGGTGCTCTGCCGGGAACAGCGGGGCGCGACTCAATGCGCAAGGCTTTTCGCCTCCCGACCTTGACGTGCGGGCTCGCACACGACCCTATTGCAACGAATTGAGCACAATAGCGTAAACGGAAGGACAGGCCGGTTTGGCGGCAAGGGGCTGGTTCGCGCGGGTGCAAAAAAGGCGACTGGCGGCAGCCGACGCAATGGGGGGAAGGAAACCACCCGCCAGCGTCTGGTGCGGGTGCTGCTGAAGGCCGCCGTTTTTCTCGCCATGCTGCCGCTGGAGATTACACTCGTCTATTCGATCCTGCCCGCCGTCTCCACACCGATGCTGGCGCGTCTTCTGACGGGACAGAAGGTAGAGCGGATCTGGACGCCGCTCGATACGATCTCGCTAGTCCTGCAGCGCTCCGTGATCGCCCTCCGAGGATGCCCGCTTCTGCGTTCATACAGGCGTCGACTGGGATGCCCTGATGCGTCAGGTGTCAAAGCTTGAGGACAGCGAGGAAGTGCGCGGCGCCTCCACCATCATGCAGCTTGCCAAGAACCTGTTTCTCTGGCCCTCGCGCAGTTACGTGCGCAAGGCGATGGAGATACC
This sequence comes from Breoghania sp., assembly GCF_030066895.1. GTDB lineage: Bacteria > Pseudomonadota > Alphaproteobacteria > Rhizobiales > Stappiaceae > Breoghania. The sequence continues at coordinate 161,892 of NZ_JASJAV010000003.1, read as the reverse complement.
TTTGGCACTGTGGATCGATCTGGTCCTGTCCAAACGACGCATTCTGGAGCTTTATCTCAACATCGCGGAATAGGGCGATGGGATTTTCGGCATCGAGGCGGCGGCGCGCCATTATTACGGCGTATCGGCCGACAAACTGAGCGCAACTCAGGCCGCGCGGCTGGCAACACCCTGCCCAACCCGATCGCCCGCAACCCGATGCACCTGTCGCGCGGACACGCCAATCATGCCCGCGCAGTGCGCGAACGCGCCAGAATCGGACGCGATCTTCTCGAAGAGATTTAATTTATTAATTGATGAATATAAAAAATATGCCTCAACGGGGTGGCGCTGGCGCAAGGATGCCTGTACAAGGCGGCCATTCTTTCAGGCGAGGCATGTCCAACCCGGCTAAACCGGATTCGGGCGTGGTCCGTCTTTGACCACTGGAGAGTTGAACATGGCCGTTCCGAAGCGAAAGACGTCGCGCATGAAGCGCGGTTTTCGCCGTTCCGCGGACGCCCTGAAGCAGCCGGCCTATGTCGAGGACAAGGATTCGGGCGAACTTCGCTGCCCGCATCACATCGACCTGAAGAGCGGCATGTATCGCGGGCGTCAGATCCTTGAGCCGAAGGATAGCATCTAAGCATCCGAGCGGCTTGCGAGATCTCTCGCGAACGCTGAAGACGATGATCGAGGCCGGCGCATTTCGTCGGCCTTTTTCATGTCCGCCCTCTGGCTCACCCCGGTGAGAGCGCCATTGAGCGCGGGCAGACGCGGCTCCTCCCTCACCCATATTGACGATTTCCGTCACCCCCTGTTCGTGGGTTAGGGTATTTCCCGACACGCTTTCAGAACCGCATATGCCTTCAGGAACGACAGTTACCGGCAACGCATGAGGCCACCCATGCCGTTCGTTATAATATTCCGCTGACCATTGCCCCGCTGATCGTCTACAACATCATCGCATTCGGCCTGCTCGGCACCGATCCCGACAATTCCTGGGTCCTGCCGGTCGCCACCATTCCCCTCCCCTCAGATGCCCGCTGGTCGCTCCTTTTGGGAGACCTGATGATCGCGGTGGGCTTGTTTCTGCTGTTTTTCGAAATCCTCAAGGCCACGCGCGTCGGCCGAGGATGGGGATCGGTCATCGACCACATCCTCTCCGCACTGGTTTTCGTGACCTATCTCGTCGAATTCCTCGTCGTGCGGGCGGGCGCGACGTCGGTCTTCTTCATTCTGCTGCTGATCTCGCTGCTCGACATGATCGCCGGATTTACCGTCGCCACCCACTCGGCTCAGCGCGATATTACCTTCGGTCCCGGCGAAGGCTCGTGAATTCGAGCCGCACAGCGTAATCGGGACGGGAAATCCCGGCCCGTATCATTTTTGATTAAAATTGTTTCGAAATCGGCCATTTGCCGAGTTCCAGCGCACGCCTGACGTGCCAGACACCAACTGATCGACGGTCTCTCCGCAAATTTCCCAAGACAAAAGTGATCCGAAAAGCGCTGATTCGTGCGATTTCACTATTGCGTTACGACAAAAGGTTAACAGATGGTTACTAAGTGGCATCCGACTTGCGCAGAAGAATGCAGGCGAAACGCGAATGTCCCGCTACGGAACACGTGGAGGCGAGGCCAATGGTGGCACCAGTCGAACCGAGCGGACATGCAGGTGGACCTCTTAGCGGGCACCGCCGGGTCGAACCCAGCTCGAAGAGCGACCGCCCCGCCGCCGCCATCACCGTCAGGCTCGCAGGAGGGTCAAGGCCGCGCCCTGGTCGCAGTCAGCGCCGCACGGAGCAGCGAACCGGCCCGCTACCATTACTACGGCGCCAATGCCGCGTTCCTGACCCATCTGATCGCAACGGACATCGGCGTGCCGCAGACCCGCACGCGCCGCAAGGAAGAGCCGGAACCCTCCGCCAAGGCCTATGCCGCGACAGCCGGTTCGACGTTTCTGCTGAAGCCCGGCTCCATCCTCAACCGCTCTGCCTGAAGCAAATCGGCCAATCGGGCATCAACCGATATCCCGGATTACCAGCCGAGCGCGCACCCGTCCTTGCGCGTATCAGACCCCGCTGTGAGCAGCCCATCCCCGATCATGATCGCCTGACTGCCACCGATTGCCTGCCGAGCAGGGGTGAGGGTGTGTCCCCGCTCCAGAAAGCCCGCATGAGTCGCCTCGCTCACGCCGGTCTCCACCATGAGCGGACCGTCAATCCCGTCGAAGAAGATGCACGGAGCATCGATTGCCTGCTGCACGTCCATCCCAAAATCGAGAATATTTCCCAGCACATGCCCATGACCGCACGGCTGATAGGCGCCGCCCATCACCCCGAATGACAGCCACGGCCGACCTTCGCGGAACGCCATCGCAGGAATGATTGTGTGCAGGGACCGCTTGCGCGGTCCGATGCAATTGGGGTGACCGGGCTTAAGCCGGAAGCACGCTCCCCGATTTTGCAGGACGATCCCCGATTTCGGCGTCGCAACCCCGGCGCCGAACCCGCAATAGATCGAGTTGATGAGCGAGACGGCCGTTCCGTCCCCATCGACCACCGTCAGGTAGACGGTATCCGAATCGGGCGTCAGGACATCTGTCGGCAACCCGCTAAGTCGTGCCGCAGGATCGATCCTCGCCGCAAGACGCGCGCCGAATTCCTTCGAGATCAAATCCGCGGTCGATACGACCATGGCGTCGGGATCGGCCACGTGAAGATCACGGACGGAATAGGCAAGTCGCGCCGCCTCCATTTCCAGATGGAACCGTTCAGGCCCCGTCGGGTCGAGCGCCGAGAGGTCGAAATTCTCTAGAATGTTGAGGAGGATTAACGCCGTAACGCCGTGGCCGTTCAGCGGCAGTTCAAGCACCTGCGTACCGCGATAGTTCGAGACGATCGGCTCGACGGCCAGGACGTCGATACCCGCAAGATTCTCTTCGGTGAGGAAACCGCCCTTGGCCTGAACCGTCGCCGCGATTTCCACCGCAATGGGGCCCTCGTAGAGCGCACAGGCGCCGTCTTCCGCGATTTCCCGCAACGTCTGAGCCAGCGCAGGCAATCGATGCACGCTGCCGATGGCCGGAGCCGCGCCATCGACCAGATAATGTCGCGCCACCCCCTCATCACGGCGCAGAAGATCAACGAGATCCGGCCAATCCGTTCCGACACGCGAAGCCACGGGAAAGCCGTTCTCGGCATAGTCGATCGCCGGAGCCAGAACCCGCGACAGGGACCACGACCCGTGATCGCGCAGCAGAGTTTCCCAGGCCTTGACGACGTCCGGCACGGTCACGGCATGAATGGAATCGTCCCGAATCTCATCGCTCAGTCCTGCCGCCATCAACCGCTCGGGCGTTGCGCCTTTCGCGGCGCGCCCCGACCCGTTGAGGCCGTAAACGGTTCCGTCGGGGCGCACGACAATGGCGAAGCAGTCGCCGCCGATCCCCGTCATATGCGGCTCGACCACGCATTGCACGGCAACGGCCGCCACTGTGGCATCGGCCGCATTGCCGCCCTCTCGCAGCACATTGAGTGCCGCCGAGGTCGCCAACGGGTGCGACGTTGCAGCCGTGGCCGTGCGGGATTGAACGGGCGGACGCCCGGGTTTCTGGAAATCGCGATGCATTGCCCCTCCAGGATCGGTTATACGCCGTTGAAGAACAGCTGTTTTTCTTCCGCGTTTGTTTCCCCTTGGGCGGCGGCCTGCTAGGTCAGGATATCCATGAGGGAAACAACACTTGAATTCGAGGCTGAAACCATGACGGACCTGATGCTCGCAACCGCCCAGAAGATTATCGCTGCCGCCATAGAGAAGGCGGCAGAACTCAAGATCAAGCCGATCACCGTCGCGGTGTTCGACGCCGGCGGCCATCTGACCGCACTGGCCCGTCAGGACGGCTCGTCCATCATGCGGCCGCAGATCGCCTACGGCAAAGCCTATGGCGCGCTTGCCGTCGGCACCGGCACGCGCTGGCTCAACGCCAATGCGGAAAGCCGTCCCCACTTCATTCAGGCACTGAATAGCGCGTCCGGCGGATCCATCATCTCCGTTCCCGGTGGAGTGATGATCCGCGATGCGCAGGGTCAGGGCATCGGCGCCGTAGACATCACGGGCGACACCTCCGATAATGACTAAGCCTGTGCCGTCGCCGGCATTCAGGCGGCCGGTCTCACCGCCGATACGGGCGCCTGAGCCCGATCAAACAAGCCTGCCTGGCCGCAGGCCCGCCGGCAACTCGCCTGCTTGATTATCCTTTCGGCTTGGCCAGCTCGTCGATCTTCTTCTGCATGTCGGCGAGCTGTTCCTTCAACGCATTCAGATCGCCGGACTGCTTGGCGCTCTCGCTCTCGGCGGGCGCTGCAGGCTGCGGCTGGCTTTCCGACGTTGAATCGGAGCCTTGAGGAAACGGCACGAACATGCGCATGGCGCGCTCGAACATTTCCGTGTTGCGGCGCACCTGCTCCTCCATTGCGTCGAAAGTGGAGGATCCGAATGTCTGCGACATCTGCTCGCGCAGCTTGTTCTGCTCCTTGGTGAGCGACGCCATGGAATATTCCAGGTAGCTGGGAACCAGCGCCTGAATCTGATCACCGTAAAATCGGATGAGCTGACGCAGGAAGGTGACGGGCAGCAAATTCTGGCCCTTCGCTTCCTGTTCGAAAATGATTTGAGTAAGTACGGATCGGGTGATGTCCTCGCCCGACTTGGCATCGAAGACCTGAAAGTCCTCCCCACTCTTCACCATCGATGCAAGATCTTCCAGCGTTACATAGGTGCTGGTGCCGGTATTGTAGAGCCGACGATTCGCATATTTCTTGATCGTGGTCGGTCCGTCTTTCTTTGCCATTTTGCCTACCGCGTTGTTGCGCGCAAATCGAATTCCGGAGCCCGTTACAACTTCGCCGAACTGATTCGGACGGTATCTTACTACTCCGGAATTATGAACAGGAGCATACCTTTTCAGTCGGATCGGTGCGATCCCCTCGAAAACCGCTCCAGGCAGGGGACCGACATCGCCCTCTCGCCATGCATCCGCCCCGTTTCCCCTGATGCATCACGATAGGCCAAACATCCTCGGATTCACCACCGCTTTTTATTACCCCGGAAAAACTGCAAGCGCGCAAACCCAGATCGGAGGCCTTCCTACTGCGTCATCTCGACCGATGGAGCAGTTGACTTCACACGACGTAAGGGCAGTATTCCTGACTACAGTCCAACCACCCGGTGCTCGGGACCATTTTGTCCCCACCCTGCCCGGCAGCGGATGCCCCAAGCGGAGAGTTTTCATGGACGCAAACAGCGATATCGTCATTGTTAGCGCCACACGCACGCCCGTCGGCTCGTTCAACGACGCCTTTGCCAAGACCCCGGCGCATGAACTGGGAACCACGGTGATCCGCGAAGCGCTGTCGCGCGCTTCCGTGGAGGCCACCGATGTCAATTAGGTCGTTTTCGGTCAGGTCCTGACGGCCGGAGAAAGCCAGAACCCGGCCCGCCAGGCCGCGATCGCCGCCGGAATCCCGGAATGCGCAACCGCTCTGGTCATCAATCAGGTCTGCGGTTCGGGCCTGCGCACCGTCGCCCTCGGCATGCAGCAGATCGCAACGGGAGATGCCTCGATCATCGTGGCCGGCGGACAGGAATCCATGTCGCTCTCCCCGCACTGCGCCTACATGCGCAGCGGTCAAAAGATGGGCGACGTCAAGATGATCGACACCATGATCAAGGACGGCCTGTGGGATGCCTTCAACGGCTATCACATGGGCAATACGGCGGAGAATGTCGCAAACCAAGTGGCAGATCACCCGCGAACAGCAGGACGAGTTCGCCGTCGCCTTCCAGAACAAGGCCGACAGCCGCGCAGAAGGCAGGAAAGTTCAAGGACGAGATCGTCCCCGTCACCTTGTATGAGCGCAAGGGCGAGCGGATCATCGATGAGGACGAATATATCCGCCACGGCGTGACGCTGGACAGCATCGCCAAGCTTCGCCCCGCCTTCGACAAGGAAGTCTCCGTTACCGCAGGCAACGCATCGGGTATCAATGATGGCGCCGCAGCCGTGGTCCTGATGACGGCCGCGGAGGCAGAAAAGCGCGGCCTGACGCCGCTTGCGCGCATCACTTCCTGGCCAACCGCGGGCATCGATCCCAAGGTCATGGGCTCCGGCCCGATCCCGGCTTCGCGCAAGGCGTTGGCGAAAGCCGACTGGTCCGTCGAAGATCTCGATCTCGTGGAGACCAACGAGGCGTTCGCCGCGCAGGCCTGCGCCGTCAACAAGGACATGGGCTGGAACCCGGAAATCGTCAACGTCAACGGTGGGGCGATCGCCATCGGCCATCCCATCGGAGCTTCGGGAACCCGCGTTCTCGTCACGCTTCTGCACGAGATGAAGCACCGCAAGGCCGCCAAGGGCCTTGCGATCCTTTACATCGGCGGCGGCATGGGCATCGCCATGTGTCTGGAGAACGCCTGACACTACGACCAAGGGCGGGATTGATTACACCCGCCCTTTTCTTTAGGCTGTCGCCTTACTCTTGGGAGAATACGTGCGAATCCCTACGTAAGGCGATGCACGAGGTGAGGACTAGGTCAGGGGGAAGTTATGAGTTCAGTTGCAGTGGTAACCGGTGGCACGCGAGGCATCGGCGAGGCGGTCTCGCTTGCATTGAAAGAAGCCGGATACACGGTCACGGCGACCTACCGCGGCAATGTGGAGAAGGCGGAAGCCTTCAAGGCGAAAACCGGCATCCACGTTTACAAGTGAGACGTATCGCATCCCGAGGAATGCGTCGCGGGAATTGCAAAAGTCGAGGAAGAACTCGGCCCGGTCGACGTTCTCGTCAACAATGCGGACATCACCCGTGACGGAATGTTCCACAAGATGAGCTGGGAACAGTGGCGCGAGGTCATGTCCACCAATCTGGACAGCATGTTCTCCATGACCCGTCCAGTCATTGACGGCATGCGCGAGCGCGGGCACGGCCGGATCATCAACATTTCCTTGATCAACGGCCAGATGGGACAGACGAACTATTCCGCCGCCAAGGCAGGCGTCATCGGCTTCACGAAGGCGCTTGCCCAGGAAAATGCGCGCAAGGGCATCACCGTCAACGCCATCTGTCCCGGCTACATCAACACCGACATGGTCGCGGCCATGCCCGAAAAGGTGTTGGAGAGCATCGTCTCGACCATTCCCGTCGGACGTCTGGGGCATCCGGAGGAAATCGGCGAATTGGCCACCTATCTCGCCTCAGACGCCGCCGCCTTCATGACCGGCTCGGTCCCTGACGATCAACGGTGCGCAGTACATCGCCAACGGCTAGCCGAAATACGAGCGAAACCAAACAATCGACCGCCGCTCACCTGGGGCAACACCACGCTTCAGGCGAGCACGATCGCCAGATCGACAATGATCGCGGCGATCATCGGCAACATGGTCAGGAGCATGCCGCCGGAGCGAAGCGGCATGCTCGATTGCACAGAAAGCCAAGGCATAGGCCGTGATCGCACGCCCCAGAAAGAAGGCCGCCGCGAGCCCCCCCCCCCCAATCAGCCACACCGCAGCCCCTTGAAGTTCCGCCACCAGAATGAGCAGAACGAAGGACGGTGCGGATTCCACGAGATTGCCCTGAGCGCGAATGGCGCTGCGAAGCCCCGGATCCTCCCCATCACCAAGCGACACCTTGCAGCGAATGCGATGCTGGATAACGCGCGCGGTCAGGATCAGAAACAGCACCGAAAGCTCCACAATCAGCCAGGTGGTAACAGGAAAAGACATCGTTCCTCCCTTTGCCGCCCGGTCTCTTTCGCGTTTTTCAGGGCAAGCGGCCTTTCAAGACTTTCGTTTCCGATGAGGCATCAGATCGGCAGAACCTCGCGGCCCTGGCGCAGGATTCGATAGTAGAACCAGAAAAGCCAGGCCGCGATACCACGCAATGGCGTCCAGGCTCGCACCATCTCCGCCGCCTCCCCGATCTTCGGTCGTTCATCGAGCATGAAGGCAGCGCGCAGAGCCTCCCGCAAGGCGAGATCACCGGCAGGGAAGATATCCGGATGCCCTACACAGAACAGCAGGAAAATATCCGCCGTTCAGGGACCGATTCCCGAAATCGCACAAAGCCGGGCATGCGCCTCGTCCCCCGGAGCCTCGGCAAGCGCCGCCAGATCGAGCCCCGCCTCCACTTCCGCGCATACGGCGCGAAGCGTGCAGATCTTCGGCCGCGACAGACCGGCTCCGGCAAGAGCCGCATCGTCGTGCGTCCTGAACGTGGCGGCATCAAAGGGATCGACGAGGGCTTCAAACCGCGAATAGATCGCGGTTGCACTGGCAACCGACACCTGTTGACCGACGACAATATGGGCAAGCCTCTTTCAGATCGGTCGAACGCCGCCGAAGCGGCAACGGACCGGCAGCCTGCGCGATGGCGGTCAGTCGGGGATCGAGCGCAAGCAGCGCATCCAGCCCGTCCTGAATATCCTCAAGGGTATTCAGACTTTTCACGGCGCTCCCCTCACCGACTCGCTTCATTAAGGCGCACGCTGATAGAAGCAGACATCCCGAAACGGTTCCATAATATCCACGCGACCAGTATCAACGTTCAACACAAGCCTTGCCGCCTTTGCAATCCGCCGTGGTTCGGAAGTCGAATGTTTAAACGCCCCACTTTCCGGTTCGCCCCATCGCCCAACGGCTTTCTGCATCTGGGCCACGCCTATTCCGCCTTGCTCAATCAGCAATGTGCGGACCGAGTGGACGGACGACTGCTGTTGCGCATGGAGGATATCGACACCACCCGGTGCCGTCCCGAATTCGAGGACGCAATCTATCGCGACCTCAGATGGAGCGGGCTTGAATGGGAAGACCCGGTCCATCGCCAATCGGAACATTTCGAGGATTATGCGCAGGCGCTCGCACGGCTCGATTCCATGGGCCTCGTCAAACGCAGCGTGGCGAGCCGCCGCGAAATTCGCGAGGGAGCGACCAAGGCCGCCGCTGACGGACGACCTTGGCCGCAGGATCCCGATGGCGCACCCCGCTCTTCCCCGGCGACGAAGCTATTCTCGACGCCTCCGAGATCACCCGCAGGCTCAAGGCAGAACCGACCGCATTGCGGCTCGATACGACGGCCGCCCTTGCGCGCCTTGGTTCGGCTCCGAAATGGCGGGAAGCGGGCCCTGACAGGGAAACGGAGATCGTCGGCAATCCGCTTCAATGGGGCGATGTCGTGCTGGCGCGGAAGGAAACGCCAACGAGTTATCACCTCTCCGTGGTCGTGAATGACGCCCTGCAGGAGATCAGCGACGTGGTGCGCGGACGCGACCTCCTTCAGGCCACATCCATTCATCGCCTTCTTCAGGACCTGCTTGGCCTGCCCGCCCCGAAGTACCGTCACCATCGCCTGATCCTGGACGAAGACGGCCACAAGCTCGCCAAGTCGGCAGCTTCCACAGGGTTTTCGGAACTGCGCGCGGTAGGCGCGACACCCGACGATATCCGCCGCAAGGTCGGCCTGGACAGTGCTGAGGGTCAGACTGCCTCGCGCTAACCGACTGCAGCACCGCCATCGGCGCGCAGATCATGCGCTTCAAGAAGTGACCCGGCCGCATCGCGAACGATCATCCTGGCATGTCCCATCGTGTCGGAATACGCCTCGTCCATCACCACAACACGATGCCCGACCCGTTCGAGATCCCTGACGAGATCGGAGTCGAATCGATTTTCCAGGCGAAGCGCGGTCGTCTCATCGCCCCAGGTCCGACCGAGCAACCAACGCGGCGCGTCGATCGCCTCTCCGATATCCTGACCGGATAGGATCGCACGCGATAGGATGGCGGCCTGCGTTTGCGGCTGCCCTTCGCCGCCCATGGTGCCGTAAACGACGGTTCGCCCATCATCGAAGCTGGGCAAGCGCGGGATTGAGCGTGTGGAAGGGCCGACGACCGGGCTGAAGCGGGTTTACCGCGTCCGCCGGATTGAGCGAAAAGCTCGCGCCGCGGTTCTGCATCAGGATCCCTGTGCGCGGCGAAACGCAGCCCGACCCAAATTCCCAGTAGATCGATTGAATGAAAGAAACCGCATTCCCGGCCGCGTCGATCGCACCAAGCCAGACCGTATCGCCCTTTTGTGCAATATGCGGCCAGGGTGCTGCGCGTTTGCGGTCGATCTCCCCGACCTCGCGATCAAGCCAGTCCGGAGACAGGAAGTCTTTCGGATCGACGTCCATATGGGCCGGATCGGTCACGAAACGATCCCTGATCAGAAATGCTCGTTTCGTTGCCTTGATCAGACCATGCACATGGTCGAAGCTCTCCGCGCGCGCCACGTCGAGCCGATCGAAAAGAGCGAGAATGATGAGCGAGGCGAGCCCCTGTGTCGGCGGAGCAGAATTGAAGAGGCGACCGACCTTTAGGCGGGTTTCAAGGAGCTGGCGAAGGCGCGCCTCATAGGTCTTCAGATCGGCAAATGTCACCGGCGAACCAATTTCCTCCAGATCGGCGGCCAGCGTCGCCGCCACATCGCCGCGATAGAAATCATTGAGACCGGTATGTCCGAGATAATCGAGCGTATCGGAAAGCCGCTCTTGCTTCAGGAGAGTGCCTTCCTCGGGAACCTTTCCACCTGGAATTTAGATATCGGCAAAGCCCGACTGATTTTCGAGTTCGTGGCGCTTTTCAGTCGTGAGAGCAAACTGGCTGCGGGAAACCGAGATTCCTTCGCGCGCGCGCCGCGTGGCATCTTCGAGCAAGACGGCCATAGGGAGCCCTCCCCAAGATGCGTCCCGATTTCGTGCGCCCTCGCCCATCCACCGATGGTGCCTGGCACCGTCAGAGCTGCAAGCGGACCACGTGTCGGAACAGTTTCGCATTCCGCCTTGTGATAGGCGGCAATCGAGGCCTTCGCCCCGGCGGGACCGCAGGCCTCGACATACCAGGGATCCCTGCCCTTCGGCGCGATCAACCAGAAGCCGTCCGCCGATGGCATTCATGTGCGGATAGACAACCGCGACGGTGGCCGCCGTCGCAATCATGGCATCGACGGCGGTTCCCGCGTCTTTCAGTACTTCCGCGCCCGCATTCGCAGCCGCCATATGCGGCGCGACCACCATACCCGCGCTCGAAGTTATCGTTTCCATGAAGGTTCCCGATCATGGTCTATTGCGATGTAAAACATACCATACGGCAACAGCGCGAAAAGACGCAAGGGGGAAAAGAAGTTATTCCGAATCCAAGATGGACTTGAACCCACTGCGGTTCCGCGAACGGGGACGCGAAACCGGAGCTTTTGCGGGAAAGATTTCAAGCCAGTGCAATGATGCCACCGGCGCCTTCCTCGGTGCCGAAGGCGAGCTTCATGCCGTCGGCACTCCAGGAGAGAGCTGAAATAGCCCTCTCGCCGGGACGCCGCAGAACCCGCTCCGCCCCCGTCCATGAACCGACTGGCGAGGATCAGGCCGTCCTGATAGCCGATCGCGATGGCTTCATCGTCCGGGTGACAGGCAACCGAGGTCACCAGGTACCCTTCACCGCGCGCGCCGAACTGCAGGGGCTCCTGTCCCATAGGACCGGACTTGCCGGAGAACGGCCAGAGAATCGCAGCGGCCGCGCCGGATGTCGCCAGATAGCGCCCGCGAACCGACCAGAACATCGATTTGACCTTGCCTGGATACCCGGTCATGCGCATGTCATGCCCATCGGCGAGCTGCCACCCGTGCAAGGCGTTTTCCTACATGGACGTGACGACGTATTTTCCGTCCGGCGACCAGAGGATCGCATTGTGCGCCCCGGCCCAGGAAAACTTAGTCGGCTTGCCCTCGGTATTGATCCAATAGAGCGTCGCACCGCCGTATCGCACCATGGCAAGACGCATGCCCTTCGGCGCGAAAGCGAGATCGCCCACCGCACGATCGGCGGCGAATTCCTTCTCGACGCCCTTTGCGTCCCGCGTCCACGCGGTGCGCCCGCAGGTAAATGCCACGGCTCCGTCAGGTCCCGTGGCAAGAATGTCGATCCACTTGCGGAGGCGTTCGGCAAGGACCTCGAGCGTGCCGTCGCCCGAGATACGCACGACCCGCCCATCGTCGCCGGATGTCACCAGGCTTTTCCCGTCCCGCGCCGGACTTGCCGCCAGAACGGAGCCCTTGTGAGCCTGAACGACATGCGTTTCCGGCCCGATCAGATGGACGGCCCCGTCACCCAGGGCAAAATACGCGGTATCGCCGAGGAAACCAGCGGAAACGACGAAGGCATCGAAAGAATGGGAAGCAAGTGTGGGCATGGCGGACCGGTGTAACAATGTTCACAGAGGATGCATCGGGGCTAGCAGGCTCGGCGGTCGAGGACAAGCGGGTCCCGACTATTCACCGCCGACACCCGACCGATTCAGTGCAGACAGCGCCAGCTTGCGCGCTCAATAGGAGGCTCGATCACGTAGCGTCTTGCCGTTGCCGAAAGAAGCCGGATCCGCGACCCGCGATGAGCCAATAAACGAGACCGCCGACAAAACCGGCCGCCAGAAACAGGTTCCAGTCGGGCGGCAGGCGTTCCTACCCAGCCCCAGGAATCCAGGTCGCAACGAGAAGGACGATCGAGATCAGTCCTGCAACGAGCACATGATAGAGAATGGAGCGAAGTCGGAAGATCTCGGCCATGACGATCGCAAGTCCCGCCGGCACAAAGGCGAGACCGCCGATAACGCTGACCCCGACCGCTCCGACGACGATGCGCGTCATCGTATCGGCCAGATCCGCAACCTCTCCGGAGGCGTGGTAGTCGTAGATGAAGACGTCACCGCCGATGCGCCAATGATCGACCATCCAGGCCCCCGGCGCCCAACCGGGCACGGCGAAGGCCAGGAAGAAACTCGCCGCAACAGCTGCCAGGCAATAGGCAAAGGCAATGGCGAAAAGCCGTCCGAAGATGTGGAAGGCAACATGGCGCACCCGTCAGTCGCCGTGCGATATACCCTCGAGCTTCTCGCGTTCCGCCCGCCTCAACCGCTCGGATTCGCTCTTGAGCTGCCCGCAGGCGGCCGAAATATCGCGCCCGCGCGGCGTACGGATGGGCGAGGCATAGCCGGCCCGGTTCACGTAATCGGCGAAAATCTCGATCTGCTCCCACTCGGAACAGTCATAGGGCGAGCCTGGCCAGGGATTGAACGGGATCAGATTGATCTTCGCCGGCATTCCCTTCAGCAGCCGCACCAGTTCCTTCGCATCGTCGAGCGAATCGTTGACGTCCTTCAGCATGACGTACTCGAACGTGATGCGCTTGGCATTCGACAGCCCCGGATAGGAGCGGCAGGCATCCAGAAGCTCGTTCAGCGGATACTTCTTGTTGATCGGCACCAGCTTGTTGCGCAACTCGTCGCGCACCGCATGCAGCGAAATCGCCAGCATGCAGCCGATCTCTTCCCCCGCGCGCGCAATCATCGGCACGACGCCGGAGGTGGAAAGCGTGATCCGACGCTTGGAAAGGCTCAGGCCCTCGCCGTCCGAGGCGATCAGCAGCGCTTTCTTCACCTCGTTGAAATTGTAGAGCGGCTCGCCCATGCCCATCATTACGACATTGGAGACCATCCGCCCCTCATTCGGCACAATCGCGCCCTGCGGGGTGTACGCATCGGGGAAATCGCCAAGCCGGTCACGCGCGACCATGATCTGGGCGATAATCTCTTCCGAGGTCAGATTGCGCACCAGTGTCTGCGTACCCGTATGGCAGAAGGTGCAGGTGAGCGTGCAGCCGACCTGCGAGGAAACGCACAGCGTCCCGCGACCTTCCTCGGGAACGTAGACGGTTTCGATCTCCACCGGACGCCCGGCGCCGCGCGAGGGAAAGCGCAGCAGCCACTTGCGCGTGCCGTCGTTTGAGATCTGTTCGGTCACCAGTTCCGGACGCGCCAGCGTGAAGGTATTCGCCAGACGTTGGCGCAGGTCCTTCGACACGTTCGTCATCCGATCGAAATCGGTGAAGCCGCGCACATAGATCCAGTGCCAGAGCTGCGCGACCCGCATGCGGACCTGCTTTTCCGGCACACCGATATGCATCAGCGCATTGCCGAGTTCCTCGCGCGAACGACTGACAAGCGACGGCTTCTCCTCCGCTTCCGTGTGCGCAGGGGCATTCGCTGCCATGGGGGTCGGCTGCGGCCGTGCTGTCGCGCGTGCGGCGCGCATCTGGGACGTATCGAGGGATACCGCCATGGGTTTCTCTCTTGAACTCGGCTGTCTGATGAAGTGTCGATACGGCAAAAGGGGCGGCGACTGCCTGTCACCGCCCCCAGCCCGTGGCCTCTATATATCGTTTTTCGCCGGCGATGCGAGAGTCCCACGCTCGGCGAAAAGCTTACTGACAGGCCTTGTCGGCCGTGTTGATCGCAGCCGTGACGCCCGACAGCGACACCGTATAGGACGTGTTGGTATTGCGCGAAGAAACACCGGAGAGTTTCATCGAGTGTCCGGCCTTCATGGCCACAACCAGGCGCTGTTCTTCCGCTGCATTCTCCACCCAGGCGCCGTCGCCCTTGGTGAACATCGTGAACTTGTTGCCGTCGACATCGACCGCCACAGACGAACCTTCCTTGAACGGATAGCCGACCAGGAAGCTCGGCTCGTCGCGAACGTTCTCGCCGGGCCGTGTCGAGACGAAGACAAACACCTCGCCGTGATTGCGGTCGGCGGGCTGCATGTCGGTCGGTTTCGACAAGGCGTAGCAGACCTTGCCCTTCTGGCCGGAATGGGCATAGGCAGCCCAATCGTTGAACGTGCTCAGGAGGGAGGGGGACTGCGCGTTCGCGGCAGCGCCCGACAGAGCGAAGGCCAGAATGGCCATAGCCAGCATACGTGCGTACATCATCTCCAAACCGCTTTGCTTGAATAAAAACGGGCCGGCCGAATTCATCGGTCGTAAACCTCAATCAAAGGTTACCCAAACCAGGGTTACGAAAGGGTTGACCGTTCCGCAGGCCTTCCGTTTCGGGGGATAAGGGCATATCCGGTGGGACACGGACAACGCTGTCCCGAAAAATCTGGCGAGAGTGTGGCTCCTGACCACTTAACCCTTCCAAAGTTTGCCGCGTTTTTCCGGTTTGCGTGATCGGCCCACCATGGACATGCGCCGCGAGTTCCTACGCGCGATGCCCCGCCCACCAGGGGACGTTCGGCAAAACGCCCCATTGTCCGGACCCGGTGATACATCACGATTGCCCAGGCCGTTGCCACATTGATGCGAAAGCCGGTCGGAATGCAGATCACGTGATCGCAGCGCTCCAGCATCTGCGGCAAGAGCGAGCCGTGTTCCGGGCCCAGAACATAGACTGCCTTAAGCGGATGGCCGAAACTGGGCAGATCCACAGCATCGTCGATCAATTCCACACCAACCAGCTTGCAGCCGCCGGGAAGCTGCATGTCGTCGATCGATTTCCAGGCATAATACGGCGTGTGATCCGGCGTTCGCGAGGTGTCGGAGGGCGGAACGCGTCCCAGACGCTTGTTCGCATCAACGGTAAAGACGAACGACGCTCCGAACCCGTGCGCGGTGCGTATCAGATTGCCGAGGTTCATCACCTTCGACACGCCTTCGATTCCGATCGCGAAATAGCCGTGCATACAAGTACATCCCGCTTCTAACCGCCCCCTCGCCTACCGGAAGGGCGTCATTGGCGACCGCCGAACGGCCAATTATGGTTAACGAAATCTTTCAATGCCGCTGGGGTCATGGTACCAGCGGAGAGAGGATCTAGCGAAAAATGGGCTGAAACACAAATGAAGGCCGTCCTTTGCAAGGCTTACGGGCCACCGGACAGGCTCGCAGTTGAAAACCTTCCCGAACCGACTGCGGGTCCCGGAAAGGTTCTGGTGCGGGTCAAAGCCGCGGCGCTGAACTTTTCCGACACACTCATTATCGCAGGCCGTTACCAGATCCGGCCGGACATGCCCTTTTCACCGGGCGCCGGACTGGCCGGCGAAGTTCTGGAAGTCGAAGACGGCGTCACCCGTGTAAAACCGGGCGATCGTGTCGTCGCCTACCCCCGCTTCGGCACCTGCCGGGAGAAGGTGGTCGTCACCGAAGAGACGTCATCGCCATGCCAAAAGGCGTTTTCTTCGAGGTCGCGGCCGGAATTCTCGTGACCTAGGGCACGACGCTTCATGCCCTGTGCGGCCCTGCAGCCGGGCGAAACCGTTGCCGTGCTCGACGCCTCGGGCGGTGGCGGTTAGGCGATCGTTGAAATTGCAACGCTGATGGGAGCCCGCGTCATCGCCTGCGCCTCATCGGCGGAAAAACTCGAATTAGCCAAAAGCTTCGGCGCCGTGGAGACGGTGAACTATGCCGAGGAAGACCTCAAGCTGAGGCTGAAGGCGCTGACGGACGGATGCGGTGTCGACGTGGTCTACAATCCCGTCGGCGGCGACTACACCGAACAGGCGCTCAAGGCGACCGCATGGCGGGGCCGCTATCTCATCATCGGCTTTGCGGCCGGCGAGATCCCGAAAATCCCGCTCAATCTCGTGCTGTTGAAGGGATGCGATATCCGCGGCATCTTCTGTGGCGAAGCGATCGTGCGCGAATCGGAGGAGCACTGGGCGGATGTCACCCAGCTTCCCGATTGGGTCGTCGAAGGAAAACTGAAACCGCACATTCATGCGGTCTATCCGCTGGAAGAAACGGGCCGCGCGCTCGCAGAACTGGCGGAGAGGCGCGCGCGCGGCAAAGTGATCATCGAGCCTTGAGGCGAGATCCGCCGGGCGAGCGATGTCAGGCGTAGAGCTTGCGATCGTCGTCGATCACACCGGCAAGCGCCAGAGACACGGCACGACGGATGTCGGCCAGAGAGAACGGCTTGGTCACGACGTCATGGACCAGTGCTTCCAGATTGTGCGCCCGCTCGCGCTGATCGGCAAAGCCGGTCATCAGCAGGATACGCAGGGACGGCCAGTCGCGCGCAACGACCAGCGCCAGCGCGATACCGTCCATCACCGGCATCTTGATGTCGGAAAGCAACAGATCGAAATCGCCGTCGGCCTGCTTTATGACATCGACGGCCTGCCCGCCGTCTTCGGCGACTTCAACCGTATGGCCATCGAGTTCGAGAGCCCGCCTCACGAAAGAGCGAACCGCCTCGTCGTCCTCGGTCACCAGTATACGTGCCATCCTCAACCTCCTGTCCGGTACGCCGACCCTGATCGGCGTCGGAACGTCTGAAGCTGCATTGCCCGTTCTCGCAAAGCACAATGCCCCAGTATTTATTTCCATCATGTTATTGCATCGATTCTAAAGGATCGCCGCCAGTCAAGGCTATTTTGAGGCTGTATCGTCCGTCCCTACCAGATAGCCGATATACGGCAGTTGCCGGAATGCGTAAGCGGCGTCCATTCCATAGCCCACGACGAACTTGTCGGGACATGTGAAACCGACGTAATCGGCCTCCAGATCCGCCCCCCGACGGCCCGGCTTATCGAGCAACGCCGCCACCGAAACGGAGCGTGCACCGCGCGAGGCGATGAGATTGCGCGCAAAAAGCAGCGTGCGACCGGATTCCAGAATGTCATCGATGAGCAGAACGTCGCGACCCGCGACGTCGCTCCCGATATCGCGCAGGATCCTGACGGTGCCCGAAGACTGCGTCCCCGCCCCGTAGCTCGACAGATGAAGAAACTCCATTTCCGGCATCAGTCCGGCGCGGTGCATGGCGCGAATTAGATCCGCGGCGAAGACGAAGCTCCCCTTGAGGATGGCGACGGCCAGCAACCGTTCCGGCTTTGCCTCCGCCAGCGCACGAGCAATCTCGTCCACCCGTTGGGCGATAACGTCCTCATCATAGAGGACGGCGATTTCAGGAGTGGTCGTCATGTCGAACCCGAGTTCAAATATCTGTCTGGCGCTTGGTGCGGTCTGTGAAACGAAGGAGAACGTCAGCCGCAACATCGGGCGGTGAGGCCAATCTTGTGCTGAAACGCAAGGTTTGCCCCACACGCAGACGAAGCTGGCGCGGCTCGACCGTCCAGGCGTAGATCTCCTGGGAATCGCTGCTTCTCAGCGCCAGCCGGATCGCCGGGACATGTGCGGACGTATTGCGGATGTTTTCCACCGTGCCTTCGACGATCAGCATCGGCGCACCCCTTTTCGTATTCGCGGAACGTGCGCAGGTCGCGAAATCCCAGATCCCGCAAATTCACGTCCAGTCCGACGGCGGCGTAAAGATCGGCGAGGTTCGGAGAGGCCCGCACGATCGGCTCGCGCAGCGTGATCATCGTGATCGACAGGACAATTGACCCGGCGAAAAGGGCAAACCCCAGAACCGCGCGCATCTGCGGCGAAACCCAATAGCGCGCCGCAGCGCGCGAGGCCTTCTTGCGACCGCGCCGCTTCCTTCCGGCCGCAGCCGCGTGCTCGATATCCTCGACGGCCTCTTCGTCGCTCTCTCCCTCTTCATCATCTTCGGATGAAGAGGCATCCTTCAGCCCGATCTCGCTTTCCCAATCGTCGTTCGCGTCGCGTTTCTCGAGAGCCTGATCGGCCTCTTCCTCGTCCGCGCCTGCAAAAGCCCAATTGGGATCGTCGTCGAATTTCCCGTCGTCCTCGGAGCCGCCCTCTTCGTCCTGCTCCTCGGAGAGAGCGTTCTCCATCTCGTCCGTGTCGTCCGCATTGGACGCGTCGACCTCGTCCATCCAAGACGCATCGTCCTCATCGGACGTCCCGCTCGACGCATCGAACGGCATTTCCGAGGTCGTTTCGGGATCCATATGCCAGATCATCCCGCAGCGCGAGCAGCGCACATCACGAACATCCGGTGCAATGTTGGTTGCTCCGACCTCGTATGTTGTGCTGCAGTTCGGACAGATTATCTTCACGTCCGAATCACTCCCGCAGCCGCGTTTAAGCTCCCGGTTCCGGGCATTTTGCGCGACTTCAGAACGTCGGAACCACGGCACGCTCAGTATGCGAAATCGCGCACGACAGGGGACGCAGATATCTTTAATGAAACGTTAACCCGACCGCCCGCACGGAATTTGCCTGTTGATGATTTTTCCGGCACGAACAACCGCACGCTTGAGATATTCGAGTCCCCCCAAAACCCCGTTTGGCGAACGGTACCATGAATAACGTTACGTTCCTGTGCGAATTCCCCGCATCCGTAATCGCGCGGCAGTGCGACACAGTGCAACCGGGGAGCGCGTGCGCATGATCCGGTTCGAGAATGTCGGCCTGCGATACGGTATGGGCCCGGAGGTGCTGCGCGACATCACCTTCCGGATCGAACCGCAGTCGTTCCAGTTCCTGACCGGACCTTCGGGCGCCGGCAAGACGAGCCTGATGCGCCTTCTCTTCATGGCCCTGAAACCGACCCGCGGTCTCATCAAGGCGTTCGGGCGCGACACGGCAACCATTTCCCTGCGCGACCTACCCGTCGTGCGTCGTCGCATCGGGGTCGTGTTTCAGGACTTCCGCCTGCTCGACCACCTGACCACCTATGAAAACGTCGCGTTGCCCTTGCGCGTGCTCGGTCGCGAGGAGGCGCAGTACCGCGACGACGTGATAGAGCTTTTGAAGTGGGTCAGCCTCGGCGAGCGCATGCACGTGCAGCCTCAGGTGCTGTCCGGCGGAGAAAAGCAACGCGCAGCCATCGCGCGCGCATTGATCACGAAGCCGGAAGTGCTGCTTGCCGACGAACCGACCGGCAACGTCGATCCACCCCTGGCGCGGCGGCTTCTCCGGCTTTTCATCGAACTCAACCGACTGGGAACATCAATCGTCATCGCCACGCACGACTTCGGGCTGATGGAACAGATCAATGCCCGACGCCTCGTGCTGGCCGACGGCCGCATGACCATTTATGAATGACGCCGTATGAGCAAGGCACCGACCAGACAGCCGCCGAATGGCCCCGCCGCAAAACGCGCGGGGGACCGTTCCGCGCGCGAACCGATCGCGGAAAGGGACGCGGGCAAACGCCCCGCGAACGGTGACGACGGCAAGGGCGGCTCTGGCTCCCGCGGTCCGAAGCAGAAGACAAAGCGCTCCAAGTTGCGCAAGCCACCGCTCAAACGGAGACAGGCCAGAGGCAGCCAGCACACCATTCGTCCGCCGGCCGCAATCGTTCCCCAGCAATCCGTTGCGGGCCGCGCGCTGACGCTTGTCGTCGCCATCATGGCATTTCTCGCCTGCCTGACGGTCGGCGGCGTGACGCTCGTCAGCGATGCCGCCCATGACTGGCAAAACGATCTCGTGCGCGAGGTGACGATACAGATCAAGCCCATCGACGGCATGGACATGGTGCGCGAGATCGACAAGGCGATCGCGCTTGCCCAGAAATTTTCGGGTATCGGCGAGGTACGTGCGCTGTCTGACGAGGAGACCCGCTCTCTCCTGCAGCCCTGGTTGGGTTCCGACCTTGACCTGAAGTCGCTGCCCGTCCCGCGCCTCATCGCCGTCAAACTGACCAACCCGGAAACGGTCGATTTCCATGGCTTGCGCGATGCCATCAGCTCCAACATCAAGGGCGGCAGTCTCGACGATCACTCCGTATGGACGCAGAGGCTGTCCTCCATGGCTGGAGCGGTGGTTACCGGAGGCCTTCTCATCTTGATGCTGATGCTGATCGCCATGATGCTGAGCGTCGTCTTCGCCACCCGTGCCGCCATGGCGGGAAACCGGGAGGTCGTGGAAGTGCTGCACCTGGTCGGTGCGGAAAACAGCTTCATCGCCCGCGAGTTCGAGCGCCACTTCCTTTGGCTCGGTCTCAGGGGAGGAATTGCCGGCGGCGGCGCGGCGGCCGTGTCCTTCGTGATCTTCAACCTCATGAACAGCCGCGATACCGGCTTTGCCGGGGCGGATCAGGTCGCGGCACTCATTGGGGGCGCAGGCATCGGGCTGACCGGATATCTCGGGGTTGCGGGTGTCGTCGTTCTGGTGGCACTTCTAACCGCATTGACCTCCCGCATTGCAGTGCACAATCATCTCACGCATATGGACTAGCTTGTATCCCCGACTCGATCGGCAAGAACACGTCGGGCGTCGGTCGAGACACCATCTGCATCCGCAATATCGAACCGGCCCCTTTCGAAGTCCTGCAGACTTACCCCGCCGGGGCCCGATTCTGCTAGCATCATCTGAATCACCTAGACCGAGCTTCGTTCATCTGGAGACGAAACGCTGCTCTCGCCCCCGAATACGTCGAAAGATCGCACGGCCGATCGCCTTCACAGGCGACGTCGGCAGTTCGTTGCTGCCCTGGCGGTACTGAGCGGTGGTAGCGTCGCGCTGTTTCTGGCGGGATACGTGCTGTTTGCGATCCACGTCGTCTCGTTCGTGGCAGATCCGAAGGCGACCGCGGACGGGATCGTGGTCCTGACGGGCGGGCGCGAACGGGTATCGGGCGCGCTGAGCCTGTTGCAAGCAGGGCACGCCAAGCGCCTGCTGATTTCCGGCGTGCATCCCGCCACAACGCCACAGCAGATCATGAAGCTCACCGAAAGCGACGAAGGCATCTTCGATTGCTGCGTCGATCTCGACCGGCGGGCGAAAAACACGATGGGAAACGCGACCGAAAGCCACAAGTGGGCGGAGAAGCACGGCTTCAAGTCGCTGATCGTCGTCACCAGCGCCTACCATATGCCGCGCGGGATCCTGGAACTGCGCACCGCCATGCCGCATATGCTCTTTCTCCCCTACCCGGTCTTTGCCGCGGACCTCAATCTGCCGCACTGGTATCTAAAGGCGGAGACCATGAAGCTTCTCATGCGCGAATATGTGAAGTATATCGTCGCGTGGCTGCGCACGGGCGTGGAACCGGCGCAAGACGATACGACAACCGCAGCGGTTTCGACCGACGCTAAGCCCTGACGCCGGGGAGCGTTTTCAACAAACCCCGGCCAGCCCTGGACCGCTTCCTATGGTTCTTCTGCGCTCCGCGCTGTTCAATTTCTGCTTCTATTTTTACATCGTCGTCGCTTTGTTCGTTTACACGCCTGCCTTTTTCCTTCCGCGAAAAGTCGGCTGGCCGCTGGTCGTTCTGTGGGCGCGCGCAAGCCTGTGGATGCTGCGCGTGATCACCCGCATCAAGCTCGACGTGCGCGGACGCGAGAATATCCCCGAAGGCGGTTTCATCGTCGCCGCCAAGCACCAGTCCGTGTGGGAGACCTTCGCCCTCCTCACCCTGTTCCCCGACCCGACTTTCATCCTTAAGCGCGAGCTGACCTGGCTGCCGATCTTCGGCTGGTACACGATCAAGATAAAGATGATCCCGGTGAACCGCGGAAAGCGGTCCGCGGCTCTCCGCGCCATGACCGCCCATGCGCGCGACGCGGTTGCCGAAAACCGGCAGATCCTCATCTTTCCCGAAGGCACGCGCCGCCCGGCCGGGGGCGAACCCAACTACAAGTACGGCATCGTCCATCTCTACCGGGAACTGAAATGCCCGGTCCTGCCTATCGCCCTCAATTCCGGTCTGTTCTGGCCGCGCCATACCTTCAAGCGTTACCCGGGAACAGTCGTGGTCGACATTCTCCCCCCCATCGAGCCCGGGCTGCAGAACGGCGATTTCATTGACGCCCTGCAGACGTCGTTGGAAGAGGCCACGGACAACCTGCTTCTGGAAGCGGCACAGGCGAAGAACCCGCCGCCGCGCGCTTGTGAGATCGCCGTCGCCATCAATGACCGGCGGCGTGGATAATTCCCCGCAAAATCTCTCAGATTTCTCCCAAAACTTTGATTTAGAACACATTTCCAAGCCTTATCTCAACCCACACTGAACTCCATGTAATGTGGACAGGTTGTTGGTCATTAGATGCGGGAAACGTCATAGAAGCTGTCATTGACGGAATAGGCGATAGCCGGGTCCGCGGAATCGGCCGTCAGCCCCGAGAGAGCGCCCCACCCGATCGGAGCGTGTTTGGCGGGATCTTCGGCCGAAACGATCGTCGGGTATTGCGGTGCCTTGGCGCCATAGCGATAGATGCCGACCTGGGCACGGACGCCGTCATCCGCGCTGTCCTTTTCATTTGCGACAATGAAGAGATTACGCCAGGAGACCTTCCGTAGCAACGTGAGTGGGTAGGAACTGGACGAATTCTGGCTCCCCGCCGGTGTCCCGATAAACGGCCGTGAAATCTGCACGCTCAGTGCTGATGAAAAAGAGCTTCTCGCCGCCAAAGGTACCTGCGGCCGCGCCCTCTGGTTCGGTTCCCTTCTTGTGGGTGCGCTTGGTCGGATATTGTCCGGTACGCATGCCCATATGCTCCAACGTATTGCCGCTGTCGTAGAGCACATCGCCCTTTTTATTCCAGATGGTGAAGCCGCGCGACCCACCCTTGTAGTCGCCTTCGTTTGCGGTGACGAAGCGCTCATTATCGAGCCACGCAACCGCATCCGGCTCCCGGGGAACATCCGTGATCGACCCGGATGCATCGCTCATGCGCGCCTTTTTCACCGGAATGTTTTCAGCACTCGACGTTACGGCAGAGAAATGCGCCGCCACCTTTCCCGATGCCAGATCGATGATAGCCAGGTGATTGTTTTCTTGGATCGTCACGACCGCCTGATTGGTGGAATTAATCGAAACGAACTCCGGCTCGTGATCGTTGGTGGCGATTTCTGCAAGATCGCGAAGATCGATAATGCGTGCGCTATCCCAGTTGGTGGGCATACCGTCCTTGCCGAGGTCGAAAACCGTCAGATGACCGGCGGGCAACTGGGGGATTTCACCCTCGTTCAGATCTTCGTCGCGCTCGTTTTCGACAACGACCGCAACAAACCGCTCATCGGGACTGACGGCGACGGAATCCGGCTGCCCACCGACGTCGCACATCGCCTTGACCTCATGGGAAGGAATGTCGACAACGCTCAGATTGCCCGACGGATTGGCATAACTTTCGCTGGTATTGACGGCAGTGAGCGCGAAGTGACCCGCGATGCCGACCGAAATCGGTTCGCCGTGAAGCGCGACCCGCCCCTTGGAAAGCAGTTTCGCGGGATCGCTCGCATCGATGAAACCCAGGGCTTCGCCGGAACTGTCGGTGAAGATGAGGGTCTGGCCGTCTTTGGAAGCAGCAATAATTTCTGCGGCCGTCTCGGTCGCCTGATCGACGCCTTCAGGCAGCGTCTTGTAGACGGGGAAGGTCTCGATCCGGTCGAAGAAGGACAGTTCGGCCGCCGAAAAAGTACAGCGCAGCGCAGCGGTCAGCGCAAATCAAAACAATGGAAGGAAGCGAGTGGGTTTGGCACACATGGAGAACCTCAAGGCTTATTGACGCCATTCTCTGCCTCGCCATGTTAGCTGCGGTCATTCGGACCCTCGTGACGTTGTCGCGAATATCCAATGACGGAGAGATGACAATCACCCGGAAAGCACATTGATCCCGCGCGCGTGCCTTTGACCTCCAGAACACGAAGTAAAATCACGCAATTCCAGATCCATATCCGGCACTGCCGTAAGGAACCTAGGCGGCACGGATCCTTTCAAGGAAACAATCGACCTCTTCACGCAACCGGATGGACTGAGCGGACAGTTGCTCGGCCGATAAATGCACCTGCGCCGAAGCAGCGTTCGTTTCCTGCGATGCGCGTGACACGGTCGCGATGCTTCCGGACACCGACTGCGTGCCGCTCGCGGCTTCGGTAATGTTGGGGCGACTTCCTGCGTCGTGTCCCCTTGTTCGTTCATTGCGGTCGCGATCGAACGGGACAGGGATTCCAGTTCATCGATGACCTCGCCGATTTCCCCGATACCGGCCACCGCCGTGTGTGCTCCGGACTGGATTTCCTCGATGAGCTTGGCGATGTTCTCCGTCGCCTTCGACATCTGACCCGCGAGCTCCTTCACCTCGCTGGCCACGACGGCGAAGCCCTTGCCGACCTCGCCAGCCCGCGCCGATTCAATCGAGGCATTCAATGCCAGAAGATTGGTCTGAGAGGCGATTTCCGAAATCATCGAGACAACCTCGCCGATCCGGTCGATCATCCCCGAGAGCGCCTGCATTTGTTCCGCCGTCTGGCCGATTGCCTTCGCGGCCCGCTCGAAAACCGTGGAAGCACGCGAGACCTGACGATTGATTTCGGACACGGACGCCAACATCTCTTCCACCGCGCTCGTCACCGTCTGCACATTGGCCGCAACCTGTTCCGCCGCCGCCGCAACGGTGTTGGCCTGCTCATCGGTATTCTGCGAGGAGCCGGACACCTGCGTCGCCATCCCATTGAGCTGGGCTGAGACCGCGGAGACGGAAGAAACGATCTGTCCGACGCTTTCACTGAAGGCATCGGCCAGGTTCCGCATCAGCTCCTTCTTCTCCGCACGTGCCTGCTCTTCCTGAGATTCCTGCTCGGCAACGAGCCGTTGGTTCTGGATGGCATTGGCCTTGAACACCTCAACCGCCCGCGCCATATCGCCGAGCTCGTTGGAATTCGCCGTATTGGGCCACATCAACCGAAGTCTCGCCGTCGGCCAGAACACGCATCGCCGACGTCAGCCCGCGCAACGGTCTCGTGATGCTGCGCCCGATCGCGAAACCGAGCGAACATGCCAGGAGGAACACGGCGATCGCCGAATAGATGAAGATCTGCCGCGTCCACACGCGGGTTTCGTTCAGATGGCTTTCCGCCGATTGCTTGCCCGCTTCCGCTGCAGCGAAAACCGCGTCGAAATCCGGAGTGAGTTCGGCAAATATCGTGCTAAGCTGTTCGATCGCGCTTTTGAGCTTTTCCGAGGTCTCCGCATATTCGTGAAACCCGGCCTGATAGGTATCCATCTGGCTGCTCAGCTCCGCCTTGACCGCGTCGGACAGCGGCGCATCCTTCAAAAGCGCATCGAATTCGGCCCTGCGCTTGTCGATCTGTTCGATGTATTTCTCCCCGCCCCGCAACATGAAATCCTTCTCATGTCGCCGCATCATCAACATCTTGACCGTCAAGGCGTCGAGATCGGCTGCATCGATCGTCTTCTCAACCGCATGAACGGCATTTCGCAGCCGCCCCTGCACGCCTTCATCCTCGGTCAGATCAAGATCCGCATAGAGCCTGGACACGACCGCGAATTGCGCATTCAGACTGTCGATACCGGTATCGAGCGCCTTGAGCTGCGAGTTGACCGAAGCTGAGTTTGGCAGAGCGGCGATCTCGCTGATCCTCTTTCTGACGGTTCCGACCTCGTCCCCGTAGGCGCGCGCATATTCGATATCCTTTCGAAGAAGGAAATCCTTTTCCCTGCGGCGCATCTGCAAGGTGCCAGTCTTCAATTGCTCCGAAAACTGCGCAAGATGGGAAAAATCGAGCTGATTTGCAACGTCTCGGGCAACGAGCCGGTCGCCGAAAAGATAGACGGAAACTAGCACCGCCGCCGCGATCACGGAGAGGGTTGCAAGCCCATAGACGCGCGTTCCGATCTTGATGTTCAAGAGACGCGAAGAGAGGGAAGAATTCATCGAAAAGATTGCCCGCTTCGTTGCCTGGAGGGGCCACAATGGGGCGAAGAAGTGAACAAACGCTTCTAAATTTCAAAAAATATCCTTATATTATAAATACTTATAATATATACGTAAGGTCAGATCCTTACGAAGGCTGCGATCGGAAGCGCTTTTGTGTCGCCTTGTGCCGCACACGGCCCAATTGACTTTTCCCGGTATTGCCTTCATGAGAACGGCATCGGAAACACGGTTCCTATCGCGACAATGATGCAGCGCCACAACGCCAGCTTTGCGATCGACACCAGCCGCCGCAGCGCGCGCGGGGGCACCCGTGTTGCCGTCTCCATCACGATCAAAACAACGAAAACGACCGCCGCGACGACCGTCTGACGGTGCCGCTTGTCCCGTGCTCCCCGGGGTCGAGGGGCTCGGAAGGCCGGTCGACCGAGAGGTCACGGCTTGACGGGAGACGAAACCGGCACCGGATCCACCATGACGGGCGGCTCCGACAAAGATCAGAAAGGACGCATCATGGGTTACAAGGTCGCTGTAGTCGGCGCCACCGGCAATGTCGGGCGGAAAATCCTTGAAATTCTTGACGAACGCCAATTCGACGCCGACGAAGTCGTCGCGCTCGCTTCCCGGCGCTCTCAGGGTACGGAAGTCTCCTTCGGCAACAAGATCCTGAAGGTCAAGGCGCTGGAGAATTACGACTTCTCCGATACCGATGTCTGCCTGATGTCCGCGGGTGGATCGATTTCGAAAGAGTGGGCGCCCAAGATCGGCGCGCAGGGCTGTGTCGTCATCGACAACTCCTCCGCCTGGCGCTACGACGCGGACGTGCCGCTGATCGTGCCGGAATTGAATGCGGATGCGATTGTCGGCTTCTCCAACAAGAACATCATCGCCAACCCGAACTGTTCGACCGCGCAGCTCGTCGTGGCGCTGAAGCCGCTCCATGACACCGCCAAGATCAAGCGCATCGTCGTTTCGACCTACCAGTCGGTCTCCGGCGCCGGCAAGGCTGCCATGGACGAGTTATTCGAGCAGACCCGCGCCATTTTCGTCAACGACCCGGTCGAGCCGCAAAAGTTCACCAAACGCATCGCCTTCAATGTGATCCCGCACATCAATGTCTTCATGGAAGACGGCTACACCAAGGAAGAATGGAAGGTGCTGACCGAAACCAAGAAGGTGCTAGATCCGAAGATCAAGGTCACCTGCACGGCCGTGCGCGTGCCGGTTTTCGTCAGCCATGCCGAAGCGGTCAACATCGAGTTCGAGAACCCGATCAGCCCCGACGAGGCCCGCGACATCCTGCGTGAGGCTCCCGGTTGCCTTGTCGTCGACAAACAGGAAGACGGCGGCTACGTCACGCCCTACGAGGCGACCGGCGAGGATGCGACCTACATTTCCCGTATCCGCGAGGATGCAACGGTCGAGAACGGTCTCAACATGTGGGTGGTTTCGGACAACCTGCGCAAGGGCGCCGCTCTGAACACCGTTCAAATCGCGGAAGTTCTCGTCAATCGCGGTCTTCTGAGGAAGCAGAACGCGGCCTGAAACCCGTTGCGTTTCAAGATTTCGCACCCAATGCCGGTTTAATTTTACCTAGCGGAATTTCTGTATTCGAGATATCTTTCTGCCAGTCCAGCTAACGGTAAGCTGGACTGGCACTAAAGTCCTATTTCTCCCGTCTTTCTCTTCGCTACGCTGATCCTCGCTGTATTTAACAGCCAATGAGGAGGAAGCGACATGAAGACTTGAAAAAAGCCGACCATGACCAGCGTCGAAGCTGGTTTCGAAGTCACCCGTTACATGCCCGCCGAGATCGGCAGCTGCGGCCGCAAGAAATAACAGGCGGACCACAAGCCGTGAAATTTCTGATTCTCGGCTCCGCCGCGGGCGGCGGATTTCCGCAATGGAATTGTAACGCTGCGTTGAGCCAGGCCGTTCGCCAAGGTAGGCCCAGCGTCCTCGCCCGCACGCAATCGAGCATGGCGGCAAACGCCGACGGGAAGACATGGGCGGTCTTCAATGCCTCGCCCGATATTCGCCAGCAGATCGCGGCAAATCCCGTTCTGCAACCGGGCCCGCGCGCCACACGCCCATCGGCACGGTCGTATTGATCAATGCCGACGTCGACCATATTACCGGGCTGCTATTCGAAGGAACGGTGTTCGAGGATGACGAGATGCGGCGCGCAGACGTGGGCGAAAAGACCGGAGCCCGCATGGCCATATGGCGATTTCCGGCGCGAACGGATCTCTCAACGCTCTCCGCGATATCGCCGACGGTCGACGCATCTTCGTGCACATAAACACAACCAATCCAATCCTTGAACCGGGGTCCGAGGCCGAAACGGTCGTTATGCAGGCGGGATGGGAAATCGGATATGACGGGATGAAGATCGAGCTATGAGCGCGCTGGCCGAAACGCTGAGCGATGTGCTGCCCGAAACGAATTCCTCCAACTACAACCCGGGCCCGGCGGCAAAGTTTCTGCCCATGGGAAGTGGTGATCGTCTTTTGACGAACGAAGAGCTGGAAGCCGCACTGCGTAGCGTTGGGGCAGCGCGCTACCATATCCTCCATCCCTTCCATCAGAGAATGAACGCTGGTGAGCTGACCCGGGCCCAGATGCAGGCCTGGGCGCTCAACCGCTATTGCTACCAGGCCGTGATCCCGCGAAAAGATGCTCTCATCCTCGCGCAATCGGACGATCCGGCCTTTCACCGCGAGTGGCGCAAGCACATCGTCGATCATGACGGGGACGATGCGGGCTCGGAGGGCGCGATCCGGCGCTGGATCAAGCTGGCAGAAGGCGTCAGTTTCGATCCCGAGATGGTGATCTCGACCCGCTACGCCCTGCCCGCCACGCGCTACGCGGTTGTCTCCTATATCGATCTCGTGACCAAGCATTCGCTGCTCGTCGCCGTTGCCTCATCGCTGACGGAGATGTTCTCCGAGGCCGCCATTGCCCAACGCGTTCCTGCGATGTTGGCGCGGTACGACTACATCACCGAGGAAACGCTAACCTATTTCACCCCGCGCCTCACCCAGGCCCCGCGCGATGCGGATTTCGCGCTCGCCTATGTTTGTACGAATGCCGATACCCCGCAGAAGCAGGCCGATGCCGTCAACGCGTTGATCGCCAAGTGCGACATGCTCTGGGCCATGCTGGATGCGCTGGAATATGCTTATGTCGATCCGGCCAACACGCCGCCGGGCGCCTTTTGCCCCGAGGATCTGCAGGCCATGCGCCGCGCGCGCATCATGATCACGCCCGCCAGTCGGCCGTATCTGCCTGACCATATTCAACTGCGCTTCGATGCGCTCTACGGCAGATCCATCCTGCTTGCGCCGGAAAAAGATGCTCTGGCCGGATGAGATATCGACGGCAATCCTTGAGCGTTGCGACGGAACCGCCGACGTTCGCGCCATCGCCAGGGGGCTCGCTCGTGAATACGACGCGCCCGAAACGGAGATCGAAACGGACCTCATCGCCTTCCTGCAAGATTGGAGCGACAGGCTGCTGATCGACGTCACACCGACATGTCACGATGAGACCGAACCTTTCGGGGCATGTGCATGACGGTCTCCCCTCCCCTCGGCATGCTCGTGGAACTGACCCACCGATGCCCCCTTCAATGCGGCTATTGTTCAAATCCGCTGAACCTATTGAAGGCCGACAGGGAGTTTGGAACGCAGGACTGGCTGAACGCCTTCGCGCAAGCGGAGGAACTCGGGGTGCGCCAAGCCCATTTGTCCGGCGGCAAGCCCACCTTGCGCCGGGATCTGGAAGGGTTGATCGCCGACCTCTCAAAAAGTGGCGTCTATACGAACCTGATCACGACGGACGTCACCCTCACCCGCGACCGTCTGTTTGCGTTCCGGGACGCCGATCTTCGGCATATTTAGGTGAGTTTTCAGGGCGCATGTGCCGACACCACGGAGCTGGTGGGACGGTATCACGGCGCTCATGAAAAGAAGCGCGCGGTCGCAGCTTGGGCCCGCGAAGCCGGGCTTGCACTGACCATCAACGCGCCGATCCACCGCCTCAATATCGAGAAAGTGCCGGACTTCGTCGCGCTCGCCATGGAGCTTGATGCCCAACGACTGGAGATCGCCAATGTCCAGATTAAGGCTGGGCTTCTCTCAACCGGGCAAGCCTGTTACCCGACCGCAACGCCGTCATGCGGCAGGTCGAGTATGTGGAACGGATCCGCGACGAGCTGGTCGGACAGCTCAATATCGATTTCGTCACACCTGACTATTACGCCGATTATCCCAAGCCCTGCATGGGCGGTTGGGCAGCCGATGCCTTTGCGTTGACGCCCGACGGGACCATGTTGCCATGCCATACCGCGCAGACGATCACCGGCCTGACCTTTGATCGCATCACCGAGCGCATGCTTCGCGATATCTGGGAAAACTCGCTTAGCTTCAACCGCTTCCGCGGCACCGACTGGATGCCGGAACCCTGCCGATCGTGCGCGCGCAAGGAGATCAATTTCGGCGGCTGTCGCTGTCAGGCCTTCGCGCTGACGGGCGATGCGGCCACCACCGATCCAAGCTGCATACGCTCACCGCACCACGACGCCTTGCGCGATCTGCCCGCGCCAGGGGAAATCCGGCACCGGGTCATCGGCCACGCGTTCGATCCGGTCTGAAGTCCGATCATCAGACGTCGACGAAGACGCCATCCTCGCGTTGCATGACCTTGAGCTTTCCGGTCCAGATATCGAACCACGCCCCGTGCAGGGCAAGCCGGTCGTTCTCTTCCAGATTCTTGACCCACGGAAAGGTCCGCAGGTTCTTCAGCGACTGGCGAACGCCGGCAAATTCCATCGCCATCTGCGGATCCAGACCGGGCTCGACCGGGTTGCAGGCCAAGGCAACCGCTGCGGGCTGCAGAAGCGTGATCCACTTGCCGATGAAATCACCGGAAGACAGCGGCTTTGAATTCTCGGAACGGAACGCTGCGATACCGCCGCACTGCGCGTGTCCCATGACGACGATATGCTCAACCTTCAGCCCATGAACCGCAAATTCCAGCGCAGCGCTGGTGCCGTGATAGTCGCCGTGCTCCTCGTAAGGCGGAACCAGATTGGCGACATTGCGCACAACAAACAGCTCTCCCGGCCCGACATTGAAGATGCTTTCGGGTGTTACACGTGAATCACAGCAGCTGATCACCAGCACTTTCGGCTTCTGCCCGTAGATCGCCAAATCTTCAAGCGCTCGCTGATTGGGCAGGAAGCTCCCCTCGCGATAGCGCGCATAGCCACTCAGAAGATCTGCCGGAAACGCCGGTCCCGACGCATTGGACCCGGTCGGCGGCGTTTTATCGGAACCATCGGAAGGCGAATTGGCAGATTTCTCAGAGTCACTCATCAACATCATCGTCCCGTTCGATAGGGCGTACTGGACACCCTCTAAAGCCAGTGGGCCGTTCTCTAACCCGTTGCGCCGCCTCTGACCATCAGCGCGCAGCTCACCGCCAGCCGATCGCCGCGGTGAGGAGAACAAGCCCGAGCAGGAAGACCAACACGGATCCGCCGATCTCCACCATCCGGTGAAGTCTGTAGGCAAGCGCGCTGCCCTCTCCTGCAAAACGCATCGCAAGGCCGCGAGCGGTAACGGCGAATACAGCCAGAACCGAAACCGTCAGTCCCGTGCCGAGCGCCATCACAAAGGTGGAAGCAATGCCGACGATAACAAGCCCTTGTGACAGCGCAAAAACAAGAATGATCAGCGCACCCGTGCAGGGCCTCAACCCAACCGCAAGGATGACCGACCAGGCACGCGCCAATGTCACCGGCTTTTCCAGCATGGCCGGATCGGGCGCATGACTGTGGCCGCAGGAGCAGTTTTCTCCATGACCATGATGGACGTGATGATGCTCGTGATCGTGAAAATAGCAGGAACCGTGCGACAGACGAAGCGAGCCGTGCAATGCCTTCGTCCAGATCATCCAGCCGCCGAGCCCAACAATCAGGGCATAGGAGCCGATTTCGAAGATCTCGGTGGTCTTCGTGATCGCCATGACCGCCTGGGCAAGAGCGTAGGTAAACGACAGGGCCACCGCCTTTTTGATCGTCTGGCGATTGACGAGAACATAGGTCGAGATGACCGCCTTGCCGTGACCGGGCCCCGCGGCATGAAAGACGCCGCAAATGAAGGAAAGACCCGCAAGCCACCATCCGACCGACCCGTCGGCTTTCAGACTTTGCAGAGCCTCGGTCAAAGAACGATGAACGTCGCCTGATTGCGCGCGATCCAGGCAAAGAAGCCGGCGAACCACCCGCCCGGCATGGCCGAAGGCTCCGGCAACCCCACCCCGAACGGCGAGGAAGCAGCCTGTGCCGTTGCCAGCGAGATTGCGAACAGACCAACGCCAAGCGCCGCAACAAGAACCGTCTGGCCCGCCGGATCGGATCGATATCGGAGAAGCCCCGGTTCGCTCATGGGCACATCACACGCGCTTCGTTGGACCAGGTCGACGTCTCGGCCTGAAATTGAGGAGGCAGGTCGCACACATCGGCCGGAATCTGTGCCAATTGAGCAGCGAGTGCGGCATTCGGAGATCCGGCCAGATGAACCTCGAGATCGCACCCGGCAGGTGCATCGGTCAAAACGAACGGATCGTGCTCGGTGATCGCGAAATCCACGAAAACGAAATAGGTGGGATCGAAGACCTCCAGAGAGACGGCTTTTGCCTTCACCGGTTGGGGCGTTTTGAGCGGCAATGTGTAGAACAGGGTCAGGCGACCGTCGGAAAAATCGAGCCAGTACTCGGAAGGCTGCAGGAACAGCTGATCCTTGTTGTCGACCGTCAGGAACGTGAAGAAATCATACTACTTCAGCGATTCCACATTCACTTTCGCCAGGGGTTGAAGCTCTTCATGCGACAGGGCCCCGTCGCCATTCGCATCAAGACCTTGAACCGCGAATGCGGTGAACGCCGCATCGAACCGCCAAACATGCCGAATGCTGACGAGACTGCTCTGATTGTCGAAGACCATTTCGCTGCGCGCTTCGACAAAGACATGAGGATGCGCCGAGGCCGCGCCCGCACCGGCAATCCAGGCGGTGAGGCCGACAATGACGGCTTTCGCCGCAAATTTCAGATAGTTGGATCGCATAACACGGACCCTCCCGCGAAGTGTTGAAGAGCGATCGCTGGATGCGTGCCCTTTCCTGCGGTGCAAAAGCGACAAAAGCAAATCCGGATTACCGGACCTGATCGCTGGCTTTAGCGCAGACAAACATGTCGTCAATCTTCGCGGCGAAAGACGGAATTTCCGCAGCGAATTTCGTTGAGGTAGTCCGTACGGATTCGTGCTTAAATGAGAGGTCCTTCGGATAGAACATATTCACAATCGCTAAATATGAGAGTTATCTCACACCAGAGATCGGAAATTCGCTATATTTTGACAGGTATATTCCAGTTATGAAGTTTATTATCCTCAAGCGGATAAACTGACGCAGGGTATAGACTACACGAGGCGATGCATTCCGGCTCAACAACAGCCGGATCTTGGCGAGATAGAAAAACAAGATCCGCCCAGCGCTCGCACTCGTCCCGGGCACCTTCCCTGAAATGAGGACAAAATGAACGTATCGACATCCCACACGGCCCATAAGGTCAACGCCGCTACGGCATTTGATCATCCCGAATTCAGGAACCACGAACAGATTGTCTTCGGCCATGAGCCTGTAACCGGATTGAAGACGATCATCGCCATTCACGACACGCGGCTTGGGCCGGCGGCGGGCGGATGCCGCATGTGGCGTTACGCCTGCAATGCGGACGCCCTCACCGATGCGCTGCGCCTGTCGCGCGGAATGACCTACAAGAACGCGCTGGCAGGTCTTGATCTCGGCGGCGGCAAGGCCGTCATCATCGCCGATCCGAGCACGGACAAGACGGAAGCCCTTCTGGAGGCCTTTGGAACCCAGGTCGACAATCTTTCGGGCCGATATCTCACCGCGGAGGATGTCGGCATCTCAAGCGCCGACATGGATGTAGTCGGCCGTCGGACCACCTACGCGCTGGGAACGTCACGCACCGGCTTGGGCGATCCCTCACCCTATACAGCACTTGGTGTCTTCGAAGGCATCAAGGCAGCCATGCGCTATCGATTGCAGAAGGACGATCCAACCGGGCTGATCGTTTCCGTCCAGGGTCTCGGCAATGTCGGGTTCGCGGTCATCCGATATCTCCACAAGGCAGGCGCCAAACTCGTCGTTTCCGACATAAACACGGCTTCCGTTGAACGAGCAGTCGAGTCCTTTGGAGCGAAATCCATCGTCCCGACACGCGCCCATGAGGTGGACGCCGATATCTTCTGCCCCTGCGCTCTGGGCGCCGGGCTCAACTCGGTGACCATCCCGGAGATCCGGGCAAAGATCGTGGCTGGTGCGGCCAACAACCAGCTAGCCACCGACGAGGACGGAGAGCGGTTGCGTCGCGCCGGAATTCTCTATGCGCCCGATTATGCCATCAACGCAGGCGGCATCATCTCCATCGCACTCGCCGGGCCAAGAGACGAGGACACGCTGGTTCGTGAAAAGACCGTCGCCATAGGCGATACACTCACCCGTATCTTCGAACGCGCGGATGCGGAAGACCGGCCGACCCAGGTCGTTGCGGACGAACTCGCCGAAGAACGGCTGGCCGCCGCCCCGCTCTCCCGATAGGGCGCTCTACCGCCTTATTCCGGCCGCCAGAGGCGGTCGGGATCGAAGCGGTCAACGTCCTGCAAAAGCTCGATAAAGGCGTGTGCGGCGTGATCGAGGGATGCAAATCCCTTTTTGCCGCAGTGACAGCTCGTCGCGCATCCAAATCTCACCTTCTTGTCGACTTTGCCAATGTGGCTCACGCGAAAATGAAACGCTTGTTACGCTGAGTTATTTCACCATCGGACACTGTTTATTTGGCTAAGATCCATGGTCGCAGCAGTAGGATCTTACGCCGCCCCCCCAGCGGCACTTGAAAGGTTCTCGGGAGGACAGTCTCTCTCCTCCCCCCCCCAAAGACTTGTGTCTCCCGAAAACTCAAAAGCCAAAGACGAAACGAACAACGCTTCTTACGCGCTTTCTCAGGAACTCAGCGAGGAGGAGGAACGCGAAGTCGAGCGACTGAAAAAGCGCGAAGCCGAAGTCAGGGCGCATAAACAGGCGCATGCCTCGGTCGGCGGAGCCCGCCGGATCTCCCAGTTACGAGACAGAACACGGCCCTGACGGCCGGACCTATGTCGTCGGCGGAGAGGTCGCTATCGACGTTTCCCCGGAACAGACCCCCAGCGCCACGATCGCCAAGGCCGAACAGGTCGAGCGCACCGCGCTCGCTCCTGCCGACCCCTCCCCCCCCCAGGATGTCCGCGTCGCCGTAGCAACACGCCAGATGCGCGCCGAAGCACAAGCCGAGCTGGTCAAATTGCAGGCGGAAGAACTCAATGGCAGAGAGGACGGGGAAGAAACAGGCATCACTGCGGACACCAATCAGGACGTCGATCAGGCAAGCCCACTTGAGCAAACCCGATCATCCGACAGGCAAACCGCCGACAACAATCTCACGGCCCAACGCGCTTACGAGCAATCCAGCCGCCTCGTCGGTTCGCTTGTGATCTGAGCCTGCCCGCTCATCCCTTGATCCGATAAAAAAGGCCGACCTCCCGAGATGGGAGATCGGCCTTCATCTTTTCAAACGGTGGGAACGGATCAGATATCGAAGAACACGGTTTCCTGATCGCCCTGCAGGTGGATGTCGAACGTATAGACCACCTCGCCGTCCCGCTCCTGACGGTCTGCAATCAGCGTCTGACGACGTTTTTTCAGCTCAATCAGGTTGAGAACCGGATCCTTGGCATTCGCCTCGGTTTCATCGGAGAAGTACATCCGCGTGTTGAGGCCGATATTGATGCCGCGCGCGACAATCCAGAAATTGATATGCGGCGCCATCGCGCGAGCGTTGCGTCCGCGCACAACGCCCGGCTTGATCGTCTCGAAACGATAGACGCCGGTATCGAAGTGCGAGCCGATCCGCCCCCATCCGCGGAAATCGGGATCGACAGGCTTGTCCTGATTGTCCTCGGGGTGATTGTAGCGCCCCTCGGCATTGGCCTGCCAGATTTCCAAGAGCACGTCGCACAACGGCGTTCCCGTTGCATCGAAAACGCGCCCCTCGATGGTGATCCGCTCGCCCTTCGTTTGCGGCGTCACCATGGTTTCCCCGAGCTGATTTTCGAAGATATCGAAACCCACCTGTTTGGGGATGAGGCCGATATGAACGTAGAGACCGGCCGTCTGGGATGCGGTTTCGCGCAGATAGTTCAGAGGCTGCACCATGGCTCAGTTCCCCTCCAGTCGGTTTTCAAACATGGTCGAACGCCGTCCGCGCAGCACGATATCGAACTTGTAGGCACGGCAATCGAGGGGAACCGTCGCATTCATGTCGAGCGGCACGATGAGTGCGCGGATGGCTTCGTCATCAGGAATGGCGCGCACGATCGGGCAGGACCAGATCAGCGGATCGCCTTCGAAATACATCTGGGCGATCAGGCGCTGGGCAAACGCCGGGCCGAAGATCGAGAAGTGGATGTCGGCCGGACGCCAGTTATTGACGAAGTTGCGCCGCGGATACGAACCCGACTTGATGGTGCGGAAGAAATAGTACCCGTCCTCGTTAGTGAGCGTGCGACCGCAACCGCCGAAATTCGGATCGATCGGCGCCAGGTAGGTATCCTTCTCGTGCCGATAGCGTCCGCCCGCATTGGCCTGCCAAAACTCCAGCAGCGTATTGGGCACCGGACGACCGTTTTCATCCAGAACACGGCCGTGAACGATGATGCGTTGGCCGATCGGATCCCCGTCCTTCGCGTAGTTGCGAATGAGATCGTTGTCGAGCGGACCGAGTTCATTGTGGCCGAAGACGGGACCCGTCATCTCCGACAAGGAATTCTGCAACGACAGCAGAGCGTATTTGTACGATCGGGTCACGTCCGTCTTGTAGTTGGGAGCAAGCGCGGGCGGGTGCAGAAGCCGATCGAGCTGATAATATTCCCCCTTGGGTTCCATGAGAATCCTCCGGTCGGGATGTTGATCTTGTTGAGGCCCGCACCTTCCCGGCAAGGGGCTGCGAGCAGCTTTAACATAGATCAAAAACTGCGGCGGATGACGCAGGAAAATCAATGATTTGTACGGAATACGAATGATCTGAAAGCTAAATCGGTTTAACCGGAAGCAGTCAAAACGGGGGGCGACCCCGACCATATTCCGGGACCGCCAAGCGCTATTTGGTACACATCAGCGGTCGGATGTCAAAGCCCTTCCAGAAACCGCTTTGCCGCTTCGCCGTGCTCAAAGCGCA
Source organism: Breoghania sp. (assembly GCF_030066895.1). Lineage (GTDB taxonomy): Bacteria > Pseudomonadota > Alphaproteobacteria > Rhizobiales > Stappiaceae > Breoghania. The sequence goes on along the minus strand of NZ_JASJAV010000003.1, from coordinate 124,136 downwards.
GACGCTCTATGTCCATACGCACCGGCACCGCGTCCTCGACCTTCCAGTCACCGGCAATCATGACCCGGTCGGCCGAATGCGCTCCGCAGAGCACCAGCGTCGCCAGAGGATCGCCGCCACCGGAGAAGCGCAACTCATCGAGCGTGTAGAACGACATGTCCGCCTGACGGCCAACCTCGATCTTGCCGATACCGGTGCGCCCCAGGCAACGGGCGGATCCTTCGGTCGCCCAGCGGAACACATCGAAATGGCTCACTGTGGCATCGTAGGTCAGCCGATTGATCATCAAAGCGTGCCGAACCCCCTCCCATCAGGTTGGAATTGTCGTTCGACGCCGAGGCCCACCGGATTTCCGGCGGCTTCCAGTTCCCTGGTTCGACACTGACCGGAGGCGAGCACCATGTTGGAGGTCGGGCAATGGCAGACCCCGACGCAATGCTGGCCGAGCTTCTTCACCTCGTCATCGTTGAAATGAATGCCGTGCGCAAGCCAAACCCGACCATTGAGCCAGCCGGCCTCTTCCAGATAATCCACCAGACGGCACTGGAAATGATGTTCGCAATAGTCGTTCTCATCCAGCGTTTCGCCCAGATGCGTGTGCAGGCGGCAATCGCACTTGTCCGCAAGCCGCGCACTTTCGGTCATGAGATGCTTGGTGACGGTGAATGGCGCACAAGGAGAGAGCGCCACCTGAATGAACGAGCCTTCGGACGGGTCATGGTACTTCTAAAGAACCCGCTCGCAGTCGGCGATGATCGTATCCTCGTCCTGAACCGCGCCGTCCGGCGGCAGCCCTCCATCTTTTTCAGACAAGTCCATCGATCCGCGCGACACCGTCATGCAGATGCCGAGACGTTGAGCCTCCTCCACCTGAATATCCATCGCGTTCTTAAGCCCGGCGGGGAAGAGATAGTGATGGTCTGAGGCGGTCGTGCAGCCGGACATCAGGAGTTCGGTCAGCGCAAAGCGCGTCCCGAGCCGAAAAATCTCAGGCGTCACGTTCCTGGTCCAGATCGGATAGAGCGACTTGAGCCAGGGAAACAGCTCCTTGTTGATGGCAGACGGATGCGCACGCGTCAGGGTCTAGAAGAAGTGGTGATGCGTGTTGACCAGCCCCGGCATGATCACACATGCCGCGATGCGTCGAAAACCTTGTCGTGGGCTTGCGGTTCCGTCCCCTTGCCCACGCATTCGACGATAACCCCGCCCTCGACCACAACGCCGCGTTCCGCGTCGTCCGCGAGAATGGCTATCGGGTTCTTGATCCACAGACGCATTGAAACCTCTTTTTGTCTTTTGCCGACCTTGAGCCGGAAGAATTAGTCAGTCTTGGCCGCCAGCGCTTCGATTTCAAAGACGAAATCCTCGCGGGTGAAGCCGGAGACGATCATCAGCGTGGAAGCCGGGGATGGCGTTCCGATAAAGGCATCCCGCGCAGCCATGTAGCCCGCCATGTGTTCGCGAGCTGTAACAGTAGGCGTTTGAGGCGCACGATATCGGTAACGTCCATACCCTCCTCGCGCAGAAGCGCCCGGATAGGCTTCAAAGCAAACCTTGGACTGCGCCTCTGCCCCTTCCGGGATGGCATCGTCCGCGCCGATGCCGAGTTGGCCCGAGCACACGAGCATCCGGCATCCCGCCGGTATTTCGACCCTATGGCTGTAACGTGCGAACGGCGTGCGTATCTGGTCAGGCACAAGATGCCTCAACATCGCAAACTCCTCCGAGTTGTTCCCGTAGACGCTAGTCCACCGGAACGAAACTGCAAATCTCGCCGTTGCGGAAAATTCGCGCGAACCCGGTCCGGCATTGTAGCACAAAGAACAACCGTACGGTCGAGCTTCGTCTTCCAAACAGTCTGTGAGAGACTATTTTTTAGGCAACGGAAGTCGATCCTCTTCCGCTAGGCAAGTTGCGACACTCAAGAGCCAAGCCTCTCTCGTCTAATATTTAACTTTTTAATTATATTTCACGAACACGACCGCAAATCTCCCCGAGAGGTATGTCTCTTGTGATTTTTGTCTGGTTGCACGGGCTCATCGCAGCCGGCGGCACGACTTGGAAAGACCCGCAGAATCAGCAGGGGGATTTACAAATGAATCGCATGGCAAAGATCGCGTTTGCGGTCCTGACACTTACGGGAACCTTGGCCGCGGCGGCTCCCGCTTCCGAGCTCGACAAGGTGAAATTCGAAACCAACTGGCTCGCTCAGACCGAACACGGCAGGTTCTATCAGGCCGTCGTCGACGGCACCTATGAGAAATACGGCCTCGACGTGGAAATCGTTCAGGGCGGTCCGCAGGCGGCAAACCGCGCGCTGCTGATGGCCGACAAGATCGACTTCTACATGAACGGCAACCTGCTCGACTCGTTCTCGGCCGTCGAACAGGGTATTCCGCTGATCGAGGTCACCGCGATCTTCCAGAAGGATCCGCAGGTTCTCATCGCCCACCCCGATCAGGGGCTGGAGAAATTCGAGGATCTGGCGAGCCTGCCGACCATCTTCATGGGCAAGGACGGCTCCGCCTCCTATTTCCAATGGATGTAGAACGTCTATGAGGGCTTCTCCGACGCGCAGTACAAGCTCTACACCTTCAACCCGGCCCCCTTCATCGCCGACAAGAAGTCCACGCAGTAGGGCTACATCACCTCCGAGCCCTATGTGATCGAAACCGAAGGCGGTTTCAAGCCGAAGCTTTTCCTTCTCGCCGATGCCGGCTTTGAGATCTACTCGACCACGATCGAGGCGAAGGTAGATTTCGTCAAAAAGAACGAGGATCTCGTTCAGCGTTTCGTCGAAGCCTCGATCATCGGCTGCTATAACTATCTCTATGGCGACAACGAAACCGCGAATCCCGCCATCAAGAAGGACAATCCGGAGATAACGGATAGCCAGATCGCCTTCTCGATCAAGACGATGAAAGAATTTGGCCTGATTGAATCGGGAGAGGCCCTGGAAAAGGGCATCGGATGCATGAACGCGGGCCACATCACTGCATTCTACGACCAGATGGTCAAGGCGGGCGTGGTGAATGCCGATCTCGATGTCGAGAAGGTCTACACGACCGAATTCATCTGCAAGGGCGTCGGCATGGACATCAAGAACTAGGCCGACCTTTTCCCTTCGAAGGCCGACTTAAACGTCAAATCGCGGCGGAGCCCGAAGCCTCGGGCCGAGGGCTCCGCCCGGTCAGAAACCGTAATTCGCATCCATCCATGACCACCACCGGCTCTCCTGGCGCTAAACGGACCGATGAAGTGACAATCACACTCAAGAACAAAGAACAGACGAGCTGTGCCGCGCAGACTGCGCCGACCCTCGTTTCTCTCCGAAACGTCTCCAAGACCTTTGCCAACGGCACGATCGCGCTCCGCGACATGTCGCTCGACATTCGCGAAGGAGATTTCGTCAGCCTTCTGGGACCTTCCGGATGCGGCAAGTCCACCGCACTGCGCATCGTCGCCGGGCTCGGCGACGCCTCTCCCGGCAGCGTCGAGTGGCACAAGGGCGCCAATGGCACCGACGCCATCTCCGCAAACGGAGTTGCCGATCAGAACATCAGTTTCGTGTTCCAGAAACCCACGCTGATGCCGTGGGCCACCGTTTTCAACAACGTCTATCTGCCGCTGAGGCTCAAGGGCCGCTCCAAGGCGGATGCCCAGGCCGATGTGATGGACACTCTGGAGATGGTCGGGCTGGAAAGCTTAGCCAAGAGCTATCCGCGCGAACTGTCCGGTGGCATGAAGATGCGCGTTTCCATCGCGCGTGCGCTCGTCACCAAGCCGAAGCTGCTGCTGATGGACGAACCCTTCGCCGCGCTCGACGAAATTACCCGCTTCAAGCTCAACAACGATCTCCTGCACCTGTGGGAGAAATTCGGCTGGACGGTCATTTTCGTAACCCACTCCGTATTCGAGAGCGTCTACCTCTCCAACCGGATTATCATCATGGCCGCCCGTCCCGGCCGCGTCATGGAGGACATTCCCATCGACACGCCCTACCCGAGAGAGGAGGAGTTCCGCACCTCCGTCATCTACAACGATTTCTGCCGCCGGGCCTCGGAGGCCCTGCAAAGCGCGATGGAGGCAAGCGAACCGGCATGACGATGGCAACCGTTCAATCCGCTGCACCGGGACCGCGTTCGCTCAGGGCGGTCATGACGAAAATCGGATCCGCCACCGAGACCGCAAAGACCGCGGCGACCTTCTGGCGGATCGCCATCCCTCTGATGATGCTGGTGCTTCTGACCGGCGTCTGGGTGTTCTACGTCTGGGCCTTCGACGTGCCGCATTACATTCTGCCGAGTCCTATGCGCATGGCCGAGACTCTCTATACCGACTGGCCGATCCTGTGACCGGCGCTCCTCGTCACGCTCAAGATCACCTTCACCGCGCTTGCCATCGCGCTCGTCGGCAATATTGCGCTCGCTGTTCTCATGGCGCAATCGCGTTTTGCCGAGCTCGTGCTTTATCCTTACGCGGTCGTCTTGCAGGTCACGCCGATCGTCGCGATCGCACCGCTGATTCTGATCTACGCGCCCTCCACACAAGCGACCCTGCTCATCTGCGCCTGGATCGTTGCCTTCTTCCCGATCCTGTCCAACACGGTGCAGGGGCTGAAGTCGACCGACCATAACCTTCTGAACCTGTTCGAGCTTTATGGCGCAAGTCGTTGGCAGACGCTGGTCTACTTGAAAATGCCGAACGCCCTCTTCTTCTTCCTTGCAGGCCTCAAGATCGCCGGGGGTCTCGCCCTCATCGCCGCGGTCGTTGCCGAATTCGCCGCCGGCTCCGCCGGTGCGGAATCCAGTCTCGCCTTCCACCTGCTGGAATCCCAGTTCCGCCTCAACATTCCCCGCCTCTTCGCCGCGCTCTTCCTCACCACGAACACGATCTCCCACCTGTTGTTTCACAAATGGCACGAGAACGCGCTGAAAAAAGAAAACTGACGTGACCGACTTCGCTGTTCTGAACAGCACCGACAGCTATGTGCTCACGAACGCCACCGTATCGACCTTCGTGACCGATGGAATCGATCAGATATCCGAGTCCGAAGATCTCGCCCGGATCGATATTCGCGTCGAAAACGCCAAGTTCACGCAATTCGCAACCGCCAGAAGCCTCGATCAAGGCACCGAACCCAACATCGATCTCGATGGTGGCATGGTCCTCCCAACACTGGTCGATTGCCATACCCATCTCGACAAGGGGCACATCTGGCCGCGCCGTCCCAACAGAGACCGCACCTTCGGTAGCACGCTCAATGCAACCTTCGAGGACAGGGCTACCAGCTGGTCCGGTGAAGAAGTCCGCCGACACATGGATTTCGCCCTGCGCTGCGCCTACGCGCACGGCACGTCGCTGATCCGGCCCCATATCGACAGCCTGCCGCCGCAAAACGAGATTTCCTGGCCTATCCTGTGCGAAGTCGTTCAGGACTGGTCGGACCGCATATAGCTACACGGATCGTGCCTGTTCGGCATTGAAAGGCTGGATGCCGACGACGGTTACCTGGAGAGGACGGTGGATCACGTAAATGCGGCAAACGGAGTCCTGGGCGCGGTCACCTATATGATCCCGCGCCTCGACGAACACCTCGATGCGATCATGCGGGCGGCGGGGGCACGCGGTCTCGATCTCGATTTCTACGTCGACGAGACATCGGATCCGCAAGTCCAGACACTCCGGCACATTGCCGAGGCGGCGATCCGCAACGGATTTTTCGGAAATATCCTTTGCGGCCATTGCTGTTCATTGGCCTGTCAGGAGGAGGACGAAGCCAACCGCACGATGGATCTCGTCGCGAAGGCGGGACTCGCCATCGTTTTGCTCCCCATGTGCAACATGTACCTGCAGGGACGGCGAAACCCCGGCTCTGCCCCCGGTACGCCGCGCTGGCGGGGGATCACGCTTCTGCACGAACTCAAGAGCCGTGATGTTCCCGTCATGGTCGCTTCCGACAATACTCGAGACCCCTTCTATGCCTACGGCAATCTCGACATGATCGAAGTCTTCACCCAGGCGACGCGGATCGCGCATTTCGATCATCCGGCCTCCGACTGGATCCGTGCGGTGACCACGACACCATCCCGCATCCTGCGCCAGCCGGAGCACGGTCTCCTGCAGGTTGGCGGGCGGGCCGACTTCATCGCATTTCAAGGACGCGATTTGTTTGAAATCATGGCGCGGCCTAGGGCGTCGCACGATGTTTTCCGTTACGGTAGGCCCATAGACACCGCCTTGCCAGACTACCGAGAACTCGATGATCTTATGGGAGGTGCATCATGAGCGCCGAAATTCCCGGTCTCGAACCGGTGCTGAAGACACTCAGCGATCTTTCCATCGAGGATAATCCCTCGATCGTCAAACAGATAGAGCCGCGACTTCTTCTGGTATTCGCCGGTCCTGAAAAAGCAGCTCGATCAGGTCTCCGGCAACGTCGTCATTACCCCGAAATCTGAAGAAAACGCCGTCCGCGTGCTCAAGGCCTGCTACGAGCACGATGTGCCCGTAACCGTCCGTGGCGCCGGCACAGGAAACTACGGTCAGGCCATGCCTCTGGCCGGCGGCGGCGTTCTCAATCTGGCGGAGATGAACCGGATCAAGGACATCGGCCCCGGTCGCATCGTCTGCGAGTCCGGAGCGCTGCTGTCGGCAATCCATGACGCGGCGAGCGAAACCGGTCAGGAATTGCGCCTCCATCCCTCCACCTATAGCACAGCCACCGCCGTCGGCGGTTTCGTTACGGGCGGATCGGGCGGAATCGGTTAGATCCGCTGGAGAGCTCTGCGCGATCTCGGCAACGTCATCAGCGCGCGCGTCGTGACCATGGAAGCGGAACCGAGGGTTCTCGACATGACCGGCGCCGATCTTGCCAAGGTCATGCATGCCTACGGCACGAACGGCGTCATCACCGAAGTCGAGATGCCGCTGACCGCTGCCTACGATTGGGTCGACGTGATCGTCGGTTTTGACACCTTCATGGACGGCGCGCGCTTCGCCGATGCACTCGGCGCCCAGGACGGCATTCTGTTGAAGGAACTGGGAGTTATCGCTGCCCCGGTGCCGCATGAGTATTTCCTGCGCCACAGGAAGTACCTGAGGCCCGATCAGTCCGTCTGCGTGATAAGATTGTCGCCCCCTTTGCCATGCCAGCCCTGACGGCCTTCGCAGAGCATCGGAAGGCATCAATCGTCTATCGGTCGGACACGGCAGGCGAAGAAGAGAAGAAAGGGCTTCCGCCGGTCTTCGAACTGGCCTGGAACCACACCACGCTGCGCGGCCTGCGGGTTGATTCCAGCATCACCTATCTTCAGATCCTCTACCCCTACCCCGATCAGATGGCCAAGGTCGAAGCGATGACCAAACTCTTCGGCGACGAGCTGCCGGGGCACCTGGAATTCGTGCGTTTCGACGGCAATGTCACCTGCTTCGGCCTGCCGGTCGTGCGCTACACGAGCGAGGAGCGCCTGGACGAGATCATCCGCCTGCACGAGGAAGTAAATTGCCAATCTTCAATCCGCACCGCTACACCCTTGAGGAGGGCGGCATGAAGCAGACCGACGAACAACAACTCGCCTTCAAGCGTGAAGCCGATCCCAAGGGCCTGCTCAACCCCGGCAAGATGATCACCTGGGACAACCCCGATTTCGACTTCAAGGCCGACGGGCGGTTCCTGTTCCAAGGTTTGAGGTAAATCTCACGTGCGCATCCTTGTTCTTTACTCCCACCCGGTCGAAACCAGCTTCAATGCCTCACTGCACGAAACGGTCGTCAAGACGCTGAAAGTCTCCGGCCACGAGGTCGATGATTGCGATCTCTATGCCGAAGGCTTCAGCCCCGCCCTCTCCCGTCAGAAGCGCATCGACTATCACGAGCTCGATCGCAACCAGGCGAATGTTGCGGACTACGTCAAACGGGTGGAACAGGCCGAAGCGCTGGTGCTGTGCTATCCGGTCTGGAACTTCGGTTTCCCGGCAATGTTGAAGGGCTTCTTCGACCGGGTCTTCCTGCCTGGCGTTTCCTTCCGGATGGAGAATGGCAAGGTGGTGCCGAGCCTCCACAACATCACCAAACTCGCCGCCGTTACCCATTATGGCGGCTCACGGACAGGGGCCTTCCTGGCGGGAGATCCCCCGCGCAAGATCGTCAAGCGGGTCCTGCGCGCTCAGATCAAACCAATGGCGCCGCTGAACTACCTCGCGCTCTACGACATGAGCCGCGCAACTGATACCGACAGCTCCTCCTTCCTCAAGAAGGTCGAAACGCAGATGGCGCATTTCTGAATGCAGCCAGTCTAAGAGAAACGCGCTAACCCGCGTTTCGCAGAGACTTTGCCGTGAGGCTCACGGAACAGCCCAAAAAGACAAAGGCCCCCGCACCAGTGGAAGGATTTTTCATTAAAATATTAATTATATCAGTTAGTTACTGACACCCAACAGGCGACAGACCTGATCGAGCTGCTCAAGCGACTTATACTTGATCTTCAGTTCACCGGATTCCGCATTCGGCTTGTTGTTGATTGCGACCGCCAACCCGAGACCATCTGAAAGGCGCTTCTCCAGGGCGACCGTGTCGGCCGGCTTCAGCGCAGCACCCTTTGCCTTCTTCAACGCTTCCGGGTCATGGGCGAGCTTTTCCGCGTCGCGAACGCTCAAGCCCTTTTGCACAATGATCTCGGCCAGGGCAGCCGGATCGTCCACGGTGATCAGAGCTCGTGCGTGACCTGCGGTCAGCAGACCTTGGGCCAGATAATCCTTCACCGCGTTCGGAAGCTTCAACAGCCGCATCGTGTTTGCCACGTGCGAACGGCTCTTGCCGATCACCTTCGCCAATGCCGCCTGGCTGTAATTGAAATCGGCAACAAGCTGATCGTAACCCAACGCCTCTTCGATCGGATTGAGATCGGCGCGCTGCACGTTTTCGATAATCGCGAGCTCGAGCGCTTCCTGGTCGGTAACATCGCGGACGACCGCAGGCATCTCATGGAGCCCCGCCTTCTGCGCCGCCCGCCAGCGCCGTTCACCAGCGATGAGTTCGAACGTACCCTTCTCGATTGCCGACGGGCGAACAAGGATCGGCTGCACGACCCCCTTCTCGCGCACGGATTCGGTCAGGTCGCTCAGATCATCTTCGCTAAAGGTCTTGCGCGGATTACGCGGATTGGGCCGGATATATTCGATCCGGATCTTGCGGATACCGGAGCGTCCATGCGCACCCGCTGCATCATCCGCATTGCCGCCGCCGCTGGGCGCATCGGTGCTGACATCGCCGATCAGTGCGGCCAGTCCGCGCCCCAATCTCTTGTTTCGAGTACCACCGGCTTCATCCGCCATGGCCATAATCCCGCTTCCTTAGACGCAGCTTTTCGGCTGTCGTTTGTTTAGCTTGCATCAATTCGGTTCCGAATCGGACGCACCGGACGCCGAGTTTACAAAAACCGATCATCTGTAATACCCGTTTCGAACACCAACCGTAAAATCCGAATTACGAAACTGCGGATCTATGCCGCCTTCCGGATTTTCCGCTCACGCTGAATGATCTCGGAGGCCAACCGCAAATAAGCCTGACTCCCGGGACATTTCAAATCGTAGAGCAAGACCGGCTTTCCATAAGACGGCGCTTCCGACACACGCACGTTCCGCGGAATGACCGTGTCGTAGACCGCCTCGCCCATTGTCTCACGCACATCGGCAACGACCTGCGTCGACAGGTTATTGCGGCTATCGTACATGGTCAGCACGATGCCGTGGATGCTCAATTCAGGATTGAGCGCCTGCTTGACCTGCTCGACGGTGCTCAGAAGCTGGCTCAACCCTTCCAGCGCGAAGAACTCACACTGCAACGGCACCAGAATGGAATGCGACGCGCTGAGCGCATTGATCGTCAGAAGATTGAGCGACGGCGGGCAATCAACCAGAATATAGCTGAAACCGGGATTGTCGTGCTCGGCCACGTAGTCCGCGATCGCCTTGCGCAGCTTGAAAGCACGATCGGGCGAATCCGCGATTTCGAGTTCCAGTCCCAGCAGATCCATCGTTGACGGTGCGGCCCAAAGCCGGGGCACGACCGTCTCGCGGATGGCTCCCTTCAAGGTTGCCTCACCGTAAAGCACCTCATAGGTGAACACGGTGCGCTGCGACCGGTCGATACCGAGACCCGTCGACGCGTTGCCCTGGGGATCGAGATCGATCACCAGTACCCGCTCGCCGATGGCCGCCAGGGCCGTCCCAAGATTGATGGCCGTGGTCGTCTTGCCAACGCCGCCCTTCTGATTTGCGAGCGAGAGCACGCGCGGAGATTTAGGAAGCACACTCATGCGGTCAAAGCCCTCACCCGATTCACCATTTAATCAAAAGGGTCGATCCGGTGGATTTCCGAGATTTCAAGAATGACGCTCTGCGGATCGATGAGACTTTTATCTTCTACCAGATCCAGATGACAGGCGTGAGACGCTTTAACAATCTCTGAACGCGATTCACGTCCTTTGTGGAAAAACGCCTGTGCTCCACCGGAAACGAAAAGCTGTGAGAAACAGCAAAGAACATCCAGATCGGCCAGGGCGCGCGCGGAGACGCCTTTGATGTGCCCGTCCTTCTCTTCATCCCAACGATCCGTCACGGAGCCGATTCGATCTGCATGGCCACAGGCCCGCGCACCTGTCTAGCGAATGATCGTTCTCAGAAAGGCCGCCTTGCGCTGATTTCTCTCTACCAGATAAACCATTCCCTCGGACGATTTTTCAACCAGAAGAATTGTAATCACGAGATTGGAAAATCCGGCGCCGGATCCAAAATCAATCAAGTGCAAAAAATCCGGAGCCAGGTGATAAATACGGAGACTGTCGGCCACATTGCCGCAACCAAATTTGCGACAAGGTCGACACGGCGCGACCAGATTTTGTGCCTTCTGCCACCGCCGAAGAAGGTCGACATAGACGGTCAGTCGCTCACGCGTTTCACATGAAACAAAAAAGAAACGATCCAGAACCTCCGTACCGTCCGTCACCATGGGTATCAAGCTGCACCGCGTGCCCCCGTTGCGCCCGCGCTCAGGCGTTTGACGTGCGCAAGAATGAGCGTCAACGCTGCCGGTGTAATTCCGTCTATCCGCTCCGCCTGGGCGAGCGTCCCCGGCCGAACGGTTTCGAGCTTCGCCCGGAGTTCGTTCGATAGCCCGGAAAGAGCTACATAGTCGAAATCCTCGGGGATAGACAATGACTCTTCACGTCGCAGCGCCGCGATATCGCTTTCTTGCCGATCGAGATAGACGGCGTAGGTCGCATCGATTTCAATCTGTTCCGCGACAGCCTTCGGAATTACCCCAAGTTCCGGCCATATCTGAGAGAGGCGCGCGATATCGATCGACGTATAGGACAGGAGATCGAAGGCGCTCCGTCGAACCCCGTCCTGATTGATTTCAAGACCGTGCTGACGCGCTTCCGCGGGCGAAAGAGACAACGCCCCAGCAAGAGCACGCGCATGCTCGAGGTCCTCACATTTCGTTTCGAAAGCAACTCGACGCTCCTTCCCCACACAACCAAGATCGATCCCAATAGGGGTCAACCTTTGATCGGCATTGTCAGCCCGGAGGGTGAGGCGATATTCCGCGCGCGAGGTGAACATACGATATGGCTCGCTGACCCCGCGCGTAATCAGATCATCCACCATCACGCCGATATAGCCGTCGGCCCGCCCGATCGTCCGAGCAGCTCCTCCCCCGGCCTTCAAAGCAGCATTGAGCCCGGCGAGAAGTCCTTGCGCTCCTGCTTCCTCGTAACCCGTCGTTCCGTTGATCTGACCGGCGAGAAACAGCCCTTCGACGCGCTTTGTTTCAAGAGAAGCAGAAAGCTCCCGTGGATCGACGTGGTCATATTCGATTGCATATCCCGGACGGATGATCTCCGTCTTTTCCAGACCAGGGATTGTCCTCAAGAACGCTCTCTGCACCTCTTCAGGCAGAGACGTCGAAATCCCGTTCGGATAGACGGTGGGATCATCCAGACCTTCCGGCTCCAGAAAGATCTGATGGCCGTCCCTCTCCCCGAACCGCATGATCTTATCCTCGATGGACGGACAATAGCGCGGCCCCATGGAGATGATATTGCCGAAGTACATCGCCGAGCGGTTTATATTATCCCGGATGACCGCATGCGTTTCAGGCGTGGTGCGGGTGATGTGACACGCGACCTGCGGCGTCATAATGCGTTTGGTCAGGGTCGAGAAAGGAACGGGATCCTCGTCGCCGGCCTGTTCGTTCAATTGAGCCCAATTGATCGTACGCCCGTCGAGACGCGCCGGGGTCCCCGTCTTCAACCGGCCGAGACGGAAGCCCGCGCATTCCAGCGTATCGGACAAGCCGATCGCCGGCTGTTCACCGACGCGCCCTGCAGGAATCTGAATATCACCGATATGGATAAGGCCCCTAAGAAAGGTACCGGTCGTCAGGACAACCGAATCGCATCCGAATCGACGCCCGTCCGTCGTGACCACCGCTTGCACGCGGCCGTCAGAGATCTCCAGGTCATCAACCTCGCCCTCAACCACGGTGAGTTTCTCGGTCGTCTCGATGGCCGCACGCATCGCCTGGTGATAGAGCTTGCGATCCGCCTGTGCGCGGGACCCACGAACGGCAGGCCCCTTGCGGCGATTGAGCATGCGAAACTGGATACCGGCCGCATCAGCCACACGCCCCATGAGACCATCGAGAGCATCGATCTCACGAACCAGATGCCCCTTCCCAAGACCTCCAATCGCCGGATTGCAGGACATGGTTCCGATCGTGTCGGCGGAATGGGTCAGCAACGCAGTACACGCGCCCATCCGTGCCGCAGCCGCTGCGGCCTCACATCCGGCATGACCTCCGCCGATAACAATAACGTCGAACGTCACCATGAATCGGTAGCCCCTCTCGCACACGAAACAGATTTCACTCTGTCGGGAAAATTGGTTGCGTCTAACATATTGCAAGCCCGGACCCGGGTCAAAAAGAACTCGCTTTAGTTCATAACACCGCTGTGTCTTTGCGAGTCCCTGTCACTGCCATATAGCGCCCAACGGCTGTTCGGTATTTTACCTCCATCAGACCCGATTCAATCCGGGTCAGAATCAATGGCTAAATAAAATATTTCACGTGAAACATCCCCAGGACCTTACGCTCAATCCACAGCCTATCCCCACTATTTCCCGATGCAGAAATCTCTAAATATCACATCCAACAGGTCTTCAACGTCCGTCTTTCCAACGATCCGACCAAGCCCATCCCCCGCGACGCGCAGGTCTTCCGCCCGCAATTCCAGCGGCCAGCTCCCACCTTCCAATGCACGGTTCAATCCCTCGAGACATCTCCTCAGGCTACACCGGTGCCGGGCTCGCGTCACAACCGGGCTATCACTCTGCCCGATCATATCGTTGGCGAATCCTTCAAGCTCCGATAGCAAGGGCCCCAGACCATCAGATGCTTTGACCGAACAGGGGACTTCGCCTTCACCAAGATCTACGTCAACCAGATCCGCTTTCGTGGCCAACCGCACCACTCTGATCTGCTCCGCCTTGATCTCCGCGGGTTCTTCTCTCCTCTCCTGTCCCGCCGGGTTCAACCAGAGAACCAGATCGGCCGTCCCGGCTCGAACAAGGGCCCGACGCATCCCTTCCCGTTCGATGACTCCCGCTCCCTCCTCCCGCAGCCCCGCGGTGTCGACGACCGTTACCGGGTACCCACCAAGGTCCAGATGTACCTCAATCAGATCCCGCGTCGTTCCCGCTTCCTCGGTGACGATCGCCACCTCGCGACGGGCGAGTGCATTGAGGAGGCTCGATTTGCCCGCATTGGGCGGGCCCAAAAGCACGACCTGCAATCCGGACCGCAATCGCTCACCCCGACGATTGTCCACAAGGTGGTTGGAGATTTCGTCTCGGATCCGAATCACATTCTCCCAGATCGCGTCACTCGCGTTTCTTGGAACATCATCTTCATCAGCAAAGTCGAACTCAGCTTCGATCATGGCCCGGGAGCAGACCAGAACGGTCCGCCAGGACTCATAAAGCGCGCCGAGTTCCCCTCCCATCTGGCGAATGGCCTGACGCCGCTGCGCCTCGGTTTCCGCCTGGATGAGATCGCCCAGTCCTTCCACCTCGGTGAGATCCAACCGACCGGCCTCAAAGGCCCGTCTGGTGAAGGCTCCGGCTTCAGCAGGGGTGACACCCTCAAACGTCTCCAGAGCGCTCAGAACGGCTGCCACGACCGCACGGCCACCATGCAGATGGAACTCCACCACATCCTCGCCGGTGAAGCTCGCCGGCCTTTCGAAGAAGAGAACAAGCGCCTCGTCGAGGACCTCTCCTTTCGCGGGATCGCGAAGCTTGCGTACGCTTGCCCGTCTCGGCGCCGGCAATGATCCACACAATGTTTCGACGACGAATCGAACACGGGGCCCGGATATCCGAACCACAGCCACCCCGGAAGGAAGGTCGCCGCTCGAAAGCGCGTAGATCGTTTCCCGCTCGCTCATCAACAAAATTCCCGTTCAGCAAACCCCGGCCAGAGGCAGATACAGCCGCTTAGCCTTGTTGAAGACAACGGGGATAACCCTATTTTGAATAGAACCCAAGTCCCCGACAGCAAACATCCCCCACAAGACGCAAAAGGCACCCGATCTACGCAATGACCGAAAACCAGCTCGCCAAATAGATAGCCCCTACCTTCTTCAGCACAAGGACGATCCGATCCATTGGCGTGCCTGGAACGCGCAGTCCCTCACCGAAGTGCGCGATCAGAACAAGTCCATTCTACTTTCGGTCGGATATGCCGCCTGTCACTGGTGTCATGTCATGGCCTATGAGAGCTTTGAAGATGCTCCCATGGCCGAGGTCATCAACGCCCTTTTCATTCAACAGGGAGGAACGTCCCGACGTCGATCAGATTTACATGAACGCGCTCCACGCCTTCGACCAGCAAGAAGGGTGGCCGCTCACCATGTTCCTGACGCCGAATGCCGAGCCGTTCTGGGGAGGAACCTATTTTCCCAAACAAGTCCGATGGGGACGGCCGGGTTTTGTGGACGTCCTCAAACAAATAGCCCGCATCCGCGAAGCCGAGGGTGAGAAGATCTTATCCAATGCGGACTCTATTGATGAAGATCTTGCGGAAAGCCAACCAGGGCGCCACGCAAGTTACCCAAGGCACGACGCCGTCGCTACTCGATACGGCAGCGAAGCAATTGTTCGGCGTGACCGATCCGGTCAACGGTGGGATCCGAGGCGCACCGAAATTCCCGCAAGCAGGGCTGTTGGAATTGTTCTGGCGCGCCGGATTGAAGACGCATGACAAGCGATACCACGATCTCGTCATCAAGACATTGATGCAGATCTGCTCCGGCGGGATCTACGATCACCTCGGCGGCGGATTTGCGCGCTATGCTGTCGACGAGGAATGGCTCGTTCCGCACTTCGAAAATATGCTTTACGACAACGCACAGCTCATAGTGCTTCTGAGCGAAGCTTTTGTCGAAAGCGGACAGGACTTGTTCCGTGTGCGAATCGAAGAAACGATCGCCTGGCTTGAACGGGAAATAACGACCGAGGGCGGCGGCTTTGCAGCTTCGCTCGATGCCGATAGCGAGCATGAAGAAGGTCGGTTCTACGTTTGGTACGCTTCGGATATCGAGAAGATCCTCTCTCCCGATGATTACACACTCTTCACGCAAACCTACGACCTGATGCCGTCCGGCAATTGGGAAGGTAAGACCATTCTGAACTGGCTGTGCTCCGCTCCATACTCAAACCCAGAGGAGGAGGAGCGACTCACACGCATTCGTCAGATCCTTCTGAAGGAAAGAGATAAGCGCGTCCGCCCCGCACTCGATGACAAAATCCTGGCGGACTGGAAGGGCCTGATGATCGCAGCCCGCGTGCGAGCTTCGGAAGTTCTGGCGAGACCTGAATGGTTATTTCTTGCTGAGTGCGCATTCCATTTCATATCCGAATCGATGACGGGCTCCGGTCGTCTCGGTCACTCCTGGCGATCGAGACGTCTGAGCTTTCCCGGTCTTGCGTCCTATTATGCCAATGCCATATTGGCGGCCCTCGCCCTATATCGGGGAACTGCCAATCCAAACTATATCTGACCAGAGCAATGAATCTGGAGAAGACCCTATTCGACTACCATTGGGATCAGTCGGGACAGGGCTATTTTCTGACGGCCAGTGACGCAAATGACCTTGTCGTTCGACCGAAAAACGACGCCGACGAAGCGGCTCCAAACGCCAACGGCATCATGGCGCGTACCTGATCGAGCTTTGACATCTGACAGGAGAAGAGCGATATCGCAATCGCGCCAACGCCATCATCGATATCTTTACCCCTCAAATCCTGGAAAACGCATTTGCGAGCACGAGCCTTTCTGAATGCGTTTGATTTCCGTTTGAACGCAAGTCAGCTTGTCGTGGTCGCAAGCCAGATGATAGACGGTCCACCGATATCATGCGGAATGCCGGAGCCACTAACCTCACGTGCTGCACGCCTACCCCGGCCAGGACCTCCCGGACAATCACCCTGCAGCCGGCAAGACCGCAAAGGGCACTTCGGAAAGCGTTGCCTACCTCTGTCAGGGAGAAACATGCTCTTTGCCAATGGATAAGCTCCGAGGAGTTCATGAGGGCGCTAGAGCCCGATCGATATAACGCGCGTACTGGCTCTGATAGAGGCCTTTGAGAAACAAGCCGGGAACGACAACCGGTTCACTGAGGCCCGGACATCCCTTTGCCCTACTAAACACGCCAAGCCTGCTTGGTCAGTCGGTAAAGCTAATGACGTCGCTTGTCTGAGAATTCCGCAGGTACGTCGGGATGCTCGAACGTTCCTTCCGCCGACATACCGATGCGACGCATGACGGTCGTCAAACGCTCATTACCTACCACAGCAAAAAACACGATTTCATTGAGCCTCAAAGTTTCGAAACCGAATCTAAGCCAAGCGTTTACCGCTTTCGTGGTATACCCCCTGCCCATACCCAGCGCACCAGCCGCCAACCAATATCGACGCACGGCGCAAAATCGACAGACCCGTTGAATTACGAACGATCAAGCCCGACGAACCGGATGAAGCGACCCGTATCCAGTTCCTCTGCAGCAAGATAGCTGAAGCCGTTTATCCCGATCAGCTTCTCCAGAACACCGATTAACTCGATTACCTGTGCCACAGTCAGACATTCGGAAAAAAATACCATCATTTCCGAATCACAATTCATTTAGGCGAAAGGCGCAAAATCATCCTGTTTCCAGTGACGGAGCAATAGACAGCTCATCTTGATATAGAACTCGGGATTTCGACAATCGGCGATCATCAGGAGATCCCCTGATCGAACCAAATCCGAATCGAATGATTCACGTGAAACAAAACGCGCCGGATGGGGAATTGTCCGGCGCGTTTTATTTCACGTGAATCGGCCTAAACTAAACGATAATACCCCTCGATACCACCAAAGCCGCGGATCCAAAATCAAGTATTCATACTATCGAAGAAATCCTGATTACTCTTCGTCTGCCGAAGTTTATCGAGCAGGAATTCGATCGCGTCTATCGTCCCCATCGGATTAAGGATCCGACGCAGCACGTACATCTTCTTGAGTTTCTGAAGCGCAACCAGAAGCTCTTCCTTACGCGTACCGGACCGCTGAATATCGATCGCCGGGAACACACGCTTGTCCGCAGCCTTGCGGTCGAGGATAATTTCCGAGTTACCCGTACCCTTAAATTCTTCGAAGATCACTTCGTCCATGCGCGAACCCGTATCGATGAGCGCCGTCGCGATAATCGTCAGCGAGCCACCCTCTTCGATATTACGTGCTGCACCAAAGAAGCGCTTCGGCCGCTGCAGCGCATTAGCATCGACACCACCGGTCAGCACCTTGCCCGAAGACGGCACGACGGTATTGTAGGCGCGCCCCAGTCGCGTGATCGAGTCGAGGAGAATGACGACGTCCCGGCCGTGCTCGACCAGGCGCTTCGCCTTTTCGATCACCATCTCCGCAACCTGGACATGACGTGCTGCCGGCTCATCGAAGGTCGAGGACACCACCTCGCCATCGACAGTGCGCTGCATGTCGGTCACTTCTTCCGGCCGCTCGTCGATCAGAAGAACGATCAGGTAGCACTCGGGATGGTTCATGGTGATCGCGCGCGCAATGTTCTGAAGGAACATCGTCTTACCGGTACGCGGCGGCGCAGTAATCAGAGCGCGCTGACCTTTACCGAGCGGCGCAACGAGATCGATGACACGCGGGGAGAGATCCTTGATCGTCGGATTTTCCACTTCCATCCGGAAGCGTTCCTCCGGATAGAGCGGTGTCAGATTGTCGAAGTGAATTTTGTGTCGGGTCTTTTCAGGATCTTCGAAATTGATCGTGTTGACCTTGAGGAGGGCAAAATACCGTTCGCCATCCTTGGGAGACCGGATCTGGCCTTCAACCGTATCACCCGTGCGCAGCGAAAAGCGCCGGATCTGAGAGGGCGAAACATAAATATCGTCAGGTCCGGGCAGATAGTTCGCATCCGGCGATCGCAAAAAGCCGAAACCGTCCTGCAATACTTCAACAACGCCTTCGCCAATAATAATGACATCCTGCATCGCGAGCTGCTTGAGGATGGCAAACATCAGCTCCTGCTTCCGCAGGGTACTGGCATTCTCGACTTCCAATTCCTCGGCAAAGGCGAGTAATTCGGTAGGGGATTTGGACTTGAGGTCCTGAAGCTTCATTTCCCGCATGGGCTGGATCATGGTCCGCATTTGTGCCGGGCTGTGGATGGGATTTTCCGGCTAGATGAAAAGCGTTATGGGGAGTTAGCAGACCTTGTCACGGCCATTTGGACCGCCGCGTTGGCGCCTCATAAAAAACGCCGGACGCCTGTCTGCATGTCGTGGAGTATCGCGAACATAGTCACTTTTATTGTGACCGACAAGGGGATATCCCCATGCCGACCATTTCGTCGCAATTTAAATCCGCGATCAAGGTGTCGGTCAAAATTTCTTTTTAAAATAATTATTTAAGTCTCAATCAAAAAAGCCGTAGGGCTTCAGGATTACCAGAAGAACGACCACAATCATGATCAGGGTCGGGAATTCGTTTATAACCCGAAAATATTTCTCCGAATGTTGGTTTGCATCAGCCGCAAAATCTTTCACGTGTTTCGCCAAAAGGTCGTGAAAACCAGAAAGAATGAATACAAGAAGGAGTTTCAGGTGAAACCAACCTTCCGTAAGGTACCCATATTCCCAGGCAACAACCAACCCGAAAATCCACGAAGCGATCATCGCCGGGTTCATGATCGCCTTCATGAGCCGACGTTCCATCACCTTGAAGATTTCAGAAGTCTCCGAACCGATCTCGGCCTTTGTGTGATAGACCATCAGTCGCGGAAGATAGAAAAATCCTGCCATCCACGCGATAACCGACATGATGTGAAAGGATTTTAACAAAAGTACAAGATCATCGCTCACCGATTCTACTCACTTTTTCTGATTAGGATCGGATGCAGACCGAACCCGTTCTATCATTCTCTTTACATGTGCGATCGATGTCTGTGGCACTATTCCGTGACCGAGATTGAACACCAGAGGCCCCTGCCCGAGATAGCGGAGCACCGTGTCGACCCCCTGATCGAGAGCATCACCGCCCGCAACCAGCCGCATCGGGTCGAGATTTCCCTGAACCGGCACGGTCTTTTGAACATCGCGCGCTAAATCCATCGGCGCAGTCCAGTCGAGACCGACGGCGTTCACACCGGTACGCGCAATATAAGACTGCAATCGACCGGCGGCGCCTTTCGGAAATCCGATGATCACCGCATCAGACTTGGCCGCGCGCACACGCTCCACGATCCGTCGCGTTGGATCCACGCACCAGCGTTCAAATCCCTCATCATCGAGTACACCGGCCCAGGTATCGAATATCTGCAGCGCATCGGCGCCCGCATCGAGCTGATGGATCAGATAGTCGGCGGAGGCCTCGACCAGCAGGTTGATCCAGTGCTGGAACGTCTCAGGATCGGAATAGGCGCCGATACGGGCCGCAGTTTGATCCTGGGTGGTGTGACCGGCCACCGAATAGCACGCAACCGTCCAGGGAGCCCCGCAGAAGCCCAGGAGAGTCGTATCCTCGGGAAGTTCCGCTCTCAGCCGCTCCATAGTTCTCATGACCGGCGCAAGATGATCGTGAGTCCTTTCAGGTTTCAGTGTATCGAGGATCTCGCTGGAGAGAGGCGTGAGGACCGGACCTCGTTCCTTCTCAAAGCGAACTGGATAGCCCAACGCATCGAGAACGACGAAAATGTCCGAGAATAGGATTGCTGCATCAAAGCCGAAGCGACGGATCGGTTGCAGGGTCACTTCGACCGCCAGATCCGTGTCGTAGCAGAATTTCAGGAAGTCGGACTGCTTCGTTCGGGTTTTGCGATATTCGGGAAGATAGCGTCCCGCTTGTCGCATCATCCAGACGGGAGGTGGCCAAAGCTGTTCTCCTGCCAGCACCCGCATTACGGCTCGCTCCTTCGATCGCATGCGTCTCGTCCCTTTTTCCTTCAAACTTCTAATCAATGAATCTCTTAGAAGAGATTTGTTTATTTAATTTGCGTGTGGATTGCCGTGATTATAATCCCTCCACAATTTTTCGATTAGTTATTTTGCCTTCAGGGACGTTGGGGATGACATTTCTCCATACCTGAGCGAACTCGACCAATTTCTTAAACGGACCTTAAGGATTTCGGCGACGTTAACGCCTTGTTAACGAATTTGACGCTGTGCATAAAGTGCGGATGAGGAGTCAGTAACTCCATCTCTGGATGCGAATTCCCAGATTCTCAGAATCCACCTCCTGAAATTGTCCCGCGCTGCGCTCTCTGTTGATGAAAAAGCTGCTATGGGCATGATGGATTAGGTCACGCGCCGAAGGAGGCAGAGTCATGCCCGCTCATGCACAGGGTCGAAGATCATCTGGGGATGATAACCCGAGAGATCCGCGTAGCTTCTTCCATTAACACCTGATTTTGGATTCCACCGGCGAAACCTTGATGACGGTTTCCCGCGCGGCACTGGCACAGTACGAGGACATACAGCCGGTCGAGCACGTCTACCCCCTCGTCCGCTCAGATCGCCAGCTCGACCGTGTTCTGACGAAAATCGAGGCCGCTCCCGGCATCGTGCTCTATACGCTCGTCGCCGATGAGCAGATCCGCCGTCTGGAATGCGTCTGCTGCGAGCATGGCGTGCCGTGCGTCAACATTCTCGATCCCGTTTTCGCGGTCTTCCAGTCCTAATCTCAAGGTTCAGGAATTCCGTCGGGTCGGCGGACAAAATGCGCTGGATGTCAACTATTTCCGGCGGATCGACGCACTCAACTACACGATGATGCACGATGACGGGCAGATGCCGGACGGCCTCGACTAAGCCGATGCCGTGCTGATCGGTATCAGCCGAACCTCCAAGACGCCGACGAGCATCTATCTCGCCAATCGGGGCATCAAGGTCGCAAATATTCCGATCATGCCCGAGGTTCCGATCACCCCGTCCCTCTTCGAGGTTCGCCGTCCGCTCGTGGTCGGACTTGTTGCCAGTGCCGAACGTATCCTCCAGGTCCACCAGAACCGGCTTTTGTCATTGAACGCCATCGGTCAGAACCATCGCTGTGTCGATCGCTCCGCGATCTCGGAGGAAATTAGTTTCATGCGGTGACTGTGCGCCGAGCACGGCTGGCCCGTCATCGACGTGACCCGCCGCTCGATCTAGGAAACGGCCACGGTGATCATGTACCTGATGAAGTAACGTCGTCAATTTCATGATATTCCGGGAGAATGAATGAATGAATGAGCGATCTCGTCCTGGCGAGCACAAGTCCCCCTGGCGCGCGCAGATGTTGCGCGATGCCGGTCTCTATATTTCGACGCAAGCCGCTGACATCGACGAACGAGCCGTCGATGCGCCTTTGAGAGAGGCGAAACTCCCTCCTGAAGACATTAGTTCTTAATTCTGGCAGAGGCGAAGGCGGACAATGTTTCCGCCTGCCGTCCCGGTGCGATCGTGATCGACGCGGATCAGGTTTTGGATTTCGACGGCGAGATTTTCTTCAAGCCGGAAACCATCGAACAGGCTCGCGTCAATCTTCTTGCCTTGCGCGGGCTCCCCCATCAGCTTCATTTCGCAATCGTCTGCGTTCGCGACGAGGAAGCGATCTAGCGTCATATTTCATCGGCAACATTGATGATGCGCGATTTCTTACCTCAATTTCTGGGGTACTATCTGGCTCATATAGGAGAAAACGCCTTGAAGAGCGTCCGTTCCTATCAGATCGAGGGCGACTACACCACGATCATCGATTTGCCGCTTTTGCCGCTTCTCGCCTTCCTTCGGGCCGAAGGCGTGCTCGAATTCTAATGATTGTCTGGGGGATATGATGGAAAACGCACCGCGCGCGGCGGTGATAGGCTGGCCGGTGAAGCATTCGCGCTCACCGATCATTCATCGTCATTGGCTGAAAACCTATGATCTGGCGGGAAGCTACGATCGTCTCGCACTGGAACCCGAAAAAGCCGAAGCGTTTTTCCGCTCCTTCTCGTCATCCGGTCTTGTCGGCGCAAACGTCACCATCCCGTACAAGGAAACGGCTTTCTCCTGTTGCGATGAGGTCGATGAAACCGCCCGCGTTCTTGGCGCGGTCAATACGATCGTCCTTAAGGACGGTCGTCTTCTTGGCAGCAACACCGACGAGTTCGGTTTTCTCGGATCGCTCGATTCCGGCGCGCCGGGATGGGACGAGATCGGTAAAACGGCAATCGTGCTCGGCGCGGGAGGTGCTGCACGCGCCGTTGTCTGGGCACTTCTGTCGCGCGGACTGACGGTTCATCTGTTCAACCGTACCCGCAAGCGCGCAAAGGTTTTGGCGGATCGTTTCGGATCCGGAGTTCAGGTTCACGAGTTCGACGATCTGCCCACGATCCTGAAAACCGTGTCGATCTTCGTCAACACGACGTCATTCGGCATGGAAGGTCAGCCCGCTCTCGATGTCGATTTGTCGCCGATGCCGGGTTCGGCGGTCGTCACGGATATCGTCTACGTTCCGCTCGAAACGCCGCTTCTGGCCTTGGCGCGCCATCGCGGTCTGCAAACCGTAGACGGTCTCGGTATGTTGCTACATCAGGCTATCCCCGGATTTGAACTCTGGTTCGGGCACCGCCCGCAGGTGACCGCGGAATTGCGGAGCATCGTTCTGGAGGATATGGCCTGGGACGAAAAGCTGGGAGAAGCCTGAAACATGATTATTCTCGGTCTCACCGGGTCCATCGGCATGGGAAAATCGACCACCGGCAAGCTCTTTGCCGAGGCTGGTGTTCCCGTTTATGACGCAGACACCACCGTTCATGCCCTTTACGCAGGAAAGGCTGCGCCAGCGATCGAGGAGGCTTTCCCCGGAACGGTTGTCGACGGGGCGGTCGATCGCGCTGCGCTTGGAAAATATGTGGTCGGCAAACCGGAAGCCCTGGCTCATCTGGAAGCGATCATCCATCCGCTTGTCCGGGACGTCCGCGACGCATTTCTCACCGATGCCCGCGCGAGGTTGTGCCCGGTCGCGGTTCTCGATATTCCGTTGTTGTTCGAAACAGGCGGTGACAAACAGGTCGATGCCGTGGTTCTTGTCACCACGACCCCGGAAATCCAGCGCGAACGGGTGTTCAAGCGGCCTGAAATGACGGCGGAAAAACTCGATGCGATCCTCGCCCGGCAGATGCCGGATGCGGAAAAGCGGCAGCGGTCCCATTTCATGATCGAGACCGGCCATGGGCTGGACCAGGTCCGTCGACGGGTTTCCGCCATTTTGCGCGCTACCGCCTCAATGGGTGGATAAGCAGGATCCGGCGGTTGTTGCCCTGATTCGCTCAGACGAGAATGACCTTCTAAAGCGCGGCTGACTCGCGCTGCAGAACTGGAAACGCGATATGCGCGAGATTGTGCTCGATACCGAAACGACCGGCCTGAATCCCCGCGGTGGCGACCGCCTGGTGGAAATCGGCGGCGTCGAACTGGTGAACCATATTTCCTCGGGCCAGCACTATCACGTCTACATAAATCCTGAGCGGGACATGCCGGAGGAAGCCTTCAACGTCCACGGCCTGTCGGAGGAATTTCTGTCCGATAAACCGGTCTTTGCTACGCTGGCGCAGGAATTCGTGGATTTCGTTGGCGATGCGACGCTGGTCATTCACAACGCCGCCTTCGACATGGGCTTCATCAACATGGAGCTCGGGCGCCTCAACATCCCGCCGATCGGCAACGAGCAGGTTCTCGATACCCTTCAGCTCGCCCGCCGTCGCCATCCTGCCGGGCCCAATTCGCTCGATGCTTTGTGCTCGCGATACGGGATCGACAACAGCCGTCGTACGATCCACGGCGCTCTTCTCGATGCTGAGTTTCTGGCTGAGGTCTATATCGAGCTGATCGGCGGCAAGCAGTCCTCTCTCGGACTGACAAGTAGCGCCAGTGAGCAAGAGTACGACGATGCCGGTCCCGTCATTCGCCGCGCCGTCAAGCCACGTGCAACGCCCCTGCCCTCGCGCCTGAGCGAAGCCGACATTGCGGCGCACGCCGAATTTATCGCCAGGTTTGGTGACGAGGTGATCTGGGCGAAATACCTGGATATGAAGGCAAAACCGTAGAGCGCGCCGAATTCGGAACGAAATCCGACGGTAGGCTCCCAATACGTTTCAGATTCGAATCGACGGCTTGATCCAGTGAGTCAATGCCTTCAGAGCATCGACGGCAGGACGCGGTCGGGCGGGCAATGCCCGTCCGTGAAGGTGCGGATGTTGATTATCACCTTCTCACCCATGTCGATATGGCCTTCGATCGTGGTCGAGCCCATATGCAGCAGGAGCAGAACGCGTTCCGACTTGAGGAGCTCCAGCCCCGCTCCCGCCAGCTCTTCGGCTTCGATTATTCGCGTCAGTGCGACTTCGTCGATGACCTCGCCACGCGCGGTGCTGACCAGATAGGCTTCCGGCTTCAGAAGCTCCAGCCGCCGGGCCGACAACAAGTGATAGGTTGCGGGCGTGTGCAGGCAATGGACCGAAATCACGTCCATGCGCGCCAGCATCTGGTCGAGGCTGTCCCAACCAATAGGTCGCTTCCAGCGCGTCTTCGACCTTGAACGGCACGCGGCGGCGATTGTGATAGTGGATGGACATGCCGAACGCCTTGGCGCGGCGCGCGACCGCCTGACCGATTCGGCCCATGCCGACAATACCGAGGCGCTTGCCCCAGATCCGGTGACCAGCCATGCTATTCGCCGTTTTCCAGGATCTTGATGCCTTCGGCGATCCGGCGAGGAACCGCGAGGATCAGCGCCATGGTCATGTTGGCCGTATCCTCGGTGAGAATGTCCGGCGTGTTGGTCACGGTGATGTCGCGATTATTGGCAGCGTTCACGTCGATATTATAGAAATAATTGCCGAAATTCGCGATCAGTCGGAGATTGGGGCCAGCCTCGGACAGGACGGCGGTGTCGATTCTGTCCGTGACGGTGGCACGAGAACGTCGGCGGTTTTCACCGCTTCGACCAGTTCTGCCTGGCTCGTCGGCCGGTCTCCGTCATTGAGACGGGTGTCGAACAATTCGCGCATGCGCGTCTCGACAACATCCGGCAAGGTCCGGGTAACCATGACAAGGGGTTTCTTGATGGGCATTGCGGTCCTCGCCTAGACCAGTTCGTTGAGGGGTCCTTAACCGTAATCGACGCATTGTGTCGCCGAGCGGTGTCAGCCGAAGCTTGTAGCTTTCCTAACCAGATGGTGGGCAAGAAACAAGCCGAACTGACCGAAACCGCAGCCTGAATCGCACGAAACGTAGCTCGCACCGGGGCCCGCACCTTCAGTCGGCGGGATTCAGGGCAGACCGTAGCGTCCTCAAGTGGGTTTCTTCAAGCTGAACAATGAGACGGAAGCCTCCGGTTAGACTCATGGATTACGGACCGAACAGCCCCATGAACCGAAAGCACACAAAACGGAACTCGCTGCGCATCCTTGCGCACGCCTTTCTGGTCCTGGCTTTCCTGACTCCGGTGATGGTCGGATCGGTGGTCGGTGCGGGTGCTCAGGGCACCACGGAAGGCGCCAGCGGCTTGCCAGTTCCACGCTTCGTCAGTCTCAAGTCGGATCGGGTGAATGTGCGTCGCGGTCCCGGCCGGGATCATGAGGTTGTGTGGACCTTCGTGCACGCCGGATTGCCGGTTGAGATCGTTCAGGAATTCGAGAACTGGCGACGAATCCGCGATTGGGAGGGCAGCGAAGGCTGGGTCTTCCATTCGCTTCTGTCAGGTCGCCGCACGGCATTGGTCAAGCCGTGGGAAAAGACGGGCACCGTTCCACTTCGTTCCGGACCCGATTTAAACGCCGCCATCGTTGGAGAATTGGAACCCAACGTGCTCGCCTCTGTATCGGAATGTGGCAAGGGCCTCTGCAAGATTTCAGGAAACGATTGGGAGGGGTGGGTCGATCAGATCTTGCTCTTCGGCGTCTATCCCGACGAGACGTTCGACTGACGGACGAAGGCGGGCAATGGCTTGCCGGATCTCTTGAAGCGAAGCGGACGCGCCGTAGCACATCCGCATTCCTTCACTTCTGAAGGTGCATCATTCTGCCGCAGCGTTTTCCGCAGCTTCTTCGAGTGCCTGCAACTCGTTGAGCCGCGGCATGGAGATGATGTTGAAGCCGCTGTCGACAAAATGGATCTCGCCGGTGACGCCGGACGACAGATCGGACAGCAGATAAACGCCCGCATTGCCGACCTCGTTGATGGTCACGGGGCGCTTCAACGGCGAATTATCGCGCTGGAAATTGAACATCAGCCGCGCGTCGGAAACACCGGCGCCGGCAAGCGTGCGCACCGGACCGGCCGAGATCGCGTTGACGCGGATATTCTGGGCACCGTAATCGGCGGCGAGATACCTGACCGAAGATTCAAGAGCGGCCTTGGCGACACCCATCACATTGTAATTCGGCATTACCCGCGTCGAGCCGCCATAGGTGAGCGTGATGATCGATCCACCGTCCAGCATCAGCTCGGTGGCCAGCTTGGTGATTTCGGTGAAGGAAAAGCAGGAGATCACCATCGTGCGCGAGAAATTTTCGCGGCTGGTATCCGCATATCGCCCCTTCAGCTCGCCCTTGTCGGAAAACGCGATGGCATGAACGAGAAAATCGATCTTGCCCCAGCGCTCCTTCAAGGTGGCGAAGACGTTCTTCACGGACACAAGGTCTTCCACATCGCACGGGATCAGGATGTCGGATGATCCCACCGATTCAGCAAGCGGCTTCACCCGCCGACCAAAAGCCTCGCTCTGATAGGTGAAGGCCAGTTCGGCTCCGTTTTCAGCCAATGCCCTGGCAACGCCCCAAGCGATAGAGTGATCATTCGCGACACCCATGACAAGGCCGCGTTTGCCCTCCATCAAACCGATCATGCGACTCTCCTTATTCTGCTAAAAAGGACGCCGCGCGGTCGGATATGCCAACTGCCGGTTTCCATATTTCTGCTTTTGTTAGTTTTAGACGATTGTGCCGTTCGGATTCGGGGGAGAAGAACGGCACAATTCAAATCAGCCGTCGCACCGTTTGAAAACGAGCGACGCATTCGTTCCGCCGAACCCGAAGCCGTTCGACAGTACGCAATTGATCTTGGCGTTGTCGATGCGTTCGCGAACGATGGGCATATCGGCAAATGCAGGATCGAGCTCTTCGATGTTTGCCGATTTGGCTATGAAATCGTTGTTCATCATCAGGATCGAATAGATCACTTCCTGGACGCCGGCCGCCCCGAGCGAATGGCCGGTGAGCGACTTCGTGGCCGAGATCGGCGGAATCTTGTCGCCGAAGACCTCGCGAATGGCTTCGATTTCCTTCAGATCACCGATCACCGTGGAGGTGGCGTGCGGGTTGATGTAATCGACCGGGCAATCGACGTTGGAAAGCGCCAGCTTCATGCAGCGCGCCGCGCCCTCGCCCGAAGGCGCCACCATGTCGTAACCGTCAGACGTTGCACTGTAGCCGACGATTTCTGCGTAGATCTTCGCGCCGCGTGCCTTGGCGTGTTCGTATTCTTCCAGGACGAGCACACCTGCGCCACCCGCGATGACGAAACCGTCGCGATTGGCGTCATAGGCGCGTGAGGCGGTTGAGGGCGTGTCATTGTACTTGGAAGACATCGCGCCCATGGCGTCGAAGAGGACGGACAGCGTCCAGTCCAGCTCCTCGCCGCCGCCGGCGAAGACCACGTCCTGCTTGCCCCGCTGGATGAGCTCGGCCGCGTTGCCGATGCAGATATTGGTGGTCGCGCAAGCCGCTGAGATCGAATAGTTCACGCCGTGGATTTTGAAGGGCGTGGCCAGCGTCGCGGAATTGGTCGACGACATCGCCTTGGGAACGGCGGTCGGGCCGATGCGCCGCGGCCCCTTGTCACGAGCAATGTCCGCCGCCTCGACGATCGCCTTTGTCGAGGGCCCGCCCGATCCCATGATCAGGCCGGTGCGCTCGTTGGTGACGTCGCTGCCTTCCAGGCCGCTGTCGGCGATCGCCTGCTGCATGGCGATATAGTTCCATGCAGCCCCTGCGCCCATGAAGCGCATGGCGCGCCGGTCGAGAATGTCGGCCGGATCGAGTTTCGGGTCGCCGTGAACCTGGCAGCGGAAACCGATCCTCTGATGGTCCTCGGCGAAAACGATGCCCGGCTTGGCGTCGTGAAGGCTCGCCAGAACGTCCTGTGTCGTATTGCCGATAGACGACACGATGCCCATTCCGGTGACGACCACACGCCTCATGGCGGTCTCCTCGATGCTGTTTCGCTCCGGTCCGGTAGTCGTTTCGGTTTCATCGTCGGCCGGAAGCTTATTTTTAAGCGATAACTATTGCACCAAGGCGCCTGAAGGTGCCTTGGGATGACTACACGCGGACACCTGCCGGCAACGAGCCGCAACGACTCGCCTGCTGATCATGCCGGTAAGCCCGGTGCGTTCCTGAAGCCGATCAGCTCTGGAACAGACCGACCTTGAGATCGGACGCGCGATAGATTTCTTCGCCGTCGGCCTTCACCCAGCCGTTCGCGATGCCGAGGACGAGCTTCGAGCGCATCACCCGCTTCAGATCGACGCCGTATTCGATCTGCTTGATCTCGGGCGTGACCATTCCGGTGAACTTCACTTCGCCGACGGCAAGCGCGCGTCCGCGTCCCGGAGAGCCGAGCCATCCGAGGAAAAAGCCGACCATCTGCCACAGCGCATCGAGGCCCAGGCAGCCCGGCATGACGGGATCGCCCTTGAAGTGACAGGGGAAGAACCAGAGGTCCGGCTTGATCTCGAGCGTCGCGCGCACTGCACCCTTGCCGTTGGCGCCGCCGTCTTCGGTGATTTCCGTGATCTTGTCGAACATCAGCAGGGGCGGCAGCGGTAATTGCGCGTTTCCCGCGCCGAACAGTTCCCCGCGCCCGCAAGCGAGTAGGTCTTCATAGTCGTAGCTAGAGGCGCGTTCCTGCATTCCGATCCCGCACTTGTTTTCGCGAAGGTCATTTGGGCCCGTTCGCGCATCCGTAAAAGGTGCGCCGTTTCGGGCGGATTCCTTCGTCCATCATTTTGATGGCGTTTTCCTATCACAGGAGTATCAGCTTCGAAAGGGCAACGGGCAACGCGAATTCGCCGAAAACGGCGGGCCGGATCCAGTTTGCGGTATTTTGAAGCTGCTCGCTTCCCGACCTCTACCCATTCTGCCAACGGAACCGAGTGCCGCGGAGCTGCCAGATTGCGTTAAACGCCGCGATTTCCTATTATATAGACTGATGTGGACCTGGCAGGTAAAGCGATCGGGCATCCGGAAGGAAGGATGCGAGATAATATCGGTTACGGTTCGCGGTTCGACTTCGGAAGCCTGGAAATTTCCGGGAATATGACCGCGGGAACGGACCGGACGATTGGTTCAGATGGCCGGAGGCGAGCGGGAAACTCCCGATGAACGTCCTTCAACGGCAAGTTAAGTGTGGCCGTCTGCACGTATACATGGTGTAGCCAGGTACACGTGTATGGCACCCTTTTTGATGGCAGCTTCGTAAACGTCATGGTCGAGCAGCAAATTAATATCCACTCGCCGGAATCGCGCAACAGCGTACGCGACATGCTGCGTGAAGCCGGTTTGCGGCCGACGCGACAGCGCTTGGCATTGGCTGAGATCCTCTTCTCGAAGGGCAACCGCCATATTTCGGCGGAGCTTCTCCACGAAGAGGCGGTGCTCGCCCGCGTGCCGGTGTCGCTTGCGACCGTCTACAACACCCTGCATCAGCTCACTGAAGCAGGCATGTTGCGCGAAGTCGCGGCCGAAGGCACCAAAACCTACTTCGACACGAATGTCAGCGATCATCACCACTTCTTTATCGAGGGTGAGAACCGCGTGGTCGACATTCCCGGTTCGAACGTATCGGTCAAGGATCTGCCGACGCCGCCGGACGGCATGGAAGTCGTTCGGGTCGACGTGGTTGTGCGTCTTCGCCAGACCGACTGATAGGGCATCAGCAGAATCAGCCGAACGCGGCAACCTGCCGCGGCTTTGCCGCGCGAACACGGGTGAAGGCCTGTCAACATCTCGGCGTACCCGCCCTTGTCCTGTCCGGCTTTCTTGGCCGGAGCGCGCGTGGGGTGGCCTTCTAGGCCCGTTTTTGGGGTGGTTTGCACAGATCCGCGATGATGCAGCGCCCGCAATCAGGCGTGCGTGCCTTGCACACGTAGCGACCGTGCAGGATCAGCCAGTGATGGGCGTGGAGCCGGTAGGCATCGGGTATAATCTTCTCCAGTTTCCGTTCCACTTCCAGCGGCGTCTTGCCCGGTGCAATGCCAAGCCTGTTGCCGATCCGGAAAAGGTGCGTATCGACTGCGATCGTCGGTTCGCCGAAGGCGATGTTGAGCACCACATTGGCCGTTTTGCGGCCCACGCCCGGCAACTCTTCCAGCGCTTCGCGCGAGCGCGGCACCTCCCCGTCATGCTCTGCGATCAGCATCTGCGACAGCGCGATCACGTTCTTCGCCTTGTTGCGGTAAAGCCCGATGGTCTTGATCGCGTCGCGAACCTTGTTCTCGCCCAGCACCACCATCTTTTCCGGCGTATCGGCGATTGCGAAAAGCCCGCGCGTCGCCCGGTTCACGCCCGCATCGGTGGCCTGGGCCGACAACACCACAGCCACCAGCAGCGTGAACGCATTCACATATTCCAGCTCGCCCTTCGGTCCCGGATCATGGGTATGGAAGCGTTCGAAGATCGCTTCGATCTCGGCTGCCGTATATTTCGGGATTTTCGCGCGTCGGGCCCGTTTTGCAGGGCTTGCCGCTGCCTTTTTTGCCGACGAGCCGGCCTTGTTTTGCGTGGTGGGTGATGCTGTCTTGGTTTTGGCCATTAGTCTTCTATACTGAAGCCCTATGACAGACGCCAATACGAAAACGCAACCGACGGTGGACGGACCGCGGGTCGGGCAGGAAGCTGCGGCCGAACCGTTCTTTTCCGCTGTCCTGACCCCTACCGTTCGCTCGGTCCGCAGGGGTTTTTCGTGTTGATGCTGGTTTTGTGCGGCGTGTCGTTCACCGCCGGGCTCTTCTGCATCGCGATCGGGGCCTGGCCGATCTTTGGCTTCTTCGGCCTCGACGTGGCGCTCGTCTGGTTCGCCTTCCGGAGCAATTACCGCGATGCTCGCGCGTTCGAGGAAGTGCACGTCTCTTGCGACGAGGTCATCTTGCGCAAGTTCTCTGCGCGTGGAGAAGAGCAGGTCATCCGCTTCAATCCGGTCTGGGTTCGCATTGACGTGGAACGGATAGAAGACGAGGGCGTCACCCGGCTTCGCCTTCGCTCGCACGGATGCGATGTGCCGGTCGGCGATTCCTTGAACCCCGGTGACCGCGAGGATTTTTCCCACGCTCTGGCCGCCGCCCGTTCCGGTGGACCCGCATCAAGTCCTGCATAGAGCGAACATGTGGAAATCGTGCCATTTAGCTGTGGAGGAAGAGGGCTCTTCCCACCGCACCTGAGCGGGTTTGTGTTATTCCGAGCGGGCAGGAATGCGGCGATATGCGCGTCGCATCCTCCCATACCAGTTTCAGGAGCAGGAATGCAGGTCGGCATCGACATCGGTACGACGTCTAAGGGGACGCCGGCCATGTTCGATCTGGAGGAACTGCTGCCGACCCGTCTTCTCGTCCAGGGCAATTCCTGATTCAGGCAAATCCCACCTTTTGCGCCGGATTCTGGAGCAGAATGCGCAATGAGTACAGCAGGCGGTGATCGATCCGGAAGGCGATTTCGTTACGCTGGCCGACAAGTTCGGCCACGTGGTGGTGGAGGTTCAAGGGGCGAGCGAGGCCGATCTCACCCGAATCACCGGTCGCGTCCGCCAGCACCGCGTTTCCGTCGTCCTCAATCTGGAGGGACCGGACGCAGATATCCAGATGAAGGCCGCTACCGCCTTCATGAACGGGCTTTTCGATGCCGAGCGCGACCTCTGGTATCCCATGCTCGTTGTTGTCGACGAGGCTCAGCTTTTCGCCCCTCCTCCGGCGGTGAGGTTTCCGACGAAGCGCGCCGTGTCTCATTGGGCGCGATGACGAACCTGATGTGTCGCGGCCGAAAGCGCGGTCTTGCCGGCACCATCGCCATGCAGCGTCTGGCGAAACTCGCCAAGAACGTGGCCGCCGAAACTGCCAACTTTCTGATGGACCGGACCTTCCTCGATATCGACATGGCGCGCGCGGCCGATCTCCTCGGCATGGAGCGTCTTCAGGCCGAAGATTTCCGCAATTTGGAGCATGGACATTTCATTGCGCTTGGTTCCGCCATCACCGTGAAGATCGACCCGGTAGAGACCGCGGCGCGAAGCGGCGGCTTCAAGCTCATGCCGCTGCCTGAAAAGCCGCCGGAAGACGCCCGCGATCTGATTTTCACGCGCGGTGCCGACGAGTCGGAAGAGTATCACCGTCCCGTCGCCCTGCGCCAACGCTTGCCCCCGATCTGCTTACCCAACTCGCCGAAGCGCGCGTCAGTGCCAACGAGCAGGTGGAAGCGGCAAGTCCTCCTATGGACAAGCATGAACGCGAAGTCGGGATCGACGCCATATTGCAGGAAATCCTGAAGGATCCGGAGGTGGCTTTCCGCTCCGTGTCGGTGCTCTACCAGGATTTTCAGGTGCGCATGCGGATTGCCCGCCTGAGCGCGGCGATGGATCTGCCCAGCTTTCGCCAGCGACTTGCCGTGGCGCGTGCGGGTGTCGGGCTTAAAGAAGGCGCAACACCCGATTGGGAACACGCCATCGAGCTGTCGCACAGTCTGCCCGATGACATGCAGGGCGTCTTTCTGGTTCTGGCGAAGGCCACCATGGTGGGCGGTCGATGCCGAGATCGCGCGGATTTACGGAACGCGCTCCACCGGGCGTGCCCGCCGTCTGATCACCTATATGGAAGAGCGCGATATCATCGTCGTTAGCACCGATTTCTCCGGCAATCGCCAGATCGCGATCCCGGAATTCGGCTGGCGCACGGCCTCGGGCGATCCGAACGCGACGGCTGAAACGGCAAGTGATCACGTTTGATCCGGCACTGCCGATTGTCGCCAGATGACGCGTGCCGCCGCAAGAAACGGGTGGTTCGTCGCACTTTGGCCCCCTACCTCCTATCCTGAAATGAGGTCCGGGTATTTTCCGGACCCGCCCATTCCAGGGAGAAGTCCCATGACCGTTGCGTTTGCCAAACCCCAAGCGGCCGAAATGAAGCCGTTGTGCGATACTATAGGCGGCGACTATGCAACCGTGCGCGCGACGCTCGAATTCATCACCGAGCATTGGCGCAATCAGCCCTCTCTCGGTGAAATCGCGGACAGGATCGGTCTGTCGCCGATGCATCTGCAGCGTGTTTTTCGCCGATGGGCCGGGCTCACGCCAAAGCAGTTCCTGCAAACGATCACGCTCGATCATGCGCGCGAAATGCTGAAAGGATCAGCTTCTGTGCTGGATACGACCTATAAGGTCGGGCTCTCCGGTCCAGCGCGCCTGCACGATCTTTTCGTGGTGCATGAGGCGATGACGCCCGGCGCCTACCGGGCTAAAGGACGTGGGCTGACGATCCGCTGGGGTTTTCACTCCTCGCCGTTTGGTCAGGCTTTGGTGATGGTGACCGAACACGGTCTCGCAGGCCTTGCCTTCGCCGATCCTGGCGACGAGGCGGCCGCACTTGAGGATATGTGCAAGCGGTGGCCCAATGCCGATTATGTGGAGGATCGCGCGGCGAGCGAGCCTTATCGGGCCCGCATCTTCGATCCGGCACAATGGTCGAGCGAAACGCCGCTACGCGTCGTGCTGATCGGCACGGATTTTGAGGTTCGGGTCTGGGAAACGCTTCTGGCGATCCCCTTCGCCGGAGCAACGACCTATTCGGATATTGCGGCTCACATCGGCAAATCGTCTGCCGCTCGCGCGGTCGGCTCGGCCGTCGGCCGGAACCCGATTTCCTTTGTCGTGCCCTGCCATCGCGTGCTCGGCAAGAACGGCACGCTCTGCGGCTATCACTGGGGCCTGACCCGCAAGCAGGCCATTCTCGGTTGGGAAGCGGGCGTGAACAGCACCGCCACGTCGTGAAAGCCGCGCAACATCGACGGCTTATTCCGGAGGCGTTCCGTTGAGGGCCAGCACGTCGCCGGCGAGATAGAGCGAGCCGCATAGAAGGATCCGCGGCGGGATATCACCGGCCGCCAGTTCCGAGACCCGGTCGAGTGCGGACAGAAGATCTGCTTTCGGCTCGGCAATCAGCCACGCCTGTGCCGCCAGATCCGCCAGATCTTTCGGCGTGCGTCCAGCCTGAGAGGCATGGATGGGGACGGTGACCACGTAGTGCGCCAACCCTTCGAAGGACCGGAAGAACCCGACCGGATCCTTGGTCGTCAGCATGCCCGCAACGAGATAGAGCGGGCGATCGACCTTGTCTCTGAGTTCGGCCATGGCGGCGGAAACGACCGCACCTGCGCCCGGATTATGCCCGCCGTCGAGCCAGACTTCGCTGTCGGCGGGGACATGATCCATGATCAGTCCTTCGCGCAGCCGCTGCATGCGCGCGGGCCAGGAAACGTTGAGAAGCCCGGCTTCCGTCGCCTCGGTTCCCGGCCAGACACCGGCCGCACGCAAGGTCGCGATCGCCGTTCCCGCGTTGGTGTACTGATGATGGCCGACAAGGCGCGGCTTGGGCAGATCGAGAAGCCCGTCCTCATCCTGGTAGACGAGACGGCCGTGTTCCTCATGCGCGACCCAGTCCTGCCCGCCGATCTTGAGCGGCGTGCCGACGCGAGCCGCACAGCGCTCGATTTCGGCACGCACGACATCGTCCTGCGGAGAGATCACGCCGGGAACACCCTTTTTCAGGATTCCCGCCTTCTCGTGTGCAATCTCTTCGATCCGGTTGCCGAGAAAACGTTCGTGGTCGAGCGAAACGGACGTGATCACGGAGGCGAGCGGCGCCTCGATGACATTCGTCGCATCCAGCCGTCCGCCGAGGCCGACCTCCATCAGCAGCACGTTGGCCGGATGGGTCGAAAAGAGGTGCATCGCCACCGCGGTGGCGATTTCGAAGAAGGTGATCGGTTCGCCCGCATTGATCTGCTCGACGGTGCGCAGCGCCTCGCAAAGGACGTTGTCCTCGATGATCTTGCCTCCGCCTTCCTGTCCGAGCCGGATGCGTTCGTGAAAGCGCACCAGATGGGGCGAGGTATAGACGTGAACCGTCTTGCCCGATGCCTCCAGTATGGCGCGCATGAAGGCGGTGGTTGACCCCTTGCCGTTCGTGCCCGCCACATGGATGACGGGCGGCAACCGGCGTTCGAGGTTGCCCATTGCATCGAGAAGCCGCTGCATGCGGCCGAGCGAAAGGTCGATCTCCTTAGGGTGAAGACCGAGCAGGCGCTCAAGGATAGGCGTACTGTGATCCATCGGCGGATCTTCGCAATATCTCTTTGAAATCTGGAAAGGGACGATTAGGCTTCAGCGCCTACCGTCTTCTCGGCGGGCTCTTCCCTGTCCGTCTCGACTGTTTCCGGCTTTTCGACGACTGGTTCGGCGATCACCGGCTCGCTCATCAGCAGCGAGCAGATCCGTGCAATTGTCTCCGGCATGTCGTGGCGATGAACCACCATGTCCACCATACCGTGCTCAAGCAGATATTCGGAGCGCTGGAAGCCTTCCGGCAGCTTCTCGCGAATGATCTGTTCAATGACGCGCGGGCCCGCAAAGCCGATCAGGGCGCCCGGCTCGGCAATGTGGATGTCGCCGAGCATGGCGTAGGACGCGGTCACGCCGCCGGTGGTCGGATTGGTCAGCACCACGATGTAGGGAAGTCCGGCTTCCTTCAGGAGGCGGATGGCCGCGGTGGTGCGCGGCATCTGCATCAGCGACAGAATGCCTTCCTGCATGCGGGCGCCGCCGGACGCGGCGAACAGCACGAACGGCGTCCCGTTCTTGCGCGCATGATCGAGCCCGGCGATGATCGCTTCGCCCGCTGCCATGCCGAGAGACCCGCCGATAAAGGCGAAATCCTGAACCACTGCGGTGATCTTCAGTCCCTTCACCGCGCCGGTTGCCACGATTACGGCATCTTCCATGCCGGTCTTGGCTTTGGCGTCCTTCAGGCGGTCGGTATAGCGCCGCTCGTCGCGGAACTTCAGCGGATCGACCACGACTTCCGGGGTTTCAAGCGTCTCGAAGGCGCCGTCGTCAAAGAAAAAGTCCAGCCGCTGGTGCGAACCGATGCGCATGTGACACCCGGAACTGGGCACCACCCATTGATTCTGTTCCAGATCGCGATGGAATACCATCTCGCCCGTCTCGGGGCACTTGATCCAGAGGTTTTCCGGGGTATCCCGCTTTTGCAGGAAGCTCTGGATTTTCGGTCGGACGACGTTGTTGATCCAGTTCACGGGTCGAATTCCGGTATCTGTTTAAACGGATGGTTCGCCTCAAAAGCGCCTATTCGGCAGCTTGGGACCGCGCGGCATGCACGCCGCGCGCAAGATCGGCAACCAGTTCTTTGACGGCCGAAACCGTCGTTTCTGTGGCACGGTTCTGCGCATCCAAGCTCTCGCGCACCGCATTCACGATCGCCGAACCGACCACCACGCCGGCGGCGTTGCGACCGATTTCGCTGGCCTGGGCGGCGGATTTGACGCCGAAGCCGACAGCGACGGGAAGTTTCGTGTGGCCCTTGATGCGGGTGACCGCCTCTGCCACCCGGTGTGCGTCGGGTGTCGCCGTCCCGGTGATGCCGGTGATGGACACGTAGTAGACGAAACCGGAGGTGTTGGCGAGTACGGCGGGAAGTCGCGCATCATCCGTGGTCGGGGTCGCGAGGCGGATGAAGTTGATCCCGGCCTTGATGGCGGGGATGCAGAGTTCGCTGTCTTCTTCCGGCGACAGGTCGACGACGATTAGTCCGTCGACACCGGCTTCGCGCGCATCCTTCAGGAAGGTGTCGTTACCGTAGGCATAGATGGGATTGTAGTAACCCATCAGCATGATGGGCGTGTCCGCATCCGTTTCGCGGAAGGCGTGGACCATGGAGAGCGTCTTCTTCATGGTCTGGCCGGCGGCTAGGGCGCGCTGCGTGGCGAGCTGGATCATTGGGCCTTCGGCCATGGGATCCGAGAAGGGCATGCCGAGTTCGATGACATCGGCGCCCGCACCCGGCAGGGCCTTGAGGATTTCCAGCGACGTTTCGAGGTCGGGATCACCCGCGGTGATGAATGTAACCAGGGTCGGTCGATTTTCCTTGGCGCAGGCCGCAAAGCGACTGTCGATCCGGGTCCCGTCCGTCGGGCTCATAGGCAAAGTCCCATCATCCGTTCTTCGTGCGGGGCGTTATGCCCGACACCGCGATCAGACAGAGGATGTAGGAGGGGTGGCGACCTTCTGTCAATGCGCAGCGTCGCCCGGACGGGTCAGAGATCGCCAAAACCGGCCTTGAAAGCGATCCGGGGAAGATCACCGCGAGTCATGCCGCGGCATGCAAGTTCGCTGTCCGACATCATGGACAGATCGTGATATGCGGTGCTGGCGCGCCCGGCACGTTGGATATAGTCAAAGACCCACAGGACGGATCCCAGGAAAGAACGCGAAGCCATTTCTAATTTCTCCTTAAATTCCGGAGTTTTCTGGCTTCAATATGGCTTCAAATGACATATGCAACAATCGGGATTGTGGCATGGGTGTCGTGTGCGAACCGCATGGCTCGCCACATCTTTCGCGCAAGGTCATCCCGCGCGAAGGAAATCCGCTGTTCTGAAAGACAGGCTGAAACCGGTTCTAGAGGTTGTAGCCCAGGATCTTGCCGACCGTGAATATATCCTTGTCGCCGCGTCCGGAAATGCTCACGACGATGATCTGGTCCTTGTCCATGGTCGGGGCGACCTTCACCACCTGTGCCACGGCATGGGCCGATTCAAGCGCAGGGATGATGCCTTCCACGCGGGTGAGAAGCTGGAAGGCATCCAGCGCCTCGTCGTCCATGATCGGGACGTATTTCACGCGGCCAATGTCGTTGAGCCAGGAATGCTCGGGCCCGATGCCGGGATAGTCGAGACCTGCGGAGATCGAATGGCCTTCGTAGATCTGGCCGTCACCGTCCTGCAGCAGATACGTGCGGTTGCCGTGCAGAACGCCGGGCTTGCCTGCATTGAGCGACGCGCAGTGTTTGTCGCCGTCAAGCCCGAGACCGCCCGCTTCCACGCCGACGATCTGCACGTCCGGATCGTCGAGGAAGGGATGAAATAGGCCGATCGCATTGGAGCCGCCGCCCACGGGGGCTATCAGCATGTCCGGCAGCCGTCCTTCGGCCTGCATGATCTGTTCGCGCGTCTCGCGGCCGATCACCGCCTGGAAGTCGCGCACCATTTCCGGATAGGGGTGAGGTCCGGCGGCCGTGCCGATGAGATAGTAGGTGTCCTCGACATTGGTCACCCAGTCGCGCAGTGCCTCGTTCATGGCGTCCTTGAGCGTCCCGGCACCCGCGGTCACGGGGATGACTTCTGCGCCCAGCATCTTCATGCGAACTACGTTCGGAGCCTGCCGCTCCACATCGGTCGCGCCCATGTAGACGACACACGGAAAACTGAAGCGCGCACAGACGGTGGCAGCTGCTACACCGTGCTGACCGGCACCGGTTTCCGCGATGATGCGCGTCTTGCCTATGCGTTTGGCGAGCACGATCTGGCCAAGGCAATTGTTGATCTTGTGCGAACCGGTGTGGTTGAGCTCTTCGCGCTTCAGATAGATTTTCGCGCCGCCCAGTTCCCCCGTCAGCCGTTCGGCGAAATAGAGCGGGCTCGGCCGTCCGGTATAATGGGTGTTGAGGTTTTCAAGCTCCGCCGCGTAGGCCGGATCGGCCTTGGCCGCCTCGTAAGCCTTTTCCAGCTCGAGGATCAGCGGCATCAGCGTCTCGGCGACAAAGCGTCCGCCGAAAATGCCGAAATGACCGGTATCGTCCGGTCCGGAACGCAATGTGTTCGGCTTCTGGCTCACTTCGCCTGTCCTCGTTCTTTCTCGAATGTGCGCACGGTTTCGATGAATGTGCGGATCAGCACCGGGTCCTTGACGCCCCGCGCCGCTTCGACACCGGAAGAAACATCGACTGCGCCCGCGCCCGTGATCTCCAGGGCGTCAGCGACATTTCCGGCATCCAGTCCTCCGGAAAGCATGAAGGTCGTATCTAGGTCAAGGCTTTCCAATAGGTGCCAGTCAAAGCGTTTGCCCGAACCGCCGGGGACCGTAGCGCCCTTTGGAGGTTTGCTGTCGAAGAGGATCCGGTCTGCAATTCCGGCATAGCGCTCGATAGCATCTAGATCGCCGTGTTCCCGGATACCGAGCGCCTTCATGACGGGCGTTGCGAAGCGGTTGCGGATCTCGCGCATGCGTTCCGGCGTCTCCGATCCGTGAAGCTGCAGCCAGTCGGGGTTTATTTTGTCCGTAATTTCAGTCAGAAGCGCATCGTCGGCATCCGCCGTCAGCGCGACGATCTCGGCTTTTCCGCGCGCCATGTCCGCCAGTTCCCGCGCCGTATCAAAGAAAACGTGGCGCGGGCTTTTGGGAAAGAAGACGAGCCCCACCAGATCGGCGCCCGTATCAAGCGCCGTCTTCATGGTGTCGGCCGTCGAAAGACCGCAGATCTTGATGAGGGTCGGCATGATCGAACGTACTTTCACAGCGCCTCGAAAAGAAAAGCCGTCCCGAAGGACGGCTCTGTGAGAAAACGGGCGGTACGAGAGCCGGCCGCCCCCGTGTGTCAGGTCACGTTATACGCCGCCACAGCCGCCATGTTGATGATGTCGCTATCTTTCGAGGACATTGGCACGATCTGCACCGGCTTGTCGAGACCGACGAGCAGCGGGCCGATGATCGTCGAGCCGCCCAGCTCCTGCACCATCTTGGTGGAGATGGGGGCGGCGTGGAAGGTGGGCATGATCAGCACGTTGGCCAAGCCCGACAGACGGCAAAACGGATAGGCGGCCATGGCGTCTATGTTGAGCGCCACATCAGCGGCCATTTCGCCGTCATATTCGAAATCGATCCGGCGCTTGTCGAGGATCTGCAACGCTTCGCGAACCCGCTCCGCACGCTCCGATGCCGGATGGCCGAAGGTGGAGAAGGCGAGAATCGCAACGCAGGGCTCGTAGCCGAGCCGACGCGCAACGTGGGCTGCCTCTTCCGCGATATCGGCCAGCTCTTCCGAACTCGGCATGTCGTGAACGGCGGTGTCTGCCACAAGAACCGTGCGACCGCGCGACCATGATCGCGCCCCAGTAGTTGCGGTCGTTGTTGACCAGGCGCTGGCAATCACGCAGCAGATAGCCGCGTCGTTGCAGGCGGGCATAAAGGTATTCAGTGTAATCCTAGTTTTTGTTGGAAAGCCGGGCATTCTGGATCTCGATCCCGGCCCTGAGTTCGATGCCTTTCTCGTCGGCGACGGGGCTGACCTCGTCCTCCCGCCCGATCAGGATCGCCTCGCCGAGCCTCTGGGCGACGAAATTGGAGGCGGCACGCATCACCTGCGGCTCCTCGCCTTCGGCAAAGACCACCCGCTTGGGCGCAGACCGGACCTTGGTGAAGATGCGTTGCAGCGTGCCGGCAACGGGATCACGCAGCGCGTTGAGCGAGGCGGCATAGGCTTCCATGTCGACGATCGGCTTGCGCGCCACGCCGGAATCCATCGCCGCCTTGGCAACCGCCGGCGAGACGCAGGTGATCAGGCGCGGATCGAAGGGCACCGGAATGATGTATTTCGGGCCGAATTTCGGGCGGTTGCCCTTGTAGGCGGTTGCCATGTCGTCGGGCACGTCTTCGCGCGCCAGAGCCGCCAGCGCTTCCGCCGCCGCGATCTTCATCGGCTCGTTGATGGTCGTCGCCTGAACGTCGAGCGCGCCGCGGAAGATATAGGGAAAGTCCAGAACGTTGTTGACCTGGTTGGGATAGTCGGAGCGCCCCGTCGCCATGATGGCGTCCTTGCGTACGCTTGCGACTTCCTCCGGCGTGATTTCCGGATCCGGATTGGCCATCGCGAAGATGATCGGCTGGTCGGCCATGGAGGCGACCATTTCCGGCGTCGGCGCGCCCTTCACCGAAACGCCCATGAAGACGTCGGCGCCCTTGATCGCTTCAGCCAGCGAGCGGGCGTCGGTGTTGACGGCATGTGCCGACTTCCACTGGTTCATACTCTCTTCGCGGCCGGTGTAGATCGGGCCCTTGGTGTCGCACAGGATGACGTTGTCATGCGGCACGCCCATCGCCTTGATCAGTTCGATACAGGCGATCCCGGCCGCTCCCGCGCCGTTGCGCACCACCTTCATCGTCTTGATGTCGCGTCCGGTGATCAGCGCAGCATTGATGAGCCCGGTGGTTGCGATGATCGCGGTGCCGTGCTGGTCGTCGTGAAAGACGGGAATGTCCATCAGTTTGCGTAGACGGCTTTCGATGATGAAGCAGTCCGGCGCCTTGATGTCTTCCAGATTGATGCCGCCGAAGGTGGGGCCGAGATACCGCACGCTGTTAATGAATTCGTCCACGTCGGCCGTGTCGATCTCCAGATCGATCGAATCAACGTCGGCAAATCGCTTGAACAGCATCGACTGGCCTTCCATCACCGGCTTGGCGGCGAGCGGACCCAGATTGCCGAGCCCGAGAATGACCGAGCCGTTGGTCGCCAACGCGACGAGATTGCCGCGGGCGGTGTAGTCGAAGGCGCGCGAGGGATCTTCCTTAATGGCCAGTACTGGTACCGCGACGCCCGGCGAATAGGCCAACGACAGATCGCGCTGCGTCGCCATCGGCTTGGTGGGTACGATTTCCAGCTTGCTGGGCTTGCCCTGCTGATGAAACAGGAGCACTTCATGATCGGTGAAGGAAAGCCTGCTCTTGGCCGACTCGTCGCGTGATGCCATCATTCTCCCCGTGTTCTTTCCCTAACGTAGGTTACGTCAGGGCGGGCGTGCCATTATCCCCCGAAAACAAGTGTCACAAGGCAGAGCTGCCCGTGTGGGCCGTGAAACTGGACAATCAGTTTGATAACGTCGCCGCCATGACGAGTGTCAAGGCTGAGACCAAACCCGCTTCCTCCCGGCAGATCACGCCGATGATGGAGCAATATATTGAGATCAAGACCGCCAATCCCGATAACCTGCTGTTTTATCGGATGGGGGACTTTTACGAATTGTTCTTCGAGGATGCGGGGGTCGCTTCGCGCGCACTCGGCATCACGTTGACCAAGCGCGGCAAGCACCTGGGCGAAGACATTCCCATGTGCGGCGTGCCGATCCATGCCGCCGACGAATATCTGCAAAAGCTGATTGCGCTCGGCCACCGCGTTGCGGTGTGCGAGCAAACGGAGGACCCGGTCGAAGCCCGCAAACGTGGCTCCAAATCGGTGGTACGACGCGATGTGGTGCGCCTGGTCACGCCTGGAACGCTCACCGAGGACCGGCTGCTGGAGGCAGGCGCCAACAATTATCTGGCCGCCGTCTCCCGTCTGCGCACCGGCGAAGGATCCGGCACATTCGGCATCGCCTGGATCGATATCTCGACAGGCGTCTTCCGCGTGACGGAGGCCGACGGCATAAATCTGCCCGCCGAACTCGCCCGAATTGACGCCAGCGAAGTCGTCATTCCCGATGTGCTCGATGACGATCCGGATCTGAAAACCGTCTGGCGAAACCTGCGCGGAGCGGTGGTGCCCGTTGCCCGCGCACTCTTCGACGGCGCGACGGCCGCCGACAGGCTCGCTTCCTTCTACAAGGTCGCGACGCTTGACGGGTTCGGCACCTTCACGCGGGCAGAATTGTGTGCGGCGTCCGCCGTCGTCGCCTATGTGGAGAAGACCCAGCTCGACCAGCGTCCGCCGCTCGACACTCCCGTGCGTGACCATATCGGCCGCGCCATGCTGATCGATCCGGCAACGCGTGCCAATCTGGAACTGGTGCGTACGCTGTCGGGCGAAAAGACCGGATCGCTTCTCTCCGTCATTGATCGCACGGTGACCGGCGGCGGCTCGCGACTGCTTGCCGATCGTCTCGCCGCTCCGCTCACCGATCCGGACGAGATTGCGCGGCGCCACGATTCACTCGCCTATCTGCACGAGGACACGTTGCTGCGCGAGCGGCTACGTAGTGCGCTTCGCGCCGCGCCCGACATGCCGCGTGCCCTGTCGCGGATCGCGCTCGACCGCGCCGGTCCGCGTGATCTCGCCGCCGTCCGGCACGGGCTGGAAGCCGCGTTTGAGATCGCTGATCTCCTGAAGAATTGCCCGAGCAAGCCGCCCTCGGAACTGGCCTCCGCGCTCAATGCCCTGGCCGCGTCGCCGCGCGATCTGATGGAAACGCTTGCGGCCGCGCTTGATGACGAACTGCCCCTGCTCAAGCGCGACGGCGGGTTTGTGCGCAAAGGCTACATGGGCGAACTCGACGAATTGCGCCGGTTGCGCGACGAAAGCCGAGAGGTTATTGCCGGTCTTCAGGCCGACTATGCTGAGGCGACCAGTGTCCGCGTTCTCAAGATCAAGTACAACAACGTGCTGGGCTGGTTCATCGAGGTTCCCACCGCGCATGCGGAAAAGCTCACCAGTGATCCGGGCACCTTCATCCATCGCCAGACCATGGCCGGTGCGATGCGTTTCACCACCACTCAGCTGTCCGATCTGGAGACCAAGATCGCCAATGCGGGCGAGCGCTCGCTTGCTATCGAACTGGAGATCTTCGCAGATCTGGCCGCCTCCATCGTGGCCACGGGCGATGCGGTCAAGGCGGCGGCCGAGGCTTTGGCCATTCTCGATGTGACGGCTGCCCTTGCCGTGCTCGCGGAAGCGGAAGGCTATGCCCGCCCGACCGTCGATGACAGCCTCGCTTTCGATATCGAGGGCGGACGGCATCCGGTGGTCGAACAGGCGATTCGGCGCGATACGGGCGAGCCCTTCGTTGTCAATGACTGCGATCTCGGGCCCGAAGCAGGCAAAGGAAACGGCCGGATCTGGCTGGTGACCGGCCCGAACATGGCCGGTAAGTCCACATTCCTGCGCCAGAACGCGTTGATCGCGGTGCTTGCGCAGATGGGGTCCTATGTGCCTGCGGCCGCCTTTGCCCATATCGGTGTGGTCGACCGCCTTTTCTCGCGCGTCGGCGCGGCGGACGATCTGGCGCGCGGTCGCTCCACCTTCATGGTGGAGATGGTGGAAACCGCCGCCATCCTCAATCAGGCGGGC
Source organism: Breoghania sp. (assembly GCF_030066895.1). Taxonomy (GTDB): domain Bacteria; phylum Pseudomonadota; class Alphaproteobacteria; order Rhizobiales; family Stappiaceae; genus Breoghania. The sequence continues at coordinate 79,313 of NZ_JASJAV010000003.1, read as the reverse complement.
GAGCGTTCGCTGGTGATCCTCGACGAGATCGGGCGCGGCACGGCGACCTTCGACGGCCTGTCGATCGCCTGGGCGGCGATCGAGCATCTGCACGAGATCAACCGGGCGCGATCCCTGTTCGCTACCCACTATCACGAACTGACTGCACTTTCCCAACGCCTCGATCGGTTGGAAAACGCCACCGTCAAGGTCAAGGAATGGAAGGGCGATGTCGTCTTCCTACACGAGATCGTGCCTGGCGCGGCGGATCGTTCCTACGGCATTCAGGTGGCGAAGCTCGCCGGTTTGCCGGGATCTGTGGTGGAACGTGCCCGCGCGGTCCTGGCCCAGCTTGAGGAACAGGATCGGCGTGCCCCAGCAGAAGCCCTGATCGACGATCTGCCGCTTTTCGCTGCGCAGAATCCTCGCCCGCAGGTTGCCGCCTCTCTTCATGATGGCGCGCTGGCCGAACTCCTCGATACGTTTGACCCCGATGACATGACGCCGCGCCAGGCGCACGAGGCGCTTTACAAGCTGAAGGCGAAGCGGGCGGAAACCAAGCCGTGAGATCCGTACGGGCAGTACGGATTCCGGCTGACGGATCATTCACCCGATAATGCTATCTGAAGGGGATGTTTCCCGACGGGCCTGCTCTTTCGCTCCCATCAATGCGGCCAAAACCGAAAAGCCTCGCGTGCGTTGCTTTGACCCTTGATATAACGTGACGTGACTCGCTGTACCCAGATCCCTCCCCCATGACCAATAAGAGCGACATTTTCGCCGGACTGATCGACGCCGAGGATTTACGCGCGACCCTGGATGCGCTGACCACTGACAAGGACGGGGACGGTTCCGATCCCAAGATTCGTTCCAAGGTTTTGACGGTTCTCAAGAACGCCTATCAGGAAGGACGCGCGGAAGTGAAGCGGCGGCTGCGCGAGGATGGCGACGGGGTGAGATGCGCCGAGCGCCTGGCCTATATCCAGGACGAGCTCATCCGCGTGATCTACGATTTCGCGGTTTGGCACGTCTATCGGGTCACGAATGCGTCGTCGGCCAAACATATGTCGGTGGTGGCTGTTGGGGGATACGGCCGCGGCACGCTGGCGCCCGGATCCGATGTCGATCTCCTGTTCGTGCTACCCTACAAGCAGACGCCCTGGGACGAGCAGGTTGTCGAATACATTCTCTACATGCTCTGGGATCTCGGCCTGAAGGTCGGTCACGCCACGCGTTCGGTCAACGATTGCATCCGTCTCGCGTGTTCCGACATGACCATCCGCACCGCTATTCTCGAGGCGCGCTGTCTTTGGGGTGATGGGGCCCTCTTCGAAGAGCTGGAAAAGCGCTTCGATGAAGAGGTCGTGAAGAATACGGATACGGAATTCGTCGCGACCAAGCTTGCCGAACGCGATGATCGCCATCGCTGCCAGGGTGCCTCGCGCTATCTGGTGGAGCCCAACGTCAAGGAGGGTAAGGGCGGCTTGCGCGATCTCAACACCCTGTTCTGGATCGCCAAATACGCCTACCGCGTGCAATCCGGCAGCGAGATGGTGAAGGCGGGCGTCTTCTCCAAGCGCGAGTACAATCGCTTCGTTCAGTGCGAGGATTTCCTGTGGGCGGTGCGCTGCCACATGCATTTCCTCACCGGGCGGTCCGAGGAGCGTCTCTCCTTTGATATCCAGCGCGAAATCGCCCAGAGCCTCGGCTATACGGAACATCCCGGCCAGCGCGACGTCGAACGCTTCATGAAGCACTATTTCCTCGTCGCCAAGGATGTCGGCGATCTGACGCGGATCGTCTGCGCCAATCTGGAGGAAAAGCACGTCAAGCAGACGCCGGACCTGTCGCGTTTTCTGGGCGTCTTGCGCGGATCTCACCGGCGTCGGCTGCTGGACGGCTCGAAGGATTTCGTCGTCGAGCACGACCGGCTGAATGTTGCCAACGAGGACGTCTTCACCCGCGATCCGGTCAACCTGATCCGCATCTTCGCGCTGGCCGAGCGGCACGACCTGCTCTTTCACCCCGAAGCCATGCGCCTCGTGCGCCGCTCGCGGCGGCTGATCGGCAAGGATCTGCGCTCCAATCAGGAAGCCAACCGGCTCTTCCTCTGCATCCTCACCTCCCGCAACGATCCCGAAACGGTTTTGCGACGGATGAGCGAGGCAGGCGTTCTCTCCCGCTTCATTCCCGACTTCGGCAAGGTCGTGGCGATGATGCAGTTCAACATGTATCACCATTACACGGTGGACGAGCATCTGCTGCGCGCCATCGGCGTTCTCTCCGAACTGGAACGCGGCGAGCGCGGCAACGATCATCCGCTGGCGACCGGGCTGATCAAGGAAATCCAGAGCTGCCGCGTTCTCTACGTCGCGCTGTTCCTGCACGATATCGCCAAGGGGCGGCCGGAAGATCATTCCATCGTCGGTGCGCGCATTGCCAAGCGGCTGTGTCCGCGGCTCGGGCTGACGCCGGGCGAAACGGAAACAGTTTCCTGGCTCATCGAGTATCATCTCGTGATGAGCACCATCGCCCAGTCGCGCGATCTCAACGACCGCAAGACGATCTCCGATTTCGTCTCCGTGGTGCAGACGCCGGAACGGTTGAAACTCCTGCTGATCCTGACCGTCGCCGACATCAAGGCCGTGGGGCCGGGTGTCTTCACCGGCTGGAAGGGTCAGCTTCTGCGCACGCTTTATTACGAGACCGAAGCCGTACTCACCGGTGGGTCCTCGCATATCGGCGAAAGCCATGTCGCGGCGGCCCAGGCCGAACTTGCCAAGATTCTCGGCGGGTGGAGTGCGGAAGAGATCGAGGCCTACCGCCAGCGCCACTATCCTGCCTATTGGGTGCGCGTCGACCTGAAGGAGAAGTGCGCTCACGCGGCCATGATCCGCGAGGCCGATACCTCCGGCGATCGGCTGGCGACCAGCGTCGACACCCATGCCTTCGAGGGCGTCACCGAAATCACGGTTCTCGCCCCCGATCATCCCCGTTTGCTGTCGACTATTGCCGGGGCCTGCTCGGTTGCCGGTGCGAACATCGTCGATGCGCATATCTACACGATGACCGACGCGCTCGCGCTCGATTCCATTTTCGTCACGCGCGAATTGCCGGACGATGCGGACGAGACCCGGCGCGGCGAGCGGGTGACCAAGCTCATTCGCGATTGCCTGCGCGGCCAGCAGAAACTGCCCGACAGTGTCGTTCACAAGAGCGCATCCGCCGGGCGAAACCGCGCCAAGGCTTTCCGGCTCGAGACGGAGGTTCTCGTCAAGAACGCCGTTTCCGAGCAGCACACGGTGTTGGAAATGTCCGGTCTCGACCGGCCGGGCCTGCTCTATGATCTCACCCGCGAGATTTCCGCGCTCAATCTCAATATCGCCTCGGCTCACGTCGCGACCTTCGGTGAGCGCGCGGTCGACGTTTTCTATGTGACCGATCTGACGGGGCAGAAGATCTCCAACATCTCGCGGCAGGCCAATATCCGTCAGCGATTGACGGAGGCCTTCGACGGTGAGGGGCAGGCCCGCGCGGCCAAGCCCGGTCAACGCGCCGTGGTTGCTGCCAAATGAGCCTCTTGCGGAACTTCGCCACCGTCGGCGGGGCGACCGCCGCAAGCCGTGTTCTGGGTTTCGCTCGCGATGTGCTGATCGCCGGTTTCGTCGGCACCGGGCCGGTGGCTGATGCCTTCTTCGTCGCCTTCCGCCTGCCGAACCTGTTCCGCAGGCTTTTTGCCGAAGGCGCGTTCAATTCTGCCTTCGTGCCGCTCTTTGCCCGATCGCTGGAAGAGGATGGGCGCGACGGCGCGCGTCGGTTCGGCGAGGAAATCCTGGCCGCTCTGTTCTGGACGCTGGTGGTTCTGACGGCGCTTGCGGAAATCACCATGCCCGCGCTCGTTTGGGTGCTGGCACCGGGCTTTGCCGAGGATGCGAGCAAATTCGATCTGGCGGTGCTGCTGTCGCGGATCACCTTCCCCTATCTTCTGTGCATGTCGCTGCTCGCCCTGATCGGCGGCGTGCTGAACACCTTCAACCGCTATACGGCCTCCGCGCTGGCGCCCGTGCTCCTCAACATCGTGATGATCGCGGTGCTGACGGTGATCGCGGTTCTGGGGCTGGATGCGAGCGAAACATCCGTCATCGTGCTGGCCTGCGGCGTGGCCCTTGCTGGCGTCGTGCAGCTCCTGTCGCTGATCTACGCTTTGAAGCGTTTCGGCTTTTCGTTGAAGCTGCGCCGTCCGCACTACACCTTTGCCGTGCGGCGTCTTTGGAAGCTCGGGCTTCCCGGGGCGATTGCGGGCGGGATCACCCAGATCAACATCGCGGTCGGCACGATCATCGCCTCCACGCAGGCCGGCGCCGTCTCCTATCTTTACTATGCCGACCGCGTCTATCAGTTGCCGCTCGGCATCGTCGGCATTGCCATCGGCGTGGTGCTTCTGCCAGACCTTTCCCGTTTTCTGCGCTCCGGAAATACCCGAGGGGCGCTTGCCACCCAGAACCGCGCCCTGGAATTCGGTCTCTCGCTGACGCTTCCCGCCGCCGTCGCTCTTATCGTCATTCCCTATCCAATCGTCGAAGTGCTGTTCCAGCGCGGCGCTTTCGATGCAGTCGATGCGGCCGCGACTACCTCCGCCCTGGCCGCCTACGGGATCGGCCTGCCCGCCTTCGTGCTCATCAAGGTCTTTTCGTCAGCCTTCTTCGCGCGGGAAGATACGGCGACGCCGATGTGGTTCGCCGGGGTCGGCATGGTGGTCAATGTTGCCGGGGCGTTGCTGCTGGTGCCGGTCCTTGCCCATGTCGGCATCGCACTTGCGACGTCGATCGCCGGTTGGGCCAATGCGGGGCTTCTGATGGTCACGTTGTGGCGGCGCGGCTCGTTCGTACCTGATGCCTCGCTGAAAAAGCACTTCCCCCTTTTGGTCCTGGCGAGCGCTCTCATGGGTGTCCTGGTTTTCGCGGGTTACTATGTCTTCCTGGCGTCGATCTTCACTTCCGCCTCCCTGCTTCTGCGCGTCGGGGCGCTTGCCGTTCTCGTCGATATCGGAATGATGACTTTCGCGATCTTCATCCAGATGACCGGCGCGGTCGATCTTCTTGGCTATTTCCGCGCCGCCTTGAAGCGGCGCGGGGCCAAATCCGCCAAATCCGAATAATCGGCCAAGATTCTGTCGTCCTGCGCTCTTGCGCACGGGCTCTTCGTTGGCGATAACGCGCAAGCTCTCTCCACCGGAGCGGATTTTTACGAAGGGTTACCCATCGATGAGTGCGTTTGAAGCTCGCGTGTTTTCTGGCGTCCAACCGTCCGGAAATCTCCATCTCGGCAACTATCTCGGTGCGATCAAGCGGTTTGCGGGTCTGCAATCAACCCACAATTGCGTCTATTGCGTCGTCGACATGCACGCCATCACCGTCTGGCAGGATCCGGCCCATCTTCAGGCTGCGATCCGCGAAGTCGCGTCCGCCTATATTGCCGCCGGTATCGATCCCAAGGGTTCGATCATCTTCAACCAGAGCCAGGTCTCCGGTCACGCCGAGCTTGCCTGGGTATTCAACTGCATCGCACGCATGGGCTGGCTCAATCGCATGACCCAGTTCAAGGAGAAGGCGGGCAAGAACCGGGAAAACGCATCCGCCGGTCTGTTCGTCTATCCCAGCCTGATGGCCGCCGACATCCTTCTCTACAAGGCCACTCACGTGCCGGTGGGCGAGGATCAGAAGCAGCATCTGGAACTGACCCGCGATATCGCGGCCAAGTTCAACAACGACTATGCCGATCGCATCGCCGAGCTGGACCTTGGCGGGGAAGAGGGATACTTCCCGATGACCGAACCGGTCATCAGCGGTCCGGCAACGCGCGTGATGAGCCTGCGTGACGGCACCAAGAAGATGTCGAAGTCGGACCTGCCCGATCTCGCCCGCATCAATCTGACCGATGATGCCGATGCGATCGCCAAGAAGGTCCGCAAGGCCAAGACCGATACCGAGCCGCTTCCCGGTGAGGTCGACGGTCTGAAGGAGCGCCCGGATGCGGCGAACCTGGTTGGCATCTACGCCGCATTGGCCGAGACGACGACCGCGGACGTGCTGAAGGAGCACGCGGGTGCACAGTTCTTCGCGTTCAAGCCCGCGCTGACCGATCTGGCCGTCGCCAAGCTTGCCCCGATTGCCGACGAGATGCGTCGCTTGAACAATGATCCGGGATATATCGAGGGCGTTCTAGCTGATGGCGCCGAGCGTGCCGACGCAATCGCCCGCCCCGTGCTGCAGGGCGTGAAGGACATCGTCGGCTTACTGTCCTCGCGCAAGTAAGCGTCTGGCAGACAGTTCGATCCGAAAAAAACGCCCCGGCGGATCAACCGTCGGGGCGTTTTTCGTATTGCGTGCGTAAAGGGGATGGAGGGGGGCGAACTGCCCCGTGCGTCCTATTCGCCCAGACCCTCGAACAACGCCGTGGAGAGATAGCGCTCGGCAAACGAGGGGATAATGATGACGATGTTCTTACCCTTCATCTCCGGCCGCTTGCCGACCTTGACCGCCGCCGTCAGCGCCGCGCCGGAGGAAATGCCGACCGGCACGCCTTCAGTCTTGGCGACGAAGCGGGCCATTTCGAAGGCTTCGTCGTTGATGATCGAAACCACCTCGTCATAAATCTTCGTGTCGAGCACGCCCGGAATGAACCCGGCGCCAATGCCCTCGATCTTGTGCGGTCCCGACTGTCCGCCGGACAGGACCGGGTTGTCGGCCGGTTCAACCGCGATCACCCGTACCTCAGGGTTGCGTTCCTTCAGCAGCCGGCCGACGCTGGTAATCGTGCCGCCGGTGCCGACGCCGGAAACGAACGCATCGACCGTGCCGGCCGTGTCGTTCCAGATTTCCTCGGCCGTCGTCTTGGAATGGATATCCGGGTTAGCTGGGTTTTCGAACTGCTGCGGGATCACCGAGTTCGGGATCTCCTTCTTCAGCTCTTCGGTGTCGGCGCGCGCGGCCGCACCCTTCATGCCCTTCGCGCCTTCGGTTAGGTCAAGCTCTGTACCCAGCAGCGCCACCATCTTGCGGCGTTCGATCGACATGGTCTCCGGCATCACCAGGATCAGCCGGTAGCCGCGCGCCGCCGCCACGAAGGCGAGGCCTATACCCGTGTTGCTCGAGGTCGGCTCGATCAGCGTCGTTTCGCCCAGCTTGATCTTTCCTTCGGCTTCCATCGCGTCGATCATGTCGACGCCGATACGGTCCTTGACGCTTGCGATTGGGTTGAAGAACTCAAACTTGGCCAGCAGATTGGCTTCGACGCCCTTTCCTTGGCAAGGCGGTCGAGCCGCACGAGAGGCGTGTCGCCGACAGTCTCCGTGATCGAATTGTAGATACGTGCGCGTTTGTCGCTCATCGGTACTCTCCCTTCCTGAATTGTTCTCCCCACCCGCTCTCCCGCCGGGCTTGAGCGTAACTCTAGTGTGGCAGGGGCGTTCCGGCGAGTCCGTCCGTTCGACCGGGGTCATGTTGAAATAGGATAAAATCCCAATTAATGCGCTAAATTAGAAAAATTTTCTACGAAATTCATATAAGCTAACGTTGCGTCGAATTTTGTTTCGTGAAAGGGGATCGACAGGAGGGCCTTGACCCTCACCGAGGCGTCTTCCAAGCATTGGCGATATGGCGGGGAATTTGTCGCGGTGTCACCAGAACGGCATCGAAGCGCAGGGTGTGATTCATGTGGCGGGGATTGCGCGCCAGCCACAGATGTGCTGCCTCCACGATGCGCCGTTGCGTCTGTGGCGTGATCGCTTCCAGCGCCGCCTCGCGGCTTTCCCGCGCCTTGACCTCGACGAAGGCAACCGTCTTTCCGCGCCGGGCGATCAGATCGATCTCGCCGACGGGCGTCTTGTGGCGCCGTGCCAGGATCCGGTAGCCCTTGAGGCGCAGCCACAGGGCGGCGCGGCTCTCGGCGGAGAGGCCGTGTTGATAGGCCGCTCGCCGCGACCGCCTAGTCATCGTCGCCCTTGCGAAGGGCCAGCGCCTGCCGGTAGAGCGTCTTGCGGTCGCGTCCTGTCCGTTTGGCGACCTGCGCGGCCGCCGCGCTGACCGGCATTTCGGCAAGCGCCTCCTTCAGCATTTTCTCCACGTCCGCATCTTCCGCCTGCTGCGGCTCGGACGGCGCGAGCACGATGACGATCTCCCCCTTTGGCGGGTTTTCCTTGAAGAAATCGGCAAGCTCGCGCAAGGTGCCGCGCTTGAAGGTCTCGAAGCGCTTCGTCAGCTCCCGTGCCACGCAGGCCCGATGGTCGTCCCCGTGAACCTGGATCATGTCGGCAAGGGTCGCGGAGAGCCTGCGCGGTGATTCGTAGAAGACGGTCGTGGCCGAAACGGTGCACAATTCCTCCAGCCTCGTCTGACGCGCGGCCTTTTTCGTCGGCGGGAACCCTGCAAAGAGCACCGTGTTGCTCGGTAGCCCCGCTCCCACGAGTGTGCAAAGCAGTGCGGAGGCCCCCGGCACCGGGATCACCTTGTGACCGGCCTCCACCGCCGCGCCGACTAGCCGGTATCCGGGATCGGACAGGAGCGGCGTTCCGGCATCGGACACGATGGCCACCGCCTTGCCCTCCTCCAGCGCGGCCAATAGGTGCGGTCCGACCTTCGCGGCATTGTGTTCGTGATAGGCAACGAGCTGGGCGGAAAGTTCGTAGCGCTCCATCAGAACCCGTGTGACGCGCGTGTCCTCGCAGGCCACCAGCTCGCATCCGGCCAGGGTTTCCAACGCGCGAACGGTAATATCACCGAGATTTCCGATGGGCGTGGAAACGACGTGGAGGGCGGCCTCCGCTGCAGGCGCATCGAAGTTCGTTGCGCCGATGACGTATCGGCGTCGGGTATTTACGTCGCGCGGATGCGCGTCGGGCGTGCGCTCATTTACGCCTGAAGGCCCGCTTTCCATTCGTTAAGTCCCTGTCTTGCCAAAACGGGCAGCCTTGCCTGTCGGCGGTAAATGGGCCATGACGACATCGGCGAAGGGTTGCCGGCATCGTTTGAAGCTTCGGTGATCCTTGTAACCGGCTGTGAGCCGGCCCTGCAAACCGTGCAACCGATACGCCTCATAAGAGGTCGATGCCGAGCCGTGGCGATGGTGGTTTGTGCGAAGTTTTTGACAGGCTTACGCCAAATCGCCAAAATCCGGTATTCTTTCGTAAAGGCTTGGGATACTTCGGGGAAGGACAAGACGTGCGCAGTGTATTCGGGCAGATCAGAAGCCCAAGACCCATCGTGGCGGCGGTGATGGCGATAGCGCTCGGAGCGCTTGGCTCGTGCACCGGTTCAACGCCTGGTTTCTATCCGCAGTCCGGCCTGGGGCAGGGAACCGGTACGCCGACCGGCGAAGTCGTCGGAAACGGCGCGGTTCGTGTGGCGCTGCTGCTTCCGAAATCCGCCGGATCCAATGCGGGGCAGATCGCGACCGTGTTCCGCAATGCATCCGAACTGGCATTGAAGGACTTCCCCGGCGCCGACGTTCAGGTCCTGGTCAAGGATACGAGCGGCACGGCTGACGGCGGACGTGCGGCTGCGCAGGCTGCAATTTCCGAAGGCGCCGAACTCATTCTCGGCCCAGTCTTCGCGCCGGCCGTCAGCGGCGCGGCCGCTGCCGCGCGCACGTCGGGCGTGCCCGTCATCGCCTTCTCCTCTGATGCATCGACGCCCTCACCGGGTGTCTACCTGCTCTCCTTTCTGCCGCAGCAGGACGTGTCACGCATCATCTCCTATGCCAATTCTAAGGGGCGCTCCTCCTATGCGGCCCTTATCCCCGACAACAGCTACGGTGCGATCGCGGAAGGCGCGTTCCGCCAGGCCGTCGGACGGACCGGCGGACGGATCGTCGGGATCGAGCGCTACAATGTCGACCCCGCGCGCGGGGTCGATACGGCGGATCTGAAGGTGAAGGCGACGGACCTTGTCAGTTCCGCAAGCCGCGCCGATGCCATCTTCATTCCCGATGGCGGCGGCGTTCCCGCCTATGCGATTGGCGTGCTGATCGCACAGGGCATCAAGCGCGACGCGGTCAAGTTCCTCGGCTCCGGGCAGTGGGATGATCCCGAGGTGCTGTCCGATCGTCTGGTCGCGGGCGGCTGGTATCCGGCCCCCGACAAGGAAGGCTTCAAGGCCTTTGCGCCGCGCTATGCCGCCGCTTACGGATCGCCGCCGCCGCGTAACGCCACGCTCGCCTATGACGCGACCGTGCTCGCCGCCGGTCTGGTGCGCAGCGCCGGTCAGCGTCGCTTCTCCGCCGGCGTGTTGACCAATCGCGACGGCTTCCTCGGCATTGACGGCGTCTTCCGCTTCAACCGCGACGGCACCAACGAGCGCGGTCTGGCGGTTTACGAGGCGGCTGGCTCCGGCTTGAACGTCATCTCGCCCGCGCCGAAGACCTTCCAGGCGGTCAACTGATATCCGCATTGCACTGTCCCTGTCCCGCCTCCCCGGCGGGACAGGCATTCGGCGGGATGTCCCGTCGCAGAGGCTACTTCATGCTGCATGACAAACGCATTCTGTTGATCGTCTCGGGCGGGATCGCCGTTTACAAGGCGCTGGATCTCGTTCGCCGTCTTCGCGAACGCGGGGCAAGCGTACGGGCCGTGATGACCCCGGCGGCGCAACGGTTCGTCACCCCGCTCGCGTTCGGTGCGATTACCGGCAATCAGGTTTTCATCGAGCTTTTCGACCGCGCGGCCGAACATGACGTCGGCCATATCCGATTGCTGCGCGAGGCCGATCTCGTGCTTGTCGCCCCTGCGACCGCCGATCTGATGGCCAAGATGGTGCACGGGCTGGCGGACGATCTGGCAACCGCGACGCTCCTTGCCTCCAAGACGCCGATTCTCATCGCGCCTGCAATGAATTCAGTGATGTGGGCCAATCCGGCAACGCAGCGCAACGTGGCGCAGCTTCGTGCCGACGGGATCGCGTTCATCGGTCCGATGAGCGGGGAAATGGCGGAATCCGGAGAAGCCGGTGTCGGGCGCATGGCCGAACCGTTGGATATCGCCGCCGCGGTCCAGGCGCATTTCGAGACATCGCCCGCACCGGGTGTAGCGCGCCCTTTGGCTGGGCGCCGCGTGGTCGTCACCTCCGGCCCGACCCATGAGCCGATCGATCCGGTGCGCTACATCGCCAACCGGTCCTCCGGCAAGCAGGGGCATGCGATTGCCGCTGCGGCTGCCGCCGCAGGTGCGGAGGTCGTGCTCGTTTCGGGTCCTGTCACCGTGCCTGATCCCGCCGGGGTCGAGGTCGTGCACGTGGAAACCGCGCGCGAAATGCAGGCGGCTGTGGATGCCGCCCTTCCCGCCGACATCGCCGTTCTGGCTGCTGCGGTCGCCGACTGGCGAGCCAAGGGGACGGCGGCGCAGAAGATCAAGAAGGACGGGTCCGGACGTCCGCCGATGCTCGAATTTGCGGAGAATCCCGACATTCTCGCCGGGATCGGTCACCGCACGAAAGATCGCCCCGCCCTTGTCGTGGGCTTTGCCGCGGAAACGGCTGATCTCCTGGCCAACGCCCAAGCCAAGCTTGCCCACAAGGGCGCGGACTGGATCGTCGCCAACGATGTCAGTCTGCCGTCAACGGGCGAAGGTATCATGGGCGGCAATACCAACGAGATCAGACTCGTCTTCCATGACGGCGTCGAAGAATGGCCCCGGCTCGACAAGCGGCAGGTGGCAGAGCGGCTCGTCGCGCGGATTGCGGCCTATTTTGAACCGGAGGATGAATGAGCGTTCCCGTTAAATTGCGCCTTCTGGCGCACGGTGTCGGCCTACCCCTGCCGGAATATCAGAGCGAAGAAGCAGCTGGGGTCGATCTCATGGCCGCATTGGAGGAGGGAGAGCCGGTGCGCCTCGCCCCCGGTGAGCGCGCCCTGGTCTCCACCGGGATCGCCATCGCCCTTCCGCCGGGCTTTGAGGCCCAGGTTCGCCCGCGCTCCGGTCTGGCGATCAAGAACGGGGTTACCGTCCTCAATACGCCGGGCACGATCGACGCGGATTACCGCGGTGAAATTAAGGTAATCCTGATCAATCTGGGTCAGGAGCCCTTCGAGGTCACCCGCGGCGCGCGGATCGCCCAGCTCGTCGTCGCGCCGGTTTCGCGCGCCGAGATCATTCCCGTCGACGATCTCGGTGCAACGGTTCGCGGTGGGCGTGGTTTCGGCTCCACCGGCACGCATTAGCGGCTCAGGTGCAGTGCGGCGTGGACAAATCCGCGCCGCCACCACATATGAATGACGAAACCCACCCCCGTCGGCCTCACAAGACGGCCGACTTGTTCCTGATAACCATTGCCGCTGTCCCAAGCGGGCGACCTGAATTTCATCGGAGCCAAAGCTTATGCCGCTTCGCGTCGCCGTCCAGATGGACCACATTTCCACGATCAACATGGCCGGAGACAGCGCCTTCGCCTTGATGCTGGAAGCTCAAAAGCGCAGTCACACGCTGTATCACTACACGCCCGACAGTCTGGCGATGACCGGCAACACCGTCACCGCGCGGCTCGAGCCGGTCGAGGTGCGTGACGATCTTGCCGATTACTACACGCTTGGCGAGGGCGTGCGCACGGACATGAGCGAGATCGACGTCATCCTGATGCGTCAGGATCCGCCCTTTGATCTCTCCTACATCGCCGCCACGCACATGCTGGAGAAGATCCACCCGAACACGTTGGTGGTGAACGATCCGACATCGGTGCGCAACGCGCCTGAAAAGCTCTTCGTCACCGAATTCGCCGATCTGATGCCGCCCACGCTGATCACGCGCGACAAGAGCGAAATCGACACCTTCCGCGCCGAGCACGACGAGATCGTCATGAAGCCACTTTTCGGCCATGGCGGCGCGGCGGTCTTCCGCATCACGAAGGACGATCTCAACTACGGCTCGCTCTACGATTTCTTTGCCGTCACCTTCCACGAGTCCTGGGTGATCCAGAAGTTCCTGCCCAACATCAAGCACGGTGACAAGCGGATCCTACTGGTTGACGGCGAGTTCGCGGGCGCGGTCAACCGTTTTCCGGCGGAAGGCGATCTGCGCTCCAACATGGTGCGCGGTGGCGCTCCGCGTGAATCCGATCTGACCGATCGCGAGCGGGAAATCTGCGCCCGCCTCGGAGCACGGCTGCGCGAGCGCGGCTTGCTGCTCGTGGGCATTGACGTCATCGACGGCTGGCTGACGGAAATCAACGTCACCGCGCCGACGGGTATCCGCGCGGTTGCCAAGCTCGGCGGGCCCGATATCGCAGCTCGCGTCTGGGATGTGATCGAGGCCAAGCGGGCCGGTTGAGCCGGGGAGGTTACCTGCACACGGGTTGGGCCTGCGCAAATTGCGGGCAACGTCAAACGGGGTATTGAAAGCGAATAATTTTTCGCTAGATGCGAAAAAAAACTCGCAAATGAGACATGCGCCTTCCTGTATAAGACGCAGCCCGAACGCGGCGGCTGAACTTGGCGTAGGAAGGAAACCCGATGGTTCGCCTGACCCTGCCCTTTCTTCTCGTGCCGCTGATTGCCGGCGGCGCCGCAACCGCAATTATTCTCGCAGTTGCCTGAGGGCAAATTCCTAAATCGAAGAGGCCGGCACTTGCCGGCCTTTTTCGTTGTTTTAGGATCTTGGGTTTCGGGTCCTCTTTGTTCTCATTACGTTCTTGAAACGCCTGAAAACACACCGTAGGGTAAATTCCGGGTGGAGACGGCCGAAAGGTTGAGGGCAGCATGGTCAGTCGCGTCACGACAGTGGCCTTCCAGGGGATCGAGGCGGTTCCTGTCGATGTTCAGGTTCAGGTCGGGCCAGGATCTGTCGTCTTCAACATTGTTGGTCTGGCCGACAAGGCGGTGGGCGAGAGCAGGGAGCGCGTCAGAAGTGCCCTGCTTGCATCGGGAATGTCGCTTCCCGCCAAGCGGATAACGGTCAATCTCGCGCCTGCGGACCTGCCCAAGGAAGGCTCGCATTACGATCTGCCGATCGCGCTCGGTCTGATGGCTGCCATGGGCGCCATTCCGGCGGAAAAGCTGATGGGGCTATGTGGTGGTCGGCGAACTGGCGCTCGACGGCACGATCGCACCCGTCGCCGGCGTGTTGCCCGCGGCCATGGGGGCCAATGCGATGGAACGCGGGCTCATCTGTCCCGCCGACGGCGGCTCGGAAGCCGCCTGGGCAAGTTCCGACATGGATATTCTGGCGCCTCGCAGCCTCATTCAGCTCGCCAGTCATTTCAAGGGAACGCAGCTCCTCGCCCGGCCGCGTGCCGGATTGAAGCCGTTTGCCGAAGACCTGCCCGGCATGTCGGAGGTGCGCGGTCAGGAAAGCGCGCGCCGCGCCTTGGAAGTGGCGGCGGTCGGAGGACACAACCTGCTGATGGTCGGGCCACCCGGTGCGGGCAAATCGATGCTGGCCGCTTGCCTTCCCTCCATCCTGCCGCCGTTGACGCCGAAAGAGCTTCTGGAGGTCTCCATGATCGCCTCGCTCGCCGGTGAACTGGCCGATGGGCGTCTGTCAGATCGCCGCCCCTTCCGCGCGCCGCATCATTCCGCCTCGATTCCCGCTCTGGTCGGCGGCGGCATCAAGGCGCGTCCGGGCGAAGCCTCGCTTGCCCATAATGGCGTTCTCTTTCTCGATGCGCTGCCCGAATTCAATCCGCAGGTTCTCGACAGTCTGCGCCAGCCGCTGGAAAACGGCGAAACGGTCATCGCGCGCGCCAATCACGGGTCACTACCCTGCGCGTATACAGCTTGTTGCCGCCATGAATCCGTGTCGGTGCGGCCATGCGGGCGAACCGGGCCATGTATGCGCGCGTGGGCCGCAATGTGCCGCCGACTATCAAGCTCGCATCTCCGATCCCTTCCTCGATCGGATTGATCTGACCATCCAGGTCCCCGCTGTAACCGCCCATGATCTGATCCGTCCCGGCGTCTCGGGAAGCTCCGCGTCAATTGCCGAGCGTGTCGCAATCGCGCGCAGGCTTCAGGCGGAACGGTATGCCGCGCTCGATGTTGCGGCCCGCTGCAATGCCCAGGCGGGCGCACGATTGATCGAACAGGTTGCCCGGCCGGATGATGCCGGGGTGACGTTGTTGAGCGAAGCCGCCGATGCGTTGGCATTGTCGGCGCGCGGCTATCACCGGGTCCTCAAGCTCGCCCGCACCCTCGCGGATCTCGACGGATGTGCTGAGGTTGGCCGCTCCCATATCGCCGAAGCCCTCGCCTATCGCGGTTCCGGCGCACAACGACCTCGGCTGCCTGACCTTAGCCGCACACGCACGCGACAGCTCAATCCCTGAAAACCGGACAATCCGTCGGATCGGAAGGATCTGTCGCGGATCATCGCAAGGCTTTGGCAATGCCTTTGCGCCACATTGTCTGCAACGGGAGACGGTTGCCGCGCGATTTCCGCGAATTTCGCGCGTTCGGGCAAGCGTTCCTGACGGGGTAGACAGGGACTGAAACCGCCCATGCGGTAAGGGGTAGAAAACACCGGTGACGGTTTTGAGGACGCGCAATCCGCATCGTCTTCCGCCCACTCGCGTTCGCAATCGACTTCTGTCCCACCTTCCCACACTGAAAACACCGCCTGGTACGAGCCGCATACCAATGTGCGCCATCACATCACGCCCTGGTTTCTTTCGGCCGCATCCGCGCTTGTTCTCGCCGCTATTGCCTTTGGCGTCTTCCTCCTCGACCGTCCGTCCCCGGCGCCTCTCGCCGGTCTCGCCATTGCTTTCCTGGCCGGTGCCGGTGCTGTTGCGATCCTGCGGGCCGTCGATATCGGCGGGCACAAGTCCGCTCACGAGGCGGAAACGGCTGAGTTGCGCCGCCAGGCGGAAGCGCTCGACGATCTCGTCTGGGAATTGCGCGAATTCGACGATTGCCATATCTCCGTCATCAACGCGCTCGGAGATGTCATCTTCAGGCGGGATGCGCGGGCGCATCGTCTATGCCAATGAGACGTTTGTGCGCTCCTTCAATTGCGATCCGGCCCGGCTCGGCTCGGCGATGAACCTTTCCGTCTGCCGCGGGCGCAATCCTCAGGCGTCGGGGACGACGTTCTGCCCGGCACCGGCGATCTCGCGCTGGAAACGGCGGCCGGTCCGCGTTGGTTTGCCCGTCTCGATGTGCCTGTACGCGACGGCGGTCTCGGTCCGGTGGTGCAGACGATTCTGCGCGATGTCACCCCCTGGCGCCGGGCGGAAGAGGCGCTTGTCGAGGCCCGCGATCTGGCCCAGTCGGCCAATCAGGCCAAGTCGCGCTTTCTGGCGACCGTCAGCCATAAAATCCGCACGCCCTTGAACGGCATCCTCGGCATGGGCACGCTTTTGCGAGACACCAGTCTGACCGCGGAACAGGCGAGCTACGTCGACGCGATCGCCTCCTCCGGCGAGGCGCTGCTTGGGCTGATCGATGAGGTGCTGGATTTCTCGCGGATCGAAGCGGGTAAGATGGTCCTGCAGCCGACACCGACCCGTCTGGAGCTTCTGGCGGAACGGGTGGTCGAGCTTCTCGCCCCGCGCGCTCAGGTCAAGGGCCTCGATATCGCGTGCTACGTCGCCCCGGATGTGCCGGAGGACGTCCTCCTTGATGCTGCGCGCCTGTGCCAGTCCTCATCAATTTGGCCGGAAACGGCATCAAGTTCACAGACCGTGGCGGCGTGCTGATCGAGATCCTCCGTGCGCCGTCCCACGGCACGGGTGAAATCCCCGCCAAGAACGGAACCCTGCGCCTGACCGCCCGCGTTCACGATACCGGTATCGATCTGACCACCGAGGCGGCCGGGCGGCTTTTCACCGAATTCGAACAGGTCGATCTCGGTCCGGCCCGGCGCTACGGCGGCACCGGCCTCGGCCTTGCGATTTCGCAGCGCATCGTCGAGGCGATGAACGGACGTATCTCCATCGATAGCGAGCCCGGACAGGGCGCGACCTTCTCCTTCGATTTCGACGTTGCCGCCGGCAAGGACACCGCCCTACCGAACCGGGCGGATTTCGCCGACCGTCGCATTGGCCTGCTCTATTCGGAAGGGATGGCGGTACCCTGATGGAGCGCCGGTTGCGCGATCTTGGCTTCACGGTGGATCAGGTTGACGAACAGGCCGACGTCAAAGCCGCCTCGGATGTGTTGCTGGTCGACCATGCCTCGCTTCGCGATCCGGCCCACTAGCTTGAAGGCGTGCGGGGCAAGGAATTAACGGCGCCCGTCATCGTTCTGGTCATTCCGGCCGAACGCGGCCAGTTGCCTGCGCTACGCGCTGCCGGGTTCGATACCTATCTGGTCAAGCCCGTGCGCAGCGTGTCGCTGATCAAGGTCGTGGCCGCGCTGATTGCAGGCGAACCTGTGGGCGACGGGGAAGCCTCATGGCGCGACGAGTCCGGCGCTTCGCCGCTCTCGCGTCCCGGTCGTTTCGCATTCTCGTGGCCGAAGACAATGACATCAATCTGATGCTCACCACCGCGCTTTTGAAACGGCATGGCCACGATCCGGTCGTTGCGCGCAACGGCGAAACCGCGCTGGCCTCCGTCACGCGCAGTCACACGGGCAAAGATCCCCCGTTCTCCGCAATCTTCATGGATCTGCACATGCCGGGTGCGGACGGCCTGGAGGCCATCCGTCGTATCCGGGAAGCTGAGCGGGCGCACGGTCTGGAGACTGTCCCCATCTATGCGCTGACGGCGGGATATCACGCCTGAATCGCGGGCGGAAGCGGAGCGCTCCGGCGCTGACGACTTCCTGACAAAGCCGCTCGACCCCGACGGTCCTGTCGGGCCTTATGAAGCGTGCAGGCCTGGCATAAGCGGCTCCCCGGTTTCTTGCTCCTCTACACCGGGAAACGTGACTAGGGGCCGGACAGCCGTTACATTGCCGGCTAACCATAGCAACCCGCCGCGAATGTCATCTCTGCCTCAACAGCGGGACCGGGTGTCATTGAACTGTTGGAAATCTGAGGTTTATGAACGCTTAAGCTGGGTCGGTTTTCGCTACGTAAGACCTCCCGCTCAAGCGTTTGATGAGGGAGCCGGGTCTGAACCGGCCATAGATGGGTAAGCGCCAAGCCGCGCCTGAACAACGGGCATCAATGCGGGGCAAAGGCCGGATTTCATGAGACAGCAAGGCAAATTGTCGCCTACCAGACTGGTGCGCAAATTCATGCCGATTCATCGTGACAGCACGGGGGTCGGAGGCTGGCTGCCGGTTCACGGATTCGCATTGCCGCGCGGCGGAGTGGATACCCGGCGGAGCAACGACGCGCCGGTTTCGCTCGGTCGCATCGGTCCGCTGGAAGTGCGCATTGCCCGCAAGGCGTTTGAAATCAAGAAGGCGCAGGAACTGCGCTACCACGTCTTCTATGAGGAGATGTCCGCGATCGCCGACGGCCATATGCTTTCTACTGGGCGTGATGCGGATGCCTTCGACGATATCTGCGATCACCTTCTCGTGTTGGATCATGATGTGCCCGAACGTGCCAAGCCGTTCGGCCGCCGCAAGCCGAAGATCGTCGCCACCTATCGGTTGTTGCGCCAGTCCGCGGCGGAAGGGTGCGGCGGGTTCTATACCGCCGGTGAATACGACATCCAGACCCTGATCGATGCCAAGCCCGACCTGAAATTCCTCGAGCTCGGCCGCTCCTGCGTTCTCAAGCCCTACCGCAACAAGCGCACGGTGGAGCTTCTGTGGCACGGCATCTGGGCCTACGTGCTGATGCACGGCATCGATGCCATGATCGGCTGCGCCTCCTTCGAGAATACCGACCCGGACTGCCTAGCCCTGCCGCTCTCCTTCCTGCACCATTTCAACCGCGCACCGGAGGAATGGCGCGTGCGGGCGCTCGATGAGCGTTATGTGGAGATGAACCGCATGCCGGCGGAAGCGGTGGATCTGCGCGCCGCGATGCGGGAAATGCCGCCGCTCATCAAAGGGTATCTGCGGCTCGGTGCACATATCGGCGACGGCGCCGTGGTCGATCACCAGTTCGGCACGACCGATGTGCTGATCATCGCCCCGGTCGCGTCGTTGAGCGCGCGCTACGTGAATTACTACGGCAGCGGTGCGGAACGGTTCGCCAGCTAAGGCGCCATTTGATCGGGCGGAACCGGCGGAACGGTTCGACGCAGACATGCGAGGGCCGTCCCTGGGGACGGCCGCCCATTTGGTTGCGGGCAAGCGAACCCTACCCGTCACATCCCTTGATGATCAGAAGATCGCCGGTCGAAACGGCCGTGCGGATGGCTTTCGCGGCCTGATATTCCGGCGAGTTGTAACAGGCCAGCGCCTCCTCGTAGCTGTCGAACTCGATCACGACGTTGCGGTTGCGGTTGGTTCCCTCCAATGCGGAGTATTCTCCTCCGCGAACCAGGAATCGCGCCTTGTGGCGTTCAAAGACCGGCTTGGCGGTGGCGTATAATCCTTGTAGATCTCCGGATCCTCCACATCGACCCGCGCAATCCAATAGGCCTTTGTCATTCACGTCTCCCTCATACTGAAAATTGTCGATGCAGTGTTTGCGAGAGCCGGGCGCGGTTCAAGCGGAAACTGGTTCGCGCGTTACAAGCTACCTGGGATCGATCTCGGTTGGTGAAACTCCGTCAAGCTTAACCGCCCCTTAAAACGCTGCATTCTAGCGTTAGGCGTAATGCGCGACGGATGCGTACCGGCGCAATTCCACCCAACTGATATGCGAGGCGAGAGGCGGCCAATGGCCAGCAGGCGCGGTAGATGCGGCGAACGCATCGAACCGAGAATGGGCAGCGCTCGCGCTGAATCCGGCCCGCGGATCGACCCGTCCGATCGTCCAGCCGCGTCCAAGGGGACGAAGAAGGCTGCCGGAGCCAAGAAGCGACCGCCAAAGTCTGCACACAAGGCGCCCGCCCCCGCACGGACGGACACGGCGTCCGCAGCGCCCCGCCGTGCGCGTCCGGCATCGGGTGGGAAGCGCCGCAAGGCGCGCCGCAAGACCGGTGGCGGCGGTGGTCGCTTCACCCACTTTTCGCCGCGCGCTCTATTGGGGAATGGTTGCCTGCGTCTGGGGCACGATCGTCGTTGCGGGAACGCTCGCCTATTTTGCCGCCCAGTTGACCCAGAGCTATGACTGTAAGGTTCCGGCCCGTCCGCCGAACATCAAGATCGTTTCCGCCGAGGGGCGGCTGATCGCCAATCGCGGCGAGACCGGCGGAGAAGCGCTTCATATCGATGAGCTTCCCAAATATCTGCCGAACGCGGTCATCGCCATCGAGGACCGTCGGTTCAGAAGTCATTTCGGCATAGATTTCATAGATCTGTTGCGGGCCATGGTCACCAATCTTGTGCGCGGCGGAGTGGTCCAGGGCGGCTCGACCCTGACCCAGCAGCTCGCCAAGAACCTGTTCCTGACCCATGAGCGCACCATCAGCCGCAAGATGCAGGAGGTGGTGCTCGCCCTGTGGCTGGAGACCCGCTACTCCAAGGATCAGGTCCTGGAGCTGTATCTCAACCGGGTCTATTTTGGCGCCGGCGCCTATGGCGTCGATGCGGCCGCAGGGATTGACGCTGGATACGATCCGGGTCGACGGGCCGATTTCCATCAATGGCTGGAAGCCGAAGAACTATTCCAAGCGCTATCGCGGACCGGTGACATTGCAAACGGCCCTGGCCCATTCGCTCAGCACGGTTGCCGCCCGCCTTGGACAGGAAGTCGGACCGAAGAATGTCGCCGCCACCGCCCGGCGGCTCGGCATCACCTCGCCGTTGAAGGTCAATCCTTCCATCGCGCTCGGCACCTCGGAGGTGACGCCGCTGGAAATTGCCGCCGCCTATGTGCCCTTCTCCAATGGCGGTTGGGGTGTCGTCCCCCATGTCATTCGCGAGGTGAAGACGGAAAGCGGCAAGGTGCTCTATCACCGCGTGGTCGATGGTCCCGGTCAGGTGATTGCGCCCGACAAGCTGCGCGAAATGGATTCCATGCTCGGAGAGACCCTGTTTTCCGGCACGGGAAAGCGCGCGCGTCTGGGTGATAGACCGGCAGGCGGAAAGACGGGCACTAGTCAGGATTTTCATGACGCCTAGTTCATTGGTTTCACGGCGAATTACACGGCCGCCGTCTGGCTTAGAAACGATGACGGATCGCCGACCAAGTCGGCAACCGGCGGCTCGCTTCCGGCAACGATCTGGCACGATTTCATGGCAAAGGCTCACGAGCATATGCCGATGGTGCCCCTTTCCGGTATTCCCGTGGGAGGTCCGCTGGTTGTGCAGACGCCACCCGTACCGGCTCCGCCACGCAACGTCGCCATTGGCGGAGGGACCGTCGAGCACGGCAATCGGGTCCTCCCTTCTGCGGGTGGCGACGGCTTCTTTCACAAGCTTTTCGGCGGCTGATCCCAACCCGTCCTAAGCCTTCCGGAAACGGTGGTATCGAAGCCTCCTGCACGCCTTGCGGGAAGTTCGTCCGGCGCCATTTGCTCTGCCTGACATTTGTAAGGCAATGTTTCTGTCGAGGGCAGAATTTACTCGTCCTTCCTCATCTTCAGGCAAGCAAGTAATTTCGGATATTGGGTGAAAAACCTTGGGTTGGTCTATGATCCGAGCGAGATATGACCAGGTAAAGATGATCGAAATTGACGTTTCGATAATTTTAACATTTTGAATTATATAGATAATTTTAAGGAATATTAAGAGGTGGAGAGAAAAATTGAGAAACTCTCACAGTACTTAGGCAACATCCAATGTCTCTCAACAAACTCGGAATTGGCACAAAGGTCTGGTTACCGGTCTTGGCCCTGGCCATTATCAGCGTCATTCTGTCGTCACTCTATCTGAATACGCTTTACCAGGAGCGGTCGGAGATGACGAAGACGATCGTTCAGCTCGCGAACTCGGTAGCCGACTACTACTACAAGAAAGAGCAGTCGGGCGAGCTGACCCACGAGCAGGCGACCAGTCAGGCACGTGATCTTATCCGCGCCCTCCGTTTTGACGGATCGAACTACGTCTTCGGTCTCGACAAGAACGGACGCCGCGTTGTCATGCCGCCAAAGCTCGCCGACGAGGGCAAGATGGTGATGAACATCAAGGATAAGGCGGACAACTTCTTTATACGCGATCTGTTCACGGCCGCGGACAAGGGCGGCGGATCGGCTGTCTATTACTGGAACCGCACCGGCAAGATCGAAGTGTCGCTGAAGACCTCCTGGGGTGAGCGGTTCGAGCCCTGGGGCTGGGTTCTCGCCACTGGTGTGTTTGTTGACGACATCGAGTCGACCTTTTGGAACAACGCGACGATCGTCATCGGCTTCGGTCTCGTCGGCTTCCTGATCGCCTTTGCTGCCATTCGCAATGTGACGGGCCCGCTCAAGAAGCTGATCGGAAACATGCGCGCACTGGCCGACGGCAACACCGAGATCGAGATCGAAGGGGCAGACCGCCGCGACGAAATCGGCGCCATGGCCGACTTCGTAGAGAACGAGCGCGAGCGCCGCTCCCTGGAAGCGACGCAGAAGGAGCGGCTCGAAAAGAACCGCGAGCGGGCCAAAGAAATCCGCGCCGTCTCGAAGGATTTCGAGGGGCAGATGGGCTCCCTCCTGGAAACGATCGCCGTTTCCGTCACCAATCTGCAGAATGCATCGACCAACCTGAACGCCGGGGCCGAGCAGACCACCAGCCAGAGCAAGGCCGTGGCCGGAGCGGCTGCGTAAGCCTCCTCCAACGTGGAGACGGTTGCCTCCGCCGCCGAGGAACTCGCCGCCTCCGTTGCGGAGATCGGCCGTCAGGTGTCCTCGTCCAGCGAAATCGCGTCCCAGGCCGACACAACCAACGTTTGCATCAAGGGGCTGTCGGATGCGGCGACCCGCATCGGTGAAATCGCTAGCCTTATCCAGGCGATTGCCGAGCAGACAAACCTGCTGGCGCTCAACGCTACGATCGAGGCCGCGCGCGCCGGTGAGGCGGGCCGAGGATTTGCGGTCGCCGCCGCGGAGGTTAAGGAACTCGCAAACTAGACCTCGAAAGCGACGGAAGACACCTCCTCGCAGATCTCCTCCAGCATCGCCACCGCGGTCGAGCAGCAGGGTGCGGCGGCGACGGAAATCGCCCGCAACGTGCAGGAAGCCTCGCGTGGTACGCAGGATGTGTCCGAAAACATCGAAGGTGTTTCCGGCGCGGCGCAGATCACCAACGAAGCCGCCACGATGGTTGCCGATGCCTCCACGGCACTCGAGAGGGAAATGAATGTCCTGCGTGGGGGCAGGTCGGACAGTTCCTCGAGGCCATCAAGACGTCGGAAGCCGCCTGATCCGGGCAGACTTTCCAGATCAAAGGCCCGCCGGGGATACTCGGCGGGCCTTTTTGCATTCTTGGAGATGAATAAGGCTGGCTCAAATCTTGCGCAATGCCACGCGCTCGATGGAGTGATCGGGAGCCTTGGTGAGGATCAGGTCTGCGCGCGGGCGCGTCGGCAGGATGTTCTCGGTGAGGTTTTCCAGGTTGATGCTGGTCCAAAGATCGTTGGCGATCTCCAGCGCTTCCGCATCCGTCACCTTGGAATATTTGTGGAAGTAGGATCCCACGTCGCGGAAGGCCGTTTCGCGAAGGCGCATGAAACGCTGCACGTACCAGTCGTGCAAGACCGGGATCTCCGCATCGATATAGACTGAAAAATCGAAAAAGTCGGAGACGCAGGGCACGGCCTTGCCATCTTGCGGCAGCTTGGAGGTCTGCAGGACGTTCAGCCCCTCCACGATCAGGATATCAGGCCGATCGATGAAGACCGACTGGCCCGGCATCACGTCGTAATAGAAGTGAGAATAGACGGGCGCGCGCACGTTGCGCCGCCCGGCCTTGATGTCGGATAGAAAATGCAGCAATTCCGGCAGGTCGTAGCTTTCCGGAAATCCCTTGCGTCGCATCAGTCCTCCCGATTCCAGCACCGAATTGGGATAGAGGAAACCGTCGGTCGTGATCAGGTCGACCTTCGGGCTCGCGGGCCATCGCGCCAGAAGCGCCTGCATCAGGCGCGCCGTCGTGGACTTTCCCACCGCGACCGAACCCGCCACGCCGATAATGTAGGGAACTCTTTTGTTGGTGGTACCGAGGAAGCGTTTGGTGGCCAGATGCACGCCCTGCATCGCTTCGACATAGAAGGACAGAAGGCGTGAAAGAGGTAGGTAGATGCTCTCAACCTGCGCCAGCGAAACGGGGTCGTTGAGGCTTTGAAGTCGTCGGATCTCTTCCGCCGTCAGCGTCATCGGCGTATCGGCGCGAAGCCTCGCCCATTCGGTTTCCAGAAAAAACATGTAGGGCGAGAGTTCCGACGGTACCACTTCATCCATGCGTTCACCGTGCAAGGTTTTGCGCGCTCCAACCAGATCCTGCAGCTCGTGTCCACCCGCCTTGACGGCGATTTCCTCCCGATGAACAGGCGACCGGGGGACGGTCGCAACCGCGATGTGGGCGCATGAAGCGCCGAGTTTTGCTGTCGGGGGTCACCTAATCAGGTCACTCTGGCGGCCGGGACGCCTTTTCTTGCAGGTCCGTCTGGCTGGTCCGCCCGGCCAGTTCCGCCATGACGTCATCGAGCGGCACGCCCGAGGCTTCCAGCACCACGCACAGGTGATAGAGGAGATCCGCCGCTTCCGCCGTAACCCCGGCCTTGTTGCGTTCGACCGCCGCGATCGCCGTCTCGACGGCTTCTTCGCCGAGTTTCTGGGCGCATTTGGCGATGCCCTTGCCAACGAGCTTGGCCGTATAGGATCCGGGATCGCCGGACCGGGCGCGTTTGGCGACGATCTCGGCGAGATCGCTGAGCGTGAAAGCGGACATGGCGGGCCTTCGTCAGGGGGGGCAGCAGGGAACTTCGAGCATATTCCTTGAAGCCGTCTGCTGTCGAGCGACCCGGTTCGGCCCGCCGTTCAGCGACTTCAGGCGATGTGCCCTGCACGCGTTCGGAACTCCCCCCGTAGAAACCCGGAGCGCGTGCGCCGCATCATTTAGGACAAATTCGCGTCGCCGTCGAAGAGCATTGGGATCCCGGCAGCTGCCATGTGCCGTTTCGCCTCGCCGATCGTGTAGGTGCCGAAATGGAAAATGGAAGCGGCGAGCACTGCTGTGGCATGCCCGTCGCGCATGCCCTCGACAAGGTGGTCGAGCGTGCCGACGCCGCCCGAGGCGATCACCGGCACGTGCACGGAATCGGCGATGGTGCGCGTCAGTTCTATGTCGAAACCGGCCTTGGTGCCATCGCGATCCATGGAGGTGAGCAGGATTTCGCCCGCCCCCAGCTCCACGACTTCCTGCGCGTATTCCAGGGCGTCGATGCCGGTCGCGTTGCGTCCGCCGTGGGTGAAGATCTCCCAGCGGCCCGGTTCGCCCTCATGGCTGACGCGCTTGGCGTCGATCGCCACGACGATGCACTGGCTGCCGAATTTCTCCGCCGCCCGGCGCACGAACTGCCGGTCCTTAACCGCCGCCGTCATGATCGATACCTTGTCCGCGCCCGCCTTCAGCAATGCGCGGATGTCTTCTACGGTACGCACCCCGCCGCCGACGGTGACCGGCATGAAGCATTGTTCGGCGGTGCGTTGCACCACGTCGAGCAAAATGCCGCGATCCTCATGGCTTGCGGTGATGTCGAGGAAGCACAATTCGTCGGCCCCGGCCGCGTCATAGGCCTTGGCCGTTTCCACCAGATCCCCGGCATCGATGAGATCGACGAAGTTAACGCCCTTGACGACACGGCCGTCCTTGACGTCGAGACACGGAATTACGCGGGCCTTGAGCATGATCAGTCTCCTCGTGCCGCCTTGATGAGGGCCAGCGCCTCCGCCGGATCGAGCCGCCCGTCATAGAGCGCTCGGCCGGAAATCGCGCCCTCCAGAATGGCGCAGTCGGGTTCCAGCAGTCGCTTCACGTCGTCGATGGAGGCAAGACCACCCGATGCGATGACCGGAATGGAGATGGCGCTTGCAAGCTCCAGCGTGAAAGGAATGTTGAGCCCCTTCAACACGCCGTCGCGGTCGATATCGGTGTAGATGATCGCCGAAACGCCCGCATCCTCGAAACGTTTGGCGAGATCGACGGTGGTGAGTTCGGATGTCTCCGCCCAGCCTTCCACCGCCACCTTGCCGCCCTTGGCGTCGATGCCGACGGCGATGCGGCCGGGATGAGTCTTGCAGGCGGCCTTGACGAGATCGGGATCGCGCACCGCCACCGTACCGAGGGTCACCCGGCGCACGCCCTTGTCGAGCCACGCCTCGATCTGCGCCATGTTGCGGATGCCGCCGCCCAGTTCCACCGGGTTCGAGGTGGCCGCCAGAATGGCGTCGACCGCCGCACCATTGTGGCTTTTACCGTCGAATGCGCCGTCGAGATCGACCACGTGCAACCATTCGAAGCCCTGGTCCTGAAAGGCGCGGGCCTGGGCGCCAGGGTCGTCGTTGAAGACGGTGGCCTGTTCCAGGTCGCCGAGTTTCAGGCGCACGCACTGGCCGTCCTTCAGATCAATGGCGGGAAAGAGGATCATGGTTTTGTCCGTGTCGCGCGCAAGCTCCCGGTGGGACTTACGGCTTCCATTTCAGGAAATTGGCAATGAGGGCGAGGCCGAGCTTCTGGCTCTTTTCCGGATGGAACTGGGTTCCGACCATGTTGTCACGTCCGACCATGGCCGTGAACGTGCCGCCGTAATCAAAGGTCGCCACGACCTGTTCCGGCTTGCGCGCCTCCAGGTGGTAGGAGTGGACGAAATAGGCGTGTCGTCCGTCCGGCCCGGTCGGAATGCCGTCGAAGAGCGGATGCGTTTTGCCTGCCGCATTCCGGCTCAGATCGATCGTGTTCCAGCCCATATGCGGGATCTTCAGCGCGGGATCGGAGGGCTTCATCATCACCATGTCGCCCGCGATCCAGCCAAGTCCTTCGCTGGTCTGGTATTCAAGCCCCCGTTCAGCCATGAGCTGCATGCCGACGCAGATGCCGAGGAAGGGACGGCCCTTGGCGATCACAGCCTTTTCAAGCGCCGCATCCATGCCGGAAACGACCGCAAGGCCGCGTCGGCAATCGGCAAAGGCGCCGACGCCGGGCAGAACCACGCGGTCGGCTGCCGCGACCACGTCCGGATCGGCCGTTAGGCGGATTTCTTCGATAATCGCGTTGTCGCGTGCCGCGCGTTCGAACGCCTTGGTGGCGGAGTGCAGGTTGCCGGACCCGTAATCGATCATGGCGACGGTCATAGTGTGGCCTCCGGAAACAGGCCGATCACCTCATCGGAAGGCGTTGCGGCACGAAAAACAGGTGTCCGCGCGGGTGTTCCGGACGTGGACGGGGTCTGAGGAAGAACCTCCACCGGACCTGACCAGTCCGAGAAGAACCGGGCTTCGTATTCGTCGCGGTTCGCACCGGCCGCAACGCCGATGAAGGTCCAGCCGCGCTGCTCCAGCGTCCAGCGGCGCAAACCATTGGCCTCCAGCGCAAACAGCAGCGAAAGGGCGATCCTGCCGACGATCGTTCTCAGTCCACCGATGAGTGCACCCAGCCCGGCGACAACGATCGCCACGATCAGATAACCGACAAGCACCAGCCACCGGCCGCGTATCAGCAGCCACGGCACGGCGAGGAAGAAGGCGGGCCAGTTGAAGCCATCCTTGATGAAGACGACGTCTTTGGCATCGGATTGCGCATCGCTGGAAGGCGTTGGTGCCATCACCATATGGACGGTCATTGCCATTAATCTCCCAGCCGACCCTTAGTGGACGGGACGCGCGCACCCTGGCGCGGATCGAGCGTTACCGCCCCGCGCAGCGCATGCGCCACGGCCTTGAAGCAGGTCTCCGCGATATGGTGGCAGTTCGTGCCGTAGAGATTGGCGATATGCAGCGTGATCCCGGCATTCATGGCGAAGGCGCGGAAAAACTCCTCGAAGAGTTCGGTATCGAAATCACCGATCTTCGATTTGGAGAATTCCACCTGCCAGACCAGGAACGGACGGCCGGAGATGTCGATCGCACACCGCGTCATCGTCTCGTCCATGGGCAGGTGCACGTCCGCATAGCGGGTCACGCCTGCCACGTTGCCGAGGGCCTGCCGCACGGCCTGGCCGAGTGCAATGCCCACATCCTCGGCGGTGTGATGGAAATCGATATGCGTGTCGCCCGCCGCCCTCACGGTGATGTCGATCAGCGAATGCCGGGCGAGCTGCTCCAGCATGTGATCGAGAAAGCCGATACCGGTCGCGACATTGTAGGCGCCGGTTCCGTCGAGATCGACGGAGACCTGGATGTCGGTTTCCTTGGTAGCGCGCGTGATCGAAGCGGAACGCATACGGGAAAAATCCTTCAATTCCGAGGAACGGCAAGTGTCTTAGCAGCCGAACGTCGCCAAGAAAATAGCGCTGAACGTCCGTAACGGTGGGGGCGGGACTTTTCGTGACGGATTTCCGCGTGCACCGATTCCCTCCCGAACCCGGATCGACTAACCATAGGGGCCATACCCGAATCGAGGAGCCTGCCGATGTCTTTCAAGCCCGCAACCGCGACGGACCGGCTTGTCCTGCCGCTTGACGTGCCCACGGTGGAGGAAGCCCGCGCGATCGTGGCGGAGACGCAAGGCGCCGTAGGCGTTTACAAGATCGGCATGCAGCTTCAGTTCGCCGGCGGTCTGCCCTTCGCCGAAGAGCTGGCGCGCGCGGGCCAAAAGGTCTTCCTCGATGTGAAGCTGTTCGACATCGACAACACGGTGGAACAGGCGGTTCGCAACATCGCCAAGATGGGGATGACCTTCGTCACCATCCACGCTTATCCCAAGACCATGCGCGCGGCCGTGGCCGGGCTCGATGGCGCAGATCTCTGCCTGCTCGGCGTCACGGTCCTTACCTCCATGGACGATGAGGACGTGAAGGCGGCTGGCTATGCGGAAACGGCATCCGATCTGGTGAAATCGCGCGCGGTTGCGGCGCGTGCAGCCGGCATGGGCGGCATCGTGTGCTCGCCGCGCGAAGCAAGTGAACTGCGCACGCTCGCCGGTCCCGATCTGGTGCTGGTCACCCCGGGCGTTCGTCCGGCCGGATCCTCGGCCGACGACCAGAAGCGCGTCATGACCCCGGGCGATGCGATCCACGCCGGATCCGACTATCTCGTCTGCGGCCGTCCGATCACAGGCGCCCCCGACCGCCACGCGGCGGCCAAACGCGTCATGGAAGAGATTGCCGCTGCTTTGTGAGAGACGTGGAACGCCTGCCCGCAAGGACGCAGACAGGTTTCTTCAGTCCACGGTTACCCCACGCCGTCATCCCCCGGCTTTGTCCGGGGGATCCAGCGCTCTCCGCGTGTGCCGTTGTCTGATGGATTGCCCGGACGAAGCCGGGCAATGATTACGGAGAAATCGATGTGAGGCGCGCCTACCAGGCGCACTCGTAGATCTCCAGAATGTTCTTCACGCTGAGATCAACCGGGTTCCAGTCGAGAAGCCGCCGGATGCCGTGCGCGTCTTCGGCCATGCTTGCTAGGTCCTCCTTCGGCACGCCGTGGGCACTGAGCCGCATGTCGAGTTTCAGCGAGCGGCAGAACTCCATCGACCCGTCCAGCACCTGTTGTGCGGTGTCCGTGGCAAAGCCGAGAGCGGCCCCGACCTGGGCCGTCTTTTCGGGCGTAGCGTCCGCATTCGCGGCCAGAACATGCTCGAAAATCAAGTCGTTGGCGATGCTGTGGACAATCTTGTAGCGCGCCAGCGGATAGGACACCGCATGGCCCGCGGTCGTGTTGACCGGCCCCAGGCACACCCCGCCATAGAAGGCGGCAAGCGACAGGCCAGCGCGCGCTTCGGTGTCTGATCCGTCATCGACCGCCCGTTTCAGGTACTTGCCGACAAGCTGGATACCTTGCAACGCATAGGCGTCGATCAGCGGATGCGCGCGCTTGGAGGTGAAGGCCTCCTTGCAATGGGCCATGGCGTCGACGCCTGTGGCCGCGGTCACGAACGGCGGCACGGATTGGGTCAGCGCCGGATCGATGATCGCGATATCGGCCAGCATGTGCAGGCTCTCGGTTGTGATCTTGGAGTTAGGTCTCGGGATCGGTGATCAGCGCGCGGGTGTCGACCTCCGAGCCGGTGTCCGCCGTGGTTGGGATCTGCGCCAGGCCCACCTCGCGTTTCGGAGCGTGGTTGGGGCCGGAAATCTCGCCGAGACTGATGTTGCGGCCGGTCATTACCGCAACGAGCTTGGCCAGATCCATCGCCGATCCGCCACCGAAACCGATGACGAGATCGGCGCCGTCCGACGCCTTCACGGCGTGCTCCAGCATCGCGATATCCGGCTCCCCGGTGACATCTCCGAAACAGTTGACCTCGCCGAGCCCGAGCTGGTCGAGCCGCGCCGCATTGACCGGATCCGCGACTACAAAGGGTCGGGAATAACCATTTTCCTGTGCCCACTCGGCAAGGCGCACCAGCGTGCCTGCGCCAAAATGTAGCATCGGCGGTCTCTGCAGTTCGATGGAATTGGTCAAGTCGAGCATTATGATCTCCGGCGGGTTCGGGAGTGATTGTCGAGCCTTAGGGGTTCGAAATCGTCAGCACTGGCCTCCCGTTTTGCTGCTTGAGGCAGCGCGGTCCGGGCGGCCGCATGCTCGTGAATTCGAGAAGAAAATTGTACGGCATATAAAATTTATCAATTGGTATATGTTTGTCATGCGAGGAAATTGCCTTCTTCGGCTACAGCTCGATCGCACGGGATGTCGAGTTACAATTCATTGAAATATATAAATTTTTATACGTACTGAAAGTGCCGAAAAAAGCCGATGCATTCGTAAAATGCACGGTATGCAGAGATAACTTCATCAATTGGGCACGTATGTTTATTTGTAATTTGACATCTAATATCGAGCTGCGCATTCTTCCCACGCCCATGAAGCGAGTTAGGGAGGCGCGGGTGGGTCGGCCGGGAGCCGCTCCGATGGCCGAGATCGAAGACACCCATGGTCGGGATGGACTCTCGAAAAAGCGACGCCGTAATCGGCGGGATCATTCTGTTTTTCTGCGCCTTTGCGGCTTGGCGTACGGCCTATGTGTCGGCTGCGCCGACCGGAACGGTCGCCGGTCCCTCGTTCGTGCCCTGGCTGGCAATCGCCCTGATGGCGCTGCTCGCGATCGGTCTCATCGTCCGTGCCGTCCTGCGCAACACATTGGGCAATCCCGATAACGAAATCAGCCTTTCCGATCGCCCGACCTTCATCCGCATGGTGTTGTTTGCCGCCCTGATGGTGAGCCTATGCGGCGGCTTTCGTGAGCGTGGGGTATATCCCCTCCACACTGGTCGTCTTCGTGGCGGGCCTGTTCCTTTTCGGCGAGTGTCGCATCTGGGTCCTTATTCTCCTGCCCTGCATCGCGACGGCCGGCGTCTACTACGCCTTCACCATATTTTTGAATGTATGGCTGCCGTGATCGGCTGACGATCGCGGCCCTGGCTCAAGTCATTGACACGATACAGAGGAAACCGACGTGAAGCGTAAATTCATCTTTGCAATGACTCTGACCCTCGTGGGCACTCCGGCGGTAGCCGCCGATTTCCCGGCCCACCCGGTTCAGGTCATCGTCCCGTATTCGGCCGGCGGCAGCACCGACCTTTCGCTGCGCGTGGTCGCCGATGCCTTCAAGCGTCTCTATGACGGCAGCCAGATCGTCGTGCGCAACCAGCTCGGCGGTGGCGGCGCGATCGGCACCTCCGCCACGCTTCACGTCCGCCCCGATGGCTACACGCTGGGTGCCGGTGCCTAGGGTCCGCTCGCCATCCTCTGGGCGGCACCGACTAGCCATCCTCTGGGCGGCACCGACTACAAGATGGAAGACGCCGAGTTCGTCGGTCTCTTCGCCCGTTCGCTGCAGGTTCTGGTGGTCTGCAAGGGTGTGCCGTTCACCCCGCAGCTTGCCTCCATCGCGCTGCAATTCGGCGCGCCGGAATATTTCGCGCTCTCCCTGTTCGGCCTCACCATCATTGCCTCCTTGTCGGGCGACCTGCTGAAGGGCGCGATTTCCGGGCTCCTCGGCATCCTGATTTCCTGCGTCGGCGCCGATCCCATTTCCGGGGTCCTGCGCTACACGTTCGGCATTTCTGGGTTTGCCTCCGGCTTCGCCTTCACTCCGGCGCTGATCGACCTGTTCGCCCTGTCGGAAGTCTTCGCGCTGATGGAGCGCATGGCGCGTTCGGAACCGAACATCCAGCCCGTGCGCGGTCGCTGGCCCTCGCGCCAAGATCTGAAGGAAAGCCGCGGCGCCCTGCTGCGCGGTTCGCTCATCGGAACGCTGATCGGCATCATCCCGGGCGTCGGCTCCGGCACCGCGTCGTGGATCTCCTACAACGAGGCCCGCCGTGCCTCTGCGCCGCCGGAGAAATTCGGCACCGGCTATGCGCCGGGCATCGCGGCGACCGAGAGCGCCAACAACGCGATCTGCGCCGCCGCGCTTATCCCCCCTTCTGGCGCTGGGTATCCCCGGCGACGTGGTGACCGCCGTTCTCATGGGCGGGCTGATGATCCAGGGGCTCGCCCCGGGGTCAATCATGTTCCAGACCAATCCGGACGTGATCGTCGGCATCTTCGGCGGCACCTTCCTGGCGACCATCTTCATGTTCATCTTCGGCATGGCGCTGATCCCGCTCTTCAGCCGTATTCTCGCCGTGCCGCGCCACATCCTCGCCGTGGCCATCATGATTTTCTGCTTCATCGGTTCGTTTGCCATCAACCTGAACCTGGTCGATCTCTACACCATGGTCGGCTTCGGCGTTCTCGGCTGGGCGATGCAGAAATTCGGCTTCAGCCAGGCGGCGCTGTGCATTGCCATGATCCTGGGTCCGATGATGGAGTCGAACCTGCGTCGCGATCTCCTGCAGACCCATGACGACCTCTTCGCCTTTGCCTCGGGTCTCCTCACCCTGCTCTTTCTTATCCTGACGGTGCTGTCGCTTGGCTGGCCGGTCCTCTCCCGGATCCTCGCCAACCGGCGCGAGGCCAAATCCATGAACGCGGAAACGAAATGACCAAGTTTGCTTATGTCGCCTTCGTGACCTGCTTCAACGAAGACGAGACCATCAATTTCGATGCGACGCGCGCCCAGGTCCGACGCCATATCGCGGTCGGAAACAATATCCTGTGCGCCGGTACCAACGGCGATTTCTCCGCCCTCACCTTCGACGAGAAGGTCAAGCTGACCGAGGCGGTGGTGGATGAGGTCGCCGGCAAGGTGAAGGTGATCGTCAATGCCGGCATGCCCGCTACCTTCGGGACGGTGAAGTTTGCAAGGGAATTCGACCGGATCGGCGTTGACGACATCGCCGTCATCACGCCCTTCTTCATCTCCTGCACGCAGGATGGTCTGGAGCGCCGCTTCAAGACCGTCGCCGATGCGGTGAAGATGCCGGTCTATCTCTATGACATCCCCGCCCGCACCCAGAACCACATCGAGCCGGAAACGGCCCGGGCTCTGGCCGCCCACGGCAATATCGCGGGTATCAAGGATTCCGGCGGCAAGCAGGATACGCTGGAGGCCTACATGGCGATCGGGCGCGAGGTGGACGGCTTCGACGTTTATTCCGGCCCCGATCATCTGGTTCACTGGGCGCTGCAGAATGGCGCCGCGGGCTGCATTTCCGATCTCGGCAACGTGCTGCCGGACGTGCTGGCGCGTATTGTTTCCTGTTTCAATGCTGGAGACGAGGTCGCCGCCGCCGCGGCCCAGGAAGCCTTTACCGCCATGCGCGTCGATCTCTATGCGCTGGGCTTTCCGCCCGCCATGGTCAAATGCGCATTGTGGGTCATGGATCATTCCGTCGGCGCCAGCCGCCAGCCCGCCCTCCTGCCCAACCCCGAGCAGGATGCTCAGATTCGCGCGATCCTCGAAAAGCACGGGCGGCTGTCCGCATGACCACGATCCTCACCACCTCTCCCGGGTTCGGCAAGCACGGCCGAGTGCCGGATCTGATTGAACAAAAGGGCTGGACGCTGATCCGTTGCGTCGACACCTCTAAGCCCGATAACGGCGTGTCGGAACATATCGCCGAAGCCGATTTTCTGGTCGCAGGGCTCGTCGCGGTCACGGCGGACTCGCTTGAAGGCGCCGAGAAGCTCAAGGGCGTTCTCAAGCACGGCGTCGGCGTCGACAATATCGATATTCCCGCCTGCACCGCGAAGGGGCTTCCGGTCGTCAACACGCCGGGCGCCAATGCGGATGCTTGTGGCCGAACTCAGTCTCGGCATGATGTTTTCGCTGGCGCGCAACATTCCCGCCGGACACGCCTCGGTGATTTCCGGGGGATTCGGACCGCAAGGTCGGCACCCAGCTCGGCGGTAAGGTGCTGGGTATCGTGGGTCTCGGCAATATCGGCCGCAAGCTCGCGCTCAAGGCGATCGGCCTCGGCATGTCTGTTGTCGCCAACGATCCTTACGCCGATCTCGACGAGCTTTTGAAGATCTCCGATTACGTCTCGCTGCATGTTTTCGGCGTGGCGGACAATGCCGCGCTCATCAATGCCGAAAAACTGGCGCTGATGAAGCCGACGGCCTGCCTGCTCAATCTCTCCCGCGGCGAGGTGATCGATCTCGATGCGGTTGCCGCCGCACTTGAGGGCGATCGGCTCGGCGGGGTCGCGCTCGATGCCTATGTGAGCGAGCCGCCCGATGCGACCCATCCCATCTTCCGGCATCCGCGCCTCGTCTGCACGCCGCATTCCGGTGCGGATACCAAGGAGGCGGTGGAGAATGTCGGGTTGATGGTGATCGAGGACATCCAGACCATCATCGACGGCAAGATCCCGCGTCGCTGCCTGAACGTCGCCGATCTTTGACACGCACACGCCCATTGGAGTTGAGACATGAACGGATAAACCCATCGTCATCACCATGGGCGATCCCTCCGGCGTCGGTGCGGAAGGTGACCGTCAAGGAGATGGCCAGCCTGAGCGAGGCCGAGCGTGCGCGCTACGCCGTTATCGGTGATTCTCGATACGCTGGAACGTGCCCGCGACGTCTGCGGCCTCGACCTCGCGCTGCATGCTGTGGGCGAGACGGCACCCTCCGGCTCGCTGGCCGTCGTCCACGTGCCTGTGGACGATCTGCCGGGCCGTTTCGGCGTCTTGTCGCCTGCCTGCGGCGAAGCCTCGTTTCGCTATGTGAACACGGCGGTGGACCTGATCCAGGCGGGCGAGGCGGTCGGCATGGTCACCGCGCCGATCAACAAGGAGGCGCTCAATGCCGCCGGTCATCATGCCGGTCATCATTATGACGGCCATACCGGCATGCTGGCGCATCTGACCGGCTGCAAGAGTTCGTGGATGCTTCTGGCTTCGGAAACGCTGAACGTCATCCACGTCTCCCCCCATGTCTCGCTGAAGGATGCCATCGGCCGGGCGACGCCGGAGCGTGTACTGGAGACGGTGCGCACTGGGTACAAGCACTTCCGTCGGATGGGCGTGGAAGCCCCGCGCATCGCGGTTGCGGGCATCAATCCCCATTGCGGCGAGAACGGACTGTTTGGGCGCGAAGATGACGAGCAGGTGGTTCCGGGCGTGAAACAGGCGCAGGCCGAGGGTATCAACGTCGTCGGCCCGATCCCGGCCGATACGGTCTATCACCGGGCCAATTAGGGCGCGTTCGATCTGGTCGTCGCGCAGTATCACGATCAGGGGCACATCCCGATCAAGCTGATTGCCTTCGATACGGCGGCGAATGTTTCGCTGGGCCTTCCCATCGACCGCTGTTCCGTCGAACACGGCACGACCTTCGATATCGCGGGAACCGGCAAGGCTAACCACGCCAATATGCTGTCCGCACTTGCGTACGCGGGCAAGCTGGCCGCCGGCCGGTCCTAGAGCGTCTTCTCAAGCCTCGGCATCCGCCCAGGTGCGGATCAGCCAGTGGGCGATGGAGATTTCGGGCGGCACGTGGAGCCCTTCCGGGTGCCGTCCGGCCAGTATCTCGCGCACCTCGTCGCGAGGAAACCAGCGGCAATCCTCCAGCTCGTTGTCGCCCAGCACGATGTCCCGGCTTTCCGCCTTGCCGACGCAGCCGAGCATCAGCGAGGTCGGGAAAGGCCATGGCTGACTCTTCATGAAGGTGACGTCGCTCACGCGCACGCTGGATTCCTCCATCACCTCGCGGCGAACCGCCTGCTCGATGGTTTCTCCCGGCTCCATGAACCCGGCCAGCGTGGTGTAAACCCCTTCCGCCAACCGGTGCGGGTGGCCTATCAGTGCCTTGTCGCCATCGGCGATCAGCATGATGACGACCGGGTCGGTGCGCGGAAAATGCACCGCCAAACAGGACGGACAATCGCGCCGATATCCAGCCTGCGCCATCCGGGTTTCATGCCCACAATGGGAGAAGTACCGGTGGGAGGTGTGCCAATGGGCCAGGGAGCGGACCTGCGCCAGAAGCTCCAGATCGCCGCGAGGCAGCACGCCTTGTACGGCCAGCGAGCGCATGCCGATCAGCTTCAGCGCCGACGTGCTTGCGGCCTCGATATCCGCCTCGATTTCTTTCGGCGCCGCGCGAACCCGGGCGCAGAATACCGGTCAGTCCCCGCTCTTCGTCTGCTCGATCCCCAGAAGTGCGATTTCGTCGGCGACAATCCCGAGGCTTTTTGCGAGCGACAGCGGGTGGCGAATGCAAAGGGTTTCGCCCCTTACCGCGACGACGGGTCTGTCATCGGCCATCAACACGTAACCGGCATCCGGGCGCGTCTGCTGCTCGCTCAGCCAGGCGTCATCGTCGCGCCGCAACGCGGCTCGGTCGAGAGCATTGTCACAATAGGCGGGGAAGCTGTCATCGGGCATGGGCTGCGGGCGCTCCGGTTTAAAGCGTGCGTACGCTACTCCGTTCCGGGTCCGAGGCAAAGGGGCGACGTGGTCGACTGCCGGTCGCAGACATGCTTCTGGGAGCCGGGAACATGCTTGGCGGGAGGGGAAATGGCTTGTCGGATCAGATCGTTCTACTCGGCCGGTTCGCGCACCGCGACCGGAGCCGCCGGTTCGTCGTCGGCAACCGCGGTGGCTTCGGCATCTAGCGGAATATCCTTCACCGCGGTGGCGACCAGATTGCGTTCCACGGCGCGCAGAAGCTTGCGCAGACGCTTCTTGTCCTTATCGTTGAGGCCTCGAGTGCTTCCTTCTCCAGCTGCTTCCAGGCCCGGTCGATCAGCTTGACGCAGTCGCGACCCGTATCGGTGAGATAGACTCGGGCGAGGCGGCCGTTCGTGTCGGCGGATCGGCGCGTCAGCAGGCCCCGAGCCGACATCCGTGTGACCATCTTGGTGACGGCCAGCGGTTGCACGCCAAGCGCGAGCTCTAGTTCGATCATCGATAGCCCGTCGCTGTCGGCCAGAGTTTTAAGCACCGTTTTCTGTCCGGGATGCAGACCGATACGCGACAGATGGGCGCCCGATCGCGACCGGCAAGCCTTGGCCGTCTGGGACAGCCGGAAGGTGATGCTTTTTTGTAATTGAACCTCATATCCGTGGATCTACCAGCCCCTGATGAAGGTATTGTGACTGGAAAGTATTCGGTTGTCTTGTGGGTTTTTGGTCTGAGGAGGAAGGGAAGAAAGGGAAATGGAGGCGCTGTCGCGCCCGCTATTGCGCTGGATTTTGGATCTGGCCATGCAGCTTGCGCTGCAGACCGTCCGGAATGACGAGCAAGCGGTGAGTTGTAAGCACACGCGACTTATGTGCGAGCAGAACCCAGTGTTCGCGTGTGGTTACAACTCAGCCTCACACTCCCTCATTCCGGACAAGTGAGGCAAAGCCGAACGCTGATCCGGAATCCAGCGCAATAGCGGGCGCGACAACGCCTCCATTTCCCTTCCAAAACGAGAAGGAGCACGAACCCGCGCTCCCCGTCCTTGTCATCAGGCGAATTTCGGATCGAGCGTGACCGAATAGAGTTCGGTATCGCCGGAATCCATCAGTCGCACCTTCAACTGTTCCGTGGCGCCGTCGATCTCCACAATGTCGAAGAACTGAAGGCCCATGGAGGGCGGCAGGTTGGCTCCCTGCTCCTTGGTCGGAACCTTCACGAACTTCACTTCCGGGCCGAACGTGCCGTCCAGATCGTTCGGGCCGAAGGTACCTGCGTGCAGCGGACCGGAGACGAACTCCCAGAACGGGTCGAAATGCCTTGTTCGGGTTGTAGTAATGAGCGGCGGTGTAGTGCACGTCCGCCGTCAGCCAGACCGTGTTGTTGATCCCGGCGGTCTTGATGAAGCGCAGCAGGTCCGCGAATTCCAGCTCGCGGCCCTTGGCGGCTCCGTTGTCGCCGTTGGAAACCGCCTCGATGCGCTTCTCGTCTCCGTTGCGATCCCATACGCACAGCCCGATCGGCGTGTCGCAGGGGATCACCTTCCAGGTGGCCTTGGACTGGACCAGTTCCCGCTTCAGCCATGCGATCTGTTCCGCGCCCAACGCCTGCGAGGCGGCGTCGACCGTGTCCTGCATCCCGTCGCTGTTGGGACCGCGATAGCTGCGCAGATCCAGGAAGCAGATCCAGGAAGAAGACGCCCAGCATCGGGCCGTAGGGGATCTTGCGATAGACGCGACCGGGATCGGCAGGCGTGTAGGAGATCGGCGTCATTTCGTGGAAGGCACGCGCGGAGCGGGCTGCGAGAACGTGGGTGCTTCTCGGTGTAGCGATCATCCGCGGTCAGGTCCTTGGAGGCCGACCAGTTGTTGATCACCTCATGGTTGTCCTACTGGTAGAAGGTCGGGACGTCGTGCGACAACGCCAGCACGTTCTCGTCCATCATGTTGTACTTCCACTGGCCGCGGAATTCCTCCAGCGTCTCGGCGACCTTCATCTCCTCCAGCGTGACGATGTTCTTCCACACCGTGCCATCCTTTAGCTCGACCTCTTCTTTGATCGGGCCGTCCGCATAGATTGTGTCGCCGGAATGGATGAAGAAATCGGGCTGATGCTGCGCCATGGTGGCGTAGGTCTTCATGCTGCCGCGATCTGCGTCGATGCCCCAAGCCCTGACCGGCGGTGTCGTCAGACCAGACGAACTTCACGTCGCGCTTGGAGGCGGGCGCGGTGCGGAAATGGCCGACCATCGGCGCAGACGTCGCGTTGACGTCGTTCAGGTCGGTGAGTATAACGCGGTAGAAAATGTCCTGATCGGCCGGCAGATCCTCGATGAGCTGCTCGGCGGTGAAGTCGCTTTCGGGCAGTGCGTTCAGCGACGGCAGACGGCGGGCATTGGCGAAATCCTCGCGGGTGGTGATTTCGAGCATCGCCTTGGAGGGACGGTCGGTACGCGTCCACACCATGCCAGAATTGGTGGTGATGTCGCCCGATTGCGGGTCGTGGCTGATCACGGGACGGCTGGAGGCGCGGCTCAGCGTGGGCATGGCAAGCGTGCCGGCGGCGGCGATGAAGCCGGTTGCGGTGGTTGATTTGAGGAACGTACGGCGTGAATAGGTCATGGTTGGTTTCTCCCCTTTGCACAGAGAATTGTGCGGCGCCGCAAGGTGAGGACTTTGCATGACACAGCGTTATCGTGCCCACGATGCTTTCGATAAACTTATATGATGCTTCGGAATGCGAATATGGCGGCAATGACTTGACGTTCCGCGCATTTCCCCTCCCGCCTTGCATTTCCCCCCGCGAAAGCGCATCACCTCCTCGATTTTCTTCGAACCTTCGGATTGTGATGAAACGCCTTCTTCAGATAGGCTCGCTCTCCCACCAGGTGGGCATGCGAACCCTCGTTATGGGTATCCTCAACGTCACCCCAGATTCCTTTTCCGACGGCGGTCTCTATTCGGGTGCCGACGCCGCAGAGGCGCACGCCCGGGTCATGATTGCCCAGGGCGCCGATATCATCGACGTAGGCGCGGAAAGCACGCAGCCCGGTTCGGAGAAGATCTCCGCAGATGTGGAGCTGACGCGTCTGCTTCCGGCGCTGTCGCGCATTTGCGACATGAGCTGTGCGATCACCATCGACACCTACAAGGCCGAAGTTGCGGCCGCCGCTCTCGGAGCGGGAGCCCACGCGATCAACGATATCTGGGGCCTGCAGGGTGATCCCGACATGGCGACCGTGGCGGCCCGGATGGGAGCATCGGTCATCGCCATGCACAATCGCGAGACGATCGATCCCGCGCTCGACATCGTGGCCGACATGCAGGTCTTCTTCACCCGGACGCTGGAGATCGCCGAGGAAGCGGGCATCGATCGGGACAGGATCGTGCTCGATCCGGGCATCGGTTTCGGCAAGACGCCGCTGCAGAACCTCATTGCGATCAACCACCTGGCGGACCTGAAGGCTGATTTCGATCTGCCAATCCTGGTGGGCGCATCGCGCAAGCGCATCATCGGGACCGTGACCGGTCGCAAAACGGACAAACGTGACACGGGATCCCTCGGCGCGCATCTGGTGGCCGCGGCGCACGGCGCCGACATCATCCGCGCCCATGAGGTGGAAATGCACGTCGATGCCTTGCGCATGGCCGACGCCATTTGCAACGAGACACTTGAACAGGGGACGGGTGAATGACCGCAGAGGCGGCCGATCAGGCGTCCCCCGTGGCAACCGTGCGCGTTGCGCTCGGTCTTGGCTCCAATATCGGCGACAAGCGCGCGTCCGTCCGCACCGCCGTGGAGCAGATTGCAGCCGATGACGAAATCTCGCTGGTTGCCCGCTCGCACGACTATCGCACCGCCCCCTGGGGGCTGACCGAGCAGGACTGGTTCGTCAATGCCTGCCTGGTGGTGGAGACGACGCTCAGCGCCGACGCGTTGCTGAGGCGCGTTCTGAAGATCGAGCGCTATCTCGGCCGCGTGCGCGACATTCGCTGGGGCCCGCGCAAGATTGATATTGATGTGCTGGTCTATGGCGGGCAGACGATTGCGCGCGAGGGGCTCGCCGTTCCCCATCCGCGCATCGCCGAACGTGCCTTCGTTCTGGTGCCGCTTGCCGAGAGCTGGCCCGAGGCGCCGATCGGCGGCGGCCTCACCGCATCCGCTGCTCTGGCCGCCTGTCCGGACGCCGATACGACCGAACCGATCACGGACTGACGGCTGACATGTGCGGGAGGCGGG
Source organism: Breoghania sp. (assembly GCF_030066895.1). Taxonomy (GTDB): domain Bacteria; phylum Pseudomonadota; class Alphaproteobacteria; order Rhizobiales; family Stappiaceae; genus Breoghania. The sequence goes on along the minus strand of NZ_JASJAV010000003.1, from coordinate 38,287 downwards.
GAACCCGCCTCAGTGGCCGAGAACGGGGGCCTGATCCGGAACGCGGTTCAGGTACCAGATCATCGCGTTCAGGTACGTCACATAGACGATCCAGACCGTATACACGGCGAACAGGCGAGACGCGATCTTGTCCCGGTTCCATGTCTCCTTCGGGAACCACAGGTACAGGATCAGCAGCAGCACGATAAGGACAAGGGCGCGATAGGGATCCTGGAACAGGAAAAACATCGGGCTCTAGGTGAAGTTGAACACGAGCTGCCCGACCCACAGCTTCATGCCTGCACGACCTTGTCGCGTTCGAAGGTCCGCCAACCTGCCACGGCGAGTATGACATAAAGGATCGTCCAGACGGGAGCGAAGAGCTAGTTTGGCGGCGCGCCGACCGGCTTTGCGAGCGATGCGAACCAGGTACCGGACAGAGTGCTCAGGGCACCTGGTGCGGTGACGTAGCCGATCGCGAGGCCGCCTCCCACGGTAACGATCAGAAAGAGGGCGAGAACAAACCATCGACGCATGGTCGATCCTTTCGTGAGTTCAGGCGAAAATGGCAAGATGCAACCGGCGGAGTGCCCGACGCCACAACCGGAGAGCGCACTGATAGCGAATTGCCGGGCGCCTTCTCAAGTGTCATCGTTCCAACCGGTAAAAGCACGCATATGGAAGCTCGCCTGATCGCGGGACTGCCGGAATGCCGTGCCGTAGGGACAGGAAAAGCGTGCCCGGCAGCCTGCAAGGCAGTTGTTCCCCGGCGTTTCCTCCAGATAGGCAAGGCAACGCGGCACGTCGTAGCCGTTTAAGGAAAGAGCATGCGCCGGGCAGGCGGACAGGCAGGGCCTGTCGTGGCATGTCTGATAGGGGCCCGCCGTGTCGTCTTGCTCGACGCCGGCGATTCGCCCCGCCGAAATGAACGCGGCACGAAACCCCGCCCAGGGGCCGTATTCACGATGGGAGAGCGCCCCCATGGGGCCTTGGGAACAGCCGTTGATGGCCAGTGCACAGCTTTGAAATGGTTGGTATGGACGCTCGAAGGGAAAGACGACGGCCATTTCGAATTCGGCCGCGGTCCGCGAAAGCGTGCGCCGGGTGTAGCGATCGAGCGGATCGGGCGCACCGTCGGAAAACTCGGGGGCTCCGGTGAACGCATGCCACAGTGCCGCTCCCGCATTGCCGACGAGAAGCAGCGTCGCCGCATGACGACCGTGTCGAGCGCTGCCGGGTATGAATCGCCATCGGCGGGGCGAAAACCGCCGAGCAACAGGAACCCGTCTTCGGCCAGTTGACGTTTCAGGGCATCGGTCTCGTTTTCGTTCATGATCTCGCCTCAAGAGCGCGGATTTCGTGGTGTTTCGGGTGTAACCGAACCGCAACAACGCTGTGGCAAAGTGCCTTATTCTTTTGCGCTCCCGGGTCGGAATGAAAACAGGTCGATTGCATCTGGTCGCGCAATGGGGAATGGTAGCGCCTGTTCAGAACGGTGTTCGGAACGTAACTCGTTGAGGCCTTTCAGGTGCGGATGTTGACCCTTTCAAAGAAAATGTTGGTGGCGGCTCTGCTCGCTGCAACATGTGCCCCTGCGGCGTTTGCCGCTGATTATTACGGGGCCCCTCCGCTCCAGACCCGGAGCTTCGCGCCTTACAATGAAGTGCGCGGCGGCATTTTCTATCACGACACGATGGATCGCGAGACCGGCGTCGACATCAACGCTGAAATCCTCAGCCGTTGGGGCGCCTTGGCGTGGAAAACACCGTTCCTCGACACCCAGTTGATGCTGCGTCCCCACCTGGGCGGCAACCTGAACACCGCCGGCGACACGTCGATGATCTATGCCGGTTACACGCTGACGATCGACCTGACCGATGCCCTCTTCATCGAAGGCTCCTTCGGCGGCATGGCGCATAACGGCAACACCGAGGAAAGCCAGGGCGGCCTGGCGCTCGGCTGCAACGTGATGTTCCGCGAATCGACCTCCGTCGGTTATCGAATCAATCAGGCGTGGAACGTCACCGCCATGATCGAGCATTCGTCCAACAACGGTTATTGCTCCGACAATGACGGCTTGACCAACGTGGGCATGCGTCTGGGTTACGCATTCTGAGCCGACGAGAAAATCGATGTTCTGCTGAAAAGGCCCGGTTCGGGCCTTTTTTGTGCCTAGCGCCCGTCTGCCCGTTGACCGTCGGTTCCGCGTCCTGGTAGCTGGGGTGTGTGGGTGCCGATTTCACCCGTCTCATGTGTCGGCGAGCCCTCTTTGGGGTGAATGGCCGTTAGTATTAATTCATCAAAAATACGGAATCGGTCGCCTGCTCGACGATTTTGAATAAAAATGATTCTATGTTCCGTTTTGTCTACGGCAAGGCGGGGCGTTTTACGTCGTTCGGGAAATAGGACGAGGGCAAGCCGTGGCGTGACAGCGGATTGATTGGGTCGATTACGCAAAAGGCTTTTGCATCGTCGCCGTGGTGATGATGCATTCCACGCTGGGCGTGGAGAAAGTCGCGGGCGCGACCGGCTGGATGCACCACGTGATCGAGTTCTGCCGCCTCTTCCGCATGCCGGACTTCTTTCTCATCTCCGGCCTGTTCCTCGCCAATGTCATCGACCGCGATTGGCGCACCTATTTCGACCGCAAGGTCGTCCACTTTGCTTACTTTTACATTCTGTGGGTGGCGATCCAGTTTGCGCTGAAAAAGACTGTTTTCGTCGCCGAATTGGGATGGCAGGGTACTGCCTTCGCCTATCTGCGAGCGTTCTGGCAGCCTTTCGGCACGCTGTGGTTCATCTACATGCTGCCGATCTTCTTCACCATCGCGAAACTCGCGCGCGACCGGAACGTGCCCTGGCAGGTCGTGATGGGCTTCGGGGTGGTGCTGGAGATCGCCCATGCGGCGGGCATTCCTCCGTTTTCCTCCGGCCTCGTGCTGGTCGACGAATTCGCTGCCCGCTTCGTCTATTTCTACACGGACTATATCGCGGCGGCGCATGTCTTCCGCTTCGCCGCCTGGGCGATGGCCAACGTGCCCAAGGCGCTGTCGGCCCTGCTCGCCTGGGGGTTCGCCAACGGCGTCCTGGTGGCGATGGGCTATGCCACTCTTCCCGTCGTCTCGCTCGCGTTGGGGGCGACGGGAGCTTGTGCCGTCATCCTCTTTTCCGCCCTTCTGTCGCGGCTCAGCTTTGCCGATGTGCTGCGCTTTGCCGGGCAGAACTCGATCGTCATCTACCTGGCGTTCTTCCTGCCGATGGGTCTTTCCCGGGCGTTGCTCCTGAAATTTGCGCCTTTCCTGGATCTCGGGACGGTCGCGCTTCTCGTCGCGCTCGCCGGGCTCATCGGCCCCGTCATTGCATTCCTGGCGGTGCGCGGAACCCGGTTCGACTTTCTCTTCAAGCGCCCCGGCTGGGCCTATACGTGCCGCGCCAAACCGGCCTTGCAGCCGGCGGAATAAGGCGTGGGGCGGCAGGCACCGGAGGAAAAAGCGTCCCTCGCGGAGTTCTCCCTTGTCCGCAGGGCCTCGCCATGGGCATGATCCGCCCATGTCGAGCGAATCCTCCTCCCCCCTGAAAGCTGGCGACCATGTCTTCCTGGTCGACGGGTCGTCCTATATTTTCCGCGCCTACCATGCGCTGCCCCCGCTGACGCGAAAATCTGACGGTCTGCCCGTTGGCGCCGTTGCCGGGTTCTGCAACATGTTGTGGAAGCTCTTGCAGGAGGCGGACGAGACCGCCGCCGGGGTCACGCCGACCCATATCGCGGTGGTCTTCGATCATTCGGCCAAAACCTTCCGAAACGAGATCTACGACCAGTACAAGGCCCAGCGGCCCGAGCCGCCGGAAGACTTGATCCCCCAGTTTGGCATCATTCGCGATGCGGTGCGCGCCTTCAACGTCGCGTCCATCGAACAGGTGGGCTACGAGGCCGACGACATCATCGCGACCTATGCCTGTCAGGCGGTTGTGGCGGGAGCCGAGGTCACGATCATTTCCTCCGACAAGGACCTGATGCAGCTCGTCGGTCCGCATGTGATCATGCTGGACACGATGAAGAACAAGCGCATCGCCGAGCCGGAGGTGCTGGAGAAATTTGGCGTGACGCCCGACAAGGTGGTGGACGTGCAGTCGCTGGCCGGCGACAGCATCGACAATGTTCCCGGCGTTCCCGGCATCGGCGTGAAGACGGCGGCCCAGCTCATCAACGAGTACGGGGATCTGGAAACGTTGCTGTCGCGCGCCGAGGAGATTAAGCAGAAGAAGCGCCACGAGAATCTGATCGAATTCGCCGATCAGGCGCGTATTTCCCATCGCCTCGTCAAGCTCGACTGCGAAACGCCGGTCGAGGTTCCTCTCTCTGAGGCGGCGGTGTGCAAGCTCGATGGGGAAAAGGCGCTGGCTTTCCTGAAGGCGATGGAATTCACCACGCTGACGCGCCGCGTCGCCGAAACGTCCGGAACGGACGCGGCCTCCGTGGACCCTGCCGATCTGATCATCAAGGGCTGGGAAGCGCCCGAAAAGCCGGAAGGTTCCGCCGAGGGTGAGAAGTCGGGAGCTGCTGCGACGGCTGGCGACGGCCCCTCCGCCCTTGCAGAGGTGCGTGCGGCCGAGATCAAGGCAATTCCGGTTGATACCTCCGCCTATGAACTGGTGCAGGATACCGGCCGGCTGAAAGCCTGGATCGAGGATGCCTACGAGACCGGCTTCGTGGCGGTCGACACCGAGACGACCTCGCTCGACCCGATGGTCGCGGAGCTTTGCGGTGTCTCACTCTCCACCACGCCGGGAAAGGCGTGCTACATCCCGCTCGGCCACCGCGATGGTGAGGGCGATCTTCTGGGCGGGAGCGGTCTTCTCGAAGGTCAGATCCCATTGAAAGACGCGCTCGATCTGCTCAAGCCGATGCTGGAGGATCCTTCCGTCCTCAAGATCGCGCAGAACCTTAAATACGACTGGGTGATCCTGAAGCGTCTAGATATCGAGGTTGCACCCTTCGACGATACGATGCTGCTGTCCTACGCGCTCGACGCCGGGCTCCAGGGCGGCAACGGCATGGATGCGCTGTCGGAACGCTGGCTCGGTCACACGCCGATCAAGTACGAGGAGGTCTGCGGCAAGGGCAAGTCCGCCGTTACCTTCGACAAGATCGGCCTCGACAAGGCGCGCGCCTATGCGGCGGAAGACGCCGACGTCACGCTGCGCCTGTGGCAGGTGCTGAAGTGCCGCCTGCCGGGCGAGAACATGGTTTCCGTCTACGAGACGCTGGAACGCCCGCTGGTGCCGGTTCTCTCGCGCATGGAAATGCGCGGCGTGCACGTGGACCGGCAGATGCTGTCGCGTCTCTCCGGCGATCTGGCGCAAGGAGCCGCCGCTCTTGAGGCGGAAATCCACGAACTGGCGGGCGAGAACTTCAACATCGGTTCGCCCAAACAGCTCGGCGACATCCTGTTCGGTAAGATGGGGCTTCCCGGCGGCAAGAAGACCAAGACCGGGGCATGGTCCACATCCGTCTCCGTTTTGGAGAACCTGGTGGTCGAGGGCCATCCGCTGCCGGTCAAGGTGGTGGAATGGCGTCAGCTCTCCAAACTGAAATCGACCTACACGGATGCGCTGCCGAACTACATCAACGCCGAGACCGGCCGCGTTCACACCTCCTATTCGCTGGCCTCCACCACGACGGGGCGGCTGTCGTCGTCGGAGCCGAACCTGCAGAACATTCCCGTGCGCACGGAGGCCGGCCGCAAGATCCGCAAGGCCTTCGTCGCGGCCGACGGCGCCAAGCTGCTTTCGGCCGACTACAGCCAGATCGAATTGCGCGTTCTCGCCCACATGGCGGAGATCCCGCAGCTCGTGCAGGCCTTCGCCGACGGGCTCGACATCCACGCCATGACGGCATCGGGAATCTTCAACGTGCCCGTCAAGGACATGGATCCGATGATCCGCCGCCGCGCCAAGGCGATCAATTTCGGCATCATCTACGGGATTTCCGCCTTCGGGCTGGCCAATCAGCTCGGCATCTCGCGCGGCGAGGCGGGCGAGTACATCAAGACCTATTTCGAGCGCTTCCCCGGCATCCTCGACTACATGGAAGAGATGAAGCGTCAGGTTCACGCCAACGGCTATGTGACGACGATCTTCGGGCGCAAGGCGCATTATCCGGACGTCAACACGAAGAACCCGAACATGCGCGCTTTCTACGAGCGCGCGGCGATCAATGCCCCGATCCAGGGTTCTGCCGCCGACATCATCCGCCGCGCCATGGTGCGCATGGAAGATGCGCTGGCCGTCTCGAAGCTCACCGCGCAGATGCTCCTGCAGGTGCACGACGAACTGATCTTCGAAGTACCAGAGGACCAGGTCGAGGCGACCGTCCCGCTCGTCGTCCGCCTCATGGAGGATGCGCCCTCCCCCGCATTGTTGCTCCGCGTGCCCCTCGAGGTCGAGGCCCGCGCCGCCGACAACTGGGGCGAGACGCACTGACGGCCCTGAGCGGGCCGAGCCGGTTCAGAGGTTGTTGGCGATAACAATGGCGGCCACAACGGTGAACATGGTCGCGGAAATGAAAGTTGCGAAATAAAAAGTCCGCAGGTAGATGCGTGGCCGGTTGTTCCGTGAAAAGCGCCACGCCCCGATCAATCCCGCGACAGAAACCACAAACAGAAACCCCGTGATCGTATCTGCGGTAGCGCCGAATTCTCTATTGGCAAAGGCGCCGATCATACCGAGGAGGATCGGAGCCTGGATGAATCCGCCAAATCCCGACAGGAAGATCTTGAAAATCGAGATATAGAAAGACGACCTTGGCGTAATCTTTTCGGCGTCTTCGAGGTGTTTGTTTGCTGGTGTGTCGTCCTTTCGGCGTCTTGGAATATCTTCTGCGCGATGATCCTTTGCCGGGGCCGGGGCATTTGGCCGAACGCCTTCCGGTGCGGTGCGGGCGGAATGATCGGTTTGGTTGCAGTACTCTCTAATGCTTCGTGATACCGCGCCCAGAATTGTTCGACAGAAGCGCATCCTGCGATTACGTCCTGGGCAAGCCGAACCAATTCCACTTTAATGGCTGAACGGTCGGCCGCCGGTTTCTTCATGGCACTGGTAACGGCTGAATATTGCGGCTCGGTGATTTCTTCGGTTTTCAGCCATTCGGTGAGTTGTTCTTTCAACTCTTCCATGGTCTTGGCCAGGATGTCATGCCCGCTCTTTGCGATGATGATCCGACCTTCGAGCTTGCGAGCAAAGAATTGCAGTGTCTGCGTGCCTTCGAAATTTCTGCCGATATAGGCTCTGAGATCCGCCACATCGATCTGGCCATCCGCATCCATATCCGCATGCCCGCTGCGGATGCCTTCGATGATTGCACCCGTGAAAAGACCGTGCCCGGTTTCAGGATCTTCCCGCGACGTCTGTATATCGGAGGAAGACGTGAAGACGACTATACCCGACCCCTGCTGGGGGCGTATTGCCGCCTCTAGGACGTCGCCCTTGTGAAATTGCTCATCAATGGCGCCGCTGAAGCAGCAATCGAGCATCAACACATTGGAAATGCTCTTCGCATTGGTAATGAGACCGCGCACAGTGCCAAAGGACAGAGAGCGAATTGCCAGCTTATCGAGTGTCGTGTTGCGCGTTGCCAGATGCAGATGACCGTCCAGGTCCAGCTTGCCATGCCCGGAATAGTAGAAGAACAGAGTGTCCTTAGGCATCAAGGTCGAGATGGTTTCGTGAACGGTCTCCAGCACGTCGCCATGGACCTGATCTTTCAGGATCACGACGTCGTTGAAATCGCCGATTTTCGGATCGCGAAGGATGGCTGCAAAGCCGTCGACGTCATTGATTGGGCATTTGAGATCGTGCAATCCCGGCTCGTCGGGAAACACTCGATTTCCTAAGAGGATAGCGACCTTTCGCCCATCTTCAGAAGTCTTGGGAGGCATGGCGGTCGCTCCCTACGCTTCGAGCGCGCACCGAACCGCCTGGGTCAGTTCATCGATCTTCGCGGCGTTGATATTTGAGCCGGAAATCGAGAATTTCCGCCCGTCGGGCAAGGCCATTTCCAGATGCAATGACGTGTCACGTTCGGCGAAAGACCTTATCAGCTTCACCAGTTCGGCAACTGCGGTGCTTCCGAGAACAGCAAGAGCGATTGCTCCGGCCGTAATTGGCTCTCCGCGTTCTGTGGGGTCTTGGATCGTCCCGCTGGGAGCTTCCTCAATTTCGTCGAGAGCTTTCGCACGACGCAGGAATTCGCGCGCCAGCTTCTGTCGCAAAGGAATGGGCAGTCGATCCGAAGTGAAATCGATATCGATATTCACATATATCCCCCTATCCCCCGAAAATATACGAAAATTCCCGTAAATTCGATAGAGATTAACACGGCCGGGAATTGCAGAAAAATTAATAAGAAACAACTCAGGAAAATCGTCCAGACGGCAGAACTATATAAATATATATTTATTCGGTACTGACGGCAGTATTGAGTCCGCATGGCTGCATTATATCGGACTTTGGGGCCGGACGTTGAAATGGAGACTGCCCGGCCTTTTCGTAAATGCGCCATGCCATGTGAGCGCCCCAAACGGATTCCAGAGTGCTGCCCGTGCAATTGATCGTTTCACGGAGCTTCACGATGGTCGATAGGTCGGATTCCTGGCGCGTTTACGAGGGCGATGGCGTGGAGGGCATGACGCGGGAAGAACGCGTGGCGAACCTCAAGAAGCGCTTTGCCGCCGTTTCTCGGCCGACATTCGTCCACACGCAACGGATTCAGACGGGACGCCGGATTTTCGTCGTCGTCCTGATCTGTGCGCTCATTTTTCTTGTGATGAAGTTTGGCTGAGGCGGAAGGCCTTGGCATGGAAACGCGCTGTCCATTCTTCGAGACGGTGCTGCGCGCCTCCTCAGGATAACGTTATCATATTGTTATTTATGGAAAATCTAACAAAACACACAACGTCATCCTGAGGCGCGCTCATCGAGCGCGTCTCGAAGGATGGGCCGCACGGCGCAGTCACCTTGTCTCTAACCCCTTCATCCCTCACCCGTAGCTATGCAGCTCGTTGCCGTATCGTCTGAGCCATTTCCGTGCCCTCTCCGTCTCCGCGAAGAGATCGTGCGTCACTGCCCAGAAGCGGTCGGAATGGTTCATTTCGACGAGATGCGCCACCTCGTGCGCGGCGACGTAGTCGAGCACGAAGGGCGGGGCGAGGATCAGCCGCCAGGAAAAGTTGAGCTTGCCCTTCGCCGTGCATGATCCCCAGCGCGAGCGCGTGTCGCGGATGGAAAGGCCCGTCGGCTTGCGGTTCGTGGCATGCAGACGGGCGAGCGTCGTCGCATGGTGCTCCACGGCCGCGCTCAGATCCCGCCGGGCTTCGCGTTTCAGGTAGTCCGTCAGGCGGCGGGCCAGATAGGGCTCCTCCCCGCAAACGACGAGGCTCAGGCCCTCTTCCGTCTTCTCTGTCCGGACGGTGCCGCGCGCGGTGGGGCGCTGATCGATCAGATGCGGGACCCCGCGCAGTGGCACGGTGCCTCCGGCGCAAAAGGGCTGCGCTTCCGGCATCTTCTTCATGCTGTCCGCAAGCCAGCCGCGATGGTCTTCGGCAAAGGTGCTGGCGGTCTTGAAGGTGCCGCGATCGGGGATCGTCAGGACGGGATTGCCGCCGGATGCGGCCAGGCGCAGCGTATAGCGGCGCGCGCGCGCATTGCGGCGCACCTCAACGCGGACCGGACGGCCCTCGATATCGAGCATGATGTGATCCGGCTCCGCACGGCCGGGGGGGAAGAAACGCATCGGCGGATCCGCATGAGAGCCTGGGCGATTCGAGACGGTTAATTATCGCCGTCTCACCCGGTTACCGAACGGTATTCCGTCGCTGTTCGCGGAGCCTGACGGCGCTTGGATTACGCCGCTGTCTTCCCGTCTCGGCGCTCGGCCATGTAGTGATCGAATTCCTCGCGCTCGCGGGCATGGCGCAGATGGTCGAGATAGGCGTCAAATTCCACCCGCATCTTCTCGTGACTGCGCCGTTCTTCCTCCTTCCTCCTGGCGCTGCCGTTCGGCCTCGTCATCGTCAACCGATGAACGATTGTCCCGCCGCGACGTGCAGAATTCCTCGCGCAGATTGCGTACGCCGTCGCGAAACTCGCCGGGAACACTGCGAAACGCCCTGTTCCGCCGCGCGCTCCACACGGCATAGATCAGCATCGCCAGCCCTAGCGGCCAGAAGAATACGAAACCGAGGACGATCATGTCGACCGTCAACGGTGTTCAGGCGGTACGAAACGATCCGCACTGCGTCATCGTCTTTTCCCAGGTTACCCAACCCAGAATGGCAGCTGGGGGCGGGGGCAAGACGTTTCAAGGACACAAGCGGCGGATTCCCGCCGTTGGGGCCTATTTTGCTTACGCCAGAGCCTTGGCCTGACGGATCCAGCCGTCGCGGGCGGCGCGACCGCGCAGGGTGAGTTTATCGTCGAGCTCGGCAAGCTGCGCCTCGCTCAGCGCCGCGATCTGGCGCAGATGATAGATCCCGACCCCGTTCAATGCCGTTTTCAGTTTCGGTTCGATGCCGGAAATGCGTTTCAGATCGTCCGCCTCCCCTTCAGGCGCGGCAAGAGCGATGGCGGCAAGTCCGGCGGGAACGGCCTGCAATCGCGCCGCAGCGGGCTTGGCGGCCGGTTCCTGTGCCGGAGTGGGGGCGGGGCGATGTCCTGCCCGCGGCGGAGACGGCAACAGGCCTGACGCGCGCGCGGGGGGCTCGCTTCGCCCACGGGCGTACGGTTGGAGCGGATGAAATCGGCGATGCGCGGCGCGATTTCGGAACGGAACCGGGACCTGTTGAAAACGCCGTAGTGGCTGACGGCCTCCTGCATGTAATGGCGACGCTTGTCGTCGGGTTGGTGCACAGCGTGTGTGCCGCGTAGGTCTGGCCGATGCCGGAAATGTCGTCCTTCTCGCCTTCCATGGTCAAAAGGGCCGTGTTGCGGATGGCGGACGGCTCGATGGGCTGGTCGCGGTGCATCATCTCGCCCCTCGGCAGGGCATGATCGATGAAGAGCGTCTCCACCGTCTGCAGATAGAACTCCGCCGTCAGGTCCATCACCGCCAGATATTCGTCGTAGAAATCGCGGTGCTTTTCCGCGCTGTCGCCGTCGCCGGACACGAGATGGTTGAAGAACTCGTGATGGGCGGTGAGATGGCGGTCGAGATTCATGCTCATGAAGCCCGAAAGCTGCAGAAAGCCCGGATAGACCTCGCGTATGAAGCCGGGATGGGGAAACGGCACCTGCATGATGGAACCAGTCGATCCCGTTGGCGACCGCCAGATCGTTGACGGCGGTGGGGCTCTCGCGGGTGTCGATTGGGCCGCCCATCAGCGTCATCGTGTTGGGCGCGTACGGATCCCCGTCTGCCTCCATCACGGAGACTGCCGCCAGCACCGGCACGGCGGGCTGACAGACCGCCATCACGTGCGTCTCTCCGCCCAGCCGGTGCAGCATCGAGATGACGTAGTCGATATAGTCGTCGAGATCGAAACTGCCGTCCGACAGCGGCACCTGACGGGCGTCGATCCAGTCGGTGATGTAGACCTCATGGGTCGGCAGGAAAACTTCCACCGTACCGCGCAGCAGGGTCGCGTAGTGGCCGGGCAGGGCGCCACGATCAGCAGCTTGGGATCGTTGCGCGGCTTTTCCAGATTGCGCCGGAAGCGGATCAGCCGACAGAACGGCCGTTGTCAGACGACTTCCTCATGCACCGGCACATGCACGCCACTCACCTGGACGGAGTCCAGGCCGAAGGACGGTTTCCCGTAGCGCCGGGTTACGCGCTCGAACAACTCGCACGCCGCCGCCACGTTGCGCCCGGCCGGGGTGTGAGCGGCGGGATTGAGCGGGTTCTTGAAATAGAGAAGGGTCACGTCGACCGCCGCCCGCATCGGGCTGAGCGCCGCGTGGTTCAACTCGTATAGGTGATAGTACGACACCTGAATGAAATCCCGAAGGTCCATGCCGGAAACCCCTGCGTCATTTTCGCAATGCAACATGTTAAAATCAGAAGCACGGCAAGCCCAACCGAAAGCGACGCAGGAGCAGGTAATTGCCTAAGGGTAAGGCAGAAAGTAAACCGCCTAAGGAAATGGCTTGGAAGGGATTTCGGAGAGATATTCACGGCCCGTTCTTCCCGGAATTAAGCCTAGAACAAGGCACATTTTGTCCAAGACTGTCATCCCCGCCTGCATGGGGATGACAACCGTGCTCGTATCATTGGTTTTTTGAGGAAGGCGCGCCAGCGCCCGTCTCGAAGTATGGGCCACAAATTCAACAGGGCGGCCAATCGGCCACGCGCGCTCAGGCCACCAGATCGGCCACCACGGCATCCAGCACGAAGAACCCGTCGTGGGTGGCGCGCACGCGGGTGTCGCCCATCCGTTCCACCATGCCGTGGAAGATCAGGTCGTTGAGACGGCGCGGATCGAGGTTGCGGCCCGACAGCCGCTCGTAGCGGGCGAGGTCCACGCCCTCGTTCAGCCTCAGCCCCATGATCAGGTATTCGTCGCCCTGCTCTTCCATGGTCAGGACCTGATCCTCGACCATCCCGTGCCCGCGTTCCTCGACCTTCTGCAGCCAGGTTTCCGGGTGAAGCTCGGTGGCCGTGGCGCGCTTGCCGTTGCCACCCGTCAGGCGCCCATGCGCGCCCGGACCGACGCCGACATAATCGCCGTAACGCCAGTAGACGAGATTGTGCCGGCATTCCGCACCCGGAACCGCATGGTTGGATATCTCGTAGGCCGGCATGCTGTGCGCTTCGCAGGTCGACAGCGTCATCTCGTAGAGATTGGCCGCAGCATCCGGATCGGGCACGACGAGCTTGTCCGCTTCGTAGAGTTTGAAGAAGGGCGTGTCATGCTCGATGGTGAGCTGATAGAGCGACAGGTGGTCGGCGGCGAGCCCGATGGCCCTCTCAAGCTCCATGCGCCAGGCTTCCGGCGTCTGGCCGGGTCGGGCATAGATCAGATCGAAGGAGAGACGCGGGAAGGTCTCGCACGCCATATCGATCGCGCGAAGCGCAGTGTCGACGTCGTGCAGTCGGCCGAGGAAGCGCAGATCAGGGTCGTTGAGCGCTTGAACGCCCAGCGAGACGCGATTGACGCCCGCCGTGCAATAGTCGCGAAAGCGTTCCGCCTCCACACTCGACGGGTTCGCCTCCATCGAGATCTCGACCGTATCGGACAAACGCCAGTTCTTCGCGACCGAGTTCAGAATGGCTTCCACGGTCTGCGGTTTCATCAGGGAGGGCGTGCCGCCGCCGAAAAAGATCGACGTGACCTCGCGCCCGCGCGTCTCGGCCCCGAAATGGGCAAACTCGATCGCGAAGGCGTGGGCAAACCGCTCCTGATCGATCGCCTGATGGCGAATGTGGGAATTGAAGTCGCAGTAAGGGCATTTGGCCGCGCAGAACGGCCAATGGATGTAGATCCCAAATCCCGAGTCTTGCGTCATTTGGCGCGTGCAGGCTCCAGGCAGGCGTCGGCGAAAAGCTTGAAGGCGCGGGCGCGATGCGACAGTGGATTGGCATCGCCCGACGTCCGGCCGTGCTTTTCCTCCGCGCTCATCTCGCCGAAGGTGCGCTCATGGTCTTCCGGCTGAAAGGCGGGATCGTAGTCGAAACCCTGATCACCGCGCGGCGGCCAGACCATCGTGCCTTCGATCTCGCCGCGAAACGTCTCCATGTGGCCGTCCGGCCAGGCAAGACACAACACGCAGACGAAACGCGCAGTGCGTTTGTCCGGGCTTGTGGCTCCCGCCTGCTGGAGCTTTTCCTCCACGTTGCGCATGGCCATGGCGAAGTCCTTCTCAGGCCCCGCCCAGCGTGCGGAATAGATGCCCGGATCGCCGCCCAGCGCATCGACCGCAAGGCCGGAATCGTCGGCAAGCGCGGGCAGGTCGGCAGCCGTTGACGCCGCGCGGGCCTTCAGTTCCGAGTTCGCCTCGAACGTAGTGCCCGTCTCTTCCGGCTCGGGCAGGCCAAGATCTCCGGCGGAGACAACTTCCATGCCGAACGGCTCCACCAGCGCACGGATCTCGCGGAGCTTGCCCTTGTTGTGGCTGGCAAGCACGAGATGGCCGGGCGTAAGCGTACGAGCGGTCATTGCGAAATCCTCAAAGGATCGCCATCTTCTGAAGGTCGACGAGGCGGGAAATGCCGCCCTGCGCCAGCTCCAGAAGGTGATTGAATTCGGCGACGGAGAACGGCGCGCCTTCGGCCGTCCCCTGGATCTCGACGAGGCAGCCGGAGCCGGTCATGACGAAATTGGCGTCCGTGTCGGCGTCGCTGTCCTCCAGATAGTCGAGATCGAGGACCGGCTTGCCGGCATAGATGCCGCAGGAAATCGCGGCGATGTGATCCTTCAGCACCGGCTTGGTCAGCATGTCGCGCGCCCGCATCCATTCGATGCAGTCGTGCAACGCGACCCAGGCACCGGTAATGGAGGCGGTGCGGGTGCCGCCATCGGCCTGCAGCACGTCGCAATCGACGGAGATCTGACGCTCGCCCAGCGCTTCCAGATCGACCACGGCGCGAAGCGAACGGCCGATCAGGCGTTGGATTTCCTGGGTGCGGCCGGACTGCTTGCCGGCCGACGCCTCGCGGCGCATGCGCTCGCCGGTGGCGCGCGGCAGCATGCCGTATTCGGCGGTCACCCAGCCGCGGGCCTGACCGCGCAACCAGGGCGGAACGCGCTCTTCGAGGCTTGCCGTACACAGGACGTGCGTATCGCCGAACTTGACCAGGCAGGAGCCTTCCGCGTGCTTGGACACGCGGCGTTCAAGGGTTACTGGCCTGAGTTCGTCTTCGGCGCGTTTGGAAGGTCGCATGCAAGCTCTCCGTTTCGGCGGGCCGCCCCTGGTTTTCCGATGCGACGGGCGCTCGCCCTTTCGGGCGGCGAACGAGGGCCGCGCCGGGATCATTGGCTGCCTTGTAGCCGCGCCGGACAAGGTGCGTAAAGGGCCCTTGCCCACTTGTCGTCATTTGGGACTAAATATCGTCAATCCGGTTGCCCACCGGGTTGTCCGTTCCATCGGGCATCTAATCGGGGCTTTGAGAGAAGAACATGCAAGATCTGAGCAAGCCATCCATTTCCATCGAGAACCCGGGCGGAGGCTTGCGCGACCTGGACGACCGGTCGCGCGAGATCTTTCGCTCCATCGTCGAAAGCTATCTGGAAACCGGCGAACCCGTGGGATCGCGCAACGTTTCGCGCATTCTCCCGATGAGCCTGTCGGCGGCCTCCGTGCGCAACGTGATGTCGGATCTGGAGCATCTCGGCCTGATCTTTGCGCCCCACACCTCCGCCGGTCGCCTGCCGACCGAACTGGGCCTGCGCTTCTTCGTCGACGTGCTGCTGGAGGTGGGCGATGTGACGCGCGACGAACGCGAGGCGATTGAGGCCCGCGTCAAGGCATCGGGCGACATGCGCGGCGTTGAGCAGGTGCTCACCGAAGCCAGCCAGATGCTGTCGGGTCTCTCGCACGGCGCTGGCGTGGTGCTCACCCACAAGTCCGACACGCGCATGAAGCACATCGAATTCGTCCGTCTGGAGCCGACCAAGTCGCTGGTCGTGCTGGTGGCGGAAGACGGATCGGTGGAAACCGCATCATCAACCTGTCGGAAGGCCTGCCCGCGTCCGCCCTGTTGGAGGCGTCGAACTATCTCAACGCTCATATCCGCGGCCGTACCCTGTCGGAATCGCGCACCGCGCTGGAAACGTTGCAGGACCAGCGCCAGGCGGAAATCGACGAGTTGACCCGCAAGCTCGTCGATGCCGGACTTGCGACATGGGCGGGCAGCGAAACCGGGCGCCACGACACGCTGATCGTGCGCGGCCGTTCCAATCTCCTGGATGCCGCAACGGTAGAGGACATGGAGCGAATTCGCCTGCTATTCGATGACCTTGAAAGCAAGCGCGAGTTGATCCAGCTTCTTGGAGCGGCGGAGCGCGGAGAGGGAGTTCGCATCTTCATCGGGTCTGAGAACAAGCTGTTCTCGCTGTCCGGTTCCTCGCTGATCGTCTCGCCCTACCGCGACAAGGAGCAGCGCATCGTCGGCGTTCTCGGTGTCATCGGGCCGACGCGGGTCAACTACGCGCGCGTCATTCCCATGGTCGATTACACCGCCAAGGCCGTCAGCCGACTGCTCGGATAGGAATTTTCATGTCCCTTTCGCCTGAGGAACTGGAACGCTACGCGCGACATATCATCTTGCGCGATGTGGGCGGTCCCGGCCAGCAGAAGTTGAAAGCCGCCCGCGTGCTGATCATCGGCGCAGGTGGTCTCGGCGCCCCGCTCATTCAGTATCTTGCCGCCGCGGGCGTCGGCACGATCGGCATCGTCGATGACGACGAGGTCTCGCTGTCGAACCTGCAGCGCCAGATCATCCACGACACCGATGCGGTCGGGCAGCCGAAGGTGGAGAGTGCCAAGGCAGCGCTCGCCCGCCTCAATCCGCATGTAACCGTGGAAGCGCACAAGACGCGCATTACAGCAGAGAACGCACAAGCGCTGATTTCCGGCTACGACATCGTCGCCGACGGCTCGGACAACTTCACCACCCGCTACTGCGTGTCCGATGCCTGTTTTCTACGCAAAAAGGCCGCTCGTGACGGCGGCTATCGGCCAGTTCGACGGGTCCCTGACGACGCTGAAACCCTATCTCAACGGGCCGGACGGCAAGCCGAACCCGACCTATCGCTGCCTCTTCCCCGATCAGCCGCCGGAAGGATTGCTGCTGACCTGCGTCGTCGCGGGCGTGCTGGGCGCCTTGCCGGGCATCGTCGGCACCATGCAGGCGATGGAGGTGATCAAGGAGATCGTCGGGCTCGGCGAGGATCTCGTCGATCGCTTGATCCTGTTCGACGCCCGCTCCATGCGCATGGAAACGATCCGCTACGCCTGGTCGGCGAAAAACCCGCTGAACGGCGAAGCCGCACAGGCCGCCGCGCAAGGGTAGAGCGCACTTCGGGGTGTTTGGCAGAACTCACCTCTCCCATGGGGAGAGGGGGCGGATACGGCCGCTTTCGTGATTGGCTTACCTGCGCCCATCGCAAAGGATGAGCCACAAGCCGCGCTCGAAAAGCGCCCTTGAACGCATCAGCGAATACGAAAAGGGGCGCCGTCGGCGCCCCTTGATCTTTCCAGACCGCTTGCGGCGATCAGTTCAGCGACTGGGTGTTGCCCTGCGCCATGTTCTGCCGGTAGAGCGCGGCGAAATCGATTGGGTCGATCATCAGCGGCGGGAAACCGCCGTTGCGTGTGCAGTCGGAAATGATCTGGCGCGCGAAGGGGAAGAGCATGCGCGGGCACTCGATCAGCACGAAGGGGTGCATGTGCTCCTCGGGGATGCCCTGGATGCGGAAGATGCTGCAATAAACCAGTTCCACGGCAAACATCGCCATACCGTTCGACACCGCCTTCGCTTCCAGCGAAAGGGTCACTTCGAACTGACCGTCCTCGTGCTTGGTCGCGCTGACATTGACGTTGATGTCGAGCTGCGGCTGCTGCTGACTGGGGCGGAGCGTCGCCGGTGCGTTCGGGTTTTCGAACGAGAGGTCCTTGATGTACTGGACCAGAATGTTCATGGCGGGCTGCTGCTGCTGGGTGCCCGCGGCGGGCTCGTTCGTGTCGCTCATCGAGTGTCGCTATCCATGTGTTGGTTCTGGTGGCGGGCCGCGATACGGGCCAGCCTCGATGCGGCTGGCTACCATGTCGGGCAGGTGTGAGACAAGCGATCTGGCGCGCAACAAGGCTCAAAACCGGTCGTTTGAAGCAAAAATGCCGTTACGGCACCATGAAATAGTCGGATTACAATGGCTTGGCGTAAGGCGACAAGGCGGTCTATTCAGAAGAGAGAAATATTTTCTGAGCGATGCGAAACAGAGCCTTCGTGTTCGGCACAGCCCCTGCCCGCAATGATTTCGGCGAAAGGCTGCTGAAGCTCGATACGCTGGTTCGGCTGCGCTGGCTGGTGATTGCCGGGCAGACGGCGGCGGTTCTCGTCGTGAATTACGGGTTCGGCTTCAAGGTTCCTCTGGGCCTGGTCTTCGCGCTGATTGCGCTGTTGGCCTGGCTCAACCTGTTTCTGAAGCTCGTGCGCGCCAAGGTGCAGCGCCTGCCGCAACGTTGGGCCGCCGTGTTGCTTTGTTACAACGTCCTGCAACTTTCCGGCCTGCTGTTCATGACCGGCGGGCTGGGCAATCCCTTCTCGTTGCTGCTGCTCGTGCCCGTCACGGTTTCTGCCGCAGCCCTTCCTCCCCGCGACACGGTCGCGCTCGGCGGGGTCGTGGTGATCGCCGCAAGTCTTCTCGCCTTCTACCAGTTGCCTCTGCCCTGGCAGGAAGGCGAGGTTTTCGAACTTCTCGGCATCTATCAGTTCGGCGTGTGGACGGCGCTTGTCGCCATCCTCGCCATCCTCGCCTTCTACACGTTCCAGGTGGCCGCCGAGGCGCGGCAGTTGTCGCAAGCGCTTGTAGCCACCGAACTGACGCTGGAACGCGAGCAGCATCTTCACGCCCTTGACGGTCTGGCGGCGGCTGCCGCGCACGAACTCGGCACGCCGCTGGCGACCATCGTGCTCACCGCAAAGGAACTGGAAATGGATCTGCCGGAAGGCAGCAGCCAGCGTGAGGACGTCACCCTGATCCGCAGCCAGGGTGACCGTTGCCGCGAGATCCTGCGCAAGCTCACCTCGCTTTCCAGCGATCAGTCGTTCCTGAGCCTGCGCCTGTCGCATCTGGTCAAAGAGGTGGCGGATCCGCATCGCGCTTTCGGCGTCACCATCACCATCATCAAGGAAAGCGACGAGGGCGAGCCGACGGTCCGGCGCAATGCCTCAATCCTCTACGGGCTCGGCAATCTTCTGGAAAACGCTGTCGATTTCGCATCCAGCGCCGTCAGTGTCCGGCTGAACTGGAGCGATGCGAACGTGTCTGTCACCATCGCCGATGACGGACCGGGCTTCGCCGATGAAGTGATCGATCGGATCGGTGAACCTTATGTCACGACGCGGGCGCGCTCGCGGGCGCGGCCGACGGAGGTGGCCGCCCAGGCGAATGCCGGCGGCCTCGGTCTTGGTTTCTTCATCGCCAAGACGTTGCTCGAATGCACGAGCGCTCGCCTGTCGTTGCGCAATAGCCTGGAGGGAGGCGCGGTCGTGCAGATCGTATGGCCGCGCATTGCGCTGGAGAGTGCAGAGGATTCCGCAGCTGCGACGGAGGAAGTGCGGTTCGCGTGAGCGGAACGCCGCAGAAATGCAGCGACAGGGGGGAGGAACGGATGGGGAGGCTCGATTGCCCAAGGGCGTCGATTCTCTTATAAGCGGGGTGTATGGGGTTGCTCTGCCTCCCAGAATTGCAGGAAATACAAATGACAGACGATGTGCCGAGTGAGCCACTTGAAGGCGATTTTGCGGGTGCTCGCCTTCTGATCGTCGACGATGACAAGCCGTTTCTGCAGCGGCTGGCTCGGGCGATGGAAAAGCGCGGCTTTGAAACCCTCACTGCGGATAGCGTTGAGGAGGCAAAGACCCGGATCGCGGCCGAACCTCCTGCCTTCGCAGTGGTTGACATGCGATTGGGCGACGGCAACGGTCTCGATGTGATCAGCTCCTTGCATGAACACAATCCCGATGCGCGCGCCATCATCCTCACCGGATACGGCAATATTGCCACGGCAGTGACCGCCGTGAAGTTGGGTGCGATCGACTATCTGTCGAAGCCTGCGGATGCGGACGATATCTTCGCCGCGCTGACCCGCAAGCTCGACCAGATGGCTCCCCCGCCGGAAAATTTGATGTCGGCAGACCGAGTGCGCTGGGAGCATATCCAGTCCAGCGCGTTTATGAGCTTTGCGACTGCAATGTCTCGGAAAAACCGCCCGTCGGTTGAACATGCATCGCCGCACGCTGCAGCGTATCCTGGCCAAGCGCGCTCCGCGCTAAGCAGGGCGTGCCCGAAAGTGATGCGTTGAGCAGAAGGTCGTCATGACCGTATCGTTGCTCGGGCGAGCCCGCCTGAGCGAGCGGGGGGGTGTTTGACGCCGTCGATTCCGACGCAATCGTCATGGCGCCGGGGAACGGCTCAGCTCTCGCTTCCGGTGGGAGAGCAGCCGCACCTCCGGTAATTTGCTCTCGCCACTTTCGTGCACAGCCGGTACCAAGGGCATTCTTCGCAAGCCTGACGAATGGTCCCTTGCGCAAACGCGCTGCGCAGGCGGTACACGATGTCGTGGTTCAGTACGATCCGCGTGCCCTCGCCGATCTCGCGACCGAGTAGCTGCGTGATCGCCTCCATAGCCCGTCCGTCGCGCCCGCTCACGCGCGCCAGGAAACAGTGCGGCTCCTACTCCTCCGCAATCAGCGCCCGGCAGATCGCATCGGGCCCGCGAACGATCTCAACCTCTTTGCCCGAATTGAGTCGTTCCACGACCTTGTCGTAGGCGGCGGAAAAGGTGGCGCTGTAGCCGTTCCCGACATAGGTCAGCAGACACAGAAGGTGGTGGCCACGCAGTTCGACAGTCATTGTTCATCCATTCGGGGCATATCCATTCACGATGTCGCACGGCGGCCGGTGGAGGTGCGGCGCGGCAATCGTTTCAATCGGCTGCGAACGATAGCGTTTGAATAGGGTATTGCAACGATTGCGAATTTTCCGGACCTCGTTCAAGACCCTTTGACGCGTCCGCTCAATCGCGCCTCAGTATGGCCGGGCGCCCTGTCCGTTCCGTTCAAAGCCCGAACCCGCTACTGGCCTCGCCGCGTATCATCGCCGGATCCATCAGATCGTGCAGGCGGTTTGCCGCGCATTGGGCAAGCTTCAGCGTCAACACCTTGCGCCTGGAGGCAGGGAGCGGATGCTCAGGTGCCTGGCGCAGGACGTCGGCGCCGAACCTGTCCGACATGATCAGTCCCGTCTCCTGCGGAAAGATGTCTGCCGGCACTTCCGGGTGGGTGGTGAAAAAAAGCCTGTCGCACCAGGTCTGATAATCCGGCCATTTTGAATCGGAGCGGAAATCGGCGACCGAGGATTTCACTTCCACGATCCAGATCTCTCCCTTCGCGCCCATGGCGATAAGGTCGGCGCGTCGTCCTGTCGGCAAGGTGAATTCCATCACGCAGGCCGCGCCCGAGCGCCGCAAAAGCCGCGAGACCCCGCGCGGTGCCATGAGCGCCGCCTCCGATTGGCGCCCGTCGATCAGCCCGGCGGCGATGGATTGTTCGAAAATGTTCATGGCATCTGGTTCCAGATAGCGAGGCGCTATTGTTCTTGCTATGTTCGGAAAAATCAAGAATGTGGTCGAGGCGTCTGTCGCGGGGCAATGGTTCCGGCCTGCGCAATTCACGGTCGGTCGAGAGAAAAACAACCGGAAGATCTGTTGTGAATCCGGATGTAACCGCACGTTGATGATGATGAGCGGTAACACATTGTTCACCTACCTCAGCGCGAGCTTTCTTCTCGTACTTTTTCCATGTCGTTGAAAAATATTATTTGAAAACAAGGCGATAAACATCTGTCGATTTTCGAAATCCGGACAATGAAACCTATCTGGAAAACGGAATATTAAGGGCTTGGCGGTTACAGATACGCCGGAAAAGTCGTGCGCACGGAGAAACGCGGATAAGGGGTTTATGGCCGAAGCAACTCAGCGTAAGGCAAAGCCGATGGCGACTGCTTCGGAGACGAAGATGTCGCCTGAAGGGAAAAGCGTGTTTTTGGGCGGCGGTGCGTCGATGGATTCGGAGACGGATGGTCTCCTGTCGCTGCTCCGTGTGGCGACCTGGGTTTATGACCCCCACAAGAACACGATTACCTGGCAGCGCATCTTCGCGGAGACGCCAGGGGAAATCCGCCCCCAGTCGACCGAGCGCCTGAGCGACGTCGTCTCCCGTTATCGCGAGGAAGAGCGCTCCAATCTGCTGCGCCATTATGAATCGGCGCTGCGTGACGGCCATCACGGTCCCGTGCGTTTCACGGTCATGAACCGGGTCGGAATTCCCACTCACATCGAAAGTGCTGCAATCCGTGCGGAAACGAAATCCGGCGCGCCCGTGGTGCGCGGCGTGTGTTCCGCAACTGCGAGGACGAGGAGGATGTCGGGCGCGAAGTGGCGCTCCAGGACGCTCTGACCTTGCTGAACCGGCTGATGTCCATGTCGCCCTCCGCAATTCTGTTGCTCGACGGCAGCGGCCTGATCCACTCCGCCAACCCCGAGTTCCTCCACACCTTCCGCATTTCCGACGAGCGTCTGGTGGTTGCGCGCCATATCCGCGCCTCGGCGAATGTCCTCGGCAAGAGTTTCGTCGCTGCTATTTCGGCTTTGCTGGATAACGGCAAGACCGCGGTTAAGGCCCAGCAGCGCTTCCAGCTCGCCGACAATTCCACGGTGACGCTGAACTTCCGCTGCCAGCGTTTCGGCGTGGATGACAGCGGCCAGAGCATGCTGTTTGCGGGCGAGGTGACCGATCCTGACGCGATCAACATGGGCGCGGTTTTCGACCGGCTTCCGACGCCCGCGATGGCGGTCAGCCAGGAGGACAACGTCATCATGGCGGCAAACGCCGCCGCCTTGCGCGCCTTTGGCCTGCGGCGCGAACATGTGGGCAACGACACGATCACGCAGATTTTGATGCGTCTCGACGATTTCAACCAGATCCGCACGGACATCGAGTCCGACGGCGGCGAAGCGGGCCTTGTCTGCCCGGTGCACAGTCTTCTGGGCGGCGCGCTCAACTATCAGGTCAAGGGAAGCGCGTTCACCGACGACGAGCGCATGTTTCTGGTGCTGGAGTTTCACAACACCAAGGCGCATGCCGGTGAGCGCGCCAAGACGCCTGCCCGTGGGCCGACCCCGCGTAAGGGCCTGTTGAGTCGCGTCGTGGATCATCTGGATTTCTAGCCAAGTCCGGGCCCTCACCGCCGCCGTCGTCCCGCGCCCCGAGGTCGATCCGATCACCCGACGAGCGTGCCCGCTGATGCGCGGACCAATGGCCCGCCGCGGGATCGTGTCGTTCTGAGCGTTGCGCGCCGGATTGCCGATGCAGGGATCGTGATCTTTGCGTTCGGGTTGAAATATCGGGCGGTCAATCCGGTTGCCTGCGACGATTGATTAGGCTATGCAACACACACCCGCGCGCGCCGTTGGCGCTGACGCCATGCACCCGTAGCTCAGCTGGATAGAGCGCTGCCCTCCGAAGGCAGAGGTCACAGGTTCGAATCCTGCCGGGTGCACCATCCATCCTACGGCGCAATAAGGTATTAATTTTGTTAAGCTTTTGAAATTGCCTTCGGAAGGCCTTGCACCTCCTTGTTCGTACCCCCTTCGTACCTCCATTAGTTTGGGCTTGGCGTCGTCGAACCCGCACGGGATGGACGCGTATCGGAGGGGCAGAGCGATCATATCCGCTCGAAGAGCGCGCGGATTGAGACTCAGTCGTGGTACGGGGGCTGCTCTGGGAGTGGCTGGCGGGGTGAGGGAAGGATGAAAGTCGTTCACCGGAGGGAGATTTCTTTCCGTTTCCCAATTTACCGGGAGACGACGAACTGAGGTCAAAGAAGTTAGCCGCAATGAAGGGAGTGCGGTTCTTCGGTGCCTCTCCTCGGGTGGCGGTTTTGGGGCCGAGAGGAGATCTGCAGGTATCGGCCCAATGTTCAACAGAACAGACACTCGTATCGGGTTTATGCATGGACGTTGCCAGGCCTGAACCGACTAACTAAGACACCGAGGACGTTCGAGGGGAGCAGGTCAGGGAAATCGTTGCAGCTCGTTCTCAGGTACCCTCAGCCCATCCAGAAGCAGGGCGACCTGCGTCTGGTCTGCATCGGATCGTCTGGATACCGGTAAGCGCAGAGGTTGCCTATCGCAAACATCAGGTCCTCGGCACTGGACCCCCTGGCGGATTTCATCCGCCTCAGCTGCAGCATCCAGCAACTCGGCCAGTGTTGGGAGCAGCGTTGATTTGAAATGAGCGAACAAGCCATCATAGGCAGGCTCACCGCTGTTTAGAGCGGCCGCCAGCCCGTGCTTCGTGTCAAGGAACGTCACGAAGCGGTCAATCCAGAGTCTTAAAGTGCTTCTTCCGGCTTATAGGTTTGGGCAATGGTCCGGGCTTTCTCCGCACACGCATCGACTTCACGCCTGAAGACGGCCACGACGAGATCGGCGCGCGTGGGATAGTGCCGATAGATCGTACCCACATCAACGCCCGCGGCTTCAGCGATCTTCCGCATGGGCACATCGACGCCTGAGGAGTTGAAGGCATCCCTTGCGGCCTTCAGCAGTGCCTCGATGTTGCGTCGCGCATCGGCTCGAACCGGACGATCGTGGGAGACGGTCATTGGTTCCCGATGCCCTTCCTCAAACTTGTCTACCATTATTTGCCTTGCTAATTTGACATGTATTCCGTATAAACGAAGTATCGTCCCTTTTATTACAGTTCCGAAGCGGCTTCCAGACTACCTCAATTGCCGATGACCGGTGGGGAGCAGGCTGCTTGGCAACGTTTTCAGGAGTCGAAATGACACATGAACCTAGTCTCTTCCTCAAAACAAAAAGTTCTGATCGCCGCAGGCACATCAATGTTGCTGCTCCTGAGTTTTAGCGAGACGGTCCATTCGATTTCCCTTGCCCCAAGTGCTCGAAAACCGGTGGGCGAAGAAGGGAATTTCCCCGTGAACCAGAGCATGCCGTTCGTCAGCTACACTTCAGTTACGTTCGATGTTCCAGACCGCCCCATGCCCCTAGGCGTGAAGGTTTCGATGCCTGTTACCGGTGCGAACCTTCCGATCATCCTGCTGTCGCATGGCCACGGGGAAACGAATTACGCATCCTCCCTGCACGGATATGGCCTGCTGGCGGACTTCTGGGCGGCGCATGGTTTTGTTGTCATCCAACCCACCCACTTGGACTCCAAGGTTCTCGGTCTTCGGAGCAGTGAGTTGCCGGATGCCCCAACTTTTTTTACGACCGCGTGATGGACTTCCACTAACATCTTGGACCATCTCGACACGATCGAGGCAACCGTCCCCGGTCTGTCCGGGCGACTTGACAAGGATAAGGTCGCTGCCGTCGGCCACTCTGCGGGTGGTGGAACAGTGGGCTTCCTGATGGGCGCGCAGGTTCTTGATCCCAACGATCCTCGCGAAAAGGACATCTCCGACAAGTACATCAAGGTGGGGGGCGGTTCCTGATTGCTCCTCCGGGTTAAGCCGACAGCGAGACGTCATCGGCCGCCGCATCGCGCTCCGCGCAGTTGCGATACACCAACTTTTCCAAGATGACCGGAACAGCCTTGATCATCGCAGGAGATCTGGATCTGAACCTGGCTTTCTCTACCCGGCTCAGCTACCGCTGGGACGCCTACAGCAAGAGCCCCGCAGGCAACAAGATCCTGCTGACCTTTATCGGCGCCAAGCATATATTTGGCGACATTTCCGGCTATGACTTCTCCGAAACGATGGATGAGAACCCGGCACTTGTTCAGGCGGTGCGTTCCCATATCTGCGCTCGCAGCTCTACCCGGGCGACACTGCATGGCGTGACGCCGTGGCGGCTTTGGCAAGGAATGATGCCGCGATTGCGAAGGTCGAGAGCCGCTAAGATTACGTTGAAGTGCTCCCCCGATTTGGATCGTCCCGGACTGGAATTTGCCGGGGGCTGACGCAGGGAGCCAATGCCGCCGATGTGCCTTTCATGAGTGCGATCGACGGCTTGTTGCCGACGGCACCACGGGGCTGGACCGTGTTGTTGTCCTCACGCCATTCCTCGATTTTCATGCGGGCGTCGTCAAGCGTCAGGAACCCGTGTGCGTTGAGGCATTCTCCGCGGAACTTGCCGTTGAAAGACTCGATATCAGTGGGGTTTCCCGGTCGCCGGTTGGCATGAACGAAATTCATGGCCCTGACATCGTTGGAATACACCGCCTTTGTCCGGTCCTCCCGACGCAAAAGAACATGGACCGCCGGTAGGCCCCGGATGAAGTTCGGGGCAGGCTTCAGAGCTTTTTTGACAGCACGTTCTGCAGCATTGTCTTGTCGAGCGTCAGGTCCGCGACGATTTTCTTCAGACGATTTTTCTCCTCTTTCAGTTGCCGCAATCGCTTCACCTCCGACGGGGCCATGCTGCCATGGCGCTTGCGCCAGTTGCAGAAGGTTGCGTCGCTGATGCCTGCCTTCCGGCACACGCCAGCAACTGGTGTTCCTTTATTCGCCTGACGCAAAATGACGCAGCGGCATCCGTCTTCGTTCTTGTTTATCGTGACCGCAATTCCGTTTGCTTGATGCCGTTGAGGCATCAAAACTGCTGGAGATATGGATATTTGTCATCCCTTATGTCCGCATCCTGCCATCGAAATTGTCGCAGGGCGCGGCGGGGCGGGTGGAAAAATCTGTCGAAACAGATAATTATTTTGTTTAAAATCCATCCTTGCCAAGCCGGATGAATAAAAATACAGGTTTACAAACAATCCGCGCACGATGCGGTATACCTTCGCGAGTCCTCTCGCGGCGCGGCTTGGGAAATGGCGTTTGAAATGACACAGGTTCTCATCATTGCAGACGATCTGGCCGGTGCGCTCGACAGCTCGGTGGCATTTGCCGAGCGCGGTCTGCGGGTGATCGTTGCCCTCGATCCCGGGCATCTTGCCGGTGCGCTGGCGCAAGGCGCCGATGTCGTCGCCCTCTCGACGGGATCGCGCGAGCTGTCGGATGAGGACGCCGCCGCCGCTGTTGGGTGGGCCTGCGAGGTTGTCGGTCGTTTCGACGGCATCTTGATGAAAAAGGTCGACAGCCGTCTGAAGGGCCCTGTCGCTGCCAAAGTCGATGCGCTGAGCGTTTCGGTGCCGCGTCCGGTTCTGCCCGCGCCCGCGATTCCGCGCCTGGGCCGCTTCGTGATCGATGGTGCGGTGACCGGGGTCGGGGTCGAGACCCCGATCGATGTCTCCGAAATCCTCAACCGGCCCGTGGCCATTCCCGACATTCGGCGGGACGAAGATTTCGACGAGATCCTTCCCGACGATCTGGCCGGGACGCTGTTCATAGGCGCGGTCGGTCTGGCGCACGCTCTTGCCCGTCGGCTCGTTCCCGCCAGGGGCGACGATCCGGCGCGCGCGCCGCTGGCGATCGCGGCTCCCGTTCTCGTCGCCGTCGGGTCCCGCGATCCAATAACGTTGCGGCAGATCGCTGCATTGGATATGGACGTGCTCGTCTGTGCGCCGAACGGAGCTGGTCCGGACGTACAGCGGGGGGATCTCTTGGTCGTACAGATGGTTGAAGGCGCGCAGAAGGTTGCCGCGCGCGATGCCGAAAACCGGTTTTCTTCCGGGGTCGGCGCGCTGGTCGAACGGCTTGCGCCGGCGACACTGTTTGCCTGCGGCGGAGAAACGGCCGCCGCCATTCTGCGCCGGCTCAATGTCGGCCTGCTTGAACTGAAGGGAGAAGTCCTGCCCAGCCTTCCGGTTTCCCGCGCCCTTGACGGGCCGGTCAGGGTGGATGGCGGGCTGGATGTGGTCACAAAATCGGGCGGCTTCGGAGAACCGGACACGCTTGTTCGCCTGTTGAGTGCGGTTGCGGATCGCGATCTCTGAAGGAAATCAGAATGAAGCAGCGCAAGTCGCTTGCAGATCGGGTTTATCATTCACTGTTCAGTCGTATTTCGAACGGCGATTACCCTGCGAACCAGAAATTGCCGCCCGAAAATACCCTGTCTCAGGAATTCGGCGTGTCGCGGCCGGTCTTGCGCACGGCACTGGAACGGTTGCGCCAGGAAGGGCTGGTCTATTCTCGACAGGGCGCGGGAAACTATGTCCGTGCGCCGCAATCCACGCCCGTCGGCTTCGCCCGTGTGGAGACGCTGGCCGATATCCAGCGCTGCTACGAATTCCGTCTCAATCTGGAAACCAAGACCGCCGAACTTGCCGCCGAGCGCCACAATGACGAGATCCTGAACGAGATCGAGCAGGCGCTCGACCTGCTGCGCGACGCCACCGGCTCGCAGCAGCACCGCGAGGATGCGGATTTCGATTTCCACCTCGCCATCTCCAAGGCGTCGAACAACCAGTATTTCGAGGCGACGCTCTGCGCGATCACGTGAACGTGGGCATGGCGCTGCACGGCAGACGCTGATGCGCGACGGGGCGAAGAGCCTGGAAGCCGTGCTGCAGGAGCACACGGCGATCTATGAGGCCATTCGCGACAGGAAGCCGGAAGAGGCGAGCCGGTTGATGCAGGCGCATCTGGAACATTCTCGCGATCGGTTGTTCGGCGGCGGGCTGATCGATCTCACGATGAAATAGGCTGCACGGGCGAAGCACATGGCTTGGCCCGTGCGGCTCTCCATGCCGCTACGTGACCGTCGCATATCGTCGGTGAGCGGTCTCATGGTATTGTTTTTCTTGTCGCTCTTCCGCTAAACAACGTCGCGAACGAGAACCTGCCGAGCGGCCGGAAACAGCTGGCCGCGGGCGAAGGAGCCCCATGAGCGAGACCTCTCGGCGCGTGACGCCGCTTGCAGCCGTCGATTTCTGCGTTGATCTGCTGAGCCATGCCGGATTGTCCGGTGCGGATGCGGCGGTCGTTGCCGCCTGCCTCGTGCGCGCGGACCTGCGCAGTATCAACACCCACGGCATCACCCGCATGCAGGTCTACATGGAGCGGCTGAGCGACGGTCTCATCAACGCAAAGCCCAATCTGAAGCTAACCAAGCTGACGCTGGTCGTCGGACATCTGGATGGGGACAACGGACTCGGCTTCCTGGTTGCGACCCGCGCCATGGATGAAGCGATCAAGATGGCCGACGAGTTCGGCATCGGTATGGTCGCAGCCAACCACTCCAATCACTACGGCGTGGCGGCAGCCTACATTCTGCAGGCTGCCGAGGCCGGGTTCATCTCCTTCGCCTTTTCCAATGGGCCTGCGGCCATGCCTACCTGGGGCGGCCGCGCGCCGCTTCTGGACACCTCGCCCTTTGCCGCCGGTGCGCCGTTGGAAGAAGGCGCGCCCTTCGTGCTCGATTTCTCGCCCGCCATCACCACGCGCGGCGCGATCCGCCGTGCCATGCGCCACGGCACGCCGATCGCTCCCGGACTGGCGCTCGATGCGGAAGGCCGGCCGACCACGGACCCCAAGGCCGCCTTCGAGGGCGTCGTTCTGCCGATTGGCGGGCCGAAGGGCTCGGGACTGGCGATGCTGATGGACCTGATGAGCGGCGTGTTCGCGGGTGCGGGCTTTGCCGGCAGTGTCGGCGATCTCTACGGCGGGGAACGGCCGCAGGATGTGGACCACATGTTCATGGCGATCAAGCCCGGCCTGTTCGTGACCCCGGATGGATTCAGCGAGCGCATAGAAATCCTAGCGCGCACGGTGCACGAGCTGCCGCGCGCCGAAGGTTTCGATGAGGTCTTGATGCCGGGCGAGCGCGGCGCGCGCTGCGAGGCAACCTATCGCTGCGACGGCATCCCCTGTGCGGACGAGGATATCGCGATGCTGCAGGAAACCGCACGTACCTACGGCACGGCGCCCCTGGCGATCCTGCCGTAATCCGTTCTGCAATTTCCGATAAAAAAACGGGCGGTTTCGAAAAACCGCCCGTTCGTGTTTCTGCAGTGGTTTTCGTGATCAGACGTCGAAACCACTCTGGGTGGCAAGCGTCTTCAGCGAGCCGTTGGGCCGTGCTCCTACGTGGCCGATCACTTCCGCGGCCGACATGCAGCCGAGTTCCGCACAACGCTGGAGCGGATAGTCGCGCGCCAGGCCGAGCAGGAAGCCAGCTGCGTAAAGATCGCCCGCACCGGTCAGATCGACCACCTCATCGACTGGGTTGGCGCGCACCTGATAGGTCTTGTGGCGGGTGACGGTGAGCGATCCCTTTTCCGACAGCGTCACGGTCGCGAGCTTTGCATCCTCGCGCACCGCGTTGACCGCGGTGTGAATGTCGGACGTTTCGTAAAGCGCCTTCAACTCGTGTTCGTTGGCGAACAGGATGTCGACGTCGCCGTTTCTCACCAGATCCTGGAACTCTCCGCGGTAACGGTCGACGCAGAAGCTGTCGGACAGGGTGAGCGCGGTCTGCCGTCCGGCGGCATGCGCCATGTCCATGGCGCAGCGGAACGCCTCCTTGGCGGTCGGCGGATCCCACAGGTAGCCTTCCATGTAGGTGATGGCGGATGCGCCCACGACCTGCGGGTCGATGTCGTCGGGGCCGAGTTCGGTGCACGCGCCCAGATAGGTGTTCATGGTGCGCTCGCCGTCCGGCGTGATCAGCACCATGCAGCGGGCGGTGGGATTGCTGCCGATCAGCGGCGGGGTGGCGAAATGCGCGCCGATGTCGCGCATGTCGTGGCCGTAGGCATCGCCGAGCTCGTCGTCGGCGACCTTGCCGATGAAGGCAGCCTTGCCGCCCAACGAGGCGAGACCGGCAATGGTGTTGCCGGCGCTGCCGCCCGACATACTGACGGCGGAGCCCATCTTCCCGTAGAGACGTTCGGCCTCCTCGGTATCGACAAGGCGCATGGAGCCCTTCACCAGGTTCTCTTTGACGAGAAAGTCGGATTCGACATGGGCGAAGACGTCGGCAATGGCGTTGCCGATACCGAGAACGTCATAAGTCAGATCGGTCATTCAGATGTCCGTTCGTTGGTGGTCGGAAGGGGTGAGTTTGCCGCAAAACGGCCCGCTTGCGCGGGCCGGTGATACGAAGGGGTCAGATCCCGGGCGTGGGTCTCAGGGCCCGGTTGGCTTCCGGCTCACGGATTTTGTCGCGGAAGGGGCTGGCGCGGTAGACGCCCAGCATCTTGAACTCGGCGCAGAAGAACTTTAGTTCCTCCAGAGCCAGCGCGACGTTGTGCTCGTCCGGGTGACCCTCGATATCCGCATAGAACATTGAGGCGAAGAACTGCCCTTCCAGCTGGTAGGATTCCAGTTTGGTCATGTTGACGTTGTTGGTGGCAAAGCCCCCGAGCGCCTTGTAGAGGGCTGCCGGCACGTTGCGCACCCGGAAGATGATCGTGGTGATAACGTGCTGTCTGTTGTCGGCGGCGCGCATGTCGTTGCGCGCCAGGATCAGGAAGCGTGTGGTGTTGTGGGCCGCATCCACCACATCCCGGGCGAAGATTTCAAGCCCGTAGGCCTCTGCGGCCAGATCCGGGGCAAGCGCCGAGGCGGTCAGATCGTTGCGTTCGGCGATCTGTCGGGCGGACCCGGCCGTATCCGCGCCCACCACAGCGGTCAAGCCCAGGCGGCGAATCAGCTTGCGGCACTGGCTGAGCGCCATGATGTGGCTCTGCACGCTCTTCAGTCCCTCGATGGTGGCGCCCGGAGGCGCCATCAGCTGAAAGCGGATCGGCATGAAATATTCACCGATAATACGCATGGAAGAGCGCGGCAGCAGGTGATGGATATCGGCCACCCGTCCGGCAACCGAATTCTCCACCGGGATCATGCCCAGCTCGGCTTCGTCCGATTCCAGCGCGTGAAAGCAGTCTTCGAAGGTCGCGCAGGGAACCGACTCATAGTCGGGATAAACGTCCCGGCAGGCCATGTGCGAATTCGCACCCGGCTCTCCCTGGAACACGATCTTCTTCATATGCGGCATGATTGCTAAGGTCCTTGGGACTTGGGGGACTTCTTGTACCAATTATCGGTTTTTTGTGATCAGGCCTTGTCGGCGACGGCCAGTTCCGCAAAAGCGGCGCGCACGCGGTCCAGGTCCTGAGGCGTGTTGACGTCCATCGGCGTTGCCGGAACCAGGCTGACGTCGATGCGCATGCCAGCTTCCAGGGCGCGAAGCTGTTCCAGCTTTTCCCGCAATTCAAGCGGCGAAGGCGGCAGGGCGACGAAACGCTCCAGGGTCGCGCGCCGCCAGGCATAGACGCCGATATGCTGGTAGAGCGGCCCCTCCCCCGTCGGTGCCGTGGCGCGGGTGAAATAGAGCGCGCGATGGCGGCCGCCCTCGATCGGCGTGGTCACCGCCTTGACGAAGCTGGGATCCTGTCGGCCCGCCTCGTCGCGGATCTCGATCATGATCGTTCCGATATCGACGGCCGGATCCTTCAGCGGATCGAGCGCTGCGGCCAGCGAGGCCGGATCGATCAGCGGCACGTCGCCCTGAAGGTTCAGGATGATGTCGCAATTCTGATCGGCCTTCTTGACGGCTTCGCGCACCCGGTCGGACCCGGAGGCGTGGTCCTTGCGCGTCATCACCGCGCGTCCCCCGGCCGCCTCCACCACCGCGCAGATGCGCGCATCGTCCGCTGCGACCACGACACGGCCCAGATCGGCTTCGCGGGCGCGATCAAGGACTTGTACGATCATCGGCTTGCCGGCGATATCGGTCAGCGGCTTGTCGGGCAGGCGCGAGGAGGCCATGCGCGCCGGGATCACCACGAGAACGCGCGGGGGGCGGGCGGAGCTACCAGTGGAAGCAGACATCAAGGAAAGCACTCCTGGATCGATGCGGAGATCGACGCGGGGCCGACGGGGCCGGCCGGCGATCCGCGGCATCGATCGGGTTCAAAGTCTTGGAACGGCGTCGCTGCGTCTCCGGCAAAGCGGCTCGTCCTTATCGGGGCCTTCGGGGACGCATGGGCAGTTCCGGCGTACCGGCGGGAGGGAGCGTGCGGGATCTCAAATGCCTTCCGCCGCGCTCTTCATATCACGCTCTTGTACCAATGACGCAGGAAGTGGTTATTTTATACCTATGGACAGCGACGTCAAAAAATTTGTAGTTTCCGGCGATTTTGGAGAAAAGATGCTGACAGGGACGGGGAGGGTTGCTGCCGGTCGCTCCCTGGCGGTAAGTCAAGCGGAGAAATGGCCGACATGGATAGCTTCGAGCTGAACAAGATCGCCGGAGCAGTTCTGCTCTCCCTTCTCGTCATCATGGCGTTGGGGGTGACGTCCGACATTATCTTCGACAGCCATAAGCCTGAGGTTCCCGGTTATCCGATCGCTGTGGCGTCTGCCGATGGCGCAGGGGAAGGGGCTCAGCCTGCCGAAGAGGAAGAGCAATTGTCGCTTGCCCAGATGCTGGCGAAGGCGGATGCGGGCAAGGGCGAGAAGGTCGCCAAGAAGTGCGTCGCCTGCCACACGTTCGAAGAGGGCGGCGCCAACAAGGTCGGCCCGAACCTGTGGGGTGTGGTCGGCCGTGTGCCCGCCGGCCACGAGGGCTTCAAGTACTCTTCCGCCATGATCGCCTTCGCCGAAGAGCATCCGGAATGGACCTTCGAGCAGATCGGCGAGTTCGTCACCAAGCCGAAGGATCACATCCCCGGCACGGCGATGTCCTTTGCCGGCCTTTCCAAGGCCGATGATCGCGCGGACCTGATCGTCTACCTGCACACGCTCGATGAGAACCCCAAGCCGCTGCCCGAGCCGGACGCCACGCCCGCCGAGGCTGCTCCGGCCGACCAGTAGGGCTCTTGGCCCGTAGGCTCTTGGCCCGATAGGGGGGCTGATACGGGATCGGGAAGGGCCGGATCGCAGTTGCGTTCGGCCTTTTTCATGACCGTCTTTCGCAATTGCCGGTGAAGCGTCCGCCTCCGCGTTACGAGGTGAGCTTGAGATCATGAAATCTTCGTAATTTGTGATACGCGGCCAACCGTGACCTAGTAGGTACTCGCGCCGGTTTGGTGATTCACCTTCATGCTGCCGAGGATCAATGCCTGGATTTTTCTCCCGCACTCTCCTTGCCGCCCTCCTGCCTCTCTTTGCTGCCACGAGCGGGATCCTCGCCGCCTCCGCAGCCGATGACGGGCCGCAATGGGTACACGCGACGGCGCTGACAGGCACGCCGAAATACGGGCCCGATGTCGACCATTTCGATTACGTCAATCCCGATGCGCCCAAGGGCGGGCGTGTGCGGCTGGCGACGCAGGGCGGCTTCGACACGTTCAATCCGATCCTGCCCCGCGGCAATCCCGCGCCCGGCATCGGGCTGACGATGGACTCGCTGATGGAGCCGGCGCTGGATGAACTGAATATCTCTGCCGTATACGAGCTGATCGCCGAGGCCACCCGGCATCCTGCCGACGATTCCTGGGTGGAATTTCGGCTGAATCCGAAGGCACGCTGGTATGACGGCACGCCGATCACCGTCGAGGACGTGATCTGGAGCTTCAACAAGCTGGTCGAGATCAATCCCTCCCAGAGCTTCTACTATCGCAACGTTGTCAAGGCGGAGAAGGTCGCTGACGGCGTCGTGCGGTTCACCTTCGACGTGAAGAACAATCGCGAGCTGCCGAACATCATGGGTCAGCTTCCGGTTCTGCCGAAGCATTGGTGGGAGGGAACCGACGCCAACGGCAAGAAGCGCGACATCTCCAAGAGCACCCTTGAGCCGCCGCTGGGCTCCGGTCACTATCGCATCAAGGACTTCGAGGCAAACCGCTGGGTGGTCTACGAGCGGGTGAAGGACTACTGGGCCGCCGATCTGCCGGTGCGCAAGGGGACCAACAATTTCGACGAGATCCGCTACGATTCCTACCGTGACACGACCGTGACGTTGGAGGCCTTCAAGGGCGATCAGTTCGATTTCCGTCAGGAGAACAGTGCCAAGAACTGGGCGACCGGCTATGACTTCCCTGCCCGCAAGGAAGGCAAGGTCATCCTGGAATCCTTTCCCGATAAGGCGCGCGGCGTCATGCAGGCCTTCGTGATGAATCTGCGCCGCGACAAGTTCAAGGACGAGCGTGTACGCGAAGCGCTGAACTACGCTTTCGATTTCGAGACCGCCAACCGCACCACCTTCTACGGTCAGTACAAGCGCATCGACAGCTACTTTGCGGGTACCGAACTGGCCTCTTCCGGCCTGTCGAAGGGCAAGGAGCTGGAAATTCTGGAGAGCGTGCGCGATCTCGTCCCGCCTGAGGTCTTCACCAAGCCCTATACCAATCCTGTCGGCGGCGATCCGCAGAAGATGCGCGCCAACCTGCGCAAGGCGCTCTCCCTGTTGAAGGAGGCCGGGTACGAGCTGAAGGGGCAGCAACTGGTCAACGGCAAGATGGGCGAGCCGCTGGAGATCGAATTCATGGACAACAACCCGAATTCCGAGCGCTACGTCCTGCCGTTTGCCAACAACCTGAAGCGCATCGGCATCACGCTGACCATGCGGGTGCTGGACACGCCGCAATATATCAATCGGATCCGCAGCCGCGATTTCGACATGACGACGCTGGCCTGGGGTGAATCGCTCTCGCCGGGCAACGAACAGCGCGACTACTGGGGCTCGGAAGCAGCCGACCGCAATCAGTCGCGCAACTATGCGGGCATCAAGGACAAAGGCGTGGACGCGCTGATCGACAAGGTGATCTTCGCCAAGACGCGCGAGGATCTGGTCGCCGCAACCCATGCGCTCGACCGGGTTCTGCTCGCCCATCACTATGTGATCCCGCAGTTCTATCTCGACGTCGACCGCACCGCCCGCTGGGACCGGTTCGGGCACCCGAAGAACATGACCGGATACACAACCGGCTTTCCCGAGATCTGGTGGTGGGACAAGGAAAAGGCCGCGAAGGTGGGAGACCCGCGATGACGCGTGGCTTCAGCCGCCGCACTGTTCTGACGATGAGCGCGGGCGCCGTGCTCGGATCTCTCCTGCCGCTGAGCGCGCTTCGCGCCGAAACGGAGACGCGATCGGGCACGCACCACGGCCTGTCTGTCTTCGGCGATCTGAAATACGGGCCTGATTTCAGACATTTCGAATATCTCAACCCTGATGCGCCCAAGGGCGGAACGATGGCCTTCACGCCGCCGGATTGGGGCTACAACCAGAACCCGCTCACCTTCGATACGCTCAATTCCTTCGTCTTAAAGGGCAACGCCCCGCCGCGCATGGAACTTTGCTTCGACATGTTGATGACCCGTGCGCTAGACGAACCCGACGCCATGTACGGCCTGGTGGCGCAAAGCGTCACGGTGTCGGATGACGGTAACGTCTACGCCTTCCGCCTGCGCCCCGAAGCGCAGTTCCACGATGGCACGCTGCTTACCGCGCATGACGTTGCCTTCTCGCTGATGTTGCTGAAGGAAAAGGGGCACCCGGCGATCATGCAGACGATTGGGGAAATGGTCGAGGCGCGCGCGGTTTCCAACGATCTTGTCGAGGTGGCCTTTTCCGGCAAGCAGCCCGCCAGCTTCCCCTCACCGTCGCAGCGCTGCCGATCTTCTCGCGCGCCTATTACCAAACGCACGACTTCACCGCCTCCACCTTCGAGCCGCCGCTCGGCTCCGGCCCCTACAAGGTCGGCAGCGTGGATGTGGGCCGCTCCATTGAATACGACCGGGTGGAGAACTGGTGGGCACGCGATCTGCCCGTTTCGCGCGGCGCCTACAATTTCGATCGCTTACGCATCGAATTCTACCGCGAGCGCGATATCGCGTTTGAGGCCTTCAAGAAGGGCAATCTGACCTTCCGCGAGGATTCGTCTCCAGACCTGGGGACCGGCTACGATTTCCCCGCCATGCGCCAGAAGCGCGTGATCAAGACGACCTATCCGGATGGGCGCCCGTCGGGAGCTCAAGGGTGGTTCTTCAACACTCGGCGCAAGAAGTTCGCCGATCCGCGCACGCGCGAGGCGATCGGGCTCGCCTTCGATTTCGAATGGACGAACGAGCCCCTCTTCTACGGGCTTTATACGCGCACGAACTCCTTCTTCGAGAACTCTCCCATGAAGGCGATGGGAAAGCCCTCGCCGGAGGAGTTGAAACTGCTGGAGCTTTTCCGCGGCCAGGTGCCCGACGAGGTTTTCGGTGAGGTCTGGACCGCTCCCGTCTCCGACGGCTCGGGCCGTGATCGCAAGCTGCTGGGCCGTGCGAACGCGCTTCTAACAAAGGCGGGATGGATCCGGCAGGGCAAGCAACTGATCGATGAGAACGGCCAGCCGCTAACGATTGAGTTTCTCGCCAATTCACCGAGCTTCGAGCGGATCGTCCAGCCTTTCGCCAATGCGCTCATCCGCCTCGGCATCGATGCGCGCTTCCGCCTTGTCGATCCCTCGCAGTATCAGGCCCGCCTCAACAATTTCGACTTCGATGTCACCAGCCGACGCTACGCACTGGCGGCCACGCCCGGCGAAGCGATCCGCGAGTTCTGGGGCATCCGGTCGGCGACGACGGCGGTAAGTTCCAATCTTGCGGGCATCGCCAGCCCGGCGATCGATGCGCTGATCGAAAAGGTCATCCATGCGACATCACGCAAACAGATGACCATCGCCGCGCGCGCTCTTGACCGGGGCCTGAGGGCCGGACACTACTGAGTGCCCAACTAGTACAAGGCCAGTCATACGGTCGCCTATTGGGACAAGTTCGGTCAGCCGAAAGAGCCTCCGGTCTACGGTTTTCCGGTTGAGACCACGTGGTGGTACGACCAAGACAAGACGGAGCGAATCGGCAAGCTTGACTGAATTTCCGCCCCTGCCGAATTCATGACGTTTTCCGAGTCCAATCGCAGATAAAGGCCATCGCTTCCGGCCAAATGACACGAAACGAGATCCTCGCCTATGGGCGCCTATATTCTAAGACGTCTGCTTTTGATGATCCCGACCATCATCGGCATCATGGCGATCAATTTCGCTATCATTCAGTTTGCTCCCGGCGGCCCGGTTGAGCAGATTATCGCCAAGCTGCAGGGCACGGACGTGTCCGCAACCTCGCGCATTTCCGGCGGTGGCGGCGATTTCGGCGGCCAGCAGGCCCAGGCGGGCGGCGGCGGGGAATCCATCAATTCCAAGTATCGCGGCGCGCAGGGGCTCGATCCGGAATTCACCAAGTCGCTGGAAAAGCAGTTCGGCTTCGACAAGCCGCCGCTCACCCGCTTCGGCGAGATGCTGTGGAACTATGCCCGCTTCGATTTCGGCGAGAGCTATTTCCGCGATATCTCCGTCATCGATCTGATCAAGGAGAAGATGCCGGTCTCCATTTCGCTGGGGCTCTGGATGACGTTGCTGTCCTACGGCATTTCCATCCCCCTCGGCGTGCGCAAGGCGGTCAAGGACGGCTCGCGCTTTGATGTTTGGACGTCGGGCGTCATCATCGTCGGCTACGCCATTCCGGGCTTTCTCTTCGCGGTTCTCCTGATCGTGCTCTTCGCAGGCGGGTCGTATTTCGACTGGTTCCCCTTGCGCGGCCTCGTTTCCGATGACTGGGAAAGCCTGTCCTGGGGCGTGCGTATCGTCGACTATTTCTGGCATCTGGTTCTGCCGCTCACCGCCATGGCGCTGTCGGCCTTCGCCACCACCACGCTGCTGACCAAGAACTCGTTCCTCGACGAGATC
>NZ_JASJAV010000024.1 GCF_030066895.1 Breoghania sp. | reverse complement strand
CCCCCCCCCCCCCCCCCCCCGCCCGCCCCCCCCCCCCCACCCGGGGGCGATCGCGCCGCCTCTGCAGCATCAGA
Source organism: Breoghania sp. (assembly GCF_030066895.1). Taxonomy (GTDB): domain Bacteria; phylum Pseudomonadota; class Alphaproteobacteria; order Rhizobiales; family Stappiaceae; genus Breoghania. The sequence continues at coordinate 30,783 of NZ_JASJAV010000024.1, read as the reverse complement.
TCTTCATCAGCGGATCCAGAAGGAGACGGCACTGATATTCGTGAAACCCAAGCATAGGGGCTTTGCGAATTGATCGCCTAATTGCTGAATGCCGCCGTCACCACCTTCTCATCCAGTTACTTGAACAATGAAAAGATCTGGCATTCATGAGTATGCGATGAGACACGCTTGCGCACCCCAGCCGACGCAAGCTTCTTGGGACGATGCTTGCCGGGGCGTTGCTTCCGCTGCCCTCTGCCCCGGCTTTCGCTCAGACGGTCCGGTCCGATGCGCGGGTTCTCGTCACCTACTATTCCCGCACCGGGAACACCAGGGAAGTGGCGCGGCAGATCCACGAACACGTTGGTGGCGATCTCTTTGAGCTGCGGCACAGTCAAACCGTATCCCGGGGCCTACCGGGCGACGACCGATTAGGCGAAGCGCGAACAGGAAGAAAACGCCCGTCCGAAACTCACTGCGCGTGTCGAGAACATGGCGGATTACGACGTGGTCTTTGTCGGCTTCCCGAACTGGTGGAGCACGATGCCGATGGCCTATTTCACGTTCCCCGAATCCCATGATCTCACCGGCAAGACGTTCATCCCATTCTGCACGCACGAAGGCAGTTATCTCGGTCGCAGCGAGCGGGATCTGCAGGCACTGTGCCCGAATTCCCAGCTGCTGAAGGGGCTCGTCCTGCGAGGCGCGAGCGACGGCAGCATCCGCACGCGCGGCGACGAGGGCGATGTCGTCGCCTGGCTTGCCAAACTCGGCTTCGACGTTTGGGGGACGAGACAATGCACACAATGCACCAGTCCCGTCTGCGGTTTGCCTCGATTCTGGCCGCGGGGCTTCTGTCCGCCGTTTGGACTGTGCCAGGTAACGCAGCCGAACAGGAGCCCCCCCATGACAAATTCAGCCCCACTGGCAAAGATCAGCGTTCTGGTCGATGACCAGGAGTTTGTCGACGAACTCATCGATACGCCGATATCCCGCAACCTTCTCTCCCGCCTGCCACTCACGCTGACGATGACACGCTACGGATTACGGCAAACCCGTCGGGGGGCTGTCGGACAAGGGTCCACGGGTGGATCACTATGAAAAGGCACAGATCGTCTACTGGGTGCCCGACCGTTCGCTCGCCGTTTTCTTCGACAAGCAGGGCGATACAAGCTTCGCGAACGCGATCGTGCTTGGAACGATCACGTCCGACCTCACCGTTTTGACGGCCTTCCCACCCTGGTGGAAATGACCTTCACGACGTCCGGGTACTGCGGCGCAGCAAAATGAACAGAACCTTGCTCGTGAGGCTAGTCCTCGACTTCATCGCGGTCGGCCTGCTTGTTCTGGCTCTGGCTTATGAGTGGCTGGGGAACACGGTTCACGAACTGCTCGGCTCGGCAATGCTGATCCTTGTGGTCGTCCACACCGTCTTTAATCGCCGCTGGTATGCGAACCTGTTCAGGAAGGGGCCGAAAGATCTGCGCCGACGCCTGACCATATCCATCAATTTAGCATTGGTGGTGACCGTATTGGGACTGCTCGTCAGCAGCATTCTCGTTTCGCGCTTCGTCTTCGCCTTCATGGGCGTCGATGGCGGCTTTATGGCCCGACAGATCCACACGCTCACGGCCTATTGGATCCTGGTGCTCGGCGGTGTGCATCTCGGCATGCACTGGACATTGGTCCTCAATACCGTCCGCGGCCTCCTTTCCATCCGGCTGGATGGTCGTGTCGCCAGCCTTGTCTTGCGCAGGCTCACTGTCGTCGTCGCCCTGTTCGGGATCGAGAGTTCGATCGAAATGAACCTCGGGGCGAAGCTCGTTCTACTGTTCACGTTCAACTACTGGGATTTCGACAATCAGGCCCTGCAATTCCTGTTGCGCTTTGGATCCATAGTCGGGCTCTACACCGCTTGCAGTCACTACATCATGCGGTGGGTGCAAATGAAAAATCGCAGGAACCGGATCCCGCGATCTTGAGGCGCTCGATGGCGCGGTTCCGGTTTTCCCGGATGCCGCTCCCGATGATGATAACGGCGGTCAGCTCGTGGGCTTCGCGTCGGGACCGTAGTAGAAATTGGCAGTCGCACCACCATCGATCAGGAAATCGCTGCCGGTGATGTAGCCGCCTTCGGAGCCGATGATGAGGGCCCGCGAGTGCGGCCACTTCATCCGGCGTTCCGGCACGACCGGCAGGGCTCTTCGCCAGCATGGTCTGGTAGAACTCGGCATGCTCGCCATGCAGCTCGTCATAGGTCAGAAGCGTGACAATGATGCCGGAGCTGATCGAATTGACCCGTGCGCCGCGCACCCCCCCCCCAGCGCGGGGCCTCACCACGCACCCGCAGCGAATTGCAGCGCTTGGAAACCTGGTACGCCACCAGCGTGTCGTCGATTTCGCGCACGAAAGGCAGGTTCAGCAGCTCATCCGCGGGAAGCGTCGCCAGTTGGGCATCCTGCTCGGGCGTCAGGGCCGGCAGGCGATAGCCGGACTGGGACGAGATCACGATGGCGCAGCCGCCCTCTGCGATCACCTCGCCGAATTCTTCCAGCAGCATCGACGTGCCGAACATGTAAACTTTCAGGATCGTCTGGACGGGCGCCTGGGAGGGCGAGACGCCAGCCGCCTGGATCACCGTCTTGATCGAGGCGCGGTCGGAAACGTCGACCGTGGTTGCGGTTACCTTGAAGCCGGCAAGCTCCAGAATTTCGGCAGCCTTTACAGCGTTTCTTTCCTTCAGATCGGCCAGGACAACGTTGGCTCCGGAACTCACACGACGCGCAATGGCCTGCCCGATCGAGCCTGCACCGATGACGACGGTAACGTCGGTCATTTCTCAATTCCTTCCTGTTGTGTCGTGGCTCGACAATATGGCGGGGACAGTGATGCGTATTAGCCGGAGAATTCCGTATGATCATATGCGACGGATACATGAAACCGATGGCGAATGCCGTGCGTCATGCGGTCCTGAATACGCGCTTCATCAAGTCATGACGGGGTTGCGGTACGAACAGATCGCGCGATTTATATCGCAGACGCAATAGGGAATGCCTGTTTAGCCGGATCATCAATGTAATCCGCCTGCCTTACCTGAGGGGACAGAAACCGACGCTCCAATAAACAGAGTTTTGGAAATGACCGAAATGCCCCTCGAAGATCGCATTCAGCGTCTTGAAGATCACGCCGCCCTCAAGCAGCTGGTGGATGAGTTCACCATCCTTGCCGATGAGAAAAAGGTGCATGAACAGATCTTCCTTTTTACCGAAGACGGTGTGTAGAAACGTGGTTCGGTGATACCGCCTTGCTGGTTCTGAACGGGCGCGCCGCAATCGAGGCCAACTGGGCACCGTTCCTGGCGACCTTCGAGAAGGTCTTTCACATGAACGGTCAGTTTTCAGCGAAAATCGACGGCAACACAGCGACCGCCGTTCACTACTGCCTGGTGGAGTTGGTGGGCACCGAAGACGGCAAGATGGTCCGCAACTCCAACGGCGTCATCTACAATGACAGCTATGTCCGCCGCGACGGCCTGTGGCTGATTGCGAAGCGGGTTGCCCGTTTCACCTGGCGCGATCTCCAGCCGTATCATCAGGCCTGAACCGGTCCCGTTCCCGGCACCTGAACAACGGGAAGAGTTCAGCATGAACATGAAATCCCAAGACGACCTGCGCGAGGCCTATTACACCTTCGTGCAGGCAATGCTCGAGGGCGACACCGCCTCCCTGCGACATCTGCTCGATGCGGACTTCACGCTGCCCCATCTCACAGGCGAGGTTCAGCCCCTGGACAGCTGGCTCGGCGAAATTGATGATGGACAGTTCATCTATCACCGCATCGACACCGTGAACCTCGCGGTCAGTGCAACGCCCATGCCGCTGGCGGACCATGGCTACGTGGAAAATGAGTATTTCGTCTCGGGCGATGCGCATCGCTACCGGATCCCGGCACGCAAGACGACGGCGGAGATCATCGACGCGGGTCATCCCTACACGACCCGCGTCCTGGTTCGACGCCCCGCCGATGCCAGGAAATTCAACGGCACGGTGGTCGTGGAATGGCTGAACGTCACGCTCGATCAGGACGTCGATTTCATCTTCGGCGCAACGCGTGAACTGCTGGTGCGCGACGGCTACGCCTGGGTCGGCGTCAGCGCGCAGCGCAACGGCGTTGCAGCGATGAAGAAGTGGAATCCGGAGCGCTATGCCGCGCTCGACGTTTCCGCGTCCAACATCGATCCCACCGACGGCAGCGAGATCGATCCGGCCGATCCGCTAATCATGGCGGTGGGCGGAGACGTGCTGTCATGGGACACCTTTTCCCAGATCGGGCGACATGACGGCAATTCCGGATTGCTGGGCGGCCTGAACGCCCAACGACTCATTGCGGCCTCCGAATCCCAGTCGACGCTGAAGGTCTCGACCTACTTCAATGCCATCCAGCCGCTGCATTCGATCTATGACGGCTATCTCTTCTATGACCGCTCGGCCGACCTGCGCACGGATGTCGATGCCGAGGTCGTTGCGATTGGCACCGAGATCTTCACGCAGCTGATGGGTGTGGCCCCGCAGAATGATACGGACACCATGCGCTGGTGGGAGATCAACGGCGCATCGCATTTCTCGCTGAGCGAGATCCAGGACTATGTCGACCTGTTCATCGCTCGGGATGCTGCGTTTCCCTCCCCACTCGGCACCGGCATGAGCCTGTCGGAACGCATCCGCGCCAATGGCCCTTGCGTGCCGTCTCATAGCTACAGCCGGGTTCCGAACGGCGATATCCTGAAGGCCGCGCTTCACAGTCTGAACCGGTGGATTTCGGGCGGACAGGCCCCGGTGACCGCGCCGCGCTTTGTCCTCGACGATCAGGTTCCGCCGCACTATGTGCGTGACGCCAACGGACAGGTTCTCGGCGGCATTCGCACGGCCGCGCAGGATGCGCCGATGGCGCGCAATGGCGGCATCGATTCCGACTCCTGGTTCTGCGGACCGTCTGGCTATCACGTGGACTTCACACCTGCCGAGATGTGCGAGCGTTACGGCAGTCACAAGGCCTATGTCGACCGAGTCCGGACCGTGGCGGATGCGAATGTTCGAAGCGGCTTCCTCTTGAAGGAAGAGGTCGAGAGGCCGATCAAGGACGCTGAGGCCACGTCCTTCAGTTGTTCCGCGAACTAAGGGGCGAAGACCGCACTCGTAACGAGAACGGCCTGCTAGGGCGCGATGCCTGGCCGGGCTTTTCATACCCACTACGTGAACCCGCGTGCGGCGATTGCAGAACCCCACGCCACGATAATGGCAGCGAACACCAGGTTTCTTGCCGCAAGCCGAAAAGACGCCACTCCAACTTCGTGACGAAAATTCGTCTTGATTTATAAGCTGCCGCGATAAGCTCTATTCGGACACTCCGCATTATACGAACCTGGCGCGTGACTATATCTGCGGGATCATGAATTCCGAAGAGGTCCCCCGATGATGACCGCACGCGCCATCCTCGTACTGCTAGCTTCCCTGATGCTTTGCTCTGCTGCGACCGCCGAGCCAAATCGCGTTCGTTCACCGGACCAGTCGATGGTCGATGCGCTGGTTCACTACACGACGGCTCGGCGCGGGAACATGACCGAATTCATGTACACGACACCCGCCGCACTCGAGGCGATTAAGGCAGGAGAACCGCTGCCGGTCGGCACGCAGGTGCTCTTGCAGGATTGGCGCGACGGAGAGGTCTATCGCCTGTTCGTCATGGAAAAGGGCGACGGCTGGGGCACGGACTACGATGCTGCGACGCGTACGGATGACTGGCAGTTCCAGTGGTACTGACCCGACGGCTCCATCAACGAGGCCGAGAACGCCGAACGGTGCCGCTCCTGCCATATGTCCCGTGCGCAGCGCAGCTACATGTATACGTGCTCCGATGCCCGGGGGACCGAATGACGAACGGCACACGTCGAAAGGTGCGGCGGACCGCCGCGAAGATGCGGGTGGTCGGGCGAATAGCCTGGACCCGTCCGACATCGCGTCTGCTGCTGGCAGGCGTGATCTCCCTCCTGATCGCATTCACCTTCACCTACTGGTGGCTGGGGAACTTCTAGCACGAAATCGAAGGCGCGGCGGTGCTCGTCCTGCTGCTGCGCCACGTGCTGAAAAATCGCTGGTGGTGGCGCCTGCGGCAGGAGAAATCAGATTCGCGCCACCTGTTCTCGACAATCGTCACCCTTCTGCTGGCGGCAGACGTCCTGGTTCTGGCCGTAACGAGCCTGGTTATCCCCCGCAATCTGTTCGGCTCACATGTGCTGCCCGGCACTTTCCAGTTTCGCGAGATCCACTGGTTCGCGGCCTGGTGGCTCGTGCCACTGGCAGGGCTGCATCTGAGCCTAAATGCACGCAGGATCGCAACCTTCCTGACATTGTCGAACCTGCAGTCCCGCCTCGCTGCCGGGCTTGTCGTGCTGATCGCCATACAGGGCGTCTCCAGCGGGGAGGTTCTGGAACTGTGGCCGCGATTGCGTTTCAGCTACAGCCTCGCCATGTGGGACTTCAACGCCTCAATCGTTCCCTATTTCATGCACTGGTTCGCAGCCCTGTTCGTATTTGTTGCGGGAGGACTGCTCGTGGATTGGATCATGCGGCGCCGAATGACGAAGTCGCCCTATACATGGCCATCAACGATAAGTTCTTTCCGTATTTGGCGTGTAGTTTCATCAAAAATATCGTCCATTTTCTTCAGAAGAAAAAGGAAATTCAAGTCTGAACAGATTGGACACGTTATGAACTTCGAGAAGAAGAAAGATGTCTCTCTTCCGGGCATCGGCGTCATCGGTGCGGAGTGGCTTGGCGGAACGGTCGGCGAAGCGCTGGCCGCTGCGGGATATCCGGTAGTTCTGTCCTCGCGCCACCCCGAACGACTGACAGCGGGCACGAACCTTCGCTCAGGCTCCATCTCCGATGCGGCGGCTTGCGACGTCGTGCTACTGGCAGTGCCGCATGAAGCTCTGATCGACATGGCCGCGGATCTGAGAAGTCCTCTGAATGGCAAAATCGTGATCGATGCGACCAACCCGTCGAGACATTCGGATGCCGGGGCGGCAGGCGGAAAAGATGGGTGTGGCCGCTCTCAATCAAGCGCTTCTGCCCAGTGCCTTGCTGGTGCGACGTTTCTGTGCGGTCGATGCGACCTGCATCGAACAGGGGCACGGTTATGACGACACCGCGCCCTTAGGCGTGCCTGTCGCCAGCGACGCATCTGAGGCAGTCGCGTTTGCGGAAGACCTAGTTCGCGCCACCGGCTGCATTCCGGTCACGACCGGCGACGCGCGCACCGCACGGCTTTTCCAACGCGGCAATCACGGCTTTCGCGCAAACACAGGTGAAGCACGGTTGAGGGCCGCAATGGGCCTCGCGGACGCGGCCTGATCGCCGGACAATCTGAACGAAACGAAAAACCCCCGCAGCATACTGATGCTGCGGGGGTTTTCATATCTGCGACGACAGCAGGCACAGGCCGTGCTTGAATGCCGTATCGGGGGCCGTATTAGGGGCCGGGAATTGGCAGATTAGCCGTCCTCAGAGCATCGGGCAGCTGAGTCATATTTCTTCCTCGGTCAGCTTCTCCATACAGGTCACGGCCGTGCCGTTGACGGCTTCCACGATGGCGAAATGCTCCATCGCGCCGTCAGAGCTCGCACTGTGCCAATGACGCACGTAGGGCGGGATCATAACGATATCGCCAGGCTTGGCAGCTACCACGTCCTGGCCATCAATCTGCACCAGCACGCAGCCCTCGGTGACATAGAGCGTCTGCCCGAGCAGGTGAGTGTGCCACGCGGTATGCGCACCAGCTTCGAAGTGAACCAGTCCACCGCCAAGGCGCGCAGCGCCCGGTGCGGAGAAGAGCGGCCCGACGGTGACGCTGCCGATGAAGGTCTCGGTCGACCCGGCAAAGGTTCTTAGCCTCAGCGCCGCGCACGACCTCCAGCGTTGCCGGTTCGGCCTCCGTGGAAGCTTGCTGGTCTTCAAAGACCTTCGTGACGACGGGAAGCGCGGAGAACGCCCGCGGCCAACCGGTGTAATAGGCCAGATGGCGGATCGCTTCCGCGGCTTCCTCGCGCGTCAGACCGGCATCCATGGCGCGATTGAGGTGGAAGCTCAGTTGCTCCGCCTGTCCCATCCCGACAAGGGCTGCAACCGTCATCAGAGACCTGTCGCGCGGGGCGAGACCGTCGCGCAGCCAAAGATCGGCAAAGAGAACCTCATCCGTGTCATCGGCAAGGCCGGGCAGGACCGGACGGGCAAAGCGATCCACCATCTCCGCGCGCGCGGCCTCCGCCTGTGGATCGGCGGTGAGTGGCGTGGCGCGCGGATCGATATCAACGCTGACGCCCGCATTCTCGAACACGGCCTTGATCTCGTCGACGGAGAAGATCGCGACGGGCCAGCCGGAATAGAACGCCAGATGGGTGACGAGTTCGGAAAGCTCGCGCGGGGTCAGCCCGTTTTCCAGATCGGTGCGCAGGTGCGCGCCAAGCTGAGGGATGCGTCCCCCGGCGATCAGCGCGGAAATGGTGATCAGGCTGCGATCGCGGCGCGACAGCACATCCTCGGCGGGCCAGACAGTGCCGAAGAGAACCTCGTCGGTATAGCAGCCAAGCTGCGGTGCCACCTGATAGACCGCATCCGGCGCCACGCCGCCTTCGGGCCGTCCTTCTGCCTGCGCCATGGTGGCGGTGGCGGCCATCACAACCGATGCTGCAAGTTTCTTCATTACGGTCTCCTGAAATCCACGCGTATCGAACTGGGAGATCGGGTTTGTTTCGGCGCAAGATAAGGGGCGCTCACGCGATAATGCCCATGTCTAAAAGTCATGAATACGGAAATTGAAAACACGACGGCCCGCCGGAATAGACGGGCCGCCAGATCATTCCACGAGAGCGGCTTCGCCGATCGATCAATCCGGAATGGCGAAGGAATAGGTCCTGGTACTGATATCTGCAGGCTCAGGTCCACCGCGGCGACTGGTGTCTAGAGCATAGATCATGCGGATTTCGTTCTCATTGAGATGGAAATCAAAAATCGCTACGTTCTCCGCAATCCGTTTCGGATTGACCGATTTCGGGATCACGCTATGGCCGTGTTCCAGATGCCAGCACAGGATCACCTGAGCCGGTGTCTTGCCGTGAACCTTCGCGATATCGAGGATCAGGGGATGGGTCAGCGGATCGCACTCCGGGCGCGCGGATCATCGGTGAAATAGCGGTTGACCCCGCCAATCGGCGACCAGGCCTGCGTGGCGATGCCCTTTTCCGCGTGGAACGCGGCAAGTCGGAATTGGTGAAGAAGGGGTGCAGCTCGACCTGATTGACCGCGGGGACCACGCCGGTCTCGCCGATAGCGGCTTCGATCTGCGCTTCGTTGAAATTCGAAACACCTACGGTGCGCGCGACCGGAAGCGGCGATCTCGCCAAGCACCTTCCATGCACCGAGTGTCCGCTCGAATTCCGCCGGTGCGGGCTGGTGCAGCAGGTAAAGGTCGACATGATCGAGCCCGAGCTTGCCGAGCGAGCGTTCGAACCCGTGCATCGCGCCGTCATAGGTGTAGTCGGAAATCCAGAGCTTGGTCTCGATGAACACCTCGTCGCGCGCCAGACCCGAGGCACGCAGGCCCTCCCCCAACTGTTCCTCGTTCATGTAAGGCCGCGGCCGTGTCGATCAGTCGGTAGCCCTTCTCAAGCGCCGCGCGGACCGCTTCAGTCGTGTCCTCGGGCGCGGAGCGATAGACGCCGAGCCCGAGGATCGGCATCGACACACCGTTGTTCAGTGTCATCGTCTTCATGGTGAAATCCCTTTGTGTCCTGGATCGTTGCATTGTCAGGCGTAGTGAACGCGAAAGCCCTCGCGCAGGCCGAGACCGGGTATCGTCACGAGTTTCTCGATGAGATCTGCAACGCTCAACCACGAGACAACGGCCCCGGGATTGGCGAAGGGCTCGCCTTTTCGGGTCGTCCCGTAGCGGATCTCGTCCCGGTCGTTGAGCCAGGCGGGACGAATGATCGTGTAGTCGAGATCGGACGCCTCGATCAGTTCTCCGGCCTTGCGATAGGTATCGAGAACGCTGCCAAAGATCTCCCCCGGGATCTCGTCGTAGATGCCCATGGAGAGCACGAAGATCAGCCGCTTCACGCCGGCATCGTGCATGGCGTCGATAATGGTGTGCACCTGCTGCGGCAGGGCCCCAGCAAGACTGGCATAGACGATATCCTGCCCTTTCATCGCCTCGGCAAGCTTCGCACGATCGGTGGCATCCCCTTCGATGACCCGATGGGAGCTGCCCGAAAGACGGTACGCACGTCACAGATAAAGCGTGAACGTGCAGTCCGATCGCTTTTCGAGCAATTCTCTGGCCCGGCGGGCAATTCCGCCGCGCGCGCCGATGATCAGGATGTTCGGCATCTGTCTTTCTCACAACTCAGGCATGTGGCCCGCTTGGGCGGGCATGCACGTTTTGAAGACGCCTTCCGACAGCAGCTTTGCCGCCGATCAGTCCGCCTTTGCGTTGCAAGGAAATGTAGCCACTCTTGTTCATGCGATTAGACCGTCAATACGGCATGTGTTTATGCCACTCACACATGAATGCACGCAGGCAACTGATGCACCACATGAATAAGAGCATGCAGCATCTGCCGCTTAATCCGCTCCGGCGGAAGGACTAGTTCTCTGGCCAGATTTGAACCGGAACTCATCCTGAAAGATGCAAGATCATGAAGATGCGCAAACTGGACACACGCGGGCCCGAGGGCTGGGCTACATGGGAATGAGCTTTTCCTACGGGGACATTCCAGCGCACAAGGACATGATCCCCGTGCTGCGCCAAGTCTATGAGGCGGGTGTGAACTTCTTCGACACGGCGGAGATCTACGGACCTTTCTCGAACGAGCGCCTGTTGGGCGAAACCCTTCAGCCGATCCGCGACGAGGTGGTGATCGCCAGCAAGTTCGGCTTCAAGATCTCCAATGACGGCAAGGTAGAGGGCGTGGCTTCGGAGCCGAAGCGTATTCGCGAAGTGTGCGAAAACTCGCTGTCGCGGCTACGTACGGACGTGATCGACATCTTCTATCAGCACCGCGTCGACCCGAACGTCCCGATCGAAGATGTGGCCGGAACCGTCAAGGACCTGATCGCCGAAGGCAAGGTGCTGCATTTCGGCCTGTCGGAAGCCGGGGCGGACACGATCCGCCGCGCCCATGCTGTGCAGCCGGTGACCGTTCTGCAGAGCGAATATTCCTTGTCGACCCGCCAGTATGAGGAAACGATCATGCCGGTGGCCGAGGAACTTGGCATCGGCTGGGCCGCCTATTCGCCGCTCGGCAAGGGCTTCCTGACCGGCAAGGCGCCTGCGGCGGAGGATCTGAAGGAAAACGACTTCCGCAAGTCGCTGCTGCGCTATCAGCCCGAGGCAATGGCCCACAACTAGGCTCGGCTCGACCTGCTGGACACCGTCGCTTCGCGGCATGATGCAAGTTCCGCACAGGTAGCGCTCGCCTGGATTCTCCAACAGAAACCGTGGATCGTGCCGATCCCTGGCTCTACAAAACTGCACCGGATCAAGGAAAACCTCTCTGCCGCAGACCTGAGCCTGACCGCGGACGAGTTGTCTGCAATCGACGCTGCGGCCGCGAAGGTGGAAGGAACACGCTACACCCCGGCGCTGGAAGCCCTGACGGGCCTTTGACGCCAGCATGACGGCGAGGGTTTCCTCGCCCAAGGAGCAATCCATGAGCGACGGAAAACCCTTGGCACTCACACGGCCCGAAGTCATTTGCCACATGTTGAGCGGGCTGGATGCCCGCGTCGACCTGGAGCACTGGTCGGAGACCGAAGGCGCGGATCGCGCAGCACAGATCGCCCGGTACTACTAAATCGAAGCCGATTTCGAGACCCGCGGCTATGTCGTCGGACGTGTGACGATGGAGCCCTATGCAAAAGGCGCCGCGCACGATCCCGGTGGAGACAAGCCGGATCGTGAATACCATCTGGCGCCAGGGCACGAAACGCGTCTCGCCGTGGTGCTGGATCCGGCCGGAAAGCTGCATTGGGAAACGGGCAATCTTGACGGCGACCACCTGTTGATGGTTCTGGGCCGGAGCGTATCCGACGCGCATTTGCGCGAACTGGTTTCGCGCGGGGTTTCCTATCTGGTTGCCCCGGATGAGCGGATCGATCCCGCCTGGCTTCTCGATGAACTTGCCGGCAAGTTCGATGCATCTCGCATTTTTGTCGAAGGCGGCGGCATTTTGAATGGCGGATTTCTCACCGCCGGCCTCGTCGACAGGATCAGCATACTGCTAGTGCCCGCAATAGATGGACGGAGCGCAGCGCACAACATCTTCGAGACGGGCGAAGATGGTCTCGCCAAACACATGAAGTTGCGCCTGGTTTCGGTGGAGCAGGAAGTCCACCAGATGATCCATCTGACCTATGATGTCAACTGCGATACCGCAGTGCGTTGAGGATTACCGCAAAGGCCGGGGGGCCTGCCTGCGCAATGGGTAATACAGGTGGTAGCCTGAGAAGGGCGGGCAATACTTCCCCAGAACAGGGACCAGCCGTCCTGCCGCGATGTGGTCGTTCAGGTGATAGTCCGGCATGCAGCACAGACCGCGCCCATCGAGACAGGCAGCGATGATCAGGTCGACATCGTTGGGCGTCAACTGTACTTCGACGCGAACGTTCAGCGGCTTGCCGTCCTGTCCGAACTCCCATGGATAGAGACCGCCCAAGGTCGGCAGACGCAGGTTTATGCAGTTGTGATCGGCGAGATCGTGCGGCGTCTGCGGCTTCGGGTGTGTCTTGAAATATCCCAGCGATCCGACGGTAAGCATCCTCAGATCGGGACCGATCCGCACCGCTATCATGTCCTTCTCAATGCTGTCGCCAAGCCGGACTCCGGCATCGAAGCGCCCCTCGACAATATCCATCATGCGCTGCTCGACAGCGATCTCAAGTTCGATGTCCGGGTACTCAACTAGAACGGGAGAGAGTTTCGGCCAAAGGATCTCGAGGGCCGCGTGGCGGGATGTCGTAATGCGGACAAGCCCTGCGGGCGCCGAACGCAGATTGTTCAGGCTCGCCAACCGCGCTTTGATATCGTTAAACGCCGGGCGTAGCGTCTCGGCCAGTTGTTCTCCGGCAAGTGTGGGCGAGACATTACGCGTCGTCCGGGTCAAGAGTCGGAGATCCATCCGTTCCTCAAGCAGCTTCACCGTATGGCTGAGCGAACTCTGAGACGTCCCCAAACACGCCGCGGCCTTGGTGAAGCTGCGTTCCTCGCAAACGGCCCAAAAGGCCACCAGATCTCCGAGTTCGTCGCGTTTCATTGATGGACATCCCGTATAACTGGCGTCCTCAATGGACGCCATATTCGCAATAAATCAGTTGCCTATCCAACCAGACAATACCAGACAGTGCGTAACCGGTATTAGCTGCCTCTGAGCCCGCCTAACGAAGCCCGGCCCCGTGTCTATGGCACCAGCGGAACGAGGGAAGAGGAACTATCCGATCACTCGACGTGCTTTACTTGCGGCAACGCCGCTGTAGCAGCCTGCAAACATGGTGATGTAGCGGAATGGATTGCGCGGCCGGCAACATCCTGCAGAGGGCATGATCCGTCAGGCAAACGTCCTGCTCCGATGCCATGCCAAGGGGTAAAGCGCCACGATGCAATGGAGCGGGGGCTGCACGGAAACGACAGGTTCGCCCCCAATGTGGGGGAGGAAGCGCGGCTACGAGTCCCGTGCTTCCAGAACACGGCAGACCCCTCACGGCCCGCCCGGCGAGACCTACATTTCCTGCATGGTCGGGCGGAAGAGAATCTCATTTATATCCACTTCGGCGGGCTGGCTGAGCGCGAAGATCACCGCACACGCAAAGCTGGATGCCGGGATTGCCTGCTGCGCATAGAAGTCCGTGATGGCCTCGTGCACGCCTTCCGCCTTGAGACCGAGCCGGGCAGTTCCGTGTCCACCCTCCCCGGCGACAAGATCGTCGTGCGCAGGCCGTCCAGCTTCACTTCCTGACGAAGCGCTTCGCCGATGGTGCGAATGCCGAACTTGGTCGCGCAGTAGACCGCGCCGATCGGGTTCACGACATGACCGGCGACCGAAGAGACGAACAGGTTGTGACCGAACCCCTGCTCCTTCATGATCGGGAGGACGGCGCCGATGCCATAGAGCACGCCCTTCAGATTGACGTCAATGCAGGTGTACCAGTCTCCGAACCGGTTCAACCCGAGCGGCGCCAAAGGCATAACCCCCGCATTATGGAGCATCGCATTGATGCGCCCCCACTTTGCCTTCGCATCGGCGACGAAGGTGGCAGCCTCCTCGCGATCAGTCACGTCGACCTTGAAGACCAAGGCATTATCAGTACCGAGTTCTTCGACCAGAGCGGTCAAACGTTCCATGCGGCGCGCGCCGAGCGCAACCTTCGCACCGGCGGCCACAAGCTGGCGTGCCGTTTCGGCGCCGAGCCCGGAGCTTGCCCCGGTGATCACGACGACTTTGTTGTTCAGGTCTTCCATATCTTTATCCGTCCTCAGGAAAGGTAATCTTTGTCCGTGACGTGTTCACCCCAGTCGGTCGCGCTGCCATCGATAGCTTCCGCAATGGCGACATAAGTCATGGCCTTGGTGTCGCTGGCCCCGTGCCAATGGAGTTCGCCCGGCTCGAACCAGATGGTATCGCCGGCTTCGACGACGCGTTTCGGCTCTCTGGTTTTCTGCGCCCAACCGAGCCCTGCGATCACATAGATCAACTGTCCCGCGGGATGCGTGTGCCATGCGGTCCGTGCACCGGGAGAGGACGTCACAATTCCGGATCCGGTCCGAGCAGGAGCCTCCGCCGAAAAATACTGCTCGACCCGGACATCGCCGGTGAAGGTTTAAGCGGGACCTTTGGCCGAAGATTGATCTGAATTCTTCAGGATTTTCATCGTGACCTCCATTCATCGTCCTGCCTGATATATGCGGCTGGAATGGCTCGATAAGTCGGTCAAAACGGCACTCGCCTATACTTCAAAGTCATAAATCCAAGTGTGACATATCGAAAATGAGCCTTGGCATGGAGCCTTCCCTGGCTCATGCGTGAGCATAGCGAGGCAAGCTGACAGTCATCCTTGGGAGAGTATTCAACGACCAGAACGGGAGCAATTCGGAAACCGAAAGATATAGTGAATAATGCAAGCCAAATGGCCACATTTGCACTGTCCGAGAGCGCCGTCGGACACTAGCATTCTCCCATCATCCAACTCTCCCACTCCAGCATCATCTCACGACGCTGTTCCATCAGGTCCGTCCAATGATACGCCGCCTCGGTGGCATTCTTGATTGTGTGCGCAAGCGTTTCCTCCGCATAGCGCACCACACCGGGGCCAAGATCGTTGAGCAGCAGAGAGCGCCAGATCGGAATCGTCAGTCTCTGGTTTTCCGGTACCGAGGACATCACGTCCGCAAGCCGGTCGAGAAACGCCTGGGTCCAACGCTCGCACAAGGCCTGCTCGCTCTCGCCCTCCCTTGCCGTGGGCAGTCGAGAGACGGCGGTGCAAATCCGTCCGTTGCGCCATCGGTTTGCGATCCAGAAGCTCGGAATATTCAGCCTCCAGCTGAGACGGGGAACCGTGTCCAGGACGGGTTAGCGAAGATCGAAGAGCGTCCCCACGGCCCTGGTTCGCACATGTCGGAACCGGGAGAGCGAAACAGGCCTGTCGGGAAGACAATAGAGACTCAGCCCCTTCCGCAAGACATCATGATTTTCAGGGCGACGCTCTTGCCGTCACCGGAGAAGCGGATCGCCCTGTCGCCGAGGAGGGCGTATTCGTTGTAGACGGACGACTGGACAAGGAAGCGCAACCGGTCCCATTTCGCCAGTAGCGTGCAGACATCGAACGGACCGGAATGGGGCGAGGCGATGAAGACCGGCTCTCCGGCGTCGAGCAGGGCACCGACCTCACCGTAATCCGTTTCCTCCTTCAATACGTACGGCAGGGACAAGACCCGCGGATCACGCATCATCCGGCCGTTTAGGCGGGTCGCTTGAAAGATCTTTCGCCGCCATGTATCGAAGTTGCCTGGGGGTTGCCGGCTCATTGCCCAGGCAGCAAACAACTCCGGGAAGAGCGCGTTGCCTGGTACAATGGCGTCGTTTTCGAAGTCCCGGCGTCGGGCGGTATCCGTCGATCGAGAGTTTCCTGACGCCGTTTTCGCGAATGCCGGGAAGACGCTCGACCCGCGTCCCCTCGTCAGCGGCAGCCAGGGCGCAACGGAGGTAGGCGCAGCGCACGATCCCATCCCGATCGGAAACACCGTGCTTGAGAAAATCCACGGCCCGCTCGTGCTCGCCGAGCATCAGCAGGTCCTCGAAATGTCGCTGATAGTCGCCGTCTGATACGTCCATCGGGTTGGAGGCCCGTGCCTGCCATAGGCGCTGCAGTTCCTCCGCCTCTCCCTTGAGCACCAGCAGTGCCTCGATCAGCCGGAAGGCGGTCATGTTCATCGGATCACTTGCCAGAACGCGTGCGACGGCCTCCTCCGCCTCCCGGAACCGTGCCAGTTCGAAGGCGGTGAGGGCACGGTGCAGGGTCACGCGGAGATCGCCGGGCTGCAACCGTTCGAGCTCGCAACTGAGACGATAGACGCTCCGCCAGTTCCCCGTGTTAGCGGCGAAGTGTAAGCGCAGCGCCGCTGTCGTAACCGGCGGCAGGATCTCCGCCTTCTGCTCCACAATGTCCCGAACCTTGCGCACGATCGATTGCGCGAGCGCCGTTTCGAACCCGGCGTGGCCCGCGACCCCGAGTGCAGCAATGACGGCCCCCTTCGGAACGGCAGCCTCTTGCGCGGCGGCAAGGTGCAGCGCCGCGGCCTCCTCATGGTTACCATCGGCCACGGCTTTGCGCGCCAGAAACCCGCGCATAACGTTGTTCTGCAACTGCCCATCGGTCAGACCAACAAGTCGCGCCGCCGCCTCCTCAGACGCACCGAATTCCATGTCGAGCGAGAACAGTTCGCCCCTGAGCACAAGTGCGCCGGGCACCGAGGCCTGCGCCTCCCCGGCGAAAACTCTGGCCTTGCGTAGCTTTCTTTGTGCCTTCAACGCTCTGATCAGCGCGAGTGCGACGGGAACACGCGGTTCTTCTTGTGCGGCCCATAGAGAGCGCAAGGCGACGTCCGCCTCCTCTGCCCTGCCCAAAGCAATGGCCGTTTGTGCCTGTGCCAACGTCCACTTGCCGCTTTCATGATCGAAGCTCGACAGTAACCGATTACTCTCCACGATCTGACCGGCCTGGCGCAAGAGATCCGATTTTCGAAGCAGGAGAACAAAATCATCAGACATTCTGGCCAGAGCTGCATCGATGGAAACAAGCGCTTCACCGAGCAGAAGATTATGGCAGAGCGTATCGATCCGCGAGATCCATGTGTTGCGATCGGCGGGAGCTCGAATGAGTGCCTCATCAATCAAGCGAAGGCTCTCTGCACAATTCCCTGCAAACCTGAAGGCGATTGCCATTTCCTTTAGAAGCAGGACATTGTCGGGACCCAGATCATACAGAGACTGAAAATATCGCAAACCTTCTCCGATCCGTCCTTGTCGGCGAAGAGAGGCACCCTTTTCAATCAGCTCACGCATGTTCCCAGAGGTTCCCAGAGTGTTTGACAAACACCACCAAACACTCGCCAAGGCACAGGTCGAGGCGCGGAAGAATCTCGGCCATGACCACTAGTGATCGTCCCTACTATCTGGCACAAACGGCCGTTGGCAATGTGACGGAGCGAATCAGCTCCTTGATGGGATGCGTCTGGGAACGACTACCCGGAAAGAACGACAGCCTAGTCATTGTCGTCGCGCGGACGACCACACTCCCCCAGGGCGGCAATCAGGGATGCGAGCACTTCGGTACGGCCGGAGTTTAGGCGTTGCACGACGCCGAGCCTGCGGTCGATCGGCGGGGCGCCGAAAGGGAACCAGTTTAGCGGGGCGGTGATCCTGTCCTGCATGGTGAGACAGGGAATGACGGCAAAGCCCAGCCCTGCCTGAACACACCCGATGACGGCGGTCATCGTGTTCACCGAGAGCAATTGCCTCGGGGCAACGCTCAACCGGGCGATTTCGGTATCGATCTGACGAGCAAGCGGAACCTGCGCTCGGTAGCGGATATAAGGCATGTTGCGCGCCAGATCCTCCAGGGAGTACTCCGTCGTTCCCGGAGGCGTCAGCACCACCAGCGGCTCCCTCAAAACCTCGGTCCATCGCAAACTCGGCCGCACCGCCACGTGATCGGCGACCAATGCCCCGTCAAACTGGCCAGAGGTGACCTCGCTCATCAACTCCTCCGCCTTCCGATACGCAGGCGAACCGACAGCTCCGGATAGAGTTCGTGCAGCCGCGCCAGCGAACGCGGCATGATGGAATCGGCTCCCGTGCGGAGCGTGCCGAGGGCAAGCGTTCCGCGCACGGGGTCGCCCGGTACCGAGACCTTGGTCTCGGTACAGATCTGCAGGATCTTGCGCGCGGAGCGCACCACCTCCGCCCCCTTGGTGGTCAACACCGGAGGACGGCGGGAGCGATCGAAAAGCTCCGCCCCGAGCTCTCTCTCAAGCGCCGAAATCTGCTGGCTGACGGCAAAAGCCGTGAGGTTTATCGCCTGTGCGGCCGAGGCAAACCCTCCATAACGCTCGACTGCGAGGAGCGTTTCAAGTTGTCGTGTATCCATGAGCTTAAAATAAGATATAATGAATTTAATGGCAACAATTATGCGGTTTGCATCGATTTTACTTGAGTTATCATCAAATCTTCACCACGACTACCCGGCACCCCATCAGCCGATAACAAAAAGAGAACTTTGACATGAAATCCACGAAGGGCCTTGCTGCCCTGTTTTTCGCTGTCGCGCTTCTCGCAGCTCCTGCGAGCGCGGCCGATTACCCGGACCATCCGGTCGAATTCATCGTGCCCTGGTCGCCGGGTGGCGGGTCGGACACGCTGATGCGCCTCATCGCAGGCAACATCAAGCCGTATCTCGGCGTCGACATGCCAATCATCAACATGCCCGGCGTCGGCGGAACCGTGGGCCTGCGCGAGGCGTCCCGCCGCGCTGCGGACAGCTACACGATCAGCCAGGTGCATGAAGGCCTGCTGACGGCGACCGAAACCAGCATCACGGATCTCGCCTGGGACGACTTCGAGCCGATCGCACTGATGACGGCCTCCCCCCCCCCCCAGTACCTCGTCGTGCATCCCTCCAAGAACTACAGCAACCTGGAATAGTTCGTCGCTTACGTCAAAGCACCTACGAGCGAAGTCAACATGGACGTGACGCTGGGCGGCGTGCCGCATCTGGATGCGGCGATGATCGAACAAGGCCTATGGCCTCAAGTTCCGCCTATGTGGGCTATGAGGGAACCGGTCAGCGTATCCGTGCGCTGGTGGGCGGCAACCTCGATGCCCGCCATCGGCGACATCCCCTCGTCCAAGGAATTCGTCGACAACGGCGGCCTGGTGTTCCTCGCGGTCGGTTCGGCCAAGCGCGTTCCGGAGAGCCCCGACGTTCCGATCTTCAAGGAGAAGGGCAAGGATCTGGAGCTCAACGTGACCCGCGGCATCGTCGTGCCGAAGGGCGCGCCGAAGGAAGCCCGTGACACGCTCGAGGCGGTGCTTGAGAAGCTGTCCAAGGACAAGAACTACATCCAGCAGACCAAGAACGCCGGTGCTTCGGTCGACTTCCGCGGCCAGGAAGCCTACCGCGCGGACCTCTCCAACCTCGACAAGATCGTCAAGTCGCTTGCCAAGGTTCTCGCCCCGTGAGCGAATCCAGCCACAATGAAGAGCATGCAAAGGAGGCGGGCGAAATTGCCCGCCTCCTGAGCTATGTAGTGCTGCTTCTTGCGTCCGTTGACCTCTTTCTTTCCGCCAACGCCATCCCGCCTTCGCGTTTCGAACGCCTCGGTGCGGGAGCCTTTCCAAAAATCGTTTTCGCAAATATCGCACTGGTCGCGATAATCGCCATCGTCGATGCGCTGCGGAAAATACCGCGCGACGCCTATGGCCGCTTTTTCACGGCAACGGCCGATTGGGCCCGTCGTCGCTATCTCGTCTTCATCTGCCTCGCTGCACTCGCAGCATGTCTGATCGCTATTCCCCGCCTTGGGTTCTCGATTGCGAGCTTCCTGTTCATTTTCGGGCTCGAACTGGGGCTGATGCCGCGCCGTCCGGTCTCGATCTTCACCGCGCTGGTGGTGGCCGCCATCTTCTCCTTCGGTCTGAACTGGCTCTTTGCCGAAGTCTTCAACGTGTACTTGCCGAGGGGAGTTCTCTGACATGGACAGTTTCCTTTCCGGCCTGACACAGATCTTCACGCTCACCACGCTGATCTACATGCTGGCGGGCTCCATCGCCGGCATCATCGCGGCGGCCATTCCCGGCTTCACCGTGACCATGGCCATTGTTCTGACCCTACCGCTGACCTTCTCCATGGAGCCGTTGCAGGACATCGCGGTCATGCTGTCGGTCTATGTGGGCGGCTACACGGGCGGTCTAATCTCCGCAGCCCTTCTGGATATTCCCGGCACGCCGTCCTCGGTTGCGACCACCTTCGACGCATTTCCCATGGCACGGCGCGGCGAAGCCGGCCGTGCCTTGTCGCTAGGCGTCTGGGCCTCGTTCTTCGGCACGTTCATCTCCACGGTCGTGCTGATCGCCGCCGCCCCGCCGCTGGCGATCAGCGCCGTGAAACTGGGGCCGTGGGAGTACTTCTCCCTCATCGTCTTCGCCCTCACAATCGTGGCGAGCCTCGTGGGCTCCTCGGTCATCCGCGGCATGCTGGCCGCTCTGATCGGACTGGCCATCTCCACGGTGGGCACCGACCCGATCATGGACCGTCCGAGCTTCGATTTCGGCATCGAAATGCTGCAGGCCGGTCTGCCGTTCCTGATCGTGCTGATCGGCATCTTCGCGATCTCTCAGCTCACCTCCGAGGTCGAGGACGCCAAAAGCGTGCGTTCGGGAACGTCGCTCGTGGCCGGCGCCATCGACTTCCAGACCTGGAAGGTCATGAAAGAGGCCCTGAGGCGGCCGGTGAACTTGATCCGGTCCTCCATCGTCGGCGTGCTCATCGGCGCGTTGCCGGGGGCGGGTGGATCGATCGCCAATCCCGTGGCCTACGATCAGGCCAAGCGGGCTTCCAAGACGCCGGAGAAATTCGGCAAGGGCATTCCCGACGGCGTCGTCGCCTCCGAAGTCGGCAACTCCGCGATCGCGGGCGGCGGGTTGATCCCGCTGATCGGCCTCGGCATTCCCGGCTCCGCCGCGGATGCGATCCTGATGGCCTCGCTGATGGTTCACGGCATCTCGGTCGATCCCCGGCTGATGCTTGATCATGCAGACTTCGTCTACAGCATGTTCATCGCCATGACGGTCGCCTCGCTGATGATGCTGGCCGTCTCGCTCGTTTCCATGCGTGCGTTCCTGCGCGTGGCTGCAACGCCGAAATGGGTGATCGTGCCGGTTGTGATGGTCTGCTGCGTGGTCGGATCCTTCGCGCTCAACAATCGGGTGACCGATCTTGCCTGCTGGGCTTCATCGGCGTGGCGGGCTACTGCTGCGCGCGCTCGGCTACTCGCTGGCTCAGCTGGTGCTCGGCGTGATCCTCGGCCCGATCTCGGAAACGAACCTGCGCCGTGCGCTGATGAGAAACGCCGATCCGATGCTCTTCGTCACCCGGCCCATCAGCCTTCTCTTCCTTGCTGCGGCTCTCATCTCGATCGTCTGAGCGATCCGCAGCCATCTGAAAAAACAAAAATACTATCTCGAGGACTCGTCCGATGAATCTACATCATGATCCCCTTTACCCCTCACGACGATCGCCGGTCCTTGCCGAGAATGTCGTAGCGACGTCACAGCCTCTGGCCACTTAGGCCGGGCTGACGATCCTGCAGCAGGACGGCAACACGGTGGATGCGGCAATCGCCGTTGCCTCCACACTGACGGTGGTCGAGCCGACGGGTAACGGACTTGGATCCGACGCCTTCTGCATCCTGTGGGACGGCAAGTAGCTGCACGGCCTGAATGCCTCCGGCCCCGCTCCGGCCGCATGATCGCCGGAGCGGTTTCCGAACAGCATTCCGCAGCGCGGCTGGGACAGCGTCACGGTTCCCGGCGCGGTCGGCACATGGGTCGAGCTTTCCGAGCGCTTCGGCAATCTCGGGCTCGCCACGGTACTGGCACCCGCAATCCGCTATGCCGAGGAAGGCTACATCGTCTCGCCGGTCATCGGCGCATTGTGGGCCAAGGGCGCCAAGACCCTGGGCAGCCAGCCCGGCTACGCCCAGACCTTCATGCCCGAAGGACGTGCCCCGCATGCTGGCGAGCGGTTCCGCAATCCCGGCGCCGCGCGCACGCTGAAGGCGATCGCGGAGACCAAGGGCCGCGCCTTCTATGACGGTGAGGTCGCCTAGGCGATCGCCGCCTTCGCCAAGGAAAACGGCGGTGCGATGACCGTCGAAGATCTCGCCGGGTACACCCGCACGATCAGCAAGAAGTTCGGCGACGTCGACCTGCACGAGATCCCGCCCAACGGCCAGGGCATCGCCGCGCTGATGGCGCTGGAGATCCTGGAGAACACCAACATCCGCGATCACGGGCCGGACGATCTGGCCGCCGTGCATCTGCAGATGGAGGCGATCAAGCTTGCCTATCGCGATCTGCATGCCTTTGTCGCCGAGCGCAAATACATGACCGGCGTCAGCGAAGAGGCCCTGCTCGATCCGGAGTATCTGAAGTCCCGCGCAGCCCTGATCGATCCGAACAAGGCTCAGGATTTCGGTCCCGGTGCTCCGAAGCAGGGCGGCACGGTGCTGATGACGGTTGCCGATGCCTCGGGCATGATGGTCAGCTTCATCCAGTCGAACTACATGGGCTTCGGCTCCGGCGTCGTCGTGCCGGACTTCGGCATCTCCCTGCAGAACCGCGGTGTCGGCTTCACCACCGAAGAGAGACACTCGAACTGCGTGGCGGGTGGCAAGCGTCCCTTCCACACGATCATCCCCGGTTTTGTCATGAAGGGCGACCAACCGCTCATGGCCTACGGCATGATGGCGGCCCGATCCAGGCGCAGGGACACATGCGCACCCAGCTCTGGCATCAGGACGTGAAGAGCGCGGCCGATGCTGATCGAAGGGCTTGAGGGCTGCTTGTGAGCCGGCAATGCCGTCTGCGGTACTGCAGGAGCTTGCGGACCTCGGTCACAAGGTGCAAGTCGAAGCGCCGGACAACGCCTTCGGCTTCGGCGGCGCGCAGCTCGTTCAAAAGCTCGACGCCGGTGGCTATGCGGCGAGTTCGGATCCGCGCAAGGATGGACAAGCTGTGGGCTTCTGAGCCCCGCAGCACAGGGAGAGGCCTGTCAGTTCGTCGTCCCAATTGGCGTTCTGACAAGCTGGCGTTCCGGCTAACACAGGAAATGGATCCGGTATGGGCCTGTTAAGACGTATTGGCGTCGACACCTACGTGTTGCTGCTGCTTGCGACGGTGGGCCTCGGCGTGCTCCTTCCCGCTCAGGGGCTGGCGGCTGTATCGCTGAAGCACGTGACCTATTGGGCCGTGTCGCTGCTGTTCTTTCTGTACGGCGCCAAGCTTGACCCGAGTGCGGTGCGCGCAGGCATCACGAACTGGCGCATTCAGGGTCTGACCTTCATCTCCACCTATGTCCTGTTTCCGATTATCGACTTCGCGCTAGTATGGATTTTCGAACCACTGCTCGGCGCGAAGCTGACGCCTGCCATGGTCGCGCTGCTGCTGCATCAGGGCGACGGCGGTGTGAGCCTCGATTCGGTGATCAAGACCGGCACGCAGATCCTACTACCCTTCATCATCGGCCAACTCGTGCGACCCTGGATCGGAGGCTTCGTGCAGAAGCACAAGCTTCTGACGATGGTGGTCGATCGCGGCTCGATCCTGCTGATCGTCTACGCCGCCTTCTCCAGAAGCACGGTCACGGGGCCGTGGAACGCGATCCCCGTCTCCAGCATGCTGATGCTGATCGTCGTGGTGCTGATCTTCCTGGCTTTGACCATGGGGCTGATTCTGGGTGCGGGCTACGCATTCCGGCTGAACTATCCGGACCGGGCCTCGCTGTTTTATTGCGGCGCGACCAAGAGCCCCGCCTCGGGTCTGCCCATCGCCACCGTTCTTTTCGCGCCAGAACGGGTGGGTGCCATCGTCCTGCCGCTGCTGATCTATCACATGAGCCAGCTTCTGGTGTGCGCCTACATCTCGCAAAAGGCGGCGAAGGCGGCGCGGGCGTCGGAAGTCCTTACGACGGGCTCCTCACAGTCGGCCTGACCTCGCTAATTCCAATAAGGGACCGCCCGCCGAACGGAGACCCGACTCGGACGGTCCTCTCGTTTTGTCCACGTGTCACATGGACGTAAAAAACATGGGCTAGGTATGAGTGGAAACGTTTCCACCTGGAACCCGCCCCATGAACCCCAACGTCAAGGTCACCACCAAGGACGTCGCCCGAGAGGCGGGCTGCGGGGTGGCGAACGCGAGCCGGGTCCTGAACAATTCCGGCCCGGCGAGTGCGGCGGTTCGCGAAAGGGTCGAAAAGGCCGCGCGCGATCTCGGCTTTTCCTTCTCCGCCACGGGCCGTACGCTGCAGAGCAGCCGGACGATGACCATCGGCTGTCTGGTGCCCTCACTCGCCAATCCGGTTTTCGTGGAAGCCGCGCAAGGGATACAGGACGAGCTTCACGGCTCCGGCTACCAGCTACTGATTTCCAGCTCCAACTATGACGGCGAGATCGACAACGACTTGATCTCCACGCTACTTTCCAAGGACGTCGACGAACTGATCGTCACCATGGTGGCGCCGGAGGAAAGCCCGGCACTGAAGCTTGCGCGCGAGCGCGGCGTGCCGATCTCGCTGATGTTCCACGATCCAGTCGAAGACTTCTCCACGGCCTACGTGGACAATTTCGAGGCTGCCCGCGAAGTGGCACGGCAATTTGCCGCCCAGGGGCACCGGCGTGGCTTCTTCGCGCTGCACTTTGCCACCTCCGATCGCTCCCGTAATCGCTATGCAGGCTTTCAGCCGAATGCCGGGTGCAAGGTTTGCCTGATCCGGTTCTCGTCGAACTCAGCGAAAGCGATGCGGGCAAGCCGGAAAAGCTCGCCGAGACGCTGCGCGCGCACGGCGATCTGACCGAGATCTTCGCCTCCAACGATCTGCTTGCCATCGCGGTGCAGAAGGCGGCGCGGCTGCTGGACTTGCGGGTTCCGCAGGATCTGTCGGTGATCGGCTTTGACGGCATCGAGATTGACCGACTGCTCGACGTGCCGCTGGCGACCATTGAGACGATGCCGGAGGCGATGGGCCGTCAGGCGACCCGATCGCTTCTTTCCGTGTTGCAGGGCGGGGCGGTGACGCAATCGCCTCCCCTGCCCTTCGCCTTTCGAGCAGGCGCCACGCTTTCCAGCCCGTGCCCGAAAAAACGAAACGACGGCCGGGTGGCCCCCCGACCGTCGTCTGTTCCCCTCGCTCAAGACGCTCTAAAACAAGGTTGAACCGATGAAACATATCCTTTTCGCCGCGCTCATCACAACGGCGGCCATCGTTCCCGCTCAGGCGGAAGACGCCGTTTGCTACAATTGCCCGCCGCAATAGGCGGACTGGTCATCGATGCTGGAGGCGATCAACGAAAAGATCGGGGTGAAGATGCCCCACGACAACAAGAATTCCGGCCAGTCGTTCGCCCAGCTCGTCGCCGAGAAGGACAATCCGGTGGCCGACGTCGTCTATTACGGCGTGACCACGGGCATCAAGGCAGGCAAGGACGATCTCTTCGAGCCCTACAAGCCCGCTGGTTTCTACCAGATCCTGGACGGCTTGAAGGATCCGGAAGGCAAGTGGTTCGTGGTTCACTACGGCACGATCGGCTTTTTCGTGAACGTCGATGCGCTGAGCGGCGCGCCCGTGCCGCAGTGCTTCGCCGATCTCACCAAGCCTGAGTACAAGGGCATGGTCGGCTATCTCGATCCGTCATCCGACTTTGTCGGCTATGCCGCGGCGGTGGCCGCCAATCTCGCCTTCGGCGGCGATCTGGAGAATTTCGATCCGGGCATCGACTACTTCAAGAAGCTGGCCAAGAACGACCCGATCGTTCCCAAGCAGACAGCCTATGCGTGCACCGTTTCCGGCGAGATCCCGATCCTGTTCGACTACGACTTCAACGCCTACCGCGCCAAGTACGAGGAAGACGGCAACTTCGAATTTGTGCTGCCGTGCGAGGACTCGGTTCGCGTGCCCTACGTGATGAGCCTCGTTAAGAACGCTCCGCACTCGGAGACCGGCAAGAAGGTTCTCGACTTCATCCTCTCCGACGAAGGTCAGGCGATCTGGACCAACGCCTACCTGCAGCCCGCCAGTCCGGTGGAACTGCCGGAAGAGGTCGCCTCCAAGTTCCTGCCCACCTCCGAGAAGAACAAACAAGCCCAAACGGGAACGAAGCGCATCTGCTCCGTTCCTTCAAAGCCTTTGGAGGAACCCCCTTTCGTGACTTCACGCCAATTCGCGGCCCTGTGTCTGGTGCCGCTTTCCATCTTCACTCTGGCCTTTCTGGCACTACCGCTGGTGCGGCTGGTGCTGTCGTCGGCCGAAGGCGAGGCGGGATGGGGTGTCTATGTGCAGATCCTGCAAAACCCGCGCTATCTTTCAACGCTGATCAACACCGTGCTGGTGTCGCTGGCGGTCACTGCCGCAACACTCCTTATCTCCACCACCGCCGGGCTCTTTCTGGTGCGCAACCGCTTTCCTGGCCGCGACGCGCTGGTGGCGATCCTGACGTTGCCGCTCGCCTTTCCCGGCGTTGTCGTCGGCTTCATGCTCATCCTGCTGGGCGGTCGTCAGGGGCTCGTTAACCAGCTCCTGCCCGGACACTGGATCTTCGCCTATTCGATCTTCGGGCTGTTTCTCGGCTATCTCTACTTCTCGATCCCGCGCGTGCTTCTGACCGTGATGTCGGCGGCGGAAAAGATCGATCCGACTCTGGAAGAAGCAGTCCTGACACTCGGCGCGTCCTCTCACCGCATCGTCATCGACGTGCTGCTGCCAACCCTGATGCCCACCATGCTCGCCGCGGGCGCGATCTGTTTTGCGACCGCCATGGGCGCCTTCGGCACGGCGTTTACGCTCGCCACCGACATCGACGTTCTGCCGATGGTGATCTACACGGAGTTCACGCTTTCGGCCAATTTCGCCATGGCCTCCGCACTCTCCGTCATGCTCGACGTGGTGACCTGGGCGATGCTGCTCATTGCCCGCAGCTTCTCCGGCGCAACCGTGGCGGCGGGAGTTTAACATGCTGAAATCAAAGACAAAACTCATCAAGCTTCTCGTCACGCAGGGGGCTTGCGCCTTCCTGTTCGTACCCACGCTGCAATCGGTTCTGGCCGGCCTCACCGTCAACTACTTCCGGGGCATCTCGTTCGATCTGACGCTGAAATGGATCGGCAAGGTCTGGAGGCTTTATGCCGACAGCGTGATGCTGTCGATCTGACTGGCGCTCACCTGTCTGGCGGCAACGCTCGTCATCGGCGTGCCCGCCGCTTACGAGCTGGCACGCAATCCGGGGCGGCTGTCGCGCATTCTGGAAGAGTTCATATCCCTCCCTCGCCGTTCCCGATCTGGCTCTGGCGCTGGCGCTTCTCCAGCTCCTGGCAAGGCTTTCGGGCAAGCTGGACCTTCATCCTCGTCGACCACGTGCTCTACACCCTGCCCTTCATGATGCGCGTGGTACTTTCGGTTCTTGCCGCAATCGATCTGAAGACGCTGGAGGAAGGGGCCGCGACGCTCGGCGCCGGTCCCGTGCGCCGTTTCATCGACGTCGTGGTGCCAAACGCGCTGCCCGGCATTCTGGCGGGCGCGTTGACGGTCGTCACCCTGTCCATCGGCGAATTCAACCTCACCTGGATGCTGCACAAGCCGTTCTTGAAGACCCTGCACGTCGGGTTTGCCGACAGCTACGCCTCCATGCGGCTGGAAACGGCCTCCGCCTACACGCTGATCTTCTTCGTGATCATCGTTCCCCTTCTCATGGCCATGCAATGGGCCACCGCGCGTGCCCAGAGGCTCATGCAATGACAGCAGTGACACTCAAGAACATCGCCAAGACATTCGCCGGAAGCATTCGAGCGCTACTGCCGAGCGACCTCGCAATCGAGGACGGCGAGATCGTTTCCTTGCTCGGGCCCTCGGGCTGCGGCAAGACCACGCTTCTGCGCATCATCGCAGGGCTGGAGCGCTCCGATCCGGGCGGTGAGGTCCGCTTCGGAGACGATGACGTGACCGACCTGTCGGTGGAAAAGTGCAAGGTGGGCATGGTGTTCCAGTACTATGCACTCTTTCCCAACATGTCGGTGTGCGGCAATATCGGCTACGGGCTGAAGATGCAGGGGCTCACCAAATTCGAACGCGAGGCCCGGGTCGACGAGGTCATCGCGCTGTGTCGGCTGGAAGAGCATACGGGCAAGGCGGTCAACGCCCTGTCCGGCGACCAGCGTTAGTGCGTGGCGCTTGCCCGCGCCTTTGCCCCGCGTCCGCGCATTCTGCTTCTCGATGAACCACTTTCGGCGCTCGATGTGGCTTTGCGCACGCAATTGCGCGACGAACTTGCCCAATTGCTGCGCCGCTTCGGCATCACCGCGATCTTCGTCACCCACGACCAGAACGAAGCCATGACGATCGCCGATCGCGTGGCCGTCATGGGTCAGGGCCCGATTGCCCAGATCGGCACGCCGGAAACGCTCTACCGCAATCTGAAGATGCCCTTTGTCGCCCGCTTTGTCGGCAATGCCATGCCGCTCGGCGGGTCCATCGAGGAAAACCAGCTCAACCTGAAGGGCGGCGTGCTGTCGCTCGGCAAACCGGCCAACGGTCTCAACGCCTTCGTGCGGGCCGAGGACGTCCGGCTCGACAGCGACGGGCCCCTCGGTGCCCGGGTCGAGAGCATCACGTTCCTCGGCACCCACTACCGCATCCCCCCCTGTCGGGGGCGAGCGACAACACGCTCTTCTGCCTGCACCAGGGCTCTTCTGCGCCCAGGGTGGGCGAAAGCGTTCGGCTTTCGATCTCTCCCGATGCCCTCATCACTCTGCCCAGCGAAGAAAACCCCACCTGAATGTCCGCCTTCATCCAGATCACCGACACCCACATCGTGCCCAACGGCGAGCTCGGCTACGGCCGGTCCGATACCGCCGCCGCTTTTGAGGCCGCGATTACAACCATCAACGACAAGCTGCACCTTCTCGGCGAGGTCTCCTTCGCGCTCGTGACCGGCGATCTCAGCGATCACGGCACGGACGAGGAATATGCGCGCTTCAAAAAGATCATGTCGCGCCTCGCCCTGCCCTATCTGGCGATCCCCGGCAATCACGACCTCCATGCGCAAGGCCTTTGCCGATGAGAACTGAATGCCGGAGGACGGGCAGATCCACTGGCGGCACGATCTCGACGCCTTCACGCTGATCGGGCTCGATACGCTGATCGATGGCGCCTATTACGGTGACCTTTCGGCGGACGGCTTCGCATTTCTCGACGCGACGCTTACCGATCTCGACGGCCGCCCGGCAGTGGTGGCGACCCATCACCCGTGGATCCATTCCGGCATCCGCGCGATGGACGCCGACAACCTTCGTAACGGCGCGGCCATGATGGAGCGGTTGCAGACCCATCCCGGATCGGTGCGGATGATTTCCGGCCACGTGCACCGCGCCGTCACCGCCCAGATCGGCAAGGTGGGTTACCAGATCGGGCCCGCGCCCTGTCATGCGGTCCATCTCGATTGCCGGGAAGAGACCAGCAACGACCTGATCATGGAACCGGGCGGCCGTGACACTCTACCGCTGGATGGACGCCCCACAACCGGGCCTCGTCAGCAACACGCTGCTCGTGGGCACCTTTGCCGGACCGTGGCCTTTCGATTCCTGACAGGGGAGAGCCGTCCCTGCCTTGCGGCGGCCCTCTCCCGTCACTCCCTTTGGAATGGATACGGATCTTTTCCGCCGGTTGAACAACCGGCGGAAAGGAGGCGTGCGGGCCTTGGCAAAACCGACTATCCGCGACGGGATATTCGGTAAAGTAATGTTTTAATTTATTATTTCCGAATTTTAAGACGAACGTTTGTATACAGGTACAATTGTATTGTAAATTACCGTTACGTTTTTCATTTTTTTAGTTGGTCATAATTTCCTCCAAATGGATTGAATATGAAAGATTTTTCCACGGCCGCCATGCGTCATTCTCCCCGTCGGAGCGCCCAAAAAGCCAAGAAGCGATTTCTGCTTCAAAATGCAACGGAAACGGCGCGTTCCATCCCCTTCTCAGAACTGACCACGAATCCGCTCTACCGCCGCATTGCAGATGCGATGTGCCCTCAGGATCTGAAAGAGAAACTGAACGGCATGGGGTTTCGGTGCGCCTCCGAGGTCGCCACCCTGAAAGCGCTTCACGGCCTCCGTCGACGCATTGCCGCCAACCGGACGTCTGATGGGAAAAGCCCGGCAGCAAGTGCGGACAAGGGGACGGATGAGCTGACACAGGACTTCTTTCTGCGGGTACAGCGCGAGGCTCTGCGCAGCTATCGGCTCATGCACCATGTGTTGCCGTCAAGGACCCGATGAACCAGGGGCTGCGCTACGCGCGCTCATCCGTCTCCGACACGATGGAAAAGGCATTCGCGGAAGCCGGGGGGGGGGGGGGGGGGGGGGGGGTT
>NZ_JASJAV010000023.1 GCF_030066895.1 Breoghania sp. | reverse complement strand
GCCTCGTCTTTCCTGGAACCACCGGAGAAAGCGCCGCCGCCGTTGTGTTGGCGCGTCCCCATCGCCCGGTGTGGCGCTTATATAGTCGGGGGCTCCTCCGACCGTCAAGCGCTTTCGTCATAAAAAATTCAAGTGCAGACCAGATAGTTGAGACTTATGATTTTGTTAACCATAAACGGCACAAAGTGGCGCAGGGGCTTTGGCGGTTTTGGCCGGTTTTAGCGGTTAATCCACACCCTCTGGCCTGTGAATTTCTTCTCGCAAAAATCGCGGAACAAGCCCCGACTGACGGCTTTGAGACCAACTCCTGCAGAATCGCGTAGATTCTGCTCACAATAGAAGCCTGCTTAATTTCCAGCCACCGCTCCGCCCATCCCTTGGGCGGCCCCCAAAGACGAAAAAGCTCGCCCCACGGAAACCGTGAGACGGGCATGAAACGGACAGGTCACCCTGTCCCTAATCGCCGGCTTCTTATTCGTCTGCGTATTTGGCGATCATCGCTTTCGCATCATCGATCATCGCTTGCGCCTCGATGCCCTTCGCATCAATTGCGCTCACCCAATCGGCAACAACAGGCTCGGAGGCCGCCTTCCAGCGGCCAATCTCTTCGGGATCGAACGTGACGATATCGTTGCCGCGCTTGGCCGCGATCTTCCGTCCCTGCTCGTCGCCCTCATCCATCACAATTCCGAACTTGCGCGAAAGCTCCAGACCGGAATTGTCGTCGATCACCTTCTTCAGATCGTCCGGCAGGGCGTCATAGGCAGACTTGTTCATCGTGAAAACGAAGAACGCCGTATAGAGGCCGCGCGGGCCCGCGAACTCGGTGTGACTGTCGACAAGCTCGGAGATGTGCAACGGCCGGGTCACTTCCTAGGGAGTGACGGTGCCGTCGATGACGGCTTTTGACAGCGCTTCGGGCGCAGCCGTGATCGGCATGCCCACCGGCGAGGCCCCGAGGCGGCCGAGCAGCTCATTGACGATCCGCGAAGGCCCGTGCAGGCGCTTGTCCTTCAGATCTTCCAGCTTCGTCACCGCGTCGCCACGCATATGAAGGACACCCGGCCCGTGCACATGGACGGCAAGCACATGGACATCGGCATATTCGTCGCGCAGATGCTTGTCGTAGAATTCCCAGGCCGCGGCCGAGGTCGCCTCCGCGCTCTGTGCCGTCATGAACGGCAGCTAGAACGTCTCCGACTTGGAGAAGCGTCCCGGCGCATAACCCGACAGGGTCCAGGTCAATTCGACCACGCCGTCCTTGACCTGATCATAAAGAGCGGGCGGCTTGCCGCCGATCTGCATCGCCGGGAATTGCTACACCTTGATGCACCCGCCCGATTCCGCCTCGATTTTCTCGCCTCAGGGCACGAGCACCTTTGCCGGGATATCCGCCTGAGGCGGCAGCATCTGGTGCAGCTTGAGGGTCACTTCCTGAGCGCCTGCCGAATGGACGAGCCCGAGAAGCGCCGCGCCGGCAAGCCCGGCGCGCACGATCCGCATATGCATGAAATCCTCCTCCCATATATCCGGGCCGCACACTCCCATATGCGTTTCACCCGGCAAGCGGCGCGCCTCCCCGCGCCCCGCTTCATCGCCACTCTAGCAAATTATGTTCTTCCAATTAACAGTTTCAATAAATAGTATTCCTGTCGGAAAGACCACGATATCGCCCTCACATCACCCGCGCGAGCAGGGCGCGCAAGGTCGCCTGTTCCTCTTCGTTCAAGGGAGGAAAGGACGCGCGCCTCGTGCTTGCGGATCGCCTCCACCGCTTCGTCGCGCAGACAGCAGCCCGCAAGCGTCGCCCGCAGAGCATAGGCGCGCCGGTCACCCGGCACCCGGTGACGACCGATCAACTCACGCCCTTCCAAGTGATCGACGATCAGCACCACCCCGGAACGTTCAATCGCGAGCGCGCGGGCGAGTTGGCTCTGGCTGATGTCCGGATTGTCGACAATGATGGAGAGCGCGGAAAACGTGCCCGACCTCAGCCCCAGATGTTCGAAGCTCGCCAGAAAGTCGCCGTGGATGGTCATGTAGGCCCGCTTCATCGCATAGCCGATGAAACTGGACAGCACGCCCACATCGGTCTCCGCGGAGACGTCCGCCTTTTCCGTCTGGTTCTTTTCCGCCTTGCGCGCCATCGCCCTCGCCCCACCTTTTGGCTGAAGCCCCATCAACCGAAGCTCGGCTTGCGCTTTTCCAGAAACGCTTTCAATTTCTCGCGCGCATCGTCGCTCGTCTGGGAGAGCGCCGCGCACAGGCTCTCGGTAAAGAAGCCGTCACCACGCGCCATGTCGTCGATGCGCGAAAGCGCCTGGATCACGATGTAATCGGAAAGCGGCGCGTTGCCCGCGATGGTGCGCGCAAGCCCCGGGGCCCTGTTCGCGCGCCCCGCCCGGCTCGCTCAGATAATGCGCAAGGCCGAGCCTCACGCCCTCCTCCGCATTGTACTTGCGGCCCGTGAGCATCATCTCGATCATGCGGTCCGGGCCAAGAATGCGACCGATGCGCACCGAGGCGCCGCCACCGACGAAAATTCTGCGCCGTCCTTCCGGCAACTGGAATACGGTCGAGGGATCCCCCACCCGCACATGGGCGGCGGCGGCAAGCTCCAGCCCGCCACCGATGACCGCGCCCTCAAGCGCGGCCACCACCGGCAGGTCACCATACTGGATCGTGTCCATCACGGAGTGCCAGTGCCGGGAATGCTTCATCACTTCCGGCGCGGGCCGGGCCACATGTTCGGAGAGATCGAGACCGGCGGAGAAATGCACGCCCGATCCCGACAGCAGCGCCACGGCCACATCCTTCGGCAGCGCTGCGAAAAAGGCTTGAGTTCCTCGATCAGGGCATTATTGAGAGCGTTGCGCTTGTCCGGGCGTTGCAAGGTCAGATGGGTGATCCCCTCCTCGACATGAATCGTGAGCGGTCCGCATTCGGTTTCAGCCTTCCCGACCACCCCAGTCTTCGCCATCTGGCACATCTCTCACAATCGTCATCCTTGTGCAGCCGACGCCTCTCCGCCGCGCAGCACCCATCCCTTGCCCGTTTCGCGACGATTGTAAATCGAAAATACTGTTCTTGCATTAAACAAAATGATGCAGACCTCTTGCATTAAACAAAATGATGCAGACCGCTTGCCTGTCCGGGCGGTGATGCTGTTAACATGCAGCCGTTCGCCGCTCGCGATCGCGCCGGGATGCCCCAGATGCGGGAAGAGGAGCCTGCAGATCCCAAGCGGAGAACATCAGGGAGAGACGCGCCGCAAGACAATAAGGCGCGCCAGGGGAGGAATTTCATGCAGATCATGACGACGCCGCGCGCTCGCGCCGATATCGACCGCGCCTTGCAGATAATCGCACGCCGATCCTGAGCCGCCCTGCCCGGACGTTGCGCGCGTCTCGCACAGGCGTCCTTGCGTTCCTCCAAGTCCCGCGCCCTCCAGACCGCGAGCATGTCATGAAATCTCCGGCCCTCACCCTGCCGCACCGCCTTGAGCGGATATCGACCTTTATCGAGAAGATCGCCGGCCTGTTCCTGGCGGCGATCACCATCATTGTCTTCGCCTCCGCCATCGGCCGCTATCTGCTTTCCATGCCGATCCCCGACGCCTTCGACGTCTCCCGGCTGATGATGGGCGTCGCCGCCCTGTGGGGACTGGCGCGCGTCGGCTACCGCGGATCGCACATCAAGGTGGATCTGCTGGCCGAGATGCTCCCCCAGCGCGTGCAACGGTAGGTCGACATCTTCGCCTGGACCGTGCTGCTCCTCTTCACCTGCCTGTTTGCCTGGGTGATGCTGTCGCGAATGGAAAGCTACTACAGCTCGGCGCAGGTGACCTCGGACCTGCGCATGCCGGTATGGCCCTTCTTCGCGCTGATGTGGCTGGGCGTTGCGGTTCCCGTCCTCACCGTCTTCCTGCGCATCGTCCTGATGGTGATCGATCCCCGCCGCGGGCTCGACCATTACGAACGTCTGGATGACGGCGACGGGAAGGAGAGCGTCCGATGAGCCCCGCCGATCTCGTAGCGCTCGCCGGCTTCATCGCCCTCTTCGTCATGATTGCGCTACGCGTGCCCGTAGGCGTTGCCATGGGGCTTGTCGGCGTGGGCGGGTTCGCGGCCATGACACGGCTGCAGACCGGGCTCAACCTGCTCGCCATTTCGCCTGCGCGCACCGTTACCGACTTCAACCTCACCCTGATTCCGATGTTCATCCTGATGGGCGTGCTGGCGACCAATTCCGGCATGTCGGGGGAACTCTTCCGCGCAGGCCAGGCGTGGCTCGGGCGCTATCGCGGCGGTCTGGCGCTGGCGACCATCGGCGCCTATTCCGGCTTTGCCGCGATCTGCGGCTCCTCTGTGGCGACCGGCGTGATCGCTGCGGGCGGAACGCTCGGCATCCTGATCCCGTCCTCCGTCGTGCTCGTCATCTATGCCTTCATCACCGAGCAGGACGTCGGCAAGCTCTTCGTGGCAGGCATCGTGCCGGGGCTACTCGCTGCCTTCCTATTATATGGCGACCGTACGGCTTGCTTACGGCAATAGCCTGCCGGCCGGACAGACGGTGAGCTGGACGGAGCGCTTCGCCTCGATCCACGGCATCTGGGCGGTGATCCTGCTATTCGTCGCGATCATCGGCGGCATCTATGCGGGCATCGTGACGCCGACGGAGGCGGCTGCGGCGGGCGCCTTCATCACCGGGCTCATCGGGGTCGTGCGCGGACGGCTCAATGCCGCAACCCTTCTGCACGGCCTGATCGAGGCGCTCCGGACCACGGTCGCGATCTTCACCGTGCTGATCGGCGCGCTGCTCTTCGGCTATTTCCTCACCATCACCCAGACCCCACAGAAGATCACCGCCTTCCTGATTGGGTTGGATCTGGGCAGCTATGGCACGCTGATCGTCATCCTCGCCTTCTTCGTGCTGCTCGGCTGCATTCTCGACGCCATGGCGATGATCATACTGCTGGTGGCCATCGTCTTCCTCATGATCACTCAGCTCGGCTTCGATCCGATCTGATTCGGCGTCATCATCGTCATGACGGTGGAACTCGGCCTGATCACGCTGCCGGTCGGCATGAACGTCTTCGTGATCAATTCGATTGCCCCCGGCACGAATCTCTTCGGGATTTTCCGGGACGTGATGCCCTTCGTGCTGATCGACGTGCTGCGCCTGGCGCTACTCGTGGCCTTTCCGGCAATCGTCCTGTGACTCCCGCAAACGATGTGAGCGAGGATAAAGCGAATCCGGAAGGAGACGCGCCGCCGTTCGGCCGCAATGCGTCACGATTCTCTGGTCTTATTCGCTCGCACGCCCTGGGAGGCGACCTGGAATATGATCACTCCTCGCGCCACTGTCGGCACGCTCGCCGCTCTTCTGGCCGTTGCCCTGACATCCCTGCCCGCGCAGGCCTCTCTCAGATCCTGCGTCGACGGCCTGCGCCGTGATGCCATTGCGGCGGGCGTTCCCCAACGCATCGCAGACAAGACCCTGTCGAACGTCGCCTATGACGAGAAGATCGTCCGCTTCTCGCGCACCAACCGGAATACAAGACCGAGATCTGGGACTACATGGCCTTTCTGGTCGACCGCCAGCGCATCCATGACGGCCGCGTCCTGATGCGGCGTTACGAGACGATGCTTACCCGCGTCCAGAAGAGCATCGGCGTCGACCGCTACATCGTCGCGGCCCTCTGGGGCGTGAAAACCGATTACGGACGCAAGACGGGCGACTTCTTCATTCCGCACGCGCTTGCCAACATCGTCTGCATCTCGGGACGGTGTGCCTCCTATTTCAAGGGAGAGCTAATCACCGCGCTGAAGATCGTCGCGGCCGGGGATATCCACCTGAAAGACCTGCAGGGCTCATAGGCGGACGCCTTCGGCCAGACCCAGTTCATGCCCTCCACCTACCGGCGCCTAGCCGTCGATTTCGACGGCGACGGTCATAAGGACCTCGTCAACTCCACCGAGGATGCGCTGGCTTCCACCGCCAACTACCTGAAGAAGATCAGTTGGAATAACAGCCTGCCTTGGGGATTTGAGGTGATTCTGCCGAAAAACTATCGCGGTCCCTCGGGGCGCAAGAAGCGCGCCTCGCTCGCCACCTGGGCGAAGCGCGGCGTCACCCATATCAACGGCGCACGGCTGAAGGGGAATTACTCCGCCGGGCTGCTGCTGCCTGCGGGGCCAACCGGCCCGGCCTTTCTCGTCACCCGCAATTTCGATGCGCTCTATTCTTATAATGTGGCCGAAGCCTATGCGCTCGCCATCGGGCACCTGTCCGACCGGTTGCGCGGCCACGGCCCGTTTGAAGCGACATGTCCGACGGACGATCCCGGC
This sequence comes from Breoghania sp., assembly GCF_030066895.1. Classification (GTDB taxonomy): domain Bacteria; phylum Pseudomonadota; class Alphaproteobacteria; order Rhizobiales; family Stappiaceae; genus Breoghania. The sequence goes on along the minus strand of NZ_JASJAV010000023.1, from coordinate 24,858 downwards.
CTGTCGCGCAAACAGAGGCTCGATCTACAAAAGCGGCTGCTCGCGAACGGCTACCAGATCGGCGAGGCCGACGGCCTGATCGGCCCACTGACGCAGGACGCCATCCGCAAAGCGGAAATCCGCCACGGCATGACACCGACCGGACGACCGGGCACGAAGATCTACCGCGCATTGGGCGGACGAAAGTAGGGAAGACGCCTTGGAGCTTCGGGCCTTCCACACTCTCCGTCGTCATTGCCCGGCTTCGTCCGGGCAATCCAGCAGGCAACGGCAGATGCGGAGAGCGATGGATCCCCCGGATTTCGCCGGGCGATGACGGTAGAGAGACCGGTGTGGTGGCAAGATCGATATAAGGTCACCCCCGCGAGCGGCAGCGCCTTTTCCACCAGCGACACCCAGTACGAGCAACTGTGCGGGATCGCCGCGTCATCGAAATCGTAGCGCGCATGATGAAGTTCGGCCGTCGGCCCGTTGCCGACGAAGATATAGGACCCGGGCCGCTCCTCCAGCATGAAGGAGAAATCCTCGCCCGCCATCATCGGCACGCATTCGGCGTTGACCTTCGCCTCGCCCGCGACCGAGCGGGCCACCTCGGCGGCGAATTCCGTCCGATCCGCATCGTTGACGGTGACGGGATAGTTGCGGCTGTAGTCCACGCTCGCTTTCCCGCCGAACCCTTCTGCGATGGCAGGGACCAGCGCCTTCATCCGAGCCTCGACCAGATCACGCACTTCCAGGCTCAAGGAACGCACCGTCCCGCGCATCACCATGGTTTCGGAAATGATGTTGTAGGCCGTGCCCGCCAGAAACTGCGTGACCGAAAGCACCGCCTGGCCGAGCGGATCCACATTGCGCGATACGACCGACTGCAGCGCCGTCACAATAGAGGATCCGATCACGATCGGGTCGACGATCTCGTGCGGCTTGGCCGCGTGGCCGCCGCGCCCGGAAATGTTGATCTCGAACATGTCCGCCGCCGCCATGATCGCTCCCGGACACATAGCGAATTCGCCGACCGGAAGCCCCGGGCTGTTGTGCATGCCGTAGACTTCCTCGATCCCCCAGCGGGTGAACAGGCCGTCGTCGATCATCGCCTTTCCGCCGGCCCCACCCTCTTCCGCCGGTTGGAAGATCATTACCGCCGTGCCGTAGAAATTGCGGGTCTCGGCCAGATATTTCGCGGCCCCCAAAAGCATCGCGGTGTGGCCGTCATGACCGCAGGCATGCATCGTGCCCGGGTTCTCGGAGGCATATTCCTTGCCGGTTTCTTCCGTGATCGGCAGCGCGTCCATATCCGCACGCAGGCCGATCGTCTTGCCGCCACCGTTGCGCCCCTTGATGACGCCGACCACCCCGGTACGCCCAATGCTGGTCACCACTTCGTCGAGGCCGAACTCTTCAAGCTTGCGCGCCACCATCGCGGACGTGCGCGTGGTGTCGTAGAGCAGCTCCGGATGACGGTGCAGGTCACGGCGCCATCCGGTAATCTCGTCGGCTAGCTCGGCGAAAAGGTTGATGATCGGCATGGAGGCCTCAATACGGGGTTGGGGTCGGTCGATCAGATCGGATCCGCATTCCACGCTACGTCACCGTCCCGCGCAAACCCCGGCAAAGCACAATTTATGGCCCTCGCATGCCTCATTTTCACACGCAACGTCAGGTCGAAGACGGATCCTTGAGGCGATAGACCCCGGTACGCTTGATATCTGTATCCTCCAGCGCCCGGGTCACCGGCACCGTGAAAACGGCAAGCTGCTCCAGCCGCGCCTTGGGCAGATAGGAGCGCCCCGGATCACCGATCAGCACCGGCAGGCCGGCCCGCTGAGCCTGCTTGATCCAGGCGAGGATCCTGTCCGCCATCGGTTTTTCGTAAAAGACATCGCCGCAGAAAAGAATATCGGCAGCCGGGACCCCACCGCCGGTCACATCCCCCCTCCTCGACCGAGATCTCCACACCGTTCGCCTCACCGTTGAGGACGATTGCGGAAAGCGCAAAGGAATCGATCTCGCTCGCCGTGACCGATCTTGCCCCGGCAAGCGCCGCCGCGATCGCAACGATCCCCGAGCCGGAAGCGAAGTCGTAGATCCGCTTGCCGCGCACCAGATCCGGATTGTCGAGAATGTAGCGCACCAGCGCCTGCCCACCGGCCCAGGCAAAGGCCCAGAACGGCGGCGGCAGGCCGATCTCCTCCAGTTCCTCTTCCGTTTTTGACCACAGATCGATCGCCTCATGCGCCAGGTGGAGCGAAATCTCCGGCGCATGGGCAGCAGGTCAGTGCTGGAGCGAATGAAAGCGCGGCGCTCCGCGTCAGAACGGATCATCTCCGCCCCGAGAGTTACGGCGCCTCCTTCAGTCCCCCCATCTCGCACACGATCTTCCATTCCTCCTCCGTGACCGGCTGAACGGACAGCCGCATGGATGTGACGAGCGACATCTCCGCCAGCTGCGACTCCGCCTTCACGTCGGCCAGCGTCACCGGCTTGGGCACATCGCACACCGCCTTGATGTCCACGCATTCCCAGCGCGGATCATCCGTGGTCGTGTCGTGATGGGCCTCGGCGCAGACCTCGACGATACCGACAACCTCCTTGCCCTCATTGGAATGGTAGAAGAAGCCTTTGTCGCCGAGCTTCATGGCGCGCATGTTGTTCCGGGCCTGATAATTGCGGACCCCGTCCCACTGCTCGCCTTCCTCGCCCTTGGCCTTCTGCATGTCCCACGACCACTTGAACGGTTCGGACTTGAACAGCCAGTACGCCACGTCTCACGCCTCCGGGTTCTTAACGGCCCAGGCCCAGGGCCGCGCCTCGACAGCCGAAAACAGGCCCTTCTTGGCATAAGGATCGCGCTCGGCGATCGCCATCGTCGCTTCCTTGCTGTCGGCTTCCACCATCACCATCGATCCGCACGGCTTGCCGTCCTCGCCCAGAAACGGTCCGGCGAATTTCACCGCATCGCCGAGGCTTTCCAGAAAGACCAGATGGTCGGGCCGGGTATCGAGCCGGATCTGCAGGCTGTTCGGCTTGTCGGTGCACATGAGGGCATAGAGCATGGAAAATCTCTCGATGAATGTCGGGCCACACGCTAGAGCAAGCCGCGCGTCAGTGGAATCGCCCTTCACAGAAAAATGCACGACATCCAGCGCGATTGCCTCCACCCCCCGCCACTACTAAAAAGGGGTGCTCTTTACATACGGATTTCGGTGGACGCCGTGTTCAAGGCCATTCTGAAGGGCAGCATCCAGCTCTGCCTGTCCAATTTCGACGACCTCATCAAGGCCGCAGGCGCCTGGACGGTGATCATGATTCTGTTCGGGATCGGGGCGCAGGTCTCCGGCTTCGGTAATCAGGAAAACGCCGAACAGATGATGACCGCGAACCCGGGACAGTTCGGCGTCTTCGTCCTTGTCAGCATTATACCGCAGGCCGTCGCCTCCTCCTCGATCGCGGTTGCGTGGCATCGCTTTGCGCTTCTGGGCGAGCCTCCGGCCATGATTCATCTGCGGTTCGGCCGGTCGGAATTCCGCTATTTTCTCTACTCGCTGCTGCTCGGCCTCTTCATTGGGCTCGCGGTGCTGGTGCTGACCCTGCTCGTCACGCTCATCGCCGGGGGATTGTCCGCTTTTTCCGCAAGGCAGGGAGCTGCTGCGATTTCCATCGTCATCATCATGGGGGCCTATTCCTGTGCACCTCCTTGTTTGCACGCGTCGGGCTCATGCTGCCCGCCGTTGCGGTGGACAAGCCGATGGACCCCTTCCGGGCTCTCAGGTTCGGCAAGGGATTCGGCTGGCCGATGGTGTTTTCGGTCATCTGCCTGCTCATCCCGTTCATCGTGCACGATTCCGCCATCATCATGCTGATGGCAGCCATCGGCTCGGGCCTGCCGCAGCTCCTCGTCACCCTTCAGTTCATTCTGCTGAAGGGACTGGAGCAGATCATCGTGACGATCCTGCTGCTTTCGGTCATGACCATCGCCTACGCCTATGCGCGGAAACAGGACGAGGCAATGTCCGGAGAAGCTGAAGACTAGGACGAGAGCGCCAAGACGCTCGCCGTTTCATTCCGGATTCGTCGTGCGGCCCATCCTTCGAGACACGCTCTGACGAGCTCTCCTCAGGATGACGTTGTGCGTGTAGCTCGCGCCTTCAAAGCCAACAACCCGATAACGTCATCCTGAGGAGGCGCGAAAGCGCCGTCTCGAAGGATGGGCCGCACGACCTGAAGGAACGACGTTCCGACACACTGCCTCAAAGCTAAAGAGGAGAACGGACGACCGCTCCCCTCAAATCCCGTCAAATCACGAAACGCTCTACCCGATGATCCCGCGGTTCTTCAGATCCGCAATGATCCGGTCAGCGAGCGCTTCCGGATCGGCATCCGTGGTGTCGAGCCGGAGTTCCGGATGTTCGGGCGGCTCGTAGGGACTGTCGATGTCAGTGAAGTTCTTGATCGTGCCTTCCGCCGCCTTCTTGTAGAGACCCTTGGGGTCGCGGCGCTAGCATTCCTCAAGCGGCGTATCGACGAACACCTCGATGAAGTCGCCCTCTTCCACCAGTTCGCGCGCCATCCGGCGCTCCGAACGGAAGGGCGAGATGAAGGACACCATCACGATCGTGCCGGCATCGACGAAAAGCTTCGCCGTTCCCACCACACGGCGGATGTTCTCCACCCGGTCCGCATCGGTGAAGCCGAGATCGCGGTTCAACCCGTGGCGCACGTTGTCGCCGTCCAGCAGATTAGGTGTGATATCCGGCCGCCAAGAGCTTCCGCTCCACCGTGTTCGCCACCGTTGACTTGCCCGATCCGGATAGGCCGGTGAACCACAGGATGGCTGGCTTCTGACCCTTCAGCGCCGCACGCGCCTGCTTGTCGACATTGAGCACCTGCCAGTGAATGTTGGTCGCCCGCCTCAGCCCGAACCAAATCATGCCAGCCGCGACCGTGGCATTCGACAACCGGTCGATCAGGATGAAGGAACCGGTATCGCGGTTCGATTCGTAGGGATCGAAGGCGATCGGCGTGGACAGCGACAGATTGCAGAAGGCGACCTCGTTGAGGTCGAGCTTCTTGGCAGCCAGATGCTCGAAGGAATTGATGTCGATGCGGTGCTTGAGTTTGCTCGCCGTGACCGTGCGCGCGCACCCGATTTCAGCAGATAGGAACGGCCAGGATAGAGCGGCTTGTCGGTCATCCAGATGATGTGGGCGGCAAACTGATCGGAAACCTCGGGACGGCTTGCGGCGGAGGCCAGTAGATCGCCGCGCGAGATACCGACCTCGTCGGCAAGCGTCAGCGTCACCGACTCGCCCGCGTGGCCCGACTCCAGATCGCCGTCCATGGTGACGATCCGCGCAATCTTGCTGGTCTTGCCCGATTCCGCGACCACCACCTCGTCGCCCGGCCACACCACGCCGGATGCGATCGTGCCCGAATAGCCCCGGAAATCGAGGTTGGGGCGATTGACCCACTGCACCGGCATGCGGAAGGGACGCATGTCGAGATCGTCCGTCACCTCCACGGTTTCCAGATACTCGATCAGCGTCGGGCCGGAATACCACGGCATCCGCGCGCTTCGGCTCGAGACATTGTCGCCGTAGCGGGCCGACATCGGAATGGCGACCAGACTGTCAAAATCGAACGACGCCGCAAAGCCGTCGAACTCTGTGCGGATCTCGTCGAAACGCTCCTTGCTGAAATCGACGAGATCGATCTTGTTCACCGCCAGCACCACGTGGCGGATGCCGAGCAGAGAGGCGATAAAGGCGTGCCACCGCGTCTGCGGCTGAATGCCGTTGCGCGCATCGACCAGCAACACCGCCAGATCGGCAGTCGAAGCCCCGGTTGCCATGTTGGGCGTGTACTGCTCGTGGCCAGGCGTATCCGCGACGATGAACTTGCACGCATCGGTGGCGAAGAAACGATAGGCGACATCGATGGTGATGCCCTGTTCGCACTCCGCTTCCAGCCCGTCGACCAGCAGCGCGAAATCCATGTCGTCGCCGACCGTTCCGTGCTTGACGGAATCGCTGCGCAGCGAGGCGAGCTGGTCCTCTAACAGCAGCTTGGAATCGTAGAGAAGCCGTCCGATCAGCGTCGACTTGCCGTCATCCACCGACCCGCAGGTGAGAAACCGCAGCAGCCCCTTGGTCTCCTGCGCGGAGATGAACTCGTTGAAGGCTTCTGGGGCATCCGCGACGACCGTGTCCAGCTCTTCCATCAGAAATACCCCTCGCGCTTCTTCTTCTCCATTGATCCGGCCTCGTCGTGATCGATCAGTCGGCCGGAGCGCTCCGAAGAGCGCGCAATCAGCATTTCCGACACGATCTCGGGCAATGTCGTCCTCGGGCAATGTTGTCGCTTCCGACTCGATCGCCGCGGTCAGCGGATAACAGCCAAGCGTGCGGAACCGCACCACCTTTTCCTGCGGCACCTCGCCCGGGTTCATCGGCAGTCGGTCGTCATCCACCATGATCAGCATGCCGTCGCGCTCTACAACAGGGCGCCGTGCAGCGTAATAGAGCGGCACGATCGAAATGTTTTCCACCAGGATGTATTGCCAGATGTCGAGTTCGGCCCAGTTCGACAACGGGAAGGCGCGGATGGATTTGCCCTTGGCGACCCGCGCATTGTAGAGCCGCCACAATTCCGGGCGCTGGTTCTTGGGATCCCAGCTGTGGGCCGACGTGAGGAAGGAAAAGACGCGCTCTTTCGCGCGGCTCTTTTCCTCGTCACACCCCGCCGAAAGCCGCATCGAAACCGTACTTGTCGAGCGCCTGCTTCAACGCCTCGGTCTTCATCACATGCGTGTAGAAGGACGAACCGTGGTCGAAGGGATTGATGTGGTCCGCAACGCCCTGGGCATTGGTGTGAACGATCAGCTCCAGCCCCAGCCGCTTCGCCGTCTCGTCTCGAAAGCGGATCATCTCGCGAAACTTCCACGTCGTATCCACGTGCAGAAACGGAAACAGCGGTTTTGACGGATAGAAGGCCTTCATCGCAAGGTGCAGCATGACGCTGGAATCCTTGCCGATGGAATAGAGCATCACGGGATTGCGGAACTCCGCAGCGACTTCCCGCATGATCTGGATGCTCTCGTTCTCGAGGCGCTTCAAATGCGAATTGCGATCGACAGACACGGAAAAATGAACCTGCTTGTTGGCCCACTCGGAACAGGCCGGTGAGTCGGAAGTTAAATCGTCACCGATTTTGGCGCAGCTTTGCAGCGTATCTAAAGGGCACCTTCTACCGTCGGGCATTGGAGCGAGGAAACAATTTCCCGATCCCCCACGGCAATGAAGTATGGATTTGCAAAATCGCTATCATGAGGCAGGTTCCGCTTCCCGTACGACAGGGGCGCCCCGTCGGTGGTGATGACCAGACCGCCGGCTGCGCGCAGCACCGCATCGGCCGCAGCCGTATCCCACTCCATCATTCGCCCGAAACGCGGGTAAAGATCGGCTCCCCCTTCCGCCACCCGGCAGAACTTGAGGGAAGATCCGGCGGAAATCAGTTCGGCAACCGAGAGCGTCTCGGCGAAGTCGGAAGTCTCCGCACTCATGTGGGAGCGGCTCGCCAGAACGGTGAGCCCTTCCTTCGGCGCCATCCGGACGGAGATTTCCTCAGCCGGACCCGGACCGCATTTGCCTTCAACGACCTTGGCCCGCCGGGCTCCCTCGCCCTTCGAACCCCAGAAGATATCGCCCAGCGCCGGGGCGTAGACAACACCGGCCACCGGAACGCCGTCCTCGACGAGACCGATATTGACCGTGAATTCGCCGTTCTTGGAGATGAATTCGCGCGTCCCGTCGAGCGGATCGACCAGAAAGAACCGTGCGCTCGGCGGCGGCACGCAACCGGCCGCCACGGACTCCTCGGCGACGACGGCAATATCCGGGGACAGATCGGCAAGCCCCTTGAGGATGATCGCCTCCGCCGCGGTATCGGCCTGCGTGACGGGCGATCCGTCGCCCTTCTCGCTCACATCGATCGCCTCGCCGTAGATCTTGAGAATGGCCTCCCCCGCCGCAATCGCGATTTGCGTCAATGCGTTCATGTCGAGATTGATCGTCATCAGAATATCCGGGTGAGAGGTCAGGCGGTTAATCGGCGTCGTATCCGAATGAGGTGAAAATAAAGAAATACACCCCCGTGAGGGGGCAAAATCAGATGCGCTCGAAAAAGAATTCATAAAAAATAACAGGTTTGCACGCTGCGGGGTTTGACCGCGTGACACAAGTCGAAAACACCCTACGGTTACCGATCCGGCGCCGTTCTTTCAACCCGCGATGGTACGAAAGCCGTGCAGCAAACTGACTGTGGAGGCGAGATCTCCCCGTTTCACGAGGCCCGGTTGCGCCGCTCCAGATGCTCTTCCCAGGAAAGCGCATGGGTCACGATCGTGTCGAGATCGTCATAGTGCGACGTCCAACCGAGTTCGCGACGTACGACCTCGGCAAGCGCGATGACCTTGGCTGAATCCCCGGCCCGCCGCGACTCCTCCAGCACCGTGAAGTCGCGACCGGACACGCGCCGGACCGCATCGATCACCTGCCGAACGGAATAGCCTCCGCCGTAGCCGCAATTGAGCACGCAGCTTTTTCCGCCCGCGCGCAGGCGTCCGAGCGCCAGCCGATGCACCTCCACAAGATCCGCCACATGGATGAAGTCGCGCACGCCGATGCCGTCCGGCGTGTCGTAATCGGTGCCGAAGATCGAAAGCGAGGTGCGCTTGCCCAGCGCCGCCTCGCACGCGACCTTAATCAGATGCGTGGCATTGGCCGTCGATTGCCCCGTCCGCCCTTCCAGGTCGCACCCGGCAACGTTGAAATAGCGCAGCGCCGTATAGGCGAAATCGTGCACGGCGGCCGTATCCGCCAGCATGATCTCGCTCATCAGCTTGGAGGAGCCATAAGGAGACAGCGGATGCAGCGGCGCATCCTCACCCACCGGCACCATTTCCGGATCGCCATAGACAGCAGCGGTGGAGGAGAAGATGAAATGCCTCACGCCATTGCGCACGCACGCCTCGATCAGGGTGCGCGTATTGGTGGTGTTGCTTGAGCGGATTGGCGACCGATTCCGGCACGATGACCGATCCGACGAAATGGATCACCGCATCGACCCCACCGGCCAGAACCCGGTCGAGCAGGTCCGCATCGCCGACATCGCCGCGCACGAACCGTGCAGCACCGGCCACGGCCCAGTCGAACCCGGTGGAGAGATTGTCGAGGACGACTACCTCCTTGCCCACCTCAAGGAGGTTCCAGACCATGTGGCTGCCGATGTACCCGGCACCTCCCGTCACCAGAACTGACATTCGCTACCCCCGCATCGCATGCCAACGGCCGCAAACGGCGAACCTCGCCGCCAGGAATCCCCGTATCCCCGAATGCGGAAATCGCAACCTGCAAACCTGTCACATGCTGCCACCATCGAGCCATGATGGCGCCCTACAAGCCGTGGCGTCTGTCCAATACCACAGATTCAGACACTTGAACGCATTGTGGAACCGCGCAAGGCGTTGCTTGTTATTCAAGGGCCGGCTGATTAGCCTTCGCTGATCTGGCGGCATCCCCATCTTATTCGTAATCAGGACATATCCATGCCCGCTCCCATTCGCAAAGCCGTCTTCCCCGTCGCCGGTCTCGGCACCCGGTTCCTGCCCGCCACCAAGGCGGTGCCCAAGGAAATGCTGACGGTGGTCGACAGGCCGATCATTCAGTATGTGGTCGACGAGGCGCGCGAAGCAGGCATCGAGCATTTCATCTTCATTACCGGCCGTAACAAGCACGTTATCGCCGACCATTTCGATGTCTCGTTCGAACTGAAACACACCTTGCGCGAGCGCGGCAAGCAGAAGGCCCTGGAGCTTCTGGAGCAGTTCCGCCTGGCGCCGGGCAAGACCAGCTTCACCCGGCAGCAGGAACCGCTCGGCCTCGGCCACGCGGTCTGGTGCGCGCGCGAAATGGTCGGCAACGAGCCCTTCGCGGTCCTCCTGCCGGACGTGCTGGTCAAGGTCGAGCGCGGCTGCCTGGCGCAGATGATCGACACCTACAACCAGACCGGCGGAAACGTGATCGCCGTGGAGGAAGTGCCGGAAGACCAGACGAACCAGTACGGCGTCGTCGATGTGGAAGATGCCGGAACCGACGGCGTCTATCACGTGCACGGCATGGTGGAGAAACCGGCCCCCGGCACCGCGCCCTCCAACCTCATCATCACCGGCCGTTACATTCTGCAGCCGCAGGTCTTCGACTATCTGGAAGATCAGGAAACCGGCGCGGGAGGGGAGATCCAGCTGACCGACGCACTGATGAAACTGATGAAGGCGCAGGGCATGAGCGGTCTCGCCTTCGAGGGAAAGACCTACGACTGCGGCTCCAAGATCGGCTTCCTGTCCGCCAACGTCGCCTATGCGCTCAGCCGCGAAGACCTCGCCGACGACTATCGCGCGGTCCTGAAGGACCTGCTGGCCGACTGACGCGGCGCGGCGCGCCCGCACCCCTGCCGACAATAGAACTTCCACAAACCGGCGGACGACCTCCGCCGGTTTTTCGCGTTCGTGATGCCGGATGATACGGCGCACATTCGCGCGAGAACGGCGAAAACGTGTCGGAACCATGGCAAAACCGCGAAGAAGAGCCCGCAGAAACCGCGCTTACCTCGCGTGTTCTAATACTTAGCCTATAAATCAGGCAGCAAATTGCCTGGATATTGCCTACATATTAATCGGCATACGACCTTTGCCACTTTTTTGGCCAAGACCTACCCCTCCCCCATCACATTCTTTTTCCCTTTTATTTTCCGTTTGTTAACTCTGCGGTTCTGGCATTTTGACCGTAAATTTCCGTATGGGAATCTCAATTGGCACGGACCTTGATTGACGGGATGCGGTCGCGGCCGACGTGCTGGGGACCGGGAGGGGTGTCACCGACATCTCTTCGGGATGAGACAGACAACCAAGGGAAGACCATCCGAAGAGGGCCATAGCGTCCACGGGCGGCTGCAGGAGAGACACGGGAACCAATCATGAAAATCGTCATGGCCATTATCAAGCCGTTCAAGCTCGATGAGGTGCGCGACGCCCTCACGGCGATCGGCGTCCAGGGGCTCACTGTCACCGAAGTGAAGGGCTACGGCCGACAGAAGGGTCACACGGAAATCTATCGCGGCACCGAATACGCTGTCAGCTTCCTGCCGAAGCTGAAGATCGAAGTCGCGGTCGCAAGCGGCATGGTTGACCAGGTGCTCGAAGCAGTCACCGGCGCGGCCAAGACCGGCCAGATCGATGACGACAAGATCTTTGTCTACTCGATCGACCAGGCCGTACGCATCCGCACCGGCGAAACCGACGCCGCAGCACTGTAATTGCTCAACGAGGAAACCGTCATGAAGATCTCCATGTCACTCGGTCGCACCGTACCGGCTCTGGCCGTCGGCGCTTCAGCCGTTACCCTCGCCGCGCTGAGCGGCATCGCCCCGGCACTGGCCCAGGACACTGAGGCTGCAGCTGCCGCCGCGCCCGCCGTCACGCCGGCAGTCGCCTACATCCTCAATACGCTGCTCTTCCTCATCGGTGGCTTCCTGGTGATGTGGATGGCCGCGGGCTTCGCCATGCTCGAGGCTGGCCTGGTGCGTTCCAAGAACGTCTCCATGCAATGCCTGAAGAACGTCGCCCTCTACTCCGTTGCGGGCCTTCTATTCTGGGTCACCCGGCTACAACCTGATGTACACCGGCGTTGACGGCGGCTTCATCGGTTCCTTCGGCCCCTATGCCTTCGATCCCGTCGGGCTTGAGGGTGCGGACACCGCCGCGCTGCTCGACACAGGCTATTCGACCGGATCCAACTGATTCTACCAGATGGTGTTCTGCGCCACCGCAGCCTCCGTCGTTTCTGGCACGCTGGCCGAGCACATCAAGCTGTGGCCGTTCATGATCTTCACCGTGTTCCTGATCGGTCTTTTCTACGCGATCACCGGTTCCTGGGTCTGGGGCGACGGCTGACTCTCCGAAATGGGCATGTCCGATTTCGCCGGCTCCACGTTCGTGCACTCCGTCAGCGGCTGGGCCGCTCTCGCCGGTGCCCTAATCCTCGGCGCGCGCAAGGGCAAGTACGGCCCCGGCGGCCAGGTCAACGCCATGCCCGGCTCCTCCATGCCGCTGGCAACGCTAGGCACGTTCATCCTGTGGGTCGGCTGGTTCGGCTTCGACGGCGCCTCACAGCTCGCCATGGGCTCGATCGGTGACATCTCCAACATTCCCGCATCTTCGCCAACACCAACATCGCCGCCGCCGGTGTCGTCGTTGCCATGATCCTGACCCAGATCCTCTACAAGAAGGTCGGCGTCACCATGGCGCTGAACGGCGCTCTGGCCGGTCTCGTCGCCATCACCGCCGAGCCGCTGCAGCCGTCCATGCTGCAGGCAATCATCATCGGTGGCGTCGGTGTCGTGATCGTCGTCTTCGCCGTGCCGTTGCTGGACAAGCTGAAGATCGACGTCGTCGTCGGCGCCATTCCGGTTCACCTGCTGGCCGGTATTCTGGGGTACCTTCATCGTACCGTGGTCGAATGCCAACACCGCTTTCGGTACGCAGATCATCGGTATCATCTCCGTCGGCGCCTTCACCTTCATCGCCTCCGGCATCCTGTGGTTCATCCTTAAGGCCACGGTCGGTATCCGCGTCAGCAAGGAAGAGGAAGTCCTTGGCCTCGACAAGCTGGAAATCGGCGTCGAAGCTTATCCCGAGTTCGGGACCGGCTCCCAGCGGATGTAATGTCCTCTCCAAACGGATCGAACTGTACCGTTGTTCGATCGAACTGGCTCGGGTCCAACGACCCGGGCCTTTTTATTTGCGCACCTATTCCCCGCGTCCCGCCGTCACACGAGCGCCCCTCTCCGCCACGGCAAGTGTCATTGACCACTTGTTGAGCAACCTGCTCACAAGGCGACCAGCGCTGAATTTTCTCCGCGACGTTCGTTTCACCTGCAATTTGAGCATTCTCTTTCCCGCTCAACGCTTTCGCAGCGTCAGCACCCACTTAGCACAAGTTTTGAAAACGGATTGGGCACACGCTGCCCATTAGGGCAGCACATGACTAAACAATAATCAAACAGGAAGCGCCCAACATGCCTTTCCTTGGATCCGGACGCGGTCTGACGGCCGTGGCGGCGATGCTTGTCGCAAGCCTTGTCGCCCTGCCCGCACACGCACAGACCCTCGACACCGGCAATACCGCCTGGATGCTGACCTCCACCACCCTGGTCCTGTTGATGACCATTCCGGGCTTCGCCCTCTTCTACGGCAGCATGGTGCGCCGGAAGAACGTTCTGGCCACCGCCATGCAGAGCTTTGCGGCTGCCTGCCTGATGACCGTCCTCTGGATGGTTCGCGGTTACTCGCTGGCCTTCTCCGACGGCGGCACCTTCAACAACTATATCGGCGGCCTGTTGAACGTCTTCCTGGCCGATCTGACCAAGGATGCGCTTTCGGGCACCATCCCTGAAAGCGTCTTCATAACGTTCCAGATGCCCTTCGCGATCATCACGCCCGCGCTCATCTGCGGCGCCTTCGCCGACCGGATGAAGTTCTCCGCCCTTCTCTGGTTCCTCGGCATCTGGATGCTGGTGGTCTATGCCCCCGTCTGCCATTGGGTCTGGGGCGGTAACTTCCTCGCCAACGAAGGCGTTCTCGATTTCGCCAGCGACACGGTGGTGCACATCAATTCCGGCGTCGCCAGGCTTGTCGCAGCAATCGTTCTCGGCCGCCGCCGCAGCGCTCGCGTGGATGTTCGGTGAATGGGCGCTGCATGAACGCCCCAGCACGCTCGGCATCGTCTTCGGCGCTGTTGCGCCTCGTCGGCATCACGCCCGCCTCCGGCTTCGTCGGTCCCACCGGCGCGCTCGCCATCGGCATCCTCACCGGCCTTATCTGCCTGTGGGGTGTTGAGTTCCTCAAGAAGAAGCTGAAATACGACGACAGCCTCGATGCCTTCGGCGTGCACGGCCTCGGCGGCATTGTCGGCGCCATCCTGACCGGCGTCTTCGCCGTGGAGGCGATCGGCGGCACGCCCGGCGGCCTGGAAGGCAACTGGCACCAAGTCTGGATCCAGATCGTCGGCATCGGCGCCACGATCGTCTGGTCCGTCGTCGCCACCTTCATCATCCTGAAGGTAATCGACGCGACCCTCGGCCTGCGCGTCCCGCGCGAGGTCGAAATCGAGGGTTTCGACATCAATTTGCACGGCGAGGTCGTGCAGTAGATCCGCGACACAGCGAGGGTCCGACCCGCCGGGCTCTCGCAACTGCCGGACCGCTTCAATGTAACCGTTGCGCCGCCGGTGCCCTCAGGCCTATCGTTCGGGCGTTTTCACGAAGCAACTAGCACGGCAGGCTTATGGATTTTCTTCCCGACACGACAGTCATCGCAGCCTTTACCGCTACGGCAATAGTTCTGACCCTGACGCCGGGCCCCGACATGACGCTGTTCCTGAGCCGGGCCCTCACGCAAGGCCGCGCGGCCGGATTCGCGGCCATGGCGGACGCCAACACGGGCCTTATCGTTCACACGCTTTTGGCCGCCTACGGCCTTTCCGCGCTTCTCGCAGCCTCCGCCACCGCCTTTCTGGTGGTCAAGATTGCAGGCGCGGCCTACCTGCTTTGGCTCGCCTTCCAGACGTTGCGACACGGCTCCGCACTGTCGCTTGAGAAAAAACAGCAAGAACGCAAGGCAAGCCTCGCCTCCACATGGGCGACCGGGCTCGGCATCAATCTGCTGAACCCCAAGATCGTGCTGTTCTTCGTGACTTTCCTGCCGCAATCCGTCAGCGCGCACAATGAAAACGCACGCGGTCAACTCATCTTCCTGGGGCTTTATTTCACCGTTCTGGCGCTGCCCTTCACCCTAACGATGATTATGGCTGCAGAGAAATTCTCCAGCGCGCTGAAGCGCTCACCGCGCATCATGCGGGTCATGGACTAGACCTTCGCGGGCATCATGGGCGGCTTCGCCCTGCGCATCGTCACCACTGCCAACCGATAAGCCGATAGAAAACCGGGCGCCATCGCGGCTCACCCGTCCTCGCCGTCCTTCTTTGCAGCCGAGGTCAACGCGGCGAACAGATCGGCCGGAGCAAAGGGCTTGCCCAGAACGCGGGAGAAGCGCGCCCGGCGCGAGCGCGCGGTATCGGCGGGCTTCATGCCCGCTGTCAGCGCCACGATCGGCAGATCGGCCACCTCCGGCATTTCGCGCAGTCGCAACGCGGTCTCGACCCCGTCCATGCCCGGCATCTGCAGATCCATCACTACCACGTCGAACGATTCCGTCCCCACCGCCGCAAGTGCCACCTTGCCGCTGTCGACGGCCTTGAACGCCATGCCGAAGGAATCAAGGAATGTGGTGACCAGCAGCCGGTTGACCGCATTGTCGTCAACCACGAGCACCTTGAGGACCGGCGCCTTACGGACGCGCGAGATCGTGGTTTCCTCGACCTCCGACGCCTCAGGGCCGTCCGCCGTCGCAATCTCCGCCCCCGGCTCCGCCGGAGCGCAGGGCACATCCAGCGTGAAACAGGTGCCGTGGCCGAGCTGGCTTTCCACCTCCAGCGTGCCGCCGAGCCGCCGCGCAAGCGTGCGCGAAATCCAGAGCCCTAGCCCGGACCCGCTGCGCAGCCTCTGGCCCGAGGCCCCCTGGCGATAGGGCAGGAACAACCCGCGCAATTCGTCCGCCGCAATCCCCGGCCCAGTATCGCTTACCGACACGATGAGCCGTTGCGCCTCCTCCCCGCTCAACGAGGCCGCGATATAAACGGTCCCGACAGAACCGGACGTCTTGCCCGCCCGTTTGCCCTTGGCCGCCTTGCCGGTAAACTTGATGGCATTGTCGATCAGATTGGTCAGGATCCGGCGTACCGCATGCGCGTCCCCCATGGCGACCTCATCGAGCCCCATGCCGAGTTCCAGTTGCAACCGCACGTGCTTTTCATCGGCCAGCGGCTTGAACAGTGCGGCCAGGCTGCTCAGGGTCTCCACTGGGATCCACGTGCTCGACCGGGATGGTTCTGTCGGAACCTCACCCGCCTGATCGAGCAGTTCGGTAGCCAGATCGTTGAGCGCGGTTGCGGCCTGCTGCAGGGTTTCGACATAGCGTCGCTGGTGCATGTCGAGATCTGTATCCGCCAGAAGATCCGCGGTTGCGGAAACCGCGCCCAGCGGCGTGCGGATATCATGAACGATGACGGCGAGCGCCAGAGCTGTCGCCGACTCTTCTTCGCCCGTTTGTGTCGTATCGACGGATCCCGTCTCGGCCTTTTTCACGGATACACGGCCTTCATTGCTTCGAACTTCTCGCGAATCGTACCAGCACGTAAGCTTAGTTACGAGATCCTGACATGGAGAAAGCTACGATTTGACCATCGCAACGATCTGACCTAAGCCGGAGTAAAAGGGGGCGGTCGGCATTTCGCTTGCTCTGCCAAGCCCCCCGAAAGCGGCACATCTGTTGTGGCCGCTCCCAAAATCCGGCCCATTCATGTCCTCCTACCATATCTTCTCACTCATTCTGCCCGTCTTCTTGCTGATTGCCTTCGGATACGTTGCCGCGGTCACCGGCTTGCTCAAGGAACAGGTGGGCGACGCTCTCGGCAAATTCGTCTTCACGATCGCCATTCCGTTGCTGATGTTCCGCACCCTGGCAACGGCCTTCCTGAACGGGGCCTCGCCCTGGGCGCTTTGGGGGACCTACTTTTCCAGCGTGATAATCGTCTGGACGATGGCGACCCTGATCAGCCGCGCCGTTTTCGGCAGAGAGGCGCGCTACGGCGTCATCGCAGGCATTTCCGGGGCATTCTCCAACATCATACTGGTCGGCCTGCCCGTCATCTCCGCCAGCGTTTCTGAGGCGGGCCTGGTGCCACTTTTCGTGATCGTTTCGGTCCATCTGCCGTTCATGACCGTCCTCAGCACGCTGCTGATGGAGCGCGCGGCAGCGGCCGACGGGACCCGGAAAGCACGGCCGATGCTGCAGACGCTGATGGTGGTCAGCCGCAATCTGGCAACCAATCCGATGGTCATCGGCCTCGTGAGTGGAGCGGTATGGCGGACGACCGGCCTGCCGGTCCCCGATCTGCCCGCCGACGTCATCTCCAAGATCGCAGCCACCGCCATTCCCGTCGCCCTGTTCTCGCTTGGCATGAGCCTGCGGCGGCTACGGCATTCGCGGTAACATGATCCCGGCCGTCGTGACCAGTTCGATGAAGGTCCTGCTGCTGCCTGCCGTTGTTTGGACGATGGCCACCTACGTCTTCCATCTCCCGCACCTGTGGATCCAGGTCGCGACGCTGACCGCAGCCTGCCCGACCGGGGTCAACGCCTAATCTTTTCGCCTCCAATTTCGGAACCGGTCATTCATTGTCTGCCAATACGATTAGCCTGACGACAGCTTTTTCCATCGTCACCATCGGTCTATGGATGCACATCGTCGGCGTCGGTTGACGGACGGCAGGCCCCGATGGATCGAAGGTCTGCCGACAAGAGGATCATCAAGAGGCAATGGACCAACTGACCCGAATGCGCTGTTTCATTCAGGTGGTCGATGCGGGCGGTTTTTCCGCCGCAGCCCATGCGATGGGACGCTCCAAGGCGCTGGTCTCCAAATATGTCGGGAAACTGGAAGACGAGTTCTCCGTCCGCCTGCTCAACCGAACCACGCGCCAGATCTCGACCACCGAGGCGAGGCAAGCCTACTACCGCGAGGCCTCCGACATCCTCCAGCGCATCGACGATCTGGAGGAGGCGATGATGCGCGACACCCATCAGCACGCGCGCGGTCTCCTGCACATCTCCGACTCACGCGCCTTCGGCGATCACGACCTGTCGCGCGCGGTGATGGGCTTTCTGGCGCAGAACCCAGACATCTCCGTCGATCTGAAACTCGAGGATCGCTTCGTCGATCTGGTGTCTGGTGGAGGAAGGCTTCGACGTGGCGATCCGCCTGACGGAGCTGTCCGATTCTAGCCTCATCGGCCGCAAGCTCGCCCCGTTCCGGCAGATCTGCGTCGGTGCGCCGGAACTGATCGCGATTCACGGCAAGCCTGAAGAACCCGCCGATCTCACCGACATGCCCTTCATCGTAGAAACCAACTACCGCTTCCGCAGCAACCTCACCTTCAGTCATCCCAACGGCGAGCGGCGCTCGGTGGCGGTCAAGAGCCGGGTGGAGGTCAACAGTGCGGAAGCCGCCCGGCAGGCGGCATTGTGCGGGCTGGGCTTTGCCCGCTCCCCGCTCTTCATGGTGCGCAACGATATCGTCGCCGGACGACTCGAACGGGTGCTGGAAGACTACGAGTCCGAAAACACCGCGATCTGGGTGGTCTACCCGCATCGCAAACACCTGTCCGGCAAGGTCCGCGCCTTCGTCGATTTCCTCGTGACCTGGTTCGAAGAGGAACAACTGCGCAGCGCTTTCTGAGCGCCGTCCGTCGCGAGGCACTTCTTGCGACGCAACATAGTTCCTCGCAAATCACCGACGCAAAATGCGCAGGCGACCTCTCTTTTCACGACCTGCAACGCAGGGACGCACCCGTTTTCCCCTCCTGACCGCCCGTAATTGATAAAATTTTCAAAGAAAACATGAGGAAAGTTTGATCAATTCTCGGCCTGGTAAATGAAACGAGCGAAGCACTTGACCGGACTTATTAACCATACTTGTGAGCCTGCAAACCCGCGCATGGTCTGAATTACTCCGCCCTACGAAAAAACCTGTATATCAAAAAATCACTTTTTAAAATAAATAGATAGTTCGTGCATGACAAGTTTTCGGCACGCCCAAAAAGGCACTGATTTGCTCAAAAAGATAGGTATCGGAAGATTTATACGTATAAATTTCAAGTGGATTTTAACTACAAATAGTGTGCACATGTTTTCGCCAGATGACGCATGGTCACAACCATTGGGCCTACTTGCTTTTGTTAACCTTTCATGCACCATGAATTATAATTGCCTGCAAGCGTTCGGTAAATTCGACCCGTTCGAAGGCAGCGACAGGTGCGACAACCTTAACGCACACCCGATCGGTAGGGAGGAAAACGAGCAAATTGCGTGGAGGTCGCAAGCCGCTCAAAGGTTCGAGTGGGGCTTCGAATTGGACATATTGTATTGGTAGAGGTTCCTATGACGGCTCTATACCGTCCTGACGGTACGATTTCCGTGATGAATTCCAGCGTCACCTCCTTCCCGCGCAACACGATGCAGGAAGACGTGGCGGCCGAGCATTACGATAGAATCGATGTCCGGCTCGACCCGAAAACAAAGACTTAATGGCGCCGGAGGGGCGGCCAAGCTTCACGCCCGGCCTGCTCACCGAGTCTGGCGCGCATGCAAGCCTCCATCCCCGCGCTCTACGCCCGCCACGCGCGCTCCGGCGAAACGCCGATGCGCTACTTCGTGGTCGGCTCCAAGCTTCCCGGCATCTTCAATCTGGGCGGGGATCTGGGCCTGTTCGCCGAGCATATCCGCGCCGGCGACAAGGACGCCCTAACCACCTATGCCCGCGCCTGCATCGACGTGGTCTACAACAACGCCGTCAATTACGAGCTGCCGATCGTCACCATCGCGCTGGTGCAGGGCGATGCGCTGAGCGGCGGGTTCGAGGCGGCGCTATCATGCGACGTCATCATCGTCGAGCGCCAGGCCAAGTTCGGCTTGCCGGAAATCCTGTTCAACATGTTCCCCGGCATGGGCGCCTATTCGTTCCTTGCCCGTCGGCTGGGTTCGGTGCACGCGGAGCGCATGATCATGAGCGGCAAGCTCTTCACGGCCGAAGAGCTGTACGATCTCGGCATCGTCGACGTTCTGGCGGAAGACGGCGAGGGACGCCTTGCGGTGGAAAATCACATCCGGCGCAACACCAAGCGGCACAATTCGCACAGCGCGATTTTCCGCACGCGCCGCCGGGTCAGTGCGATCGATTACTCGGAATTGAGTGACATGATCGATATCTGGGTCGAGACCGCGCTGCAGCTCAGCGAAGCGGATCTTCGCAAGATGATGCGCCTGACCATGGCGCAGGATCGCCGCCGCTCCTCCATGCCACACGGCACGTTTGGAAGCGGTCTAACTGTCCCGCCCAGTGATTGCCGGATAGACTCAGGAAGCGAGCGGAGAGTTATTCTCCGCCGCCGTTGGCGTATAGCCGCGAGCTCAGCACGTCGCGAACCTGTGCGATTTCGAGCTGCAGCCCCCGCAACCGCTCCATCTCGTGCATCAGGAATTCTTCCTCGTCGATCGATTCCAGCTTCGAGCAGATCGAGAAGATCCCCTGCGCCCCGATATTGGCGGCGCCGCTGCGCAACGCATGCGCCTCGCTGCGGAACCCGGTCAGATCGCTCGCGATGCACAGCTCCGACAGGGAATTCAGCGTCGTCTCCGTATTGTTGACGAAGCCTCCCACCAGATCCTTCAGGAACTCCGCACCGCCCAGTTTTTTCAGGTTTTCGAGCGTCGCCAGATCGACAACCGCCCGTCCGCTCGCCCGGAACTTGGGGTGCTGCATGATGTTGGCGACCTTGCCGGTCTCTGCGGTGGCCTCGGCAACCGGAACGCCCTCGTCCTCGCAGATGATCTCCTCCATCTTGTGCAGGAGTTCGGCAGGCTCCACCGGCTTGATGATGCAATCGACCATGCCCGCCTCCAGGCAGCGCTCGCGCGCCGCAGGCGTCGCATCCGCGGTCAGTCCCACCACCAGCACCGCCTTCTGGCCGAGCGAGGTGAAGGCATAGAGCTTCATCGCCTCGATGCCGCTCATCACCGGCATGTTCAGATCCATCAGCACGATATCGAAGGAATGGCGCCCCAGCGCATCCAGCGCCAACTCGCCGTTTTCCGCAATCTCCACGTCGTGACCGGCTTTTTCCAGGATCTTGACGATCACCTTCTGATTGGTCGGATTGTCATCGGCCACGAGCACCGAGCGCCGCAGCAGCTCAACCAGCGGCGCGCTCTCGTCGAGACCACTCGCGCTGGCGCCCGCCGCAGACGACATCTGCAACGCGCGGCGCACCTTTTCCGACTCCGGCCGACGCGGCAGGATGGTAACATAGGAACCTACGATAGTCCTGCGAAGGCAGATCCTCGACGTGATCTGAAATGCGGATCAGCGTCGGCGCGATCGACGACTCCCGCCCGATCAGTGCATCGGCGAGCGAGAACGGGTCCTCTCCCATCTCCGCCTCATCCAGCAGAACGATACAGCGGCGAATCCCGCTCTTGGCCGCGGAACGCATGAGATTGACCAGTTCCGCCGGACGATCCGTCAACGTCAGCGACAGACCGGCCTCGTCGAAAGTGCCCTGCAGCACTGCGACCAGCCCTTCGTCCCGGGTCAGCGCGATGGTCTGCCCCCGTTGCCAGCCGCGGCAGGTCGGGTTCCTTGCTCTGCGCACGCTCGAAGGAAAGCTCGAACCAGAAGGTGCTGCCCTTCCCCTGCACGCTCTCGACCCCGATATCCCGGCCATACAGCTCCACCAGCCGCTTGACGATGGCAAGCCCGAGCCCGGTTCCACCGAACCTGTTGATGATCGTGTCGTCGGCCTGGCTGAAATGCTCGAAAATCCGGCTCTGCGCTTCTTCGGCAATGCCGATGCCGGTGTCCGTCACCTCGAAGCGAAGCCGGACGGTCTCGTTTGCGCATCCCTTGTTCTCATAGACCTGGGAAACGGCGACGACCACAGACCCGGTGTCTGTGAACTTCACCGCATTGCCGGCGAGATTGGTGAGGATATCGGCGAGGTGGCGGGCATCGCCGGTAAGACGCTGCGGCGTGCGCGCACTCACGCGCAGCGCAAAATGCAGCCCCTTCGATTCCGCCTGCGCCACCACCGTGGAGCGGATCCGCGCGAACACGTCGTAAAGTTCGAAATCGTCCGCGGTGCTCGGCATCTGACCGACCTCGATGCGGGAGAAATCGAGCACCTCGTTGATCAGCGTCAGCAGAGAATTGACCGAATTGCGGAACGTCGCAGCCATGTCCTTCTGCTCGTCGTCAAGCGTCATACGCTGCAGCATGTCCATCATGCCGATGATTCCGTGCAGCGGGGTACGGAATTCGTGGCTGACGGCGGCAAGGAACTGGCTCTTTGCCTAGCTTGCCTGTTCCGCCGCCTTCTTGGCCTGCGACAGGTCACGGATGAGCTTGGAGGCATAGAGCGGCAGCACGACGATGCCGAGCAGCAGTCCAACCACGATACCGCCGTTCTCGCTCCAGTAGGGCGAATACAGCAGGGCCAGGGTGAAACATGGAACGCCGATCGCAATCGCGATCCGGAGGCAGGTCACGCCGAAACGGAAGCCGTTGCCGAGAATGACCCAGAGATAGATCGGGTAGAGGACAGTGGTGGACTCGCCGCCCACATACATGCCGTAACTCAGCCCGCCCAGATCGCAGAGCGTGGCAACGATCCGCCCCCAGCCCAAACGCTTGGGGTAGTAGATGAGGTGCGCGGCCAACGCCACGGAGAGAACCGAATAGACGCTGATCGTGGCCAGCGGACCGGAGACGTCCTCGCTCGAATACCGCGACATGAAGACAAGATTAAGTGCCGATCAGAAAGGAGATGGCGAGCCTGTTGAGCACCATCTCGTGTTCTCGATTGTCACTCGACAAAAGGCGCTTCCACATCACGTGCAGACAGGAGGTGCGTCCGCGCGTTGCGCGCGCTCCCGATGCCGGGCTGGTGGGTTTTCGGTCCCTCGAAAACATGAGCGTTCAATATCCTCCGGTCCCCGTCCTCTGATCGAGCGACGGGTTCAGATCCGGCCGTGCCGGTTATCAGGCGGAGTAGACGAGCCGCGCCTTGGGGCGGAACAGTTCGGCAAAGACCTTGGGGGTTGCGGGCGCCCGAAATAGTAGCCCTGCACCTCGTCGCAGCCTTCCTTTCGTAAGGAAGTCCACCTGTGCCTCGGTCTCCACCCCTTCCGCCGTCACCGACAGGTTGAGGCTCTTGCCGAGGCCGATGATGGCCTTGATGATCGCCGCGTCGTTCGGGTCGTTTTCAAGATTGCGGATGAACCCCTGGTCGATCTTGAGACGCACGACGGGGAAACGCTTGATGTAACCGAGCGAGGAATCACCAGTCCCGAAATCGTCGATGGAGAAGCCGACGCCCTGCTTTTGCAGGAACAGCAGGTCGTTTGTGACGACCTCGGAATTCTCCATCAGGATGTTTTCCATCAGTTCCAGATCGAGCCGTTCCGCCGGCAAGCCGCTCTTTTCCAGAATCTCGATGACCAGCGCCCGCATGTTCTACTTGCGGAACTGAACGGGCAACAGGTTGACAGCGATCCGGATTGGCGGCAACCCCTCCTCCGTCCAGGCCATTGCCTGACGACAGGCCTCGCGCATCACCCATTCGTTGATCGGCACGATCTGGCCGTTCTGTTCGGCCAGCGGCAAGAAGGCCCCCGGCGAGATCATGCCCTTAACCGGATGGTGCCAGCGCAACAGCGCCTCCGCACCGACGATCTCGCCCGTCTTCAGATCCACCTCCAGCACGATCGCATCGCGTGCCCTGTCGGCCATGCCCGCAGAGGCGAATTCGTAGCCGTTGCCGCCATGCGCCTTGGCCCGGTACATGGCGAGATCGGCGCTCTTCATCAGCGAATCCACGTCCCCGCCATCATCGGGATGCATCGAGATGCCGATGGAGGCCGTGGGATTGATCTCGTGGCCCTCGAAGAACAGCGGCTGGCCGATCACGTCGATGATCTTCTCCGCCAGTTGCGAGGTCTCCGACGGCCCCTTCACGTCGCTCATCAGGATCGCAAACTCGTCGCCGCCGAGCCGGGTGACCACGTCGCCCTCGCGAACCGTCACCCGCAAACGCTGGGCGATTGCCTTCAGCAACCGGTCGCCGACGGAATGGCCGAGCGCGTCGTTGACGCTCTTGAACCGGTCGATATCCAGCATCTGCAGACCGACCTTGCGGTCTCCGCGCCGGGCCCGCGCGATCTCCTTGCGCAATTGATCGCGGATCAATGTCCGGTTCGGCAGGCCCGTCAGCGCGTCGTGCCGCGCGATATGCTGCAGATGGTTTTCCGCCGCCTTGCGGTCAGTGATGTCGAGCGACGAGGTCAGAATGCCGGTGATCTCGTTCGAGGGATCCTTGAGCGGCGACTTGGTCGTCAGGAACACGCATCGCTTGCCCTGGGCGTCGTTCAGTTCCTCCTCGTAGAAGTTGAGCGGCTTGCCGCTCGTCAGAACCATCCGGTCCAGCGCCTTGTTGCGGCCGGCCAACTCCTCGCCGAGAACTTCGGAGGAATCGTGCCCCCACCACCTTGGTCGGATCGAGCTCCGTCACCTTGCTATGATAGGCATTCACGAACAGGAACTTGCCGTCGCAATCGATGGCGCTGATCAGCGCCGGCACGGTGTCGATGACCTGGGCGAGCTGATCCCGGCTGTCGCGAATGGTGCGCTCCAGAGCGCGCTTGCTGACCTCCAGCTCCCGCTTCAGGTTCTTGGCGCGATCGGCAAGAAGGAGCTGCTGCTGGCGCAGCTTCAACAGGTTACGCGCCCGCGTCACGAATTCGCGGTGATCGACTGGGCTCTGCAGGAAATCGGTGGCCCCGGCATCGAGCGCCACGATCCGGTAGGCGCGATCCTCGAACACCGTGATGACGATGACCGGCACATCTACGAGCGCCGGAATACGCTGCACAGCGGAGATGAACTCCGCACCGTCCATATGCGGCATGTTGTAGTCGGTTATGAGCAGATCGGGCGTGTTGTCGCCCAGCCACTCCAACGCGGTACGTGGATTGGCGAAAGCCCGCACCTGCATATCCTCCTCGATCGAGGAGGATATG
>NZ_JASJAV010000047.1 GCF_030066895.1 Breoghania sp. | reverse complement strand
ACCCTGTCCCTTACCCTACGCATGCGCCTGTGGGCTACGCCCTACCCACGTGGTGGCGCCCTCATGCGTCGGGGTAGGGGAACTCGTCCATTTTCCTCCTGACTGCGCTAGACAACAGACGTCTCTCACCTGTCATCTACGCCATCAGCTAATCCTGAAGCGACCGTCGACCTTCCTTGTGGACACGGTGTACACCTGCTTTGGAGCTGACCAACCCAGTCCGGCTATCTTCAAGTATCCTTGCTCTGAGTATCCTTTACTGGTTGCTTGTTGCGCTTTCGAGACTGCTTTTGCGCGTCTCTTTTCGTCGTTTCTTGCGGGCTATTCTCCGGGTCGATTGTACGCTGGTCTGTCGCGGACCCGACATGCCGTCTTCGTCTAAACCCCGCCGTTGCCGGCAGCATGAGTGTGACGTACTCCTTACTCCGGGCGACGTACACTCTTGTTGCTATGCTCACCGGTTATGCCCGCGAACCCAGTTAGGGGCGGATCCTGGGGAGAAACCTTGTCAACAATGCAAACACTGGTCTGACGCCCAATTGCGGACCTGTATCGCCCACAGGGACGCCTGGTTGGCGGCGCATTCTCGTCGTCCCCAGGCTGACCCTGTTTCTTCCCAGGATCTTACCCTTTCGGCCTCTGCCCAGGAAGGGACGGAACACCCCGGACAGCCTTCTTCCCCCCCGCCCTCTTCGTCGGATACGGCCGTAGAGTCCGTCCGGGATTGTTCCGACTCGGTCCCCGTTACCAGCCTAGAGGACGTTCTCTCCCGTTTTCGGGACTCTCTCGAAGCTTCGTGGGCTGACCGTTGGTCGACCCTCGAAGCCCGGATGGAGCAACGTCTGGGTCAGCTGGGGGCCACTGACCGCCGTGACCCCCCTGCCTCCCTAGGGGGGGTCCCGGCGGCAGCCGGGGGTACCGACGGGTCATCTATTAACCCAGTTACTATGTCTTCCTTTTCTTCTACTTCCAGCCACCGCCTGGACACGCCATCGGCCCGGGTACCTCTCTCCGTCCACTCGCAACCACCGATACTCCACTCACGAGGTGGCACCACCGAGTGGACGATGTCCCCGTCCTCCCAGCCTTCGGCTAGGGAGGTCGGAGGGGGTACCGCGGACCCGAGCAGGATGTCCCCTCTGCCGCTTCTTCGTCGTGTGGAGGTCTCGGCTGTGCCGAGACTTGCCTCCCGGGTTTCCCGGGAGTGGGCCCACACTCGCCTGCAGGACCAGGCTGGCGAAGTCGTCACACGGGACTCCACCCGGGACCGCAAGAGGGCGCGGCGCTCGCCTCCCAGCAGGAAACGCATTCGGGATTCCTGGTCCCGATCGTTCTCCCCAGCCGCTGACTGTAGGCACCGTTCTTCACGTTCCTCGTCGAGATCACGCTCGGACCTCTCGGCCTCTCGATCCCCCTCACCGCACAGGTCCCGGTACCGCTCTCCGTCGACGGAACGCCTCCCCGACTCGGTACCGGAAGGGGGCTTTGCTACCTTTCGCGAGGCACTTCAGCGGCTGGTAGATGCTGGCCTGGCGCAGCCTTTGGCTCCCAGGCAGGAACTGGTAAGTCACCCGGATCGCCGAGCCCGGTCCAGGAATGTACGGGGGCTGGAGCAGCATTACAGCATGAGTCGCTGGTATGAAGTGGTCGACACCACCCTCGACCGTCAGTTGGAGTCATCCACCAGCACCCCCTTCGCACCCTCAGCACTCCGCAGCATCTTCACCAGGTACGAAGCCTGCTCTGAGGGCACATTCCTGCATCGGCCTCGGGATCGTCCTAGGGGATTCCGGGAGATTTCTACACTACCTGACGATGACGCCGTCGGCCGTCTCGCTCGTGGTCCAATCTCCCTACCCCGCAAACAGCGGGAAGTCGTCGAGCGTTCCACCCGTACGGCACTAGCTGCCACCGGGTATACACGCCATTTCCTGGAAGGGGCGGCGGCGGATTCAGAACGGCTCATTCAGGCCATCGCCGACCTGAAGGCCGACGTCCCTTCCCTGGGCAGGGGAGACGTAATGGACAGACTCAACCATCTGGAGACACTAGCAGTCTCCAACGCGGATTACTCAGCCCACGCCAAACTCTCCGCCTCGGACACCATGGGGGCTATAGTCGGCGTAGATGTAAATTTCACCTTGGCGCAGCGAGATAAATTCCTGCCCAAGCTACGATCTTACCTGGGCCCACACCTACGCCGATCGCTGCGGAATGGTTCCTTCATGTCGACGGACCTATTCCCCACGCTCCCGGAGGTCTCCAAGGCGGCCAGAGACGATGCGGCTCATGAGTCCACCCGCCAGCTGGCCTCTCTACGTCTCTCGTCGTCGTCTTCACAACGGCCCTCCTCTTCCATCCCCCCGCGAGCCGGGGGGAATCGCCGACCTGCAGCCTCCGACCGCCGCCCGGCGGCCGGCCATAAAGCGGCCACCGGCCCCGCTTCCGGGACCCAGCGGCCGGCAGGACAGCACCGTCGCCGTTTCGATCGTCACCGACGTCGAAAAGACGGGGGCCAACGCCAACCACCCAACAGAGATTGACTCCTCTCTCTCCCGGGTTTGGCAGGAAGACTTCGGCAATCCCTGCTCATGCGCCGACGAGCGTCCCGTCGGCGGATGCCTGTCTCACTACCTGGAGGCTTGGCGAAGCATTACCGACGATCCATGGGTACTCTCGGTAATCGACGGGGGATACGCCCCGTCCTTCGCCGACGCTCGACCACCGCTGACTCGCGCTTGGGCCCAACACGAGTCGGCCTGTCCAGGAAATCGAGCAGCATTGATCACAGAGACCGAAGCTCTCCTTCGGAAACAAGCCATCGAGCCAGTGACGCACCCAGAGTCACTCGGTTTTTACTCCAACGTTTTTCTGGTACCCAAGAAAAACGGGAAGCTCCGTCCTGTGATCAATCTCCGCTGCCTCAATCGTGTGCTCCACTGCCCCCATTTCCAAATGGAGACAGTCGGCTCCATCTCGGCCGCCATCCAGCCGGGAGACTGGGCTACCTCCCTGGATCTGACGGATGCCTACTTCCACATTCCGATAGCTCCTTGGTTTCGCAAGTACCTACGTTTTGTGGTGGCGGGTCAAGTCTTCCAGTTCCGGGCCCTTCCGTTCGGCTTGGCCCCGGCCCCGCTGGTCTGCACACGCTTGTTAGCACCCCTGGCCATTCACCTCCACTCGCAAGGTATCCTGTTTCACAGATACTTGGACGACCTGCTCATCCGAGCTCAGTCCCCTATACTTTGCCGCCAGTGGACTCACCAGGTCTTGTCTCTCCTCCGTCAGCTAGGCCTGGGGGTGAATTTGGCAAAATCCGAACTGGTCCCCACACAAGACTTCGTCTATGTGGGGGTACGTTTCCGGACCCAGGTGGGACTGTGCTGCCCCCCTCCGGACCGTTGGCAGGCAGCACGGCTGGCTTGCCGCTCCCTACTCTCACTGGGGACGGCTCCAGCTCGACAGTGGCTCTCTCTACTGGGAACCCTAGGATCTCTGGAGAAGCTAGTGCCCTTCGGCAGACTCCATATCCGTCCAATTCATTTCTGTCTACGTCACCAGTTCCGGATTGGGGTCCATCTTCTGAGCCGACCTGTCCATTTGGACACAGCGGCTCAGATGGCCCTTTCATGGTGGGCAGATCCTGCCCACTCACTGAAAGGGGTTCCCTTGGGCCCGTACGACCCTCAGATCATCCTCTACACGGACGCCAGCACCCGTCATTGGGGCGCCCATGCAGTGGATTTCCAGGCCGAGGGGGAATGGTCCCCCCTCGAACGAACCCTCTCTATCAACGCCCTGGAACTTCTGGCGGTCATACGGGCCCTCCAAGCTCAACCACTTTTCTGGCGGGGCAAACGGATCCTAGTAGCGTCCGACAATACCACCACGGTATCATACATCAATCGTCAGGGTGGCACCCACTCCATGACGCTCATGGATCTGACTCAGGATCTGTTTGCCCTAGTCCTGAACGGAAACATGACGATTCGCGCCCGGCACATCCCCGGGCGCCTGAATCGGACCGCCGATCTCCTCTCCCGGGGGGATCAAATAGTCAACACAGAGTGGACGCTGAACCGCCAAGTGACGGCTCAGCTGTGGAAGGTGTGGGGCAAGCCGAACATCGACCTGATGGCCACGGAGTTGACTTTCCAGCTCCCAACGTACATCAGCCCGTATCCGGACCCAGCGGCCTTCGCAGTAGACGCCATGTCCTGCGACTGGAAAGGGATGGACGCTTACCTCTTTCCACCCTGGGCCATGGTCGCAGAAGTGTTAACGAAGCTCACGACGGAAGGGCCGTGCCTGATCACCCTCGTCGTACCAAGGTGGCCAAACCGCCCCTGGTTTCCGCTTCTCCTGGATCTTCTCATCGACCATCCAGTCGCCCTGCCGCCGCGTCCCGATCTTCTAAGCATGCCTCACAACGGACGTCTGTTCGGCGCGATCCATTCCCTCGATCTTCACGCCTGTCGACTATCTTCCGACAGGCAACAGACCAGGGATTTTCTACAGAGGTGTCGCGCCGCGTTGCCACCAGCCACCTTCGCCCGTCCACACAGAGCATCTACGACTCAAAGTGGACGAAGTTCGCTGTTTGGTGTCAACGCCGGGGTGTCGATCCACTCCAGGCCCCTATAAACGCCGTTTGTGATTTCTTCCTGTTTCTGTTTAAGGACGAATCTCTCGCCCCTACTTCCATTGACGGATACAGGTCGGCAATCCATTCGGTCTGGGGTGCCGCGGGTCGCTCCCTCTCAGACTCCTATCATGTTTCCCGTCTCCTCCGCTCATTTCGAGCGGAGCGTCCACGGGCATGCTTCTCCTTCCCTCGGTGGGACCTTAACTTGGTCCTCAGAGTGTTGACTAAACCACCCTTCTCCCCACCCGATCCTGACCAACCCTTGTGGCGATCGGCCAAGACGGTGTTTCTCCTTTTATTGGCTTCAGCACGAAGGCGGGGCGACATTCATGCTATCGATCCCCGGCGAATCACTTTCACTCGTGCAGGGGTCATTCTCGAACCTTTTCCGGGCTATCTCCCGAAGATTCGTTCGACAGCAGAGGGGGAGGCCCGTTATGCGCCGATCGTCATCAGATCCTTATCGGCTATTACAGATGACCCGGGAGAGCTGACACTCTGTCCGGTGTCAGCTCTCCGTGACTACCATTCCTGGGCCGAGCGCCGCTCTCCTAACCGTTCCCGTTTCTTTTTGGCGCTCCGACAAAACGGGCATCCGGTAGCAAAAGCCACGATTTCGGCATGGGTGGTGAAGCTTCTCAGGCTAGCGTACCGTCACGCATCCGAGGAAGACGCGCGCCTAGCCTCCACTAGCGTACATGAAATCCGCGCCCTGGCAGCATCGATCGCGTTGCAATCAACCTTTGCCTTGTCCGAGATACTCAGAGCTGCGACGTGGGCTACCCCCACCACTTTCGCCTCCTTCTATCTACGAGATGTATCCGGACTGCGGAACGGGTTACACGTGCTGTCACCGTGTGTGGTGGCAGGCAGCACTGTACACTAGTGTTCACTCGGACGACCACCCGACGGTCGCCGTTCATCGCCCCTTTCGGGCTCTAGCTGGGAAACTCAGTTACTGCTTGTCTAGGTGAGTCCCCCCTTTTCTGTCCACCCTCACAGCCGTGGAGGGCTGTCCAGGGACTGGGGACAGCTCAGTTTCCCGAGTGTTTTCAGGACCCACAGAGCTCACCGCTCTCCCTGGTGTCCACCTCAACATCAGCACTCTCCCCGCGCTGATACGTTGAGCAGGGCGGGATCCGCGCCCCCTGTACGCCTCGTCGGGCAGGGCCCGGACCCGATCCCTAAGTCTCAGCCCCCACAGGCGTATGGCGTCTCCCTGGGGGTTTTCCCCCTTTGCAACAGCGGGTCGACCTGGAGCTTACAATCCGTATGGAATAGCTTGTCCCGGGCCGAACTCCCCTCCACACTATCTGTTGCATTCGGGCAACTAATGGGAGCGACTGGTAAGCAACATCGATTGCGACAAATCTTCCTGTTTGATTTGTCTATCGATTAGCTTACCTCGCTCCCATTAGTAGACTCCCACCCTACCTCCCCGCTCGTTCGTCCCCGGACCGTTCTTTCTATACCGCCGGAGGAAAATGGACGAGTTCCCCTACCCCGACGCATGAGGGCGCCACCACGTGGGTAGGGCGTAGCCCACAGGCGCATGCGTAGGGTAAGGGACAGGGTGGTGGTCTGATCCTTAGGGGAAAATTTAATTTTCTGCCTGACTGGGTAGTGACCTTTGGGAGTAAAGGGCAACTAATGGGAGCGAGGTAAGCTAATCGATAGACAAATCAAACAGGAAGATTTGTCGCAA
>NZ_JASJAV010000046.1 GCF_030066895.1 Breoghania sp. | reverse complement strand
TTTCTCTTTCTCTTTCTCTTTCTCTTTCCCTTTCTTCCTTTTCTCTTTCTGCTGCCAACTGATCTTTCTTAAACTGCATTTCAAGTCTGAACTTTTCCAGTTCTATCGCACTTTCTACAGACTCATCTTCCCCTCCTAAGCCCAAATGCGTAGCAATAGCTTGAACAATAACGTCTTTCCTTGCCGCTAGAGGCATTCTGATTTCCAAGCACTGTGCTACGGCTCGTAGTTGCACTTTGCTCAGGCTACCTAAATCTTCCATTGTTAAGTCTTCATTTTCAAGAAAGGTCGCGGCTACAAAGTCGCTAGACGCCATGACGATCGCTCACTGATAGACACTATCTCAATTCACTCTTTCTCTTTTGAATTTAGAAGGGTTTTTCTCCCGGACAAGAGCCCACAATTATATGTTACGAACTTTACGTCCGCAACATACAGAGGAAAAAAAAAGAAACGGGTCTGGAGTTTTGAAGAAAAGAAAAAACACTGTTCAACAGAACTTAACGATTTATTAAATGAGTGTCTATCTGTAACGATCGTTTTACACCAGCTCTAGCGTTGACGTACAATTGAACAGCAATGCAGTAGTTGGCATTTTAAACTATGCCCTTGGAACTCACAAATGTTCGTAGTCCATGAAACAGGATAATACGTGCTTCCGCTGCAGGACGTCCCGCCGATGCGTGTGTGGGATACGTCACCCCTAGTCCGTGAAACACACGTACACGTTCACACAGTCTATAAAGACCCAGTCTGTGTTCACAACAATGTCTCTCGACTCCCAGGTGCGACGTCCTCTTGGTTAGCGTTGACCAGCCCGACACGTCCTCTCCCTCCAGCGTTGCCTGCTGTCTCCAGTCCTTGTACCTGGCCCACAGCCACTGCACTGTTCAGGTACTTTTCCCCGCCAGCTTGTCTTCCCACAGCATGAAGATGATTATTCCACCCGTCTTCGAGTCCTTCAGCCAGTCTTCCAGTCTTCCAGCCAGTCCTCTAGTCTTTCAGCCAGTCTTCCAGTCTTCCAGCCAGTCTTCTAGTCTACGGCACACCACACGTCTTCTTTGTAGGGTTTCTAATCTGCTTCTCCCTCAGCACACCACGTCCTCACTCTAGGGTTCCCCGTCTGCTTCTGTCCACTTTTCAGTGAGCACAGGAACAGCGGCGGTCCCGTAGTCTGGCACCCCAGGTCGACGACTGTCCAAAGGTGCGACAATGACCGACCCCTTTCTCGTGCCATGCCAGACAGACTGTTACATAACATCTCAGGTGATCGCCACAATGGACCACCGTTTGCCTTTCTAGTTCAACGACCAGACATTCTGTACTCATTCACGACTACATGACAACGACTACATGACACCTCCCCCCTTAAAAGAAAAGAAAGCCTAATTCTTAAATTAGGTTTTCTTTACCCACATCACCAATCTAAGACTTGTCTAGTTTCCCTTTGTCTTTTCTTTTAACACTGTCAACTTCAGTACTCAAACACTTTTTACATAATCACAAGGTTATACTAGACCACGTTTTGTCCTATCGTTCAGTTAGCTTTCCCTCCATTAGACTAATTATAACATCAACCATAACAACTTTGTTCATAACTACATCGTTACACTCGGGACAGTGCATCTGCAATCACATTGTCTCTCCCTCGAATGTGTTCAATTTTAAGTGAATACGGCTGCAGCAGTAAACTCCACCTGAAAAGCTTGCGACTTCTTGTCCTAAACTTCTCCAGAAACACTAGGGGGTTGTGGTCGGTAAACACCACAATATCACCTGTACAGCTCGTTAGGTATACTTCAAAATGCTGCACAGCTAGCACAAGAGCAAGGGCCTCTTTCTCTATGGTAGAATAAGCTCTCTGGTGCCTATCTAACTTCCTGGAGTAATAGCTCACTGGTCTGTCTATCCCATCCTCGCTCTCTTGAAGCAAAACTGCGCCAACACCTACATCACTGGCGTCTATAGCCAGCTTGAACGGCTTGCCAAAATCTGGAGCCGCAAGGACCGGGTCACTACCAAGCACAGCTTTCAGCTTGTCAAATGCATCTTGACACCGGTCTGACCACACAAACTTGACATCCTTTCTCAGCAAATTAGTCAAGGGCGCAACCAAAGTGCTATAATTGGCACAAAACTTTCGGTAAAAACCAGACATCCCGAGGAACCTCATAAGCTCACGCTTGTTCTTGGGACTGGGGAAATTCACAATGCATTGTACCTTTGCCTGACGCGGCAATACCTGCCCCTTTCCCACAACATGGCCTAGACATGTCACTGTCGCCTTCGCGAACTCACACTTTTTCAAGTTTATAACAAGGTTTGCCTCTTGCAGGCGCGCGAACAGTGCCTTGAGGTGGGCGTAATGCTCCGCCCAAGTGTCACTGTACACTATGACGTCATCAATATACGCC
The DNA here is from genome assembly GCF_030066895.1 of Breoghania sp. Lineage (GTDB taxonomy): Bacteria > Pseudomonadota > Alphaproteobacteria > Rhizobiales > Stappiaceae > Breoghania. The sequence continues at coordinate 3,955 of NZ_JASJAV010000046.1, read as the reverse complement.
TTGCAGTTGCTGAGCCCTGCCAATACCTTGTTCATGAGCCGCTGAAAGGTAGCTCCAGAGTTTTTCATACCATACGGCATAACTCTACAGGAAAAAAGAGAATCCTGGGTCACAAAAGAAGAAACTTCTTTAGCCCTATCTGTCATAGGCACCTGCCAGTATCCCTTCAAAAGATCTATCCTAGTGACGTACTTGCTCCTTCCCACACTGTCGATGCACTCCTCCAACCGTGGAATTGGATAAGAGTCAGTGCGAGTGACTGCATTGACCTTTCGATAGTCAAAACACATCCTCTGTGTCCCATCTGCCTTTGGGGCCAACACCACAGGGGAACTGTAACAACTTTGACTAGGCTCAATGAGATTGTTTTGCAACATATACTGAACCTCTTGTCTCACCATGGCCGCCTTGGATGGATTTAGACGGTATGGGTGTTGTTTGATGGGCTGGGAATCGCCCACATCCACATCATGCACAGCCCATGTGGTCAGCCCTGGAGTGTCAGAACACACCGACTTATACTGGCAAAGCAGACTACAGAGATCCTGCCTTTGATCAGGAGGAAGGTGCTGCAACTCAGCATCTATATTACGCAGCACCTCCGAATTTGACAACTTGACAGGGGGCATCTCCCCATCAGTGTCCTTGCCACTTTCAAGCCCAACCTCTCCAGGCAACTCCCTTGCTACAGGGCTGTCCTGGACTGTGTTGATCAGTCCGACGGGATTGGCTGGCTCACGCTCAAAATACCGTTTGAGCATATTAATGTGGCATACACGGTGAGGCTTTCGCCGATCAGGCGTGTCAATTACATAATTGACTGGGTTTAGTTTTTTTCTCACTGTGTACGGTCCTTGGAACCTAGCTGTCAATGGGTTCTGGACCAGTGGCAGGAGAGCTAGTACCTTGTCACCTGGTTTAAACTCTCTTTTTTCAGCCCTGCGATCAAATTGGGCTTTCATCTCTCCTTGAGACTCCTTTAGGTGGTCCCGTGCCACCTCACAGGCTCTGAAAAGCCTCTCCCTGAACTCACTGACGTAGTCAAGGAGGTTGGGAGTCTCTTTACCCTCCTCACCCAACAACCTTTCCTTCAGAAACTTGAGGGGGCCCCTGACTTCATGGCCATACACCAACTCAAACGGACTATATCCCGTCGACTCGTTGGTAGCACTACGTGTGGCAAACAGCACCAGAGGAATCCCCTTATCCCAACTATCAGGATTTTCGGTGCAATAGGCCCTGAGCATCGTTTTCAACGTTTGATGGTACCTCTCAAGTGCTCCTTGGGACTCTGGGTGATAGGCCGACGACCTGAGTTGCCGGATTCCCAGCTGCTCCAAAACCTGCCTAAAAAGGCCTGACATAAAATTAGAGCCTTGGTCCGTCTGCACTTCTTTGGCCAGTCCATACCGTGTGAAAAACTGAATGAGGGCCCCGACCACACTCTCTGCTGTGATCCTTTTCAACGGTACTGCCTCAGGGAATCTTGTTGATACGTCCATGACAGTCAACAGGAACTGAAACCCGGACTTGGTCCTTGGCAACGGACCGACACAATCCACCATGATCTTGGTGAACGGCTCCTCAAATGCCGGAACAGGCATCAGAGGTGCGGGTTTGATAGCTGGTTGTGGCTTTCCAACTACCTGACAAGTATGACACGTTCGACAAAACTGTGCCACATCCTTATACATTCGTGGCCAATAGAAATGAGCCATTATGCGGGACCTCGTCTTCCGGATACCCACGTGCCCAGCCATGGGTGCTTCGTGTGCCAACCGCAACACTTCCGACCTGTACCCACGGGGCAACACCACTTGGTGAACAACTGACCACTCATCAGAAGCGGGGCTACGGGGATTACGCCACTTCCTCATCAGTATGTCATTTCTGACATAGAATCCCCCAGGCACATCATTGGCTTCTGCCTCAGACATCGCATACTGCCTGATCTGATCCAACTCTGGATCTGCCCTCTGTTGTTCAACCAACGTAGGCCGACTTAGACCTAAGCCTGAATCGACACCACTGTCCAAATCCTTGAAAAACGTCTCGGACAACCAAACCCCAGTGGACTCTGCCTTTTCAGACTTCTCCACGTCACTAACAGCCTTTCTAGACTGCGCACGCGTCACCACGCAAGCAGGGAACAAACCAGGGAACTCATCCCCCAAAGCCTCAACATCGGCTTCCACCACAGGAGAATTAACCACAATCGGCGTGACATCCACCCTGTCACCCGCCAAATCATTCCCTAACAAGAAATGCACGCCATCGATTGGTAACGAAGGAACCACTCCCACCGTAACCACACCTGTGACCAACTTGGAGTCCAACTTTACCCTACGCAAGGGAACAGGGACGTAACAACCTTGCACCCCCTGGATCAAGGCCTTTGCCTCCACTTCACCCTCTTTCGATACAGGCGCAACACAAGCCAAAACCAAAGATTGGGCAGCCCCAGTGTCCCTCAAAATGGTCACCTGGCGATTACCTTGACCCCCAACGTCAGACACCTTGCCTTGTGACACGAACCCTCTGTACGAATCTAGCACAGAACTGGAATCTGCTGAGCCCGCGACTTCCTGGCCAACCTTACCCGTCCTGTCCTCACCAGGCGGACACAAGCCATCAGCATGACCCGAACTGGGACACTCGCCCCCAAGGTTGCCTTTACTGAGGACAACACCTTCATCCAAACCACCAAGAAAGGACGAACAACGACCACGGTCCCCGACACAATTGTCCAGACTTGGGGCACCGGCCTCCCGCTCAACACAGGCCAACTCAGATTCCACACCTCGGACCACTGACCCGTGGCTCCCTTTTACTCCAGACCCCACCATGCCATGACCCACATGCACCAGGCCCACTGGCTTTTTGCCACCTGACTGCTCCTGATCCTTCCTAAATTTCACACACTTGGACTTGACATGGCCCTTAGCGTGACAGTAGTAGCAAACGACATCCTTGTCCCACACTTTTCTACTCCACTGCCCGCCCTGACTTTGAGAAACAGACGAAGACCCCACCTGACTCTGACTACTACTTTTGACAGAACCCCTATCTGGATGACCACTCCTGCTTGAGTGCGCACCCGAACCACTCTTCCTGTGTGCCAGCTCGTAACTATCTGCCATTACTCCTGCATCACGCAGCTTAGTGACCTTCTGTTCATCCAGATGAATTCTTACTTCAACAGGAACATGACTCTTGAACTCTTCTAAAAGAATAGTTTCCCTGAGCATCTCAAACGTTTTGTCCTGTTGCAAGGCCCGGTACCAACGATCAAACCATTGTTCTTTCTCCCTTGAAAACCCGGCATATGTCTGCCCTGGTTTCTTTCTCCACGTTCTAAACTTTTGCCTGTAGGCTTCAGGTACCAATTCATAAGCCGCCAAGACAGTTTGTTTGAGGTGCTCGTAGGATTCAGCGACTGGTATTTGGGAACAGACTTTTTGTGCCTCGCCCGTGAACACGGTTCGGAGCATTACAGTCCAGCACTCTTCAGGCCACCTCAACCGTTCTGCACACCCTTCGAAAGTCACAAAAAAGCTTTCGACATCACCCTCATCGAATTTCGGCAATAGCCGGACATTTTTCGCCACATCAAAGGTCGTCTGGGTGTGTGACTGTGGTGGTGCAGAGTGCTGGGCTTGTGACATTGCACTTTGAATTTCTAACTCTTTCATCTTCAACAGAAACACCCTTTCGCTTTCCTTTTCTTCCTTTTCTCTTTCTTTCTCCCTTTCTTCTCTTTCTCTTTCTTGCCTTTCTTTCTCCCTTTCTTCTCTTTCTCTTTCTCTTTCTCTTTCCCTTTCTTCCTTTTCTCTTTCTCTTTCTCTTTCTCTTTCCCTTTCTTCCTTTTCTCTTTCTGCTGCCAACTGATCTTTCTTAAACTGCATTTCAAGTCTGAACTTTTCCAGTTCTATCGCACTTTCTACAGACTCATCTT
>NZ_JASJAV010000045.1 GCF_030066895.1 Breoghania sp. | reverse complement strand
CCCCTAATGAACAGGCCACCCACTTCCTCCCGCTCTGCGCATGCGTAGGGCCCTAACGCTGCACCCTAGCACAGCGCCACCGAGCGGGGGGACGCTATATTCGTCCATTTTCCTCCGTAAAGCCGTGGGGAGACTGTCCCGAACGTGCGGGGAGGCAGGGTGGGAGTCCCTTAATGGGAGCGAGGTAAGCTAATCGATAGGCAAATCAATACCAGATTTGTCCCAATCGATATCGCTTACCAATCGCTCCCATTAATTGCCCGAATGCAACAGAATGTGTGGAGGGGAGTTCGGTCCAGGACAAGCTATTCCACGGGATTGTAAGCTCCAGACCGAGTCCCAGTTGCAAGCGGGGAGAGCCCGAGAGCGGTATGGAGCGCTCAACGGTGGCTGAGAATTAGGGGGAGATGGGACCCACCCGACAGCGTTAGTAGGTGCCATCTCGTACCCCTCGGGCGCGGAGTACGGGGAAGGAAGTACCAAGTGCCCGAGTTGGTAGCCGCGGCGGGACCCGCCGGGTACCTATGTCCCCCCAGGGACGGTGGAGGTCTCAGAGTCGGGACGGTCTCCACTACCGTGAGACTGCTAGGATAGACGACCAACCTAGTCCACCTACGAACTTACCGGTAGGGGGGGGAAGCAGCTCTAGAGCGGATGACTGGCGTCGGGTGGATCATCCCAGAGCTGAAACTAGTGCACAGCGCTGCCTGCCACCACACAGGGTGACAGCACGTGCAGCCCATCGCGCAGTCCCGACACGTCACGGAGGTAGAATGCCGCGAAAACTCCCGGAGTGGCCCAAGTGGCAGCCCGAAGGACTTCCGCAAGGGCGAAGTTCGACTGTAGCGCGATCGATGCTGCCAGCGCACGAATTTCGTGAACACTAGTGGAGGCTAGGCGCGCGTCCTCTTCGGATGCGTGGCGGTAGGCAAACTTGAGTAGTTTGACGACCCATGCCGAAATCGTCGCCTTGGCCACCGGATGGCCGTCCTGACGGAGGGACAGAAAGAAACGCTTGCGGCCGGGAGACCGCCGTTCCGCCCAGGCGTGATAGTCACGGAGCGCTTTGACTGGGCAAAGTGCTAGCTCACCAGGATCGTCCGTAAACGGCGAGAGGGGGCGGATGACGATCGGCTGGTAGCGGGCTTCCCCCTCTGCAGTGGAACGAATCTTCGGTAGATAACCTGGATATGGTTCCAAGATAACCCCAGCGCGAGTGAAGGTGACACGTCGGGGATCAATAGCATGAATATCGCCCCGCCGTCGCGCTGAGGCCAGCAGCAGGAGGAACACCGTCTTAGCCGAACGCCAGAATGGCTTGTCGGGGTCCACGGGAGAGAAGGGGGGTCTGGCCAAGACCCGCAGAACCAGATTAAGGTCCCACCGAGGAAAATATACACCACTCCGGGGGCGTTCTGCGCGAAAGGAGCGGAGAAGCCGGGAGACGTGGTAGGAGTCGGTTAGGGAACGACCCACTGCCCCCCACACGGAGTGGATGGCAGACCTGTAACCTTCGATAGAGGACGGGGCAAGAGCCTTGTCCTTGAAGAGAGAGAGAAAGAACTCGCAGACTTCAGTTACAGGGGCCTGGAGTGGATCGGTACCCCGTCGCTGACACCAAAGAGCGAACTGCGACCACTTCGAGTCGTAGATGCTCTGGGTGGAGGGACGCAGCTGGCCCGTAGCGACGCGGCGCGACACCTCTGAAGAAAATCCCTGGTCAGACGCTTGTCGGAAGATAGCCGACAAGCGTGAAGATCGAGGGAATGGATTGCGCCGAACCGACGGTCGTTGTGAGGCATGCCGATGAGATCCTCTAGCGGGGGGAGGGTGATCGGATGGTCGATCAGCAGACTCAGAAGTAGAGGGAACCAAGGACGATTGGGCCACCTCGGGGCGATCAGAGTAACCAAGCACAGAGACTCTGTCGTCAGCTTCCTGAGTACCTCCGCCAGCATGGGCCACGGGGGAAAGAGATACGCGTCCATCCCTTTCCAGTCGCAGGACATTGCGTCGACTGCGAAGGCCCTGGGATCCGGATACGGGCTGATATAGACAGGAAGCTGGTGGGTCAGCTCCGTCGCCATCAGGTCGATGTTCGGCGTGCCCCACACCGTCCACAGCTGCGCCGCCACTTGGCGGTTCAGAGTCCACTCGGTGGTGACCACTTGGTCCGTCCTGGACAGGAGATCTGCTGTGCGATTGAGACGGCCCGGGATATGGCGGGCTCGGATCGTCATTTCCATGTCCAGGATGAAGGCAAACAAATCCTGGGTGATGTCCATGAGGGACATTGAGTGGGTGCCTCCTTGGCGATTGATGTACGACACCGCTGACGTGTTGTCGGAGGCCACCAGGATCCGCTTGCCTCTCCAGAAGGATGGATCGGCTTGTAAGGCTCTCAGGACTGCCAGCAGCTCGAGAGCGTTGATGGAGAGAGGACGTTCGTGATCGGCCCACTCCCCGTTGGCTTGAAAGCCCACTGCGTGAGCACCCCAGCAAAGATTGCTGGCGTCCGTGTAAAGAGTTACTTGGGGTATGTAAGGGCCCAGAGGGACTCCGACCGCCAAGTGGGATAGATCCATCCACCACTGGAGGGCCGAGCGGGCCGGGGGGTCCAGTTGGACCTCCCGGCCCAAGGTGTGAACCCCGATCTTGAATTGCCGACGTAGGCAAAAGTGAATCGGACGGATGTGGAGCCTGCCGAAGGGGACGAGTTTCTCCAGAGCCGACAGTATCCCCAAGAGGGATAGCCAAGCGTGAGCAGAAGCTTTGCCCGACTGTGTCAGTTGGCGGCAGGCCCCGAGAGCTGACTGAATGCGCGGCTCGGGCGGACAGCTGAGTCCGACATCCGTCCGGAAGCGCACCCCCACATAGACAAAGTCCTGAGAGGGAGAGAGCTCGGATTTGTCGAGGTTCACCCCTAGACCCAGATGGCGGAGAGTTGACAGAGTTAGACTCGTCCACCGGTGACAAAGGTCTGGAGACGGGGCTCGGATGAGCAGGTCGTCCAAATACCGGTGGAAGAGAACTCCCTGGGTGTGGAGGTGAACTGCGAGGGGCGCAAGAAGGCGTGTGCACACCAAGGGAGCCGGGGCCAGACCGAACGGAAGGGCCCGAAATTGGAAGACCTCGCCTGCTACCACAAATCGGAGATATTTCCGAAACCACGGAGCAATGGGAATGTGGAAGTAGGCGTCCGTCAGATCCACCGAGGTTGCCCAATCCCCGGGTTGGACGGCTGCCGAGATGGATCCCACTGTCTCCATTTGAAAGTGGGGACAGTGGAGCACACGGTTGAGTGGGCGCAGATTGATCACCGGGCGGAGTTGACCATTTTTCTTGGGGACCAGAAAAATGCGGGAGTAAAATCCCAGTGACTCCGGCCGAGACACCTTTTCTGTGGCCTGTTTCAGGACCAGAGAGCGTGCCTCCTGGATCAGAGCGTCCCGGTTTCCTGGCGTCGCTGACTCGTGGGCGCTCCAAACCCGAGTCAAGGAAGGGCGAGAGCCCGCGAACGTGGGGGCGTAACCGTCTGCTATCACTGATAGCACCCACGGATCGTCGGTGATCTCTCTCCACGCTGCCAGGTAGCGCGACAAGCAGCCGCCTACAGGCCGCTCGTTGGCGCAAGACAAGGGGCCTGAGGCCTGCAGAGCGGGAGCTGGCGGAGAGTCAGTCCCGTTTGGGCGGCTGGCGCCGAGATCCCTCCTGTCGCCGCCGGTTCTTGAAAGCGCGGCGGTTGACGTGCCCCGCTGGACGACTGGTTCCGGAGGACGAACCTGTGGCGGGCGGGGCCGCCTGTCCAGACCTGCGACCCGCATGGGGGGGTGCTTGTTCCCCCCGGCCCGCGGGGGGACAGCGGAGGAGGGACGATGGGAGGCCGACCACTTGATCGATGCCAACTGTCGGGTTGATTCATGTTGGGCGTCCTCCCGAGCCGCCGTGGTGACTTCCGGTAAGGTTGGGAGCAGATCTTTAGAGCGGAACGTACCGTTCCGAAGAGACCTGCGGTGGCGTAGCCCGAGGTAAGACCTGAGCTTAGGGATAAATTTGTCCCTCTGAGCCAGTGTCAAGTTGACATCCAACCCTACCGCCGTCCCGACAGTGTCGGATGCAGACAAGTCGGCGTGAGCCAGGAAGTCTGCTGCGGAGTCCGCCGTGCACTCAAGCTGGGCTAGCTTGTCGGCGATCGTCTCCCGGTCCAGGGAGAAAACGGATGACCTTAGGTTCGCCAAGTCACGACGAACCTGGTCCAGCTCCGCTGAGGCGCCTCCCATGAAATGACGGGAATAGGAGACGGAAGTCACCGTGGCCCTGATAAGACGATCCAGGGCCTCGTGCTGTCTATGGTGCAGCGATAGTGGCGCCTTCGCCAAGCGAGCCACAGCCTCGTCATCGGCGAGCGTGGACACCTCTCGGAAACCGCGAGGGCGGTCCCGGGCCTGATGGAGGAAGGTGTCCTCATTCGCCGCCTCGTACCTAGCGCAGGTACTCCTCAGCACTGAGGGGGTGAAAGGCGTGTTTACCTTCGCCTCAGGATGACGATCCAGGGAAGTGAGCGCCACGTCTATCCATCTGTCGACGCTAACATGTGGTGCCACCCCCCGGACGTTCAGAACGCGAGACTTCCGTTCTGGATGGCTTACGGGCTCATTCTTGGCGGCCAAGGGAGTAGCCTTCCCCAAGTCCACGAGGCGTTGTAGGGCTTCCCTAAAGGTGGAGAAGCCGCCCTCCGGTACCGAGTCTGGGATGCGGTCCGTAGAAGTTGAACGACGGCGGCGCCGGATCCCAGAGTGGAGAGGGGAGGCCGATCTGTCGGAGTCCGACGATCTGGATCGGGATTCACGATCCCTGGATCCATGAGGGGAATGCTCGAGGGAGCGGGGACTGTAGTCCCTATCCCCGTACCGTCCCTGGGGAGAAGAGCGGGTCCTCTTGCGGCCCCGGGTGGGAACCGACCGATCCCGGGAGCGGGACGTACCGTCATCACGGGCGTGGTAGCGGGGTCTCCCCCAGGCAGCCTGGGAGGGGAGCACTCTAACGAGCTCAACCCTAACTACCACCGGTAGGTCCACCCTGCGACAGGCTGCAGTGGCGCCCCCTCTCGACCTCCCGTCAAGTGACTGGGGGGACGAGGGCACTGCCCGTACACCGGCGCCACCTGGTGAGTGACGAGAGTGGTGAGACCGGGCAGTGAGGGGCGACGGAGGTCGCTCATCTGACGAAACGCACCTGGAACGATACGAGGAAACAGAGTTAGAATCAGCGACGGGCTCCATTTCCTTCGACGTGGAAGGCAACGGAGACCCGCAGACGGGGACGGACCGCTGGGACAGCCGGTCCGACAAGCAGGCGAGTCGCGCCGAAAACGACTGCTCCTGGTGAGCCAGTAACTCCCGTAACAAAGCTAGCGTGAGGGGTGCCTCGGCGGACGCGGCCGCCGGGGCGGAAAGCGTCTGATCCGATGGCGTCCCAGAAGGGGACGCCGCCGGGTCGTCTACCGGGATCGGGGAGTGAGATCCCTCCCCCAGAACGGCAGAAACCGAGACCGAAGAGTCTAGATGGGGAGGAGGGGAGGAAGGCCGGGAGGCCCCCGCCAAAGGAAGTTCACCCTGGGTGAGCGAGTGCTCGCGTTCCCAGGCTGCCCGACGTTTGGCGAAGGCCTGTAGCTGAAGTTCAGACCACTCTTTGCAGTATTGGCAGGCCTTATTCCCCAAATCCCCACCAGCGCGGGTGCGAGGGCAACCCCGGTGCGAAAAGCAATGGGGATGCAAATCGCCCACGGGAAGTTTGGTCCCGCACGAAGGTTCACGGCAATGACGGCCGCTGGACTTACCCGATTTCGGCATGACGAACCACGCAAGCAACAGTACGCAACGCGATGAAGAAATAAGGAAGTGAACTGGCAGCTCGAAGCACGCAACAGTGAACTAAAGGATACACCAGGAGAAGTCACAGCAGACAGTAGTCCGAGGGTCGAGACTGGGTAGGCTGGCTCCAAGGCAGAAGTGCACAGAAACAGTCTGGGGTGATGCAATGCAGCGGCAGCAACACACATGCACGTCCGGCGTCCAACGCAGTCAGGAGGAAAATGGACGAATATAGCGTCCCCCCGCTCGGTGGCGCTGTGCTAGGGTGCAGCGTTAGGGCCCTACGCATGCGCAGAGCGGGAGGAAGTGGGTGGCCTGTTCATTAGGG
>NZ_JASJAV010000022.1 GCF_030066895.1 Breoghania sp. | reverse complement strand
GGTCGCAGCGCCGCTCGGCCCCCTCGATCATCGACAGCGCTATACGGTCCTTCATGCTGCCGGTCGGATTGGCCCCTTCCATTTCACATGGATATCTGCGGTGTCAGCCCCCGCAAGCCGGGACAGCTTGATCAACGGCGTGTTTCCCAATGGCATGCATTTTCCGCTCCCTGCACTCACGCTTTATCACTTTCATAACGAAAGTGACTGGTTGGAGAAAACTTTCGTTATGAAAGCCACTGGTGTAAATAGGTCCGTGACAGAAGACCGGACGAACGGAGGAAGAGCACCTTACTGACAACCGGACACGACTTCCGCTCGCGGTGCTCGATCGCGCGCAACATGGAATTGCTGGGAGACAGGTGGACGTTGCTGATCGTGCGCGATCTGATGTGGCATGGAAAACATACGTTCCACGAGCTGCAAACGAGCGCGGAACGCATTCCCACCAATCAGCTTTCACAACGCCTGAAACGGCTGGAGACGTGGGGGCTGATCCGCCGTGAAGCCTACCAGGACCGCCCGGTACGCTATCGCTATTTCCTCACCGACGCAGGCAAGGCGCTGGAACCGGTTCTGCTGCAAATCATGCAATGGGGGCACGAGAACCTTGGCGGAGGTCTCTAAGATCCACACACATGATTGTGTGAACCGGCTCCCCGATGCGGCCAAGTTCGGCCGGGGTCGCTAGCTGTGGAGAGACTTCAGGTAGTCGATGAGATTGGAAACCTGATCGGAGGTGAGGCTACCCTGAAACAGGGGCATGACGGGAGAGAGCTTGTCGCCGTCCTCATTGATCCCGTTCAGGATGGCACCAGCAAGCGCCTTGTCGTTGCCGTGATACATGTTCTCCAGCCCCGGCGCGCGCAGATCCGCGCTTGTCGCATTGCCGATCCGCATTCCGCCCGCACCGTTCTCGCCGTGGCATGAGGCGCAGTTCTGATTGAAGAGATCAGCCGCGGCCACTGCTGTCTCGTCGCCTAAACCGCTGGGGACCGAACCGCTGAAACCGGTTTCACCCGTTGCGCCCCAGCCCTACTCCATCATGCCGCCTCCGCCCATCATGTGCCATCCGCCGCGCATCATGCCCGAACCGTTGCCCATCATGCCTTGTGCAGTTGCCCATCATGCCTTGTGCAAAGGAGCCCGCGACGGTAACCCCGGCAAAAATGGCGGCAAGGCCGACACCACGCAAAATGTTCTTGTTTTTCATGTTCATTTTCCCTGTCGAAGCAGACGGACCTCGCCGACATCATCGAGCGGTCATCGCGCAAGAGCGCGGCTGAAAACCGGACATAAACCTTCCAGCAACGGGAAGCTCAATATCGGAAATAATCGGAAATAAAGAGAAGCACGGCGGGTCCGATCGGCTTGAAGGCCAGGATGACGAGCGGCGAGCATTGCCAGCCAGACGCTACGGATATTCCAAGCACAATTGACAATTCTCAATGCTGGTCTGGCCCGCATATACACATAAGAGGTGATCCATGATCCTGGCTGTTCTCTCCGCGCTGGCGGAACCCACCACGCGCCTGCAGGCAATGCGCATCCTGAGCGATGGCGAGGAACATTGCATATGCGAACTGATGGCCCAGATCGAGGCCACGCAAAGCCGCATGCCGCGGCATATGCAGGTTCTCAAGCAGGCCGGACTGGTCATCGACCGGCGCGACACGCAATGGGTCCGCTATCGCCGCAACCCCAACCTTTCCGAAGAACTGGCGACGACCGTCGATGCGATCCTCGCCGTTCCGGAGGCGAAAGAAAGACAAGCGGCATGAACACCGATGTCTCCCGCACCGACCGTCCCGGACGCGCCGAATGGCCCCGGCATCTCGCCGTTGTGGCCTTCGTGGTCGGCTGGTGGCTCATCTACCGGCACCTGATACCCGTCTCGGAATGGCTTACAAGCCTCTTCCCTGTCGACAGGCACGCGCATATCGGCGAGGTGCTCGCCTTTTTCTTCTACGACGTTCCCAAGGTGATGCTGCTGCTGGTGCTCATCGTCTTCGCCATGGGCGTGGTGCGAAACTTCTTTTCGGCGGAAAAGACACGCGCCCTGCTCTCGGACAAACGCGAGGGCGTGGGCGATGTGTTGGCGGCGTGCCTCGGCATTCTGACGCCTTTCTGCTCCTGCTCGGCGGTGTCGCTCTTCATCGGCTTCGTCTCCGCAGGCGTGCCGCTGGGCGTGACGTTTTCGTTCCTGATCGCCGCGCCGATGGTGAACGAGATCGCCGTCGCCCTGCTCTTCGGTCTCGTCGGCTGGCAGGTCGCGACAACCTATCTCGCCTTAGGGCTCGGGGGTCGCCATCGTCGCCGGGTTTGTCATCGGCAAGCTGCATCTCGAAGGCTGGCTGCAGGACTGGGTGCGCGACATCCATATGGGGGCCGATGCCCCCGCCGGACTGCAGGAACACAGCCCGCGCCTGGCCGGCCGTTATGCGGCGGGCATCGAGGCAATGCGCGAGATCTTCGGCAAGGTGTGGATGTGGGTGATCCTCGGCATCGCCATGGGCGCGCTGATCCACGGCTATGTGCCGGAGGACCTGATGGTGCAGATCATGCGCGAGGAGACCTGGTGGTCGGTCCCCGTCGCTGTGGTCATCGGCATCCCGATGTACACGAATGCGGCGGACGTCATCCCTATCGTCAAGGCACTTCTGGGCAAGGGCGCGGCACTCGGCACCGTACTCGCCTTCATGATGAGCGTCATCGCCCTCTCGCTGCCGGAAATGATCATTCTCAGACGGGTGCTGACCCTTCGCCTGATCGCGGTGTTCCTCGGTGTCGTGGGCACCGGCATCCTGGCCGTCGGCTACCTGTTCAACCTGCTCTTTTGAAAGGAGACCCACACATGAAGACGGTCAAGGTTTACGGACTGGGCTGCAAGCGGTGCGAGACGGTCGCGACCATGGTCAAGGATGCGGCGGCAAAGTTCGGCATCGACGTTGAGGTGGAGAAGGTCACCGACCCGAAGTCGATCGCCATGGCAGGCGTCATGTCGACGCCCGGGCTCTCGGTTGACGGCAAGCTCGTCCACTCAGGCGGTCTGCCGGACGAGGCCCATCTGGAGGGCTGGCTGACGGCCTGACCCGCAGCTCTCCCCTGCCCCGCACGGCCCGGCACGAGCATTCTCCCGCCATTCGACCGCACATCTGTCGGAAATACTCACCAAACGCCCCGGATTCGGCTACGATAACGTATCGCTACGGAGGACGGCGTGATGACCGACACCCCTTCGCATACGAGAGCTACCCTTTCGGACCTGACGCGCACGCAGCAAAACGTGTTGGCGGACCTGCGCAATCGTCCGCTCTGGCGGGTCCATAACGGTTGGCGCCAGCAAGGCGGCAGCCAGATAACCCTGGCGACCGGCACTTCGCTGTTGCGTCTGGGACTGGTGGAGCAGACAGCGGGAAGCCTGCGGCTCACTTTTGACGGCCGCATGCTCGCCGAAGAGGTGCTGCAGCACAGGCGCAAACGGGTCTCGGGGCAAAAGGCCCGGGCCTGACACCATCGCCGGCCTGGGACCGCGAATATGAAAACGGCGACAACACCCCTTTTACAAGGTGTCGCCGCCACTTGAAGATTTGATGCGCGGGACCGTTATAAACTAGTCAGGATCAGGCGGTCAGGATTTCACGCTGCATGTTGGTCAGCCGACAGCCGCCATCCTTGGTCACCACCACCGTTTCACTGAAGGCGATGCCCTCCGCCGAAGCGTAGACGTGGAAGATCATCCCCTCCCCTTGAGTGCCCAATCGGCATTGGGCAGGAAGGCGCGCGAGAAGTCGCTGGTGCGCCGCGTCCGCGTAACGAGGCCCAGCGTATAGGCCGTCACGTTCGGATAATCCTTGCGCAGACCTTCCGCGAGCATCGGCTTGCGCACGATCGCATCCACGTCCGAGGCTAGAGCCCCGGTCCGCATGGCCGCGATCTGTTCATCCTGAAGCGAGATCAGCCGATCCGCCACGTAGCGCTGACGCGTCGACGGCGTCCCGATGATGATCGGCCGCATCATCCGTGCAGAGTAGTTGGCGACCTTCGGGATCAGCTCCACATGAAGCACATCGCCCGGCCCCAGTTTATCGGTGGCAAAGGCGCCGTGCAGGAAGGCATGTTCGCCGACCGACTTGACGATCGGGCCGACTTCGCCCGTATCCGCACTCTCGCGCAGGAATGTCTGCGCCGCGACGGCCGCCGCATAGCGGGTGGTCATGCCGTCATGTTCGGCAATCGTGGCCGCATTGGCGAGCAGCGCGATCTCCGCGGGAGATTTCTGCTCGCGCAGAACATGGCCGAATTCGCCCATGTTGATGAAGGTGACCTCCGGCAGAAGCACCTCCGACCGGCTCTCCATCAGGACTGAGAACCCGTAAGAATTGGCGTCGACGCCGATGCGCGCATTGCCGAAGCCCTTTTGCTTCAGAACCCGCGCCATGGTCTCGTGCGGGCTCTCCCAGTCGGCGAAACTCGAAATATCGTCGAACCAGCACGAGGAGCGCGCATTATCGGCATCGAGCGTCCGAAGCACCATGAAGGGCGCTCCGTCCAGCGGCAGGAAACAGGCGCGATACATGGTTTCCGAAACGGTGTAGCCCGTCAGCCAGGCCAGCAGTTCACCGCTATCGGCAATCAGCAGATCGACGCCCACGTCCTTCATCATGACCCGGGCCTTGTCGGCCCGAGCCTCCATCTCTTCCTTCGCAAACAGCATGACCGCTTACGCAACCTCACAAATATCGAGGATCGTCAGCATGTAGATGCGGATCATGTCGAGGAAATCGGGAATGTCGACGCGCTCGTCCGGCATGGTGTTGTAGCGACCGTCGGGGCCACACACGATGCCTTCCATGCCGCCTTCGGCAATAAAGGTGACCGGCATCCGTGCCGTAGAACCGGGTCGGCGTGATCGCACCCGTGGGCTGCTTCTAGCCGCGCAAGCTCTCATAGGCCTTGTTGATGGCCTTGACGATGCGCGATTCCGGAGAGACCTCGAAGGGCGGCATCACAGGACGCCCCTCGATCTTCTCCGGCACCGGCCGGGCCTTCAGGCCGGGGAACCGCTCTTCCAGATCGTCCAGCATCTCGCGCATGTCGACGAGCACGTCTTCCTCGCACTGGCCCGGCGCATAGCGGGCAGAGCCCTTGATGCGGACGAAGTCAGCCACCTGCGGCGGATGCCACTCTTCTAGATCCTTGCCGAGCGCACCGTGAACCACACCCACGTGACCGCGGTTGATCGAGTGGTGCACCTCGCTCTTGGCATTGCGGAAGGTCATTGCATTGATGCGCGGAATCAGATCGCACGCCGCCTGGATTGCATCGACGGATTCTTCGCGCTTGGACAGATACCGCGTGTCGCCGGTCAGCTCGATGACGAAGCTGAACGCGGCCGCATGCATGGTGATGGCGCAAAGGTCGCTCGGCTCGGAATTGACGAAGTAATCCGCCTTCAGTCCGTTCTTGACCGCGGCAAGCGTGCCGACGCCGCCCTGCAACTCACCCACCACAAAGGTGAGGATGACGTCGCCCTTCAACTTCACGCCATTGTCGATCAGCGTCTTGAGCGCACAGAAATAGGCCGCGTCGCCCGCCTTCATGTTGGAGACGCCGATCCCGTAGATGAACTTGTCGTCGATCTTCCCGGCGTAAGGGTCGACCGTCCAACCCTCGGTCACCGGGTTAATGTCGAGATGTCCGTTGAACAGCAGGCTCTTGCCGCCACCGGTCCCCTTCAGTCGACCGATGGCATTGTAGCGGGTGTTCTCTGCGAAGGGCTGCAACTCGGTCTCAAGGCCGAGTTCACCCATCCGGGCGGCCATGTAACGAGCCAGCTCCACTTCGCCGTCCGTCTGCGAATGGCTGCGATGCTGCACCATGCGCGAGAGGAAATTCAGCGAAGCCTTCTCGTCAATGGAAGCGACGAGAGAATGCGGATCATTTGGATCTCCTTTGAGGGTCTTTACGAAGTAGTTGGACCGGCCTCCACCGACGGCGGAGTCGGAACCGCCTCGATCAGGCGCGGGTATAGTTCTGCCGCTCGGGCGATCTGACGAACCAGGTTGAGGTCGTGGATGATGAACAGATAGGCCGTGCCCATCTGGCGCTGCAGTTCCAGCAGCAACTCGACGACGGATGCCTGCACGGACACATCGAGTCGAGCCGGGGTCGCGAGGCAAAGGCGCGCGCAATCGCCGCGCGCTGCTTTTCGCCGCCAAAAAGCTGATGCGGAAAACGCTCCGCATAATCGCGCGGCAGACGCACCCCTTCCAGAAGATCGCCGATCTTCTCCGCCCGCGCCTCGGCTCCCGATGCCAGCCCGTAGAGATCGAGCGGCCGCGACAGGATCTCGCGAATGCGATGGCGCGGATTGAGAGAGGCGTCGGGGTGCTGGAAGATCAACTGCACGTCGCAGCGATAGGCCTTGTCCATGTCGCGTGCGCTCTTGATCGTGCGCCCGTCGAACCGGATTTCACCGGTGAACGGGTTGAGCCCGGTCATCGCCTTGGCGAGCGTCGATTTTCCCGACCCGCTCTCACCGACGGTGCCGAGAATCTCGCCGTGTCCGACCGACAGGCTGACGGCATTGTTGCCGAGAACCCGATCGACCTCGCGCCCCATCAGCGAGCCGAGGAACGAGTAGCGCCCGTATTGCACGGTGACCTTGTCGGCCTCCACCAGCGGCTTGTCGTCTTCCGGTGTACGTTCGCCTACCAGACGGCGCGCCGGGTTCGGCACGGCCCCGATGAGCGCGCGCGTATATTCTTTTTCTGGGTGCGTGAAGACGCTCTCCACATCCCGGCTTTCCATGATCTCGCCGCGATAGATGACCGACACCCGCCACGCGACACGCGAGACCAGCGCCAGATCGTGCGAGATATAGAGCACAACGACCCCGGTCTTTTCCTGAATCTCGCTCAGGAGATCGAGGATCTGGCGTGCGGTGATGACGTCGAGCGCAGTGGTCGGCTCATCAAACAGGATGTTCCGGATCGCAGGCAAACACAGTCGCGATGACGACACGCTGTTTTTCACCGCCCGAGGTCTAGTGCGGCATGCGGTTCATCATCAGCTTCGGCGTCTTGAGCCCGACCTGATCGAGCCGGGCTTCGGCCTCCGCCCAGGTCTGTGGACGAGCACTTCGGAAAGCTGCCGCCCGAGGCTCAATGTGGGATTGAGCGAGGTCGAGGGATCCTGAAACACCATCGACATGCGGCGCCCGCGAATGGCGCGCATCTCGCGTTCGCTCTTGTCGCCGAGTTCCTCGCCCGAAAGACGGATCGCTCCGGATTTCTCCCAGGCGTTGCCCGGCAGATAGCGCATGATCGACCAGACAAGCGACGTCTTGCCCGAGCCGCTCTCGCCCACGAGACCGAGCACTTCGCCGCGTGCGATCTCCAGGTTGATATGCTTCAGCGCGCTGAAAGGCCCGGCATGGGTGCGATAGTCGAGGCTGTAGTCGCGAACCTCGAGAACGGGGGGCATTGCGGTGATCTTGTCCATGTCCGGCTCCCTCACGTTCTCGGGTTGAGGGCGTCGCGCAGACCGTCGCCCAGCAGGTTGAAGCCGATGGCGACGGTAGCGATGGCAAGCCCCGGCCAGACCAGCATCCACGGGCTGTGGTGCATGTAGGCGCGCGCTTCGGAAATCATCAGCCACCATTCCGTCGAGGGCAGCTGTACGCCCAGCCCTAGGAAGAAAAGCGTGGCAAACAGCATGATCGCGAAGGAGATGCGGATGGTCATTTCCACGATCACGGGAGCGACCACGTTGGGTATCATCTCGCGCAGAATGATGAAGCGGCTGCTTTCACCGCGCGCAATCGCCGCCGAAACGTAGTCCTGCTTTCGAATGGAGAGCGCGACAGATCACGTGATCCGCGCCATGCCGGGTGCAAAGACGACGGCCACCGCCATCAGCGAATTGAAGGTGGAGGAACCGAGCAGGTTCACGATCAGCAGCGCAAACAGCAGTCGCGGGATCGAAATCACCGCATCGACGGTGCGCATGATCGCCTCGTCCACCCGTCCGCCGAGGAAGGCGGAAGTGGTGCCGACGACGGTACCGAACAGCGTGCCCAGCACGGTTGCCGCGATCGACATGACGACGGTCGCCTGCCCTCCCATCAAGAGGCGGCTCAGGATATCACGGCAGCACTGGTCGGTGCCGAGAAGGAATTCCGCCGAGGGCCCCTTGTAGCGGGCAAGCGGCGACATGGCCTGCGGGTCGTGCGGCGCCAGAACGGGGCCGAACACCACAAGGATGATCGTCAGCACGATGATCAGGGAGCCCAACGCTCCCTGCGGCGTGCGCAACAGGCGCTTGAGGATCTCAATCATACTGGATCCTCTTGTCCAGGAAGGCATAGAGCATGTCGGCTGCGAAATTCACGATTGAATAGGTGGCGGCCATGATCAGCACTCCGGCCTGAATGGAAGGCAGGTCACGGGCCTGAATGGCGACGATGAGCGAGCGGCCGATACCGGGAATGGCGAAGATCTCCTCCGCCACGATGACGCCGCCGAGCAGACACCCGACATCGAGCGCGACGATGGTGATGGCGGGCAGCAGCGCATGCCCGATCAGCACCGTGCTCCAGGGCAAGCCCTTCAGTCGTGCAGCGCGGATGTAGTCGGTGTGCAGCACGTCGACGAGTTCGGAGCGCACCATCCGCGAGACGTGGGCGATCAGGATGATCGAGACGACGAAAACCGGCAGCACCAGATGGGCGAGAGAGGAGACGGGATGCTCCAGAAACGGCACGTAGCCGGTGGGAAGCAGCAGGTCGAGCCAGTCCGAAAAGGCCAGGATCGCCACGGTCGCGGTCACGAATTCCGGCAGCGACACGCCCGCATAGGAAACGAAGCTGACGACCATATCGACGACCTTGCCGCGCCGGACGGCCGCGATGACGCCGAGCGGAATGGCCAGTACCAGCAGCAGCGACCGGCTGAGCACTGCGAAAAGCGCCGGACCGACGGGCTGCCCCGTGCGCAACGAGGTTCCGAAATCACCCTGCAGAACGCCGCCCAGCCAATGCACGTATTACAGCCAGATCGGATCGTTCAGCCCCATGCGCACGCGCAAGGCAGCCAGCGCCTCATACGTCGCATTCTGACCCAGCATCATCACCGCCGCATCGGACGGCAGAATTTGCGTCAGGGCGAAAACCAGGATGGAGACGACCAGCAGCGTGTAAAAGATCAGCGCAATGCGCTTGAGAAAATACTGGAGAGACACGAAAGGCTCGCTCTCTCTCGAAAAAGGCCGAGCGCGGAAATCCGCGCCCGGCGGTTCAGATGATCAGCCGCGGCTCGGCACATCGGCCGACAGCGACGCGAAGTCGAGCCGGAAGACGGATGCGCGCGGATGAACCTTGTAGTTCTCCACCCAGGAGCGCTTGGCCGACAGCACGTCGAAGAAGACCGGAATGATCGAGGGCACTTCGTCGAACATCAGCTTCTGCGCCTGGGCATAAAGCTCCTTGCGCTTGGCCTCGTCCGTCGTCTCGCGCGCGGCGTAGACGGCCTTGTCGAAGTTCTTGTTGTTCCAGCGCGTCTCGTTCCACGCGGTATCGAAGGTATAGAGCAGCGAGAAGATGCCGTCTTCGGTCGATTGCATGTTGTAGAAGCCGACGTAGAAGTTGCCCTTCTTCCAGACCTGATCGAGATAGGTGGCGTGCGGCATCGTCTGCACGTTGATCTTGAACCCGGCGGGCTTGGCCATCTCGCGCAGCGCAACGGCAAGCTGAGTGCGATAGAACGGCTTGTCGGACGCAACCAGCGTCGCTTCCAGACCATCGGGATAAAACCGGCCTCGGCGAGAAGCTTCTTGGCTTCGTAGAGGTCGGCCTGGCGCTCCGACAGATCCGCGAAATAGTGGTACGACTTGTTGATCGGCGTGCCGTTGTCCGGCTGGCCGAGGCCTTCCGTCACGAAGTCCACCATTGCCGCGCGATCGATGGTCAGCGTCAGGGCGCGACGCACGCGGACATCGTTGAACGGCTTCACGTCGCAACCGAAATTGATGTTGCAGAACTGACCGGATGCGACCCACAGCGCATCGACGCCGTCGGCGTCCTCCATGTGCATTTATTCCGTCGGGCGCACCATCTGCATGAGATCGGTGTCGCCGGCCAGAAATGCGGAGCCCTCAGCTGAGGAATCCGGGAAGACGCTGATCTCGACGCCGTCCACATAGGGGCGCTTGGGATCGTAGTAGTCAGGATTGCGCTCGAACACGATCTTGCGGTCCGGCTCGTAGGAGACGAGCTTGAAGGGACCGGTGCCGACGGCCTTGGACGACAGGCTGTCGAACTTCTTCTTGTCCTCGACATAGGCCGCCGGAATGATGCGGGCATC
Organism: Breoghania sp.; assembly: GCF_030066895.1. Taxonomy (GTDB): domain Bacteria; phylum Pseudomonadota; class Alphaproteobacteria; order Rhizobiales; family Stappiaceae; genus Breoghania. The sequence goes on along the minus strand of NZ_JASJAV010000022.1, from coordinate 22,024 downwards.
GGTATAGGCAACCGCTACGGGGAAGTTGGAATAGGGCGAGGAGAACTTGAACTCCGCAGTCGTCGAATCGACGTCGACAATCTCCTCGATCGGGCCGACATTCTTGCGTCCCGGAGACGCGGTGTCGGGATCGAAGATCGCCTTGAAGGTGGCGACCACGTCGTGCGAGGTCAGCGGCGAACCGTCATGGAAGGTCACGCCTTCGCGCAGTTTGAAGGTCCAGTTGGTCAAGCTGTCATCGGCCACCCAGGACAGCGCCAGATCTGGCTCCACGATCATGTCGACGCGCAGGCGGGTCAGGTTCGAGTACAAAAGCTCGGTGATCATGTATTCCGGATTGACCCGGGTCAGCAGCGGATGAATGACGCTGGCCGCCTGATCGACGGAAACGCGCAAGGTACCGCCGCGCACGGGCTCGGCGGCGAAGGCTTTCATTTTCGGCGCCAGCGGCGTCAGGAGCAGAGCGACCGCCGTTCTGGCAAGAAAATGACGGCGATTGAGGGAGAGAATGGAAGGCTTTCTGGTCATTTGGGCTTCACTCTTTCTCGGGAGGGAGATCTGACTTAGCAGGGAGATCCGGCTCAGGAATGAGATCCGAGGCCTTAATCCGCCGAAAGGTAGGCAAGCACGCTCTGGGCGAGAGCTACGACATCGTCAACGGTGGTGTGTTCGTCGGGGCTATGAATGCAGCTTTCCGGACGACCGAGGCCAGACAGCAGCACTTCCTGCGTGATGCCCGCCTTCTGGATCCAGCCGAAATCGGAGCAACTCGCAGCCCCCCACTTGGCAAAACCCTCGTCCCGATAGCCAAAGCCGAGGCTCAGCGACTTCTGCCAGCACGGCCAGTGCGGCCCGTCGGGATCGGCCGTCGGCATCAGGTGCCCGACAAGATCCATCTCGACCTTCAGCCCCTCGACGCTTCCAAACGTCCGCTCGACGACGCCGGTGATTTCCTTCATCGCGCCCTCGAAGCTCTCCTCGGGCGCATAACGACGATTGATGAGAACATCGAAGCGCGACGGCACCTGCCCGCCGCTGGTCCCGCCATGGGCGCCCGCGATGGTGAGCTGCGGCCGCAGCGGCCCCGTCGCATGGGGGGCGGGGCGGGCATGGCGGAGGTGCGTTTGCCGACCTTCGCCTTCAATTCTTGCAAGCCGCTCAACAGCGGCAGGCCCATTTCAATGGCATTGACCCCGGCGCCGGTGCGATTGCCCTCTCCCATGTGGACCGCATGCCCCTTCACCCGTACCAGGAGGTTGAAGAGACCGAAGCACCCCGCCCAGATGCGCGGTGGGGTGGAGCCGTTGAAGTTCAGCACATGGGTCAGCATCCGGCCCGTATCGCCGAGATAGCGCGCGCCGGGATAAAGCCCGCCCTCCTCGTCCGTGCAGAGCAGAAGCACGAGATCGTAGGCGAGCGGAACGCCCGTATCGTGCGCCACCTTCAGCGCCAGCAACACGGCCGCGATCGAGCCCTTCATGTCCGCCGCGCCCAGACCGTAAAGACGGTTTTCCTCGCGCGTCAGCGTGAACAGATCGCGTTCCCAGCCCGGAGCGACCGGCACCGTATCGACATAGAAATAGAGACCGAGCTTCGGCTTGCCCGTCTGCCACTCGGCAATGACGTTGGTCCGCCGCCCGTCGGCCGGGCCTTCCGACACACGTCACAACTTTTCCGGCACATCGACCTGCCGGGTGGAAAGTGCCAGCCGAGCAAGCAGCTCATCCATCAGATCAGAAAAGGCAGGATATCCCTTGCCCAGCGGAAAGGTCGTGTCCACCGAGATCATCCGCGCGAGATCGGCAACTGCCTCCTCGCCACGGGCCGCGACATCCTGTATCACCACTGCAAGATCGGAAGAAAGGTCAGTCGTCATGCCTGCACACGGCCCATGGATGCTTGCTGGACACCCAACGACCCATTTTCTATACACTATATAGTAATACTGTTTCTATACACTATATAGTAATACTGTGGATTCCGTGTATGACTAGAAATGACGACGAGCCAGATCAAACATTAGGCAAATTGCTCAATTTTCCATCATCCATGCCCCTCTCCGATCAAGTTTTACCGTTATATCAAGTCATTAAACAGCAGATCAGCGACGCCATTTTACTGGAGCGTTGGCCTGCAGGGACCGTCCTACACAACGAGATCGAGCTCGCCCGCTCCTGCGGCGTGGCTGTCGGCACAGTCCGCCGTGCCATGAGCGATCTGACCAAGGAAGGCCTGCTGATCCGGCGTCGCAAGACCGGCACGATCGTCACCGGCCGCACGCCGCAGCAAAGCCTGCGATTCTTTTTTCAGTACTTCCGCCTGCACGGTCTCGACGGCGGCCTACAGTACTCCACGGCCCGCGTCCTGAAGCTTGAGCAGCGCCTGCCCGTCGAGGTGGAACGGACGGCGCTAGATATCGACGCCGATGAGCCCGTCATCGCGATCCATCGACTGCGCATGATCGAGGACGCCCCGGTGATGATAGACCTCATCGCCATGCCCGCCACGGGCTTGCCCGATTTTCCCGACGATCCGGCCGAGTTGCCCGACCACCTCTACCTACATTTACTGGATCGTTACGGCATCCGCATTTCCGCGATCCGCGAGCAGATCCATGCCAATCTGGCAAACGACGAAGATGCATCCCTGCTGGATCTTGAAGGCCCAGCCACCCTCCTGTGTATCGACGAGATCGCCTACGACCAGGCCGGCGCGGCCATGATCCATGCCCGCCACCGCTGTCGCACGGACAAGCACCGCTACGTGAACGAAGTTCAGTAGCCGGAAAGCTCCGATCTTAAATTTGACCTTACTTATTCAATAATTTACATGATATCCATCGTATTATTGGCAATTGCATGCCTTGGGGAGCATCATGATTTTTCGGATTTTCGCGGGCCTGCTTCTGGCGGGCTCGGTGGAGACGTGTGGCCCTGTCACTCAGGGGACGAGCGAACAGGTTTCCTTCCACAGCAGCCCTAGCGGGGCGGAGACAGAAACGTCACTCAGCATGGCCTGCACCACGCCTTGCACACTGGATATCCCGCGCAAGAAAGCCTTCGCGGTGACCATGAGCAAGGAAGGCTATGAGCCGCAAACCGTTCAGGTGAAGACCAAGGTCTCCGGCGGCGGCGCGGCCGGTGTGACTGGGAACGTGCTCATCGGCGGGGTTATCGGTGTCGACATGGCGACGGGTGCAGCCCTCAACCATGCGCCCAATCCGGTCTTCGTCGATTTCGACAAGCCGGAGAATACCTCCAAGCCTCCGAAGCAGCCCAAAGCGAAGCCCTACAAGCCACAAGGCCCACAACCGCCAGTCTCCTAGGCGACGAGCAGAGCAAGCAGATCACTCCATAAGAAAAGGCCGACGCCCCGCCTCAAGACGGAACGTCGGCCTGTCTTTGGCTCGCCTGCTTGAAACAGGTCCTACTTGCTTTCGGTCAGCAGGATATCGAAGCCCTCGAAATGCGGGCTGCCCAGATAGATCGGCTTGCGATCCCCGGCCCCCTTGTGGGCCGCCTTGAAGGCTTCCGACTTCGTCCAGGCAACGAAATCATCGTAGCTGTTCCACAGCGTGTGCGAGGCGTAGAGTGCGTGATCCTCGTCTCCGCCCTCCTTGACCTCTTCGCCCTTGAGAAGCTTGAACTCAATGAAGCCCGGGACTTCGCTCAAGCGGCGATCGCGGTTCTTCCAGATCGTCTCGAATTCCTCCTCGCAGCCTGATTTCACCCGGAAACGGTTCATCGCGATATACATGGATCGTTCCTTCTTCCAGTTACCTCGATCACGGCGCCGTATATCGAAATGGCACCGTAACTGTCTGTGATTTCTGACGCATTTCACTCGGGAAATTCGGGAATGGCGACACGCGTTTCACATTCGACAAGGCGGCCTCATCGAGATCCGCATTGCCGGAGGATCGCACCACCCGCAAACCACTGACCGCCCCGGAACGCGCAATCTTGAAGCGCACGAACACCGTTCCTTCGGCGCCGCGCGCCCGACGAGGATACCGCTTGGCGCGCTGCAGACGTGCATTGACCCCGCCAAGATAATTCGACGTCGCCTTGCGCCCACCGTCCCCGGTTTCCGCAGTATTGGACCCGCGGGTCGCCCCGCGTGACTCATTGCGCTGGGAATTGCCCTGCGCCACGGGCTTGCGCTTCTTGACGACCCGCTTCTTCGGCCGCTCAATCTTCGGCTTCAACGTCGGAACAGGAGCGGCGACCACATCGGCCACGACGGTTTCCGGTTTCACCGGTTCCGCCTGCTGCGGTTCGACCTCTGAAACCTGTTCCTCGATGACAGAATCCTCGACCTCAGGCTGCTCGGCGAGCGGCTCGGCTTCAAACGGCAGAGTGATCGCCGGCTCAGCCTCCTGCGGCATGGGCATGACCGGCTCGGAACTCTCGTTCACAAGCGGCACCAGGGCCGCATGCTGCTGCGGCTTGCTCATTTCCACGTCGTCTTGCGGCTCAGCGTCGACGACCTCGACCGGCGTCTCCGACCGAACCTCCTCGACGGGTTGCTCCACGACTTCCTCGACCGGCTCCTCCTCGATCGGTTCGATCTCGGCTTCAAGGTCGGGATCAACCGGCTCGGGCGTGTCGGTTACCATCACCAAATCTTCGAGACTACCCGCGGATGCACTGGCGCCGCCGGGCGAAGCCGATCGCTCGATCTGATCTGAATCGAAGCTGTATTGCGCGACAACCGCCAGATGGACGGCGAGCGAGGCGGCCAGACCCCCCGCCAGAAGACGGCCATGTCTCATTCGCCCGCCCCCGCCGCCTGAGCATCGGAGCCGACGCCGTCGGTCGCGGGGACGGCAGCGCCATCGCCTGCGTCCGGCGCGCTTGCCGGGCGACGAGAATAATCTTCTCCCGCCCCGCCTCACGCGCCCGCGCCAGGATCTCGTTCAGGACCGTAGCCGGAAGAGACTTGTCGGCAACGATGCGCAAAGGCTGCTCTGCGTTTCCCTGCACTTCCGCCCGGATCGCCGCAACCAGTGCTTCCGGCGAGATCACCGTCTTGCCGAGCCTCATCGTGCCGTCGGTCAGAACGACGAGGGCTCCGCCCGTATCGGTCTTCTCGCGCTCCACCGAGACGTCAGGTGGAGTGATGTCGTTGGTATCGTTGGGCTCCACCGAGCCAGCGAACAGGAAGAAGATCAGCATCAGAAAAACGACGTTGATCAGCGCGATGATGTTGTCGGTGCGCGCGCGTTCCGTGGGTCCGTGCATCCGCATCGCTATTTCCCCCCAACGAGAATGCTGGAAAGACCAATCTTTTCCACCGCGTCCATGGCGCTCACGACATCCCGTACGTTGGCCTTCCCCCCCGACGAGATCGCCACACGCTCAATCTCGTTCTGCTTCAGCTTTTCCAGCCGGGCAGTCAGATCGTCCGCGGAAACGGGTTGCGCGTTGAGGTCCATCCGGCCCTCGCCGTGGACGCGCAGTAGCGCCGGACGCACGGCCGCCGTGGCCGCGTTCGCCGTTTCGCCGCCGCCCGAAAGCGGCAACGCCTGATAGTGCGAAAACGTAGAAGCCAGCATGAAGAAGAGCAGCAGCAGGAAGATGACGTCGATCAGCGACGTCAGTTCGATCGGCCGCCGCCTGGCCGGTCTTTTGTCAATGCGCGTGCCTGCGTCCATGGCTGGCGAGATCGACGACGCCCACGGGAGCGACTTCGGTTGGCTTGCCGGTGAAGAATGCGGTGACGAGGTCTTCCATCGCCTAGTGCTCACGCTCGATGCGCCCGTCGCACCAGCCCACGAACACCGAGATCGGAATGGCGACCGCCAGTCCCACCGCCGTGGTCAACAGCGCGACCCAGATGCCTCCTGCCAGCACGGACGGATCGACATGGGCGCCCGCCCCCTGCATAGCACGGAACGCCTCGATCATGCCGAGCACAATGCCGAACAGGCCGATCAGCGGTGCGGTCTGGGCGATCATGTCGAGTGGACGCAGGAAGGAACGCAGATTGGCGATCTTGTTCAGGTAGATGCGCTCGATATCCTCGCGCAGTTGCGTCTCGGTGCTGCAGCCATTGCTGGCGCCACGCACGAGATGGGAGAGCACGTCGCCCAGAACGGAACGCTGCCCGCCCAACTGCTGCATGGCCACTTCCCGTTCGCCCGAGATCCACAGGTGCAGCACCTTGCGGGCATTGACGTGACGCCCCGTGCCGGCCACATAAAACTGGATGAGCTTGGCGAAGGCCAGCGCCAGCGTGATCACCGACAAGAGCCCCAGGAGCACGACGACCGGACCGCCGGTGCGTGCAAGTTAGATGATCGGGCCGAACGTATCCGCCAGAAAGGGCGGCAAAGCGGATGAATTCATGATAAGCTCCTTATGGCTCGAGCCGGATGGCCGGCTTCTGGCTGGCGATAATCCGGCTTACGAGCCTTCAAGCCCCGGATTTAGAGACCCAGACTGATATCGATACGGCTGCTCGTCTTGAGCTTGGAAAGACAGGAGGCCGGGTCAACCCCCTCCCCCTTGCAGGCGCGCACATCATTGACCAGAAAGGCTGAAACCTTCTCGCAGGCGCGCTTGGCAATGTTGAACCGCAGCACGCGGGTCTTGCCCGCAGGCAAGGCGCCAAGGCTCAGCGCGGACATGTCGGAGACGCTGCCCGCATCATCGAAAACCACGATATCGAGCCCGAATTCCGAAAGGGCGAGATCGAGCCCGTTGCGGGCGACCAACGTCGCCTGGCAGGCCGAGCCGACCGTGGACACCCCGTTGAGTTCCAGCGAGATTTCGCCGTCCGCCGCCAGCGCCGAGCCACCCGCCCGCGACCAACCCCGTCGCGAAAACGACCGCACAAAGGCCGGCCAGCCGGGAGCGGCCGCGCGCGGGCCGGAAATTCGAATGTCGTGTCATCGCTTTGCTCAACTGCACGGGGTGTTAACTCCTTCGGCTGCTTGCACGAGAACCGGCATCCGGCAGGCTCGTGCCCAGTGGCTTCACACGGCCCGTGCCAGAACGACGATCTCGTCCCGGCACGGATTCTTTTTCAGTCGCGGGCCGCACCAAACGGCCCGCAGGAATGTCAACCGCCCAGACGGGCGCGCAACGTAAACTTGACCGCAAGCCCCGCCCCGTTATCGGAGTCGAGATAGGGCTGTTAGTTGTGGTCGAAGAATTTGTCGACGTTCAATCCGAGCTGCAGGTCATCACGCGGCTTGTAGGTCGCGAACAGATTGACCAGCCCGTACCCCTTGGCCGGGGAGTCCGTCCGTTCCTGCGCATCGACCGCGTCGGCCTGGAAGCCACGGTCGCATCAATATCGGCAAGCGGCCGGAAGTCGACCGTGGTCAGCAGCCGATTGGCGGGAACGGTCGTCAGATAATCGCCCGTATCCTGGTCCTGTCCGCGCTGGTGCTGGCCCGAAAGTCCGAGGAACATCCAGCCCATGTCGTAGCTGGTTTCCAGTTCCCAGCCTTCGATCAGCGCGTTCTCGACGTTCCGGTACTGGTAGCACATGTAGGTCATCGTGTTGATGCAGCCGGTCGACTGCAGATCGGCGTCGATGTAGTCGTCCACCTGATTGTGGAAGTAGGCCGCCTTCACGCGGATCCGGTCATTCGGACGGACCAGCCCGTCACGCCGGTAGTTGATGCCGATTTCCTTGTTATGCGCCGTTTCCGACTTCAGATCCGTGTTCAGCAGGAAATCGAAGTAGCCACCGGGATGCGTACCGGAGATCAGCGTTTCCGTGATCGACGGCGAGCGATAGCCCTCCGCGTAGGTTCCGTAGAGTTGCAGCCCATCCAGGAACGTTTTCGCAAACGGCGAGAAGCCCAGCGTGATCTTGGACGAGACGTTATCGCCCGAGGTTTCGGTGCCTCCGCCCTGCAGCGAATAGGCGTCGTAACGCAGGCCCGCGATCAGTTCCACCACCTTCTGGTAGTCGATCCGGTGCTGGATGAACCCGCCATAGACCTTGCACTGATCGTTCGGCGTATAGAAATCGGCGCTGCCGCCGGAGACGTCCTGAACATCGACGTAATCGAAGAAGCCGTCGACACCGACCGTCGTCTCGTGTGCGAAGTTGCCGGTGGCAAATCGCGAGGTGTTGTTGACGTCGAGACCATAGGTGTCGATCCAGAAACTGCGATCCCCGCCGGAAAGCGTGCCGGTCAGGTAGGTCTGATCGAGCTTGGTGTTCGTCCAGTAGCCGCTGGCGACGAGGTCGAACCAGTCATTGTCCAGCGACCGGTAGCGGTACTTCGCTCTGATCGTATTGTCCGACACGTCATTGTCGTAATTCGTCGTGCTCGGATCGCCAGACGAGTACTCGGAATTGTAGGTGATCGCGCCGAGTTCCAGAGAATGCCCGTTGCCGGGGTCGATCTCGGCCTTGACCATACCCGAGACGATTTCGTTGGCGGAGTTGTAGACCCCGTCTCCGTGGCCGTCCTGGTAGCGCCAGTTCTTGCGGTAGACGACGCTGCCCAGCAGCCCGAAGGCCTCGCCGATGCGAGCGGCCCCCGTCGCCCTCTGCGCCCAGCCGTTATTCGTGCTGTAGCGCGAAAAGCTCTCTGCGGCCTACATCTCGCCGGGCTTCAGGAAGGTCGAGGCCTTCTTGGTCTCGAAGTTCACCACGCCGCCGATGGCGCCGGACCCTTAGGCATTGGCGACAGGCCCGCGCGTGACCGTCGCGGTTTCCAGGAATTCCGGCTCGAAGAACACCGCCCCACCCGAAAGGCTGTGGCCTGAGGCCTGGAAGTTCTGCCGCGCGCCGTCTACATTCACCGCCACCCGGCCGAAGCCGAACAGTCCGCGAATATTGATCACGACACCGGGGGAATCGGCAACCTCTTCCACCTCGATACCGGGTACGGATTTCAGGACGCTCCCCAGCGTGTCAGCCCCGGATAGATCCACGGTCTCGGTGGTCACCATGCTTTCCGAGGCCAGCGCATTGATCGCCGCTTCCTCGGTTCGCGTCGCGCTCACCGTCACCGTGTCCAGCAGGATAGTTCCCGTTTCCTGCGCCATCACCGGGTGTTCCATATTCAGACCGGCCAATGCGGTCGCGGCCATAAACGTGGCCAATCGCCTATTTCTCAGACGCATAGTTGCCTTCTTTGGTTCACGGAAGAAGAGGACCAAAGGATTGGCTGGCGCCTGTGCCGTTTAAATCGGTCTTCGCTCGCTACCTCGGTCAAGGCGTCACATCGCGATTTTCACGGATTCGGCGCTTCGATCATTGCCTTCCTATCTAATCTTGAGTATTTTATTCAATAATATAGTGTTGAGAAACACTACTTTGGAATTCTTCAAATCCGAAAGCTGGAGCAGTGGAAGGCAATGGAACGTCCCGATCAATTTACACCGGAGGTATATTTCGCATCCAACTACGGAGATACGATCATGGATCGTGAAACCACAAAACTTGCGGATACACGCGGGAATACTCCCCACAGAGCGGCCGAAGAGCCCCGCACTCTCGACAGCGAGACCCTGTTCAACGGCGACCGTGAACTCAGGATCATGCACGGCGACGCCTGCTATCGCCTGACGATCACCCGCCTGAACAAGCTGATCCTCACCAAGTGATCCCCATTCCCGACAAGACGCCGAGATCTTCCCAACAAGAATGAGAACATGATGGCCCCTTTTCTCCCCCGCCGCCGCGTCCTCTCAGGCCTTGCCGTCCTCGCCCTTGCCCCGCTCACTGCGGGCCTCACGCTGCCCGACGGAGCCCATGCCGCCGACACCCCGTCGCGCATCGTCTCCATCGGCGGCGGCGTCACGGAAATCGTCTACGCGCTCGGTGAGCAAGACCGCATCGTCGCGATCGACACCACCAGCATCTACCCGGAACCGACAACGGAGCTGCCCAATGTCGGCTACATGCGCCAGCTCGCCGCCGAAGGCGTCCTCGCGCTCAACCCGGATCTGATCCTCGCCATCGAAGGTTCCGGCCCACCGCCCGCCGTCCAGGTACTGAAGGCAAGCTCCTTCCCGATGATCGAAGTGCCCGAAGCCCACACGGCCGCAAGCGTTCTGGAAAAGGTCGCGGGTCGTCGGCAAGGCGCTGGGCGTCCCGGAAAAGGCACAGGCGCTGAAGGATCAGATCACCGCCGACTTCGAGGCAACGCGCGCAGCTGTCGCTGGCGCGAAGGACCATCCGCGCGTTCTGTTCCTGCTGTCGGTCGGTAGCGGACGCATGCTGGCCTCCGGTGCGAACACCGCGGCCGATGCCGTCATTGAAATGGCGGGCGGGCAGAACGTCTTCTCCTCTTTTGAGAACTACAAGCCCGTCAACACGGAAGCATTGGTCGCCGCTGCCCCCGACTATGTCCTCGCCATGACGCGCCCCGGCATGGACCCGAGCGACGATATCCGCGCCCTACCCGGCATCGAACTGACGCCCGCGGGCAAGAACGACCGGATCATCGCCATGGACGGGCAGGCCCTGCTCGGCTTCGGCCCGCGCACCGCCGCCTCGATCCGCGAACTGGCCCGGCGCATTGGCCCCCTCACCGACTGATCCGCAAGCACAGGTCGATCAATGGCAATCGCAACGACAGAAAGCCACCGCGATATGGGCACGATGACGACGCGCGAGCTTCGCCGCCGGTTGACCATCCCGCTTCTGGTCCTGCTGCTTCTCGCCGCAATCGTCGCCTCCGCGACGATCGGTGCGACGGACATCTCAATGAAGGAGGCGTTCCGGGCAGTCGGTCAGGCGCTCGGCTGGGAAACCGTGGCGACTTTGCGCGATCGGGTTATCCTGTTCGACATCCGCCTACCGCGCACCACAATGGGCATCCTCGTTGGTGCGGGGCTGGCGACTTCGGGGGCAATGATGCAAGGGTTCTTCCGCAATCCTCTGGCCGATCCCGCCCTGATCGGCATTTCGGCCGGAGCGGCGCTGGCCGCCGTCACCTCGATAGTCATCATCGCAGGCGCCGGGCTCGCGCTGCTCGCATGGCTCGGCGCGCACCTTCTGCCCATCTCCGCCTTTATCGGCGCGCTGGTGGTGACCTTCCTGCTCTATTCGGTCGCCACACGGGCCGGGCGCACCTCCGTCGCCACCATGCTGCTGGCCGGTATCGCCTTCACAGCCCTCGCCATGGCGATCATCGGGCTCATCGTCTTCGACAGCACCGATACGGAGCTGCGCGACTTCACCTTCTGGAACATGGGATCGCTCGGCGGAGCAACGTGGACGCGGGTGATCGGCATGCTGCCCTTCTTCGCAATCACCATGCTCGCGCTGCCCTTTACATGCGCTGCCCTTCACACCCCGCAGCTTCTTCCTTCCCACCAAGTTCATTAACCACCCATCGCGACTGACTAACCGGCCAGTCATAATTCCTTGAAGCTTAACTTCAATTGCGCTAGCCAGTCTGACTGGCCAGTCAGTCATAGAACTGATGCTGAACCTGATGCGGTGATCCGGAGGCCCCACGTAGACACCTCGGAACTCTCGAAGCTGCAAGTCTCCGCGCAGGTTCAGGCGTTTCCGCGTTCCACAAGTTCACATGAATATCGAAGAGGACCGTTTCCTTGTCTCGCAAGCCTTCCGCCCCGAACCACGGCTCCACCGGCACCGCCCCCGAACGAGCAACCCCGGAGGCTTCAAGCGGCTCGAAACAGCCTTCGAAATCTGCTGCCGGAGCGCACAAGAAGAGCAAGCGGCGCGACACCGCAGACCGGCGCAATGAAATCCTGCAGGCGGCCTTCAATCTCTTTGCCGAACACGGCTTTGCCCAGACCCGTCTCGAAGACGTCGCCAAACACGCAGGCATCGCCAAGGGTACAATCTACCTCTACTTCTCCGACAAGGAGACGCTGTTTGAGGAGTTGCTGCGCGAGGCGGCTCAACCGGTGCTGGCCGTGATGGAAGCCGTCGCCTCCCTACCCGATCTGCCGGTGCAGGTGATCCTGCGCCGCATGCACATGATCTTCGTCGACCAGATCCTGCTGACGCACCGCAAATATCTCATCCGCCTGCTGATCCAGGAAGGCCCCCGCTTTCCCGCGATCACCGAATTCTACTATCGCGACATCGTCCGCAACGCTCTGGAGCTTATCTCTCGGATCGGACAGCGCGGCTTTGAAAGCGGCGAACTGACCAGCAACGCCCTCGCCCGGTTTCCGCAACTCGTCATGGCCCCACTGCTGACCGGCGTGATCTGGGATGCGCTATTTGAAGATCAGCAGCACCTCGACATGGAGGGCATGCTCTCCACCTATCGCGAGTTGCTGATATCCGCCCCAAAGCCCACAAACCCGACCTGCGAAGAAACCGGTGGCGCCTCATGAAACGCATCGTCCTTCTCCTCGTGATTCTCGGGTTCGCCATCGGCGGCGGGTATTACTGGTTTACCTCCAGCCCCCGGGACGACCAAACCGACTGGCAAGGTTGGGTCGAGGCTGACAGCCTGTTCATCGGCCCGGAAGTCACCGGCCGATTGATCGCGCTTGCGCTGAAGCGCGGTGACCATGTCGAGGCGGGCGCCTCGCTCTTCACCGTGGAGGATGATGTCGCGCAAGCTCAGGTCAGCGCCGGGCTGAGCGAGGCCGAAGCCCCGCGGCAGAGAGCGCAGGAAATCGATGTCCTGCTCGCTCAGGAAAAAGCGGCAAAAACCGCGCTTGAGGAATCAAAGCTCGAATTCGAACGCGCCAAGACCCTGACCGCGAAGGGCACCGCGGCGACCTCGGGACTCGATGCCGCCCGCGCCGCCTTCGACCGCAACACGGCCGAACTGAAACAGGTCCGCCACCAGATTTCCGTCGCCCGGCTGCCCGCCCGCAACCCCGCCGTGGAACAGGCACGCGAAAACCTTGCAGAGGCTGAGGCGAAGCTCGCAGAACTGCGAACTCAGGCCAGAAAGCACGTCGTCGACGCCCCCGCATCCGGCACCATTCAGGAAGTCTATTATCGCCCCGGCGAGGTCGTCAGCGCCGGAACCCCGGTGGTGGCGCTTCTGCCGCCGAAGGTCATAAAGGTCCGCTTCTTCGTTCCCGAAGCCGAACTGCCGAGCCTGCATGTGGGCGACAAGGTCGCCGTCTCCTGCGATGGATGCAAGGTGACGACCGCCACAATCGACTGCCTCGCCCAGGAGGCCGAATACACGCCTCCGGTCATCTATTCGCTGGAAGAACGCGCCAAGCTCGTCTTCCGCATCGAAGCCGTCCCCGATCATCCCGAGGCCTTGCGCGTCGGCCAACCTGTCACCGTGAGCAGGGAGGCAGGATCGTGAGCCCCGGTTTCAGCCCCGTGGTGCCGTCATTAACGACGCCCCGGAAATCGCCATCGAGGTCGAGGGACTGACGAAATCCTTCGGCGACAAGACCGTCGTCAAGGACCTCTCCATGCATGTGGAGCGCGGTCAGATCTATGGATTTCTGGGGCCCAACGGTTCGGGCAAGACCACGACCATCCGCATGTTGTGCGGGTTGCTGCCCCCCGATACCGGCCACGGCACGTGCCTTGGCTACGACATTCGCACCCAGAGCGACCTGATCAAGCCGCGCGTCGGCTACATGACGCAGCGCTTTTCGCTCTACGAGGATCTTTCGATCCGCAAGAACCTGGAATTCGTGGCGCACCTCTACGGCTTGTCCCACCCCCAGCAGAAGGCTGGCGAAGCGATCGAGCGACTGGGTGCGCTCAAGGGGCGCAAGGAGCAGCTTGCCGGAGCCCTGTCGGGCGCCTGGAAACAACGCCTGTCGCTGGGGGGCCTGCATTCTGCCCTCCCCCGATCTGTTGCTGCTCTACGAGCCGACCGCCGGCGTCGATCCCAAGGCGCGCCGCGACTTCTGGAACGAGATCCACGGCTTTGCCGCCGACGGGCTGACGGTGCTGGTCTCCACCCACTACATGGACGAGGCGGAACGCTGTCACGAGATCGCCTATATCGCCTACGGCTCGCTTTTGGCCCACGGCACAGTGCAGGACGTCATCGCCTCGGCAAACCTTGAGACATGGACGGTCTCCGGCGACAGCCTGCACGGTCTCGCCAACAAGCTGCTTGCCGCCGACGGGGTCGACATGGTCGCACCCTTCGGCTCCCCCTGCACGTCGCCGGGCGCGACCACGCGGCTCTGGAGCGCGTCATCGCGCCTTATCGCGACGACGCCCGCTTCACCTGGACCGCCTCCAAGGCAACGCTGGAAGATGTCTTCATCGATCTGATGAGCCGTTCGCAGGACAATTTCCGATGACAGCAAAGCCTTCGCCGGATCAAGCCGCCGCACGACACCGCCCCCGCCTGGCTGGGTTCGGCCACTTCTGGGCGATGTTCATCAAGGAATTCCTGCAACTGCGCCGCGATCGGGTGACCTTCGCGACAATGATCTTTATCCCGTTGATGCAGTTTCTGCTCTTCGGTTTCGCCATCAACACCCAGCCCAAGAACCTGCCGACGGTGGTCCTGTCCCAAGAAAACACCGACGTCTCGCGCGCCATCGTCGCCGCGCTGAAGAACACGTCCTATTTCCGCATCACGCGGATCGCCGAAACCGAGGCCCAGGTCGATGACTGGCTGCGCGCAGGAACGGTGCAGTTTGCCGTGGAAATCCCCGCCGGTTTCGAGCGCGCCCTGCGGCAGGGCGAGACACCGGCCCTGCTGCTCGCCGCCGACGCCACCGATCCGGTGCATCGGGCACGGCGCTCGGCGCACTGAACGGCGTCGTCTCGCAAGTTTGTCCGGGCTTCATGGGCTGCCCGCGAGCGCATCGTCCGCTTCCTTCGAGATCCGCCAGCACCGACGCTACAATCCGGCAACCGTCACCCGGCTCAACATCGTGCCGGGCATTCTCGGCACCATCATCACCATGACCATGCTGATCTTTACCGCGCTCTCCGTCACCCGCGAGATCGAGCACGGCACCATGGAGAACCTGCTCTCCATGCCGATCCGCCAGCTGGAGGTGATGCTCGGCAAGATCGCGCCCTATGTGCTGGTCGGGTTTCTGCAGACAGCCCTGATCTTCATCGCCGGGTATCTGATCTTCGATGTTCCGGTGGAAGGGAACCTGCTCCTACTCTCCGCGCTTTCCATGCTCTTCATCACCACCAATCTGTCGATCGGCTACACCTTCTCCACACTGGCGCAGAACCAGCTTAAGGCGATCCAGATGAGCTTCATGTTCTTCCTGCCCAACATCCTGCTGTCGGGCTTCATGTTCCCCTTCGCGGGCATGCCGGTCTGGGCGCAATGGGTAGGCGAGGCGCTGCCGCTGACCCATTACCTGCGCATCGTACGCAGCATCATGCTGAAGGGATCGGACCTCTCCGACGTTGCCCATCCGGCCACGATGCTGACGATCCTGACGCTGATCACCATGACCATCGCCGTGACGCGCTTCAGACGCACTTTGGACTGAGGGGAAAATGGCAGAGAAAAAGACGCGGCAAGAACGAAGCGGACGTCTCTATTCGTCGTCGACATCCGACATTCATCGTCGACATCCGACGGCATATCCTGCTGAACGGTGGCGATGAAATCGTCCGTCACATCGGCGAGCTGCTTGACGAGCGCGGTCGCGACCTGATCGTCCTCGTCGCGAACGTCTTCTGCCACCATGGCGCGGATTTGCCTGGACGTGCTGCTCGATCAGCTGTTCGGGCACCAGCTTGACGTCGGTGACCGTATCGAGGAGATGGCAGAGGCTGTCGGCGACCCGGCCCGCCAGCGGAAAGCCCAGCGTGGCGGCCTGTCCCTTGATGTCGTGGAAATGGCGGAAAAGCGTGTCGCGCCGTTCTTCGTTCAGGCCGTTTGCGTGGATGTCGACCCAGGACTTGAGCAGATCTTCCGTTTCAAGATCCATCCAGGAATTGAAAATCGTGGACAGCTTGGCGAGCGCAGCTTCAGCCGCTGCGACGGGATCGAAATTCGCCGCCTCGCGGGCACCGAGCTGACGTACCTTGGAACGTAGATTGACCGGCGGTGTGATGATCTCGAAGTCACCGTCGGCGGCGCGGTCGTTCATCTCGCAATCCTTCGCGGCACTGAGGTCTGCCGTAAGCTGATGTCGTATCCTCGCGAATACTGACTGTCCGTAACGTCCGGACCGGGAGTGTGGCCCAGTTTCGTTAACGAAGCGTTTGTAAAATGACCCGGCGCCGTCAATAACGGAACATCTCGGAGAGAATGCGTTCATCCCAGCCGTGATCGGGATCGAACATGATCAGACTTTCCGATTCCCAGTCCTGCGAAACCGAAACGCTACGCACGTTGCGGATTTCGATATGGTCGGCGGCCGCACTCACCGGACGCTTGTCGGGTTCCAGCACTTCGATGAAGACCTTGGAGCGGTTCGGCAGAAGCGCGCCGCGCCAGCGCCGTGGACGAAACGAACTGATCGGCGTCAGCGCCAGAAGCGGAGCATAGATCGGCAGCAGAGGCCCGTGCGCCGACAGGTTGTAGGCGGTCGATCCGGCAGGCGTCGCCACGAGGATCCCGTCGCAGATCAGTTCCTCCAGCCACACCCGCGAATCCACCATCACCTTCAGCTTCGCCGCCTGATAGGTCTGGCGCAGCATCGAGACCTCGTTGATCGCCCGGGCCCGAAAGACCTCACCATCGATATCCACGGTCTCCATCAGCAGGGGATGAATGGTTGTCGCCGTCGCCTTGCGCAGGCGTTCCAGCAGACCGTCCTCGCCGTATTCGTTCATCAGAAAACCAACGGATCCACGGTTCATGCCGTAGATCGGCTTCTTAGCATTCATGAAGCGGTGCATCGTCTCCAGCATCAGCCCGTCACCGCCGAGTGCGACGATCACGTCAACCTCTTCCGCTGGCACGTTGCCGTACAAGCCTGCAAGATGATCGCGAGCTGCCCGCGCCTCCGGCGTCCGGCTGGAGACGAAGGCAAGCTTTTCTATCGAGTCGCCCCGAGGGCTGGTCATGTCACGATCCTGTCTGGCCCTGTGCGAACGGCGCACTGCACGCAAGTCACATGTCTTTCCTTTAGCCAGAACCGGCCGGGCGAGGCAAAGGAATATCTGTTATGCAGGGTGCCAAATCAAAAGGCGATCGCTCGTGCCGCAGCGACAGAAACGGTCTGCAACACGACAGGATCCACAGGAGACCGCCATGGCCGACGATGCCCCCGTCCTTGTCTATTCCACCTTCCCCAACACCGCCTCCGCCCGCGCCGCAGCCGGCGTGTTAGTGCGCAAGAAGCTTGCGGCCTGCGTGAACATGATTCCCGGCATGCGCTCGATCTACACCTGGGCCGACAAGGTGGAGGAGGAGAACGAGATCGTCTTCATCGCCAAGACGATGCAATCGCGCGCCGAGGAAGTGATGGCCACGATCGGGGAATACCACCCCTACGACGAGCCGGCTCTTCTGGTGCTGCACACCTCCGGCGGCTCACGCAGCTTCTGCGACTGGATCGAAAAACAGGTCGCGCAATAGGGACTTCCGGGTTGAAGGGAGATCGGGCTTTCCAGCGATCTCTTGCTGTGAAATCAATCATATGGACGGCTTGTCATCCCCGCGCAGGCGGGGATCCAGTAACCACAGAATCAGCCTTAAGACACACGAGCCGCACACGCCTCTGGAATGCTGAATCCCCGCCTGCGCGGGGATGACAGTCGGAGGGTGAGGCAAGCCATTCCTCGCAATGCGCAACCAGCCCCCTCACCCCTCACCTACTTCCCGCTCGCCGTTGCAATCGGCGGGATCGACTTCAGATAGGCGGCGATCGCGGCCCAATCTTCGGCAGGCAGATGCACCATGTTTTCCTGCACCGAGGTCATAGAGCCGCCGAGCGTGTCGTAATCGGGCGTGAACCCGGTCTCCAGCGCATAGGCGATATCGGCCTCGCTCCAGGAGCCCAGCCCGTTCTTGTCCGGCGTCAAGTTCGGAACGACGCCCTCGCCTTCAGGAGCAGGTCCTCCCGCCAGGAACCGATACATGCGCGGCCCGCCGATAAAGTCCGCGGTGTGTGGCATTCTCCGCAATGAATGGCCCGGCCCGTTGACCAGATAGGCCCCACGGTTCACCGCATCGGACGCCGCCGGATCGGGCGTGAAGGTCTTGCCATCGAGATAAAGCAGCTTCCACAATCCCAGCCCTCGGCGGATATTGAAGGGGAAGGCCAGATCGTGCGGACCGACCTTGTTCACCACCGCCGGAAACGTATCGAGAAAGCCCTTCAGGTCGATGAGATCTTCCCGGGTCATGTGCTGATGGGAAGTATAGGGAAAGGCCGGGTAGTAATGGCGCTCGCCCGGCGAGACGCCCTTCACCATGGCGGTGATGAAATCCGCGTTGGACCAGCCGCCGATCCCGGTCGCGATATCGGGGGAGATGTTGGGCACACGAAAGGTGCCGAACGGCGTCACAAGTTCCTGTCTGCCGCCAAGCTTAAGCTTCTCGTCACCCGATGCCTTTGCCACCGCATGACAGGATCCGCACCCGCCTGCCCAGAACATGCGCTCGCCATTGGCCAGATCCACCACATGAGCGGGCACGGTGGAAGGATAGATGCGCTCCGGCATCGTCAGCCAGTAGAAGACGGCCCCGCCCAAAACCGCCAGAACGACCACCAACCGTACGAACGCGCGCATACCCCCCTCCCTTCGCAAGATGGCGCGCTCAAGCGACCTGCGGGCGCAGAGCCCGGCCGCTTGAGCGCTCCGAGATTGATCGGATCAGTCCTTCTTCAGATGGAAATCCTCGTGGCAATCCTTGCAGGTGCCGCCAATCTTGCCCATCGCCCCGCGCAGGGAATCGATCCCGCCTCCAATCTCGGACATGAGATCCGTCGACACGGTCTTCAAAGCTTCCGCATCCTCGACGAATTCATCGTTGTCTTTCCAGATTTCCAGAGAGGCCGCCGTATCGCCGCCGGTCTCGGTCCCTTCGGGAAAAGAGCGGTGAAGCCGTCGATGCTTTCATTGATCCGCGCCAGCGCCGCCTTGGCCGCATCCGCGTCGTAGGGATTGGTCCCCTTGGCCATGCCGCCGAGAATTTTCATGGAATCGCCGATGGCTTTCATCCGATCCTGACACTGCTTGATCGGATCATCCTGTGCGAAAACCGCGGCGGTGAATGCAACAATGCCCACCCCACCGAAAAGAAGTACCGTACGAATTCGCATTGATCTTCTCCCTTACGCAATAGTCCCGCACCATCCCTTGCGACAAATACGGCGACAAGCCCCTCCACATCACATATCGGTGACGCAATACGCATCGCGCCCGGGCAGTGAACACCTGCCCGGGCGCGGTCATCGACGGAAACATGCGGTTTTATGAATACGAAGATGCCGGAGACCTAAACCCCGCGCGACAGGGTGCGCGACACCGCGTCGCGCCAGCCCGCCACCTTGTGCGCACGCACGGCCTCTTCCATCGTGGGCGTGAACCGGCGCTCAAGCGCCCAGCTCTCAGCAAATGCCGCCGGATCGGGATA
This sequence comes from Breoghania sp., assembly GCF_030066895.1. Lineage (GTDB taxonomy): Bacteria > Pseudomonadota > Alphaproteobacteria > Rhizobiales > Stappiaceae > Breoghania. The sequence continues at coordinate 2,613 of NZ_JASJAV010000022.1, read as the reverse complement.
GAGCCCGGCTCCGAACCCGGCCAGATAGGCCGCGCCCTGCACGGTCGTCTCGCGCATATGCGGTCGGTCGACGGGGGCATCGAGCACGTCGGCAAGCCTCTGCATGGTCCAGTCGGAGGCAACCATGCTGCCGTCGACACGCAGAACCGGAGCGCTGGCTTCGGTGCCATCGTGCCCGGCCGCGCTCCAGTCCGCACGCATCGCATCGATCAGATCGTTTGTCTGGAAACAGACCGACTCCAGCGCCGCACGCGCCAGTTCCGGCCGTGCGGTTCCCCGCGTCAGCCCGAAGATCGCGCCGCGGCATTCCGCATCCCAATAGGGTGCGCCGAGCCCGACGAAGGCGGGCACCATATAAACGTCCTGATCCGCACCCGCGACCGCCGCCAGATCACCCGACTGCGAGGCATCCTCCAGAATGCGCAATCCGTCGTGCAGCCATTGAACGGCTACCCCGGCGACGAAGATCGCCCCTTCCAGCGCATAGGCGGACTTGCCGTCGAACTGGTAGGCAACCGTGGTCAGCAGCCAGTTCTGCGACACCACCGGTACGCTTCCCGTATTGAGCACGGCGAAACACCCGGTGCCGTAGGTCGACTTTACCATCCCCGGCTCGAAGCACGCCTGCCCAACGGTGGCCGCCTGCTGATCGCCCGCGATCCCGCACACCGCGATGGTGCCGCCGAACAGATCCGGATCCGTCATGCCATAATCGTCCGCACTGTTGCGCACTTCCGGCAGCATCGAAACGGGCACGCGGAAGAGATTGAGCAGCTCCTCGTCCCAACGGCCTTCATGGATGTTGTAAAGCGCCGTCCGGCTCGCATTCGTGGCATCGGTTGCATGGATCCTACCATCGGTCAACCGCCACAAGAGGAAGCAATCGACCGTACCAAAGGCCAGACGCCCTTCTTCGGCCGCCTGCCGCGCACCGTCCGTATTGTCGAGGATCCACGCGATCTTGGAGGCGGAGAAATACGGATCAAGCAGCAGCCAGGTGCACGAACTCACCAGGTCTTCATGCCCCGCCTCGCGAAGGGCCTGACAGGTCGCAGCGGTGCACCGGTCCTGCCACACGATCGCGGGCGTCACCGCCCGCCCGGTGCGACGATCCCAGACCACCGTCGTCTCGCGCTGATTGGAGATGCCGATGGAAGCGATGTCCCCGGCTTCCACGCCCGTCGATGCCATGGCCCTTCGGCAGGTGGAGATGACCGTCGCCCAAAGATCTTCCGGCTCGTGCTCGACCCAGCCCGGATGAGGATAGCTTTGCGCAAACTCCATTTGCGCGACACCCTTCATCCGCACCTTTTCACCGAAGACCATAGCCCGGGTAGAAGACCATCGCCCGGGTAGATGTGGTCCCCTGGTCGATTGCCATGACATGACCGGTCACTTTGCGCTCCTCCCGATATACGAGCCCTTTGCTGTGTTAATCGCGAGCATGCATCTCCTCCGTCTTTTGGACAAGCAGGCAGAACAACGCGACCCGCACCTCAGTAAGGGCTCTCATTCATCGGGTTTGTCGTGAATATTGCGCCAACCTCGAACGTTGCGGGACCTTTATCCCCGCGTTCAGGTTCAGGCGGTGGTAAATTCAGGCGGCAGGTAGGCTCGTTTGACGCACGAACAGGCGCGCGGCTTCGCGTGCGACCTCCGCTTCAACGCGCCGCAGCAGCCGCCGCAACGAGTCTAGCCCGTCGTCGAAGCCTTCTTCCGGTTCGTTATCGGCAAGCACCGTCTCGATCATGAGGCGCGTGAAGGCAAACCCGGACAAGGGCTCGCCGGCAGCCACGATCTCCCGATGGCCGAGAACCGCCGCCTCGAAGGCGGAATGAAGCTTGGGTGGCAGGCCCGCCCGCTTGAACAGGGCCCGAAGGCTCGAATTCCATCCGCTCGCCAGAACGATTTCGACACGCTCGGGCGGCATCTCGCAAAGATCCGCCATTGCAACGACGAACAGGCCGAGATTTCCGGTGCACAGACCGCGCAGCAACAAGGTTGGCGTCAGCTGCGCGCTGCCGCGCAAGTACTCGACCAGACTGCGCATGTCCTGGTCATCCGCGCCCTGTGCCATGGCGACGGTGATCCGGTCGCGCGCCTCCCCCCGCATGGCGCGGGCACGCTCCGCCTTGAGCCCCGTCCCGACGGTCGGCACCTTGCACAGATTTTCCGCCAGTTGCGCCACCAGCTTCTGCTTGACCGCCAGAGGAACGCCCGCACGCGTCATCAACGCGCACCTCAACTCCGCGCTTTCGCCGAAGCGTTCCACCAGCCGCTCCAGCATGCCCCGTTCCCGCGTTGCGGCCGGGTTTGCGAGAAGCTCAAGGTAGGCATCGAGCCCACCCGCCTGCGCAAGCGAGGCCGACACGGTTGCCGAAACCGACGGTCGCCGGGCAATCGCCATCTGCATGTCGGGATCGCCAAGGGCGACGAAATCGACCAGTTCCGCATCGAGAAAAAGCGGCGAGCGCATCAGTACCAGCGCCGCGATGGGCGGGATGTCATTGGCGAGAGAGAGAGAGAGAGAGAGAGAGAGAGAGAGAGAGAGAGAGAGAGAGAGAGAGAGAGAGAGAGAGAGAGAGAGAGAGAGAGAGAGAGAGAGAGAGAGGG
>NZ_JASJAV010000044.1 GCF_030066895.1 Breoghania sp. | reverse complement strand
AGGGCGACCTTTTTCATGTGGGGGATGGCGAGGGGCCGGTCGATCAATCGATGACCTTCAGCTCCAGGACGCGGCCCTGGTCGAACCAGGTTTCCATGCCGATCGCCTTGAGCTGCATCTGACCTTCCACGACCTCACCGATGTAGAAAATCCGGAGCGGTTCGTCGGAAGCGTCGCCACCGTAGACGATGCAGAAGGCCGTAGAAGCAGACGATTCCGGCGGTCGTGCCCTTTTCCTTCTTCCGCTCCTTGCCGAGATCGCCGGTGAGATACTTGTTCTCCCACAGCGCCACGATCGGCAGGGTGAAGAAGATCAGGTCGCCGTTCAGCTTGCCGTGCTGAAGCATCGTCTTCAGCGGTAGCTTTTCGCGCAGCTCCTTGGCGATGATCGGGCACTTGTCCTCAAAGACCTCGATCTTGCAGATTTCCTTGCCTTCAACTTCCATTGCGAGACGCATGTCGTTTCTCCTTGTTCTTTTCCAGGCGCTCAATCAGCCTTGAGGTTTCTTGCGGAAGCCATCGCCCAGCCCCCAGGGCAGGATGAAGTCGCACCACATGTGCAGACGGTTGGCATAGCTCAGAGCCGCCTTGGAGAGGGTCAGCAGCTCGTCATTGGTCTTGCAGGCGTGCCACATCCACGTACATGCGCGTCATCTCGCAGGCATGCGGCAGGCCGACGAATTCGAAGAACGACACCTTGTAGCCGATGACCTCGGTGATGCAGGCCTGAAGGATCTTCAGGTCCGGCGTGCCGTCTTCCAGCACACGGATGATGCCCCACAGGAATTCGTCGGCAAACGTGCGCGCGAGCCCGTGTTGCGCGGAACATAGCCTTCGCTGAGCAGGCGAACTTCCTCCGGCTGATTCCAGCCAGATCTTTTCGCGCTTGGCTTCCAGAGCCTTGATAGCTTCATCAACGGTCATGAGACATACTTTCTCATACAAACACATACGGCCCAGCCGCTGAAAATCGGCCGAGACCGCCATTGCCGCAGGCGCGGGCGGGAGAATACCCGACGCCTTTGCGGCAAAACCGAAACTGGGGCCATCCCCGGCAGATCCTTCAGAGAATGCGGGCGAAGAACGAACGGGCGCGCTCGCTCTTCGGATTGCCGAAAACCTCGGCCGGCGGGCCAACCTCGATCACCCGCCCATCGTCCATGAAAGCGACCCGGTCGCAGATCTCCCGGGCAAAACTCATTTCGTGCGTGACGACGATCATCGTCATGCCTTCCGCCGCAAGGTTCTTCATCACGTCCAGAACCTCGCCGACCAGTTCCGGATCGAGCGTGGAGGTCGGTTCATCGAACAGCATCAGCTGGCTGCATCGCCAATGCGCGGGCAATCGCCACGCGCTGCTGCTGGCCGCTGGACAGTTCGGAAGGATAGGAATCCTCCTTGTGAGCCAGGCCCACCCAGTCGAGCAACTGGCGCGCCCGCTCCTTGGCGTCGGCGACCGGCTCGTGTTTGACGTGAACCGGACCCTCGATGATGTTCTGCAGCGCGGTCATGTGACCGAACAGGTTGAAACGCTGGAACACCATGCCGATGGAGGCGCGGTCGATGGCGATCTCGCTGTCCGACAGTTCGTAGAGCTTGTTGCCCTCGCACCGGTAGCCGACCGCTTCCCCGTCCACGGCGAGATAGCCGCCGTTGATCTTGGTCAGGTGGTTGATACAGCGCAGGAAGGTCGACTTGCCGGAGCCGGACGGCTCGATCAGGCTGACCACTTCGCCGCGGTCGACGTGGAAATCGATCCCCTTGAGGATGTCGAGCTGGCGGATGCGCTTTTCGACGTCGCGCGCCTCGACCATGTGAAAGCTCATTGCTGACCTCCCCTCGACTGGCCGGCGCCCTGGCGACCGCGTGAATAATGGCGTTCGATCCGCCCCTGGATGACGGTCATCACGCTGGTCATGAACAGGTACCAGCAGCAGCACACCAGAAGCAGCGAAATGACGGAGACGAGCGACGTCATCTTCAGCATGCCGATGGAGCGGGTGGCTTCCTCCTGCCCCGCATCGACCGACCCGATACCGGCGCGCACGATCTCCGCCATTTAGGCGCCCTCGTTGAGGCCGAGGAAGGCGGCGACGAAGGGCGTCACCAGCATGTTGGTGTCGATGCCGAAGAAACGCGGCCCGAAGGGAATGTCGACGGAAATGTCGGGGAACAGCGCGGCCAGATTGTACCAGAAGATGAGCTGCACCAGGATCGGCGTACCGCGGAAGAACCAGATGTAGATGCGCGCGAAACCGGAGACGATCCAGAGGTTCGAACGCAACATGACGGCGAGAACAGATAGCTGGCGACCAGCACCCATTCGAAGCGCGGGTTCAGAACCACGCTTTCGAGAACCTGCAAGCCGATCAGGATGACGATCAAAGGCGGCAGGAAGCGCCAGGCCGAACGACGAGGCACCACTTCCAGATGCTCGTGCGCCTCGGAATCCTCACGAGGGGCTTCGGCGTCTTTGGCAGTCTCTGTCTGCAAGATGCTATCTCGGGTTGGGACAAGAGACGGGACCGCGATGCCGCGATCCCGCCTCGTGCGTTTAAGGCTCGATCAGGGCTTGGGCTCGACGAGCGGCTTCTTGGTCGCCAGGTTGATGCCCGGCTCCTTCAGCGACAGAAGCGAGATACCCCACTTCGCCATGATCTTGTCGTAGGCGCCTTCCTCGTGGACCGCCTTCAGCGCGGAGAGGAGCGCGTTGGCGAACTTGTCGTTGTGCTTCTGAACGACGATGCCGTTGTAGTACTTCGGCATGTACTTGTTCTCCACGATGCGGATCGGCTCCGGCGCACGTTGCGGATCTCCTCGGAGGCCGCAATGTTGTTCAGCACGAAGTCGACGCGGTGGGAATAGAGCGCCAGAAGCGTAGCATCGCTGGAAGGATACTGGTTGAGCGTGATCGGCTTCAGACCCTTGGAGGTGCAGTGCGGGGTCATCACGTCTTTGACGACGTTGACGAAGTCGAAGCCCTGCTGGATCGCCACGGTCAGGCCGCACAGGGTGTCAGGATCCGGCGTGATGGACTTGTTGGTCGCCAGGGTGAAGACAGCGCCCGAGGCATAGGCATCATCGATGAAGGTGACGCGCTGCTCACGTTCCGTGATTATCGGAGATGCATTCGGCGGCCATGTCGTAGCGGCCGCTGTCCACACCGGGGATCAGGCCAGCGAAATCGATCAACTTGTCTTCGTAGGTGATACCGAGCTTTTCGGTGATCGCCTTCCAAAGGTCGGGCTAGTAACCGACGATGATCTTGTTGTCGGCGGCGAAATACTGACACGGCGGGTAGTGAGCGTCGGTGACGATCACGATCTTGCCGGCCTTCTGGATCTTCTCGGGCAAAAGCGCGTTGAGCTTCTTATCGACCTTAAGGGTCGGGATGCCGGAGCCAACGGTCTCCACGACCTCGTCCGCGAATGCGGCGGAACTGAGCATCCCAACCGCCAGAGCAGCAGCTCCGGCAATGAGGCGAATTCCAGTGTTCATAAAACGCGTCTCTCTGCGTGGGTCTGGAATGGGCAGTACCATTGACTGCCCTTACTTTTTATATATACATATTAAGGGAATTTAAGGCGATTCAGATGATGTTTTAAGCTTGCTTATATTTTTAGCATACTGCTAATTCAATAAGCTGTTTCAAACAGTGCTTCCCAATGCCTTCGTTCACGGAAAGGAAGCGTCACTTCATTGTTAAATCTATATTTTTTTTCGCCAAAAAAGCCATATTTTCCACTGATTAAACCGCCTATGATAAAGGCAGGAAATTCAATTTTCACACAACGGAATGAGGCACATAGCGGACCGTTGGCGCCATTCGAGCAGCAGACTCAGGCCCGACTGCCTTGTAATTCATCACATTCATAGCAGAAATTACAATCCGCGCGACCTGCCAATTGCCGCATGTCAGTTTCCCCGATACAGCCCGCGCAATAGGCAGGCAGGGGCGAGCCGGCACCTCCCCCGGTTTTCCCAGTCCCCGGATTTTCCACATCGCCCGGTTGCGCTTGGCAGGCGGCGCGGCTAGCTAGGGTGCGTTCGGTGCCCGGCGCGGGACGCGTCGCGGATAATCGGGAACACGGTGAAAATCCGTGACATGCCCAACGCTGTGAGGCGGACCGGGGCAGCAGATGCCACTGGCTCCGGCCGGGAAGGCGCCGCTTTCGGTAAGAAGCCCAGTCAGAAGACCGGCCGAACGACATGGAGCCCGCCGCGCGGACAGCGATGGGGTCGAAGGCTCAGTCGACAAGGGATATGTCATGAAGCCAACCGGACTGAAACCGGCCGGACCGTTTTCCGCGTCCGAACGCGCCGCCGTTTTCCGCGCCATTCACGAGCGGCGCGACGTGCGCGGCCAATTTCTACCCGACGAGATCGACGACGAGGTGCTGGCCCGCATTCTCGAGGCGGCCCATGCCGCACCCTCGGTCGGGCTGTCGCAACCGTGGAATTTCATCCTGATCCGCGATGCCGACATCCGTTTGCAGATGTACCGGGCCTTCGAGCGCGCCAATGAGGGAGGCGCACGACATGTTCGAGGGCGAGCGGCGGGCACTCTATTCCAGATTGAAGCTTCAGGGGATTTGCGATGCTCCGCTCAACCTGTGCATCACCTGCGACCGCGACCGCGGCGGCCATGTCGTCCTGGGGCGCACGCACGACCACGACACCGACCTCTATTCGACGGTTTGCGCCGTCCAGAACCTGTGGCTCGCCGCACGCGCAGAAGGCGTCGGCGTCGGCTGGGTCAGCATCTTCCACGAGACGGATCTGCGCCGCATTCTAGCCCTGCCCGACCATGTGGTTCCGGTCGCCTATCTCTGCCTCGGTTATGTGCGCGAACTCTATGACGCGCCGGAGCTGGAGAGCCACGGATGGGCAAGGAAATTCGCGCTGAACAACATGGTCTTCACGGACCGCTGGGGATAAGAGGCACCAGCGCCGGACAACTCATAGCCTCCGACGACCGAAAACCTCGGCCAATACGACGCGCTGATAAGCGGCGCGTCGGAAACTGGCTTGGACATTTCCATGTCAGCAGATAAAAAGAATGGCGCACCCGACGGGACGGAAATCCTACGCACGGAATGCGACAATAATATCAATATATCAGTGCGTTATTGGTTAGGCGAAGGTACGGATGGGGGTACGAACGGCCTCATGTCCCACCACCTGTAACTCCGAAAACAGACCTATTACGTTACGCCGTTCTTGATGTTCCTGCCGATCTGAGTGCGCATTTCGGGAAAACGAAGCTTATTCAGTCGCTCAAGACGCACAACAAGCAACAGGCCATGACGATGGTCGGCCCCGTTGTGGCGCTCTGGAAGCAGCAATTCGCTCAAGCTCGCGGTGACACTTCGATAGCCGAAGAGGCGGCTCTCTGGTTTGCCTTGAGACGGAAGGCTTCCGATCCTGAGGAACGTAGTCTCATTGATGGCATGATTTCCGATCAGGCGGAAAGCATCGAGGCGCGAGGCAAGCGCTTGCCCAAAAGCAGCAACCTTCAGTGGGGAGAGATCACCACCACCGAGGATGTCCGACGGTTCGTTCAGCTTGCGAAGGGCGAACTGACGCCTATCCAGTCTCATATCGGCCGCTGGCTGGCGGATCAGCGCATCAAGCAGCTCACCCAATACGAGTACCGCCGATATCTGAGCAATCTGGCAGAGCGTTTCGAGTACGTTGAATACGTCACGCGCCGCAAGGCGTCCGATCTCGTTCAAGAATTGCTGGATAGCGGCAAGACCCGCGACACCATCGGCAAGATGCTCGGCGCATACAGGGGATATTGGGGCTTGTTGACGCACCACGGCTACCTCTCCGAAAAAGCTCGTGACCCATTGTCCGACTTGCTGCCCCGGAAGAGCGCTAACAGAGGCTCGGAACGCCGTCGAGGTTTCACGGAGGAAGAAAGCTCGGCCTTTCTTCAACTCCTCAAGGAACCTCAGAAGCGACAGCTCGACGATTACCCAATCGTTCTGACAATGGCGGCGACAGGAATGCGGCTTGAAGAAGTTGTCAGCCTGAAGGCGTCTGACCTCAATATCCGCCGACAAGTTCGGCAAGCGGTCACGGGCGATCACCAAACGGCTCGGGCGCAAGCTGAGGTCATCAACACCGACACGCAACTCGTCGCTGCTCACGGATGGCGTCACAGAGTCCGGACGCGGCTTGAACGGGCT
>NZ_JASJAV010000043.1 GCF_030066895.1 Breoghania sp. | reverse complement strand
GATGACACATAACAGAAAATGAAGGCGCACAACTGTGTACTAACTTACAACAATGCTTTAATCTAGGTACTCAGCACAGTAACTCAGCCACTGGGGTGTTCAAGCCAGGACATTCTTAGTGCCGGTCCCAAGCCCGGGTAAATGAGGAGGGTTGCGGCAGGAAGGGCATCCGGCGTAAAACTAAGCCAAATCAGTACTATGCAGAACAAACAAACTTTTCATATACCGGATCGGTCGAGGCCCGGGTCACCAACGTCCGCCACTGGTATTGTTGGCCAACAGGGTACCAGTGGAAACTATGCTACTGTGAGCCAAAGGAGGAGGCAAAGAGGGGGGAGGAGAGTCCAGAGACGACGGGAGAGGAGAAAAGGCAAAAGTTTAGAAGTAAGGGTGGGAACTCTGAATGTAGGCACAATGACTGGCAAAGGAAGGGAGCTAGCGGACGCGATGAATAGGAGAAAGCTAGATATATTGTGTGTACAAGAAACCAAGTGGAAGGGTAGTAAGGCTAGGAACATTGGAGGGGGCTTCAAACTGCTTTATCATGGTGTAGATAGAAGGAGAAACGGAGTAGGGGTAATCCTGAAAGAAGAATTTAGTGAGAGGGTACTAGAAGTGAGGAGGGTATCAGATAGAGTAGTAAGTGTAAAGCTGGAAATTGAAGGGGTGATCATAAATGTAGTCAGTGCATATGCCCCGCAGGTGGGATGTGGAAGAGAGGAAAAAGAAAGTTTTTGGAAGGAGCTAGATGAAGTAGTGGAAACTATACCGAGGCAGGAACGAGTTGTGGTCGGAGCTGACTTCAATGGGCATGTTGGGGAGGGCAACAGAGGAGATGAGGCTGTGATGGGTAGGCATGGTTACAAGGAAAGAAATGCCGAAGGGCAGAGCTTAGTGGACTTTGCAGTAAGGAAGGACATGGCAGTAGTAAACACGTATTTCAAGAAAAAAGAGGAGCAGAGAGTGACGTTTAAGAGTGGAGGTAGATGTTCCCAGGTGGACTACATCCTGTGCAGGCGAGCTAACCTAAAAGATGTTAGTGACTGCAAGGTACTTGTAGGAGAAAGCATAGCTAGTCAACATAGGATAGTAGTATGCAGGATGCGTCTGGTAGTGAAGGATAGGAAAAGTGCGAGACTGGAACCAAGAATCAGATGGTGGAGACTGAAAGAAAAAGATTGCCAAGTAAAATTTCGGAATGAGGTGACACAGGCATTGGGTGGGGTAGAAGAGGGGGTAAATGGTTGGACTAGTACTGCGACAGTTTTGAAAGAAACAGCTAGAAGGGTACTCGGGGTTACTTCAGGACAGAGAAAACCAGATAAGGAAACATGGTGGTGGAATAAGGAAGTGCAGGAAGGGATAAAAGAGAAAAGGGTAGCAATGAAAAGCTGGCAATGTCAGGGGGATCAAGTAAGCAGAGAGGCATACACAGAGATAAAATGCAAGGTAAAGAGACAGGTTGCAAAAGCTAAGGAGAAAGCATATGATGAGCTGTATGCAAAACTCAGTACCAAAGAAGGAGAGAAGGACTTGTATAGATTGGCTAGACAGAGAGACCGAGCTGCAAAGGATATTCAACAGGTTAGGGTGATAAAGGACGCAGATGGTAGTGTACTGACAGGTGAAGAGAAGGTGCGGGGAAGGTGGAAGGAGTATTTTGAGGAACTACTGAATACAGAGAATGAGAGAGAGAGAGAAGGATGGACAATGGAAGGAGGGTGAATGAGGCAATACCGAAGATTAGTACCAGAGAGGTGAGGTCAGCAATGAAGAGGATGAAGAGTAGTAAGGCAGTTGGCCCAGATGACATACCTGTTGAAGCATGGAGATGCCTAGGTGAAGTGGGAGTAGAGTTTTTGACCAGACTGTTCAATAGCATCCTGGATGGTGAAAAGATGCCTGATGAGTGGAGAAAGAGTGTTTTGATACCCATCTTTAAGAATAAGGGGGATGTGCAGAGCTGTAGTAATTACAGGGGAATAAAGTTGATCAGTCACACCATGAAGTTATGGGAGAGAGTAATAGAAGCTAGGTTGAGAAAAAAAGTGGTGATCTGTGAGCAGCAGTATGGGTTTATGCCAAGGAAAAGCACTACAGATGCACTGTTTGCTTTAAGGGTATTGATGGAGAAGTACAGAGAAGGTCAGAAAGAGTTGCACTGCGTGTTTGTGGACCTAGAGAAAGCCTATGACAGGGTGCCAAGAGAGGAGCTGTGGTATTGCATGAGGAAATCAGGAGTGGCAGAAAAGTACATCAGGATAGTACAGGATATGTATGAGAACAGTGAGACAGCAGTTAGGTGTTCCGTAGGACTGAGTGATAGCTTCAGGGTAAAAGTAGGACTACATCAGGGATCTGCTCTGAGTCCTTTCTTGTTTGCCATAGTAATGGATAGGTTAACAGATGGGATCAGGCAGGAGTCACCGTGGACTATGATGTTTGCGGATGACATTGTTCTATGCAGTGACAGTAGGCAACAGGTTGAGGCAGATCTTGAGAAGTGGAGACATGCACTAGAAAGAAGAGGAATGAAAGTTAGTAGAAGCAAGACAGAATACATGTGCATGAATGAGAAGGGGCACAATGGCACAGTGCAGTTGCAAGGGACAGAGGTGGCAAAAGTTGACGAGTTTAAATACTTGGGATCAATTGTTCAAAGTAATGGAGAGTGTGGCAGAGAAGTGAAAAAGAGGGTGCAGGCAGGGTGGAATGGGTGGAGAAAAGTGTCCGGAGTAATCAGCGACAGAAGGGTGCCTGCAAATATGAAAGGTAAAGTGTACAAGACAGTAGTGAGGCCAGCCATGTTGTATGGCTTGGAGACAGTCATCATCATCATCATTCTAGGGTCGTGTTTTCACTTCACTCCTGTTATGGAGGAACCCCTCCCTGGATAGCTTCCATTGGTGTCTGTCTTGGGCCAGTCTTGTCCAGGTGGTTCCCAGGTGGCGACTGAGGTCATCTCTCCATCTTGTTTTTGGTTTTCCTCGTGGTCTTACCCATCCCCGTGGGACCCAGGATGTTGCTCTGATGGTCCACCTATTGTCTTGCAATCTGGCTACATGACCTGCCCATCGATGTTTCGACTTTCTGATGTGGTCAATGACGTCTGTTACTCCTGTCTGCTGCCGGATCCAGGTGTTATGTCTCCGGTCGCGAAGGGTGATGCCCAGCATAATTCTCTCCATTTTCCGTTGTGCCACTTCAAGTGCATTCTCTTGGGCGGTAGTTAGAGCCCAGGTTTCACTTCCATATGTCATAGCCGGGAGCACATACTCGTTGAACACTTTTCTCTTGATCTGCATGCTTGCTTTGCGGCTTCTCATGATGTTGTCTATCTTCTTGAAGGCAGCCCATCCCAGTGTGATACGTCTCTTGATTTCTGGCATTAGGTTTCCATCCTGTGAGATTGTCTTGCCCAAGTAGACGTACTTTTCAACCTCTTCTAAGGGTTTTCCATCGACTTCGACTGTGGCCTTCTTAGTGTGATTATTTAGCATGATCTTGGTCTTGCCCAGGTGCATATTGAGGCCCACTGGTCTGCTATAGTTGTTGATGTCGTCAAGCATTTCTTGTAGTTCTTGCGGTGTATGTGCTATCAGAATTATGTCGTCAGCGAAGATTAGGTGGGAAAGGTACTCGCCATCCATGTTGACTCCTTTCTCCTCCCAGCTGATCTTATTGATGATGGCGTCCTGGAGGCATGCTGTGAAGAGCTTTGGAGAGATGTTGTCACCTTGTCTCGCTCCTCTCTCTAGCTTGATCTTGTTGCTGTCTTTGTGGAGCTTCAGTGTTGATGTGGCGCCACTGTATAGGTCTCTCAGGATAGCGATGTAGGCTGGGTCAACTCCCTGTTTCGCCAGTGCTGTGAAGAGTGGGGTAAATTCGACAGAGTCAAATGCCTTCTCATAGTCAACAAAGGCGAAGCAGAGTGGAATTTTATATTCGTTGGCTTTTTCCTGGAGTTGGCTAATAACATGGATGTGGTCAGTGGTAGAGAAACTTGGCCTGAAGCCAGCCTGTTCCCGTGGCTGATGTTGCTCTAGTGCCTGTAGCATCCGCTGGAGGAGAATATGCGAGAACACCTTGTAGATTACTGGTAGAAGGCTGATGGGTCGGTAGTTCTTAATGTCTGCTGTGTCGCCTTTCTTGTGGATCAAGACTACTGATGCATTCTTCCAACTGTTGGGGACTCTTCCATCACTTAAGCATTTGTTGAATAGCTGGGTGAGCGCCTTAATGATGGGCTCTCCTCCATCCTGCAGAGCTGCCGTGGTGACGTTGTCCTCCCCAGGAGCCTTGCCACGCTTCAGTCGCTTGATTGCTACTCTTACTTCCGATGGTAAGATTGGGGGAGGTGGCTCATAGGTGACTGGAGATGCGAGGACACTAGATTGTCTAGCCTGCCTGGTGCTGTAGAGCTTGGTGTAGAATTCCTCACACCTTTGTATCATCCTGTTGAAGTCTTGGATGAGTGTTCCGTCCTCTTCTTTGAGGCTGGCGATGTTGTTTCTGCCTAGCAACTGTTTCCTCTTGATTGACTTTAGGCCTTTGTTGTTTTTCAAGGCTTGTAGTTGTCTTTCTTCATTGTATGATCGGATTTCTTTTGCCATCCTCCGTCTTATGGCCTTGCAGGTCTCCACATATTCAATGTTTTGTAGGACTGCCCCCCCTCTTTTCATCTGTCTTCTTTTCTCTCTCAACTGCTTGGTCTCTGTAGAGAGTTTGTCCTGTTTTTGTGGCTTATTCCGACCCGCTATTTCCATAGCAGTCTCCGTAATTGCAGAGGTGACGTTCTCGCACTCGGAGTTGAGGTCTGCTGATGTCGCTAAGGCCTCGAATCTGTTGGTGAGTAGCCTTTGGTATTGTGTGGTGTTGGCTGATAGCACCGCTGTGTTTGGTTTCTTGCATCGTTGGGTGAGCTTTGCCCTCTCCAGCTTTGTGTTGATGATCAAGGAGCCTCGTACCATGCGGTGGTCACTGCCTGTGTTGAGGCTGTTGATGACTGAGACGTCAGTAAAGGTGTGCGGCCTGTTTGTGAGGATATAGTCAATCTCGTTCTTTGTGTGGCCATTGGGTGAAATCCACGTCCAACGCCTGTTGGGTCTCTTCTTGAACATTGTGTTCATGATCTTCAACTGGTGTCTTGCGGCGAAGTTGATCAGGGAATCACCCCTAGTGTTGCGTGTGCCGAGTCCGTAAGGACCAGTGATGAGTTCTGACGTGTTACCCTGTCCAACTTTTGCATTGAAGTCGCCCATAACGATGTTGTAGTAGGCTTTGTTGTTGTTGACGAGGTTGTCAATTTCCTCATAGACAGTGTCCACTTCCTCATTGGTATGGCTTGATGTTGGGAGATAAGCCTGGATGATGCTGAGATGGTATTTGCTGTTGATCTTGATGGTGAGTTGGGCTATTCTGTCAGAGATGCCTTGGAAGCTCGTGACGTTGCCGGCAATGTTTTTATTGACTATGAAGCCAATGCCATTTTGGTGGGTGTCGCCTCCCTTGTAGTAGAATTGGTGACCACTCTTGTTCAGGGTTAGACATCCTTCTCCCTTCCTTCTGGTCTCGCAGATTCCTACAATATCGAAGTTGATCCTCCCCAATTCGTCCTCGAGCTCTTCAATCCTGACATCTGAGGAGAGTGATCTAACGTTGTACGTGCAGATTTTCAGTTTCCATTGGCAGCCTGTCCGAACCCAGAGATTCTTCGCACCCTCTGCTCCGTTGTCGTGCTTCCCGCTGCCTTGGTCAGTGACTCTAGAGCTGCTGGGGACTGAGGGCCGTTCGTTCTGTTTGTCTGTCATGGTTGCCTTTCCAGGGGGTGTGCCGTACTCGCCACGCTAGGCACTGCGGGTTGGCGAGGGACAAATGTGGGTGAAGTGCCTTGTCCAGGAGCACAACGCCACGGCGGCAAGGCAGCGATTAGTCCAGCCCGCCCAATTCAATCACCAGGGGCCGCAGAGCGACCTCTGGCGACTAGGCCAGGCAGGGATACGAACCAGCGATCGCGGGATTACAAGTCCCGCACGCTACCACTGAGCCACGGCGCCCCATTGTGGTATACACTGACCATAATCCTTTGACTTTCCTTGGAAGGATGAAAGCTA
>NZ_JASJAV010000021.1 GCF_030066895.1 Breoghania sp. | reverse complement strand
CCGCCGCCGGTAGAACTGCCAGAATTGTCGCCATGGCCACTGCGGCCGGCGCGCCTCGATACCTTCGATGAAGTGTTGTCTTTGCGGCTGAGGTGGGGCGGGAAACAAGCGCACTCTGAACAAGAGTGCAGACGCGCGTCAATCTGCGTGTGATGGCACGACCAAATTCTGACATTTCCTCAGCCCGATAATCTGTAAGGGAGCGAGCAAAATTCTCGTAAGACTCATAATGTCAGAAATGCTTGTTATTTGCTGTATAAGGCAATTTTAAAATATTTAAATAAGTTAAAATATATAGAAATAAATGTTGTAATTGGAAAAAATATAAATAAAAATAATAAATTATAATAATAATCAGAAAATAACTGGAAAAATACAGGAATAACGTTGATAACCAGAATCATTTCATGGCAACAAAAATACTATTGTATTCGAGGGGAATCGGAGGACTCAGGGGAAGATTCGTGAAAACAACCGATAGTCCGCGGTTGCAACCGGAAGACGTGGTCGTTCGCACGGAATATGCAGCCCGTGTCCCAAAATAATGGGTGTGTGGTTTCTCTGTCTCAGAAATCGTGGCTGAGCCGGAAACGGATGGGCTGGTTGCGGATGCCGTTTTCGTCGAACGTCAGCGCGTAGTCGAGCGACAGCCTGGTGGTCTCACCGACGGCAATGAGATCCGTGCCGATACCGATCGTGCCGTAGTCGCGGGCCTCGTCATCCTCGCTCAGGGTGTAGACGGTCGTCGTTGACAGGTAGGACAGCGTCAGGTCGCTGGCATCGGCGAATTCATGGTCGTATTCGAGGCTGACATGGGGCTTCACGGTGCCGCGCGCGTTGGAATAGGTCGTCTCCACCCGAAAGCCGAAGGCGCTGACGAGGGAATCCACATTCTGCGATTCGTAGGTGAGGTTGTAGCTGCCGCCTCCGGTCTCCCGAATAATCGTCGAGCCAGGCCCGCGATGCCTGGATCCGCGCATAGGGCGCAAGCCGCACGCGGTTCAGGTCATGTTCGTAGGTCGCGCCTGCAGGAAGGCGTAGAATGGTCGCCCGTCGCGCGTACTGTCGGCGAAGTCACCGGTTGCGGTCACGTAGCGGGCATTGTCGAAACTCAGCCAGCCGTATCCGGCCAGCATGTCGAGGTAGAAGTCGGGAAGCGCTTGCCAGCTGGCATATCCCGAGACCGTGCCGCCGGTGCCATCGACTGTCGTGCCATTGTCGGAAACCTCGGTGTGTCCCCGATTGGCGCCAAGTGCGAAGCTCGCAATCAGGGCGTCGGTCAGCCGGTAGTCGAGACCGGCGGTGATCGCCATGGAGACATGGTCGCTGTCATCGCCCGACAGAGTGCTCGAGCCGATATCGATCGACCCGCCGCTCCACAGCGCCAGGCGGCCCTGGCTGAATTGGTTGAACGCATCGGCGAAGGAAGGGCCGTCGGCCGCTTCTCCGTGGGTGGCAACGAAGCCGCTCCGGCCGGGAGTGTCCGCCTCGCCGGGATTGTGGTCGGAGGAGATCTAAAGCGTATCGTGTTGGTGGAAATGCTCGCACTCAAGCTGCTCTTGAGCGGCCCGCCGTGGTGGGGCGAACGCAGGTGAGCATTGACGTTCGATATCTGCTGGCTTGCGAAGTTTCGCGCTGTATCCGCTTGCGCCGTGACCATTTCCGTCACTTCCGCGTCCTCGGTCGGATCCGATAGAAGAGCGACCACAAGGTTGAGGCTGAGCGTTACGGTTGATCCGGCGTCGTCGGTCACCGTCAGGGCGAGGGCGGATGTGCCCGTTGTCGTCGGCGTGCCGGAAAGCGTGGCGCCGGAGAAGGTGTGGCCGTCGGGAAGCGTTCCCATCAGCGTGAAACTGTAGGGCGAGGTGCCGCCCGAGGCGGCGAAGGTGACGGAATAGGTCTCGCCCTTTATCGCCGTCGGCAGGGAGGATGGGAAAACGGCGATGGACGGGGTGTCACTGTGAGCGTGGAGCTTTGGGTCGCGGTATCCGCACTCCCGTCCGTGACCTTGATCGTGAAGGTATAGGTTCCGACCGCGGTGGGCGTTCCCGAGAGCGTGCCGTCACTGCCGAGGTTCAGACCCGTGGGGGGAGCGTGCCGCTGTCGAGGGAGAAGGTGTGTAGGTGGCGTCTCCGCCCGACGTCGCGATCGTGGCACTGTAGGCGGTGCCGACAGACGCGTTATCGAGGGTTGTGGTGTCGATGGCAAGATCTGCCTCGGCGATCGAAAACTCGTAAGTCTTAAATTTTAAGTCGAGATCAGGATCGTCGTATTCAACTGTTATTGAGTAGCTGCCGGCGGTCGTTGTCGTGCAGTAAAATATAACATTACAGATGCTTGAAACATTGATCGTGAGACCCGGTATGGACCCGCTCGTGCTTTCAAACAACATACGATCAGATTATTCTGTCGGAATAGAAAAGATACTCTCCAACGGTGCCTTCAATGGGGGCTGTGACGGCGAGGGATGGGCGCGCGCCGAGCACGATGGCAAGCAGCAACGTCGGCATGAGCCGGATGCTGTGCCAGATACTCCTGCGCCATACGACGAGGTTCGCCTTGTTCTGTCTTGTCGGTTCTGCAGAACTGAAAATCGTCGAGAGAAAACGGGTTAACTTGAATACGGTCATTCCAAAGCCGTCAGTGTGCAGTTGCGCGCGTAGAGCCGATGCAACTTATAAGACTTTTATAGCCGGAATTGAATTCAAATAGGGTGAATAGGTCGTACAACCTATATTTTTATTTTAGATATAAATTCGTAAACACTATGATATTGATAATATAGTATGTGATAATTCCATATTGAACTTGATGTATATAAATATTGAAGCGAAGAAACCACACCTCATGGTCGTGTGAGGCAAATTCGTATTTGAAATTTACGCCCCTGGCAGGCAGCTGAATGGCGATTTCCTTGCGCCTAACACGTATGTATCATCGTTAAATTTGACATTTCAGCAATTCATTTGCTGGAAACCGCGATGATACGATGATTAACTGTGTATCGTCTTGAATGCGACAGATGCGAGCGTTTTCAAGCCGGCGGGAGGTTTCCTGCACGGGGAGGGGCGGCGTCGGGACGCGTTATAGTGCGTGGTGCCCGCGTTCGTTTTTCCGCCCGCGGAAGATGACGATCCGCGCCTTTGCATGTATCTCGACTGTTTGCACAGATATGCTGGCCTTTGGAAACGAGTGTCGGGTCGGAGGTGACACAAGGTTCTGAAACCGGAGAGAATGAGATGGTCGCGAAGGTCTTTATCGATGGCGAAGCCGGCACGACGGGTCTCCAGATCCGCGAGCGCCTGGCGGCGCGCCGCGATATCGAGCTTCTCTCCGTGCCGGCGGAACGGCGCAAGGAGATAGCCGCGCGCGCCGAGCTGCTGAATGCCGCCGACATCGCCATTCTTTGCCTGCCGGACGACGCCGCGCGCGAATCCGTCTCGCTGATCGGTAATGACACCACCCGGGTCATCGACGCTTCCACCGCTCACCGGACCGATCCGGCCTGGGCTTACGGGTTTGCGGAAATGTCGGGCGAGCAGGAAGGCGTGATTGCCGCCGCCAAGCGGGTGGCCAATCCCGGCTGCTATCCCCAGGGCGTGATCGCAACGGTGCGGCCGCTGGTGGAAGCGGGGCTGGTGCCGGCGGACTATCCGTTCTCCGTCAGCGCCATATCCGGATATTCCGGAGGCGGGCGCAAGATGATCGAGGCCTATGAGGCCGACGCCGATCCCGCGTCTTTCGCGCCCTACGGGTTGAAATTCGCGCACAAGCATCTGCCGGAGATGAAGCTCTATGCCAAGATGGCGATCGACCCGGTCTTCATGCCGTCGGTCGGCAACTATGCGCAAGGCATGGTGACCATGGTGCCGCTGCAGCTCTCTGCGCTGCCGGGCAATGTCACCGTCGCGATGTTCCACGACGCCATCCGCGACTGGTTCAAGCCGGGCGGTTTCGTCGAGGTGGCGGAGTTTGCCGAGGTCGACAAGCTTCCGGAGCTCGACCCGCGCACCTTCAACGGCACGAACGGCATGCGACTGCATGTCTTCG
The DNA here is from genome assembly GCF_030066895.1 of Breoghania sp. Taxonomy (GTDB): domain Bacteria; phylum Pseudomonadota; class Alphaproteobacteria; order Rhizobiales; family Stappiaceae; genus Breoghania. The sequence continues at coordinate 24,538 of NZ_JASJAV010000021.1, read as the reverse complement.
GCAACGATGCGCGCCGTCAGGCGGTGCTGGTCGCCGTCTACGACAATCTCGGCAAGGGCGCTTCGGGTGCGGCCGTGCAGAACATAAACCTGCTGCTTGGGTGCGATCAGGCCGAAAGCCTGGCCGCCTGACCTGGCTGCGGGAGCGGACGGGACCGGGGTGAGCGGATGTCGTTCATTCACAGAAACTCTTGAAAATACAAATAGTTGAAGCCTGTATCTGAATCAGATGGAAAAGTTCACCACCTTGACGGGCGTCGCAGCACCGCTGCCTTGGGTCAATATCGACACCGATATGATCATTCTCAAGCAGTTCCTGAAGACGATCAAGCGCACCGGTCTGGGTACGGCTCTCTTCCACGAGATGCGCACCAATGACGACGGGTCCGAGAACCCGGATTTCGTGCTCAACAAGCCGGCCTATCGCAATGCCAAGATCTTGGTGGAGGGCGACAATTTCGGCTGAGGTTCCTCGCGCGAGCACGCCCCCTGGGCGCTCCTCGATTTCGGAATTCGCTGCGTGATCTCCACCTCGTTCGCCGACATCTTCTACAACAACTGCTTCAAGAACGGCATCCTGCCGATCAAGGTTTCCGAGTAAGACCTTGAAAAGCTTATGGAAGATGCCGGGCGCGGCGCCAACGCGACGCTGACCGTCGATCTGGAAGCGCAGGAGATCAAGGGCTCGGACGGCGGCACGCTTGCCTTCGACATCGACCCGCACCTGAAGCATTGCCTGCTGGAGGGCCTCGACGATATCGGCTAGACCATGCAGCGCGCGGGTACGATCGCGACCTTCGAGCACAAGATGGAAGAGGCTCGCCCCTGGGTGTAAGCCCGGCTCCATCGCAGAAGCTTTTTGCTGGGCGGTGCGATCCTGCGTAGTCGCCGGACGCGTCGCGCGTAATGGTGAAGCGTTAAACATGCTTGTCGTTAAAGTTTTAACCGTTCCGTGCGGGCATTCCGGCGGTTCCGGATGACGCCTCGCGCGTTTTCGGAGAAAAGTCGCCGGGGGTATGAAAGGCGCAGACACGGGGGCTTCGTTTGTCCGCAAGGGTTTTTGTAATGGCGTATCCCAGGCGGATTCCCGCACTGTTCGTGGCTTTCGCGCTCGTCGCGGGGCTTTGGCGGGTGTTCTTCCATTCCCGGTTTCGGCTGGCTCGACCGGTCCAATGTCACCTGGAACGACACCAAATGGTGCGTTCCCGGTTCGCTGAAGCGGGTCGTGGTGCGCGTCTCTGAGTGTTTCGGCCATGTCACGGTGACTTCGACCAAGCGCTGGTGGATTGAGAACTGGTGGAAGGGCGGCGCGCCGCATTTCCTGCACCGCTCGTGCCGTGCGGTCGATTTCAAGGTCCGCGGCAATCCGCGTCAGGTCATCGACTTCCTGAAGGCGCAGCGTGAAGTCGGCGGATACAAGTATTATCTGGGCAGCCACTATCACATCGACAACGGCCGCCGCCGCACGTGGTGAGCGGCCTCAGGGCACGTGACATTCCCTGAAATCGTCCAGCGTCTGCGCAGTGGCAAGGCAGTCGCCGACTTCGATGAGATCCTCTCTCAGCGTATCCGCCCTGCGTGACATCTCCCGGTAATTGTTCAGCAGGTCGTTGTATTCGTCGACGAGATCGTCATGTTTCCTGACGGCCTCGTCCAGATCCGACTTGCAGACGAAGCCGCTGAAGTTGCATGTGTTCGAACTGAAGCACACCGCATCTTCATCGACGCACTTGGCGGTGCGATCGCAAACCTTGTCCCCAAAATCGAGACATGCGCCGTCCGTTCCCCACGGACATGAGAACGCCTGCTGCGCCTCCGACCGGGAGGGGGCGAGAGACAGGGCTGTAAGACAGCAGGCAAGCAGGATGACAGCGCGCATCGGACTTTCACGCTTCACATGACGATTTGACCGTTGCGGACGGTATCAGTGCAGTGCAAACGCCGGAAGGTGGTGAATGGCCGCTCTGGAATCAGAAGATGACCGGAAATTTCGAGAGTGGACGAGGGGGTGGAACTGACCTGAAATGGTGTGCGATCAAAAACATCACTTACAGATCAAAAACATCACTTACAGGTTGTATTCCGTGGTGGGGTAATTTTGATGATCAGACCAATATTTACTCAGAGAAAAAATGTAAGAAATATTGAAAATCTGACAGATATTACAACTTTGCGAAAATTCTGTAAGAACGACTCTCAAGATCCAAAAATCGATTGAATGTGACGAAAATGAGGGCGATAAAAATACTGAATATTCGATTTTTCCTTTGAGTCACGATCCGTTGTGTCATCAAGGACAATGCTCAAGCTTTCTAGGATGTAAATCCATGCCAAGAACGCGATATCTAATTAATTTAGCAACATTATCATCAGTGATCGTCCTGAGTCCCGCCCTTGTAGGGACATATTGGACAGGTGATCTCGACGGTGATACATGTGATTATTTCGAAAACTGGGATGGGGATTTCGGTGGCGGTGACTTGGTCATTGACGGCAATGACGTAGAAGTTGTCTCACCAAGCCGGACGACAATTGCTGCGGACGGTAACTCAACGGCAGGCGCGACCTCCGGTCCGAAGTCAATCACCGTCTCCGGTGGAGCAACTCTGACCGGCAATGCGTCGGCCGCCGTTGCAATCGGTTATACGGCGGGATCGTCCTACATCACGATCACCGGGGATGGCTCGACACTGGTTGCCAACGGTCTCACCAAGATCGGGTACAACGAAGACAGTACCGGCACGCTGAAGATCGAGGACGGGGCCTACTTCGACGCCAACGGCGTGATCTGGATCGGTTATGCGGAGGACTCGACCGGGTATCTCCTCGTCGATAGCGGCTCCAGCGTTGATGCCGCTGATAATGTGTTGCTGGGCTATGCCTCAGGCTCGACCGGTTATCTGACCATCGACAATGGGTCGGAACACCGTAACCTCGGAGGGGCAGTTGCAGGTCGGTTCCTCCACGAGCGGCGAGGGCAACGGCGTGGTGACGGTGTCGAACGGGTCCACGCTCACCGTGAACGGGTCGTCTATGATCGGTCTCTATGGCGCGACGATATCGGGACGGTGACGATCGAGAGCGGCTCCAGCCTGACGGCGGGAGACTATATCGTCCTGGCCTATGAGGCCGGCACATCGGGTACCCTGACACTGACGGGAGACGGCACAACCGGCATGCTCAACGGCGACCTGTTTGTGGGCTATGAAGGCGACGGCACGTTCGAGGTGCTGGACGGGGCCGCCGTGACGGCCAACTTGGACATTTTGGTCGGCTACGGTTATACCGGGGCCACGGCGACCGGTTTGCTGAAGGTCGACGGTGTCGGGTCTTCTTTGAGCGTGAATGACTCCACCGTCTATATCGGGACCTACTCCGCGGGCGACGGTGACACGGTCGGCGGCACGCTGACGATTTCCGGCGGCGGTACGGTCAACGTCGGCACCGAGGTCAACGGCAGCTATGAAGGTACGGTCACGGTCGCCGCGCTGAATGGCTCTACGGGAACGCTGATCATCGGCGGCGCCTACGACGAGAATGCGACCGACGAGGGCGCTGCCGCCTTCGGCACGCTGGATGCCGCGACCGTCGCTTTCGGGTACGGCACCGGTTCGTTGGTGTTCAACATCACGGATACTGATGCCTACACCTTCGCCGCCGGCTTCACGGGCTCCGGCGAGATCAACGTCTATAACGGCACGATCAGCCTGACGGGCGACTACACCGACTATGACGGTGACACGAACGTCTATGGCGGCACGCTGCAGGTCCATAACGACTCGTTCCTGAATACCGTGATCTCCGTTTCCGACGGCGTCACGCTTGCCGGTACCGGCACGGTGTCCAGCGTCATGCTGAGTTCCGGCTCGACCATCGCGCCGGGTGACGACGGCGTCGGGAGGCTCACGGTTTCCGGCAGCGATCTGACCTTCGTCAGCGGGTCGACGCTGACAATCTATGTGGACAGCGACGGCAGCTCCAATTTGTTCTCCGTTGTCAGCACCAGCGACGGCAACACCAGCACCGGTGGCTCGGTGACCATCGAGGACGGGGCGACTCTGTCCATCTCCGGAGTGACGACCAGCGACGGTATCTCCGGAACGTTCACCACCGTGGAGAACGACTTCGCCTATCTAAATGCGTCGGTCAAATACGATGAGGACGATGTCTATGTGGCGTTGACGCGCAACGACACGAGCCTCTCGGGAGCAGGTCTTCCGGCAAGACCAATGCGAAATCGGCTGCGAACGCGGTGGGAAGTCTGGATGAGGACAGCGACCTCTACCAGGCCGTGCTGTTCCTCGATGAGGACGACGTCGACGGCGCTTTCGAGGAACTTTCCGGCGACAGCTATGCCGGGACGTCCGAGGCCTTGATGGTCGCGTCGCAGGCGCCCCGCAACATCGTCGCCTCGCACATCCGCTCGGCCTTCTCCGACGTCACCACGATGGAAATGGCGACGGTCGGCACCCACGGCGACGATGCGGACAAGGAAGTGTCCGCAACCGGCGGTTCGGTCATGTGGGGCAAGGGCTACGGCAGTTGGTCGAAGGTCGACGAGACGAGCGGTGCCAGCGGTCAGCAGAGTGTCAGCGGAGGCTTCCTGGCCAGTGTCGACCGGGAGATCGCCGGGGGGCTGGCGGGCCGGTGTCTATGCGGGCTACGGCTACACGCACACGTGTGCGGAAGGCGTGGACGCGAGCAGCAAGGCCGCGACCTATCAGATCGGCGCATATGGCGGCCAGCAGTTCGGCGCTCTGGGTTTGCGTCTCGGCGCGAGCTACGCGTGGCAGGACGTGTCCGCCGATCGCACGATCTCGGCGTTGAGCCAGGATCTCAGTTCCGAACTATTGGGCACGTACCGCTCAGGGCTTCGTCGAACTCGGTTATCTGACGCAGTTCAAGAGCACGCGCTTTGAGCCCTTCGTGAACCAGGCGCTGGTCTATACCAGATGACGGACCGGTTCACGGAAAGTGGTGGATCCGTGGCGCTGACGGTGAATGCCGAGGATCAGAGACCCAGGCGATCACCAGCGTCGGTCTGCGTGTCGAACAGGACCTGAGTTCCATGATCAACGCGCCGATCGTGCTGACGGGCTCCGCGGCGTGGCAGCACACGTTCGGGGATGTGGATGCGGAGACGATGATACGGTTTGCATCGGGCGTTAGCACCTTCACGGTCAACGGCGCGGCCTTGGATCGCGATCAGGCAGCTCTGTCGGCGGTGTCCGCGCCACGCTGAACGAACGCGCGGTTCTGGATGTGTCCTATGAGGGAACCCTCAGCGAGGGCAGCCAGTCGCACGGTGCCCAGGCGACAGTGTCCTTCAAGTTCTAGGACGCCTGCTGGCGTTCGACTGGTTTCATCAAAACTGCATCAAGGCCTTCGCACTCACTGCGGAGGCCTTTTGCTTTATGCGCATGGCGCGAACGACAAGTCGGCGTCGCACACTCGCGCGCGGCAAGGCGGAAAGCAGAACCGATGAAATCAAGGGAGGTAAATGGTGGGCGATACTGGGATTGAACCAGTGACCTTTCCGGTGTGAACGGAACGCTCTCCCGCTGAGCTAATCGCCCTCGCGCCGTTTGCGGCGAGCCCGTACACCGCCAATTCTATGGGAGATCCGCGCGCGAGGCAAGAGGGGAATTCGTGTCGCTTGGGGGTAAGTGGGATAACTCCCGCTCGCGCAAATCGCGGATCTTTCAGGCGCGCAGGCTGTCCCTCAGCCCGTTCAGCGCGCCGTGGAGTTCCTTGAACGACGAAATGACACGGGTCTCGGGGGCCGAGTTCGCTCACCGGCACTGGCGTGTAGCCGTAATCGACCGCAATGACGGGAATGCCCGCGGCGCGTGCGGCCTTGATGTCGGTGATGGAGTCTCCCACCACCGTCGCCTATGCCGGCTCGCCACCCGCCCGTTCGACGGCCCCCAGGATCGGCATGGCGTCCGGCTTGTTCTTTTCGAATGTATCGCCGCCGACGATCGCATCGAGGTACTTCGTCATGTCCAGCGTATCGAGCAGGGGTCGCGTCAGTCCTTCCAGCTTGTTGGTGCACACGGCAGGCTTCCAGCCTTCGGCCGCAAAGCTGTCGAGCGTAGCACGGACATCCGGGAAGGGCCGGCTCTTGACCACGATATTGGCGGAGTAGTGCTCCAGAAATACGTCGAAGAGCACGTTCATCTCGTCTTCCGGCAGATGTTTTCCCGCCATGTCGAACCCGCGCTGCAGCATCACCCGTGCGCCCTGTCCCACGAGCTTGTTGATCCCAGCCACCGGAATGGGCGCCAGCGAGCGCGTGGCCAGCTTGTAATTGAGCGAGGACAGCAGGTCGGGGACGGTGTCGATGAGCGTGCCGTCGAGATCGAAAACGAGGACTGGGGCTGACAAGATGGGAACTCCGGGTAGTCTGGGGACGGTCCGGGGTTATCCGGTTTACGGGGGCGGCGCAAGAGGGAAGGGGAAGTGGGTGGGAAACGGAGGCGCTGGCGCGCCTCCGTTTCCCTTAATAGCTTGTACGCCGTCCTGAACTCGCCCCAGTGGCGGCCGAAGACATGGAGCGGCACGTTGATTTCCCGCATCCAGACCGTCTCGCCGTTACCCATGTCGCGCGGATAGGACTGAATGAGGAAGGGGCGCGTGTTGTGAGCGGCCGAAAACCCGACGCGATCGTCGAAGATGCGCCGGTTGCGGCAATGGGCGGCGTTCGATACGGGATCTTCGGGGCGCTGGGGATGCGAATAGGTGCGGTTGTGCACCCGGCGCAGGTAGCCGTTGCGCAGAAGGTCATGCCGCGGCCCTTAGAGGCCTCCAGCAACGATTCCTGCAGCGGCGGGCAGGATCTTGCTCCAGAACGTCCAGAGCCTGCGTCGTAACCTGTTGGGGGGCGCTGTCGGGAACCGGCCGGTAATCGGTGCCGTAAAGCGCATCGAGGCTCAGGCGGCCGGAGTTGACCACCTCGGTCATCGCCGCCTCGATCTTCGCAGCCGTCTCCTTCGCCGCGGTGGTGAATGCCTCGTGTTCGGTCTGAATGCGATCGAGCAACCGGTTCAGCGCCGTGTGGGCGGTCTCGTCCAGATCGCCGAAGGCGCAATGCGGGCCAAGGGCGCTCGCGCCGACGATGGTGATCGGCAACCGGCCGACCCCGTCCAAAACGAGCGTGCCGCGTGTGCCGACGGCCACGCCCCTGTCTTCGGTCGGTTTGATCAGTGCTCCGCCTTGCGACACGTCGATCGTGTGAATAGCGAGGTCGAGCCCCGGCGCTTCCAGACGCCCGGACAGGTCCACGGGGAAGCGATCGTGACGCCGACGGTTGCTAGCCGTCGTCTGGCGGATGAGCATCGTGAAGCGCGTCGACAGCGCCTCGGTGAGGTCAGTCATCTGGTTGCAGGCATCGGTGATCCGGGCTCCGGTCTCGTCTGTGGCATCCGTGGCGGTGGAAATGGCGCTCACGCGATCGGAGACCTCGCGCACGAAATCCGCCGTCATGTGCGCATTGCGGCCGATCTCGTCGGTGGTGGCGACCTGCTCCTCCACCGCACCCGCTACCGAGACAAAGCTCGGGCGGATCTCGTCGGTCGCGCGCTGCGCCTGTTCCGACAGAAGCTTCACCTCATTGGCGACGACGGCGGATCCCTTGCCCGCTTCGCCCGCGCGCGCCGCCTCGATGGTGGTGTTGAGGGCCAGCAGGTTGGTCTGCTTGGCCACCGCCGAAATCACCGACACCACGTCTGCGATCTTCTGTACCGCGCCTTGCAGCTCCGTGATGCCTTTTCCGGTCTCCGACGTGATGTCTCCCGCCTTGTCGGCAAGCATCGTGGTGGAGGCGACCTGAGACCCGATCTCGCGGCTCGTCTTGGTCAGTTCCTCGATTGCGTCGGCCAGTTGCGTGGCGTTGGTCGTGGCCTCATCTGAGCGTGCGGAAAGTTGGGCCGTATCGGTCCGGATGTCGGAGATGATGCGGGTCTGATCGTCGAGCTGTTGCTTGACCGCGCCCGCGCTTGAAACGATGGAGCGCGCGGCTACCGCCAGATCCGCCTCGATCAGGTCGAAGGTCTCGGAAATATCGGAATTCGCGGACTGGGCCTACCCGACCATATCGCTGCGATCTTCGATATTATCAGTGTCGATCTCGCGAGCTGTCTGCTCGACCGTACTGTCGGATGTTCCGATCGTCTGGTTCCGGGTGAAACTGGGAAGTCCGAATGCCCGAATAGCCATTTTTGTCTCCTGGAAGCCGGGGAGAAAGTCACGTCAAAGGCATACTCGCGTTAAATTGGTGAATTTCTGGTGAATTGAAAATAATTATCATGTTATTAATTTGAGTATGTTGCACTGCGATATAATGAATATTTGAATGGAGCGAGTGAATGTTACAAGGCGACGTTTGGGAAGGGGAAGCCTCTGCTCGTGCGCTCGGCATGTCTTTACGTCGACATGCTGCTCGGCTCGAGAAGGGAAAAGAACGCAACGGGAGCTTCGATAACGAAACGTTGAAAGGAGAATCGATCCGGCGCACGGGAGGAGGACCGCGATCGGAGGGCGTGCAGGGACATCGAAAATGTCCTATGCACTGCCAATGCGCATTGTGCGCAAGATGCTCAACAAGCCACTCAAACGGTGGCCTGACCGGGCCTGCCATGCTATTCAGCCGCCGGCGCCGTGGCCCGGTGTCGTCAAAAAGCCAGAATCCGGCTTCACCCAGACGCGACCGCTGCTTTGCGAGGCGCGGACACCGGGATGGAGCCTTTGTCCCGTTCTGCCGGCAAGGGCAGAGATCGTGGAGATGGAATGAGCGATGAACTGAAGCGCGCATCTGCGCTGGCGGCACTTGAGGAAGTGCAGCCGGGCATGCGGCTGGGTATCGGCACCGGTTCGACGGCCGAATTCTTCGTGCGTGCGCTTGCGGAGAAGGTTTCCGCCGGTCTGGATATCATCGGCGTGCCGACCTCGGAACGCACCGCCGCGCTCGTCCGCGAGTTGGGCGTGCCGCTGACGACACTCGATGAGACCCCCGAACTCGATCTAACCGTGGACGGCGTCGATGAGCTTGACGCCTGTCTGCAACTCATCAAGGGCGGCGGCGCTGCCCTGCTGCGGGAAAAGATCGTCGCGGCCGCTTCCACGCGTATGGTGGTGATTGCCGACGACAGCAAGCTGGTGGAAACGCTCGGCCGTTTCCCCCTGCCGATCGAGGTGATGCCCTTCGATCTGGAGGCCACGCGTCGCGCTGTCGTGAAGGCGGCAGTGTCACTGTCGCTGGAGGGCGAGGTGAAGCTGCGCTTGAATGCCGACGGGACCGCGCTGGTGACCGACGGCGGCCACTACATTCTTGATGGCCACTGGAATCTGTTGCCCGACGTGCCGGCCCTGGCTGAGCGGCTTTCCGCCATCCCCGGCGTTGTCGAACACGGATTATTCATCGGCCTGGCGAAGGCCGCCTATGTGGCGGGCCCATCCGGCGTGCGCCAGATTTCGGTCACGACGGCCGACGAGACGAAATAACGGAGAAAGACATGACGCGTTCGATCTATTATTGCCTGACGGGCGGTCTTGCGGCCGTCGTGCTGGTTGCAAGCCTTGGTCTTGCCGTCCCGGCAATGGCGCAGGACCAGACCTCCGGCGACACCACGTCCGATGACCAGGAGAACTTCTCCAAGGAGCACCTGGCCGCCGCGCGCGCCGCGATCGAGGGCGGCAACGCCTTCCGATCCTTCGACGACATCCTTCCAGTGATCGCCGACAAGACCCGCACCCTGTTCATCCGCACCAACCCCTCCGCGACCAAGGTGATCGACGAGGTCACCAACGAGGTGGCGTTGAAGCTCGCCAACCGTCGTCCGGAACTCGACCACACGATCATGAAGGTCTGGGCTCGCCGCTTCACCACCGAGGAACTGAAGGAAATCGCTACCTTCTACCGGTCTCCGGTCGGCAAGAAGTTCGCCGATCTCGGCCCGGAACTGACGGCGCTGTCCATCGGTGCGGCCAAGCAGTGGGGCGACGTGATCTCCACCGAAATGGTCACGCGCGTTCGCGAAGAGCTGAACAAGCGCGGCTACAAGTTCTGATCTCTCCCCGACCGGCCGCCACAGCGTCGTTTTCCCTCATTCCTGACGCTGGTGGCCGGACGATTTCGACCTATCTCTCTTGATCATGATAAGTATCGAACAGGCGAAACGTGTTTGCCGGTGTGAACGGGTGCGCCGCGAGCGACTTGTGAGAAACGCGCGGCGCTGACGGTGGAACGGAGCAGTCAATGGCGGAGTACGACTACGATCTCTTTGTGATCGGTGCAGGTTCGGGCGGCGTGCGCGCGGCGCGCATTGCGGCCGGATACGGTGCGCGCGTGGCGATCGCGGAGGAATACCGCTATGGCGGCACTTGCGTTATTCGCGGGTGCGTGCCGAAGAAGCTGCTGGTCTACGCCTCACAGTTCTCCGAGAATTTCGAAGATGCCAAGGGCTTCGGCTGGCATGTGGGCGAGACGTCGTTCGACTGGAAAGCCCTGATCTCCAACAAGGATCAGGAGATCGCACGGCTTGAGGGCATCTACCGGCGCAATCTGGAGCGCTCGGGCGTCGAGCTGCACGACACGCGCGCCGAAATCGCCGGTCCGCATGAAGTCTACCTGAAAGCGATCGATCGCACGGTGACGGCCAGGATCATTCTGGTGGCGACCGGCGGGCGGCCTTTCCTCGACAATTCGGTGGAGGGCGTGGAGCACACCATCACCTCCAACGAGGCGCTGCACCTGTCCGAGTTCCCCAAGCGCATCGCCATTTCCGGCGGCGGCTATATCGCGGTCGAGTTCGCGGGCATCTTCGCAGGGCTCGGAGCGGAGACGACGCTTGTCTATCGCGGCGAGGAAATCCTGCGCGGCTTTGACGATGATCTCTGCGCCGCCGTTCACAACGAATTGGAAAAGAAGGGCATCCGCGTCCTGACCGGCGAGGTCTTCACCAAGATCGAGCGCAAGGACGACGGCAGCTTCACGGGGCACCTTCGCCAGGGCGCGGCAATCGAAGCGGACCAGATCATGTTCGCCATCGGGCGCCGTCCCAACACCGACGGTCTCGGCCTGGATAAGGCCAGCGTGGAGCTGGGCTCCAAGGGCGAGATTAAGGTCGACGAGAATTCTCGCACCAACATGCCCTCCGTCTACGCCATCGGCGACGTCACCGACCGGGTGAACCTGACGCCCGTGGCGATCCGCGAGGGCCATGCCTTCGCCGATACGGTCTTCGGCAAGAACGCGCGCACGGTCGATCATTCCATGATCCCGACGGCGGTCTTTTCCCATCCCGAACTCGGCACGGTCGGTCTGACGGAGCGCGAGGCCTGCGAGACCTATCCGAATGTCGACGTCTACCGCTCGATCTTCCGTCCCATGAAGCACACGCTGTCGGGACGCGACGAGAAGGTGGTGATGAAGATCCTGGTCGATGCGGATACCGATCGGGTTCTCGGCGTACACGTTCTGGGGTCGGATGCCGGTGAGCTTTCGCAGGTTCTCGGCATTGCGCTGAAGATGGGCGCGACCAAGGCGGATTTCGATGCCACCGTCGCTGTGCATCCCACCGCTGCAGAGGAACTCGTCACCATGCGCGAGCCCGCCGAACGCCATGGCCGCGCTGTGGTGGAGTAGGGCGGATGGGCCCCACGCACGTTCCCCCCGCACTCGAAAGTGTCGCTGTGCCGTTCCCGTGTCCTCGAACGCTAACGCCCGTCCGCGACCGCCCGGCAGAACCGGTCGATTTCCTCGTCCGTGTTGTAGTAATGGACCGAAGCTCGGGCCAGCGCCTCAAAGCCGCGCGTCGGCAGGTCGAGGCGCGAAGAACGCGCCTGCGTATGCGTGATGTTGATGTCGCGCGCCTGCAGCCGCTGCCGGATGGCGAGCGGCTCCTCGTCTTCCTTTCGAAACGTGACGATGCCGCAGCGCTCTGCGCCGAGATCATGGACGGTGACGCCCGCGATCCCTGAGAGTTCGCTGCGCAAACGCTCCGCAAGCTCCTTCACCCGCGCCTCGATTTTGTCCATGCCCAACGAGAGCGCGTAGCGTATGGCTGAGCCGAGCTCGATCTGACCGGCGACGAAGCGTTCCCATGTCTCGAACCGCATCGCGTCCTCCTTCAGCCGATAGGCCTCCGGCGAGAGCCAGTCGCTTGCCTGCAGATCGACGAAGGGCGGTTCCATGTCGGCGATGATCTCGTTGCTGACCCACAGAAAACCGGTGCCGCGCGGCCCGCGCAGATATTTGCGCCCGGTTGCCGGACAGCATGTGGCAGCCGATTGTCTTCACGTCAATCTGCAATTGCCCGACCGCCTGGCAGGCATCGAGCAGATAGAGAACCCCGTGCCGACGGGCTATGGCCCCGACCTCCGCCGCCGGGTTGACCAGTCCGCCCTGGGTCGGCACGTGGGTCAGGGAAATGAGCCGGATTTTCGGCGTGATGGCCCCTCCAGTGCGGCAAGATCCACCTGACCGGTCTCGTCATTGTCGATGACGTCGATCTCAATCCCGGCCCGCGCCTTCATTTGCAGAAGAGCGACGTAGTTCGAAACGATTCGGTCCGAGCCGTGATCACACGATCGCCGGGGCGAAAGGGGATGGCGTAGAAGGCCATGTCCCAGGCCCGGGTGGCGTTCTCGATAAAGGCGATTTCCTCGCGCTTGCCGCCGACGAGGTCGGCAGCAGCGGCGTAGAAGTCGCGAAGAGCCTCATCGGCTTCCGCTGCGGCCTCGTAGCCGCCGATCTCCGCTTCGCGCTCAAGATGGCGCGTGACGGCGTCAAGGACGGGGGAGGGCGGAAGGGCGGACCCGGGGCATTGTTGAAATGCAGAACGTGCTTGCAGCCGGGTGTCTGCGCGCACAGCATGTCGATATCGAGGGGCACGGGAACTCCGTCGCAAAGGGCGTGAGAGCGACAGGCTAGGAAGTTTCTCCGGCCGGGTAAAGCGGCGGGCGAGGGCATGAGGATTGCCTGTTTTGTCGAACGTTCCCTTGCTCCGGCAGACCGCCGCCTCCATGTTCATGTACCATGACAGACACGATCCTTTATTTCGGCTACGGTTCCCTGGTGAACGACGATACCCGCGCACCCGACAGCGTTGCCGTGCCCGGCCGGGTCTCCGGCTGGGTGCGCGAATGGCGGATTGCCGGACCGACCTCCTACGGCGGCGTCTGCAGCCTGTCGGTGCGGCCGCAGGAAGGTGCGGAGATCGCGGGACTGATGGTGCGCGAGCCACGCCACGGCCTTGCCAGGCTGGATGAGCGCGAATGGCGTTGCGAGCGCCGCGATCTGGCGGACGGCGCGTTCCGGGCCGATAGCGGTCAGCCGACGCGCGAACCGGGCTTCATCTACACCGCACGTCCCGAACATCACCGCTGGGGCAATGCCGACCACCCGATCCTGCAATCCTACGTGGATTGCGTTCTGGCCGGTTTCCTCAAGCATTGGGGCTAGGCGCGCGTGCGGGATTTCGTGGAAACGACCCACGGTTGGCACGTGCCCATCCTCAGGGATCGGGACGAACCGCTCTATCCGCGTGCGGTTCGGATCGATGAGACGGCGCGCGCGTTGTTCGATGATGTGCTGGGCGAGGCCGGTGCGCGCTGGCTTTGAATGTCGCCGCGTAGTCCTTTAAGCCGCAATTCCGCTCAGCCCCGCACCTATGGGCCCAGGCGATACCGGCCGCGCCGAGGTCGATGGACAGCGTCTCCAGCCCCGACCAGACCCAATATTGCGTCGGCCAGTGCGCCTTCATCGAGCCGGTGGCGAAGAAGACCACGGCCGTCATGGCGAGCGACAGTTCCGCTGATCCGGTTCTGCCGGCGAAGAGGAACGGCAACAAAGGCACCGAGCCGAAGACGACGAATGTCGAGACAGCTGCCTTGACGGGCGAGCGCAGCGTTGTTGCCAAGCCGAATTCTTCCGAGAGCATGGTTTCGATCCAGATCTGGCGCTGCGAGGCGATCAGCGTGACCAGCGTTTCCAGATCCTTGCCCTGATAGCCCTTGGCGTGGAAGATCTGGCGGATTTCCTCCCGCTCGCCCTCCGGTTCGCGGGCGATGTGGCGCTCCTCCATCGCATGCAGGCGCTTGTAGTCGTCCTCTTCCGTCTTGGTGCCGGAATAGTTCGCCGCCGCCATGGAAAAGCCGTCGGCCAGTAGGTTCACTAGCCCCAGGATCAGAACGATGCTTGCCGACAGTTCTGCACCGATCACGCCGGCGACGATGGCGAAGGTGGTCACGGCCCCGTCGATGCCGCCATAGACCCAGTCTCGCAGATAGTTGACGGAGGGGCCTCGACCAAGCCGCTTGGCGATGGCCGCGGGCGTGTGTTTATGCTCCAGTTTCATTCACGCGCCCTGGCTTGTTGTGGCTTGGGTCCATGCCCTCAACGCGGTGGCCTTGGCTGAGCCTGCCGTGTATAACCCGGCGGGGCCGTGCGTAAAAGCGGCAAGGGTGCCGTATCGGAATTATGCCGGAAATGCGCCGGATTTGACGCGTATCGCTAGAGGATACGGAACCGCATGACGGTGCGGAGCCGGATCGCCGTTCTGGATGTGCGAGGTGCAGCGTGCGGCCGTTGGTAGATCAGGAGACGACCATGGCGGAGAAGTGGACACCGGAGACCTGGAGGTCAAAGCCTATTCAGCAGGTGCCCGATTATCCCGATAAGGCGGCTTTGGATGCCGTTGAGGCGAAGCTTGCGACTTACCCGCCGCTCGTTTTTGCCGGTGAAGCGCGCAAGCTGAAGAAGCAGCTTGCGGAAGTGGCGGAAGGCCGTGCTTTCCTGCTGCAGGGTGGCGATTGCACCGAGAGCTTTGCCGAGCATCGCGCGGACAATATCCGCGACTTTTTTCGCGTCTTTTTGCAGATGGCCGTCGTTCTCACCTATGCGGCGGCCTCGCCGGTCGTGAAGGTCGGCCGCATTGCCGGTCAGTTTGCCAAGCCGCGCTCCGCACCGATGGAAAAGATCGGTGACGTGGAACTGCCGAGCTATCGCGGCGACATCATCAACGGCATCGACTTTACCGAGGCCGAACGCACGCCCGATCCCGTGCGCATGGAAATGGCCTATCGCCAGTCCGCAGCGACGCTGAACCTGATCCGCGCTTTCGCGCAGGGCGGTTTCGCGAACCTCGATCACGTGCATCAGTGGATGCTGAGCTTCGTCAAGGACAGCCCGCAGTCCAGCCGCTATCAGGACATCGCCGACCGGATCACCGAGGCGCTAGACTTCATGCGCGCCTGCGGCGTCGATCCCGACAGCGCCCCGCAGTTGCGCTCCACGGATTTCTTCACCAGCCACGAGGCGCTGCTTCTGGGCTACGAGGAGGCGCTGACCCGCGTCGATTCCACCTCCGGCGACTGGTACTCCACCACCGGCCACATGGTCTGGATCGGCTACCGTACCCGTCAGATCGACCACGCCCACGTGGAATTCTGCCGCGGCATCAAGAACCCGATCGGCCTGAAGTGCGGCCCGTCGATGGAGCCGGACAATCTGCTGCGTCTGATCGACGTCCTGAACCCGGCCAACGAGGCCGGTCACCTGACGCTGATCGCCCGCTTCGGGGCCGACAAGGTCTACGATCATCTGCCCGCGCTGGTGAGTGCGGTGGAGCGTGAGGGTCGCAAGGTCGTGTGGTCGTGCGATCCGATGCACGGCAACACCATCAAGGCCGCGACCGGCTTCAAGACCCGGCCGTTCGAGCGGGTCCTGGGCGAGGTGGAGGCGTTCTTCGCCGTCCATCGCGCAGAAGGCACCCATCCGGGCGGCATCCAAGTGGAGATGACCGGCAAGGCGGTGACGGAATGCACCGGCGGCGCCCGTGCGATCTCCGAGGACGATCTGTCGGCGCGCTACCACACCCATTGCGATCCGCGCCTCAACGCCGATCAGGCTCTGGAACTCGCTTTCCTGGTGGCTGAGAACATCAAGAAGGAGCGCGAGAAACGTCACGCCGGAGTAGCGGCGGCGTCCTGATATCAGGCGCTTTTCGGTTCAAGATACAGGTCGACCCGTCGTTGGGAACAATGGCGGGCCGTTTTGTTTGTAGGGAGGAGAGGGGAACACGTGGCCCATCCTTCGAGACGCCATCTTGCGACGGCTCCTCAGGATGACGTTGTGTATGTTGATGGTTTCATCGCGTTTTCAACACGATAACGTCATCCTGAGGAACTCGCGTCAGCGGGCGTCGCGAAGGATGGGCCACGTGTTCAGTACCCTCCCTCGACAAAAAATCGGCCCGCTGCTGTTTTCAACGACGGGCTGTTTTGCGTTTGTTTAGGGGACAGAACGCTTTTGGCGGGTCGGTGCTCGCATCAATCGGGGATCCCTTGAACTGTCCCCGGCAAGACCGGCCGGCTGGATGAGCGGGGGGCGGGCCTGCTCACCAGATCCAGAACATGAACGACCACGCGGTGACCGGCGCCGCCATCGCAAGCGCGAATAGGGCGGTTGCAGCGCCCGTTCGCAAGGCCGAGGCACCGCGACGGCGGAAGATCGAAAGCGCCAGCCAACCCGATCACAACGCCGTGGCCGTGATCGAAAGCGCCCTGATCTCCGACAGCCACGACAGGGAGAAGCCGTCGGCCTGGATGATCGTCACCGTGGTGGAGAAAAGCTCGAGGATCAGCCCACAAGCCGCCAGCGGAATGAGCGCATGGGTCAGATGATAGAAGTGTTTCGCCTCGAAACGCCCGGTCAGACGCAGCCCCGCCGTCAGGCAGACGGTGATCACCGTCGCGATCAGGATGGCCAGCATGAAGACGTAGATCAGGAACACCGACCCGTCGAGCACGGTCATCACGTCGCTCTGGGCGGGGTAGTCGGTCAGCATCCACCATGGCAGGCTGCATCTGCAGCGGCCAGATCATGCCGTGCTCGACGAACCATGTGGCCAGCGCCGTCTTGATGGTGACGAACCACGGGCTCGACGACCACTGGAAGGCCCCGGTGGCGACGCCGAGCATGCCGAAGACGATCAGCAGCGCATCCCAGTGGGTCGCGGTGCGTCCCGACACGTTGACGATCTCGGAATTCGGCGAGCGTCACTCAAGATGCACCGCATCGCGAAAGCCCGAGCAGCGTGCGCACATGTGGCAGTCGGACGAGCTGATCATGGTACGCACGGGTACGAGCGGCGCGCAGTTGAACGGCTCGCGTGCCGGGCTCTGAGGATCGCAGGCATCCTACGCCCTGCTGTCGACGGCATAGTGCAGCGGCGCAAGCTTGGTCAGCAGTCCGAAGATTCCGGAGACTGGGCACAGATAGCGGCACCACACGCGCTTGTCGTTGCCGTACATGTAGCCGATACAGATCGCCGCGGCCGTGGAGCCGCCGAGGATCAGCAGCGCAGGGTAGGGGGTACTGATAGACGGAGATCAGCTGTCCGTAGAGCGTGGTGCACAGGAAGGCGACGAAGGGCCAACCCGACCACAGCGCACCCAACGCGGAACCGAGCGCTTGCGCCTGTGCTTGGAGGCGAATTCCAACAGCGCGCCTTTCGGACACATGGTGCCGCACCACAACCGGCCGAACAGCACGGTCGACAGTAGCACGCCCGGCCACCAGATGCCCCAGAATACGAACTGGGAAAACACCGTGAGGTTGCTCCAGATATGCGCCGTAAGCGGCAGCAGCAGCAGGGGGGACGATCAGCAGGGTCGCGTAGATGCCGACGATGCACCACTGAACACCCCGGATCAGCCGTTGGTGCCGACGCAGCTAAAGCCCGACCGCGGCAAGGCGCGGACGGCCTTCGGCTGTCGTCGAACAGGTATCAACATCCTGGCTGTAGAGGGTGACGCTCATCTGGAAGCCGCCGTCGCTGGAGTTGCCTCGCGGGTCCTGCCTCGGGCGAACAGCAACGCGACGTCGCCCCAGAAAACGACCCAGACCGCAACGGTTACCGGATCCGGCATGGCGCGGTAACCAGTGAGCGTGGCGACGATGCCGCCGATACGGCTCATGTCATCGAGCACGAAGGAGGTATCCCAGACCGGATCCATGTAGGGCAGCAGGCCGAGGGAGGCGAGATCGCCGACGCCGGTGGTGAACAGCGCGCAGGCCAGCAACAGCAGCAGCGCTTCGGTGACGGAGAAGAACAGCCGCCAGGACAGAACCTTGCCGCCGAGCTGCAGGACGCCGTAGGTGAGAAGCGCTAGCGCAAAGCCCGCAGCCGCAGCTCCGACCACCGTCAGCGTGCTGACGGCGGGACCGGCGGCGAACATGCCATAGAGAAAGACGACCGTCTCGCTGCCTTCGCGGGCCACCGCGATGGCCGCCAGGATGGTGACGGTCCACCAGCGCCCGGTGCGGGCAGCCTCGTCGACGCCTTCGCGCAGTTCGCGCTTTATGTCGCGCCCGTGCTTGCGCATCCAGAAGGCCATCTGAACGATAAGGCAGGCGGCTATGAGAACGAGGGCGGCCTGGAAATATTCGAGGCTTTCGCCAGACATCAGCTCGGGGGCGGCAAGCAGGCCGTAGGCCAGCGCAACGGCAAAAACGAGGCCCGCCAGAATCCCGCCCCAGAGATAGCGCTTGCCGTTCGAAGCGGCCGCATTGTGGGAGATCCAGGCATTGAGAATGCCGATCACCAGCAGGGCCTCGACGCTTTCGCGCCAAACAATGAAGAGTATTTGTGTGGTCACAGTGGCCGTCCTCGCGTCATTTGGCTCATGACAAACCGTTGATTGGCGTCACTTGGCGATGATCACGCCGTTGGCGCTTTCCTGATCCATGTGGAATTCGTCGTAGAACTTGTAGGTACCGGGCGACAGGCGGCGGATCACCACGAAGGATGTCACGCCGGGAGCCACGACCTTTTCCTTGCGAAGCCGAAGGCTTTCGAATTCGGCAGGTGTGGTGCCGACATTCTTCACGACGATCTTGAAGATCGTCCCTGCCTTCACTTCGAGGGTTTGCGGTGTGATTACGCCGTCGTTCAGTTCCATCTCGTAGGTCTTGAGGCTCGACGCCGTTGCAGGTGCGACAAAACCGGCACACGAGAATGCGGTGAGGAGACCGAAGGCGGTTGTGAAGCGGAAAAGCGGATGGGACATGGTGTTTTTACCGGCCGGGAGAGGAAGATCGGCGCCCGTGCGGCGCCGATCCGTTTTCACAGCATGCAAGGCCCAGTAGCCGCCCTTCTTGCCGACGCCGGAGAACACGAACTCGTATTCCGTCGTGAACGGCTTGAACCAAGGGGCGACGCCCGTTTCCTTGTCGATGTGACGGCCGAAGGTCTTGCCCGGCGCCGCGACCTTGAAGGTCAGCTTGTACTTGCCCGGGCCCATCAGCTTGATGTTGTCGCCGTAGTGCGGGCCGTCATTGGCCGCCATCGGCATCAGCGGGCCGGACTGGGTCTCGCCGCTGTCTTCCTTGGTGAGCGTGTACTCGATGTTGAGGTACGGGGCCCATTCGCCTTCGGCCAAACCGTTCTTGTTGTCGGCCAGAGCGTGAATATCGGCTTCCAGGTGCACGTCGGACTCGGCTGCCGGACGCATCATGCCTTTCGGCTTCATCACGATGGGCTGGAGATAGATTGCGGCGACCTCGAGCCCGCCGGCTTCCTGCGGCGTGCCGATCGGGTATTCGATCGCCTGGGCGGAGGCGGCAAAGGCCAGGGTCGCGAGATCGGCGCCGAAAAGGTTGACACTCGTCCGATTCATCTTGGAGACTTCCTTGCTGTCTTGGAGTTCTGCGGCGACGGTCAAGCGGCTGGAGGGGGTGTGGGGGCCGCCTAACCGTCGTCAAGTCACCGGTTCGCACGGTTGGCGGGGAAGCGTTCGCCGCGCAAACCATTAACTTGAATCTAGGAAGCAAGTTTGAAGGGGAAGATGCAAGGGGGTGCTAGAAAATTACTTGAATGTTAGAGTTATCATTTTATAAAATGCCTACTGTTAACTTAAATGCCGTAGCGATGTTAGTGGGTGCAATTGATAGTTTATTATAATTCGAATATGAAATTAATTTTTTAATAGACCTCCTATAGCTCAATCTTATCTCTTCGGCGCGCGCTGTGAGGCTTCCACCTCGTTCAGATCCATGTGGTTGCGCATGTAGCGCTCGGACGCCTGATAGTCCCAAGGGTATAATAGGCGCCGTTTCGAAGGGCCTTGTAGACCACATGACGACGGGCCTGCGACTGACGCACTTCCCGGTCGAATGCATCGAGATCCCAGATCGTCTCCGCCTCGCGCTGGAAGGCGGCGAGCGTCTTGGCGTGGAAGGGATCTTCGGCGAGGTTCGTCAGTTCGTGCGGATCCCCGAGGAGGTCGAACAACTGCGGCTTGCCGAGCTTGCAGGAGATAAACTTCCAGTTATCGCGGCGGATGGCGACGAGTGGGGCGTAGGAGCCTTCCGCCGCATATTCCATCAGCACCGGCGAGGTTTGCTCCCCGCCGTGGGTGAGCGGCACGAGCGTCTCGCCGTCGGTCCACGGGCTGACCTTATCGAGATCGAGCCCCACCAGATCGGCAAGCGTCGGGGTAACTTCGAGCGTGGAGACGGGACAGCCGACCGGTCCGGTCGGCAGGTCGGGGGCGGAGATCATCAGCGGCACGCGCGCCGAGCCTTCGAAGAAGGCATCTTGAACCAAAGCCCGCGCTCTCCCAGCATGTCGCCGTGGTCGGAGACGAACAGGATGATCGTGTTGTCCCTCTGGTTCGTGCCCTCCAGCGCTTCCAGGATTTTGCCGATCTTGTCGTCGAGATAGGAGATATTGGCGAAATAGGCACGGCGCGAGCGGGCGATGTCGTTGTGGGAGATCTCGTAATTGCGCCAGTCATTCGCATCGAACAGGCGCTTGGAATGGGCGTCCTGCTGGGCATAGGGCAGGGCGGCGACTTCCGGCTCCAGATGATGGCAGTCGGCGTAGAAATCCCAGTACTT
This sequence comes from Breoghania sp., assembly GCF_030066895.1. Taxonomy (GTDB): domain Bacteria; phylum Pseudomonadota; class Alphaproteobacteria; order Rhizobiales; family Stappiaceae; genus Breoghania. The sequence continues at coordinate 3,637 of NZ_JASJAV010000021.1, read as the reverse complement.
GCGCCGGGCGACGTAAGGATCGTGCGGGTGAGTGACGTTGACGGTCAGCATCCACGGACGCTCGTCCTCGTTGCGGCCGAGATCGTAGACTTTGCGAACGGCGTTGTAGGCAACCTCGTCGTCATATTCGAGCTGGTTGGTGATCTCCGCAACGCCCGCATGCGTGACGCTGCCCATGTTCTGATACCACCAGTCGATCCGCTCTCCCGGCTTGCGGTAATCCGGCGTCCAGCCGAAATCGGCCGGGTATACGTCGGTCGTCAGCCGCTCCTCGAAACCGTGGAGTTGGTCGGGACCGACGAAGTGCATCTTGCCCGACAGACACGTGGCATAGCCCGCCCGGCGCAGGTGGTGGGCATAGGTAGGGATGTCGGATGCGAATTCGGCCGCATTATCATAGACGCGCGTGCGCCGTGGCAACTGTACCGACATGAAGCTCGCCCGGCCCGGTGCGCAGAGCGGCGAGGCCGTATAGGCATTGGTGAAGCGTGCTGAGCGGGCGGCGAGTTTCTTCAATACGGGCGTGTGGAGCCAATCCGCCGGGCCGTCGGGAAACAGCGTTCCGTTCAGCTGATCGACCATCAGGATGAGGATATTGGCGCGGCGAGTCACGTTGGGGCTCCTTGGGTGTGTTGCCCCGGTGATAACAGCCATGGCCCGGGCGCGCAGCCGGTTTCCTGCGGGGCTGGAATGCGGTGAGGGCAGGGCGGGAGGAAATGGAGCCGCTTTGCCGCAGCTTGTCGCGCTGGATTCCGGATCAGCGCTCGGCTTGCGCCTCACTTGTCCGGAATGAGGGGGTTAGGTTGAGTTGTAACCACACGCCCACATCGAATGCCACGCATACAGCAGTCGCGTTTGGTTACGTCTCTCCCCTTGCTCGTCATTCCGGACGGTCTGCAGCGAAGCTGCATGGCCAGATCCGGAATCCAGCGCAATAGCCGGCGCGCAAGCGCCTCCACATTTTCCGCGCTACTACGCACGTTCAATTCAGTTAACGCGATAGCAACGCCCCTCCGTCACACTGGTATTCGTGCCTAGTTGAACTGGAGTCGGAGTTAACGCGCTATGCGTTGCGGAATAGATCTCGCCGGACTGACCTTTCTCGTCGTCGACGACAGCGCCTTCATGCGCAACGCCGTGCGCACCGTCCTGGCCGAACTGGGCAACGAACGGGTGATGGAGGCAACCGACGACGCTCAGGCCTTCGAGCAGATCGCCCGGGAAGAGCCGGACATCATCATTTGCGACTGGCTGATGAAGCCGATGGGCGGTGAGGATTTCATGCGCACCTTGCGCGGCGATCCCACATCGCCGATCGCAACGCTTCCCGTCATCATGCTGACCTCATTCTCCGGCCGTGAGCACGCGCTGACGGCAGCCCACCTCGGCGTCAACGAATTTATCGAAAAGCCGCTGACGCCCGGCGCACTGGCGCGCCGGATCGAGCGCATCGTTACCGAAGACCAGCCGTTCATCCGTGTGCCGGGCTATTTCGGCCCTCTGCCGCGCGCCGCCGGGATCGACGGGGCGAAGCTTCGCGCCATTGCCGAACGACAACGCCGTGCCTGCGAAGAAGCGGCAAAGGCGGAAGCCGAAGCCGCCCGTCGGCAGACGACGTCTCGCGCCGCCTGAACTTCCTTCCTCTTTTCTATGATGCCACGGCTTCCCTCTTTCTCCTCTGTGAGGAGAGGGGCAGTGTACGCGGGAAACTTCCGGGAAGAATGCTTCCTATCGTCTATTCTTCGTAATCGTTTCGCATCCGCCTCTGGCCTTTTCAGGCTCAGACGGCTATCCCGCTTGTTGAGCATTTTCGTTTCCGCCGACCGGGCCGAACCGATACCATGACATCGATCTCCGATACGCTGCGTCTCGCCCTTCTCCAGCTCAACCCGACGCTGGGTGATCTTGCTGGCAATGCCGACAAGCTTCGCGCTGCCCGCGCCACAGCTGCCGCGCAAGGGGCGGACCTTCTCGTCACGACCGAGCTTTTCATCTCCGGCTATCCGCCGGAGGATCTCGTCCTCAAGCCTGCTTTCGTGCGCGCCTGTCGCCGGGAGATCGAGGCTCTGGCGAAGGAAACCGCCGACGGCGGCCCCGCCATCCTTATCGGTTCACCGTGGATGATCGACGACAAGTTGCACAATGTCGTCTGCCTGCTGGACGGCGGCGAGATCCAGGCCGTGCGCGCCAAGGTGGATCTGCCCAATTACGGGCCCTTCGACGAAAAGCGCGTTTTCACGCCGGGGCCGCTGCCGGGGTCGATCGCCTTCCGCGGCATGCGCATCGGCGTGCCGATCTGCGAAGACACTTGGAACGACGAGGTGTGCGAGTGCCTGGCGGAAACGGGCGCGGAAATCCTGATCGTGCCCAACGGTTCACCCTACTGGGCCGACAAGGCGGACGAGCGCATTCAGGTGATGGTTGCACGCGTGGTGGAATCGGAACTGCCGCTCGTCTACGTCAATCAGGTCTGCGGTCAGGACGAACTGGTCTTCGACGGCGCCTCCTTCGCGTTTGAGGCGAACCGGACGCTGTCCATTCAGATGTCGCAGTTCGAGGAGGAGGTCGCGACCTTCACCTGGAAGCGCGACGGTGAGACCTGGAAATGCGTCGACGGCACCCGCGCGGCATTGCCCGGTCATGCGGAGGCGCAGTGGCGCGCCTGCGTCATGGGGCTTCGCGACTATGTGAACAAGAACGGCTTTCCGGGCGTGATCCTGGGGCTTTCCGGCGGTATCGATTCCGCCGTGTGCGCCGCGATGGCGGTCGATGCGCTGGGCGCGGACAAGGTGCGCTGCGTGATGCTGCCCTACCACTACACCGCCAGCGAAAGCCTGGAGGATGCGGAAGCCTGCACCAAGGCGCTCGGCGTTTCCTACGAGGTGGTGCCCATCGAGCTGGCCGTCTCCGGCATGGAAACCACGCTCAAACTCCTTTTCGACGATCTTCCCGCCAACGTGGCGGAGGAAAACGTTCAGGCGCGCACGCGCGGCGTGATCCTGATGGCGATCTCCAACAAGTTCGGCCCGATGCTGGTGACCACCGGCAACAAGTCGGAAATGTCGGTCGGCTACGCCACACTCTACGGCGACATGAACGGCGGGTTCAACCCGATCAAGGATCTCTACAAGACGGAAGTCTTCAAGCTGGCCGCCTGGCGCAATTCGCACCGTCCGGTCGATGCGCTGGGCCCCGACGGCGTGGTGATCCCTGAACGCATTATCACCAAGCCGCCTTCGGCGGAACTGAGGCCCGACCAGACCGATCAGGATTCGCTGCCGCCCTACGACGTGCTTGACGACATTCTGGAATGTCTGGTGGAGCGCGAGATGGGCATCTCCGAGATCGCGGAACGCGGCCACGACGAGCAACTGATCAACCGGATCCAGAATCTTCTCTACGTGGCCGAATACAAGCGTCGACAAGCTCCACCGGGCGTGAAGGTTACGAGCCGCAATTTCGGCCGCGACCGGCGCTACCCGATCACCAACCAGTTCCGCGACAAGCGGTAAGGGTGTGTGACGGCGATTGAATGCGGCGCCCATCCTTCGAGACGGCCTTCGGCCTCCTCAGGATGACGTTGTGTGTGTTGCGATTTTCTTCAACGGTAACAAAACGATAACGTCATCCTGAGGAG
>NZ_JASJAV010000042.1 GCF_030066895.1 Breoghania sp. | reverse complement strand
TTCTTTTTGTCCCTCATAAGTCCCTGCCTTTGTCGGTTTTGAGGTAACCAACTCCCCCTCCTCCACATCTTGCAGCACATTATCTAAGTTAAACCGCCCCGATGGATTTTGGATATTATCCCATTGCGGTTTGAATAGGGTAGTGGAGGTCTCCGTAAAACCAAACCCAACCGTGCCGGTTGTAGAGTTCCGCCCCGCTTCTGCTTCAAATTCCGGCAGGGGCGTAAAGGTTTCCGAAACGGTTGGTGCTTCGGAAAAATCCGCTTTCTGAAACAAAAACGGCGAAAAATTACTGCTATAGGTTTGGGGGTTCATGGGGCGAAAATATAATTTTTTATCAACTTAGATACTGGTCTAATTTTTGGGGAGTAGTACAACTCTTCTTATCTAATCATCTTACAAACTATTTATTGTAATCGTTTTAAAGTTGAAAGCAATCTACTTCTTATCGCATTTTGTCCATATTTGTACTTTACAGCATCTAAAAGGCTAAAGCCTTCATTTTCATTTTCTATTTTTTTATTAGGATGATGAATATCTTTTGCTTTTAACCATTTTTCAAATGTTGTATGACCTATATGCCCAAAGTATCTAGTGCCAAATAAAAAAGCAATAAACTTTATAATATCTCCATCAAAAGGTAAGTTCATTTTTTTTAATTCTTCATATTTAATTAAAATTCTATGATAGTTAAAGTCAATCCATAAATAATCATATATTTCCTTGTAATCATCTAAAGTATTGATTTCAAATATTTTTGATATTATCTCAAAATCCCTTCTTGATTCATAAGGCAATTCTTTATAATGCTTTTCAAACCATTCAGAAATTGGAACATATATGTATTTATTATTTTTATACAGTTTAACTTTCTTTACCATGGTATATCATCTATTGAACTATTAATAATGGCATTGTTTACGGTAGATTGTTCGAAAATGATAAAATTCTCATATACTTCATCTACTCCTTGTGCACCGTAAAACCTAACTCCTGAATAACCTTTACTTTTTGCCCAATCTGCGATAACATGGGTATATTCGTATTTATTATCAACTCCAGATAATTTCATTTGTGCAAAAGATGTCCCTAGTTTTTGAATGGTTGATTCATCTGTTAAGTCTAATAAATTATCTACTTGAACATTGGTTATTTCATATTGTGTTACTCCATTGGTTCCGTTATTATTATTTTCAATGGCTTCCATTCTGTTTCCTTTTTTACTTCTACTTGTGTATAACCCTTTCTTAAATCTGTTTCTCAATGGATTCATTGTAGGATTGATATCAGTAACACTATAGCTAGCTCCAGTTGTTTTATAACGATACATGTTTCCATTATAAGTCTTACCTGCAGGCAAGTCAGTAATTCCATTTAAGAACGTTTTCAGTTCATCTCCAGACTGAGCTATAAATCTAGCCCCCCCTTTAACCACTTTATTGGCTTTTGTGGCCCATTTGCCAATGTTTTTCGCCCCTTTGATTACGGCTTTATAAAGGGTAAAAACCTCATAGCCGGCTATCAGCGCTTTGGCAGAATAATACCCCTTATAGCCCGCATTTTGTCCCCACTTTTGGGCAATGCTTTCGTATTCTGCCTCTATATTATTTTGGAGTTTCTGCCATAAACTATCAACCTTAGACAGTTCCATGAGTTGGCGGTAGGTTTCGGGGTTTATGATTTCTTTGTGTTCATAAAGAAAGTCTAATGCCCCATAAAGAAACCCTGTTTCATAAAGCGTTTGGTCGTCTATAAGGTTTTGAAACTTAAAGTTCCAGACGTTATTATAGCCCGTTTTGGCAATATATTCCAGTTCACAAACAGCACAATCGGTTGGCGGAACGAACGAAGACCACTTTTCCCCATCGTAGTATTCATATTCGGTTTTTCCGTCATTATCAGTGAAAACATGAATCAGCAATCCCGATGAAAGCCTTATCAGTTGTTCCCCTTTCTGGCAGGTGGATATTTCTTGTATTTCCAGTTCCGGAATGGTGGTTTTATCAAGAAAATATTGAGGGGTTTCTGTTTTTGAAAGGTTATCGTAGCATTCACGGAACTGCTTCGCCGTCAGAGAGGTATATTCCCCCTCCTCCACGTCTTGCAGCACATTATCCAGGTTAAACCGCCCCGATGGATTTTGGATATTATCCCATTGCGGTTTGAACAGGGCGGTGGAGTTGGTGTAGTTCATCAGGTTTGGGGTCTGCTTGTTGGCCAGGTGGTCCAGCGTAAAGGCCCCGTGCCCTATTTCGTGGGCAATGGTTTTTTGGTCGTCTCTGTTCAGGTTCGTGCAGTTGAAACAGAAACCAACGGTGCCGGTTTTGGGCATAAACCCTGCCACATCGTAGCTTTTTGAATCCCCGAAATACATATAATACGCCTCCTTGTCGTAGTCCGGCAGGTCTTTTATCTGTTTCAGCCACGGTTTTAACTCATTGGGATAGAGCGATATAAGGTTTGTGTTTTTTTCGTAGGTGTTATCTAACCGATAGGGCAAGTCGTCTCCCAGTTCCTGATGCTCAATAAGTTGCACATCAAAAGAGATGCCCGCAGGTCTATAGATGTCGTTCAGCGTTTTTTGCACCTCCTGAACCTGAGTACGTAAAAACGCCGGATTCATATTGCTTTTGGTGGCATGAATTAGAAATAATTTTATGGTTTTTGGGCGATACATGACGGTATTCAGCTTGCCGGTCAGTTGCTGTTTGCCCGATGTGTCGACCCGATAGGCCGAAATAAACCCCTCGCCGGGCGCACTTGCCGGGAGCGACAGGGTTCGGTCGTTGAGCTCTAGGGGCTGCCCCAAATGGGTCTCAAATTTCAGGGTGCTATCTATGTTATGATGTCCCACATCCACCTGGTTTTTTTCGCCCCAAGAGAGGCTTTTCCAGGACACCTGATAGGGGTCTTCCCAAAATCCAAGTACGTCATATTCCGATATAAACGCCTCTTTTCCGTCTTCATACATATCAAATGTGTTGAAGGGCTCCAAAGCCGAAAAATATACCGGCGTACTTGAGGTTTTTACGGGCTCCCGATCCTTCAATTTCTCACGCATGGCATTTACCCGCTTGTTCAGATCTTTGCTCCGATTTTTGATGTCTTTTTCTGCTTGGTTTATTTCTTGTTTTAGGGCTTTTGCCTCATTGCTTTTTGGGGGTAATGTTCCTAATTTTTGGCGTTTCTGCTCTGTTTTTTGTTCCAGTTGCAGCGTTTCTCGTGCATCGTTCATCAGCTGTTCGGCCTGTTTTTGTGTCTCGGCATCTATTTCGCCATACTGCCCCGAAAGAACCTTTTGCATCTCGCCCAGCATTTCGGTCAAAGAATATTCCACATCAAAAGTTGGAACGTCTGCCTCCACTTGGTCATATTCCTGCTGATAATCATTGCTTTCTCTTATGGCTTTTACCACGCCTTTGTACATAAAATAGCGGTCGTTGACCCGGATATTCTCAAACTCGCACTCCACATAGAGGTTCAAAAACAGCACATAGACCGCCCCTCTGCCGGAAAATATGCCGTTTCCGCCCGTAACTTCCAATATATCCATACTCATATCGCCCCCAACGGTTACCACATCGCCGACTTTCAGGGCCGGAAGCGGGGTTTTATGGTTCAAAAGTTCTTCTATTTTGGGGTCTTCATCGGCTTCCGAACAGCTTTCTTCTTCCGCCTCGCTGATGGTGGTAAAGGTGGCGGAGGTATAGGCACTTTCTTTATTGTCGGTGTTTCTTACGGCTTTTATACGGACCTGATATTCGGTTTCTTTGTCCAGGTTTTCTATGGCAAAAGCGGTATTGTTTTCAATGATATTGGGGGTCCAGAGGTCGTCGTCGGTGGTTTTATATTCCAAAACATAGTGCTTGGCTTTGGGTACGGCGTTCCAGTAAAGGTGTTGTTCGGAGGCGCTAAATGCTTCATTTTTCGTGAATTGTGGGGCGTTCATGGGGCTTTTGTCCACGATTTTGAAGCGGTATATTTCGGTAGCCCCCTGGTTGGTAAATCTGTAGGCGGTGCCTTCTCCGACCACGACCACACGCCAGGCATAATCCATTCCAAATCGGAGTGCCGGCTTGTCTGGTCCATAGATTATTTGGTTCTGCGAGGTTTCTTCGGTATATATGGGTTTGGTGTTAAAAACGGCATTTCGGGGGTCGCGTCCCGGCACGGGCGATTCGTAGAGTTCAAAGCGGTATCGGCTATAGCCCCAATTGGCGGTATTGTGTCGTGGCAGCCACTGAAAAATGGTTACGGGGGCAATGCCTCGGTCAACTTCGGCCCGGTCTCGGGGCATAATCAGTCGTGGGGGCGAGGAGCGTTTGAGCCACAAAACGGCACATCTTTTTTGGGAGAGCGAGACCGTTCGGCGACGAAAATCAAACGCCTGAACACAAAATTGATAGTTCCCTTCGGGCAAAACGAGGGTGCGGTCAAAAAACCCGAGTGGCTTGCCGCTAATGTCTAAATATCGCGGTGCCATATAGGCTTCCAACGAAGAAGCCGAGAGGATTTTCGGCACTCCGGGAACAAGATTTATCGGGTTTGCAGAGATAGTTTTTGAGGTTCTGACAGAAAATGTAGCACTTTTGAGCGTTATTTCCAGGTGGACATCGTGCGAAACAACACTGAAATCATTGAGCGTCAGCGTTACATTCATCAGATTATGAAAGGGGCTGTAATATTCGTTGAGAAAAACAGACCCCGGCGGCTGAACAAAAATATTATTCGTTACCGGGTACGTTTGGGCCCAAACGCCGGCAGAAAGGAAAAAAGAGAGGAGGAGAGGACACAAACGCTTTAAGCAATTGCTCGTCATTTTAGGATACTTTCTGAAAAGAATTAAAAGCATATCGTTTTTTTTCCTGCCCTCTGATGAGAATTTTCTTTATGGAACTTAGGCTGTAACGTAGGCAAAGATACTTCAATGATTTGAAATGGAGCGGATTAATCGGTTTATGTGGGTTCTTTTAAGTATATTATTCCCATTTGTGAGACTCTTTTATGGATTATGTTTCCCTTTCATTTGCCGAACAGTGTTTGATGTTGGGCGGAGAGATTATATTTGCTCATTGATAAATCATAAAACCAAAAAACTATATATAAAATGAAGACGATGTTTCCATTTGTTGTTTTATTTTTTCTTTTTGCCTGCGATGAGAGTTCGGACAGTACAAGCGAAGAAGAATACTTAGACCCTAAAGCGGCATTTAACAGTTTGCAAGACACAAATAATTATTTGAAATATACTTTTGAGAATATTTCTGAAAATCACGACAGTTCTTATTGGGATTTTGGCGATAATGAAATCTCGTCAGAAAACAGCCCTACTCATACCTATTCCGAAGGAGGCACATACAGTGTAAATCTTTCTGTTTATACCAAAAACGGAAAACTAAGTCGCTCTTCCGCCACCCTTACAATAGGCAATGGATCAAAATCTGATACAAATGAAGGGAATCCGAAATCCTTTTTCCATTTTGAGCAAGACAAAAATGACCTTTTTACCTACCATTTCCAAAACGCTTCTGAAAACTTTAGCCATTCAGATTGGGATTTCGGAGATGGTCAAACCTCAACGGAGAGAAACCCAACACACACATACTCTCAGGGGGGAGAATATAACATAGAACTGACGGTTTCCAACGCCGATGGGACATCAAACAAAAGCACAAAAACGCTTACCCTGCCCATAAAAACCAAAGAAGGGAAAACTTTAGCTTGGTCAGATGAGTTTGATGGCACAAGTGTCAATACAAACAATTGGAAGTTTGAAACTGGAGATGGTGGCTGGGGAAACCATGAGTTGCAAAATTATACTAACGGACAAAATGTAGAAGTGAGTAATGGCACACTGAAAATCATTGCCAAAAAAGTAGGGGCGGGGCAAAATGTAGGAGACTATACCTCTACTCGCATGATTTCTGCCGGACTTCAAGAATTTCAATACGGAATATTTGAAATACGAGCCAAACTTCCCACCCACAAAGGAAACGGACTTTGGCCTGCCATTTGGATGCTTGGGAGCAACTTCTTTTCTCATACCCCTTGGCCGCTCTGTGGCGAAATTGATATTATGGAATATGTCAGCTACAAACCCAATTTAGTGCATATCGCTCTTCATACTCAGTCTAGTAGTGGAAATACCGTGAACAAACAAGGAGACCTTCCTTTAGAAACCGCAGAGGAAGAGTTTCACAATTATGGTATAATCTGGACGGCAGATGAAATAAAGTTTTACATTGACCAAATTTCAAATGTGGTCTATACCTACAACCCAACGACAAAAACACAAGACAACTGGCCATATAATCAGCCTTTCTTTTTCTTGCTCAATATTGCTGTTGGCGGAACATGGGGTGGAGCAAATGGCGTAGATGATACTATTTTCCCGGCAACCATGGAAATTGACTATGTGCGAGTGTATCAATAAGTAAAATCATATACTCCGAAACATTTGCACTATTTCCTGTTTTTCTCTGAGCGGTCATTTTCAGAATTTTTTTAGCCCGATTTTTTATTCCAGTATCATAATTTCTCGATGGTTTTTCATGCTGTAATATGCAATAAACACATGATTATCAGATAGATAAATAAATAAAAATTTCCCTTTTGAGTGCAAAGGTCTCTTAGATTTGATCACGTTCTTTTGCTCTTTTCATTTTTATTCGTAGCTTTGCGACATAAAAACGGAAACCTCGAGCGTAGCTCTGTTTAGATGGGTCGTTATGGGCAATTAAAACAAGACAAATGAAAAGAATGCTGATTTTAATATTATCAATTACATATTCAATGTACTACTCCCCATTTGTTAGACCACTAATTTTAGATTTTTAGGTGATGTTTTATTTTTAAAATGATATAAATTTTTGGGAATTTCTCGCCCAATTCCCTGATGGGTTCTTTCATGGTTGTAATAGTTCACATATTGTTCTATTTGTGTTTTTAATTCTTGGACATTATCAGTCGGAGTAATATAAATACATTCCTGTTTTATGGTTCGGAAGAATCGTTCTATTACCGCATTATCAGTCGCTCTGCCTTTCCCGTCCATGGATATTTGTATATCATAGCCCTTTAAACACCCCACCCACGTTTGAGAAGTGTATTGGCTTCCTTGATCAGAATTGATGATTTTTGGTTTTCCATACTTGTTTATCAGCCTTTCTATCAAACCTGTCTGATTATCAGCCTCTAAGGTGTTAGATACATCAAAACCCAAAACATACCGGCTGTGCCAATCTATAACCGCTGTCAAATACATAAACCCGCGTTTCATGGGAATATAGCTGATGTCTATCGCCCAAACTTGATTAGCCCTCTCTATCTTTTTCTCTCGCAATAAATACGGATGAATATACGCCCGAATGCCCAATTTTGAAAGGTTTTTCTTCGGATAGTGTGTTTCAATACCCATCCTTCTCATCAGCCTTCTTACTCGCTTTATATTTACCTTGTAGCCCTCCGAAATGAGATAATCCTGCATCTGAAGAACGCCTTTGTAGGGGTGTTCCAAATGATGGACATCAATCAACTGCATCAGCTTTATGTTTTGTGCTTTTTCTCCTTTATGCCCTCTATATAAAAGACTTCTGTTGAGCGATAATAATTCACATTGAACTCTCATACTGATGTCATTATTGTCTTTTTCTATCATCTCTTTGCGTTGTTTTACAGGTCTATCTTTTCTAAGTTTTTTTTTAGAAAGTCTTTTTCTAATTCCAGTTGTCCCACTTTTTTGAGCAATATATCCTGCTTTTTTTCAAGTTCTGCGAACTCTTTTTTTCGTTCAAAAGGTGCCCCAATATGCTCCAAAAACTCCTTTTTCCATTTAAGAATTTGGTTACTGTGAACACCGAAACGCGCTTAAAATGACCAAAGTCTCTTGCTCTTTAAATCTTAGAAAGAACTACTTTTGCCTTAATTTCTGAGGTAAATCTCCGCCTCTGTCTTTGGGTTTTCATAGTGCTAAAATATAATTTTTTATCTACTTAGCTACTGGTCTAATTTTTGGGGAGTAGTACACCCATTTTTTCATAGAAATTATTATTGATATAAATAGGGAAGCAAAATTCTGAATATCGGTTAAAATATCTAAAAATTTTATCTTTTTTTTATAACGGTTTATATGAGCAAAAGAGTATTAACTTTGTCCCGAATTTTTAAAAGAAAAATAACAATCCCATTTTTAAACCCAAATCGTATGAGAACTTTTGCTTTAATCCTTTGCACGTTATTTTTTGTTGCCTGTGGGGGCGATGATGATAATAATGGTAATGATAACAACACGCCCCAATCTTCTGAAAAAGCCATTACCGGTTTTACCTTTGAAGCCGACAATAATAACAATGTCTTAGACACCGATGTAACCGCCAACATAAGTGGCACGACCATTACTGCTACCGTGCCTTTTGGCACGGATGTAACCGCCTTAAAACCCACCATTAACATAAGCGACAAGGCGACCATAAGCCCCGCTAGTGATACGGCGCAAAACTTTACCAACCCTGTAACCTATACCGTTACCGCCGAGGACGGCAGTAACCAAGACTATACCGTTACTCTTACCGAAAGCGGTATTACTGTTGCCCTTGGGCTGACCAACATAACCACCTTTGAAGAAGACTTTGTAGGGAAAATAGCCGATGCCGTGTTACTTATGCCCTATGCCGACAAAGACAACGGCATTACCGCCACCCTTACTGACGATACCGACCATACCTACGAATTAACCATTATGTATGGTACTGATAGCACCACCCTTAACCCTGCCACCGACAGCGATGCCACCATAGAAAACAACACCCTTACCTTTAAAAAAGTGGGGTATTATGAAATAAACATTACCGCCCCCAGTTTAATAACCAGCAACACCCTGAAAGTACAAGTAGCCCCCAATATACCCGATGATGTCTTTAGGGCACATTTACAAGATGAAATACCCAACGCCTTTGAAGGCGACCTCTTAGACCCCGAACACACGGATGTAACCGGAAGGCCATCTCTCTTTCCTAGTGATAACACTATTAACCCTATCAAATCCTTAGAAGGTATTGCTTGGTTTACAAGTTTGACAATACTTGACTGTTTCGCTAACCAACTGACGACTCTCGACGTATCTCAAAATACAAGTTTAACAGAACTTGATTGTTCTCTAAACCAATTGAATACTTTGAATCTCCCTCAAAATACGAGTTTGACGACTCTTCGTTGTAATGAAAACCAACTGACGACTTTGGATGTGTCTCAAAATACGAGTTTGGCGTTACTTCGTTGTAATGAAAACCAACTGACGACTTTGGATGTGTCTCAAAATGCGAGTTTAACGAACCTTTCTTGTGGAGATAACCAACTTACTACTCTCGATGTCTCTCAGAATACCAGTTTAACGACCCTTTCTTGTGGAGATAATCAACTTGCGACTCTCGATGTCTCTAAGAATATGAGTTTGACGCACCTTTTTTGTGAAGGTAATCGACTTGCGACTCTCGATGTGTTTCAGAATACGAGTTTGACGACCCTTTCTTGTGGAGATAATCAACTTGCGGATTTAGATGTCTCTCAGAATACGAGTTTAGAGAGACTTCAATGTTCGTCCAACCAACTTGCGACTTTGAATGTGTCTCAGAATACGAGTTTGACGCGCCTTTCTTGTGGCGGTAATCAACTTACGGCTTTAAACATTTCTCAGAATACAAGTTTAGAGGAACTTGAATGTCAATCCAATCAGCTTACGGCTTTAGACCTGTCTAACAATGTTCGTTTATTCTGGCTTAATGCTCATTCTAATCAACTTACGGCTCTCGACGTGTCGGATACTCGTTTGACACTTCTTCGTTGTTATAACAATCCTTTAAGCACGCTTATTTTACCAACTACAGAGTTTAGAAATACCTCAGATGAAAGGGGCTTATGGATACCCGAAGATTTTCAATGTTTAGACGCTTTAATAACCTTAAAAAACGCTACGCAAGGTTTGTTCATTAGGCTGTACGATGGCACGACAGAGACTAACGGCAATTTTGACCCTACGGCTTCGGGGGTTTGTGGGAATTAAGAAGAAAAAATAGGATTATTATTGATGCAGATATACGGATAATATAATTGAACAATTGATTCTTGAGGTTATTCACTCAGAAAATATGAACTTGAGACAGTATAACAAAAAAGAAAGCCCCTCAACGCAAAAACTGAAATAAAAAGCATTTTTCCGCCGTTTTCCCGATAGGGCAATAATCGGAAAAATGAAAATCATAAAAACAAACCGATAATCCCAATCCAGGTCAAAAAGAAGCAGAGAGAGGAAAATGAACAACAGGCTGAGGAAAATACTGGCTCTGATGCCAATGAGGTGAGGAATGGTTTTGACCTTATTTTTTCTGTCAATATCAATATCGCGGATGTCAAAAGGAATGGTAATGGCAAAACAAAAACAAAACATTGCCACAAATGGTCTTGTCCAAAAAATATTGGAAAAGCCCAAGCCAAAAGCCACAGGAACAACCCAAATGCTCCATACCAGAGCAATAACAAAAATTTTCAGAAATGGAATTTTCTTTATTCCTAATACCCGATACGGGGTTGGAATTTTGTATAAAAGAATAAACGGAACACCAATAATGGACCAGATTTGAGCGTTTCTATCAAGCAATAAAAACAAAAAAAACGAAACCGACGAACTAAATATCAAAAAAGGAACAAAGCCCAACTTTTTTTGCTTTAAGCCCGAAAAAAACACCGGAAGCCTCAAATACGTATAGGCACTAAGCCCCGAAAAAAATATGAACCATTGGTTTATGACAGGAGCGTTTTGTTGCAGTTCAAACTCGTTGAACCAGACCAAAGACAGCAAGCAGAAAGCAACCCAAAAGTAACGTTCAACGCCCCAAAAGACCACAGACCTAAAAAATTTTCTCAAAAATTTCATGCGAAATAATTTTCCCTCTCACATCAACCTGTTCTTCCAAAAGAGTCATTAATTGATATAACAATGATTTACGTTCTCGCTTATGAAGCAAAGAAAAATCATCTAAATCTTCCAATACTTCAATTTGTTTTTGAAAAAACTTGCTGAGGTTTGGGGCTTTTGAAACTTCAAAATCAGACGAACTCCCGGCCTCCGAATAAACCCCAAGAAGTTTCAAATACTGGATAATAAAATAGTGTGGAAGAAATTTTAAATCCTTGATTTCTCGTTCCATTATGAGGTTTTTAAGGTTTAAAAACAGGGAAAAAAGGTGTTCGGAATAATAATTTTCAGATAGGGTTTTGTCAAAAAC
>NZ_JASJAV010000041.1 GCF_030066895.1 Breoghania sp. | reverse complement strand
GGTTACAATCAGCCTTTCGGTTGCGAGCACAGAGGCCAGAGATGCCGCCAGCGCCGTCATCAGGATACCGCGGTCGTCCAAGTCCACATCGGATTCGCCATAGAGCGTCTGCAGCGCGCCGACGGCGGCAGGTGGAGCAGGAGAAATTGCCGCCGTCCTTCGACATGTGCACGTTGACAGAACGATCCGGATGGACCAGCGCGGAGGAGAGATCGCCGTGCTTCACGTTATCGCCGCCGCTGTAGAAATGGCACTGACCGCAGTTCTCCCGCCCCGGCATGCCAACGCTTTGGGTCGCCTTGGCAAAATCGATGGGCACTGCCTTCTTGCCGGTGATGGTCTTGGCGCCTTCCTTGAAGGGCGCGACCGCCGGACGTCCGGCCTGATTGTCGAGCTTGGCGTAGATCGACTTGTCGGCATGGCAGACGAGGCAGTTCACCGCGCTTTCACGCCGTGGCCGCTCGCTCATCTTGTCCCAGCCGTAACCCGCGTGACAACTCGTGCAGCGCGGCTCATTGGAGGCGACATTGCCGCAAAAGGCGTTGATCACGTTCCACTTGCCGAGCTTCTGCCCGGTTTTCGGATGGTCGTATTCCCATTTCCAGTGAATGGAATCCTTCACCTGTTTGGTCGCTTCGGTGTGGCAGCGAAGGCAGGCTTTCGTCACCTCCTCCCCGCTTTCGAACGGCTGTTGCAGGATCTTGAACTGGGTGTGGTCCGCGGTGCTGTCGGAGGATTTGCTGGCGCCATCCTGTGCGGAGGCCATCATCCCGCCGCTAACGATACCGAGGCAAAGCACCAATCCCAACCAGATGACCCAGGCCGACACGGCTCGTGACATCGCCGGCACCATCATCCGGCGCGCTATGAGCAGGTTTCTATCGTTTCCCATGAGTTTTCATATCGTCCTGTCGGCTGGTCGGAGACAGATGCGCGAGCACCGCTTCCTCGCGGTGGCGCAAGTTGCTCTCGTCGGGCTTCGTGAACCGGAATCGCGCAGACGCACGCGGTGAAACGAGCCCAATGGCCGGTTTCGGCAGCGCGCTTTCAGCGGAGCTAGGCGCCGTGCGCGGGTTCCATGAGAGAAACGGGATCGCTTGCGGGGAAGCTCTCCTCAAGAGCTTCGTCGAGCAGATCCTCGACATGCTACCTGGCGGCCTGTGCGCGCGCCTTCGACTGGCGTTCCGGCGCCATCGGCACCAACCATTTCAGTGCAGGCCTGACCGGCACTGGCAGCCCACCGGAACCGCATTCCGTTTTGGTCATCATTTGGCATCCTCCCCGGATTCCTCAAAGCGGCCGAAACTCCTCCAACAAACGCGACGGCCGCATGCTAAAGAACGCTTTCCCCGGGACTCACCCCAACGGCAGACCGCCCTTACACTTTAGGCATCACACTACAAGGACACATTCGACGCATTGAATTTTATCAATACACCGCGGAATGCCGAAACCATAGTCTGGATAACTTCAGGATAAGACCCGGGACGAACCCGCCGGATTACATGCCGACGAGCCGCCGCAGGTTGGGCGTGTCGCAGAGGAATTGGTTCGGCCGGGGTTCGGAAATGAAACCCTTTCGCTTCAGTTCCGCTATGGTGCGGCTGGCGGTTTCCGTCGTCAGCCCTAACAGGGCACCCAGGTCTTCGCAGCTGAACAGCTCGCAGCGCTCATCCTCTTCCTTTTCGGAAAGCCATAGCAAAAGCCGTGCAACGCGGTCTCGTGCCGATCCGGTGGAAAATTCCGTGATCCAACGATCGGCCGTTCCCATCGCCTGATGCCAGCGCGACATCAATTCATTGAAAAGCAGCGGATTTGCATGCGACAGCCGACGTACCACGTCGACCGGCAGGCGGCACACTTCCGTGTCGCGCAATGCGGTTGCGGTATGGGAATATTCATCGTCGATCATCACCTCAAGGCCGAACAGGTCGATCTTGCGCAACAGGCGAACGATACGGGCGGTCCCGTCGAGCAGGTACTGGGTGAGCTTCACCAGACCGCTTCGAATGGTGAAAAGCGTTTCGGCCTTGTCGCCGGAATCGTAGATGCGCCCGCCCGAGTGATAGACGAGCTGATCAATCGGTCGATGGAAGTGGGAGAAATCCTCTTCCTTCAATCCGGCAAACAGAACCGCATCGCGGATCATGCATTGCCGACAATCGGCCACTCCGGTCCAGGCTTCCCCAACATCCACCCGTTTCACCTTACCGTTCCCCTCCGGCACTCCGCCCACAATGGGCACTCCCCGACAGTCAATCCCGCCGAAGAACCTCCCCCGGCGCCCCATGCGATACGATGCGCCCTGCTTCCAGTACGATGATCTCGTCCATCAGCTCCAGACAGGCGCGGCTGTGGGTGATCAGAAGCACGCTGCGCTCGCGCGTCGCCTCCAGCACTCCCTCAAGTACTCTGTCCTCCGTCTCCTGGTCCAGTCCTTCTGTGGGCTCGTCGAGAATGAGGAACGGAGCCTCCTTCAAAAGCGCACGGGCAAGTCCCAGCCGCCGCTCCTCACCGCCGGAGACCTTCGTCCCATGCGCGCCGACGAACGTATCAAAGCCCTGCGGTTGTGCCTCGATGAAGGGAAGAATCCCCGCAACCACACAGGCATGCTCAATCCGCTCTTGCGAAACGCCCTGTTCCCCGAGGCGCAGATTGTCGGAGATGGTGGCTGAAAACAGGTGATCGAACTGCGCCAGAACGGCGACCCGACAACGCCAGATCTCCGGATCGAATGCCTCGACCGGCTTCCCGACAAAGGTTACAAAGCCCTCGCTTGCGGCACGATAACGCAGCGCCAACGCGACAAGGTTCGACTTGCCCGACCCGCTCGGCTCCACGATTGCGACTCGCTTGCCCGGCGAAAGCGTGAAGCTCACATCGCTGACCGCGGCATGATCCGCCCCCGGATAGGTGAAGCCAACACCCTCGAACACGATATCGCCTGCCTCTGGCACCGTCACAGAAACGGCCGGAGCCATCACTGGCGGCTCGCGATCGGCCAACGCAAAGATTCGCCGTGCGGAGGCAAGAAAGCCCGGCAGGGTCTGCATGGCGACAGGCAAAGGTCCAACGGCTTCGAACAGCGCCAGCCCCATCAGCGCCAGCATAACGAGATCCGGCCCGTCGAAGACACCGGCCGCCAGCTTCGACCCGCCGATCGCGATGATCGCGACAAGGGTCAGATTGGTGGCAAGGCCGACGCAAAGCCCGCAAGGCTCGCCACCTTGCTCTCATCGGCGATCAGCGCATCGCTGGTCGAAAGGACGGCGGCGCTGTGGAAATGGGTGGTGTCGTAGATATCGAGTTCCGCGCGTCCCTCCAGATGCTCCACCAGAAGCGCGTTGAGTTCGGCGGAATTCTGCGTCACCCGGCGTGCGGGAGCGGCACTCAGGCGACCGACGAGGAGCAGCAGCGCCACGCCCGCGACAAGCGCCAGAACGGCAATCGCGGCGGCAATGGCAAGATCGTGATAGGCGGCGAAGGCAATACCGACGCACACGACGATGACCGCGGCCACGATGGGCTGGAGAATGCGCAGGAAGGCGAATTCCAACCGGTCGATATCGCCGCGAAGCCGGGTCATGATATCGCCGCTGCGCTCATCCTCCAGACCGGCAGCCGCCAGCGGTTCAAGGCGTGCAAACAGCCAGGGCCGAAGGTTGGCGACGAATTTCAGCGTCGCCTCATGGCCGACGAGCCGCTCCACGTAGCGCCCGCCGGTGCGCACGATCGCAAAGGCACGGATCATGGCTGCGGGCGTGAAATAGTTCATGCTGACGCCCGCAAGACCGGCGGCCGCCATGGCGGTGATGAACCAGTCGGACGTCGCCATCAGCGCCACGTGAGCCAGCATCGCGATGGCCGAAAGCGCAATGGAAAGCGCCATCCAGCCCGCCGGCGGCCGCATCAACGAGAGAAGTCGGCGGAAATCCTTCATGACACCACCTCCGCCTCGACGTCCGCCGGGTCGGCAAGCCGTCCGTCCTTCACGCCGACAACACGGTCGGCCTGATCAAGCGTCGCCTTGCGGTGCGTGACCATCAACGCGGCTCGCCCCGGCAGAAACCGCTTGATCGCAGCCTGCACGCACACCTCGCTTTCACCGTCGAGATGCGCGGTCGGCTCATCCAGCACGATGACCGGCGCATCGCGGTAAAAGGCGCGCGCGAGTGCAAGTCGGTGGGCCTCGCCGCCCGAAAGCCCTGCCCCGCTCTCGCCGATGCGGGCATCGAGCCCATCGGGCAGACGGGAAATCACATCGGCAAGATCGGCTTCGCGAACCGCCGTCTCAAGGCGGGCACGGTCCGGCGCGGCCTCGCCGGGTGCGATATTGGCGGCGATTGTGCCGGAGAAAAGCCGCGAACTTTGGGGCACGTAGCAGATCATGGAGCGCCAATCGGCCATGTCGATCTCGCTGAGCGCCACGCCGTTGACGAGAACTCAGCCGGACGTCGGTTGAACGAAACCGAGCAACAGATTGAGAATCATCGATTTTCCCGCCCCCGAAGGATCGGCAAGCACGACAGCCTCAACGGGTGCGACGGAGAAGGAAATCCCGTCGAGCGCGCGGCGTTCATCGGCGAAGGACAGCGTCACGTCCTCGAAGGCGATCTCGATGTGCTCGCGATCGGGCACGCGCACGTCGCCGCCGGGTTCGGAGAGATGAGGTGCGTCCTCCAATGCGACGATGCCTTCGGTCGCGCCGATTGCCTCCATCCGGGCATGGTAGGCCGTGCTCATGGAGCGCAGCGGCAGATAGAATTCCGGCTTCAGCAGCAGAATGAACAGCCCTCGAAATAGCCGATCTCGCCCCACAGCAGCCGTAAGCCGATCAGCACCGCGACGATGGCGATGGAGACGATGGCGAAGAATTCCATCACCAGCGAGGAGAGAAACGCGATACGCAGCACCGCCATGGTTTCGCGACGATAGGAGGCATCGGCCACATCGGCGACCCGCGTCGTCATGCGCTTGGCCGCGTTGAAAGCCTTGAGCGTCGCCAGCCCCTGCACCGCATCGAGCAGATGGCCCGATATGCGCTGCAGGCGTCCCCATTGGCACTGATTGAGCTTTTCCGCCCCCTTCCCGATCAAGATCATGAAGACTGGGATAAGCGGCGCGGTGACCACGAAGACGATGGCGGACAGCCAGTCGAAGGGCAGCAGCACCACAACGATCGCCAATGGCAACAACCCCGCCATGACGGAGGCCGGAATGTAGCGGGAATAATAGAGCTCGATGGCGCACACACCGTCCGCAATTGCGGTGACGGTCTGGCCGATCGCCTTGTCGGACAGCCTCACGGGGCCGATCCGCTCCACCTGGGAGACGAGATGCGCGCGCAGGGTCTGCATCACGCCCGCGGCCGCGCGGAAGGCGAAACGATCCGTCGCCCATACGGAGCCGGACCTGAGAACGATCACGCCGACCAATGCAAGCACCTCCGGCACGACTTGAGTGAACGCGCGTCCCTCAAAGATCAGCTGATCGAGGATCCGCGCCACCAGAAAACTCTGGGCGATGACGGCCAGTCCGGTCGCCACCGCGGATGTGAGCGTCAGGCGAAGATCGCGTTTCGCGATCTTCTTGAAGCCCTTCAGGTAGGCCCCGAGATGCTTCCGATCAGTATATATCTTAATTATTTTCCAGCCGTCGATCCGGCGCCTCAAACATATTCGGTCTTGTAAAGGATCGTCGGTCCATATCCCTTGTTTCGCGCCCCTGCAAAACGGATGCAAGCGGTCTCCGGCCGGATCGTTGCAATCCGGCCGGAGGTTGAGCTTCAACCCTTGTGATCGGCGCCGTTGCCATTCTTCTGTTCGAATTCATCCTGGAATTCGAACCACATAGCGTTCTACCTCTTCTTGCCCGATCAATAGGCGCTGTAGGTGTTTTCTTCGATATGCTTGGCAGTCACCTTCCCCCACATGCGGTAGTAGCACCAGATCGTGTAAAGCAGCACAATCGGCAGGAAGATCACCACGGCCGAGAACATCACCATCAGGGTCAGATGGCTGGAAGCGGCGTCCCAGACCGTCAAGCTGGAGTTCGGGTTGGTGCTGGACGGCATGACGAAGGAAAACAGCGACAGTCCCGCCGTTCCGAACCAGCAGCGGAGCGACGAGACCGAGCAGCGGAACGATCATCGTAATCGGCATGTTGCCGTAGATATCGAACCAGGCACCGGGCGCCCGCACAACTTCCTTGGCAAGCGGGTTGGGCATGGCATCAAACGCGGGCTGCGACACGATGCGGAAGCCGTCGATGCCGAGATAGATCCAGATGCCGCCGATGAGGAAGAGCACGGTGACGATCGGGACCAGCAGGCCGACGGCCGCCTTGGCACGATCCCTGACCACGCCTTCGGTGCGCAGCAGCTGCAGCCACAGCCCGCCGTGCATCGCCACCATGCAGACACTTAGAATGTCGGCCAGCAGCGCGAACGGGTTGAGCAGCGGCAGCAACGCCCGCAGGAAGGTGGCGTCATAATGCGGCTTCAGAAACGCATCGAGGTGGAAGGGCACGCCCTGCAGCAGGTTGCCGAAGGCCACGCCGAAGATCAGCGCCGGGATGAGACCGCCAGCACCCCCCAGTTCCAGGTATTGCGCCAGCGCGTATCCTCGATCTTAGAACGATAATCGAAGCCGACGGGCCTCAGGAACAATCCGGCCAACACCAAGAACATGGCCAAATAGAAGCCTGATAACGTGGCCGCATAGACGGCGGGCCAGGCGGCGAAGATCGCGCCGCCTGCCGTGATCAGCCACACCTGGTTACCATACCAGTGCGGGGCCACAGCGTTGATGACCACACGACGCTCGGTGTCGATCTTGCCGAGGAACGGCAACAGGATACCGACGCCCATGTCCATGCCATCGGTGATGGTAAAGCCGATCAGAAGAGCACCGATAAGCACCCACCAGATGAGCTTCAGGGTTTCATAGTCGAGCAGCATAGCTCGGTCCTTTCATATATCCGGTTCACTCGGCGGGATTGAGACTGAGCATGTCACCGCCCGTCTCGTGGTGGTAACGGCCCGTATGCAACGAGCTGGGACCAAGCCGCGCGAAGCGGAACATCAGGTACATCTCGATGACCAGCAGCACCGAATAGAAGAGCAGGTATCCGGCGATGGAGACAACGAGGTCGGACACGGTCAGTGCGGAGGCCGCCAGGAAGGTCGGCAACACCTCACCGATGGCCCAGGGCCGACGCTCGAACTCGGCAACAAACCAGCCGAATTCACAGGCGAGCCAAGGAAGCGGGATGCACCACACGAGGACCTTCAGCAACGTCAGGTTCTTCTCGATCTTGCCCTTGGCGAGCTTGTAGAACGAGAGCGCGAACAGTAGCAGCATGAAGAAGCCGAACGCCACCATGATCCGGAAGCTCCAGAACAGGTAGGAGACGTGCGGGATGCTGCCCTTTGCCGCTTGCGGGATCTGCGCGTCGGTGGCATCGGCGGAATCCTCGACATAGGCCTTCAGCAGCAGCCCGTAGCCAAGATCGGCCTTGTGCTCCTCGAAGACGGCCTTCGTCTCGTCGAACGTATCACCGTTACGCAGCGCGTTGAGCTTCTTGTAGGCGATGATGCCCGAACGGATCCGCTCCTCGTGGTTCTCGATGAGATCCTTGATGCCTTCCACCTGCTTGTCGAGCGAGCGGGTGGTGATCAGTCCCATCACCCAGGGAATGGTGATCGCGCCACCAGTCTCCATCTTTTCCTGATTGGGCATGCCGACGACGGTGAAGGCGGCGGGAGCCGGAGTGGTATCCCACTCTGCCTTGATCGCTGCGAGCTTGACCTTCTGCACGTCACCCAGTTCGTAATCGCTTTCGTCGCCGAGAACGATGACCGCCAGCGAGGCAGCCAGACCGAAACCGGCGACAACGGCGAAGGAGCGCTTGGCAAAGGCCAGATCGCGGCATTTCAGGATTTACCAGGCCGAGATGCCGATCACGAACATCGAAGCCGTGACGTAGCCCGCCGCGACCGTATGGATGAACTTGACCTGCGCAACCAGGTTGAACATCACCTCCCAGAAGCTCATCATCTCCATCCGCATGGTTTCGGTGGAGAATTCGGAGCCGACCGGGTTCTGCATCCAGGCGTTCGCAACCAGGATCCACAACGCCGACAGGTTGGTTCCGGCGGCAACCAACACAACAACGGCAAGGTACTGAACCTTGTTCAGTCTATCGCGACCCAACAGCAGCAGGTCGACAAAGATCGATTCCAGGAAGAAGGCCATCAGACCCTCGATCGCAAGCGGAGCGCCGAACACATCTCCCACGTAGTGCGAGTAGTAGGCCCAGTTCGTACCGAACTGGAACTCCATGGTCAGCCCGGTGGTGACACCGAGTGCGAAGTTGATAGCGAAGAGTTTGGTCCAGAACCGTGACATGTCGCGGTAGATTTCCTTGCCGGTTATCACATAGACGGCTTCCATGATGACCAGTATCCAGGTCAGCCCCAGCGTCAACGGTACGAACAGGAAGTGGTACAGTGCCACGGCTGCGAATTGCCATCTCGACAATTCCACGAAGGTGGGATCGATCATAGTGCGGCTCCCTTCTAAGCACGCGACGCCGATCGTAAGCGCGCATGCCGTACGTGCGATCGAGGCAATATACTTACGTTAAGTCACTGATTATTAATTGTTATTATTATAATCAAAATATGATGGGGTCACCATACGCCCTTGTGACGCGGTGTCATTGGGGTTTGTGCGCGTCATAAGGCCGCGCGCCCATATTTCCATTGCAGTGTTCGCAATCGGCATCGGGGTACCGAGAAAACTGACCGTGAACCGGTCCCCCACATCCGCAATTCCGATGGAGCGAAGCCGGAGTGCGAGGATCTCCGGCTGGGGAATCGCCATCCCGAAACAGACCACCACATTCACCGCTCCGACGATATCCGGAGCGTTTTCTCCGTCAGCGAAGGCGCTCGTGTGGGCGTAGTGATCGAACACTCCGATCAGGCGTACGACCGGGTGGGCCTCAGCCTCGCGAACGAAGTGGGCGACCACATCCTCAAGTTGCGAGAAGCGGCAATCCGACTTCTCAACCTCGAGAATGTAGACGGGGAATTTTTCGTGGATGATGACTTGATGCATCGGATGTTGACGGCCGGATCACGTGGGGACGGAAGACACGCCTGC
The DNA here is from genome assembly GCF_030066895.1 of Breoghania sp. GTDB lineage: Bacteria > Pseudomonadota > Alphaproteobacteria > Rhizobiales > Stappiaceae > Breoghania. Next base: position 1,822 of record NZ_JASJAV010000041.1, on the reverse strand, counting down.
GCCTGTTCCCTCATGCGAACGGCGCGAGGGCCACGTGCTTCTCTCCTAACGGCACAGGCGAAGCGTGTTTTCTGTTCTGGGTCCGAACTGACGTTATGTCATTGCGTATCCCCAATACCCGCAAGGCCCTAATTGCAACATCCCTCCCCGCCGGGCACCGGACACATCAAGTCATTCACAGCGGATGCTCACGTTGCGTTTTCCGTGGCTTGCGATAGGCTAAATCGATTTTAGCGGAAGAGCAGAATCGGCACCTTGCACGAGCGCATCATTTCGCTCGTCGTTGACCCGATCACGAAGGAACGGATGCGCGAGTGGCCGTAGGCGTCCATGACGAGGAGGTGGAATCCCTCCCGTTCGCCCTTTTCGGCGATAACCGCCTCCGGCTGACCGGGACGAATTTCGGCTTACACTTCCAGCCCGCCGCCCTTCAGAATGGCCTTAGCGTCGTCGAGCTTCTTGCGTGCTTCCGGCGGTTCCGACCCGACGGTGAGGACCGCGATCCCTGGAACAGGGGATTGCGCGCCACGTGGTTGACCGCCTTCATGGCCGAGGTACCGCCGTCATAGGCGATGAGCACGCTCTCGATGGGCTTGAAGGCGCGCGCGGCAACCAGCAAAGGACGATGCACGGAGCGCGCGATGCGCTCCAGGTTGGAGCCCAGATGCAGCTTGGCGAAATCGGCAGCCTCGCCGCGCTTGCCGACAGCCAACAGAGCCGCCTCGCCTTCCAGCTCCTTCACCGTCTCCACCACATCGCCGTGCCTGAGAAGCGTGGTGACGTCCTCCACACCGGCAGCCTGCACCACGGCCTTGGCATCGTCGAGAATGGCCCTGCCGCGCTGACGGGCGAGCTTGGCGCGCTTTTCATCAAGCTCACTCAGCTCCTTCAAAAGCGCGGTTCGCACGCCCAGCGCCAGACTGCCGCTGAGATCCGTGCCTTCGGGTGCCTCGTGCCGCCCCAGCACGTGCAGGAGCGTGATCGCGGCACCCGTTCGCGACGCCACCCAGGCCGCGTGCTCGCACACGCTCCTGGAGTAGATCGATCCGTCGACCAGCACGATGATCCTGTCAGTCATGACGTTCTCCACCCCGACTTTTCCGGTTTATTCCTTTTCCGGCCGCCTGCGCCCGAGGCCGCCGGTTTGCGTTTGTCTTGCGCGGGGGTCAGTGGCCCATCAGCTTTTCCATCGCGCCCGGCTTGTCGTGGATCGCAAGCTTGTCGACGATTGTCTCGCTGGCCACGTTAAGCCCCGTATCTCCACCTCCGCGCCTTCGCGACGGAACTTGAGTACGACCATATCCAGCGCGGAAACGGAAGAGATATCCCAGATATGCGCCTGGGTAACATTGATCACCACGCGCTCCAGCACTTCCTTGAAGTCGAAGGCGGCGGTGAAGTTCTCCGCCGAGGCGAAGAAAAGCTGCCCCTTGACGTGATAGATCCGCTCCGTCCCATCCTCGGACAGCGTGGAGGTCACGCGGAAGATCTGGGCGATCTTGGCGGCGAAGAAGATACCGGACAGCAGCACGCCGACCAGAACGCCGATGGCCAGATTGTGGGTCGCGACCACGCAGATGACGGTCGCCAGCATCACCACGGACGAGGAGCGTGGATGCTCCTTCAGGCTCTTGATCTAGGACCAGGAGAACGTGCCGATGGACATCATGATCGCGACGAACGCCGCCATGGGGATCTGGCTCACCCAGTCGCCCAGCACCACGATCATGAACAGCAGGAAGATGCCCGCGCAGAAGGTCGACAGGCGTCCGCGCCCACCCGACTTCACGTTGATCATCGACTGGCCGATCATCGCACAGCC
>NZ_JASJAV010000005.1 GCF_030066895.1 Breoghania sp. | reverse complement strand
CCTCCACCCCCCCCCCCCCCCCCCGCCCCCCCCCTCCCGTCGTGCGCGCCCGGGTTTGGCCGGCCCACCCCCCACGGAGTGGGTGGAGCGACGGGCATGGGGCGTGACCCCGAGACATCCCGAACGCGCACCTTAAACGAGTGCGAAAACCGTTCCGTCGAACAGTTTCCGTGCCGTGTGCACAATGCCGGAGCGGATCGGTACCGGGATGCCGTCTCGCACTTCCGTCTCTATCTCCACCCTAAGCTTGCCGGTCGGGTGTTCGATTTCCGCGCGCAAGGGATTGGACGTAACGGGTGCTGCCACGTCCGCCGTGGCCACCGTTGCGGTTGCCAGAACCCCGACGGATTGGTGCACGCGGTGGGGAATGAAGGAGCGGGTCGCAATCAACCCGCCCGCGTGCGGCGGTGAGACGAGGCACATTTTCGGCACCGTCTTATCGGTCACCTCCCCGAGCCCCATCAACGGCCCACATTGCAGCCGGATTGCCTCCAACCGCTCCTTCAGGGCCGCATTCGCTTCCAGGTCCTCGATGATCTCCGTTCCCGTCAGTCCGAGATTGCTCGCGGCGATCACCACGTTTGGCATGCCGTTATCGATCATGGTGAGGCGGACGCCATCGATCTCGTCGACCGCGTTGCCGGTCGGAAGCAGTGAGCCGCATTGGGCGCTGGCCGTGCCGAAATAGTTCTGAACGACGGGGCATGGGTGCCCGGCACGCCGTCGATGGCGGCCGAGCCTGCATAAGCCACCGTCGTCCCGCCGGGGTTGCGCTTGGCCTGCACGCCGTGCTGTTTGGCGACGTGGGTGTCGTACTCCCAGAGGTGCTCCTGACCGGTCATGCACTGGATGGCGGCGTATTTCCGCTCCCAGACGTCCGTGATGTCGAGCAGCACGTCCAGCTTCCAGCCGCATTGCTCGGTCTGGTGCGGCTCGAACAGGTAGACCTGCGTCGCGCCCAGGATCGTCTCGCCCGGATTGTGACCCCAGGTCTGCGCGGTCATCCGGCACTCGATGGTCATCTTCGCCGCCGCCGGGTGGTCGGTGTTGTAGGGATCTTCCAGCGAATGCGAGAGGATGAATTTCGGCTGGACCTCGCGCATCACGTCGACAAGCCGGAACTTCGCCTCCTCGGTGATGCCCAGAGGATAATCGCCGAGATCGAAGAAGCGGATATCGGAAACGCCCAGCGCGTGGGCGGCGACCTCCGCTTCCCTACGGCGCTCGCTCTTGACGTGGTCGAGCGTGCACCCATCCTTCTTCCAGAGCTTCGCGCTTTCGTCGCGCTCGCCATAGGACAGGCAGACGATGGTCACGTCGTGCCCTTGGCGGCATGGAGCGCGATCGCGCCTCCGGCGCGCCAGACGAAATCGGCCGAATGCGCGGAGACGACCAGCGCCGTCGATTTTCTGGAAGAAGGTGCAGTGGTCGGTTGTCGGAGTGTGCTTGCCTGGTCGCTCACGTGGAAACGCTCCTCTTCGGTCCGCGTGTGGATTCCTCCCGTCCGCCGGGCTACTTTGATCGCGGGGCTTCCGTTTCTCAATATGTTGAGGCGAACCATGCGTTAACAGGCCGCGCCGGGCCAGACGAAATCATCTCGTAAACGATAAGTTCCCACTATAGGCTTGGGTTTCAAGCGTTTCTCGATCCGGAACAAGACCTTGGCGGACCTCCCAAACATCCACCACCTTCGCGCCTTCGCGCTGGCCGCGCGGCTGAATTCCGTTCATCAGGCCGCTGCCGCAGCGCATCTTTCCCAACCCGCCGTCACCCAGGCGCTGGCCCGGCTGGAGACGCGCTACAATTGTCTTTTCCTTGAGCGCTGTTCAACCGGCGTCTATCCGACGCGGTTCGGTGAGATCATGTTGACGCGGGTGGAACGCGCGCTGGATCTGATCGGCGAGGCGGCGCAGCGCATTCGCGAATACGCCAAGCGCACGGCCCCGAAAAAGGCGCGTCCCAGCCCCGTCGACCGGCTGGCCACCACCGCGCAACTGCGCGCCCTGGTGGCGATTGCGCGCACCGGCGGCTATTCTGCGGCAGCCCGTTCGCTCGGCCTTGCTCAGCCTTCCGTTCATCGGGCGGCGCGCGATCTGGAGAAACTGGCCGGAGTGACGCTGTTTGAGCGTGTCAGTCAGGGTGTGGCGCTGACCGCGCAGGGACAGGTGCTCGCGCTGAAGGCCGCGCTTGCCTTTCGCGAGATAGAGGCGGCGAGCGACGATCTCGAAGAAGTCAAGGGGATCGTGCGCGGGCGCCTCGTCGTCGGTACGCTGCCGCTCATCCGCACCGAAATCCTGCCCGATGCTGTGATCGCGCTGACGGAACGCTTCCCGCAAGCCACCGTGCGCATCGATGACGGCTCCTATGCCGGGCAGTTGCATGCGCTCCGGATGGGCGAGATCGACGTGCTGATCGGTGCGTTGCTTTGTCCGGCTCCGGCCGAGGACGTGGAGGAGGTGGTGCTCTTCGATGACGCGCTGTCGGTCGTCGTGCGGTGCGGGCATCCGCTCTGCGGCTGCGAAACGGTGACGGTGGAGGATCTGAAGCGCTTTTCCTGGGTGGTGCCGCGCGCGGGCACGCCGACGCGCGATCATTTTGAGGATCTGATCGGCGAGGATGCCGTGCCGGGGGTGATCGAGACGCCGTCGCTGATGGTCCTGCGCGGGATCCTGACCAAGAGCGACCGCCTGGCGCTGCTGTCGCGCCGACAGATCACTTATGAGGAACGCGCCGGGCTGCTGACCGCCTTGCCGATGGAACTCGGCGATCCGCCCCGTCCCATCGGCCTGACATTGCGCAAGAACTGGTGCCCGACCGGCCTGCAGGCAGCCTTCCTGGAGATCATCCGCGAGCAGGCGCGCAAGTCCTGCGAGCCGGATGCCGGCGCTGAAAAGAATAAAGGCGCCGGGGCCTATGTCGCCCTCAGCGCCTTTGACTGAAAAGGTCCGATATCCGCGACGCGTCTAGACGCGCATCGGCATCAGGACGTAGAGCGTGTCGTCGGCACCGGAATTCTGCACCAGCGTCGGCGAACCGGGATCGGCCAGATGGAAGATCGCGGTCTCGCTGGTGAGCTGACCGGCAATATCGAGCAGATAGCGCGAATTGAAGCCGATCTCGATGGGCTCAGAGTTGTAGTCAACGACCAGCTCTTCCGTCGCAGACCCGGAATCGGGGTTGTTGACGGTCAGAACCATGCGGCCCTCGCTCATGGCGAGCTTTACCGCGCGGCCGCGCTCCGACGAGATGGTGGAGACGCGGTCGACCGCCTTCTCGAACTCGTCGCGCTCGACCTGCAGTTCCTTGTCATTGCCCTGCGGAATCACCCGGCCATAGTCGGGGAAGGTGCCGTCGATGAGCTTGGAGGTGAGAATCACTGGGCCCGTGGTCAGGCGGATCTTGGTCTCGGAAAGCTCGATGGCGACATTGGCCTCCGGCTCGTCCAGAAGCTTCTGGATTTCGCCGACCGTCTTGCGCGGCACGATGATGCCGGGCATGCCGACCGCACCGACCGGTGCAACGATCTCGGCCTGGGCGAGACGGTGCCCGTCGGTCGCCACCGCGCGGAAGCGGTTGCCCTCGGGGGTCTCGACACAATGGAAGTAGATGCCGTTCAGATAGTAGCGCGTCTCTTCCGTGGAGATAGCGAATTGCGTGCGATCGATCAGCCGCCGGAAATCGGCTGCCGCGATCTCGAAGAAATGGCTGAAATCGCCTGCCGTGAGATCGGGGAAATCGGATTCGGGCAGCATCTGGAGCGCAAAGCGCGAGCGCCCGGCTCGAACTTCCAGCGTTGCCTGGTCGGAGGAGGTTTCCATCACCACCTGCGAACCTTCAGGCAGTTTTCGCACGATGTCGTAGAGCATGTGCGCGGGAACGGTGGTTGCGCCGGGCGCCTCCACCAGAGCTGGCACGGTTTCGCAGATTTCCAGATCGAGGTCTGTCGCCTTCAGCCGCAACTCGCCGCCGTCAGCGCGGATGAGCACGTTCGACAGGATCGGGATGGTGTTGCGGCGCTCGACGACCCGATGGACGTGGGTCAGGGACTTCAGAATATCTGTCCGCTCGAGGGTCGCTTTCATGAAAGTCTGTCCGTCATTGGTCGGGCACGTCGCGTCTGGCGCGAAGGCCCTAAAACAACAAGGCTTCTGGTAAGCCGGGGGGATACGAAACTGCCCGTATTGCGTGCCGAATGCAAGAGGAGAGACAGCCTGTGGGCTGTCTGTTGACGGAGCCCCCGTTCCAGACGCCCTGCGCTTGCGAAAAAAGCGGCCCTGTCCGCCGGGACAAAGCCGCTTTTTTGAAGATGCGGACCGTCGTGAACGAAGGTCCTGGCTGACGCCCTTTCGGGACTCAGCTGTCCAGCATGCGCTTCAGCAGCTCGATTTCCTGCGCCAGAGCCGGATCGTTCTTCACCAGTTCCTCGATCTTGCGCACCGCGTGCAGCACCGTGGTGTGATCGCGATTGCCGAAGCGACGACCGATCTCGGGCAGCGAGCGCGGCGTCAGCATCTTGGCCAGATACATCGCGATCTGACGCGGACGCACGATGATGCACGTGCGACGGGCCGACAGGAGGTCGGGCTTCGACACGTTGTAGTGCTTGGAGACGACGCGCTGGATGTCCTCGATCTTGACGCGGCGCGGCTCATGCGCACGGACCAGATCGCGCAGCGTCATCTCCGCCATCTCCGGCGTGATCGGCTGGTTGGTGAGCTGGTTGTGGGCGACCAGCCGGTTCAGTGCGCCTTCCAGGTCGCGGCCGTTCGCCGTGACGTTGGAGGCGACATAGTCGAGCACGCCGTCAGGCATGGCGAAATTCGGATGGGCCGCGGCAACCGCGCGGGTGCGGTTGGCCAGTATTGCGCGACGCAGCTCGTAGTCCGGCGTCTGGATGCCGACGACGAGGCCGCCCGCCAGCCGCGAGCGGACGCGGTCATCGAGGGTTTCGAGCTCGGCCGGAACGCGATCGGCGGCGACCACCACCTGACGGGCGCTGTCGATCAGCGAATTCAGCGTGTGGCAGAATTCCTGCTGCACCTGCTTGCCATGCAGGAACTGCATGTCGTCGATGAGCAGGAGGTCGATGCCGCGCAGCGTGTCCTTGAAGGCGAGCGCGGACTGAGACTTCAGCGCTGCGACGAAGCGGTACATGAAATGCTCGGCGGTCAGATAGAGCACCCGGCGTCCGCTGTGGCGCGCTTCGGCTGCAATCGCGTGCAGCAGATGCGTCTTGCCGAGCCCGACGCTGGCATGGAGATAGAGCGGGTTGTAGGTGACCGGACCGGTGCCCGCGATCTGACGGGCCGCAGCCAGCGCCAACGCGTTCGAGCGACCTTCGACGAAGGTGGAGAACGTGTACTTCGGGTCGAGCGCCGCGCCTTCCAGAATGTCGCCGCCAATGGTCGCGTGCCCCGCGCCCTCATGGCTTTGAACGGCGCTCACCGTGCCCTGACGCGACTGCATCATGTCAGCTACGGGCAGGGAGCGCGTCTCGCCAACCGCCGATTTCAGCGATCCAGCCGTCGCAACGCCGCCCTGGCTGGCAGCCTGGGCAACAACCGAGGGGCGCGCCCGGATGGCGCCGCGCACCGTCAGTTCGATGCGATTGATGTCCTCGCACTCGCTCTGCCACAGGTTGATCAGCCGGTCGCGATAGTGCGACTGGATCCACTGTTTCAGGAAACGGGTGGGAACCGACAAGAGAACTGTACCGTCAGCCCCACGGCTTTCGAGATCGACCCGCGCGAACCAACTCGAAAACACGTCCTCGCCGAGTTCCGCCCGCAGCTGCTTTTTCACGCGACTCCATTGTTCCGGTCCCGGCACTCCTGAAACGTCCATGCCTGCATCTCCAATCTGTCGATAGGGGCGGGCCGCCGCGCCCGCACACCTCCTGCAAACCAACCGCGTTGTTTGCGCGGCCTCATTTGTCGTCGGTCGGCCCCATCCTTGATGATGTGCGCCGCCGACGTTTTCACTTCTGGGTCCCGTTTGATCTCCAGGTCGCCTTGACTTCCTAGCCGCCCGGGATACGGGGTCCGACCCCGGTGCTGTCTCCGCCGATCGGTCTGGCTTGATCCGATCCGGACACGCTCCGGCCATCGCCGGACGGAACGTGAATACGTCTACTCTGCCTCACCTCTCACAAAACGCATTAACTCATTGTCGCTGGAAGCGGGATCGCACAAAGCCAGTTGTCGAAGATCGGGAAAGTCCCGGTCGCCGGCCCCGGCCGGTCTCAGGACTGGCGCCAGGGCAGGCCTTGGTGTTTCCAACCTCCCAGTGTGCCGCGGTGGCAATGCTCGTCGAGCGGGCCTTCGAAACTGTTGGCGACATTGAAGTAGTTCTTGTAGCCGGCCTCGGTCATCACAATGGCCGCCGCGCGGCTGCGGACTCCCGATCGGCACAGAAAATAAATCGGTTCGTCCTGCACCGTTCCGCGTTCGGCCAGAAGGCCGTCCAGCGTTTCGACGAAGTCCGGATTGGTGGCTCCTGTCGGATATGGTCTGCCACTCCACGAACAGGGCGTCGCGGTTGAGCGGGGACAGGTCCGGGATTCCAACGTAGTTCCATTCGGCCTGCGTGCGTACGTCGACGAGCGCGGCCGCCGGATCCTCTTTCAGCGCCTTGTACGTCTGCGTCGCCGGCATAGGCGCCGACCGTTGAATTTGACATAGAGCCTCCTTGCAGCGGGCCACAGGCCGGCTGCATCATTTCTTGTTAGTCAAATTTATTCGGATCCAATTCCGCCGCGAGATCCATCATGGACGGGCGGAGACATAAGCCTCTGAGGTCGTCCTGTCGACCCATATTCTGAAGAAGGCGGATCGCTATTGGAGAACTGGGAAAGGTTAAGAATATTATTTTGACAATACAATCCCATTGCTCTCACCAGAGGACACGAAACCTTGTTTTTTAGATTAACGCGGGGTGCCGAGCCCCGGTTAAATTGAACATAACCAGCTTACCCCATGCGAGCAACCACGTGGATTCCACTATTGCGTGCCCCAGGCGCATCGACGTTGGGTCATCTTCGACGACAACGGACGGAAACAATTCGATAAGGCTTGTGGACTCAACGGATTTTGTAAGTTCCTGCGTCTTGAAATCGCGCGAACATGACGCGCGTTTTTTTTGAATCGATTGTCTTGACTCGTACGGAATCGCCCAGGCGACCGGGAGTGGACTCGCAACATATAAGTAAGTAACTGAAATTATGTAATTTTTTCTGTCATCCTGATAACTGCTGAAAGAGCCGGACAAGTCCGCCTTTATGAGCCGGCGAGTCCCCTATCCAATTTGCCGACTAAAAAGAAAACCCGGCCAATACCAATAGCCGGGTCTCCGAGAGCGTTCTGCGAGGGCGGATATTTGAAGAGCAGCCTTAAAAAGATTCGTCATTTGTAACGAGGCTTCCGTCTGGACTGCCCAGCCTGCGCCCAGCTTGCGCGTAGTTATTTGCCAGTCATTTGTATGAACGACTTCCCGGTACAGCCGAAGTCGACCGAGTCTCGCCCGCCGAGCTGCCGAATGGCATCCGCACGACGTCCTCGCGAGGCCTTCGCAAGGCATGACATCCGGATTTGTCGGAAAGAGCGGGGCTTGAATCCCAGCCGACCGCAACCCCCCCGATCCTCGTAGGAGAACGGGCCTCGTGCGGTGCGGCGAAACGGGAACCGGATCAGGCGGAGATCGCCTTCACCCGCTTGTTCAGGCGAGAAACTTTGCGCGCAGCCGTGTTGGCATGCAGCACGCCCTTGGAAATATTGGCCATGATGACCGACTGTGCGGCCTTCAGGGCATCGGCAGCGGTGGCTTTGTCGCCGGAGGAAATGGCTTCCTCGACGCGACGAATGAAAGTCCGCATGCGGGTGCGGCGTGCTTGGTTGACGGCCGTGCGGCGGGCGATCTTGCGGGCCGCCTTCTTGGCCGAAGGAGTGTTGGCCATAGGCTCAATCCTGGTCCAATGAGTGTAACTGTCGAAAAGTGGTTTCGCGATGCCGGAACCGACCTTGCACCAGGGGCGGATGAGCTCCCCGCGCGCCGCATCCGGCACAAACGAAACCGGCGGCGGAAGACCGCCACCGATCGGATCGCGCTTATAGTGCCCCCCGGCCTTTAGGTCAACGACTCAGGGCCGGATTTCTGGCCTCGCGGCCGCATTTCTTGGCGCTACTTGTTCTTGAACTGGGGCGAACGCTTCTCGATGAAGGCGCGCATGCCCTCGCTCTGATCCTTGGTGGCGAAGGAGGCGTGGAACATCCGGCGCTCGAACCGGGTGCCTTCGGCAAGCGTCGACTCGTAGGCGCGATTGACGCTTTCCTTAATCATCATGACGATTGGCAGCGACATTTCCGCGATCTTGTGGGCGACGTTGACCGCCTCCTCCACCAGATCGGCCGTCGGCACGATACGGCTCACCAGTCCGGAGCGCTCGGCCTCTTCGGCATCCATGAACCGGCCGGTCAGGCACATTTCCATCGCCTTGGACTTGCCGACGAAGCGGGTCAGGCGCTGGGTGCCGCCCGCGCCCGGCACTACGCCGAGGGTAACCTCGGGCTGACCGAACTTGGCGTTGTCGCCGGCGATGATGAAATCGCACATCATGGCGAGTTCGCAGCCGCCGCCCAGTGCGTAGCCGGCCACCGCCGCGATCACCGGCTTGCGGGTGCGCGTGACCCGCTCCCACGGCGTGATGTGGTCGCGCTTGTAGGCTTCGGCGAAATCGAGTTCCGACATTTCCTTGATATCGGCACCGGCGGCAAACACCTTCTCCGATCCTGTCAGAACGATGCAGCCGACCTTTTCGTCGGCCTCGAAGGCATCGAGTGCGCGGTTGAGTTCTTCGAACAGAGGGTTGGAAAGCGCATTGAGGGCGGACGGTCGATCGAGCGTGATCAGACCGACCCGGCCGCGCGTCTCCACCCGAATATTTTGGTAGGCCATGCTTCCTCCGAAAGAGCAGACGAGGTTCCGCGCGACGGTATGGCCGTCGGTTCCCCGAGGCTGAACGAGGTCGGTGTTTCGTCGCCGACTTCGTTGGGAATGCCTATCGGTTGGAAGGGCCGGGCGCAACAGGACTTTGTGTCGAAGGTGCGGGAGAGCGAGACGGGCTCAGGGAAACGGCGCGGCTTTGCCGCAGCGTGTTGCACCGGATTGCGGCTCCTGTGCGACGAGCGGCGCGAAAGCCCCTCCTTATTCCCTTGCTCTCCTCTTCCCGACATTACCGCTGGCACGAGCGGCAATAGAATGTCGAGCGCCCTGACTGCGTGATCCGCTCGATGGTGCCGTTGCAGTCCGGGTGACGGCAGGGTTCCCCCTCCCGGTCGTAGGCGATGAACGAATGCTGGAAATAGCCGAGCGTGCCGTCAGTCTTCATGTAATCGCGCAAGGTGGAGCCGCCCGCCTCCACCGCTTGCGCCAGAACCTCGCGGATCGCCTCTGTAAGCCGTCCGGCGGCCGCCGTCGGTCTGCCCGCCTTCGTCACCAGCGTTCCTGCAAGCCTCAAGGGCGACAGCTTCGCCCGCCATAGCGCCTCGCACACATATATATTGCCGAGCCCCGCAATCAGCTTTTGGTCGAGAAGCGCCGCCTTGAGGGGCGTCTTGCGTCCGGCAAAGGCGTGCGCGAGCCAGGCCCCGTCGAGTTCGTTGCCCAATGGCTCTAGCCCCAGCCGGGCGAAGAACGGGTGATCGCTGAGACCGGCGCGTTCGATCAGCGTCATGAAGCCGAAGCGACGCGGGTCGTTGTAGATCACCTGCGCCAGGGCACCGCCCGCCGTCTCCAGATGGAAGAAGACGTGATCGTGGTGCGTGTCCTTGTTGCGCGCGTAATAGAAGTCACCCGCGATCTTGCCGTCGCACTCCTCCAGAATGCGGAAAGAGCCGGACATGCCGAGATGCATCACCAGAATGTCGCCCGACCGGATATCGGCCAGGAGATATTTCGCGCGCCGCGAAAGCACCTCGATGCGTTGCCCTTGAAGGCGCTCGGAGAACCGGTCGGGAAAGGGAAAGCGCAGGTTCGGGCGCCGTTGTTCGAGCGAAACGATTCGCGCCCCTTCCATGACCGGGGCCAGCCCGCGACGTACGGTTTCCACCTCGGGCAACTCGGGCATGGTTTCTCCTTGAACCGCTTTGCCTTAATAGGCGACAAGACGAAAGGCGACGGGACCGGACACCTGACGGCGAACCGCGGGCGCTGATTGCGGGGGTGTGACGGGGACCGGGCCGCGCCATAGATTAAGACGTGTTCGGCCCCCTATCCAAGGGCTCTATCCAAAGGCGGCGAATGCGAAGGGCCAAAAAAGGGCAACCTAAGAGCCAGGAAGTCTCTATTAAGAGCCTGACACCGAATAAGGAGTTCTTCACATGGCAGGCGAAGGCACGAGCGGAAGAAGCTCAGGCGCAGGGACGTCGGAGCAGGCGAGTTTCGGCTTCCGCACCGTGGCGCTCGGCGAAAAGCAGGGCATGGTCGACCACGTCTTTCACCAGGTGGCCAGTCGCTACGATCTGATGAACGACCTAATGTCCGGCGGCATGCAACGGCTGTGGAAGGACGCCATGGTCTCCTGGATCGCCCCGCCGAGGAAGTCGCGCCGCCCCTGGCGTCTGCTCGATGTGGCCGGCGGCACTGGCGATATCGCCACGCGCATCGTGGAGCGTGGCGACCGTGTCGAGGCGATCGTCTGCGACATCAACAATTCCATGCTGACCGTCGGGCGCGACCGTGCCAAGGCGGCCGGGCACGGTGATGACATCCGCTTTGCGCAGGGCAACGCGGAAAGCCTGCCTTTCCCCGACAATCATTTCGACGCCTACACGATCGCCTTCGGCATCCGCAACGTGCCGCGCATCCAGGTGGCGCTGAACGACGCCTTCCGCGTGCTCAAGCGCGGCGGCCGCTTCATGTGCCTGGAATTCACCCATGTCGACGTGCCGGTCTTCGACAAGATCTACGACCTTTATTCCTTCAACGTGATCCCGTGCATCGGGCAGGCCGTGACAGGCGACGGCGACAGCTACCAGTACCTGGTGGAATCGATTCGCAAGTTCCCCAATCAGGCCCGGTTTGCGCAGATGATCGAAAAGGCGGGCTTTTCGCGCGTCGACTACCGCAACCTGTCCGGCAGCATCGCCGCGCTCCATTCCGGCTGGAAACTCTAGATGCTGTCGAAGCTCGTCAATCTCTTGCGTTTTCTCCATACGGGCTATGTCATGGCGCGCGAGGGCGTGTTCAGTCTGGTGGAGGTGCCCGACCTGCCGCCGGGCCCCCGCCTGGCGCTGCGCCTCATCCGCCTGATCGAGCGCAAGTCCACCCGGCGCGCCGATGCGGGCGCGCGCATCTCGGTCGCCTTCAACCGGCTGGGGCCGTCCTATGTGAAGATGGGGCAGTTCCTGGCGACCCGCCCCGATGTGGTCGGCCGCGAGGTGGCCAAGGAGCTGTCGCTCCTGCAGGACCGGCTTGAGGCTTTCCCGCGCGCGGAAGCGATCCGCATGATCGAGGAGGCGATGGGCGCCTCCATCGACGATCTCTTCACCGAATTCGGCGAGCCGGTCGCCGCCGCCTCCATCGCCCAGGTCCATCCGGCTTTCATCACGGACGAGACCGGCGAGACGCACAAGATGGCGGTCAAGGTGCTGCGGCCGGGCGTTGCCCGCCGCTTTGCCCGCGATCTCAAGTCCTTCTATCTGGCCGCCCGTATCATCGAGCGCTTCCATGCGCCTTTACGCAGGCTCCGTCCGCTCGCCGTGGTCGACACGTTGGCACGCTCGGTGGAACTGGAGATGGACCTGCGGCTGGAGGCCGCCGCGTTGTCGGAGATGGCGGAGAACACCGCCGACGATCCGGGCTTCCGGGTGCCGGAGGTCGACTGGACGCGCACCACCAAGGGTGTCTTGACGCTCGAATGGATTTCGGGCCGCAAGCTGTCGGATGTGGAAAGCATTGCGGAGGACGGGCACGACATGGTGGCGCTCGGCGCCGCGGTCATCCAGAGCTTCCTGCGCCACGCGCTGCGCGACGGCTTCTTCCATGCCGACATGCACCAGGGCAATCTCTTCGTCGCCGAGAACGGTGATCTGGTCGCCGTCGATTTCGGCATTACCGGCCGTCTCGACAAGGCGGAGAAGTGCTTCCTGGCGGAAATCCTGTTTGGCTTCATCACCCGCGACTACATGCGCGTGGCCGAAGTGCATTTCGAGGCGGGTTATGTGCCCAAGACCCAGGACGTGGCGGTCTTCTCGCAGGCGATCCGCGCCATCGGCGAGCCGATCCACGGTCACAATGCCTCCGAAATCTCCATGGCGCGGCTACTCACCCAGCTTTTCGAGGTGACCGAGCTTTTCGCCATGACCACCCAGCCCCAGCTCATCATGCTGCAAAAGACCATGGTGGTGGTGGAGGGCGTGGCCCGCTCGCTCGATCCCGGCCTCGACATGTGGAAGACGGCCGAACCGGTCGTGCGCACCTGGATCGAACACAATCTGGGCCCCTCCGGCCGCATCCAGGATGCGGGCGAGAGCATTTCGATGCTGGTGCGCCTTGCCGGGGAACTCCCCACGTTCGCCAAGCGGGCGGAACGCATCGTTGAAGGGATCGATACGCTGTCGACGCGCGGCGTGAAGGTCGAGTCCGAGATGATCGACGCATTGTCCCGTTCGCGGCGCAACCGGCTCGGTACGGCGGCGCTCTGGGTCATCGCCGTGGCGCTGGTGGCGATCGTTTTTGAAGGATGGTGGTGAGGGGCGGCTAGCCTCGATCCGGGGCGATGGCGCATGACGGCGGTGCCGAATAAGGCCCGCGTTCAGGCATCCGCACAATTGTCATCCTCACGCAGGCGGGGATCCAGTACCCCCCTGCCGCCCGCCTTCTTTCGCAATAACTGAAGCCTGTGGTTACTGGGTACCCGCCTGCGCGGGGATGACAGTCCTTGGCAAAACGTGCCTCCTGTCGGAGGTCCCTGGACGTGGGGTGGCAGCCTTGTTGCGCCCCGCCCCTCCGCCTTCGTCACCCGCCTCAATGTCAGATTGATCCGCCCGCCGTCCTTCAGGAGCGTCGAGGTTCCCGGATAGATCCTGTCGACGCCGTGGAACGCGGTGCGGGCCTCGCCTGCCAGCAGCACGATGTCGCCGGATGCCAGCTTGAAGGAGACGGACGGGTCCTTTCGTGCTTGACCGCCGATGCGGAAACGGCAGCTGTCTCCCAGCGAAATCGAGAGCACGGGGGCGGAGAAATTCTCCTCGTCCTCGTCGCGGTGAAGACCCATGCGGGTCGTCTCCTCATAGAAGTTGACGAGACAGGCCTCCGGCGGCGCGGGGTAGTCGGAAAACTCATCCCACAGGTCGAGGAGTGTCTGGGGAATGGCGGGCCAGGGCTCGCCTGTCACCGGGTGGAGGGGCTGGTAGCGATAACCGGCCTTGTCCGCGACCCAGCCGAGCGGCCCGCAATTCGACATCCTCACGCTGAGCGGCTTGTCCGTGCGCGGCATTCTCGGCTGAAACAGCGGGGCTGCGCGAACGACCTCGCGGATTTCCGCCAGAAGCGCTTCCTGGGCGGGCCGGTCGAGATATCCGGGGATATGACGGAAGCCCGGCGGCGGAGCGGCGGGCTTCTTGTCGGAAGGCCGCGAGGCGGGGGCGTTGGAGCGCGTGGACATGAGGAGGCTCCTTTTCCGTGCATCTTGAGGCTGTGAACTCATACACAGCTAATTCGCCGGGCGCGGGACTTCCAGTCGGGAACGCCGCGTTGCCGGGGCCTTGGGTCGGGCGTTTACCGTCTTTGGAGATAAAACCCGCGCACCGGAGGGGATGACGTGCCTTGCAGCCTTCGGGAACGCCTCTTATATGGTGAACGGGCCACGAGAACCGGCCACTCCGAAAGGTCATCAACGAAGGTCTATGGTCAGCCGACACGGGCATTTGCCGGTAGATATGTTTGCTGGTCAGGTCAAATGGGAACCGGCCGGGTTTTGACCCCGGCTTTACCGGATGCCGTATGGGTCCGGGCGGTTTGCCGAAAGGAGACAGACAAAGGAGACAGACTATGGGTAAGGTTATTGGCATTGACCTCGGCACGACCAACTCGTGCATCGCCGTCATGGACGGCAAGAATCCGAAAGTTATTGAGAACGCGGAAGGCGCGCGCACCACGCCGTCCATCGTCGCCTTTACCGAGGACGGCGAGCGGCTCGTCGGCCAGCCGGCCAAGCGCCAGGCGGTGACGAATCCTTCCAACACGCTTTTCGCGGTCAAGCGGCTCATTGGCCGGCGCTATGACGACCCCACGGTTTCCAAGGACAAGAATCTTGTTCCTTACACGATCGTGAAGGGTGGTAACGGCGACGCCTGGGTCGAGGCTGGCGGCGAGAAGTATTCTCCCTCGCAGATTTCCGCCTTCACTCTGCAGAAGATGAAGGAAACAGCCGAAAGCTATCTGGGCGAGAAGGTCGAGCAGGCGGTCATCACCGTCCCCGCTTACTTCAACGACGCCCAGCGCCAGGCCACCAAGGACGCCGGCAAGATCGCCGGTCTGGAAGTCCTGCGCATCATCAACGAGCCGACGGCGGCAGCCCTTGCCTACGGTCTCGACAAGAACGACGGCAAGACCATCGCGGTCTATGACCTTGGCGGCGGCACGTTCGACGTCTCCATCCTGGAGATCGGCGACGGCGTCTTCGAGGTGAAGTCCACCAACGGCGACACGTTCCTCGGCGGTGAAGACTTCGACATGCGTCTGGTCGATTACCTCGCCGAAGAGTTCAAGAAGGACAATGGCATCGACCTGAAGGGCGACAAGCTGGCCCTGCAGCGCCTGAAGGAAGCGGCCGAGAAGGCCAAGGTCGAGCTGTCGTCCTCCACGCACACGGAAGTCAACCTGCCGTTCATCACGGCCGATGCGTCGGGCCCGAAGCACCTGACCATGAAGCTCACCCGCGCCAAGTTCGAGGCGCTGG
The DNA here is from genome assembly GCF_030066895.1 of Breoghania sp. Lineage (GTDB taxonomy): Bacteria > Pseudomonadota > Alphaproteobacteria > Rhizobiales > Stappiaceae > Breoghania. The sequence continues at coordinate 49,385 of NZ_JASJAV010000005.1, read as the reverse complement.
TCGAGGATCTGGTTCAGAAGACGATGGCGCCGTGCAAGACCGCACTGAAGGATGCCGGTCTGTCTGTCGGTCAGGTCGATGAGGTCGTTCTCGTCGGTGGCATGACCCGCATGCCCAAGATCCAGGAAGCGGTGAAGAACTTCTTCGGCAAGGAGCCGCACAAGGGCGTGAGCCCGGATGAAGTCGTTGCTATGGGCGCGGCCATTCAGGCGGGCGTCCTGCAGGGCGACGTCAAGGATGTGCTGCTGCTCGACGTGACTCCGCTGTCGCTGGGTATCGAGACGCTGGGTGGCGTGTTCACCCGTCTGATCGACCGCAACACGACCATCCCGTCGAAGAAGTCGAACACCTTCTCCACCGCCGAGGACAACCAGAACGCGGTCACGATCCGCGTGTTCCAGGGCGAGCGCGAGATGGCGGCTGACAACAAGATGCTCGGCCAGTTCGACCTGGTCGGTATCCCGCCCGCACCGCGCGGCGTGCCGCAGATCGAGGTTACCTTCGACATTGACGCCAACGGCATCGTCAACGTGTCCGCCAAGGACAAGGGCACGGGCAAGGAACAGCAGATCCGTATCCAGGCCTCCGGCGGTCTGTCCGATGCCGACATCGAGCAGATGGTGAAGGAAGCCGAGGCGCACGCCGAGGAAGACAAGAAGCGCAAGGAACTGGTGGAAGCCAAGAACCAGGCCGAAGCGCTGATCCATTCCACGGAGAAGATGCTCGCCGAGCACGGCGACAAGGTGTCGGAAGTCGACAAGTCGACCATCGAGGCCGCTCTTGCCGAGCTGAAGACCGCCAACGAGGGCGAGGACGCGGAAGCGATCACCGCCGCGTCGCAGAAGGTGGCCGAGGTTTCCATGAAGCTTGGCGAGGCAATGTATCAGGCGCAGCAGGCTGAAGGCGGCGAAGACGCTGCCGGGGCCGGCGAGAGCGCCGAGGACGCCGGTGACGACGTGGTCGACGCCGACTTCGAGGAAGTCGACGACGACAAGAATTCGGTCTAAGGCGTCGACGATGAAAACTGTGAAAGCCAGTGCCGCCCGCGCCGGCTTTCGCGTATTGGACATGCCATATCTCGCGGGTCGACAGGGACCCGTCAGCCGCGTGTCCGGCTCCGCAAAGGGTGGGGCGGATGTTGTGATCGCCGCAAGGTGATCGCGTCCGCTTCAGGGGGCCGACGTCAGTCGTCTTGTTTGTGTCCGGGGCGTTGTCGCGTGATCGCGCGCATTCGGCGAACCGACTGTCTGGACGTCAGATCACGGATGTGCGCCTTGTCCTTCTCCGGGCGATCGGTGTTCGGTTCGTGAGAGGCCTCGACCCAGTGTTGATGGGTGCCCGGCGGGCGGGTTGCGCCGCGCCGACGGGAGCGTGCTCTGTTCACCGGGCCTGTCATTGAGGTATGAACAGCCAATGGCCAAGCTGGACTATTACGAAGTTCTCGGGGTGACCCGCGACGCGGACGACAAGACGCTGAAGAGCGCGTTCCGCAAGCTCGCGATGAAGTATCACCCCGACCGCAATCCCGGCGACGCGGAAGCGGAAGCGAAATTCAAGAAAATCTCCGAAGCCTACGATGTGCTGAAGGACGCCGACCGACGCGCGGCTTATGACCGGTTTGGTCACGCAGCGTTCGACAACGGCGGCATGGGAGCGGGTGCGCGCGGGTTCTCCGGCGATTTCGCTTCCACCATGTCGGACATCTTCGACGAGTTCTTCGGCGGCATGGGCGGCGCGGGCGGACGTCGTCAGGGCACCGGCGGACGCGAGCGCGGGGCGGACCTGCGCTACAACATGGACATCGATCTGGAGGAGGCCTTCACCGGCAAGACGGTGAAGATCGAAGTGCCGACCTCGATTGTGTGCGAGACGTGCTCCGGCTCCGGCGCCAAGCCGGGATCGAGCCCCACCACCTGCCGCACCTGCGGCGGTACCAGCCGGGTTCGCGCCAGTCAGGGCTTCTTCACGCTGGAACGCGCCTGCCCGCACTGTCAGGGGCGTGGCGAAATCATTTCCGATCCCTGCCCCGATTGCTCCGGCACCGGTCGCCGCGTGGAAGAGCGCACGCTTTCGGTCAACATTCCCGCCGGGATCGAGGACGGCACGCGCATTCGTCTGGCCGGCGAGGGCGAGGCCGGGCTTCGCGGCGGTCCTGCGGGCGATCTCTACATCTTCCTGTCGATCCGGCCGCACGCCTTCTTCCAGCGCGACGGCGCAGATCTCTTTTGCCGTGCGCCGATTTCCATGACGGCGGCCGCACTTGGCGGCCAGTTTGAGGTGCCCACCGTCGATGGCGGCAAGACGCGGGTGAAGGTTCCCGAAGGCACCCAGACCGGCAAGCAGTTCCGTCTTAAGGGCAAGGGCATGCCCGTCATGCGCTCCACCCAGCACGGCGACATGTACATTCAGGTGACCGTGGAGACGCCGCAGAACCTGACAAAGCGCCAGCGCGAGCTGTTGCAGGAATTCGAAGAGAACTCCTCCCACGAGAACAATCCGGAATCGACGGGGTTCTTCGCCCGCGTGAAGGATTTCATCGACAATCTCGGCGGCTGAGTGCCGTGTAGGGTCGTTGCGCAAAAGTTTGGGCCTTGCGTGTTTTGCCTTACATTCGCCATGGCCGCCGCCGACGTTGTCCCGCTCCCGTCATGTGCGGGAAAAAATAACAACTATCCGGGAGTTCCCCGATGAATCACCGCGTTGCGGTTCGGGCCAAACGTTTTTCCTCCAAGATCCTGGACGAGGCGCGTTTTTTCAGAACATGGGTCGAAAGCCCGTTGAAGATCGGAGCAGTCAGCCCCTCCGGCCCGGCGCTCTCACGGCTCATGGCCGGCGAAGCGGAACCGCAGCGCGCAGGCGCGATCCTGGAACTTGGGCCGGGTACCGGCGTCGTCACCAAGGCTCTGGTCGATCGCGGCATCGATACCAATCGATTAATCGCGCTGGAGTACAACGCCGATTTCTGCCAGTTGCTGCGCCGCCGCTTCCCCGCGATCTCGGTCGTTCAGGGCGATGCCTACGCACTGAGGGAAACCCTTGGAGATGCGAAGTCCGGTTCGCTGGCGAGCATCATCTCCTCGCTGCCGCTGTTCACGCGCCCGCTGCTGCAGCGCCGCGAATTGCTGCTTGAGGCGCTGGATCTTCTGGAGCCGGGCGCGCCCTTCATCCAGTTCTCCTACGCGCTCGTTCCCCCCGTTCCCGCCGAAAAGGGCCTCTTCACCGTGGAGCGCTCTCCCTGGGTCCTGATGAATCTACCGCCTGCCCGCGTCTGGGTCTATCGCAAGGCGTAAACATTGTAAGGCGGCCTGCGTTCGCCGTGCCGCTTACGAGCGGCGAAGGAGGCTTTCATGCGCCATCCGAAGATCCTCGTTCTGGCCGGGTCCATCCGCGGCGGCTCGATCAACACGCGGTTGGCCGCTGCCATGACCAAGGAACTGGCTCTGGCCGATGCGGAGGTGACCCGCATCACGCTGGCCGACTATCCTCTGCCGATCTACAACGGCGATCTGGAGGACGAGCACGGCGTGCCGGAGGCGGCCAAGACGCTTGCCCGGCTGTTTCTCGAGCACCACGGCGTTCTCATCGTCACGCCGGAATACAACGCCTCCATCCCCGCGCTGTTGAAGAACACGCTCGACTGGATGAGCCGTCGCGGCGCGGTGGGCGAGCCCTACGAGAGCCCCTTTCACAACCGGGTCTTCGCCATATCGGCGGCCACGAACGGACAGTTCGGCGGCATTCGCGCGCTCATGACGCTGCGTCCGATCCTGGAACTGGGGCTGGGCGCCACCGTCATTCCCGACCAACTCGCGCTTGCGCGCGCGGGGGACGCCTTCAACCGGACCAGCTCGGTTTCTGAGGAACCGGCAGCCGGAACCCTGCGTCGTGTCACCTCCCGGCTGGTCGAGGAAGCCGTGCGTTATACGCTTTGAGTGCGACGTGGCGACGTGGGTGGTTGGAACCGGCCGGTGGCGCACATACATTGAAGATCACCATTTCCAGCGCGCGGGCGCGCGGCCGGTCTGCGGTCCCACGCGCAACTAAAAGAACGAGCGGAGCGAAGACAGCTATGAGCGATTTCGAGGTCTGGCACGGCACGACCATCGTCACGGTGCGCAAGGGCGACAAGGTCGTCATTGCCGGTGACGGGCAGGTGTCCCTCGGCCAGACGGTGATCAAGTCGACCGCCCGCAAGGTGCGGCCGCTCGCCAAGGGTAACGTGATCGCGGGCTTTGCCGGCGCCACAGCTGATGCCTTCACCCTTCTGGAACGGCTTGAATCGAAGCTGGAGCAATATCCCGACCAGCTCATGCGCGCCTGCGTGGAACTGGCCAAGGACTGGCGTACCGACTGCTACCTGCGCAAGCTGGAAGCGATGATGCTGGTGGCCGATCCCTCCCACTCGCTGGTGCTGACCGGCACGGGCGACGTGCTGGAGCCGGAAGGCGGCGTTGCGGGCATCGGGTCGGGTGGCAATTATGCGCTGGCGGCCGCCCGTGTTCTGATGGATACGGATCTGGATGCGGAGACGATCGCACGGCGCGCCATGGCGATCGCCGCCGATATCTGCATCTACACCAACGAGAACGTGGTGGTGGAGAGCCTGGATGCTCGATCGTGAAGAATTGCAGAGTGCGGTCGATACCGGGCTGCTGACGCCGATCCAGGCGGATGCGCTGGTCGCCCACTATGCACGCGCCGACGAAACCCCGACCAACCGCGAGGAAGTGCGCTTCGTACGCGGCTTCCACGACGTGTTCATTACGATCGGACTGCTGATCTTTTTCGTCGGCCTCTTTCTGAGTTTTGACGTCATGCTGCTCGAGGCGGTGCCAGGGATGCTCGTTACGCACGCGGTCGCCACGATCCTGGCCTGGGGCCTGGCGGAATGGTTCGCGCGGCGGCGCAAGCTCGCCCTGCCCGCGATCGTCCTCTCCCTGTTCTCCACCTGGTTCTTCGCCGTGGCGATGGGCGCGCTCTATGGTGAGCTCTTCGTTCCGGGGATGTCTTCCAGTGCGGACGCCTCCCGGTTTTCGCCCTTTTCCCTGCTCACCTCGGCGAGCGATGGCAGCTTCGACAGGCCCCTGCTCGTCTACGGCCTGTCCGCTTTTGTCGGCGGCGCGCTCTTCTATGCCCGCTTCAAGGTGCCGATCGCGCTGACCGGGCTTGTCGCCGGTGCGCTTGCCGCGCTCGCCTCGCTCATCGAGGTTGCCGTGCCGGGGCTGGTTTTCGATAACGTTCCGGCCTTCACGCTTGCCGCCGGGCTCATCAGTTTCGCGCTCGCCATGCATTTCGATGCCCGAGATCTGGCGCGCACGACGCTCAACACCGACAAGGCTTTCTGGCTGCATCTGATGGCCGCGCCCTTGATCATGCATTCGGTGCTGGCGCTGGTGCGCGGAGATACGGGAACGACGAGCGATGCGGTCGCCGTCATCCTCGTGGTGCTGGTGCTCGGCTTCATCGCGCTCGTCGTCGACCGGCGTGCGCTGCTCGTCTCCGGCCTCGTCTATCTCGGCGTCGCCATCCTGAGCCTGCTTCAGACCTCGAACGTGGGGGCCGACACGAGCCTCGCCATCGCCCTCCTCGTTCTTGGTCTTTTCGTTCTCACCCTCGGATCCGGCTGGACCTCGTTGCGCCGCCTCTTGCTGGCGCCGTTCGCCGGGTCCGGGCTCTTCGATTATGTTCCTCCCATCAGGACGCGCATTCAATGACCAACTTTTCTCCCCGGGAGATCGTCTCGGAACTCGATCGCTTCATCGTCGGCCAGAAGGACGCCAAACGCGCCGTGGCCATCGCGCTCAGGAACCGCTGGCGCCGCCAGCAGCTCAAGGGCGACATGCGCGACGAGGTGCTGCCCAAGAACATTCTGATGATCGGGCCGACCGGCGTCGGCAAAACCGAGATCGCCCGGCGCCTGGCCAAGCTCGCCAATGCCCCCTTCATCAAGGTGGAGGCGACCAAGTTCACGGAAGTGGGCTATGTCGGACGCGACGTGGAACAGATCATCCGCGATCTGGTGGAATCCGGCATCGCGCTGGTCAGGGCGGAAAAGCGCAAGGCCGTGCAGGCCAAGGCGCATGAGCAGGCGGAGGAGCGCGTGCTTGATGCTCTCGTCGGCCCCGCCGCCTCGCCCGCGACCCGCACCAGCTTCAGAAAGCGCCTGCACGAGGGCGAGCTGGACGACAAGGAAATCGAGATCGAGGTGACCGCCCAGCCGAGCATGCCGACGCTGGATCTGCCCGGCATGGGCGGCGGCTCCGTCGGCGTGATGAACCTCTCCGACGTGCTCGGCAAGGCCTTTGGCGGCGCCAAGAAGACCAAGCGCGTCACGGTCGCCGACAGCTACGAATTCCTGGTCAACGAGGAAAGCGACAAGCTGCTCGACGAGGACCAGCTCGTGCAGGAGGCCGTGCGGCTGGTGGAGGAAAACGGCATCGTCTTCCTCGACGAGATCGACAAGATCTGTGCCCGCGAATCGCGCGGCGGCGCCGATGTCAGCCGCGAGGGCGTGCAGCGCGATCTGCTGCCGCTGATCGAGGGTACGACCGTTTCCACCAAGCACGGTTCGGTCAAGACGGACCACATCCTGTTCGTCGCCTCCGGCGCCTTCCACGTGGCCAAGCCCTCGGATCTTCTGCCCGAGCTTCAGGGCCGCCTGCCGATCCGCGTGGAGTTGCGTGCGCTCACTCGCGATGATTTCCGCTCCATCCTCACGGACACGGAAGCGAGCCTGATCAAGCAGTACGTGGCGCTGATGGCGACGGAAGAGGTGACGCTGGAAATCACCGAGGACGCCATCGACGAAATCGCGTCGATCGCGGTGGAGATCAATTCGTCGATCGAGAATATCGGTGCACGCCGCCTGCAGACGGTGATGGAGCGCATTCTCGACGAGATCTCCTACACCGCCCCGGATCGTCAGGGCGAGACGTTCACCGTCGACGGCGCTTACGTGCGCGACAATATTGGCGATCTCGCCAAGAACGCGGACCTGTCGCGGTTCATTCTGTAACGCTGCGATGGGCCTCTGTTTTCCGCAAGCATCCACCCCTCCATCGTCATCCCCCGGCGAAGTCCGGGGGATCCAGCACTCTCCGCCTATGCCGTAACCCGATGGATTGCCCGGACAAAGTCGGGCAATGACGGAGGTGAGATCTGTGCGAGGCGGGGGGAGCGCGGCGGGCACTAGCCCGCTCACTCCTCCTTCAGCGGCGCTCGGCTGAAATCGTTGACGGCCTGCAGCGCCTTTTTCATCAGCCGCAGGAACTCCGCGCGCTCATCCTCGTCCAGCCCCTGCAGCATCCGCCGTTGCGCGACCTCCACGGTCGGGGCTGAGGCCTGCAAGGTTTCCAGCCCGGCCTCCGTGACATGCAGCGTGCGCGCCCGGCGGTCCTTTTCGCTAACCTTTCTCGTCAGAAGTCCCTTCGCTACCAGACGGTCGATCACGCCGGTGATCGTCGTGCGGTCATAGGCGATGAGACCGGCGACCCAGAAATCATGGACGTGGCCCCGGATGCGGGCGCGCAGGGCGATGCTCTGCCGGAAACCGTCAATGTCTTGATCATCGGCTGCGGCCCGACCGGACTTACACTGGCCGCACAGCTTTCCGCCTTTCCCGGCATCGAGACCCGGGTCGTGGAGCGCAAGGACGGGCTGTTGAAGCTCGGCCAGGCCGACGGCATCGCCTGCCGCACGATAGAGATGTTCGAGGCCTTCGGCTTTGCCGATCGCATTGCGCGCGAGGTCTACTGGGTCAACGAAACGACCTTCTGGAAGCCGGACGAGACGACGTGCGAGATCATCGTGCGCCATGGCCGGGTGCAGGACGTGGAGGACGGGCTTTCCGAATTTCCCCATGTGATCCTCAATCAGGCCCGGGTGCACGATTGCTATCTGGATTTCATGCGGAAGTCGCCGCGCCGGCTTGAGCCCGACTACGAGCGCCGTTTCCTCGATCTGGAGATCGACGAGCATACGGGGACGGAATACCCCGTGACCGTGCGGCTGGAACGCGCTGATGGGACCCATGCGGGCGAGGTAGAGACGGTGCGCGCGAAATACGTCGTGGGCTGCGACGGCGCGCGTTCCGGCGTCCGCCAGGTGCTTGGGCGCACATTGGTCGGCGATTCGGCCAATCAGGCCTGGGGCGTGATGGATGTTCTCGACGTCACCGATTTCCCCGATATCCGGCTGAAATCCGCGATCCATTCGGCCAATGAGGGCAACGTTCTGATCATCCCGCGCGAGGGCGGCTATCTGGTGCGCCTCTACGTGGAGATGGACAAGCTTGCCGAAGACGAGCGCGTGGTGAGTCGCAACATCACCGTCGATCATCTGATCGCAGCGGCACAACGCATCCTCGCGCCCCATACGCTGGAGGTGAAGGAGGTCGCGTGGTGGTCGGTCTACGAGATCGGCCGGCGGCTCACCGACAGCTTCGACGACGTGCCGGAGGCGGAGGCCGCCCATCGCACCCACCGCGTGTTCATCGCGGGCGATGTCTGCCACACCCATTCGCCCAAGGCGGGCCAGGGCATGAACGTCTCCATGCAGGACACGTTCAATCTCGGCTGGAAGTTCGCCCACGTTTTGACCGGTCGCGCCGCCCCGGAACTGCTTTCAACCTATTCCGCCGAGCGTCAGTCGGTTGCCCAGGAGCTGATCGACTTCGACCGCGAATGGTCGAAGATGTTCTCCGCCGCTCCGCGCAAGGAGGGAGATGTGGACGGTGAAGGCGTCGATCCGCAGGTCTTCCAGGACTACTTCCTGAAATTCGGCGGCTTCACCGCGGGAACGGCAACGCGCTATCGCCCCTCCGTCCTGACCGGTGAGGCGAACCATCAGGATCTGGCGACAGGATTTCCCATCGGCATGCGGTTCCATTCCGCTCCCGTCATCCGGCTGGCGGATGCCAAGCCGCTTCATCTGGGCCATGTCGCTGAGGTCGACGGCTGCTGGCGGATCTATACCTTCGCCGACGGCGACAACGGGGCGGTGGGCCCGAAACTGGCCGAACTGTGCGTCTTCTTGGAAGGCGCTTCCGCCTCTCCGGTCAAAAGGGTGACGCCCGAGGGGGCCGACAGGGATTCGGTCATCGACGTGCGCGCCGTCTTCCAGCCGGGACATCGCGAGCTCGCTCTTGAGGAAATGTCCGCCTTCCTGCTGCCGAAGAAGGGACGCTACGCGCTGACCGACTAAGAGAAGATGTTCTACCCGGATTTCCAGGCTGGCGACATTTTCGACGAGCGCGGCATCGATCGCGAGCGGGGATGCCTCGTGGTGGTTCGGCCGGACCAGTACGTCGCCCATGTGTTGCCGCTTGATGTGCATGCGGAGCTGGCCGCCTTCTTCAAGGGCGTTCTGTTGCCTGCCTCCGCCTGACAGTGACTGATGTCGTGCGTGGCCCGGTCGATTGTTTGCAATCGTACGGTTGGCAATCGACCGGGCTGCGAAACGAAGGCTTGCCGCTTTCCCGGCCGGGTGGCAGCATGCGGACATGGTGAAAAGACGAAGTTTCGAGGAAGGCCACCGCCGCAAGTTTCTGGTCGTCGTGGATGAGACGCCGGAATGCGACCGTGCTTTGAGCTATGCCGCGGTGTGCGCTGAGCGCACCAGCGGCGCAGTCGTGATGCTCTATTGCATCGCGCTCGCGGACTTTCAGCATTGGCTCGGCGTTGAGAACATCATGCGCGCCGAGGCGATGGAGGAAGCCGAAACGACATTGGCGCGCGCGGCGGAAAAGATCCGCGCTGTTGCTCGCATCGATCCCGAAAGCGTCATCGTGGAAGGCACGCTCTCGAGCGAGATCATCAAGCTGATCGAAGAGGATCAGGATATTGCCATCCTGGTGCTCGCCGCCGGCACTAGCTCCGAAGGACCGGGCCCGCTGGTCTCCTCCTTCGCTTCCAAGAGCGCCGGATTCTTCCCCATTCCCGTGACCATCGTACCCGGTACACCCCTGTCTGACGAGGATATCACCACGCTCGCCTGAGGGCGCAGCGAGGTGGGGACAGCGGTCAAATGTCCTCTTGTTTGCGTTGCCAAGAATCCTATTTCGTCTACAACAGAAACATTCAAAACTGGACCGACCGGCACTGCGAACTTCGATCCGGAAACTCGGACCAAGAGACAGAAGCAAAATCAGGTTGAACGGCGCACGCTGAAGGAGCGAACGGCTCCGGACGCAAGCTTTGAGGGCATGGGGCCGACCTGTGGCGCCTTGTCCGGGACAGAGCCCTTGCAATCTGCACGGGTCCGGCGCGATTCTGCACGCAATTGCCGGCCGATATCGAACCGACATTTTCCAGCATCGCCTCGCCGCCCGACCCAATCCTCGCGTACAGAGGCATGCTTCAGGCCGAACAGCGACAGCGAACACCAGGGACAGATACGATGTTCATTCAGACCGAAGCAACGCCGAACCCGGCGACGCTGAAATTCATTCCCGGCCGCGTGGTGCTTGACGGGGAAACCCGCGACTACCGCGACGCGGAGGGCGCGCACGATTCCCCTCTGGCGGAAAAGCTCTTTGCGGTTGAGGGGGTGGCCGGCGTCTATTTCGGATACGACTTCATCACCGTGACCAAGACCGACGGCGAGTGGCAGCACCTCAAACCCGCCGTGCTGGGCGCGATCATGGAGCACTTCATGTCGGGCCAGCCCGTGCTGAAGGCGGACTCGCAAGGCGAAAACCCGGAGGAGTTCTTCTCCGAGACCGACGGAGAGACGGTCGCCACCATCAAGGAACTGCTGGAGACGCGTGTGCGCCCGGCCGTTGCCCAGGACGGCGGCGACATCACCTTCCGCGGCTTCAAGGACGGGATCGTCTATCTCTCCATGCGCGGTGCCTGTGCGGGCTGCCCGTCATCCACGGCGACCCTGCGCCACGGCATCCAGAACCTGATGAAGCATTTCATTCCCGAAGTGGACGAAGTGCGCGCCGTCTGATTTTCGCAAGGGGAGCGGGAAGGGGAAACGGAGGCGCTTTGCGCGCCGCTTGTTGCGATGGGTTCCGGATCTGGCCATGCGGCTTTGCCGCAGACCGTCCAGAATGACGCGCAAGGAGAGAGTTGTAAGCAGACGCGACTGATGTGCGAGCAGCACGGTGTGTTGGCGTGTGCTTACAACGCAGAGCCCCCCTTTCCTCATCCCGGACAAGTGAGGCGGAAGCCGAGCGCTGATCCGGAATCCAGTGCTACAAGCGACGCGAAAGCGCCCCTGTCTTTTCTTTGTCCTTCCCCGTTCTTCACCACTTCGCCCATTTCCCCACTCGACAGATCGCCTCCCCGGCGCTAGGGCATGCGCCATGACACTGCTTGCCCTCGATACTGCGCTGTCGCGCTGCTCGACCGCCGTCCTGAAGGACGACGGCACGCTCACGGCTCTGAGCGAAGAACTGGGCCGCGGCCACGCGGAGCGGCTGGCGGACATGGTTTCCGAAGTGATGGCCGAAGCCGGTGTCGGCTTCGCGGATCTCAAGCGCATCGCGGTCACCGTCGGCCCGGGAAGTTTCACCGGGTTGCGCGTGGCGCTGTCGCTGGCGCGCGGCTTTGCCGTTGTCTGGCCGGCGGAACTGGTCGGCGTGACGACGCTTGCCGCGATCGCTGAGGGAGCGCGAAAGACGGCGGGAGAAAACCCGCTGGCCGTCGCCCTGCCTGCGCGTGCCGGCGAGGTCTATGCCCAGCTTTTCGACCCCGACGGGGCGCCCGTCGGCGAGCCCGAGGCGATCGAGGCGAAGACCTTTGCCGAACGCCTGCCAGCTTCCGCCCGTCTTGTGGGAGCGGCGGCAGACCGGATCGCGGAAATTCGCCCTGAACTCGAGATTGTCGATCGAACACCTGCGCCTGATATCGCCTCCGTGGCCCGGCTCGGTCTGAGCGCGCTGGAAGGCGCACCCATGCCGCTCTACCTGAAGCCGCCGGACGCCAAACCGCAAACCCGTTTCCGGATCGCGCACAAATGATAGGCGGCTGGTTCACCTTCCTTCCCCCGCGCATCGAGGACGCCGAGCGCGAAGACGTTTCCGATCTGGCGGATCTGCAGGGTCTGTCGTTCTTGCGTGAATGGAGCGAGGGGGAAATCGCCTTGCTGATGGCGGGTACTGGCGTTTTCGCCCTGGTGATCCGGCGCGGTGCGCCCACCGCCTCGCGCCGTTCCATCGGGTTCGTACTGGTGCGTGCGGTTGCCGATGAGGCCGAAATCCTGACCATCGCCGTTCACCCGCGCTGGCGCGGGCGCGGCCTGGGTCAGAAGCTGATGGAAGCGGCCATGCGAAAGCTCTATGCCGACCGCATCCTCAAGATCTTCCTGGAAGTAGAATCCGGCAACGAGGTTGCGCGCGCCCTCTATGAAAGGCTGGGGTTCAAGGTCGTGGGCGAGCGCAAGGGCTACTACGCCGCTCCGGAGAGCGCAGTACCGGATGCAACTCCGGCCACCGCCCTGATCATGCGCCGCGAGATGACGCCGCCGCCCCGTCCCCGGAAAGGGACGCGTAATGGCGGGCCGGAGCCCGACAAGGCCGCGTGACCGCGGCGCAATCGGGTCCGGTCGGCCGCGCCGGATCTATCGGCGCGCGCAGATTTGCGGTTTGACGCGCTGAACGTGCGCGGCTATGGCAGATCAGGACTGCCGTCGTGCCGACTCTCATTCCAGACCATGCCCGAGAATTCCAGGAGAAGATGACGCCATGCCCGTCCTGCGCGCCAGCCTGGCGATTGCCGTTTTGACGGTCGTTACCCTGATTCTGCTTCCCGTTCAATGGCTTGCGGTTCGTTTCGAATGGGGGATCCGGCGCACCGTGCCGGTGCTCTTCCACCGCATCGTCTGTCGGCTTCTGGGCGTGCGGGTGATCGAGCGCGGCCGCATGGCGCGCGAGCGGTCGTTGTTGCTGACCTCCAATCACATGTCCTGGCTCGACATTCCTGTGCTGGGCTCGCGCGTGCCGCTGTCCTTCGTCGCCAAGTCGGAAGTGGCGACCTGGCCGATCTTCGGCATCTTCGCGCGCCTGCAGCGCTCCGTCTTCGTCGACCGTCAGCGCCGCTCCGCGACTGGCCGCACCATGTCCGAAATCGCCCGCCGCATGACCGACGGCGACGCCATGGTGCTGTTTGCCGAAGGCACCTCATCCGATGCTGCTACCGTCCTGCCCTTTCGCACCGCGCTGATCGGCGCCGCGCAGGCCGCGTTGGCCGGAGACGGAAACAGCGGGGCGACTGTGTGGGTGCAGCCGCTTGCCATCGTCTACACCCGGCTTCAGGGACTGCTTCTCGACCAGCGCACCCGCCCGCTCATCGCCTGGTATGGCGACATGGACCTCGCCCCCCATCTGTGGCGTCTCCTGAAGAAAGGAGCCGTCGATGTGGAGGTGATCTGGGGAGAGCCGGTCGCCGTTGCTCCGGGCTCCGATCGCAAGGCGCTTGCCCGGCAACTGGAAGAGGCGGTGCGCACGGCGGTCACCGACACCCTGTTCGGCCATCGCGACCGCAGCGCGGAATCCTCGACGGCCGGGGAAAACGAGGATCGCGGGTGAATCGTTGCCGCGTCGCAATAAGCGCCTATTCTCAACTGCGACAAAAACCGATAGTGCTGGGGTGAAAGAAAGCCGCCGGCAGTCTGCGCTCTCCACAAAAGAGCCTGAAATCTCGCCGATAGTGAGTGAGTGACAGCGATTGAGGGGCGGGCGCATGGCGATCCGCCGTTTTGAACATACAGTCCCAACAGCCCCGGTTCCGACTTCTATGAGCGAAGCAAAGAAAGTCTTCGTGCGGACCTATGGCTGCCAGATGAACGTCTACGATTCCGATCGCATGACGGATGCGCTGGCGCCTGTCGGTTACCGCACCACGGAAAATCTCGACGAGGCGGATCTCGTCATCCTTAATACCTGCCACATCCGTGAAAAGGCGGCGGAAAAAGTCTATTCGGAGATCGGCCGCATCTGCAAGGTGAAGGATGTGCGCGCCGGTTCAGACCGGCCGATGACGCTGGCGGTTGCCGGGTGCGTCGCGCAGGCCGAGGGTGAGGAGATCATTCATCGCGCGCCCGCCGTGGATCTGGTCTTCGGCCCGCAGAGCTATCACCGCCTGCCGGAACTTCTGAAACGCGCCAATAACGGTGCGTGCGTGGTGGAGACGGACTTTCCCGCCGAGGACAAGTTCGAGGCCCTGCCCGCCGAGGCCGCAACGCGCAAGCGCGGCGTGACGTCGTTCCTCACCGTGCAGGAAGGTTGCGACAAGTTCTGCACCTTCTGCGTAGTGCCCTATACGCGCGGCGCGGAGATCTCGCGCCCCGTTTCCCAGGTACTCGACGAGGCGCGTCGGCTGGCGGATGCGGGTGTGCGCGAGGTGATGTTACTCGGCCAGAACGTTAACGCCTATCACGGCACGGGGCCGGACGGCGGCGACTGGGGGCTCGGACGCCTCCTGTTCGAGCTTGCCGAAATCCCCGGTCTCGACCGGCTGCGCTACACGACCAGCCATCCCCGCGACATGGATGACGAACTGCTCGCTGCCCATCGCGATCTCAGCGAATTGATGCCCTATCTGCACCTTCCGGTGCAGGCTGGCTCCGACCGCATTCTGGGGTTGATGAACCGCAAGCACACCGGCGAGGAATATGTCCGCCTGGTGGAGCGCATCCGCGCCGCGCGCCGCGATATCGCGCTGTCGGGCGATTTTATCGTCGGCTTTCCCGGCGAGACGGAGGCCGATTTCCAGTCGACCCTCGATCTGGTCGAAGAGGTTGGCTACGCCTCCGCCTTCTCCTTCAAGTACAGCCCGCGCCCCGGCACGCCCGGCGCAAATCTCGACGAGCAGGTGGCCGAAGAGGTGAAGTCGGAGCGGCTTGCCCGTCTTCAGGCGGTGCTCGCCGACCAGCAGCGCGCCTTCAACGCCTCCAAGCGCGGCACGCAGATGGACGTCCTGTTCGAAAAGCCCGGCCGTTTCGAAGGTCAGCTCGGCGGCCGCTCGCCCTGGCTGCAGGCGGTGCATGTGGATGCCCCGGCCGAGCTTCTGGGCGAGATCCGGCGCGTGGTGATCGATGATGTCGGCCCCAACAGCCTGGTCAGCCGTCTGCTTGACAAAAGTGCAATGATGGCCTCATCGGGAGAGCCTACACAGGAACGAGGTCGCGCGGTGGCCGATGTGGGAGGCGTAGCTTGACGGCGGAAATCCGCGATAAGGACGTGCAAAACAGGCAGGGTACCGACGAGATGGTTCCCGCTTCCGACATGACCCATATGGTCATCGCCTTCGATGACAACCGGTTGATCGGCGATCTGTTCGGTCAGTTCGATCAGAACCTGGCGCTGATCGAGCGCCGTCTCGGCATCGAGGCGATCGGACGAGGCAATCAGGTGACCATCAAGGGCTCTCACGATGGTTGCGATCAGGCCTGTCTTGCGCTGGAAGCTCTCTATCAGCGCCTGCAGCAGGGCCACGAACTGCATCCCGGCGACGTGGAGGGCGCGATCCGCATGGCGTCCGCCGAAGCCGGTCAGCTCGCGCTGCCCACGCTCGAGCCGCGTTCGCGTCTGGCGTTTGCCCAGATTTCCACCAAGCTCAAGACCATCGTCGCGCGCACCCCGGCGCAGGACGCCTATATCCGGGCGATGGACCGCGCCGATCTGATCTTCGGCATCGGTCCGGCCGGCACCGGCAAGACCTTTCTCGCCGTGGCCTATGCCGCCGCTCTTCTGGAGCGCGGCGAGATCGACCGGGTGATTCTTTCGCGGCCGGCGGTGGAGGCGGGCGAGCGGCTCGGCTTTCTGCCCGGCGACATCAAGGAAAAGGTCGATCCGTACTTTCGTCCGCTCTATGACGCGCTTTACGAGATGATGCCGGGCGAAAAGGTGGAGCGCGGCATGATCTCGGGCGTCATCGAGGTGGCGCCGCTGGCCTTCATGCGTGGCCGCACGTTGTCGAATGCCGTGGTGATCCTCGACGAGGCGCAGAACACCACCGCCATGCAGATGAAGATGTTCCTGACCCGGCTTGGCGACAACGCCAAGATGATCGTCACTGGCGATCTCAGCCAGGTCGACTTGCTGCGCGGCGTGATCTCGGGCCTGCGCGAGGCGCTCGACGTGCTCGACGGCGTGGAAGGCATCGCCCGCGTGCGCTTTACCGAGCGCGACGTGGTGCGCCACGAACTGGTCGCGCGCATTGTCGCGGCCTATGACAAGGCGGGCGCGGCTGCCCACGAGGCCGCGGCGGAGAATGCGCCGCGTGTGCCCAGAGCATGACAACTTTTCCGATATTGCGCCCGACGGGGCCGAAAACCGAGGCTTGAACGACGTGATTGAGGTGAGCGGCGTCGATGCCGGTCTATCCGACGACATCGAGATCGATCTGACGAGCAATGTGGATGGCTGGCCGGACGAGGCGATCCTTGCGCCGCTGGCTGCGCGCGCCTTTGCCGCAGCGAGGTGCGAGGCGGATTTGCGCTATTTTCCTGGATCCGAATTGAGCCTGGTCTTTTCCGATGACGCAGCGGTTCAAATTCTGAACCGTGATTATCGGAACAAGGACAAGCCGACGAACGTGCTCTCCTTCCCTGGTGGGGACGAGGAAGGCCCTGTTTTCGGGCCTCTTTTGGGAGATATCGTTCTGGCGCGCGAAACGGTGATGCGCGAGGCGAAGGCCTCTGGGCGAGGGTTCGATGAACAACTCGTTCACTTAATTATACACGGAATCCTTCACCTTTTCGGGTATGATCACCAAATTGACGAAGAGGCCGTAATAATGGAAGGCCTTGAAACGCGGATTCTGGCAAGCCTCGGCATAGCCGACCCCTACCGGATAGATCCGTAAACGTAGGACAATCCCGATCCCCCTGGCGGGACTGAACGAGACGATGACATTGCCTGAGTGTCCTTCTCCCGAGCCTTCTTCGCCCGAAGAACCGGGCCAAAGTTCCACCGCGCCGGCCTCCCCGAATGAGGCGGATGCCGAGCGCGACTCCCGCCCTTGGTTATCGCGGCTGGTCAGCCAGCTCGTGCTGCGGCGCAGCGGTTCCTTGCGGGAAAACCTTGAACATGTTCTGGCCGCCGATTACGGTGATGCCACCTTTTCACCGGAAGAGCGCGTGCTTCTGGGCAACATCCTGCGTCTGCGCGAAGTGCGCGTGGACGACGTGATGGTGCCGCACGCCGATATCGACTCGGTGGAAGAGAACATCACGCTCGGTGTGTTGATGGAGGAATTCCGCACCTCCGGTCATTCGCGCATGCCCGTCTATCACGACACGCTCGATGATCCGCGCGGCATGGTCCACATCAAGGATCTGCTGTCCTTCTTCACCGATGCGATGGTCAGCCTGCCGCGCAGCGGCGAGGGCGAGGCATCCGGCGACACTCCGGCCAATGAGGCAGACGGCGCCGAAACGACGAGCAGTTTCAATCCCTGCTACCTCGATCTCTCCCGTCCGCTCTGCGAGCTTGGCATCATCCGCCCGGTTCTCTTCGTGCCGCCGTCGATGCGCGCGGCCGATCTGATGGCCCAGATGCAGGCCTCCCGCGTTCAGATGGCGCTGGTCATCGACGAATATGGCGGCACGGACGGGCTGGTCTCGCTGGAAGATCTGGTCGAGACGGTCGTCGGCGACATCGAGGATGAGCACGACGAGGACGACGAGCCGATGCTGGTGCACCAGGGCAATGACGCTTGGATCGCCGATGCCCGCGTCACCGTCGAGGATCTGGCGGTCGAACTCGGCGAGGGCTTCGACGTGAGCGCCTTGTCGGAGGAAATCGACACGCTGGGCGGTTTGCTGTTCACGATCGTCGGCCGCGTGCCGGTACGCGGCGAGCTGATCTCCACGGAATTGCTGTCGGGCCTCGAATTCGAAGTGACCGACGCCGACCCACGCCGCGTGAAACGCATCCGTATCACCCGCGTGGGCTCCGAGCAGCCGATCCCCGAAACACTCCGCCGCATCGTCCATCTGAGCCGTGAGGATCAGGCGGCGGAGTAGGGCGGCGGATAAAATCAGCCGGGCGTGTTCCATGCGACCGGCATCTTCGTTTCGGTTCAGATCCTGCTGCGTTTGCCGGTTGATGTCATCAATCCGATGAGACCGGCCAACAGAATGACGGTGCGGCCTGCGGTGAAAACCATGCTGCCGCCGAGCAGGCCGAGGGGACCGGACGCAAACCCCAGAAGAAGCACCAGACTGCCGCCCGCCACGTAGCCGCCGAGGAAGAAGGCCGCGTTGACCTCCGCGCGCTTGTCGTTCGGGGCCGTTCCGTTCAGCAGCACGAGACCGGCATATTGGCTCAGGCTTTGACCGAACCCCATCATCACCGCCGACACGATGAAAAGCGTCACGGACACCTGCGCCTGGGCGAGAATGACGGCGATCAGCGCAAGGAATGTCAGCGTGATGCCGATCTTGCCCGCGATGGCGGGGCGGATGCGCTTGAGCGTCGTCTGACACAGGGCCCCCGGCCCCGAAGACCAGAAAACTGATCGCACCGGCCAGAAGCGCGCTGTGATAGTGCAGTGTGTTGGCGATCATGCTCGGGGCGAGGGAGATGAACAGGGCTGAGCTGGTAAGAGGTCTGGCAAACGTCAGGAGCGCGGTGACTATGATCGCGCGCCCTTTCTTCGGCAGTCCGGGCAGTTGCAGGCGGTCGCCGGATCCGGGTTTGGGAGCCTGCCGAGGCAGCCAGATCGACAAACAGCGTGCCGAGCACAACGATTGCCACCGCGAACACGACAAAGACCAGATGCGTCGGCCAAGGGGCGTATTGCACGAGAGCGCCCGACATGAGGGGGCCGAGGCCGAAGCCGAGGATCGTGCCGAGACTTGCGTAAAGCGCCGGGTAGGCATCGTTGCGCGCATGTCCGGCGCGGATGATGGCCGCCGTTCCCGCGCTGAAGAAGGCGCCCGCGGTCAGGCCGATCAGAAACCTTGCAATTTCAAGCATGAAGGGGCTCGCGGCGAAGGCAAACATCGCATTGGCCAGCAGCGATATCGCCAGCGCCGGCAGCAGAATGGCGCGCGGCCCGTACGTATCAGTCAGCGCTCCGCATGTGAAAAGCGAGATCAGGACGCCGACATTGTAGCAAACGAAGATCGTGCTGATCGTACTGGGCTGGAAGCCCAGCGTTTCCTGCCATAGCGGGTAGAGCGGGATCGGCGCGTTTGCGGCCAGATGGTCAGGATCGTGGCCGCGACGAGACTGTAGAACGGCGGCAGGCGCACGGCAGCGGACGTTGTTCCGGGTATCACGGGATGTTTCTCGACAATGGGGTGTCGTTTCGGCCCGCTTGAAAGCACGTGCGGGACGATCTATAATTCGATTAATATCAAACTTCGATTTTAATCGAATTATTCTGATGATCGAACAATTGCAAGGGGCTTCAACCAGGGGGCACAATGGACATGCTGAACGACAATGCCGAGGCCCGGGACGACGCGGCGGACCCACTGGATGCCATCGAGTTGCAGGAAATGCTGCTCGTTCTCGGCGATCCGGTGCGCTTCAAGATCGTGAAGGGCCTTGCGCGGCTGGGAGAGGCGAACTGCACCCGACTGGACCTGCCGGTGAGCAAGTCGACGGCAACCCATCACTTTCAGGTGCTCAGGAATGCAGGCGTGATTTCGACCCGCAACGAGGGCACGGCACGGCTAAGCACCTTGCGCGAGCGCGAGATGGAGCGGCGCTTTCCCGGTTTCTTGAAAGCTGTTCTGCAGCAGCAGGATTGAGCTCGTTCGGCACGCCCGATCATGGATCGACCGCCGGACATGCGTTGATGCCCCGTCCCTACCCGATCCGGTAGACCCGGCGTTTGGAATCCGGTCCCGTCCATTCCAGGATTTCTTCCGCCACCATTGGGGCGGAGAAATAGTAGCCCTGGACGATGTCGACGGAGCTTTCCGCCTGCAGATAGGCGAGTTCCTCGGTCGTCTCCACGCCTTCCGCCACCGTCTGCAGGCCGATGGCGTGGGCCAGCTTCTCGATGGCGCGCAGGATGCGCTGGTTGACCGGGTTGTTCTGCACGTTGGTGATGAAGGAGCAGTCGATCTTCAATTCGTCCGCCGCAAGCTCCGCCAGAACCGAGAGCGAGGAATACCCCGTCCCGAAATCGTCGATTACAACCCGGATGCCCGCCGCGCTCAACATTGGCTGGATGAGGGCGTGGAACTGCGGGGCCTGCACCATCGCGTCTTCGGTCAGCTCCAGGATCAGACGGCTTGCCCGCCCGGTGCCCGCAACGCGGGCCACCAGTTCCGACATGAAGGTCGGATCGTTTGCCTGAACCCCGGCAATGTTGAGAGAAATCGAGGTGTCGGGGCCGAAACGCGGGTCGAGCACGTCGAATGCGGCAAGCGCATCCTCCGTTACCGCGAAGGTGACGGCGTTGAGCAGCCCCAGTTCGGTCGCCGCGCGGATGAATTCGGCGGGTGAGCGCAGCGTTCCGTCCGCCTCGCGCCAGGGCCTCGAAGCCGACGACCTTGCGATCGGCGATGCGCACCTTGGGCTGCAACGCCGCCTCGAAGGCCTTCTGTTCCACCGCCTCGCGCAGCAGCCGTTCCAGCTGCATGGAGCTGTAGAGATCGCATCTCCTGCGAGAAGAAGAAGGCCGCCCCGCGCCGCTCCGCTTTGGAGCGGTACATGGCGAAATCCGCGTTGTGGCGCAGTTCCTGGAAATCCCGGCCGTTATATGGGCACAGGTTGACGCCGATGGAGGTCGTTCACCTCGATGGGCGTATCGCCCAGCACGTGAACGGCGCACCCGCTCCGCCGCACTTTCCTCATCCTCAAGCCGGGTGATCAGCATGACGAACTCGTCGCCGCTGATCCGCGCCACGCAGTCCTGTTCGCTCGCCGCCGACATGCAGGCAGCCAGCCGCTTCAACAGCGCATCGCTGGTCTCGTGGCCGAAATAGTCGTTGATCCGCTTGAAGCGATCGACATCGATGAAGACCAGCGCGATCAGCTCGTTCGATCACCGCTCCGCCAGCGCCTTGCTGCCGAACTTCTCCATCTTGGTTCGGTTGTCGACGCCGGTCAGATCGTCGTGATAGGCGCGATGTTCCAGAATGCGCGTCAGTTCCTGCAGCCGCTGGTTTTCCGTCTCGCTCAGGTGGCGACGGCGGATGCTGAGCGCATGGGAGGCCAGCAGCGCGAACCGCTCGCCGAGCGCGATGTCGTCGCGCGAAAATCCGTCCCGTCCGTGTGCGCGCAAGAGCGCGATCACGCCGCGCTTTTCCTCAAGGCGGATCGGCAGGAAAAGGGCCGGCTGGTTCGTCGTCACCAGCGCCGGGCGCCCGGGAATGGGGGGGAAAGGGTGCTGCCCTCGATCAGCGCTGCTACCCGTCCCCCCATGACCTTGCGCATGAGTCTCGTCTTTTCCCAGCGCGTATCCATGAGTTCGTGCGCGGTGGAGGCGATGTAGTCGAGGGTGTCATCCTCCTCGACACCAGCGCGGAGGCGATCTCGAAATCGAAGACGTCGCGCAAGGCGGCGAAGACGATCTGAAAGGGATCGTTGCCGTCATCCAGCGCCAAGAGCGATTGCAGGGCGGAAAACAGCAGTTTCGCCTGGGATGCCTGGATGTACAGCGACGTGTTCTCGTGCTGAAGATCCAGCAGGATGTCGCGCGGCGTTTTGATGGACTGGATCCTGTGCATGGCTCAGGCTCCGAACACGATGGCTGAAATCATCAGATTGCCATGCTTGTTGACGCCGAGGACGGGCCCCTGTTCGCCGAAGGTGAAACAGACCATGGTCGGGGTGTCGTGAAGTTCCGTTTTCAGGCAGTCCGACAGATCCGCGATGTGCTCGTTGACCGCCATGCGGCACCCGCCGCAACAGACGACCAGGGCTGCGGCCGGCGGATGATCCGGGATCTGTTTCACGATCTGGCGTGAAACGCGGCCTGTGCGCTGGATCAGATGTTCCGCGTTCCCCCCGCATGCAGTAGATTTCGCTGCCTTCCTCCACTTCCGCAAAGGTCGTCAACGCCCCGTCGGGGCGGATGCTCTGCGGATGGACCAGCAGAAACTGGTCGACGCCCTTTTCGTTACCGGCGAAGATCGACAGTGGCGCCATGTTCGTCCGGGCCAGCACATTGCCGCCCTCTGCGAGCATCTCGCTCAACTGTCCGTCGATCCAGCCGTTATAGACAGAAGCCGCGGGCTTCCCGTTGATTTCAAGAATGGTTCGGCTGCGGCGCGGGCCTTCCACCTTGGTGACGCGCCCGCCGTCGATCCGCGTAACGGGGCCCGCATGGCCCTTGGGTTCATAGCCACCCTGGAACCCGTGGCCGAGCGGCTTTGAGGGAAACAGCACGCATACGACCACCGAGTCCTGCGTCACCCCGTCCCTGGAGATCTGGCTCCACCGGCCTTCCATGCACTCGTCCGCCGAGCTTCCGCCGACGAGCGGACAACGGTTACCGACCACGCGCTTGAGCCCGGCGATCACGTCTTCCTCCTGACCCGGCGCCTGATAGGTCCAGATCAGTTCCGGCAGTTCCCCGGTGCATTCGGCATTTTCAAGCGCCGTGCGCAGGGCCGCTTCGGCGGCTCCGGCCGGATCATTGCCAAGCGGTTGGGAGGCGGCTCTGAAATCGCCGTCCGGGTCCTCGATCAGCAGCATTCCTGCCGATTGCCGGGTGTGCGGGCCGTGCTGGTCCATCACGCCGCCCGAAGAACTTCCCCCGATCAGTGCCGCATCCGGAAAACGGTCCACGGCGAGTCGGGCGATCAGGCTGCCGTCGTGATCCGGGCCGTAGAAGGCGAAGACGAGATCCGCGTCAATGTCGGTCTTGTCGAGTTCGCTTCTGAATTGCGAGTAAAGAGAGTCTGGAGATTTCGCATCGACGATTATGGAGGCGGCCCGCATTTGACAGTCCCGGCGCGCTGAAAACGAGGAAAGGGTCGCGCAAGTCGCACTCCGCCGGTTCCGATGGAACGAACCGGTCGGGAGCCCCGCGCATGCCCTCGGCTAAATCACGACGATAGCCTCGGTGAGGCTCAATCCAAGCCTGCGTAGCATTGAAACTCTAATATATTCCTTTCCCTCCCTGCGATATTCGTGTCCTTGCAAAGGAATGGGCTCGTCCTTTTGAACGAACGGGCATGTCCCTGCGAGGGAACCGGTCTGCGGGCCCGCCCCCAAAGGGGCGCACTCTTGACCGCATGTATCCGCCCGCGCACATCATGCGCTCGCCTGCGCAAAGATTGATTCGGGACGTTTTGATGATCCAGAGCCTGGTCGATGGGCTGATCTTGAGCTGGGGTTGGCGGCGCTGGGGCGCGGCCTTCGTGCTGGGCTGCCTCGCGGCTCTGTGTCAGGCGCCCTTCGACTTGTTCTTCGTTCTGTGGCTGTCCTTTCCCGGTTTGGTCTGGCTGATAGATTCCACCGTGGCGAAAAACGAGGGCGGAAAGTCGCGCGCGCTAAGGGCTGCGGCCGCCGTCGGCTGGTGGTTCGGCTTCGGCTATTTCCTGGCCGGACTGTGGTGGATCGGCTCCGCCTTTCTGGTGGAGGCGGATGATTTCGCCTGGATGATGCCCTTCGCGGTCCTGGCCATGCCGGCGGGACTGGCGCTCTTCTGGGCAGGGGCTGCGGTGGTGGCCCGCCTCCTCTGGATCGAAGGTCCGCTGCGCATCCTCGTGCTGGCCGCCACCCTGTCGGGAGCGGAATGGCTGCGCGGCCATGTGCTGACGGGCTTTCCATGGAATGCCATCGGCTACGGTTTCGCCGCCAACACGCTGATGATGCAGCCCGCCGCGCTCGTCGGCATCTACGGTCTCGGGTTTCTCTCCGTCCTGGTCTTTGCCGCGCCCGCAGTGCTGGCGGATGCCGAACGTCTGCTCCATCGTTTCGCGTTCCTCGGCGCCGTTGCCCTGCTCTTTGCCGCAAGCCTCGGCTACGGCGCCTACAGGCTGAACGAGCCGGCGCCTGCCGACGTGGCCAACGTGCGTCTGCGCATCGTTCAGCCCGATATTCCGCAGGTGGAAAAATGGGCTCCGGGCAACGTCCAGTGGATTTTCGAACGCTATCTCGATCTGTCCTCCCAGCCGCTCGGGCCGAACGAGGATCGTCTCGACAAGATCACCCACGTGATCTGGCCGGAATCGGCCTTTCCCTTCATCCTGACCCAGGAACCCGGCGCACTCGCCTCCATCGAGGCGCTGCTGCCGGAAAACACGGTGCTGATCACCGGCGCGGTGCGCGCCGAACCGGCGGCAAATGGCGGTACGCCCGGCCGCGAGGCCGATTTCTATAATTCGATTTACGTGATCAACGGCGACGGCACGATCGTCGATGCCTATGACAAGGTGCATCTGGTGCCGTTCGGCGAGTACCTGCCCCTGCGCGGTCTGCTCACCCGGCTGGGGCTTGAGAACATGGTGCGCGTGCCTGGCGGCTTCACGCCCGGTTTCCGCCATCGCGAACTGACGCCCCCCGGCGCACCGGAACTCTCGCCGCTGATCTGCTACGAAGCCATTTTCCCCGGAGCCGTGGCCGATCGCGGCGATCGTCCCGGCTCACTCCTGAACCTCACCAACGACGCCTGGTTTGGCGATGCGCCCGGACCCCATCAGCACCTTCGTCAGGCTCGACTGCGGGCCGTGGAGGAAGGCCTGCCGATGGTGCGTGACGCCAATACCGGGATCTCGGCCGTGATCGACGCGCGCGGACGTATCCGTGCGCAATTGCCGCTCGGCCGGTCCGGCGCTTTCGACGCGAACCTGCCCGGCGCCGATCTGCCGACGGTTTACGTAGAGGTCGGTGATTGGCCGCTCGCCATTGCATTGCTGCTTGTTTTCTCGGCCGCCGGCTATGCCCGGCTGCGGGCATCGACGCCGCAATTTAATTATCTGATGTGAGTGGACAAAACGCAGCAAATTGCAGGAATTGACGAGGGGGTGTTGCAGCGGGCATTATTTGCTCGTCGCACGTGACTCTGTGACGGATCCAAACACGTCTACGCATCCTGACCGAGCGTCGGGTTGTGCGAATTTTCGTGTTATGTCCAATCCGTCGCAGGTAGAGGCGCGGTTGGTAAAACAATGGAGGTTCGTAATGCCAGCACAAAAGCGCCGTTTTTACCTTGAAACCGTTCCGACGCCTTTGGCAGCGGCCGCCCAAGGCCGGGAGCGGACCCGAAGCGGTCTGGGCAATGTCCTTGAGGCATAGGCCGGTGTGTCGTCGATGTTGTAGCGGAAGAGATCGTGGTTTCTGACGGGTCGGGTTCGGATGCTGCGCGCGCCGAACCGCGAGTCGTTAAGGCGTGAGATCGGGCGGGGTTGGCGAAACAGGAAGTGTGGAGGCTGAAGAGGAGAACGTGGAGACGGATCCGCAAAGGTGAAGAGGGGAATACCCGCAACGGCCAAGGGTCGTCGCAACATGCCGTTGCCGTCACGTTCGGTCCGCTGTCCGTGCACCAGCGACTTTCATCGTCGAGGATGCTCCGGGCGAACCGGGGACTGCCGAAGACTTTGGCCAAAACAATGAAGGCGAAAAATGCCCAGTAAAAAAGCACCCAACCCCATCGACGTCCATGTTAGGAGTCACATCCGACTTAGGCGCATGATGCTCTGTATGTCCCAGGAGAAGCTGGGCGAGAGTCTGGGGATCACCTTTCAGCAGATCCAGAAATACGAAAAGGGCACGAATCGGGTGGGCGCCAGCCGGTTGCAGCACATCTCCACCATCCTGAGGGTGCCGATTTCTTTCTTCTTCGAGGACGCTCCGGGTTCGCCCGACGAGCCGGCCGGTTTCGCCGAGGCTCAGCCCACCTCCTATGTCGTCGATTTCCTGTCCAAGCTCCGAAGATCTGGCCCTCAATCGCGCCTTCGTGCGTATCGAGGACAGCCGGGTCCGCCGTCGCATCGTCGATCTGGTGCCCGCCATGGCGGGCGAGGAAAGATGAGCCGCGTTTTCATCACATTGCGTGAAATCGCCGATCGAGACGGCTCCCTTCGCATTTGCATGCGAAGGTGAGCACGGCGATCTCTACCCCGCCGGTCTCCCCTGTGCCGCAGAATTCTTCGGCTTTACTTACCATGACAAACGATTTTGCAACCTGTTCGCGGAACGGAACGGCCCTCACGGGACTTGACCTTCCTGTCAATCCCTGCAACTTCGTTTGGGCCTCCGGACGGACTCTCGTCCTTTGGCAATCCTACAAACTATTTCCCAGAAGGACCGTGAAATTGGCCCGCAAAGACTATCTCTTCACCAGCGAATCGGTGTCCGAGGGGCACCCGGACAAGGTCTGTGACCGTATCTCCGATACCGTCGTGGACGCATTCCTCGCAGCCATGTCGGAAGCGCGCGTCGCATGTGAGACCCTGGCCACCACCAACAAGATCTTGATTGCGGGCGAGACCCGCGGCCCGAAAGAGATCACCCACGAATATATCGCGCATCTGGCGCGCCTCGCGGTGAAGGATATCGGTTACGAGCAGGAAGGCTTCAACTGGGCGGCCGCAGACGTCGACGTGCATCTGCACAGCCAGTCCGCCGACATTGCCCAGGGCGTCGACAGCGCCGGCAACAAGGACGAAGGCGCGGGCGACCAGGGCATCATGTTCGGCTACGCCTGCAAGGAAACCGAAGACCTGATGCCGGCTCCGATCCATTTCTCGCACAAGATCCTCAAGGTTCTGGCGAATACCCGCAAGTCCGGTCGCGAGCCCCTGCTCGGCCCCGACGCCAAGAGCCAGGTCACGGTGAAGTACGTCGACGGCAAGCCGGTCGGCATTACTTCCGTCGTCCTGTCGACGCAGCACACCGACCCGAGCATGACTTCGGCGGACGTACGCAAGCTCGTCGAGCCCTACATCACCCAGACCCTGCCGGACGGCTGGCTGTCCAGCGAGACGGAATGGCACGTCAACCCGACGGGCAAGTTCGTCATCGGCGGTCCGGACGGCGACTGCGGCCTCACCGGGCGCAAGATCATCGTCGACACCTACGGCGGCGCAGCCCCGCACGGTGGCGGCGCGTTCTCCGGCAAGGATCCCACCAAGGTCGACCGTTCCGCGGCTTATGCCTCCCGCTATCTCGCGAAGAACGTCGTCGCCGCGGATCTGGCCGAGCGTTGCACCATCCAGCTCTCCTACGCCATCGGCGTTTCCGAGCCGCTGTCGGTCTATGTCGACCTGCACGGCACGGGCCAGGTGGATGAGGCCAAGCTCGAGAAGGTCCTGCGCGAGGTCATGAACCTGACACCGCGCGGCATCCGCGAGCACCTGCAGCTCAACCGCCCGATCTACGCCCGCACGGCGGCCTACGGCCACTTCGGCCGCAAGCCGGAAGCCGACGGCGGCTTCTCCTGGGAGAAGACCGATCTGGTGGACGCCATCAAGTCGGCCGTCGCCTGAGCCTTTCGGCACGACGGACGATTTGTGAACGGAATACGGAAAGTCGGCCCTTTCGGCCGACTTTCTTTGTTTGAAGTGGCTTTGTATAAGCTGGCCCCATGAGCGACATTTACGAAGGCGCCTTCTTCGGACGGCGCAAGGGCAAGGCACTGCGCGCCGCGCAAGCCGAACGTCTAAACACCCTGCTGCCGCGTTTCGCCGTCGACCTGGAAAGGCCGGCGCCGGATCCCTTGAGCGCGTTGTTTCCCAAGCCTGTTATCGACATCACGCTGGAGATAGGCTTCGGCGGCGGCGAGCATATGGTCCACCGTGCAGGCGAAGCTCCGTCCAGCGGCATCATCGGCGTGGAGCCTTTCGTCAACGGCATGGTCAAGGCTCTGGCCGCGATCGAGGAAAAGGGGCTGGAGAATATCCGTCTCTACGACGACGACGCCATCGATCTTCTCGACTGGCTTCCCGCCGCCTCCATCGACCGCGCCTATCTGCTCTATCCCGATCCCTGGCCCAAGAAACGCCACTGGAAGCGCCGCTTCGTCGGTCCCGCCAATCTGGATTGTCTGGCCCGCGTGCTGAAGCCGGGGGCGGAATTCCGCTTTGCCAGCGACATCGACACCTATGTCGACTGGACGCTGCGGCATCTGCGCGCGCATGAGGCGTTCGAGTGGACCGCCGAATGTGCCGCCGACTGGCGCGAGGCGTGGGCGGGCTGGCCGGGAACCCGCTACGAGGTCAAGGCGATCCGCGAAGGGCGGCGGGGATATTATCTGACGTTCCGGCGGATTTGAGCCAGAACGCGCGCCGGTTCTCTTGCGGCTCGACCAATGGAGGGCGTGGAAATCATCTGCGCACTTGCGTCGCGCACGCATTTGACTATATTCCGGCTCAAGTCCAAATTTTCCATCGGCCAATACCGGCAGTTAGAGAGTGGGTCCCGGCGGGTCCCGCTCTTTTTTATTAACCGCGACAGCCATTCGGCACGCGCCGAGCTTCAGGCCTCTCCCGGCGAGGGCGCCTATCCGCCGATGGAACGGTTGCGAAAGAGGTGCCATGTCCGAGCACGCCCCGCGAATGGTCCTGGAAAAGGGACTGGATGCCCGCATCGCCGCGATCGCCGAGCCGGTGATCGAGGATCTGGGCTTTCGTCTAGTGCGGGTGCGCTATTCGGGTCTCAACGACGGCACCCTGCAGATCATGGTCGAACGGGCCGACGGCTCCATGGACGTGGGAGGATGCGAGGCGATCAGCCGGGCGCTGTCTCCCGTGCTCGACGTGGAGGATCCGATCTCCGGGGCCTACAATCTGGAAATTTCCTCGCCCGGCATCGACCGACCGCTGGTGCGGGCGGAGGATTTCGACCGCTGGTCCGGCCACGAGGCGAAAATCGAACTCGACATGCCCCATCATGATGGACGCAAGCGCTTTCGCGGCATCCTGCTGGGTGTGAAGGAAGAGGCCGCCGGTGTCCGGATTTCGGATGTCCCGGCGGACAAGCCGGATACGTTCTGGCTGCCTCTGGGAGATATCTCGGAGGCCAAGCTGGTGCTGACCGATGCGCTGATCACGGCCGCGTAGAGTGCGGGCGTTGCGCCGGAGAGCGGCGGCAACTGAATTGGAATTCAATCGGCGCGCCGAGGGACCGGCGTGTCGGGGAGGGGCGGGGCCTTGCGAGGCTCGCACATAAACGGGAAAGGCAAGCAGTCGCGAGAAAACGGGGCAAGGCTCTTCGCGATGCAAGGAGAAGACGATGGCTGTCAGTGCGAACCGCCTGGAATTGCTGCAGATTGCGGACGCTGTTGCGCGCGAGAAGGTGATCGATCGCCAGATCGTCATCGAAGCGATGGAAGACGCGATCCAGAAGGCCGCGCGTTCGCGCTACGGGTCGGAGACCGAGGTCAAGGCGGAGATCAACTCCAAGACGGGCGAGATCAAGCTGCAGCGGCTTCTGCAGGTGGTTGAGACGGTGGAGAACATCTCCACGGAAATCTCCCTGGAAGACGCGCATGCCCGCAACCCGGAGGCCGAACTCGGCGATTTCATTTCCGAGCCGCTGCCGCCGCTCGATTTCGGCCGTATCGCCGCCCAGTCCGCCAAGCAGGTGATCGTGCAGAAGGTGCGCGAAGCCGAGCGCGATCGTCAGTTCGAAGAGTTCAAGGACCGCATCGGCGACATCGTCAACGGCGTCGTCAAGCGAGTGGAATACGGCAACGTCATCGTCGATCTGGGCCGCGCGGAAGCGATCGTGCGCCGCGACGAGCTGATCCCGCGCGAGGCGTTCCGCACCGGCGATCGCATCCGTGCCTATATCCACGATGTGCGCCGCGAGCAGCGTGGCCCGCAGATCTTCCTGTCGCGTACCCATCCGCAGTTCATGGCGAAGCTGTTTGCGCAGGAAGTGCCGGAAATCTACGACGGCATCATCGAGATCCGTTCGGTTGTCCGTGATCCGGGCTCGCGCGCCAAGATCGCGGTGATCTCGCGCGACAGCTCGATCGACCCTGTCGGCGCCTGCGTCGGCATGCGCGGCTCCCGCGTTCAGGCGGTGGTCGGCGAGCTTCAGGGTGAAAAGATCGACATCATTCCTTGGAATCCGGATGCCGCAACGTTTATCGTCAACGCGCTGCAGCCGGCGGAAGTCGCCAAGGTGGTGCTCGACGAGGATGCCGAGCGCATCGAGGTGGTGGTGCCCGACGATCAGCTGTCGCTGGCCATCGGCCGTCGTGGCCAGAACGTGCGTCTTGCCTCCCAGCTGACCGGCTGGGACATCGACATCATGACCGAGGCGGACGAGAGCGAACGCCGCCACAAGGAATTCACCGAGCGCAGCCAGCTGTTCTCCGAGGCGCTAAACGTCGACGAGATGGTGGCGCAGCTTCTGGCCTCCGAAGGCTTCTCCTCCGTGGAGGAAGTGGCCTATGTCGACCCGGACGAGATCGCGTCCATCGAGGGCTTCGACGTCGAGACGGCGGAAGAGCTGCAGGCGCGCGGCCACGAGCATCTGGAAGAGCTTGAAGCCAAGCTCGATGCGGAGCGGATCGAACTGGGCGTGGCCGACGAGCTGCGTCAGATCGACGGCATGACCACCGCCATGATGGTGGCGTTGGGCAAGGACGACGTGAAGACCATCGAGGACCTTGCCGGATGCGCCACCGACGACCTCGTCGGCTGGTCGGAGCGCAAAGACGGCGAGGTGACCCGCTTCACCGGTGCGCTGAGCGACTTCGACCTCTCCAGGGCCGAGGCCGAGCAATTCATCATGCAGGCGCGTGTTGCGGCCGGCTGGATTTCGGAAGAAGACCTGCTTGCCGAGCAGGCCGAAGAGGAAGAAGCTGTCGAGGACTACGGCGAGGGTGATGAAGAGGCCTCCGTCTTCGGTGAGGGGATCACGGCGTCCGAGGATGAAGGTCGCGATCCGGAGGCCGCCGATGGGCTCGAAGCGGCGGAGGCCGTGTTCGGCTCTCCGGCGGCCGGCAATGCCGAGGAAAGCGCTGACGACAGAGCCGAGGAAGCCGTCGACGAGGACGAGGCGCGCTGTGATAGCGCCGGGCCGGGAGGCCGTCCATGTCACGGCAGAGTGAGCTGACGGAGCGACAATGCGCGCTTACCCGCGAGCATCGTCCCGTCAATGAGATGATCCGCTTCGTCCTTGCGCCGGACGGGACGGTGGTAGCGGATCTGAAGCGGGAGCTTCCCGGTCGCGGTGTCTGGATCACGGCAACGCGGGCCGCGGTGGCGGCGGGGGAGAAAAAGCGGGTCTTTTCCCGTGGCTTCAAGGCCGATATCCGTATCGAGCCGGGCGTGGCGGATCGTGTCGAGGACCGGTTGACGGCGCTGGCGCTTGGCGCGCTGGGTCTCGCCCGCAAGGCGGGAGCCGTGGTGACCGGCTTCTCTAAGGTGGAAGCCGCACTGGAAAAGGACGACATCGCCGCGCTGGTGCATGCATCGGATGCGGCGGAAGACGGAATACGCAAGCTCGCCGCCATTCGGGTGGCGCGTTTCGGACCGGCTGGCGGGCCCCCGGTCCTGCGCTCGTTTACCTCCGGCCAATTGGATTTGGCATTGGGGCGGGCAAATGTGATACATGCTGCAATTCTCGCGGGCCGGGCGAGCAGAAGTTTCATGGCGTGTGCTTGCGCGCTGGACAGGTTCCGGGCAGATTCCGCCGCGAACGAACCGGCGACGGACGGTAGCTAGGGCGCCAGAAGCGGCGGCGCAGGACTGAAGGCAAGAATGAGCGATACCAAAGACACCGGCGACAAAACGATTCCCGTGGAGCGCAAGAAGACGCTGTCCCTTTCCCGTGGCGTGGAGTCCGGGACCGTGCGGCAGTCCTTCTCCCATGGGCGCACGAAGCAGGTTGTCGTCGAGAAAAAGAAGCGCCGCATGATGCCGCCGGGCGAGCAGCCGGCCAAGACCGAAGCCGCTCCCCAGCAGCCCTCGCAGGCGCGCACCGAGCAACCCAAGCGGCCGCTGCAGCAGAACAAGCAGCGTGGCGGCAACGTTCTGCGCACGCTGACGGCCGAAGAGGCCGCGGCCCGCGCCGCAGCGCTCCGCGATGCGCAGGTGCGCGCCGTTGAAGAACGCAAGCAGTCGGAAGCCGAAGCCAAGCGCCGCGCCGAAGAAGAGGCAAAGCGCAAGACCGAGGAAGAGCAGCGCCACAAGGAAGAAGAGGCCGCTGCCAAGCGCAAGGCCGAAGAGGAAGCCCGGCGCGCGGCCGAAGAGGCTGCAAAGCCCGCCGCTACCCCGGCTCCAGAACCGGCTGCGCCCTCTGCCAAGGCCGAGCCCGCTGCTGCCAAGCAGCAGCCTGCCGCTCACACCCAGCATGCGCGTCCGGCCGCCAAGCGCGAAACGGCAGAAGCCAATCGTCCGGCCCGTGCGCCCAAGCGCGGGGCTGCAAAGCCCGCCGTGCCCGCGAACAAGCCGACGCCGCGTTCCGATGATCGCCGCAAGTCGAAGCTGACCATCAACTCCAACTTCAGTGACGACAACCAGCGCGGCCGTTCACTCGCCTCGCTGCGCCGCCGTCGCGAGAAGGAGAAGCGTGCCGGTCAGCAGGTGCCGCGCGAGAAGGTAATGCGTGAGGTGACCATCCCGGATGCGATCACCATCCAGGAACTCGCCAACCGCATGTCCGAGCGTTCGGTCGACGTCATCAAGCTGCTGATGAAGCAGGGCCAGATGATGAAGATCAACGACGTGCCGGACGCCGATACCGCGCAGCTCATCGTCGAGGAAATGGGTCACACGCCCAAGCGCGTGTCGGAATCCGACGTCGAAGAGGGCCTGTTCTCCGAAGCCGACAACGAGGCCGATCTGAAGGCGCGTCCCCCGGTGGTTACCATCATGGGCCACGTCGACCACGGCAAGACCTCGCTGCTCGATGCGCTCCGCCACGCCAACGTGGTCTCCGGCGAGGCCGGCGGCATCACGCAGCATATCGGCGCCTATCAGGTCGAGCAGAACGGCCAGGAGATCACCTTCATCGATACGCCGGGCCACGCCGCCTTCTCCGCGATGCGTGCCCGCGGTGCCAAGTCGACGGATATCGTCATCCTCGTCGTGGCCGCCGATGACGGCGTCATGCCTCAGACGAAGGAAGCTATCGCCCATGCGCGGGCGGCCGACGTTCCGATCATTGTCGCCATCAACAAGATCGACAAGCCGGGCGCCGACCCCAACCGGGTGCGCACCGAACTCCTCTCCGAGGAGATCGTGGTGGAATCGATGGGCGGCGACACGATCGAGGTCGAGGTTTCCGCGCTGAAGAAGCAAAACCTCGACAAGCTGTTGGAAATGATCCTGATGCAGGCGGAAATCCTGGAGCTGAAGGCTAACCCGGATCGCACCGTGGAAGGCACGATCATCGAAGCGCAGCTCGACAAGGGCCGCGGCCCGGTCGCGACCGTTCTGGTTCAGAAGGGCACGCTGCATGTCGGCGACATCCTCGTCGCCGGGTCCGAATGGGCCCGCGTGCGCGCTATGCTGGACGAGAACGGCAACCAGGTGCAGGCGGCTCTGCCGTCCAAGCCCGTCGAGGTCCTCGGCTTCCAGGGTACGCCTGAGGCCGGCGATCTGGTCGCGGTGGTGGAAAACGAATCGCGTGCTCGCGAGATCGTCGACTACCGTCAGCGCCAGAAGCGCGAGAAGGCATCGATCACCGCGGTCGGTACACGCGGTTCGCTGGAGCAGATGATGAACCGTCTCCAGGAGACGGGGAAGAAGGAGTTCGCGCTGGTCATCAAGGCCGACGTGCAGGGTTCCTCGGAAGCCATCGTCGGTGCTCTGGAACAGCTCGGCACCGACGAGGTCGCGGCCCGCGTGCTGCATGCGGGCGTAGGCGGCACCACCGAGGCGGACGTCACGCTGGCAGCCGCTTCCAACGCTCCGATCATCGGCTTCAACGTGCGCGCCAACAAGCAGGCGCGCAAGGCGGCCGAGCGCGAAGGCATCGAGATCCGCTACTACAACGTCATCTACGATCTGGTGGACGACGTGAAGGCGGCCATGTCGGGCCTGCTCAGCCCCGAACGGCGCGAGACCTTCCTCGGCAATGCCGAGGTCCTGCAGGTGTTCAACATCTCCAAGGTTGGCAAGGTTGCCGGTTGCCTGGTCACCGAGGGCATCGTGGAACGCGGCGCGGAAGTGCGCCTCATCCGCGACGACGTGGTGGTCCACGAGAGCAAGCTCGGCACGCTCAAGCGCTACAAGGACGACGTCAAGCAGGTCGAGTCCGGCCAGGAATGCGGCATGAACTTCGAGAACTACCACGACATGCGTGTCGGGGACGTGATCGAGTGCTTCCGCGTCGAGCAGGTCTCCCGCACGCTGTAAGGACGACGTTTTCCGGTCGGGACGCGCGGCGCGCCCCGACCGTCAGGACATCGCTTCACGACAGGCTCCGGGGCGCCGGAGCGACAAAACAATTCCGGCGCCGACTCGGTTCGATCTCCGTCGGCGCTCGTCTATCAACGGATATATGACCATGAGCCGGTTTAAGGACGAGGCGCAGGGCATGCCCTCGCAGCGCCAGCTTCGCGTCGGCGAATTGCTGCGCAAGGAGCTGTCCGAAATCCTGTCGCGCGGCGACGTGCGCGATCCGGTGCTGGAGACGCATATCGTCATCGTGCCGGAAGTGCGTGTTTCCCCCGACTTCAAGCACGCCACCGTGCTGATCATGCCGCTCGGCGGCATGGATGCGGAGGCCGTCGTGGAGGCGCTGGGGCGTCACCGCAAGTATCTGCGCGGCCAGGTCGCGCGGCGTATGACCATGAAATTCATGCCCGACCTGCATTTCCGCCTCGACACCCGTTTCGACGACGACGACCGGATCACCCAGCTTCTGCGCAAGCCGGAAGTGGCGCGCGATCTGGACGACGAAGGCGACGACGAGGAGTAGGTGTATCTCCCGGCTGCCGGGTCGGCGGCCGTGTGCTCTGCGTGGCATCCCCCACGTTGTCATCCCCGCTAAGGCGGGGACCCAGTAATCACTATCGCCGACTCGCGAAGCGCCCCGGCGTCATGTCGCGGTTACTGGGGCTCGACACTTCGATTTCGCTTCGGCGGGATGACATGCGGTTGAAGCGGACCGCCCGCGGCGGTCGTCTACCTCCTGTGGTTACTGGATCCCCGCCTTCGCGGGGATGACAACGTGGGGAATGCCCGTCACCCCATCGGATATCCCCGGCCAACTCGACCTTGAACGAACGACACTCCATGAAGCGGCAGCAGAAGAAGCACCCCAAGTTCGACATCGACGGCTGGCTCGTTCTCGACAAGCCCATCGGTCTTACCTCCAACGACGCGTTGTCTCGGCTGAAGCGCCTGTTCCACCCCAAGAAGGTAGGCCATGCGGGCACGCTCGACCCGGTCGCCTCGGGCTGCCTGCCGATCGCCTTCGGCGAGGCGACGAAGACCGTCCCTTACGTGATGGACGGGCGCAAGGTGTACCGTTTTGCCGTGCGCTGGGGTGAGGAGACGGACACGGACGACCCCGAGGGTCAGGTCATCGCGACCTCCGACGTGTGCCCCGAAGCCGACGACATCCACGATGTCCTGCCCGAATTCACCGGCACGATCGAACAGGTGCCGCCGAAATTCTCCGCCATCAAGATCGGCGGCGAACGCGCCTACGATCTGGCCCGCGAGGGCGCGGAAGTGGAGCTGAAGCCGCGCGAGATCGAGGTGCATCGCCTCGATCTGGTCGACATGCCCGATGCGGATACGGCCGTGTTCGAAAGCGAATGCGGCAAGGGCACCTATGTCCGGGCGCTCGCGCGCGACATTGGCCGCAGGCTCGGAACGTGCGCGCACGTGGTGGAACTGCGCCGCCTGCTCGTCGGTCCCTTCGGCGAGGAGGACATGGTCACGCTGGAGGAACTGGCGGAAGCGGTGGAAAAAGCGGAAACGCCGGTGGTTGCTGCCGAAAGCGAGCTTCTCGCGGTGGAAACGGCGCTTCAAGACCTGCCGGAAGTGGCGGTCAGCCGCAATGATGAGGCGCGCCTGCGCCGCGGTCAGGGCGTCATCATGCGCGGCCGCGATGCCCCGGTTCTGGGCGGCGAGGTCTACATCACCTGCCAGGGGCGCCTGATCGCCATCTGCACGGCGGAAAAGGGCGAAGTGAAGCCGCGCCGCGTGTTTTCCATCGCGGGGCAGCAGTAAACCGAGCGAGGCAGGAAAGGGCTAAGATCGTCCGTGTTTGTCCGGGCCGAATGCCTCCAGCACAATTGTTATCCCCGCGAAGGCGGGGATCCAGCACTCCGTGCGACTGGCGGTTCTAGCCTGTGAGCGAAGTCCTGTGGTTACTGGATCCCCGCCTTCGTGGGGATGACAGCCATGGACAAAACGTACCCGGTTTAGACTTGGCTCCGAGTTTCGGTGCCGGACCTCATCCCGAAGGTCGACAGCACTAGGACGGCTCTACCCCGCCTTGCGCGTTGTCTCGCCCGCGTCCGCCGATTTCGCACCTGAGCGCACCAGCAGATCCGTGTTCGGGGAAAACCGCGCCTCCAGCGGTAGCAGCGCTGCCCCCAGCACGCGCGCCATCGGGCCGATGCTGCCCGCCAGTACCTGCGTCGGCGACAGTCCCGACCTGTTGAAATTCTCCAGCGTTTCCGCCAGTCGTTCGGTCAGCCGGGCGCGCCAGGGCGGCGGCAGCAAGCCGTCGACGATGACGGCCTGAAAATCGATGATCGACAGGGCCGCCACAACCGCGCGGGCAAGCTCGGGCAAGGCGGCTTCCATCCAGCGCTCGAAGATCTCCTCGATCTCCGGCGATGTCTTGTCCGCATAAAGAACGTCCTGGCCGTCGATCCCGGCGGCCGCCAGCGTGTGCTCGAATTCCAGGACGGAGACCGAATGAATGAGCTGGTCCGGGCCCTTCGTGCCGCTTTTCGCCCGAAGGGATCCGTTTCCGACCCCGACCGGCATGGAGCCGATCGCGCCCGCATTGGCCTGCTCTCCGGGATAGAGCTTGCCGTCCAGCACGATGCCGCCACCGATGAACGTGCCCATGTAGATGTAGAGCGCGGAGCGGGTGGCGATTGCCTCGCCGGCAATTATCTCTGCCGCACATGCCGCCGTTGCATCGTTGTGCAGCGTGACCTTCAGCCCGGTGGCGCGTGCAAGTGCGCTCGCAACATCGGCCGTTCGCCAGCCGTCGAGCGAGCCGGGCGCCAGATCGAGCTCGGTCGCCCAGGTTTCCAGTTCGCCCGGCATGGCGACGCCGATACCGACGACGCGCCCGCGCGCTGTCTCGTCCAGACGGGCAAGCAGTTCGGTGACCTGATCGGCCGCAATGGAAATCGTGCGCTCGGGCATCGGCGCCTGATAGCGCTCGCGGCACGAGCCGATAACTTCGCCGACCATGTCGATCAGCAAGGCTTCCACGGAATGGCGGCTGATCTTCACGCCGAGCGAGAAGGCGCCGACGGGATTGGGAGCGATCGGCGTGGAGGGCTGGCCCACATGGCCGCGCACCTTTTCCAGCTTTATGACCAGTCCGCCTTCCATCAGACGGCCGACGATGACCGAGGCCGCCTGCCCGGAAAGGCCCGTTTCCCGTGCGATTTCAGCGCGCGACAAGGTCCCTGCACGACGCAGTGCGCTCATGATCAGGCGTTCGTTGTAAGCACGCAGCCCCGCAGTATCACCGCCTCGCATGACGTGGTTTCCTCACTGGTCGTCGCAGTTGGTGGCAATGCTATGCATGTTCTAATATTAAAATCAAAGTGATTTATTTATTGACAAAACGTTTCCGCTATGGCGGATTTACGCCTACGGAGGAGACGTCTAGCTAAAGGCCGGCGAAAAGCGGGGCAAAGCGGTAGGGCGTAGGACCGAATCTCGAATAGCATGTACGGTAACTTATCGTCCCCTTGCGGTGGCGACCAGTCGGCATGCGATATCGCGACGGATCCGGCTTCGCCCGAGAGACGCGCATCCGAAAAGAGTCGGAAAACGACCTGAGATGCGGGGACTGTTCACCAATCGGCAGGGACGCGGGGAAGAACGGATGTTTCTGGTTTGCGGTGAAGCGTTGTGGGATCTCTTCGTCAGCGACTACGGTGCTGACGCCGATGTAGGTGGCATGGCCCGCATCGGTTTCGACGGCCGGATCGGTGGCTCCCCGTTCAACGTGGCGATCGGGATCTCACGTCTCGGCCATCGGTCGGGCTTTTTCTCCGGAATTTCCAGCGATCCGCTCGGGCGACGGCTCATTCATGCGCTGGAGCGCGAGAACGTCGACACGGCGCATGTGATCTCCTTTCCCAATCCGACCACGTTGAGCCTCGTCGATGTGGGGCCGGACGGCGGCCCCGCCTACACGTTTTACGGAACCGGCGCGGCAGACCGCGCGTTGAATAGCGGCGATTTGCCGGATCTCGCTGAAGACGTATGGGGCATCCATTTTGGGTCCTACTCGCTGGTGGTGGAGCCGGTGGGCTCCGCCCTGCTGGAGCTGGCCGAACGCGAGGCCGGACGGCGCCTCATCACGCTCGATCCCAACGTGCGCTTCACGGTGGAGAGCGACCGCGACGTCTGGTGTCGGTGCATCGAGGCGTTCGTGAGTCACAGCGATGTCGTCAAGGTGAGGGAGGAAGATCTTGAGTTTCTGTATCCCGGCGAATGTTTCGTGGCCGTTGCCGCGCGCTGGCGGGCGACCGGTGCGGGGATCGTGGTCGTGACGGGTGGCCGGGCGGGGGTGTGTGTGCCTATGGCTGCGGTGTCACGGTCGAGGTGGAGACGCGGCCGGTCCCGGTTGTTGACACTGTCGGCGCGGGCGACAGTTTTCAGGCAGCATTGATCGCCGATCTTGCCGAACGCAGCATGACGACGCGCGCCGCGCTTGAGGACCTCGACGGCGATCGTCTCGCTGATCTCGTCTCATTCGTGGTGGAGGCCTCGGCGATCACCTGCACGCGGCGCGGGGCGAACATGCCCAGATGCAACGAATTTGCGTAACGAATTGATGCAATGAACTGATGAATGAACTGGCCGGTACCGGCAAGGAGGGTAGTTGATGGTTGCTCGTGTTGTCCCCGTCGATCCGTTCGATCTCGTCATCTTCGGGGCCAGGGGAGATTTCGCCCGGCGCAAGCTGATCCCGGCGCTCTATCACCGCATGCATGACGGGCAGATGCCCGAGGAAGCGCGTCTGGTCGGCGTTGCGCGTGCGGATCTGGATGCGGATGGCTACCGGCGCATGGCCGAGGCCGTGCTCGACGAATTCGGCGGCACCGATGCGCAAGACGCGGAGATGCGCCGCAAGTTTTTCACCGCGCTCGACTACGTGTCTCTCGACGTGATGCAGGAACACGGCTGGCAGAACCTGAAACAGGCCCTGCCCGAGAACGGCACGGCGCGCTCGCGCGCCTTCTACCTTTCCGTGGCCCCCCGCTTCTTCGGCCCGATTGCCGAAGGCGTGCACCGGGCGGGATTGACGGACGAGTATTCGCGTCTCGTCATCGAAAAGCCGCTCGGCCACGATCTCGCCTCCGCCAAGGCGCTCAACGGCGTCTTCGCCGGGCATTTCGGCGAGCATCAGATTTTCCGTATCGACCACTATCTCGGCAAGGAGACGGTGCAGAACCTGATGGCGCTCAGGTTCGCCAACGCCTTTTTCGAGCCGCTGTGGAATGCCCGCCATATCGATTACGTTCAGATCACGGTGGTCGAAAAGGTCGGTGTGGAGGGGCGCGGGCCCTATTACGACGGCATCGGCGCTATGTGCGACATGGTGCAGAACCATCTGCTTCAGTTGCTGTGTTTCGTCGCGATGGAGCCGCCCTCCCATTTTGAGCCCGATGCGGTGCACGACGAAAAGCTGAAAGTGCTGCACGCGCTGACCCCGCTTACCGATCTCGACCGGGTGGTGCGCGGTCAATACGCAGCCGGTCCCGGCACGCCTTCCTACGTTGAGGATGCGGATGCGCCGACGAGCCGCACCGAGACCTTCATCGCCCTGAAGGCAGAGGTCGCGAACTGGCGCTGGTCGGGCGTGCCCTTCTAATCTTCGCACCGGAAAGCGCCTGAAATCGCGGGTTTCAGAGGTTGCGGTGGTGTTCAAGTCGGCGCCGCATTCGATCTTTCCCGCCGCCAGCGGTCGTGCGGCGCAGAATGTGCTGGCCTTGCGAGGCCATTATGCTGGGCATGATCATCAAGGAACCGGGACCGGGTGGCATGCGGCTCGCCCTTGCCGATTTGGACATGACCTTCGCCGATACGCTGGGCGCATCGAACATGCGAATGCCGGATGCCTATGAACGGCTGGTGATAGACGTTATTCGCGGCGACCAGATACTGTTCATGCGGGGTGATGAGGTGGAGGCCGCCTGGGCCTGGGTGGATGCGATCACCGCGCGCGTCGATGATGAGCGGCCGGAACTCTATGAACCCGGATCCGCCGGACCAGACGATGCGCTCATGCTGATGCACCGCGACGGCCATCGCTTGCGGGAGCTTTCCCAATGAGCCCGAAGATCATCGAATATCCCTCGCGCGAAGCGCTGGCGGACGGATTGGCGAATCTTCTCGCCGCCCGGCTGCGCGCCCTGCTGGACGAACGCGGCGTCGCCCGCATCACAATTGCCGGAGGCACCACGCCGGGGCCGATGCTGGAGCGGCTCAACCGGTCAAAGCTCGACTGGGAGAAGGTCGTCGTCACGCTGACCGACGAACGCTGGGTGCCGCCGACATCCCAGCGCTCCAATCAGAAGCTTCTGGGTGAACGCGACCTTCGCCCTGCTCTATGGAGGCACGGCAGAGCCCGACGGCTCGCTGCCCGCCGTTGCCGCCGGTCTGGAGCAGACCGCCCTGCCGCTCGATATCGCTGTCCTCGGCATGGGAGCGGACATGCACACGGCATCGCTTTTTCCCGGCGCCGTGGGCCTGAGCGATGCACTCGATGAAAACGCCCCTGCGCTGGTTGCCGTGCGCACGGCCGATCAGCCGGAGCCGCGCGTCACCCCCTGTCGGCGCGCGTTCTCAAAGGCGCAGGCGAGCGCCATATACTGATCGCCGGACCGCCAAAGCGCGAGACCCTGCAACAGGCGCTGACGCTGAGCGATCCGCACGAGGCGTCTGTTCGGGCTATTCTGGACGGGGCGACCGTCCATTTCGCCGAATAGGCGCAAATTCAAAATTCCGGGAGAGGTCCCATGCACCAGACGCTTTCCAAGCTCACCGACCGTATCCGCGAACGCTCGCGCGAAAGCCGCTCCGCCTATCTGGAGCGCTGTCGACGGGCGGCCGACGCCGGTCCAGCGCGCGTGCATCTGACCTGCGGAAATCTCGCCCATGTGACCGCCGCCGTCGGTCCCGACAAGGAGGCGATCGCCGACGGCAGCTCGGGCAATATCGGTATCATCACCGCCTATAACGACATGCTGTCGGCCCATCAGCCCTTTGGCCGCTTCCCCGATCTTGATTAAGGCGGCGGTGCGCGCGGAGGGCGACACCGCACAAGTCGCAGGCGGCG
Organism: Breoghania sp.; assembly: GCF_030066895.1. Lineage (GTDB taxonomy): Bacteria > Pseudomonadota > Alphaproteobacteria > Rhizobiales > Stappiaceae > Breoghania. The sequence goes on along the minus strand of NZ_JASJAV010000005.1, from coordinate 8,065 downwards.
TGCCCACCATGTGCGACGGCGTCACGCAAGGACAGCCCGGCATGGAGCTGTCGCTGTTTTCGCTCGACGTGATCGCGCTCGCCGCCGGTGTGGCGCTCTCCCATAACTGCTTCGATGCCGCGATCTATCTGGGCGTCTCCGACAAAATCGTGCCGGGCCTCGTCATGGCTGCGGCGACCTTCGGGCATATCCCGGCCGTTTTCGCACCCGCCGGTCCGATGATCTCGGGCCTTCCCAAAGACGAGAAGGCGAAGATGCGTCAGCGCTATGCGTCGGGCGAGATCGGCCGCGACGAGCTTTTGAAGGCGGAGATGGCGAGCTACCACGGGCCGGGCACCTGCACCTTCTACGGCACGGCCAATTTCAATCAGATGCTGATGGAATTCATGGGATTGCACCTGCCGGGGACAAACTTCGTCAATCCCGACACCCCGTTGCGCGATGCGTTGACGGCGGCCGCTGCCAAGCGTGCGCTGGCGATCACCGCGAAGGACAACGAATTCACCCCCCGTTTGCGACGTGCTCGACGAGCGCGCCTTCGTCAACGGCCTGGTCGGGCTGAACGCCACGGGCGGCTACACCAACCTGGTGCTGCATCTGGTCGCTATGGCGCGGGCGGTGGGCATAGTGCTCGACTGGCAGGACATGGCCGAGATTTCCGCCGTCACCCCGCTGATGGCCCGCGTCTACCAGAACGGACTGGCGGACGTGAACCATTTCCACGCAGCCGGCGGGCTCGCCTATATGATCGGCGCATTGCTGGAGGCAGGCCTTCTGCACGAGGACGTACGCACTGTCGCGGGCGAAGGGTGTCGCATTACACGCAGGAGCCGAAGCTCTCTGGCTAGGAGATCGTGTGGGGCGATGGGCCGAAGGCGAGCAGCAACGACGTGATTCTGCGTCCCGTTTCCGAGCCCTTCTAGGAAAATAGCGGCTTGCGCCTTCTTTTCGGCAATTTCGGGCGTGCGGTCATCAAAACCTCGGCCGTCAAGCCGGAGCGGCACGTGGTGGAGGCACCGGTGCGCGTCTTCCACGATCAGGAGAAGGTCAAGGCCGCCTTCAAGGCGGGCGAATTCGATCATAACCTGATCGTAGTGGTGCGTTTTCAGGGGGCCAAGGCCAACGGCATGCCGGAACTCCATTCGCTGACCCCGGCGCTGGGCGTCACCCAGGATCGCGGCCACAAGATCGCGTTGATCACCGACGGGCGCATGTCCGGGGCCTCCGGCAAGGTGCCGGCGGCGATCCATGTCAGCCCGGAAGTCGCCGACGGCGGTCCGATCGTGCGGCTGAAGGATGGCGACATCGTCCGCCTCGATGCCACGGCGGGCAGGCTGAAAGTGCTGGTCGATGCGGCGGAATTCGCGGCGCGCGAACCGGCCAGATCGGATCTCTCCGCCAATCAGCACGGTATCGGTCGCGAACTCTTCGCCGCTTTCCGCGAGGCCGTCGGCACGGCCGATACGGGCGCTGCTGTGGTGGTTTGAGGGACGATGAATTTCGCCACCCGCCCCTCATTCCGGACCGAGCACGCCGTGAGGCGTGTCGAGAGATCCGGAATCCAGGGTTCAGTCGGCGCGTGAGCGCCGTCCAAAGTTCTTTCTGACCGCTCTGCACGGGGAAAAGGCGCTAGTCGCGCATCAGTAGCCTTCGGCACGTCTTGCGCTGGATTCCGGATCTGTCGACACGCGCTGATGTGTGTGCTCGGTCCAGAATGAGGGAACAAGTGGCGGCCGTCTTCGCCCCCTCTCCCATGGGGAGAGAGCTGGGGTGAGGGGTGTCGCGCTCTCAAGGATACGGAGAACCCGACCTCCCCTCACCCGGGCCTGCGGCCCGACCTCTCCCCTTGGAAGAGGTGTTTTCCGCGGCCAGCTTCCGTCAAACCATGAAACGCTCCGGTGTGCGTCTCCCTTCTCCGTACCTCTCTTACCCGTCGGGAATGACAATTGTGACGAGGCCGCGTCTGTGGCGCGGATGGGGACGCTCGGTCGTGGCCTTGTTTAGGGGCATATCCTAAGGTCGAGACGGTGAAAACACCCGCGGAAGATGATTTTCACTGCGGTGTTTTGCGTCGCTGAAAGCTCGTTGTCTATAAATAAATCAATGTGATTTATTTATAGACAAGCCGGAAACGCTCCGGCATAGTTTCGAGAATTACCGATCCGTCTGCCAAGGAGGTTCGCAGGCTGCTGAAACTTCACCGTTCGGCCGTGCGGCTTGAGACCGCAGATTGGGAGGAACCATGATTTACAGGGCCTGGCTTTTCGGCGCCGTCAGTGCATGTGCACTCGGGTTCGCCGCACATGCGGAAACGATCACCATCGCCACCGTGAACAACGGCAACATGATCCGCATTCAGAAGCTCACCGACGATTTCACCAAGGACCTCCCCGACATCGATCTGGAATGGGTGACCCTGGAAGAGAACGTGCTGCGTCAGCGCGTGACCACGAACATCGCCACCAAAGGCGGTCAATACGACGTGATGACCATCGGCAACTACGAAGTGCCGATCTGGGGCAAGCAGGGCTGGCTCATGGCGCTGGACGACATGTCCGGCGACTACGACAAGGCCGACCTTCTGCCCGCCATCGCCGGAGGCCTGTCGATGGACGACAAGCTCTATGGGGCGCCCTTCTACGGCGAATCCGCCATGGTGACGTATCGCACCGATCTGGCGGAGAAGGTCGGGATCGACATGTCCGATCAACCGACCTGGGGCGAGAACATGACCTTCATCACCGCCATGTCGAATTCCTACGGCGCGCGCTGGTTCGACATGGACTGGAAGCCGCAGTTCGACAGCCCAGAATGGAAGGCCACGCTGACCGACTACCTCGACATGATGAAAAATTACGGTTCTCCGGGCTCCTCGTCGAACGGCTTCAACGAGAACCTGGCGCTCTTCCAGCAGGGCAAGTGCGGCATGTGGATCGATGCCACGGTCGCCGCCTCCTTCGTCACCGACAAGAATGATTCCACGGTCGCCGACAGCGTCGGTTTCGCCCAGTTCCCCAACAATGATGGCGTCGACAATCACGGCAACTGGCTGTGGTCGTGGAACCTGGCGATCCCCGCCTCCACCAAGAAGGCGGACGCGGCCAAGGCCTTCGTCGCCTGGGCGACGTCGAAGCGCTACACGGAACTCGTCGCAAGCAAGGCTGGGCCGCCTCGCCTCCGGGCACGCGCACCTCGCTTTACGAGAACCCCGACTATCAGAAGGCCGCGCCGTTCGCGAAGATGACGCTGGACTCCATCAACGCCGTCGACACCGAGAAGCCGTCGGTGCAGGAGATCCCCTATACGGGCGCGCAGTTCGTCTCGATCCCCGAGTTTCAGGGCATTGGCACTGCGGTCGGCCAGCTCTTCTCCGCAGCCCTTTTGCAGGCAACATGTTCGCGGATCAGGCGTTGCAGATGGCACAGAGCCTCGTCACCCGCGAAATGACCAAGGCCGGCTACATCAAGTAGCCGCGCTTCACGTACGGGCATCGCCGACAAAAGCATGGTAGCATGGGGGGTGTTGAAAATCCCCATGCCGGCCGGTCGCTTCCCGGCGACATGGCGGCGTGCGCGGATTTTCCCCCTTTGCGGCCCCTGGGCCGGATCGTCAGGCATCGAGGCCGGAACGGTTCGTTCCATCGGTTGCCGACCAGTCGACGGAGTGTGCGACCATGGCCACGATCCATTCGCGGGCTGCGGCACGGCTGATGCTATCCCCGGCCGTGTTGATGCTCCTGGGGTGGATGATCATCCCCCTGTCGATGGCCGTCTATTTCTCGTTCCTGCACTACAATCTGCTGATCCCCGGCACGCACGATTTCATCGGCTTCGCCAATTAAAGCTACTTCCTCACCGATCCCGCCTTCTTCGCCGCGCTGCTGAACACGTTGCTGCTCGTCGGCGGGGTGCTGGTGATCACCATTGCCGGCGGGGTGTTGCTGGCGATCCTGCTAGATCAGCCCATGTGGGGACAAGGCATCGTGCGCATTCTGGCGATCGCCTCGTTCTTCGTCATGCCGACGGTCGGCGCGCTGGTGTGGAAGAACATGTTCATGAACCCGGTCAACGGGCTCTTCGCCGCCGCCAAGGCACTCGGGCTTCAGCCCTTCGACTTTTTCGCCCAGGCGCCGCTCGCCTCCGTCATCGGCATGGTCGCCTGGCAATGGCTGCCCTTCGCCACCCTGATCCTTCTGACCGCTCTGCAGTCGCTCGACCGCGAACAACTGGAAGCGGCGGAAATGGACGGGGTGGGACCGGTCTCCACCTTCTTCTTCATCACCCTGCCGCATCTGGCGCGCGCCATCACCGTGATGGTGGTGATCCAGACGATCTTCCTCCTCTCGGTCTTTGCGGAAATCCTGGTTACCACCAATGGCGGGCCGGGCTATGCGACCACCAACATTACCTATCTTGTCTATGCCTAGTCGCTGTTGCAGTTCGACGTGGGCGGCGGCTCCGCCGGCGGTATCGTGGCCGTCATCCTCGCCAACATCGTCGCGATCTTCCTGATGCGGATGATCGGCAAGAACCTGGACATCTGATCATGGCCCGCGCGACCTCCAAACGCCGCAAGACCGTCATGACCGTTCTGGTCTGGGCGATCGGGCTGACAATCTTCTTCCCGATCCTGTGGACGGTGCTGACCAGCTTCAAGACGGAGGCCGAGGCGGTCGCTTCGCCGCTCTCCTTCATCGGCTTTCACTGGACGCTGGCAAACTATGCGGAGGTGCAGTCGCGTTCCAACTATTTCCGCCATTTCCTGAATTCCGTGGTGATCTCGCTTGGCTCCACCGTGCTGGGACTGGCCGTCACCATTCCGGCCGCCTGGTCGAAGGCCTTCGTGCCCGCCAAGCGCACCAAGGACATCCTGATGTGGATGCTGTCGACCAAGATGCTGCCGCCGGTCGGCGTGCTGATCCCGATCTACCTGATCTTCCGTGACATGGGGCTTCTCGATACGTTCACCGGTCTGGTGATCGTCCTCATGCTGATCAACCTGCCGATCATCATCTGGATGCTGTTCACCTACTTTCGCGAGATCCCGGGCGAGATCCTGGAGGCCTCGCGCATGGACGGGGCGGGTCTGAAGGCGGAGATCCTTTACGTGCTGACGCCGATGGCGGTGCCCGGCATCGCTTCCACGCTGCTGCTCAACATCATCCTGGCGTGAAACGAGGCGTTCTGGACGCTCAATCTGACGGCGGCGAAATCGGCGCCGTTGACGGCCTTCATCGCCAGCTATTCGAGCCCGGAAGGATTGTTCTACGCCAAGCTGTCGACCGCTTCGACCATGGCGATCGCGCCCATCCTGATCCTGGGATGGTTCAGTCAGAAACAGCTCGTGCGCGGATTGACCTTCGGCGCGGTGAAATAGGGTCAAGGAAACAGGTCACAAATAGGGGGAGGGGACGTGGGAGAGATCGTTCTCGACAAGATCACCAAGACCTTAGGCCATGCCGAGGTCATTCCGCCGCTCGACCTGCATATCGAGGACGGCGAGTTCGTCGTCTTCGTCGGTTCCTCGGGCTGCGGAAAGTCGACCTTGCTGCGGCTCATCGCGGGGCTTGAGGACGTGACCACCGGGGAAATCCGCATCGACGGGGAGCCCGCGACCCATACCCCGTTCGCCCGACGCGGGCTTGCCATGGTCTTCCAGTTCTACGCGCTCTACCCGCACATGTCGGTTCGAAGGAACATCGCCTTTCCGCTGAAGGTGGCGGGCCTTCCAAAGGCCGTCATCGACGAGAAGTTGGAGAATGCCGCAAGCGTCCTGAACCTGACGGACTATCTCGACCATCGTCTGGGCCAGCTTTCCGGCGGCCAGCGCCAGCGCGTCGCCATCGGCCGCGCCATCTTGCGCGAACCGGCCGCTTTTCTGTTCGACGAGCCGCTGTCGAACCTTGATGCCGCGCTCCGGGTCAACATGCGCCTGGAAATTTCCAAGCTACACAACACTCTCGGCACGACGATGATCTACGTGACCCACGATCAGGTCGAGGCGATGACCATGGCCGACAAGATCGTGGTGCTGAACGCGGGGCGCGTGAAACAGGTGAGCTCGCCGCTCGATCTTTACACCGCGTCTCGAAATCTGTTCGTGGCAGGCTTCATTGGCTCGCCGAAGATGAATTTCATCGAGGGCGATCTGGCGGAGACGCACAACGCCACCACCATCGGCATCCGGCCGGAACATATGGACGTGTCGACCGATACCGGCGCGTGGGCGGGCAAGGTCTCGATTGCCGAGCATCTGGGCTCCGACACGTTCCTGCACGTGCAGACGGACAATCTGGGCACCCTGACCGCGCGGGTCGACAGCGAGTTCCCCGTTCGCTACGGCGCCCGCGTCTACCTGACGCCGCAGGCCGACAAGATCCACCGCTTCGATGCCCGCGGCCTTGCCATTCGCTGAGAGCAAGGCCGGCCCCAACCGGGAAGAACGACCATGACCATCAGGCTTTCCGCCGATACGCTTTCCGCCATCGCGGGGCTTGCCGAAATCCCGCGCTATGCACGGACCGACCTTTCCGCCGGTATCCTGCATTTCGGTGTCGGCAACTTCCACCGCTCCCATCAGGCCGTCTATCTGGATGCGCTCTTCTCCACGGGCCGCGATCACGATTGGGCGATCGTCGGGGCGGGCGTGATGGCGGGGGACGAACGCATGCGCGAGGCGCTCGCCTCCCAGGATTGGCTGACCACCGTGGTCGATCAGTCGGCCGAGGTCAGCCAGGCCCCATGTGACCGGCGCCATGATTGATATCCTGCCGATCGCCGATGCCAAGGCGATCATCGACAAGCTGGCCGATCCGGCCATCCGCATCGTCTCGCTGACCGTGACCGAGGGCGGTTATTTCGTCGATGCGGCGGGGCACTTCAATCCCTCCCACCCGGCCATCGTCGCCGACGGCGGGACCCCGGAGGCCCCCTCCACCGTCTTCGGCCTCATCGCCGCGGGGCTGAGGTGATGCGAACGCAAGGGCACGCCCGCCTTCACTGTGATGTCTTGCGACAACATTCCCCATAACGGCGTGGTGGCGCGCGATGCGGTTTCGGGCGTCGCCCGCCAATGGGATCGGGATTTCGGCGACCGGATCGCCAAGGACGTCGCCTTTCCCAATGGCATGGTCGACCGCATTACCCCCGCGACTGGAGCGCGCGAGCGGGATCTGCTGAAAAGCGACTTCGGCATCGAGGATGCCTGGCCGGTCTTCTGCGAGGATTTCAAGCAATGGGTGCTGGATGACAAGTTCCCCGCGGGCCGCCCGGCGCTCGAGACCGTCGGCGTGCAGTTCGTGGAGGATGTGACGCCGTTCGAGATCATGAAGATCCGGATCCTCAACGGCGGCCATGCGGTGATCGCCTATCCGGCCGGGATGCTTGACATCCATTTCGTCCACGAGGCGATGGAACATCCGCTGATCGCGGCGTTTCTCGAAAAGATCGAGCGCGACGAGATCATCCCTGTCGTCCCGCCCGTGCTCGATACGGATCTCGACTGGTATTTCGGCGAGACCAAACGCCGCTTCGCCAACCCGAAGATCGGCGACACGGTGAGAAGGCTTTGTCTCGACGGCTCTAACCGGCAGCCGAAATTCATCGTCACGACGATTGCCGACCGGCTGGCCGCAGGCGCCTGCGTGACGGGTCTGGCACTGGAATCCGCGCTATGGTGCCGCTACTGCTTCGGAGAGACGGAGTCCGGTGCCGTGATCGAGCCGAACGATCCGAACTGGCAAACGCTGGTGCCGCTCGCCCGAGCCGCCAAGGCCGATCCGGTCATGTGGCTGGAGCAGGAGGCGGTTTACGGCGACGTGGCGCGCGATGAGGGCTTCCGGCAGGCATTCGCCCGCGCGCTCAATGCGCTGTGGGCGGCAGGGACCGAGGCGATGTTGAAGCGCTATCTGGCGGGGGAATTGTAGGGCGGGTTTGAAGGGGGGAGAGGGGTGAAAGCGCATGCGAAACAAGGGGCCCATCCTTGAAGACGGCGCGTAGCGCCTCCTCAGGATGACGTTGTATATGTTGCGCGCTTCATCTGCTCTCTCAACACGATAACGTCATCC
>NZ_JASJAV010000040.1 GCF_030066895.1 Breoghania sp. | reverse complement strand
TTAGAGCGAATGCAAGTTCAGAAAAGATACAGTAGAATATGGAATTAATTATTGAAATGACAATATAATTTCCGAAAGATACGTACGGTAAGATAATTTATATAGATAAAATATATTTTGATTAAATTTATGTTACGAGAACAATATTATAAATATTTATTATATTTGTTTTTAAATAAAAATATATATCATATTATATGTATAATAAATGAATAAAAAATGAAATAGATGAAAATATAATTTGAAATATTCTATAATATAAAAGCTCTATTTACCGATAGTTAACAATACTTTCATGTCCGGAGGATTATATGGGACAGGATGACGAAATATTTTCAGAGCAAATCGATACGGAAGCCGACGCCCCGTCGGGGCGATCATTGCCTATTTCGGAGATGTCGATGCGGAGGGCGAAAAGGAGAAACTGAGGGATCAGGGATGGCTTCTGTGCGACGGTCAATCCTTCAAACAGGGCGCCTTTCCCGTTCTGTTTGCGGCCATCGGTGTCGCTTTCGGCCAGAGCGGCGATGACGATTTCTACGTGCCAGAGCTGTGAGGTGTATTCCTGCGCGGAGTGGACGAGGGGGCGGACCAGGATTCGAATGCGAGTTCGCGCATTGCCTCGGGGTCAAACGAAACCGGCAATACGGGCGATGCGATCTCAAGCCTGCAGACCTACACCACTCGTCGTCCCGACAACAATTTCAGCCTGTCGGAACGGATCAAAAGCGGTGGCAAAACCAGTCACGGCGGGAGGTTGGATTCCGGCAAGCGGATCCGTTACCACGACGGTACCAGACGGATCCCGGCGACGGGTGGCGATAGTGAAAGTCGTCCCGTCAACATTCACGTCCACTATCTCATCAAGGAGTTGCCGAACACGCTCCTGGATCCGTTGATCGGGCAGGTGCCTGTCGGCGGCGTGATCTCGCTTCACCTATGATCCCGAAGAAACGCCGAGTTCTGTGCGCGCCACCTGGCGTCTTTGCGACGGCTCGTCCTCCTCAACGCAGGCCGATGCCGTTTTGTCCGGTCTCTTTCAGGTGATCGACACCGCAAACGGTGGGGCGAGCGGGCCGAATGCCGATTTGCCGAGTGCGTTCAATCTGCCCGATCTTTCAGGCGCCTATTTACGCGGGGTCAGCGAAACGCACGAAGGGGCGATCTTTGGGCCCGATCGTCTGGCTAGGATTTCCCCCCGTCCCGATCTCGAAATCAAAGGCAATGAGGGCAATCGGGTCGGTTCGTACGAGCGGTGGGCGACGGGTCTGCCTGTTTCGGCGCAATTCGAGATCCCGATAAAGAATTTTCCTTTCGATGCAAGCCCGAACTGGCCGGGGGGCAACGCGACTGCGGCGCGCCATCAACCGGGAGTGGATTTCACGGTGAAGGGCGAGGACGCGGAGACCCGACCGAAGAGCCTTTGCGTCGGGTGGCATATCCGTTTTATCGTGTCTGCGAGTGCCACGCCCGGCACCGAGCTGCCTGTCGGCACTATTCTGGCCGTCAAAACCGAAGAGAGCCTCGACAATTGGGCGACCTGCAATGGGGAGGAACTGGACAAGGGAGAATTCGCGGACCTCTTCGCGGTGCTGGGAACACGATTTGGTGGTGACGGGGATCCTCTTTTCCGCCTGCCGGATCTCCGCGGTTATTTTCTGCGCGGTGCCGCGAATGCCGATGGCGGCAGGGACGGGGACCTCGACCGGGGTTTCCCGTGCACGGCGGAAGAGCTGCGCCTCGGGCAAAATCTCTACCAGGGCGATCTTACAGCTCACCCCACGAATCCGTCTCGCATTCGTGTGGACGGCTATCCCAGTGGCAGCAAGAACAATGTCCGGGCCTTTCGCAGAAGCTCCAAGGTCATGAGGCTCACCGGCGACAGGACGTTCCAAATGGCCGGCGGCGATGCGGAAACCCGTCCGATCAATGTCAGTGTCCGCTTCGTCATCAAGACGCTGCTCTGATCGGGGCGGAGGAAAAGGGACGGAGGCAAAAGCCTCCGTCTTGCAAAAGATGGAAAAGACGCCTTCGGATGGGAGCCATCCGAAGGCGTTTTCCTTTTGAAGCGCTGCTCCGCTACCAGCGTCCGGAGAAGGTCACCTCGAATTCGATTTCGTCCAGATTCTGCGACAGGACTTCGAAATGCCGGGTCGCGGTCTCCCGCCATGCCTTGTCCCGGCCGTGCCTGCCCTTTTGCCGCTTGAGTTCGCGCACCGCCGGCAGGACGAGATGCCAGCGAGATTCAACGCCGGTGTTCTGGAACCGCTTGAGCAGCCCGTCTGGCGTATCGAATTGCGCCGTATCGATCTCGGGTGCTCCAATGACGATGCTTTGCAGGGCTAGCGGTTCTTGCGGATCTTTCCACCCTTTTGCGGGTCGCATTCGACGGTGGCGTAGCGCGTGTTGGAAATCTGGCTGAGGTGCGCATGCGGGCTGAGGCCGGCCTTCGCCAGCCCGGGAAAGCGGATGTTCACACTCTGGGTGCGGCGGTCATACTGGCCGGGATAAAGAGCATCGAGCATCGCTTCATCGAGATCGAAATAGGCCTCGCCGTGTTCCACGAGTGCGGTGAGCACGCTCTGAGTTGCTGCCCACGGTCGAAACCTCGCTGAGCGCGAAGCTCGTGCTCAGCCCCTGCTGGTCCAGCGCGAAGCGGACATAGGCTGCCTCCAGCCGCTCAAGGTCCAGAGCAAGACGATAGGGGGCGTTGAGTTGCTCGTACTCGTTGCCGAGCGTCGTGGTTCTGAGAAAACCCGCACCGTTCGTCTCGCCGGTCTCATCCTTGTAGAGGCGGACCAGCAGACGGCAGAATTCCTGCGTGACCGACCATTCCTCGGCAAACAGAAACTCCAGATCGGTGACCAGCCAGTTGTAGAAATCGAACATCGCGAAGTTCCGGGAGGCCGTTTGCGTGAGCTTGTCCAGATCTCCCATTTCCTCGTCCAGATGCTTGCGGCTCAGAACCTGTTTGTTCAAGGCCACCTTCGCCTGTTTCAATTCCGTCTTGGCCTTGTCAATGTCGGTGGAAAGCGTGATCGCCGTTCCCGCCAATTTGAGGAATTCCTCCCGACTCTCTTGTCTTTTTTCGAATCCCTTGCCTCTCATGAGGTCGTCGAGTAGGTCAGCGATTTGGTTTCGCATGTCGATTACATCGGTGAGCGAGGGTCTCTGACGTCCGGTCGCTGCGCCGTAGATATTCGCCAGGACGGCTTTGAGGCGTCCGGTGAAAAGCGTGACTTTGCGATGAATATCGTTTGAGTAGAGCTTTAGAAGCAGGGCTGTCGCGCGCAGGTTGGCGGCCATCGCCATTGTGCCGTAGGCGACGAGAATCGTGCCCACGTGCTGGGCGAGCGCTGTTTCGGCGCCGATCAGGGCCACTCTGCTGATGTCCACCGCCTTTTCCGCGGCTTGGATTTCCAGATCCTGCAGAGCCGCAGCCCGACGGATCTTGTCGCGGTCGATTCCCTTCTGGGTGATCGCCATGCGGGTGCTGTCGGTCTTTTCCTTGGCGGCCAGCAGCCTGCTGCTGGTCGTCTTGAGGTTGGCGACATAATCCTTGGCGGAACGAAGGACGGTGATGAAGTCGACGAGAGAATCCTTCTCATCCTCTTCTTCATAATCGGCGTCCCGCAGGCTCAAGGCCACCTTGGCAGCGACCTGCAAATTCCTTCGGATCGATCGGTACGGCGAGAAGCGGTACGTTCAGCGGCTTGCGCTTGACGTCGAGCCAGTGCCTGAGATCGCTCAAACGCGTTTCGATCGTATCGTAAAGGTCTCTAATCTCCTGATTGTGGGGGAGGAACCCGCCAAATTCGTAGTCCGCAGCCTCGCCAAGGCTGGGATTGGGCCAGGGCTGGTTGGTGAGAACCTCCAGCGTTTCGCCCAGCGTGTCGCGAAAGAGCTGTTTGGCGGCGACATAGGTCGCCTTGGCTCGCTGCAGGGATTCCTGTGTCTCCTCCTCATAGTCCGCATACCCGGAGGCGATCATCACCTCCAGATAATGCCGGATCGCTGCGTGCTGGTAGTAGAAGGGATAGTCCGTGGCGAGGCGGTCCGGATCGGCGGTGACGCCTCCGTCGTCAAAAGCCGGTCCGGCTTCAGGCACACTTGCTCCACGAAGCGGATATACGTTCCAGATCGGGTTGGAGCGAGGGTTGAAGATCTTTTCCAGCCAGGCGAGCGCCTCGTTGAACTGTCCCACATCCGCATAGCCTGCCACCACCGCGGAGGGGATGTGATAGAAGATTTCCCAGCCGTATTCGCCGTAGGCCGCGTCGAAATCGAATGCGGCGGTCGGTGTGTATTGCGGATTGAGCGCTGTCTCCGTGTCGCCAGCATAAACCTGAGCGAGTGTGGCCTCGAAATCGGCCACGAACGTCCCGTGATCTTCCGTCCCCGTCTGGTTTTCGAGTTGGAAAAGGCTGTCGATGCCGCCTGGTCGAGGCATGATCTCGGCAATCTCGGCCAACATGGAGGAATAGTTCTGTAGCAGCAGGCTCTCGTTGAGCGGGGTCGCGACGCCCTTCATGATGTGAACGAAGTTCCGGCTCGCATAGGTGCTTTCGCGCGTCCACCCGGTATGGGTCTTGTCCGCAAAGCCGTTCTCATCGGTGAATTTCTCTATTTTGAACGTGCCGAGCAAAAGGGAGGAATCGACCTGCTCATTGACGGGCGGAACCGTCAGAGTGAAATTCTCGTTCTGCGAGGTAATGCCGATTTCCATGTCCTTGACGGATCTTCGAACCTGCAGGAGCACATAGATCTCGGCGGAATCGGCGGAGCTGAAGTCCCAGTCGCTCGGCAAAGCCGTCGTAACATCGACGGTCTCGTTGTGGATGTGGACGGTTTTGCCCACCCCCGTTGCCGCCAGTTCGTCAGCTTCCAGCTCTTCCTGGTAGAGGGCGTCGGGCCTCCTACCCACGGGCCCTCAAAGGTCTTTTGCTGCTCGTCCGGCGTTTCGAAAATCAGCACGAGCCGGGTTTCGATTTCGGTCGGCTTCACCTCGCTCAGTGAGCGCAACGACGTGTCCGGATCGCCATTCTCGCTCGCAGTCAGTTCGCGCAGATACTCGCGATCACCCAGGACGGCCGTGGCTCTGATGGCCCCCAGGTTCTCGCTTCCGGTCTCCAACGGTGTGAAGGTCGCGTTGAACAGCAATGAACCCGGTGCGTACTTGTTGGTGATTTCGAACGTCTCGCCGCCATCGCTGTTAATCTCCAGTTCGTAGAAGCCGTTGAGCTGAGCGCCGTCGTCGCTGAACTCCTCGATACTGTCGTCGCCGACCACTCTGCAGGCATATTCGTCCGCGGGGCGCGGGTGGATGGCGGAAAAACCGGCAGGTGCGGCCTTGTCGAAACGCCGGTCCTGCCCGCGTTCGAGATGGAAGATCGCGTCGGCCGAGGTCTCCGACAAGTGCATCCGCACGGAGGTGTTGTAGACGATGTCCTTGTGATCGGTGAGATCGACGCCGAAACTGACAACGACTGTGCCCCTCGTGTTCGCGTCCGCTTTCGCGGTTTGCGAAGCCTCGGCCGCAGAGACGGGCATGATCACGGGTTGATACGTGCCGTTCGTCTTCGGCTTCTGCCCCGTCCATACTAAGGCATTGCCGATCGTTAATGTGTCGTCACTGGTGAGACGAGGTCTCCGTCAATGACAAGCTCAGGCGTGTTCATGGGGCCGGTCAGCGCGCGGGCGTCGCAACGCATGTAGCGGGGATGAACGCACCATGTCATGACCGCACTGTCCGTCGAAGAGATAATTCTTTCTTAAACTTCCAGCCAGAAGAAGTATTAGCGGTTGTCGAAGAAGCATACTGCGACATTCGAAATCAGATCGTATGTCTTGGGAACGACGACCTCCTGCCAAAACGTCCAGTCGAGGGCCTTGAGGTACTGGCTGGGATCGGTGAGCCTGGAAATCGTCCCGAAATCGGCCTCCAGTTTGCGGTAGAAGAAACGTCTCGGCTTCCACTGGGCGCTGGTGAGAAAATGGTAGGTCGCCGTGTCGGATGACGTTTCTTCGTTCGAACGTTCACGGTGGACGCTGCACAGGCGGAGGTCGCAACAGGTCGCCAGTCCCGACATGTAGGCGTTGATCGCCGTCTCTACGCTGTCCTCGTTGAGGTCGCCGCCCGATACGGTCTGCAGCAATGTCTTGAATTCCGGCGAGGTGATGTAGCGCAAGGCCGGTTCGATGTAGTTCTGCGGGTAGAGCTGCAGCTTCGCGTTGGCCTCCCACAGGCGGTAGGACCTGTCGATCTGCCACTGCGCGGCGAGGGCTTCTCGGTCGTGGAACTCGGCTGTCTCCTCCAGACCGTTCAGCGCACGATCGATGTAGAGTTGCAGCGAACTCGTCGCTTCCACGAACCGGCTGGTGGGCACCGCGCTGGTCACATTCACATCGAGCAGCAGGTGGCTGTAGAGCGCTTCGCGGTCGACCACCTTTGCAGCCAGTACCGGATCGGTCGCAACGCGGGTTCGCATGTAGACAGCAAGCAGCGCATCGCGTTTGATCTCTGCCACCGCATTGTCGAAGAGCGGCATCTGGCTGCCGCCGTTGAAGCGAGAAAGCCCTGCGCGTGCCGCTGCGGCCGCTGCAGCCCGGTCACCGCTGACATCGGAGCTGCTCAATTCCTTGAGAGCGAGGAGCTCGACGGCGCCTATGTTCAGATCCGAGGCCAGACGGGCATGGCGGGAAATCTCCTCGACCTTGGCGATATCGTCCGCAACCTCATCTTCGCCCAGAAAGGTGTCCGCATAGATGGTTGCATCCTCGCCGGGGCATTCCAGCAGTATCGCGAGCGTCTCCAAGCAAGACGTTCGCCATATCGCGGCCTCGTCTTCGCCTTCCTCGGCATCCGGTCGCCCTTCTCGCGTCAGCGCCGGATAGCCGAGCCAGGCGGCATCGGTTGCGACGTCGACTTGAAGCGTGTTGAAGTGGTGAAAGAGGCATAGCTGACCGAGGTCCAGCGGGCCGGGGCCCGTCTGCGCCGGGTCCGTCGCCGCCATGGCTTCGCCCAGCCAGAGCGGCTGTTCGGCGACGAGCATCATCTCGATATCGCCGAGTTCGAGCGCCTCCACCGCACCCGCATAGCGCCGAAATTCCGAAAGCCGGAACAGGGCGTCATCATCTTCTGGCCCCGCCGACAGCGCGGCCAGAGCATCGAAGACGTTGGTTTGCGTCTAGACGATCAATCCGGTTGCCCCGGCGACTCCCAGGCTGGGAGCCAGCATCGTCACATGATGGACCAGTGCCTGAGACTAGGTGTCTCGCCGCTTCTCCAGACGGGTGACGAGCTGGGCGAGTTGTGTTTCGTTGACCTCGTTGTCGAAATCGACCGCGTAGGTGGTGTCGATATAGGTGCGGCACGCCGCGTCGATAACCTCGGGATCCTTGTCCGGATTGAAGATGCCGGAAGCCCCGTAAAGCCCGCTTTCGCCTGACAACTGCGCATTCCAGGTCTCGCCGGGGACCTGAACCCGCTTCCCGTCCCTGTCCTCCCAAATCTCGTGGTCGCGAAAGGTCTCTGCGTTGACGAGCGTAGGAGCACGTGAGAAGGCAAGGCTCTCCAGCCAATCCCGGTCGGCCTGGCTCGCCTGCAGCGTTCCGATCTCGGCGGGAGTGAGCAAGGCCAGCAGCGTATCGCTCGCAAGCCCGGCGTCCTCCATCCATCGCGACAGCGTGACAAGCCAGTCGATGGCACTGCACAGACGATCCGTCTCCTCCGCGGTTTCGTTTCGCGCGGTCAGAGCATGGTAAAGCGGGAAATCCGCACCTGACATTTCGGTTATGCGCTCGATCAGCGGCAGACTCGTCAGGATCGGCCAGCCGAGCAGTCGCATGAGCGCGCTCAGGCGGTAAAGCGCGCCGAGCCCGCGTGCATCCACGGCCGTTTTAAGGGCGAACCCGTCTTGCAGCGCCTCGGTCATGGCTTCGATTTCAACCGTCGAGCGCCCGAGCCCGTGCCGCAGGACGGCGTTGAAATCGCGATCGTCGACCGGGGTTGCGGCAGCCGTGATCGTGCCATGCACCTCGGCGGCGTCGCAGCTGAAGAGCTGACGCAGGAGCGAGGTTTCCGTCTGCTCCAGCCCGACCGTGGTTTCCGTCTCTGTCTCCACCACCGTATCCGCAGGCCCGTCTTGCTGAGCCGCGCTCGGGCGGCGTCGCTCGTTGTGGTGCCTTCCTGCGCTTCTTCGCGCGCGCCGGGGACCGTCAGCAGCCAGTTGAGGTGATGGAAATCCAGCCTGCTTGCATGATGGAGGCGGGCCAGATAGTTGGCCGATTGGAGATATGGCTCCGGTAACGCCGAGCCGCTCATCGACAGATGGCTCTGCCCGTTCGCGTCCTGGAAGAGTTCAAAGGAATCTTCGTTATTGAAAAAGGAGGTGGCGAAAGCGCCCTGGGCGGCGGGCTGGTCGTCTTCGCTCAGAACTACATAGAGACCGAAGAGCTGGGTGAACGCATCGAAATCGAGATTGAGGCTTGACAGGAGCGTTTCAAGACGGCTCGCCTCGGCCGTGTCGCTTACGCCGTAAAGTCCATCGAGTGTGGATGGAGCGCTATCGGTGCTCGCCGCCGCATTCTAGCACAGCAGGCTGATTTTGCTTCCGACCGCAGCCGGTTTGTCCATCGTTCCGGTGAGACCCAGAAGATCGGCCTGATCGCGGGCGAGGCGAAAATCGGCGTGCAGGGGAAACAGGGCCCCGACGTGCGCAGATGAACGTCATTGAGCGTGGTGCCGCCGATCTGAGCGAGCGCCGTGCGCGTCGTCGTTTCGTCTTCGTTGAAGGGAAGCGCGATCGGCTGAAAGGCCGTGGCCATGTCGAGCTCATCGCGCCCGGCATCCAGCACCTCGTTGACGAGCTCGATCGTTGGAATTTCCTATTTGAGATTATCCTCGCTGAGCACGAGTGCGACGAGATCCGGGCGGCGGCTTTCAATCCCGAACGGCTCGTCTTTCGGTTGAATGATGCCGATATCGGAATCCGCGCCCGTGGCGATCCGGTAGAGATGGCGCAAATAGGCCGGGACCGACTGCGTCGACTGAAGGCTAGACGGTCTGGCGTAAACCTGCCCCCC
>NZ_JASJAV010000039.1 GCF_030066895.1 Breoghania sp. | reverse complement strand
GTGGGGGCAAAATGACGTCATTGAAGATGGCAGGCAAAATATATTCAAGATGGCGGACAAACATGACGTCATTCAAAATGGTGGGCAAAAAATATATTTAAAATGGCAGACAAGAATGTATTTAAAACGGCGGGACGAAAATTTGAGACGGCGCGTGCAAAATGACGTCATTGAAGATGACGGACAAATTTTACCGCGCCCTTATGGCTGAGTCATCAAAACATGACTGTCTTGTGTTCTGGGAAACTTTGTCCAGAGTCAGTTTGGCTGAATCATCAAAACATGACTGTCTCATGTGGGTCATTCAAGATGACGAATAGAGAATGACGTTATAGAAATTGTGCATGCCCAGACAAGTTGATGAGTCAGCATGAGTCAGCAGAAATCGTTCAGCTAGTTCTTTTACCGCGCCCTTGTTCAAATTTTGCTGAGTCAGCAAAACATGTCTCGTGTTCTGAGAAACGTTGTCCAGAGTCAATTTGGTTGAGTCATCAAAACATGACTGTCTCGTGTGCGTCATTCAAGATGGCGAACCGGAAATGACGTCATAGAAATTGTGCATGCCCAGACAAGTTGATGAGTGAGCATGAGTCAGCAGAAATCATTCAACTCTCATTTTATCGCCCCTACCTTGTTCAAATTTTGCTGAGTCATCAAAGCATGACTGTCTCGTGTTCTGGGAAACTTTGTCTAGAGTCAATATGGCTGAGTCATCAAAACATGACTGTCTCGTGTGTGTCATTCAAGGTGGCGATTAGAGAATGACGTTATAGAAATTGTGCATGCCCAGACAAGTTGATGAGTGATCATGAGTCAGCAGAAATCATTCAGCTCTCATTTATCGCGCCCTTGTTCAAAGTCAAATATGGCTGAGTCATCAAAATGTGTTCAAACACAGACGAGAAACGTCTTTGTTGGTGACTTACCATTTGTCTGTGTATACTGATGATCTTAAAAGAAACTATATAGTTTATGACCAAATTTCATTTTGAAAATGTCTCACACGTCCTCACAAGAAGATCCTTTGTGTACGACATTGTACACGTGTATAGCAATGAAACAGTACAGCGACGTCTTCACTACGCAGCTGCGGTGGCCGTGGCTGAGCGGTACAACCAAGTCGTTCCAAAACGCGGGGCTGTGGGTTCGACTCCCGGTGAAGTCGACTTTTTTTTTTTTTTATGGCAACAAACAAAATACTTTTTTTTTTTTGTCTTAGATGTATACAGTTTCATTTATTTCAAAAGGCGAAACCGGGAAACGTCTTTGTGCGAATTTTCAATAACTTGTCCTTGAACACGGTATAAACTCGCAGCAGTCAGTAGACTACTATTATCTGACCTGATTTTGTCACTCGAGATCTATCTTGCTGCCGGAACACGTTCGGATGATGCATCTTCTATCGGCCGTGACTTTTAAGTCGTGTTGTCGATGAGGTGAGAAGCACGAGTCACAACTCTAAACATGAACAGCACACGTTACCAAATGCAGTAATCTGTAAGAAAAAATGATGAGATGAGTATGAAACCACCATCTGGAAAAAAAATACAAGGCATTTGAAGGAAGCAACCGAAATTGATACTCACTGTCCCCTTCCTCCCTGTCAGTGCAAGCGCCCCCAGGTTGGATTCCAACTCCAAGAGGTCGTTGACCTGTTAAAATAGGGGACGGGCATGATGAGTGTGTCAAAATTTGCTGACTCGGCAATGTATCTAAACATAAAACTGATGTGTGCTCACGTCGTCCAGTGAATCAAATCTGATTGGTCAAATTTTTGCTGACTGTGTTCTAAAAATAGAACTGATGTGTGCTCATGTCGTCCAGTGAATCAAATCTGATTGGTCAAATTTTTGCTGACTGTGTTCTAAAAATAAAACTGATGTGTGCTCACGTCGTCCAGTGAATCGAATCTGATTGATCAAAGTTTGCTGAATGTATTCTAAATATAGAACTGCTGTTTGCTGACGTCATCCAGTAGATAACGATCGATGATATTACAAAACTATACTGTTTATGTTTAGCTGCATATTGATTTCAGAATTTCTACGTCAATTTGATTTTGAAAATATCTGACAAGTCCTCACACACACAATAAATGATCCTTTGTACACGACATGCGCTCAAGTATTAGCAGTGCTGAAACAGAAGTGCGACACCTTCACTGTAAGCGCTCGCCATGTGTCGAGTGGCACCAGAAGCAAGTCTTTGTGAACGTGGGGTTGTGAGTTCGACTCCAGTTGAAGTCGATATATTTTCTTATGCCAACAAACAGCTGAACACCCCCTATCGTCCGCACAAAACACAATGTTGCAGTGCACATGATTTGACGGAAAGTATTAGTTTGCTGCCTTTTTATGATAAATTTAATTCACTGGTGCGAAATTCATAGACAGTCCACCTTCTGAGGGAAACGCTCCGCCTTGGGAGACCTTTTTTGCCTGCCCGAATCTTGATAAAACAACTTCTCAAAAACTTAAACATACTCGATCAGTAGGTGCCCCCTCTCATTGCTTTGTGATTCGAGGCCGGTGTATTTTTCTACAGCAACAACTCCGTGGCATGACGTAGAACTTTGGATAGTGGTGGTGGTGGTGAGTACTGCAAACCATCCAGCACTAGACAGAATTTATCCTGAGAGGATGGAGCATCCCTTGTCATCACCATCATTCAAAGTGTGTGTGTGTGTGCACGTGCACGCGTGCATGCATGCGTGTGTGTGTACGTGTGTGAAGAAGCAGAAAATAAAATGCACAGAGTGTAGTTCACAATTTTAGTACTACTAGTAAATGCTGGTATTAATACTAGTTTCATTGATTGATTTCTTGACAAAAACACGTCAGTTTCTTTTACCACAACTTGTTGGTTAGACTAGTAATGACACAAAAGTTCATTTTAGAAACATACAAGTATACAATGATGAAGGCCTACTGCTCAAAAGTTGAGTGCTTCGGACAGCATTAGACATTCGGTCTAGCACATTATTCGAGTACTTGCTGAAACAGACAGGAATAGTCCAGGGGCATTAAATAATCCCCAGCCTCGAGAAGTGGCCAACATGCACCACCAGCTGCGTGTTTTTCAATAGTAGATTCCGCTAGTCCTTGGACGAAGAAAGGTGGTGGCAAATCCAGTGCCCGTCTCACTTGCTCATATTTCACTGTGAGTGACGTGACCGTGAAGGCAGCCTGTACATCACTGGTATGCATATCAACAGCATCCTTCCACGTTAATTCGAGGCATCCTGTAACATATATGAGTACAACAAACTGTATACTATTATACATGTAGATACATAACATATACGGTACATGATATCCATATTATTTTGTACACACACGCATGCATAGCACAAGGTAAGGTTACCTGAAGACCCCATGTGATCACGCTGACCGGGTGAGTCATTCTCGCAGCCAGGACAGTGCTCTCTCCTTTTCTTGTTAATGCCGCGACACACTTGCCAGCGGTAGAGCAATGCCATCAACTCACTAGGTGAGGGTAGAGCCACATAGCGGGTATCGTCATATCCAAATTCTTGTGGGAAGAAATGCCATAAGGAATCTGAACCAGCCTGTTTGTACTGTAGAAGTGACGTTGCATTAACATGAATGCAAAGAATTGGAAGATGACCAGCCAACTCTGCCCACTCGTCAATATGTTCATGCCCTTTCCACATGATGTCTACTTCACGATGTTTGACAAACACAACAACGATTTCTACCATCTGGTGAAATCCAACATTGTTGGTGGACCTTCCATCATCTACCACGGATATCACGAAAAAAGGCAAAACTAAGCTACGAGAACTCCAGTATCAAGAAGAAGCCAAGACCTGTGGTGGGATAACAGGTCGGTATTCAAAAGCTGTGACTTTTGGATTTGGTGGAAACAGTATGTAAACTGGTGCGTTTTGTTTGTTCAGGTTACGACTGCAATGGACTCTATCTATGATGTCTGATCCAAGACATGCCCACTGGATGGTTCGTCCGACGTCAAGTGGAAGATGACTTCAAACCCCACAAGTCTCATCCCCAGAGTCGTGATGCCGTCGAATGGATGGAATGGGTGATGACCACCAAAGGGATCGAGATCCGTCACGCCTTTAATGCCAAAGAAAAACGACTGGGTCGGAGACGTCTACCAGTGGATGGGTGGTGCAAATCCACGCAAACTGTTTATCAGTTTCATGGGTAAGTCCGACGAGCTCACACGACTTTTTGTTTGAGATCGAACATGCTCACACGACTTTGAGATCGAACATGGTTGTTGTAGATGCTACTGGCATGGACATCAGTGTCATCTGACCAAAGGAAAGGATAGACAATTCAAGACCTACAACGAGATCAGAAAGTGTTCCATGCGAGAGCTGCGAGAAGAAACGACCAAGAACAACAACTATCTCCGTCACCTTGGTTACACAGTCATCGAGATGTATGAATGCGAGTGGGGAGAAATGAAGGCCAAAGACAAAACTTTGCAGCGGTTTATTTCCACCAACTTCCGTCGACGTCTGGATAAGAAGTCGACCATGTCCGAGGCAGAGACAGAAAAAGATCATTCAAGATGGCGAACAACAAAACAACGTATTTGAGATAGCGGGCAGAAAATGATATTCAAGATGGCGGACAAACCAAAATAATTCCATTCAAGATGGCGGGCAGGAAATGACGTCATAGAAATCGTGCATGTTCAGACAAGTTAATGAGTGAGCAAAATCATGAGTCAGCAGAAATCATTCAGCTCTCATTTTATCGCGCCCTTGTTCAGAGTCAAATATGGCTGAGTCAGCAAAACATGTCTCGTGTTTTGGGACAACTTTGTCCAAAATCAATTTGGCTGAGTCATCAAAACATGTTCAAACATGTCTCGTGTTCTGGGAAACTTTGTCCAAGATCAATTTGGCTGACTTATCAAAACATGTTCAAACATGTCTCAGAGACGGGACTCGGGAAAGTTCTTTGTTTCATGAGGACTAACTTTCTGTTTCTGTATTGAGTATAATGGTTAGTGTGAATTTTTGTTGGGATGATTTCTGTAGAGCTGATACAACACTTTTCTTACGAAGTTAGCACAACAAGTTCAAAAAGAACAACTCTTTTATTTATCATCAACAGTGTGGTTAACAATAAAATCTTGAGCAAGAACATCGTTATCTTTAGGATTCGATCCAAACATATGTACAATTGTTTCAGGCAAAGTCCACGACATCGATGCAGAAGATAAAAGACACAGTAATGTCCACACGCGTGAGACAAAAGTTCTTGCAACTGTTTGTCAATAAAGATCCACGAAGTGCACTGTTTCTTTAAAAAGTTCACAAAGTTTTCGTGGCGTGGTGGTAATCCATATGAATTAAAGTATTCCCCATGGCCATTTTTATCCACATAGATTGCTATTCAGTGTTTTCCATTTTCAGTGTGAGGATCTGTGTTGCACACGTAAGCATAGGGATATTCCTTCGCATTTCTTGGTAGTCGATCTCGAAGACACACACCCACAAAGACATCTTGAGCATACGGATCCATTCGAAGCATCTGCGTGATCTGTACAGTGTCCACCCTTAGGCAGCATAATCAAAAACGACGTTGCGACTTCTGACCACCTCAATAATATTGTCAAATTCTGCACAGACGATGACACAGATGGTGTCTGGCAGTGGGTCGGCAAAGTGAAGTTCTAGTCGCAGACTGCCCTGCTTCACAAGGTTGAAGTGACCTCCATCGTTCAAATTAGGAGTCAGAACAAAGGCAAACAAGGTAAATCCTTGCAAGTACTCATCACAGCTGATGTCGTTTCCTTTGTCGTGATATAGCAAGTCCGTTCCAGAGAACAGGGTGAGATAACTCCGCACGGCTTTCTGCCGACCAAAGTTGGGCTGGAGTAGTTTGGCTGGGATCTGCTGTCCGTCCGCATATAAAAGCCAAAAAGTTTAAGTCATAGTGATGGAAATTGTACGGTTTCTTCTGGTAACTGCCGTTGAATGCTGCATTCCCCACCATCCCCACCACAAGTCGTTTGGGGAGTTGTCCAAGAAAGAGCTTTTTTTTTTTCTTTCTTTTGGTTGCCAGTAAGATTGCCTTTGGGAATGGAAGAGACGTTGGTATCCACTCTATAGATAGGACACTTGGCTGTGCCTTTCTCCAAAGCTTTGATGTGTGCCAGTTGTGCTGCAGGACTCAGTTTTACTTTCCTCACAAACAACGAAGCTTCTTTGATCTCGATCTTGTAACCCTCATCGGCTGCTATGAGGGCAAAGGCATCTTTGCTCCGCACGAGTCTAATTTTTATATCCACACCATTTAACAGGTAGCGATCTTGGAAGAACAAATCAAGGTGCAGCTTGCCCGTCAGGTCCACCACTCGACTTCTTGATGTGAATTTCATCCGAGCCTCTAATCCTTCATTATCAGTGGTGGTGGCATTCATGTGTCCCGCCGTGTCTTTATACCAGAGGGCCGCTGTCATCTGGGATTCCTTGGCTGCTGGACCATAACTGAGCAAGGTCTCTAGATAGGCCCGATATGGGTAGGTGTTGGTGGAAGGGGAAATCAATTTCTCGTTTAGACTGACGTCGACTTGAGAGAAGAGGGAATGAAGCCATAGGTTGGTGGGTCCCACCATCGCATCATCTGGGAGGTTGGTCCCATCGGCTTTGACGATTTGTGCTTGGAGAGACAACAGTGTATTGCCTGCATCGATGTAATCTTCACCGGAACCAGAAATGTTGAATTCCAGTGGTCCACTGTCCGTGATGGTGGCCAAAGGATGATATTCCACCCACTGCCCATGGTCGATGCTTGTTTGGGTTGGAGGCACCGTGAAGAGATCCAGCTCACTCTTCACGCATTCACAGGACAAGGCATGAACAAGGGCCATGATGCTACTAGGAAAAGATGTCTTTGGACAATCTGCTTTGCTTGCTTGCTCGAAATGAACTGACGCTCTGGTGTTGTGCAGGCCTTTTTGTACCTTTTCTTTTGGCAGGATGACCTGGTGGTTGTGCCAGAAACTGGTGGAGTGTCTTTGTCAACAGCTGTTTCCCTGCTTGCGCCGTGTGTCGACGTGCTGCCTGTCGTGGTTTCTGCCCACGCAACACATCTCCAGCAATTCGCAGGCCCGTTTTAGCACCTTCTTTCCCCAAGACATTCAGGCCACTTTTGACAAGGGGCATGGCTGCTCTCACCAGTCCAGAAAAAATGTTTCCCAGACCATGTCCACGTTGAACTCGCGTTCCAGAAAATACAGGTAAGCCACTTCCTACTTGCCGCAAGTAGTACTCATCGTACAGCTTGGAATCCTGGCAGTGAGCTGTCTGTCTTCTGGATGCCATACTACAAGAAATGAGGGGAGCGCCGCTGTCGAAAGTGAAGTGTTGTCACCACCTTCCCACGTTCAAATGACACTGGATGCCCTGCGTCATCTCTTATATCCAGTTCCACTGTGTCAAAGCGCTTCTGCTGTACTGGATGGTAGTGCACATTTTCGTAGGTTTTGGTGATCAGTTCTCCACTCTTGCCTTTGATGGGAACGATTCTCAACAAGGGAACCAAAGCATCACCCACCATGCGTGGCTCGACCAAACTGCAGTAGACATAAAGGGAATAGAACCCTCCATGGACATCGATGACACGATCTCCTGTAAAATAACCTCTTCCTTCAAAATGGTTTTGTGACAAACCCAACATCTGCTGGAGAGCTGGACTTACGGTGACGGAGGCCCCATCTTTGAGAGAGATGGTCACTTTATGAGTGATCTCGTCATAGCTGAAATGAATGGCGTTACAGATGTCCTCCACTTTTTTCCGGCAGCGTAGTTTCATATGATTCACCAAACTTTCAGGTGTCTGGTAGAGGCCAGCTTTTAGACTGGCATGGTGCACCACACCATCAGGTTCGGTTTGCATGTCCACCCAGCTTTCATCTTCTTGTAGATTGTACCACGTGTGTGGATACTGGATTTCCACCAAACCAACTTCCCACTGACCTCCTGACAAGTCGACAGCATGTGGAAGTTTGGTGAAATACCGAGTCAGTGTGTTGTCTGGAAAGTATGATGAAGAACTGTTGCTTGGAAGCGTGAGGTAAAACATGATCACTCTTGAGGCTGGTTCTTCTTGGGTTTAATGGTTGGGTTTGGGACCAAGATTCCCACACTTGAGCTTAAGAGCGCTGTCCACAGATGCCCGTCTTTGTGACCTGTGGTCAAGTTGTATATGCTGGTGACGATGACTGTGTAAATAATTATCACTTGACAGAAGAAGACAATTTCACTGCGTGGAACTCGTGCACCAAACACGGACCAAGACTGTTGACTGTGTTCGTCGTTGAGCTGCATGGCTACATCTGATGTCATGTCGTGTG
>NZ_JASJAV010000038.1 GCF_030066895.1 Breoghania sp. | reverse complement strand
ACCCAAAGCAGCTCTTCACCCGCCAAAGCTACCCCATCGGGAACCTGCTCGAACAGGCTCTTGTCCATACGGATAAGGAAGCCAGAATAATCGTCAGCAGTGGGGCAAGCATCGCTAGAGAAGCCGCCATCGCTGGTCGCGCTTGAGGCAATAACATCAACCTGCTGGCTGGTGGCTTGGTTATAAAAGACCCCGGCTCCATCAAGCGAGGTTCCCATAAACTGATTTTCTCCGGTTGTGCAGCTATCAATAAGCCCTTGGATAAAGTCTTCTTCGCTGGTCACATTAATATCGGTGAAGTTAATCGCGGCAACCGCGCTATATTCATGCTGGCTATTGCCTGCAATATCCTGCACTTCACTAGCTATAGGCCCTACGACATAGCTTGAACTCAAAGGCCCGCCGGCCCCGCCGCTTTGGGTAATCCCCACAACCCGCTCATCGCTACCATCAGGGAAGGTTAGCCCTGCGGTCAAAGGCGTGAAGGTGAACTGGCTGCCTGCGCCGATTGTAGCGGACGAGGACGGCTCTTCAAGCAGGGTATAGCCCCAATCCAAGGCCGAAACATTGCTCACCGTGAGCTTATAGTTAAAGAGGACACGCGCCGTTTGCGCCGCCAAATCAAGGCTTTCAAGGTCAAAGCTCTCCAAGACTTTCTCGGTCGTGATTGCAGGCGTAACCACCATACGATGGTCTTCCACTTCCCCATTCAAGCCCATTCCGGTGGAGCGCGGGTCTTCCCCGCCCCCTGGCACAGGACCCAACAGCTCATCGAGGTCTGAAAGCGAAATCCGCGCCCGCATCACAAAGAAAGGCGCAAAGAGCGAAGGCACGGCTTGCCCCGTTTGCACGCCAGACAGACTAGAGGTTGCGCCCAGCTGAGCCAACTGCACCGCAAAAGGTTGGGATTGAGACGGGGCTTGAGAGGGGGCAGAACTACTGGCGCTACCTCCAAGCGAGGCGGTATCCGCCGAAAGCGCTTCTTGAGCGGTAATCGAGCGAGCATCATCGCGCGAAACCCCGCTGGTGGGCAGCTGCACGGGGAAGGTGACTGTGGTCGCGCCGTCAGGCACCTCGGCCTTGGTCACTTCGTTGACCTCAAAAACCCCGTTGTTGTTAAAGTCGATCCACATATAGCTGTAGGCGGTATAGCCCGATTCATTCACTACCGGCAGCGTGACTTCATAAACTCCGGTTTCCCCTTCGGGCAGCACAAAGACCTGCTCGGTATCTTGGTCGGCTTCCACAATAAGCTGCTCGGTCGCGTCCAGCTCAGCCGAGGGGAATTCCCCAAAATAGACCCGGTCATCGGCCACATGCCTTGGCCCGTCTTCTTCGATCATATTCTTATAGTCGCTAGGCCCATCGCCAAAGTCATAGCCATAAACCGGAACGGGGAAGCAATAGCTGGCCGCCGACTGGCCGGAAGACAGGCCGCTGTCATAGTTCTCAGAGGTCGTGGTCACTTTATTCAAAAGCCCAGTTCCCGATTCAAAGCCCTCTAGCAAACAGTCGGCGCTTTCGCTATCCACATCATCGGCCACTTGCACCTGCACCGTGATGGAATAGTTGAGCTCATCGCCAGGAACAATGATTTCATCATCCAAGTCCCACTGGCTGGCGTTGACATCAAGGTTCGTTCCCGCAGCTGTTACAGCAGAAATCATTGTCACATCTTTACCAAAGGCAGGCGTATCAATCAGGGTAAATTCTTGGTTATGATTGGTCGGGTTCTTCACACTAATACTGTAAGAGAATTCATAGACTCTAGGGTCAGAGCTAATCTCTACCGGAGCGTCCAAGTCGCCGTAAGTTTTGCTAACCTGAACCCCCAAGGGGATTTCCGTGCAGTCGTCAAAGGTGAGTTCTGAGAAGAAAATGCTACTAGTGCTTGTGGTAGGGCCATTTTCAAAATAAGCTCCGTTCCACAGTCCGCTTTCCGCCGTTCCGTCACAGTCCATATCTGCGCCATTGGCCAGCGCAGTATCCACAACAATCACCGAAGTGACCTCATAGTAATCATGGCTGTTGGCTGCCAATATGCGCTCTTCAGCCATTTGGAAATAATCACCGCCTAAATTCGTCTCAACTGTAGGTTCGATGTCCAAGCTATCAAAGCCGCCATCAAATCCGAAATCTACATTGAAGCGATGCGATTCATAGCTCACCCCTTGGGGTAAATCCCTTAGCTCATCGTCTAGGTAATAGAGACGCGGCTCGTCAAAGTTATTGCTCACCAAAACGCCCCAAACCACTTCATAGCGGTTCAGCCCCGTCACTTCATCGCTGACTGGCTCCAAGAAACGGGTTTCCAGGTGCTTTTTAATCACCGGCAGAGTAAAGCAGCTGCTTTGCCCATAAACTTTGGTCTCGCGGCTGGCATCAACAATGCTGCCCTCCAAGCTATTCACCGCGCCGGTGGGATTACCGCCATCGTTGCCTGCTTGACAGTCCCAAGAAGCAAAGTCTTGGCGGGTCACAGAGCCGCCGTAGATACTAGCCTCTTGATCAGGCAAAGTCAGGCTAAGAGGCGTGCTTACAAGCATTGCGGTGCGGTAAACATGGCTATTGCCAGGGCTGATTGACTGGCTGCTGGCCAAGACCCAAGGCTCGCCTGCGCTTCGGTTCTCAAAGCTATCAACGCTGACTTCAAGATTTTCAGTATCGCCACCTAAATCGACAGAAACAAGCTCAAAGCCCGTTATGTCCCTAAATCCAGTCGTGGCAACATCGCTTAACTGGTAAACAAGGGTTTCGCTAGGATGCAAGGAAGTCACCTGCAGCTCATAGAACATCATTACCGCATCTTCGCTTTCAATTCTTATATCCAGCGTTTCGGGCAAGAGTCTTTTGGAAACCACTATATCGGTCGGCACTTCCTGGCAAACCTCAAAGCTTTTCGCCGGATTAACATCGTCCTGGTAAGTCACCTGATTACGCAGACCCGTAAAGCCCTCTTCGGCGCTTTCAATCGTGCAATCCCCGCTTTGGGTCGTCAAAGTCGTATTGTCCAAGCTGAAATAGACTTTTATGGTATAGTTATCGCGGCTATGCGCGGCCAGAGAGCGGTTATTGGCCAGCGCCCAAGCGCCAGAGCTGTCAGAAGTGGTCAGCACCTCTGGGTCAAGCGGCTGGTCAACCAATTCGGGCGAGCTGTCAAATCCATAGTCGGCGGTATAGCTGGCGCTTTCAATCACCACGCCTGCGCCAAAGTAAGGCTTGTCAAACAGGTCGTAAGAGACCTCTTCTTCATCGCTATTGGCCGCCCGGACTTCATAGACCAGCTCAAAGAGGTTGTTTTCTCCGGCCAAAGGCGAGGGGCCGCTCACCAGTCTTTTAACCACACGCGGCTCGGCGCAAGCAATGTCGCTATGCTCTAGCTGCGGGCTTTGGCTGCGCTTGACTGTCACCCTGTTAAAGGTAAGCGTGGCTATATCATCGGGCGCGACTGTCCCATCGTTGGTCAAGATACAGTCATAAGCAGGGTCTGTGACGGGGGCTGTATTGTCCAAAGTATAGTTGAGGCGCAGGCTGTAGATATGCGAGGTTCCCGCATTAAGCGTTGCCCCTGATTGCAGGTCTAGCTCCAGCAAGCCCGGCTGAACCTCGGTTGAGGTAAGCGTTTGGTCAACAAACAGGCTGCCCCCGCCGCTAATTTCAGCGCTTAAGACCGCTTCGTTGCCCACAATCAGATTGACCCCTGCGCCTTTGTGAATTCTGTCCACCAGCTCATATTCCACCGCAGAAGAGCTGGTATTCGAGACCTCGATTTCATAAGAGGCGGTCCAAATTCCGCTTGCCAGATCATAGTCCGGCCCGCTCAAGCGGCGCTTATCCACCCGCACGGTGGAGGGCAGAGGCGTAAGCACCTGGGTAGAAGACTCTCTGTCCCTTTGGGTCAGGGTTCTCATTTCGTTCGACAGACCCGTGCCCTCTTCAAAGCTCTTAAGCTCGGCATCGCTGCCATCGCTGGTCACTTCGGTCGGGTCAATGCTCACTTCCATTTCCAGAACAAAGTCAAGCTGCTCGCCCGCTGCGATTTCAAAGTCGGTCAACAGAACAATCCCGTCCACATAAAGGTCGCCGCTATAGCTGCTGGCATCATAGACTTCGCCCGTCCCTACAAGCTCTGCGCTGTGCAGCGTCACCGACAAAGGATCAAGGCGCGGAATATCGGTAAGGGTAAAGGTTTGCGGCAAAGTGCCGGGGTTGAGAATCGAAAGGTTGTAGGTCAGCTTAAGGTCATTAGCACCCCCGCCTATGCCTGCTTCTATCGTGCTGGGATCAAAAGTTTTGGTCAGTTTGAGGTCAGAGGGAAGCGGCATATTGGCGCAGTCTTCATAGGTAAAGTCTTCGCCATGAATAGTCGCACTTGCCCGGTTCAACAGACCCGTGCCGGTCTCGCCGCCGGTCAATTCGCAGTCAGAGGTTTCGTCCGTGACCTGCGTATCATCAACGCTATACTCGATTTGAATAATGTAGGAATCGGCGGTTTCTGCTGCCAGCTCCGCATCCCCCAACTGCCAGCTTGTTTGGGTAATATCCAAGCTCTGGTCAAGCAGTTCATAGTCCGCATCGTCCCCTTGGTCATAAGAATAAGAGGCCTGGGTAATGCTTGCGCCCTCACCAAACAGGGGACTGTCGGTCAGAACATAATTTTGCGCTTCGGTGAGCGCATTATGCACCCTGATTTCATAGCGCACCGTAAAGTCGCCAGGGTTGGCCGGGTCTTCAATCGGCCCATAGATCAGCTCTTTGTAAACCGGCACAGCCGCACAGCCATAGTCTTCTTCCTGCTCATCGGTACGTCCGGCTGTGGTTGTATCCACCACTGCTCTGTTCAAAAAGCCGGTTCCCGCCCCGCCATCGTTGTCGGGGTTACAGTCCGCAGAAGCGCTGCTGATCTCGTCTTCTTTATATTCAAAGCCAAACTCTACACTATAGACATGCGTATTGCCCGAAGAAATCGTCTGGTCTTCTGCCAGCGTCCAAGAGGGTTCACCAATTTCCGCAAAAGTAGGCGTAATCTCTCTTGTTCCACTGGCCAAAGCATCTCCATTAAGCTCATAGCTATAACTCCCTGTGCCTCGCAGATTTACAGCCTCACTGATTTGCATAAAGTCGGTAAGCGCATAGTTGAGTGGGCTAGGATCGGTATTAAGCACTTCATACTGGAAGACTGCTGTAGCCCAACCGTTGGGGTCTTTGGCTACCTCTGTAACAAACTTGCTTACAAGCAGCTTGCCCCGCGCTTCGGCGCAGTCATTGACCACCTCTTCGGTAAGGCTATCGTCATCGGTATAAATCGCCTCGTTCTTCAAGCCGGTCCAGCCCTCTTCGCCCAAATCGGGGTTACAGTCGGCGGTGAGCGAAGTTAAGACCGTATCGTCAATGCTGTAGCGCACCGTGATTTCAAACAGGTCAGCTGCGCCGGTAATCAAAGGCCGGTTGTTGGCCAAAGTCCAACGGGCTTCTTCTTCCACCTCTGCGGGGTCTAGCTCTTGGGTGCTGCCATAGCTTCCGGTCGCGCCTGCGTCCAAGCGGTAAGAGGCTTCGAGGATATTCACCCCCGCTCCAAAGCGCGGCTTGTCAAAGAGGTCATAAGAGACCTCTTCATCATCGCTGTTGGAAACGCGAATGCTATAGACCACTTCAAACTCGCCAGGCGTGGAGGTAAGAACAGGGCCGGAAAGCACCGACTTGGTCACTCTGGAGCTGGCGCAGCGTTCTGCCGAAGCGGTAAAGGCAGGCGCATCGGCTAGGGCAACTGTTGCTGTAGCCTTGTTAAAGGTCAGCGTTCCATTAGCGCCATCGTTGGTTCTGTCGCAGTCCAGCGCCGTGGCATCAGCCGTATCCGCGCCGCTATAGACCATACGCAAATCATAGTAGTCCAAAGCTTCACCGGCCAAGCTGCGCCCGCTTTCCAGCACCAGCGTTCCATCGCCAGCTACCGTCAAACCTGCTTCGGGAACCCGGATTGTAGGCGAGCTGGTGGCGTTGCCCGCTTCAAGCTTGGTCACAAAGACCCTATCGGCTGGCTCTAGGCTCAAGCCCTCGCCAAGCGAAAGGACATCGCTGAGGTCATATTCGGTTGCGGTTTCAGAAAGGTTTTCTGCGCCAATCCGGTAAACCACTTCCCAGTTGCCGGTAGCTGCATCAAAGATGGGGCCTGCATGGCGCACCTTGGTAAGCCTAATCACACCAGGGTTGGCTACCAGCGCTTGGGCAATCAGCTCTTCGCTATCGGAAAGCGTGCGGACTTCATTAGACAGCCCCGTGCCTGCTTCGCCCGGCTCTAGCACCGCATTGCCGCCCTTAGCGGTCGCCTTTTCAGGGTCAAGGGTAAAGGTAATCGTCACCTTAAAGCGGTCAACCTGACTGCCTAAAAGAACCGTATCTTCTTCAAGGATCACGCCATCGGCCAGGTCGCCGGTAAAGCCGGTAGGATAGACTTCAACCGCCGTTCCATAGTCGTTGTCGTCCGTATCATGGTCTTGGTCGCGGGCCACCTCAATTTTGTCGATAGTTACCGCCTCGGCCTCCATGCGCGGAATCTCTGTAAGGTCATAGCTGCGCTGCAAAGTGCCGGGGTTTTGCACCTCAATGATATAGTCTTTCGCAAACTGGTTGGGCGTTGCGGTCGCTGTCCAGCCGTCTTGGGCCACTTTGGTCAGAACAATCTGGCTGCCGCCTGGCATAGGCTCACAGGCATGGTCAACAAGCCCGCCCGTGCTGCTTTCAGCAGCGCCGTCCAATCCGGTATCCAGCACTATACGGTTCAAAAGTCCGCTTGCCGTCTCGCCCGTATCCAAGGTGCAGTCGGAGCCTTCAGCGGTCAATTCGCTCGGCACAAGGTCAAACTCTAGCGCCAGCTCATAGTAATGGTAAGCCCCTGCAGGCAAGGCTGTTCCGGCTGCCGCAATCTCATAGGGGCCAGAGCCTGCGATAACATTATTGACCGCTTCAAAGGCTCCATCGCCATCGCTGTCCAAAGACCAGCTCAGCTGGGTGATAGTCACGCCGGGGCCAAACAGAGGGCTGTCGGTCAAAGTATAGCTGTCGTCTGTCACTGAGCCATTGCGGACATGAACCCCGTAAGTAATCCGGTAAGCATTGGGCCGCCCTGGAATTTCATCCGGCCCGGATATGACTTCCTTAAAGATAGGATGGGGCGCACAGCCCGAAGCTGTAGCGCTTTCATCGGCAACCTCTGCCCCGCCTTCCATCAGCGTCACGGTTGCGCTGTTGTAGGTCGCTGTCGCTACCACAGGCGCGGTCGTGCCATCGTTGGTTGTATCACAGTCCGCAGACTCGGCGGTTACAGCCTCTAAGCCGGAACTATAAGCGCCATGAGGGTCAGTAAAGCTCAAATTCACAGCTATACTATGGGTAATGGTTTCCCCCGGCGCTATCGGCTGGTCTTCGGCAATAAGGAAGTCAATACGCCCTTCGTTATAACTGGTATCTGTAAGCGTGCTGGCCGCCGCTGGCGTGCCTGCGCTGGCGCTATAAGCGGCAACCTTAGTATGGATATTATCAAAGCCTGCACCCACCGAAATAACATCTTGCAAGCGATAGTTTTTGGTCTCGCTATAGGTGCTGGTCACTTTGATGTCATAGACTATGTAATGCCCTTGGCTGCCTCCATATTCTGTAACCTGACGGGCGGTCTCTTCGATTAAGAAACGCCCTGCTACAGGCGCACAGTCAAAGGTGGTAATTTCATCGCCCGTGAGCGCATTAACAAAGGTAGCATTGTTCCACAGACCCGTGCCTGTCTCCCCGCCTGCGGTATCCAGATCGCAGTTCGCCGAAGCCGAAGTCAGCTCGCTCTCTGTAACCGAGAAGATAAGATCCAGCCTGTAAAGGTTGCTCGCACCCGCCTCTAAAACTTCGTTATTGGCGATTGTCCAAGCAATCCCAAGCGCGGGCGAACCTGCGCTAAGCACCACTGGCGCGGTCAAATCAACCCCGTCAGCTCCTTCATCAAAGACATAAGAGGCCGATTCTATCGCCACACCTGCGCCAAAGGCCGGAAGGTCTGATATGTCATAGGAAACCGGATCATCATCGCTGTTCGCCACCCGAATTTCATAGCTGATTTGATACTGGCCAGGGGTCACGGTTTCGGTTGGCCCAGAGACCACCGCTTTGGTAAAGTTAGGCTCGGCGCAGCGGCTGGCTTTATGGATAAAGCTAGGAGTAATAACATTATTCACTTCAGCCTCATTAAAGGTCAGCGTGCCATTTGTGCCATCGTTGGTGGTATCGCAGTCAATAGCGCTGGCATCGGCTGTATCCACCCCGCTATAGACCATGCGAATGTCATAGTAATCAAAGGCTTGCGGGTCTATGTCGCGCGTTGTTTCTAAAGTGATGGTAGCGTCAACAGGAAGCGTATAGCTGG
>NZ_JASJAV010000037.1 GCF_030066895.1 Breoghania sp. | reverse complement strand
AGCGAGAGAGAGAGAGAGAGAGAGAGAGAGAGAGAGAGAGAGAGAGAGAGAGAGAGAGAGAGAGAGAGACAGAGAGAGAGAGAGAACGACGTAGCGCGGCGCCCGTTTGCTTTCGGCCAGCGCATCGGCCAAAGCGGCACGCACGGCGGGCGACCTGTCGTCAAGCAGCCAGGTCATCGCGGCTTCCTCTTCCCCGCGCTCGCCGGGTGTCAGATCCGACACCAGAAACGAGCGCGCGAGCGTCTGCGCCGCGTCCGCACGCGGCGCGTCGGGCGCCGTTTCCATCCAGCAAAGAAGTTCGCAGATAAACATGGCAACAATCCGGGCAGAACGACCTTGAACCCTTACCCTGTCAGCCAAGCCTTAAGATTGGGTTCACCATAATCGCGCGTACGCCTTCAGGTTGAAGAGCGCGGGTTTTCCCCGGGAATCGCAAAGGTATCGTTACCGGCCTGGACCAGTACGAATGCCGTGGACAAAAGCTTCGCTCTTTCAGCGTCATCCCGTGCGCGTCGCGGCACGTCAGAGCTGCCGAGCAGATCCGGGATGACGTCGGAGAGTCTTGTTTTGAAAAGCCGAGGTTTGAGAAAGTCGCATTGGCGGCCTTCTCGGCAGATCGGCGACATGATCACGCCGATCCCGCCCCACCGTCGAACCGATCAGGCCGGAGGAACGAGATCCTCCGGTTCCTTGAAGATCCGGTACTTCAGAAACCCGGTGAGATCGAAGGGCTGACCGTCGGGCCTTGTGCCGGGAACCGATGTCGTCGAGGCATCGGTGACCTGCACTTCTTCGCTGGTCTCGGTATTCGAAGAGGAAACAGTGTTCGCCTCGACAGCCGCCTGTAGTCCTTCCGAGCGTGCCCGGAAGGCACTCACGAACGTATCATCGAACCGTTCATCGGCAGAGGTCTGCTCCGTGCGGAACAACGCCAGGAAGGGAGCGGATGCCTCGGTTGCCCGCCATGCGCTGCCGCTGGCAAACAATTCCTCGCCCGAGCTTTCAAAAGCGGTCGTGGTCGCATCCGCCTCGTTCGACACGGTCGCGGTCGTCGCAACGGCTTCCCCGCTTGCAGAGAAGGCCATCACCGGCACTTCTGCCGTTTCCGCCTCCGCCAGTGTCACGGCAGCAGCAGCATCGGACACGATCTCGGGCGTTTCATTGAGAACCGGCTTGGCCGCAGGCGGCAGCGGCGGCATTCCAGACGGCGAATGCGGTCGCCACCGTGATCACCTCATTGGTTTGCGTGCCTGTGGCGGCGGCAACCGTCTGCGCCTGGGCGATCCCGGTGCCCTCGGTCGTCTCATCGGCTGTGGTGGCTGCGGGCATCGCATCGGAGAAGTTTTCGCTCAAAGCGGTCAACGCGTCGGAAAGCACTTCCAAAAGAACCTCGCTCTCCTCAGGCCGATAGTAGCGGCTGGCAATCACCGCGCCGGTGCCGCCGCCGCCCGCATCGGGCACTCCGGCGGCAACGGCAATGGCCTGCGCCTTGGCGACCGGCGTCGGCACGGGCTTGCTGACGGCAGACGGTCGCATATGCTGACGGCAGACGGTCGCATATTCGGTGAGCTCTGGGCTGTCATGCTGGGCGACCAGACTGTCGAGCACATCCGAAACGCTGCGCGCGGAACCGGACTGATCGTAGAAGATCGACTTATTCGCCCGCGCCTGACGCGGAAAGACCTGATCGGCGGCGCGATCGGTATCGTTTTCCGCCATCTGGATCAGCTTGG
This sequence comes from Breoghania sp., assembly GCF_030066895.1. Taxonomy (GTDB): domain Bacteria; phylum Pseudomonadota; class Alphaproteobacteria; order Rhizobiales; family Stappiaceae; genus Breoghania. The sequence goes on along the minus strand of NZ_JASJAV010000037.1, from coordinate 22,771 downwards.
AGGCTCCGCCCGCGCCCAGGAAGTGGGCGGCATAAAGCTCGCCGTCGGAGGGCTGGCGGTCGAGCTTGTTCTCCATATAGGTGGCGTTTTTGCGCGTGAACTCGCTCGCCATCATGGCGGAGATCTGCGGATCCTTGCGCAGGTTGAGAATCTCGCGACGCCGCGCGGCACTGCTCACCGTGTAGCTGCCGTCCGCGCGCTGCGTGATGTCGTCGGCATACTCACCGAGACCGTGCTTGGCACCCGTGGTCTTCACGGTTTCCAGCCATGTGGATTCGATGAACTGGAAAAGCCCCGTTGCGCTGGACGTGCTCGCCTTGGCATCCGTATCGAAGCTTGATTCGCGCGATGCCATCTTGACCAGATACTCGAAATCGGTTCCGGTCGTGAAACTGGCCGATTGAAAGGTCAGCGCGATGCGAGACGTAATCGAGGGCGTTTCGGCCACTTTCATGACACCCGCCTCCTAGCGGTCCGTTTGGATGGACCTGAGGGCAATTCGCCGATAGCCTCTTGGTTAATTCTTCTTTAACCATCGCTCAAAAATCGTTAACACCACGTTAACTTTCGCCTAGGGCGGAACGCTTATGAAAATGAAATAACGGCGGAAAACCGCCCATGGGAAGGAGACACGGCGCAATGCCCGGATTGCATTTCGAGGAGTTCAAGATCGGCCAGATCATCGACCACACGCTGCGCAGGACGGTGACCGAGGCGGATAACATGCTCTTCTCCAACATAACGCTGAACCTGCAACCCCTGCATATCGACCGCCACTTCTGCGAAACCCAGACGGAATGGGGCCAGCCTCTGGTCAATTCCCTGTTCACGTTGGGGCTGATGATTGGCATTTCGGTGAACGACACCACCATCGGCACCACCATCGCCAATCTCGGCATGAGCGACGTCAAGTTCCCTCACCCCGTCTTTCACGGCGATACGGTCAGCGTCACCACACAGGTCATCACCAAGCGGGAATCGCGCTCGCGCCCGGATGCAGGCATCGTCGAATTCGAGCACAAGGCCTTCAACCAGAAAGGAGACCTTGTCGCCGTGTGCCGGCGACAGGCGTTCATGCGAAAAAAGACCCCCGTGCGAAAGATGGAGGCCTGAGCCATGCGCTCCCTTTTGTTCGTCCCCGGCGACGACACACGCAAACTCATCAAGGGACTGGTCAGCGGTGCCGATGTGATGCTGGTGGATCTGGAGGACTCGGTCGCGCCCGACGCCAAGCAGAAGGCGCGCGAGACCACCCGCTATTTCCTGCGCGATACCATCGCCAAACCCGAGCGCCCGCGCCTCTATGCCCGCGTCAACGCGCTCGATACCGGCATGACGAAAACCGACCTTGACGCGGTGATGGCCTCAGCGCCGGAAGGTATTCTCCTGCCGAAAGCGACGAGCGGACGCGACGTGGAGCGACTGGACGCCATGCTTTCCGTCCATGAGGCGGACCACAACATCAAGGACGGACGCACCAGGATCATCGTTATCGCGACGGAAACGGCCGCTTCGCTGTTCACGCTGGGCACCTATCAGAGCGCAAGCAAGCGGCTTGCGGGCATGGCCTGGGGCGGAGAGGATCTTTCCGCCGATATCGGTTCGACCGTCAACCGCGCCAATGGCGAGTTCACCGAACCCTATCGCTTTGCCCGCAACCTGTGCCTGTTCGGCGCGGTGGCAGCGCAGGTCGCGCCCATCGACACGGTCTACACCAACTTCCGCGATCTCGACGGTCTTCGCGCGGAATGCGAGGAAGCGATGCGCGACGGCTTCACAGCCAAACTCGCCATTCACCCCGCCCAGGTCCCGGTCATCAACGACCTCTTCACCCCCAATGCCGGGGAGATCGAACGCGCCGCCCGCATTGCGGCTGTCTTCGAGGAGGCAGGAGATGCCGGGGTCATCGCACTTGACGGGGAAATGCTCGACCGCCCGCATCTGACGCGAGCCAGAAAGCTGCTCGACCGCGCCCGCCTTGCAGGCGTCTACGCCTGAGAAACCCACTCTCCACCGTTATTGCCCGGCGAAGTCCGGGCAATCCAGCAGGCTGCGGCACATGCGGAGAGCGTTGGATCCCCCAGACGAAGCCGGCGGGATGGCGACGGAGAGGACAGAGAAACGGCATGGCCGGAGAACGACATCACCTCCTCAGCCCATTCCTCCTAGCACCTCAGGCAGCGCCCGACTTCTCGCCCCCACCACCGGCCGGGCGCACCATCTGGAACACTTCGTAGACCACCGAATAATCGCGATAGCCGAACCGTGCCAGCGGGCACAGTTCGGTGATATCGATCAATCCGTCGTGGATAACCGCGTTGTCGATATAGATCGACACGACCTGCCCCAGCACCATCCAGCGATCGGCAAACTTTCCCTCGACATCCTCCAGCCGGATCGTCTGCAGATGCCGGCATTCCAGCGCGATCGGCGCCTCCCCCACCCGCGGCGGTTTGACGACCGAGGAGGCGACCAGCGTCAGACCGGTTTTCTCGAACTCCGAAACGCCCGCCTCGAACGGCGCGGAGCTTTCGTTCATCTGGTCGCGCAAGGCATGGGTGGCGAGATTGCAGACGAACTCGCTCGTCGCCTCCACATTGGCGACCGAGTGCTTCCACCCGATCGACGAGAACATCACGATATGCGGATTGTCGCTCACCGCGTTGAAGAAGCTGTAGGGTGCGAGATTGGCGCGTCCCTCCGCATCGAGGGTTGAAATCCAGCTGATCGGCCGGGGCGACACGATCGCCTTGAAGGGATCGTGTCGCAGGCCGTGTTCATTCTCGATCGCATCGTAATTCACTTAGGCGTTCCTTGCGTCGTGGCGGGGCTCCAGCGGGTCGCCACCGTCTCTACATCCGGGCGCGGCCGGTCGACCGGCTCCTCCTGCGGCGCTCCGATATGGACGAAACCGACCACCTGTTCGTTCTCGCCGATGCCGAACAAGGCCTTGGCCTTCTCGTCATAGGCGAACTATTTGGTCAGCCATTGCGCGGCGAATCCCATCGCATGGACACCAAGTACCAGATTCATGCAGGAAGCCGCAGCGGAAAGCTGCTGTTCCCATTCCGGGATCTTCACGTGAGGTGCGGCGGTGGAGATGACCGCGATCACCAGCGGCGCACGGGAAAGCTGAGTCAATTCCTTTTCGCGCTGTTCCTCGTCGAGATAGGGCTTTTCCTCAAGCCGCAGGGCAAGCAGCGCCTCGCCCGCCTGTTTGCGGACCTCGCCCTCGAACAACACGAAACGCCACGGCTTGAGCTTGCCGTGATCGGGCACCCGCACGGCAATCGACAGCAACGTGGCGATCTGGTCGCTGTCCGGGACCGGGCTCGCCCAGCGCAACAGCGGGAATCGTGCGACGGGAGGTGAGCAGCGATAAAGCGTCGAACATGGATCGTAGAAGCCTTTCATGATCGCGCCCCGAAATCCGGGACTTGCGTCTTCGTGGCGCCCTGCCTTCGCACGTTCGCGAAGGCGACTGCGCCTTCGATGGATTACGTGATCGAAAACAACATTTTAGGATGATTTATCCAGCGCAATGTGAGCGCAACAGCCCAGTCCCTGTCAATGCTTACAGGGCGTTTGAGCGAGTATGGACTTGAAATCACCACCCTTTTGCGGCTGACAGGAAGCGATCCGACTGGTCAAGCGCGGCGCGACAAGGCATAACCGGGCACACATAATTTCAAAAGGAGCGCGAGCACGCGCCGAAAACTCGGAAAAAGGTTGATGGATTTCCGGTCGAGCAGGATGCCCCCGATCTCAGCGCTGGTGCGTTGTGCCGCGAAGACGGCCGCCGGTCTTTTTCTCGCCGTGGCGCTCGCCGCAGCCCTTCCTGCCGTCAGTATTCCCGCCGCCGCGCAGGATGCAGCCCCCATCCCCCCGCTTCCGATCCCCTCGCCCGAGGACAACGCGGCCCCCCCACCTCAGCCGGTGCAGGAAAGCCCGGCCCTGGACCAGCCCTCCCTCGACCTGCTCCTCAACAGCCCGACGATCACCACCTTCCCCCAGGACGCGCTCCCCTACGCTCCGGCAGCCACTCCTGAGACCGGCAAGCCGGATGATCCGGACCAGACCAGCCTCTACATGATGGCCCGTCTGACCAAGAACGGCCCGCTGATCGATTCAGGCCTCGTCTGGCGCGTCTATTCGGAGACCGTGAATGACGACGGCCATCTCGATCTGATCGCCAAGGCCAAGGACGGAGATGCGGAATTCAGGCTCGATTCGGGCACCTACCTCGTCTACACCGCCTATGGTCATTCCGGTGTGACAACGAAGGTCACGGTCGCCCGCGGCCAGACCAGCAAGACGATCGTCCTCGATGCCGGGGGCATCAAGCTCAACGGCGTGGTGTCGAAGGGCGTACCGCTCGATCTCTCCAGGCTGCATTTCGACATCTTCGAGACGGAGTTCGACTCCCGCGGCGAACGCAAACTCGTGGTTCGCGGCGTCAAACCGGGCGCGATCGTGCCGCTGAATGCAAGCACCTACCACGTGGTCAGCCGTTATGGCCGGGTCAACGCGACCGTGCGCGCCGACATCCGTGTGGAAGCGGGCAAGCTGACCGAAGTCACGATCTACCACAACGCCGCCGAAGTGACCTTGAAGCTGGTCAATGAATTCGGCGGCGAGGCCATCGCTAACACCGCCTGGGCCGTCCTCACCTCCAGCGGAGATTCCGTGGTCGAAGGCGACGGCGCGTTCCCCACCTACGTGCTCACCGACGGAAAATATACGGTCGTGGCGCGCAATCAGGGCCGCCTCTTCTCCCGCGAATTCCAGGTCACCCCGGGCCGCAACGCCGAGGTTGAAGTCCGCACCAAGGACGGCAACGCGGCCGGGCTTGCGACTGAATAGAGCGGCGGCTTATTTTTCCGACGGAACCGGTCGAGCAATCGGGAAAAGGGCGCGCGTGCGGCTTGGTCCTGTGTGTGAGTGAGGCCCATCCTTCGAAACGGGCCGGTCGACCCTCCTCAGGATAATGTTGTATGTGTTGATGGTTTCTCACGAAATAACAACACGATAACGTCATCCTGAGGAGCGGTCGCAGACCGCGTCTCGAAGGATCGGCCACACACTCGATACCAGACCACACAGCTCATAACACCGGACATAAAAAAGCGGGCTCAGTGCCCGCTTTTTTCGTTTGTCCATCGAGGATGCTTACTGCACCCGCTTTACGTCCGGCGCCATGGCCTCGTCGCGGAGTGCGGCGACGGCCTCGTCCAGCGTCATCGACGTCTGGTCCTTGGAGCCGAGGCGACGGATATTCACCATCCCCTCTTCCGCTTCGCGCTTGCCGCACACGATGATCACCGGAACCTTGGCCAGCGAGTGCTCGCGGACCTTGTAGTTGATCTTCTCGTTCCTGAGATCGAGTTCCGACTTCAGACCCGCCCGCTTGAGCTTGGCGTGCACTTCGCTCGCATAGTCGTCCGCGTCCGAAGTGATGGTGGTCACCACCGCCCGCAGCGGCGCCATCCACAGTGGGAAATGGCCGGAGAAGTTCTCGATCAGGATGCCGAGGAAGCGTTCCATCGATCCGCAGATGGCGTGGTGGATCATGACGGGCGTCTTCTTCTCGCCGTCGGAATCCACATAGAACGCGCCGAAGCGTTCCGGCAGGTTGAAGTCCACCTGCGTGGTGCCGCACTGCCATTCACGGCCGATCGCATCGCGCAGCGTGTACTCGAATTTCGGCCCGTAGAACGCGCCCTCGCCGGGCAGGATGCCCGTCTTGATACGACCGCTTACGTCGGCCTCGATCTTCTTCAAAACGTCGCGCATGACGTTTTCGGCATGATCCCAGGCCTCGTCCGATCCGACGCGCTTTTCCGGCCGGGTCGACAGCTTCACGACGATCTCGTCAAAGCCGAAATCCTCATAGACCGACAGGATCAGGTCGTTGATCTTCAGACATTCCGCCGCAAGCTGCTCCTCGGTGCAGAAGACGTGGGCGTCATCCTGCGTGAAGCCACGCACGCGCATCAGCCCGTGCATGGCGCCCGACGGCTCGTAGCGGTGCACGACGCCGAACTCCGCCATGCGAAGCGGCAGATCGCGGTAGCTCTTCAGCCCGTGCTTGAAGATCTGGACGTGACCCGGGCAGTTCATCGGCTTCAGCGCGTAGACACGATCGTCTTCGCTTTCGGGATCCGCGCACTGAACGGAGAACATGTTCTCCTTGTACCAGGTCCAGTGGCCCGAGGTCTCCCAAAGCGAGGTGTGCAGCACCTGCGGGGCGTTCACTTCCTCGTAGTCGTCCGCCAGACGGCGACGCATGTAGGAGACGAGGTTCTGGAACAACGTCCAGCCCTTGGAGTGCCAGAAGACGACGCCCGGCCCTTCCTCCTGGAAGTGGAAGAGATCCATCTCGCGGCCCAGCCGGCGATGGTCGCGCTTCTCCGCCTCCTCCAGCATGTGGAGATAGGCCTTGAGCTGCTTCTCGTCGCCCCAGGCGATACCGTAGATGCGGGTCAGCATCGGGTTGTTGGCATTACCGCGCCAATAGGCGCCGGCCACCTTCATCAGCTTGAAGGCCTGCCCGATGCGCCCCGTGGAATCCATGTGCGGACCGCGGCACAGGTCGAACCAGTCGCCCTGACGGTAGATCTTGACGTCCTGATCTTCCGGAATGGCGTCGACCAATTCCACCTTGTAGTCCTCGCCCATCTCGGCGAAGGCCTTCTTCGCCTCCTCGCGCGACCACACTTCCTTGGCGAAGGGCGAGTTCTTCTGGATGAGCTCGCGCATCTTCTTCTCGATCACCGGCAGCTCTTCCGGAGCGAAGGGCCTGTCCTCACCGGTTTCGGGATCTACGCGCTTGAAATCGTAATAGAAGCCGTTCTCGATGACGGGGCCGATGGTGACCTGGGTGCCGGGCCACAGCGACTGCACGGCCTCGGCCATCACATGGGCTGCATCGTGGCGGATCAGTTCCAGCGCACGCGGATCGTCGCGCGTCACGATCTCGATCTTCGCGTCCCGGTCGATCGGGTCAGCCAGATCGCACAGCGCGCCATCGAGCGCTACCGCCACCGCCTTCTTAGCAAGCAACTTCGAGATGCCCTCGGCCACGGCCTTGCCGGTGACACCGGGCTCGAAGCCGCGCACGGAATTATCGAGGAAAGTCAGATGGATCATCTTTTTCTCCTGGCTCACTCCTACAAACGAGGCAGGTAAGCGGGTTGACGTATGGGGATGGGGGATAAGGGTTTCGAGCGCGCGCGTAAAGAGGGGAAAGCCTCACACATGCCACATCCCCCTCACCTCACAAAAGCCCTTCACCCCGAATAATGCTCGTCGAGACGGCGCACGAACCACTGCACGAGCCGGTTCCAGACGAATTCCTTCTCCGCAGCGTCCTCAACCCCGTGTTCCAGGTTCGGGTTGTCGTCGACCTCGATGACCACGCAGCGGCCTCCCGTTTCCTTGATATCGACGCCGTAAAGCCCCGACCCGATCAGACGCGCGGCGCGCACCACATTGTCGATCACCTCCGGCGGCACCTCGTTCAGCGCGCAGGGCTTGAAATCGCCTTCAACCGCCGGTTTGCCCTTCTCGTGATGGATGATCTGCCAGTGCTTCTTGGCCATCATGTACTGACAGACGAACAGCAGCTCACCGTCGAGAACGCCGACGCGCCAGTCGAATTCGGTCGGGCAGCATTCCTGCGCCAGCACCAGGTCGGAATCCTCGAACAGCACCTTCAGCCGCGCCTGCGCGCCGTCGCGGTCCTCGACCTTGAACAGGCCGCGCGAGAACGAGCCGTCCAGGATCTTCAAGACGATCGGATAACCGAGCCGCTCTTCCATCCTCGGCACATCCTTGAGCGAGCTCATGATCACCGTCTTCGGCGTCGGAATGCCGTGCGCCTCCAGCAGTTCGGCGAGATAGACCTTGTTGGTGCAGCGGATCATCGAGACAGGATCGTCGATGACCGGCATTCCCTCCTGCACCGCGCGCTTGGCGAAGCGGTAGGTGTGGTTGTCGATCGACGTCGTCTCGCGGATGAACAGCGCGTCGTAATGGGCAAGCTGGTGGTAGTTGTCCTTGCTGATCTCCACCACTTCCACGCCGTGGCGCTGGGCTATCTTGGCCAGATAGCGCAGCGAGGAGGCAGAGGTGGGCGGTAGCGCTTCCTTCGGATTGCGCAGCACGGCGAGTGCGTATTTGAGCTGCGCCCGGGCCTTCGGCGCACGCCACGACCGGTGGGAATAGACCTCCAGCGACTCGTAGAAGAATTCGCGATCCTCGTCGCCGAAATCGTGGATCGATATGGTTCGAAGGCGATCGATGGTCGCCCACTCGCCGCATTTCACCGTCACCTGGATGAGCGGCGCGCGGAACCAGTCGAACAGCAACCGGGCGAACCGCATGAAACGAGGCTCGCGCACGGAGCCGAAGCAGATCGTGATCCGGAAGGTTCCCTCGTCATACTCCGCTTGACCGCGCAAGTCGCGGTTGAGCGTGTCCTCCAGCTCCGGCAGCGCCACGCGGTTAAAGCGTCTTGCGCGACAGATCCACCATCGTCTCCACATTGGGAATGACGCGGTGGCCGCGCGCGGCCGCCAGCAGCGAGGCGTAATAGCCAGCCCCTTGATAGGTGTAGGAACGGGAAAGATTGACGATGGTGGGATGCGCGCCCCGGAAAAGCCTCGGGCTCGTGATGTATTCGCGCACCGTCATGACCTTGTGCGGGGTCTCCGCGTTTGAAAAATCCTTGGCGTGATCGACAAGGATGACCCATGCGGCCATCAGGCAGCCTTTCTGAGAAGGATCTGAGCCCGGACGCCCGCCGCGTGGCCCCAACGGGGCCATGCGGTCGAATGCGGCATCCGGAATCGGAAGGGAGGAGGAATCCGTGGCGCTCTCGAAACCTTCGTATTCGAGCCACGGATCGTGAATGACGAGATGGCCGGGATCTGCCGCATGGACGATGACCCAATGCGGCTCGCGGCGTCCGAACATCTGGTAGCCGGAGATCAGCACGATCGCGACGGCGCCGTTTCCGATAGCTTTCGCCAGCGCACGGGCCCCAAGCAGCTTGTGGCCGACCGGAATGCCGAGCGCCTCGGCCTCGTTGCGATAGTCCTGCTGGACGATGGTCATGACGCGCTGCTTCTCCGGATCCCGGACCGAATTGAGAAACAGGAATTCGTCGGTGTTGAGGCGAATTTCGACGCCCAGGCCACGCTTTGCGGCAGCCACCGCAAGGCCGTAGGGACTGCAACCGCCAAACCCGGAGGCAAGATAGATCGCCGTCGCCTCGCGCCAGAGCCTCAACTCCAGCGTCTCGTCGAGATCAATCGCCGGGTCGAAATGTTTGAGCGCCATGGCAAGGCACGCAGGCCCGCAGGTGAATTCGGTCGACTGGTTGTAGTACGGCATGCCGGACCGCTTGAGGTCTGCATCGTGCAGCAGCTTCTCGTAGCGCAGCGCCGTTTCCCCGTCCTCGTAGTAGTCCGGCACGCTGCCGCAAGGCCGGTAGCCCGCCCCCACATAAAGCGTGCAGGTCGCCGCGTTGTCGCGTCGAACCTCCAGGCGCAGCACGATGCGCCCGCGCGCCAATGTCGTCTCTTCGCAGGCGGCAAGAAGGCGGCGCGCAACCCCTCGGCCGCGCAAGGCGGGGTCGACGGCTAGTGAATAGAGCCGCGTCAGCCCTGTGCCGGCACGATTGAGCAGCACGGCGGACCCAGCGATCACCCCATCGGCTTCGGCGACAAGAATGTCCGCGCTGTCGACCTTGAGCATGTGACGAAAACTGCACCGGATATGCACGGCGCCGCCCGTCCCGCAGCCCCCCTCAGGACAGATCGATGCGGGTCTTCGGGTCGATATGCCGCCCGGTCCAGTAGCCATATCGCCAGGGCATGTACCAGTGCGCGCTCTTCAGCAGCTCCTTCGGCACCGGATCGTAGCCGCTGGCGCTCAGCGGATTGCACCTCAGGATGCGCACAAGTCCCATCCAGCCGCCAGCCCACAGCCCGAACCGCGTGATCGCCTCCTCCGTGTAGGACGAGCAGGTCGGCTGATAGCGGCACGAGCGCCCGAACAACACGGAAAACGTGAAGCGATAAAAGCGAATGAGCAGGATGGCGATCGTCTTCATGAATCCTCTCAAAGGGCTTCCCCGCCCCACCGGCCGCGCGAACCTCCGCCCGCTTGGGAGAGCTCGCGAAACACCGGCGGACCGCCTTCCCTCGATTATGGCAAATACATGACGACAACAAGATCGGCCCGATTGATTTCCAGCCGATACTTACCTAGGATAATCAAAATACGCTCATAGCATAAATGAATAATAATATAGATTTTTCGTGATATAAAACCCGCTTTCCCTTGCGTTGAAATATATAAGAAAACATATTACGGATAATATCCCATATCCACATGGAACTCGGGACAGATGCGAGCGTTTTAATATACCGGAGACCAGTGCCGCCACACCTTGATCCGGAGAAGGAGTTTCGTGTTCAACAAGATTATGGTTCCCGTGGATTTGGCCCACGCAGATTGACTTGGCAAAGCATTGGAAGCCGCGACCGATTTGTCCAAGCACTATCAGGCGCCCATCCTGTTTGTCAGCATCACCTCCACCCTGCCGGGGCCCGTGGCCCACACGCCGGAGGAATATGCGCAAAAACTCAAGGCCTTTGCCGAAAAGCAGAAGGCCGAGCGCGGGATCGAAGCGGAGGCGCGGACCTACACGAGCCCCGACCCGGCCCGCGATCTCGACACGACCCTGACCCGGGCGATTTGCGGAGAACGGTATCGATCTCGTGGTCATAAGTTCTCATCTGCCCGGCGCGTCCCGCAAGGCCATTGACACCCGACATCGAGAGAAACGCCCGTGAGCGACCAGTCAGCCCTTAATTCCCGACAGCGAAGCCGACGTTATCGAGACTGAGTACAAAATCGGACAGGGCAACGTCCAGCCCCAGATCGGCCCCTTCGGGCTCGACATTCACAACCCTGTCTTTCTGGTCTCCGGCCTCACGATCGTCGCCTTCGTCATTGCGACCCTCGTCTTCCAGAACAGCCTCCGCCCGGCCTTCACCGCCGTGCGCAACTGGCTGACCTCCAATCTGGACTGGTTCTTCCTGTCAGCCGGCAACATCTTCCTCATCGTCTGTCTGGTTCTGATGATCATCACGCCGCTGGGCCGGGTCCGTATGGGCGGCACGGAAGTGGAGCCGGAATATTCCTATTCGGGCTGGTTCGCGATGCTGTTTGCCGCCGGCATGGGCATCGGGCTGATGTTCTACGGCGTGTCCGAACCGATCACCCATTACAGCACCTCCGTGGCCGAGAACGCCGGCACGGCCGATAGCTGGGCCCCGCTTGCAGGCGCGCCCGGAAATGTCGAGGCGGCGGAAAAGCTCGGCATGGCGGCGACCATCTACCACTGGGGCCTGCACCCCTGGGCCATCTACGCCATCGTGGGACTGGCGCTGTTTGCCTATAACAAGGGCCTGCCGCTGACCATGCGCTCGATCTTCTACCCGATCTTCGGCGAGCGCGTCTGGGGCTGGACCGGCCATATCATCGATATTCTGGCCGTCTTCGCCACACTCTTCGGACTGGCGACCTCTCTGGGCTTCGGCGCCTCGCAAGCTGCCGCCGGATTGTATTTCCTGTTCGACGTGCCCAACATCACCACCACGCAGATCGTGCTGATCATCTGCATCACCGGCATGGCGCTGCTTTCGGTGGTCCCGGGTCTCGATGCCGGGGTCAAGCGGCTGTCCGAAATCAACATGGTGCTGGCCGCCGCCCTGCTGCTCTTCGTGCTCTTCGCGGGCCAGACCGTGGCCCTTCTGAAGGGCTTTGCGTAAAATCTCGTGGCTTACGTGCAGTATCCGCCGGTCCTGTCCGAGCCCTTCGGCCGCTCGGATGTCAACTTTAGCCAGGGCTGGACGGCTTTCTACTGGGCCTGGTGGATTTCCTGGTCGCCCTTAGTCGGCATGTTCATCGCCCGCGTCTCGCGCGGTCGCACGGTGCGCGAATTCATCACCTGCGTGCTGCTCACCCCGTCGCTGGTATCCGTCTTCTGGATGTCCGTCTTCGGCGGCGCGGCCGTCGATCTGGTCGTCAACCAGTGCTATCAGGCGATCACCGAGGCCGACCTTCCGCTGAAGCTCTTCGTGATGCTGGAGCAACTGCCCCTGCACCAGATCTCCTCCTTCATCGGGATCGTGCTGGTGGTCGTCTTCTTCGTCACCTCCTCCGACTCCGGATCGCTGGTGATCGATACGATCACCGCCGGCGGCAAGGTGAAAGCCCCCACTCCGCAGCGCGTCTTCTGGGCGAACTTCGAGGGACTGGTCGCAATCGCGCTGCTGCTGGGCGGCGGATTGACGGCGCTTCAGGCGATGGCCGTCTCCACAGGCTTCCCCACGATCGTGCTGCTTCTGACCTGCTTATGCGATCATTCAGGGTCTACGCAGCGAGCGTCAGGTCGTCAAGGAAGCCGCGGCTGCCGAATAGGCAAGGCGGCTCAATCAGAACAGACGAAAAGGGCGGCTCCTGAGGGGCCGCCCTTTTCGTCAGGCATCCGGCACACGCTCCAGGCTCAAGCATAGGCAAGCGGACGGGAGCGCAGAAGTTCCACCGCGACAAGCACGCCGAGCGCCGCCGCAATCCAGCCCATCAGGAAAACGCTCCTGTAGCCCATATGGTCCGCAAGCAGACCGGCGACCGGCCCGGTAAGACCGTAGGCAAGATCCTGAAACGCCGAGAATCCTCCCCCCGAGCGCCGTTCCGCGAAGATGCGGCGGCACGATACGGACCACCTCTCTGCCGACCCCGGGAAAGACCGGCGAACATCCAAGCCCCGTCATGAAAGCGCCCACGAAGGCAAAGGCCGGCTCGGGAGAAAACCAGATCAGGCATTGCCCCACCATTTCCACGATCAGCGAGACGATCGCAACGCGCAAGCTCCCGATGCGGTCAGGCAGCCCGCCGAAGAGAATCCGCACCAGAACGAAACCGACGCCGAAGGCGGTCAAACCAAACCCGGCGCCCACCCAATCCTGGTCGTGGAAGAAGAGGGAGAAAAAAGCGCCGATCGCGGCAAAGCCGATCCCCTGCAATCCGACGATGGCGCCGTGCGTCTTGATCGTGTCGAGCACCTTCCAGAAGCTCGGCTGCTCGGCAGCCGTTTTCCCGGCAACGCCCGGCAGCAGCATCAGCCCCCCGATCCCGATGATCGGCAGAACAGCCGCCACCGCCATGGTTCCGGCAAAGCCCCAATGATCGAACAAAGCGATACCGAGCGGACCGCCCGCGGCAAAGCCGCCGTAAAGCGCAGCGCCGACAAACGCCATGACCCGCCCGGACTGTTCCGGCCCGGTAATCTCGATACCCCAGGTATTGAGCGCCACGCCGACAAAGTTCTCGCCAAGGCCGATCACCAGACGCCCGGCGACGAGCACCCAGAAGGACAGCTCCGGCGTTGCCGACAGCAGTCCCACAACCAGCGAGACCAGCGCCCCGCCCGCATAGCAGCCAAGCCCGATCATTGCGACCCGCTTTGCCCCGCCCTGATCGGCGAAAATACCTGCGCGCCCGCGGCTAAGGATCGTTGCCAGGAAGACGATGCCAACGGCGAATCCCGCCCAGGCATTGCTCATCCCGAGCGTGCCGCTCACCTCGAGCGGCACCACCGGCAACGACATGGCAACACAGAGATAGGAGACGAACAGAATGATGGAGAGATAGTAGAGACGGAACGTTCGCGACCGTCCTTTGAGCGGTGAGACCATGCTTGTTCTCCAAGATAGGCCCCGGTCAGCTTGTTCTCCAAGATAGGCCCCGGTCAACGATCACAAAAAGACGCACTCCGATCGCCGGGGATCGTTGAGTGCGTTGGTTGACGTTAAACGCTTACGGCCGATTCGGTCACCAACGCCCTTGACCTAGTGTCAATCGGCTCCGCTGTCAACCTGGTGCTGTGCAAAGAGCCCGATGCGTGAGGAACGCAGGTCCACCGGATCTGCAGACGATTTCCAGATTTCCGGGGCATTCGCCCCACTGTCCGGATCCCTGCCTCCGAGTACGGCCGCCCGGTTAGAGTCCCGCCCCCTATTCAATCTCTCCGGCATCATCCCGGACGCGATGCGGCACGCCAGTGCTGCTGTGCAGACCCGGGATCCCAAGCCGCAGACACCGAGGGTAGATCCCGGATCTGCGAAACGTCACTGCGTGCCGCATCGCGTCCGAGATGACGCCAGAAAGCCTGAGACTGAGACCGAGCCTGAGCCTGAGCCTGAGCCTGAGCCTGAGCCTGAGAAAGCAGCAAACCACACATCAAAGCCACTTGCGCTCTCGCTCCGTCGCGTTTCTCGTCAGGCGCCGAACACAGGCGCCGTTTCGTCCGCGCCCTCGCCTTGCCGTGCGAGGATCTGGTCGACGGCATCGACGGTCGCCTCGAAGGTTAGCATGGTGGAGGCATGCCGGGCCTTGTAGTCGCGCACCGGTTTCAGAACATTGCATTCCTCGAACCGGCCTTCCAGCGGCGTGCCGTTTTCCTTCAGCATGGCGCGCATGGCGTCGCGCACATCGTGCAACTCCTGCACCGTTGCGCCGATCACATGACGCGCCATGATGGAGGACGACGCCTGTCCCAAAGCGCAGGCCTTCACATCGTGGGCGAAGTCGGTCACAACGCCGTTTTCCATCTTCACATCGACGACGACGGTGGATCCGCACAACTTGGAGTGGGCCTTGGCCGTTGCGTCAGGCGCCTCCAACCGTCCCAGTTTCGGGATGTTGCCCGCCAGCTCGAGGATCCGGCGATTGTAAATATCGTCAGTCATATCAGTCTCGAAATCATCCTCACCTTCACATGAGGATATGGCCGTCTATATAGGGGAGCCGCGCGGTCCCGTCGCATGTCACATCAATGCCACGCCAACCGCTTCTCCTTCTCCGCGTCATTCTCTATATAAGGATGCGGTCGGCATATAAGGATGCGGTCGGCCCCGGTCACCCGGGTGCCTCACGAACCGACATTGAGAGGTCCACTATGGACGCCGTCGTCAACGCCGCCAAGAACAACAAAGAAACCGCCGGAAAGCAGGAAAAGGCCGTTCCCGGCGATCGCCCCACCCGCGCCCAGGTCGAGGAGGCGGTGCGCACGCTGCTCGCCTATATCGGCGAGGACGTCACCCGCGAAGGGCTCATCGAGACGCCGCAACGCGTCATCCGGGCCTATGAGGAATTTTATCGCGGCTATAGCGAGAGCGCGGAGGAGCATCTCGGCACGACCTTCGACGAGGTCAACGGCTACGATGATATCGTGCTCCTGCGCGATATTCCCTTCTATTCCCATTGCGAGCACCACATGGTGCCCTTCGTTGGCCGCGCCCACGTCGCCTATTTCCCGGACGGCGGCGTCGTCGGCCTGTCGAAACTCGCCCGCGTGATCGATGTCTACGCCCGCCGGTTGCAGACCCAGGAAAACCTGAGCGCACAAATCGCCGCCGCCATCGACGGTGCCCTGAAGCCCCGCGGCGTCGCCGTGCTGCTGGAAGCGGAACACCAGTGCATGTCCCTGCGCGGCGTACAGAAGGCGGGCGTGACGACCGTGACGACCCGCTTCACCGGCATCTTCCGCACCGACCCGGCCCAGCAGGCCCGCTTCATGTCGCTGGTGCGTGGTTGAGAGCCCGCGTTTTCCCCTCTTCCGGACAAGAAGTAACCGCATGACCGAAACACGCTTCGCCCCCCAGATCGACAAGACCGAAACGGAAAAGGGCACAATCCTGCGCCCGAAATTCGATACCGACGGTCTTGTCCCAGCCATCGTCACCGACGCCGACACGAGCGAAGTGCTGGTGCTCGGCTACATGAACGAAGGCGCGCTGGCGCGCACCATCGAGGAGGGCGAGGCCTGGTACTGGAGCCGCTCGCGTCAGGAATACTGGAAAAAGGGCGCAACTTCCGGCCAGGTACAGACCGTCGTGGAGATGCGCACCGACTGCGATCAGGACGCGATCCTGATCAAGGTGCGCGTCGCGGGCAACGGAGCGACGTGCCATGTCGGCTATCGCTCCTGCTTCTACCGCACGGTGGAACTGGGCAAGCCCGCAACCGACAAGACCGTGCTGAAGACGGTCGAAACGCGCGTCTACGACCCGAAGGACGTTTACGACAAGGCGTGAAGGGGGCGGATCGCGGTATTATTCGCTTGTATTCCGGGAAAACGATACAAGCACGACTGTCATCCCCGCGCAGGCGGGGATCCAGCACCCCATGAGGGTTACGTTTAAATCAGTGAGCGAAATCAGGTTGTTACTGGATCCCCGCCTGCGCGGGGATGACAGTCAGGAGCAAAACGTGCCCATTTCGGGCCGAACTTTGAGGTCGCCCGAAGAACTGTTTCAACGGACGGGCGAGACGCCCGGCCACGCCACCTCGAAATCGCGGTCCCCTCACGCCATGGCGATATAGGAGCGCATCTCCTCCGCCTCGCGTTCGACCTGCTCGATCCGCCACTTCACCACGTCGCCGATGGAGATGACCCCGACGATCCGGCCCGACCGCATCACCGGCAGATGACGGAAGCGGCCCTTTGTCATGCGCGCCATCGCCCGGTTGACGGTGTCGTCCTCCAGACAGGTCTCCACCTTTGCGGTCATGAACTCCGAGGTCGGGCGTTGCAGCGCCGCCGGACCATTGCGGCCGATCGCGCGCACCACGTCGCGTTCCGACAGGATTCCGGTGATGTCGTCACTCTTGTCGAGCACCATCACCGCGCCGATCCGATGCTCCTCCAACAGAACGCACACATCCGCCAGGATCGCATCGGGCTGCGTCGAGACGATCGTATTGCCCTTTTCATTCAAGATAGCGCCGACTGTCATAGCTTCCTCCAACTCCCGCTCCAATCCGAAGCCGCCACCTCAATGCGGCGGACGATGCGCAAATACGTGAGACTTCGGGCCGGGGCCCGCTTCAATGATTTCCCGACGACACAATATCGAAAGCCGCCGTTAGGTAAGGATTGTCTCAAAAAAGAGCGCGCTCGTGAACAGGATTGTCACGGACTTGCAGAATCAGGCGCATCTTCCCCGTTCAGCGACGGCGCAGCACGGGATCGAACAGCGAGAACAGGGCAAGTCCGGCGACGAATCCCCCAATATGCGCCTCCCAGGCGATCGTCGGCGCATTGCCGCCCATCGGCAGCGACCCGAGACCGAAGACCAGGTTCACCGCGAACCACACGCCCAGGAAGACCAGCACCTGTTTGTTGGAAAGGGCTGCGGCCAGCGAGATGGCAGGCTGGCGATAGGCGGAAAGGTGATGCCCGCGCATCATGTCGAGCGGCCCGCCGTTGTCGAAGGCGAAACGCGCAACCGCCGCCATATGGCCTGAAATGGCAGCCGAGGCACCGACCACCGGCACGACCTCCCCGAAATGGGTCGCCAGATGCAGCGCCGCGCCTGCGATCGCCGTGGCAGCGGAGAACCCGAGGAAACGCGCAGGCCCGAACCGGCGCGCCAAGGCGGAGCCGAACACCGCCAGCCAAAGGCAGTTGAAGGCCAGATGCGTGAACGAGCCGTGCAGGAAAGCATAGGTCACGAAGGTCCACACCATCGCCCCCTCCCAGCCCGGCAGGCTCGCCCCGCCCAGCGCATGGCTCAGAACCTCCGGCGAGGCATAGCGCAGCGGCAGGAAGGAGAAGGTCAGCAGGAACTCGAAATCCGTCTGCTGCGACAGGACGAAGACGCGCACCAGATGAACGCCCACCAGAACGGCGATCAGCCCCACGACGACGCCCGGCAGATTGAACAGCGGCTCGCGCGCGGGCTCGTGCCTGAATCCGGATCCGCCACCGGTCGGCCCACAGTCCCAGCCCGCGGGACGCCTGGACGGCCCGTCGTCCGACTCGGAATCGGAACGGGAAAGCGGATCGGTCGGGCCCTGCATGAACGGCAGCTCCAAGATTGTCGGCACGCTCTCACGCGGAGCGTCCGAACAGGATGTTCCTCCCCACTTAGGGGCGCTTGGCCCCCGAAACAAATCCCGCGCCCCTCCCCGCTCGTAGAACTGTCCACAGCCGGGCCCGGTTGTTAACCATAATGACAGGTAAACCCGCCGCAATTGGTGTCCAAAATGGTGCTGGCATGTAACCTGCTCTTAACCATTTCAGAGCGCCGCCGAGTCCCGCAATGACCGGCAAACCGGCCCATCCCGGGACAGCCCGTGGGACACGGGATTTGACGGTGCCGAGGAATGGGTATTTCGAGTGAGGCATCAAGAAATGAAACATGCCACGACGCAGGCGCTCTACGGTTATTGGAACCGACTCCGCGGATCCAAACCTGCGCCCGAGCGCAGCGAGATAGAACCGGGCGACATCCGCACGATTCTCGGTGACACGTTCATTCTCGAAGCCTTGGGGGACGAAGGCTATCGCTTCCGCCTCGCTGGAACCCGCATGTGCGCCGCCTATTGCCGTGAACTGAAGGGTCGCGATTTTCTTCGCATGTGGTCCGACAAGGACCGCGAGGCGATGGAGACGATGCTGCAGACCATCACCAACGACGCGGCTGCCGCCGTGCTCGGCGTGGAGAGCCGCACCGACCGTGGCCAGAGCGTCGATCTGGAGATCCTGCTGCTGCGCATGCGCTATCAGGGCTACGCCCGCATCCTGGGAAGCTGTGCCATGATGGAAAAGCCCTACTGGATAGGGATCCATCCGGTCGTCTCCCAGTCCATTTCCAGCCTGCGGCTGATCTGGCCGGACGAGCAGCCCTTCTTCCTGCGCAAGGTCAATGCCGGTCGGGAAGGCCATGCCGTCGCGCCCGCGTCGCATCTCGCCTATCGCCGCGTCGGTCATCTGACTGTCTATGAAGGCGGGAAAAACCAGCCCGAGGCCTGAGACCGCAGGCATCGGTAATGCACACAGCTCGCAAAATCGTCGAGACGATTTTGCGAGCTGTGTGCCCCTCGAAATCCCTTGTCTTTTTTACCGTGACACCGAGTTACAGCCGCGTTTCGTTCATGTTTGCCGCAAGGGCAATATGACGGAATACGGCAAAATACCAATTATTGACGAGATTCGCGAGCGATCTAACCGGTTGTTAACGTCGCTGGACCTAGGCTAGCCGACGCGAACGCCCATACGCAAAAACGGAGCGGCGGTCGAAGAGGAGAGAATTCCCAGATGGCGCCCGCTCATGCCACCGTTGCCCATGAGGCCTCAAAAACTCCAGCCAACGGCCGGATGGTTCAATTCGCCGGGAAAACGCCTGACAAGCGGCGCTTCCAACGCGTCAAGGTCAGCCTGCTCGGGCGTTTCATGCTCGAAAACAAGTGCGAATATCCCTATCAGGTGATCAACATGTCGCCCAGCGGCGCGGCGGTCGTCGCGCCTGTGACGACCGGAGAGGGCGAGCGCATCATCGCCGATATCGGCCGCATCGAGGGCAATGTGGTGCGCACCTTCGAAGGCGGCTTCGCCATGACCGTCAACGCCACGCCGCGCAAGCGCGACAAGCTGGCCAACCAGTTGACCTGGCTCGCCAACCGGCATGAACTGAACCTTCCCGAAGACTGCCGTCACGAGCGTTTCGCGCCCGAAGAATCGGTTTCGCGCATCACGCTGGCGGACGGGCGCGAATATACCTGCCGCGTCATCGACGTCTCGCTCTCGGGTGCGGCCCTCGCCACCACGGTCAAGCCGACCATCGGCACGCCCATCACGCTGGGCAAGATGCGCGCACGGGTCGTGCGCCATACCGAGGAAGGCATCGCGGTCGAGTTCGCAGCCGTTCAAGATATCGAACTGGTCAAGAACCAGATCAGCTGACACTCAGCGCCGGTTCCCACGAGACCCTCAAGCGTCGCGGATAGCCCGCGCGCTCACGCAGCATCGTTAAGCGCGCACTTTCTGCAGGAATTCCGAGATCTCGCTGCGCAGGCGCCGCGCATTCTCCTCCAGTTGACGGGCGGAGCTGTCGACCATCTGCGCGGTATGCCGGGTCGTCTCCGCCGCGCTCGCCACTTCGCCGATATTGGTCGTCACCGCCGTCGTTCCACTCGACGCATCGACCGCACTCGACGCGATTTCCGAGGTCGCGGCCCCCTGCTCTTCCACTGAGGCCGAGATGGAGGAGGAAATATCGTTCATGTTGTCGATGACCTGCGAGACGGAAGAAATCGCGCTCACCGCAAACGAGGTTTCCGTCTGAATGGCGGAAATCTGACTGGAGATCTCCTCCGTCGCCTTGGAGGTCTGGCTCGCCAGATCCTTCACCTCTGCGGCAACCACCGCAAATCCCTTGCCTGCCTCTCCCGCGCGCGCAGCCTCGATGGTCGCGTTCAGCGCCAGCAGGTTCGTCTGCTCGGCAATAGCCTGGATCAGCGTCACCACCTCGCCGATGCGGATGGACGTTTCGTTGAGACCGTCCATGCGCTCCCGCGTTGCACCGGCCTCACGCGCGGCCTAGGATGCGATCTAGGACGAGTCTGTGTCTGGCGACGGATCTCTCCGATCGAGGTCGACAGTTCCGCCGCCGCGGCCACCGTGCGCACGTTGCTCGATGCCTGCTCTGATGCGCTGGAGACGCACTCGCTCTGTTCGGTCGTGCGTTCCGCTCCCGCCGTCATCTCGTTCGAGGCATCGCGCAACTGTTGCACGGAGGTTTCGATCACCTCCATCATCGAGGTGATCTGGCTGTCGAAGGCGACTGAAATCCGCTGCACTTCCTCGCCGCGCCGCGCCATGTTCTCCCGCTGCTCCGTCTCCAGCTGCTTGCGCGTCTGCTCGTTGCTAACGAAAACCTCCATCGCCTTTGCCATCTTGCCGATCTCGTCGGCCCGCTCGCTCCCGGTGATCTCGATATCGCTGTTGCCCTTGGCAAGCGCATCCATGTTCTCAGTCAGCGCCGAAACGGGACGCGTGATGCTGCGCAGAACCGTCACGGCGATCACCAGCGCCACGACGGCGCCCGCAAACGCGATGCCGAGAATCAACATGGCCTGCTTCCAGAAGGCGGCGATCAGGTCGTCCACATAGACGCCCGTGCCGATCACCCAGCCCCACGGCGCGAAAGGCTCCACCCAGCCGTATTTCGGAATGGCGTTGTCCTCTCCCGCGTGCGGCCAGCATGTAGCTCAGCAACTCGCCGCCTTCCTGGGCAAGCCGCACGAGTTCGGCCACCACCCGCACGCCGTTGTCATCGACCAGCCCCAGCAGATTCTGTCCGACGAGTTTCTCCGTCGCATGAACGAGTGTGTTCCCCTGTCCGTCGAAAACGTAGACGTAGTTGTCGCCGTCGTAACGCATGTCCGCGATGGCTACCTTGGCCCGCTGCTGGGCTTCGGCCTCACTCATTTCGCCGCGCTGGGCGAGTGCATGAAACTTCTTGGAGATACCGGCCGCCGTCTCGGATATCGACCGCACGCGCCGACTGCGTTCGGACAGCATCTCGTCATAGAGCGTATTGAGGCTTGATAAACGCAATCCCGATCGAAAACACGAAAATGACGAGCACCGGGATACTGACTTTCCAAGCCAACGGGAGACGTGCGATGAACTGCATGTCCGACACCTCACAATTTTGATGCGTACAGATAAGAGCCGGCTTCTAAACAAACCGTAATATAATTGCATTTTCATATATTATTAAATTTATTAAAATCACTAATAACTAATATTAATTGCATTATGGGAAATTCATTACGAATATTACATACAGTTTTTCTACTTATATTAGAATTCCACCTTCTATATTGGACTTTCAACCGCCGCGCTGCGCTCTGCAAATATCGATAAAATTTGTATTGAATTTTAATAAATATTTCTGAAAATTCAAATAAAAAAATATAATTAATTTATTTTTTATATAAAATTATATTCTATTTATATCTTAAAGATTAGCGTGACATAAAAATCCATTTTCTACTGTCAAACGAATCAAACAGAGACGGTTTAACATGAAGTATGGGGAAATTATATTTGAGACTGCGGCTGTACTCGTTTTCAGCATCAGCTTGACCATGTCAGGGTCGGCTGCGGAAGGACGGGAACCTTTCATGCATACGAGCGGTGCGACCACCGCTCCGGTGGGGCATGTCGAATTCTGCAAGCATTGGCGCGGGGAGTGCGGCGTGACCGCGAAGCGCCCGCAACTGATGCCGTTGAGCCGTGCGCGCTGGGACGAGCTGCTCAAGGTCAACACATCGATCAATCAGCTGATCAGGCCGGTTTCCGACGAAGACCTCTACCATCGCGCGGAAGTGTGGACCTATCCCATCGATGCCGGCGACTATGAGAATTTCGTGCTGCTGAAGCGCCGGGGCCCTGATCAAGCGCGGCTGGCCCGCATCGGCCCTTCTGATCACGGTGGCGCGCGACATGGACGGCGGGGGACATGCCGTACTGACCGTTCGCACGGACCGCGGCGACCTCGTGCTCGACAATCAGATAGAGGCAGTGCTGCCCTGGTATCGCACCCCCTATCGCTACATCAAACGGCAGTCAGAAACGAATGCGGGTCGCTGGACCCGGATCAACGACGACCGCGTCGGCGCCGTTGCGAGCATTACGCGCTGAAAAACTTTTCGCTCAGGCGTCAGCGCCTGACGGGCGAACCTGAACAATGAACGGGCAATACGCCTTGCGCGAGGGACGGCGTGCTCATTGCCCATCGGTAGACATCGAAACCGCATAACTTGGTCACTTCCCCCGTCCCGTCCCCAGACCGGTTATGCGTAGGCCGGCCCGCCTCCCCCAAGGCGGGCCGGCCCCCAT
>NZ_JASJAV010000020.1 GCF_030066895.1 Breoghania sp. | reverse complement strand
CCGCTATGTGGAGCGGATGCTGGTCGGGGACGGGCAGGAGGATCGGTGAGGCTTTGGCCGCAAGGCCGCGTCTGCGGCGTAAAAGCGGCGGCAGGCGGCTGCGTCGATCCGCGCGGCGACGCCGACTGCGGCGCTGAAGTTATCCTGCACCTTTAGCAGCATGTCGACGCTGGTCAGGTCGGCCAAGCGCTCCCGTCCCGCAGCCATCGCGCCGCTATTGTCGAGGCGTGGTTGCGAGGTGGGCAGCTCGTCCCTGTTCGTTCTTTCGAGAAAGTCCGATTTCAATGGTAAGCCTTAATGAGGGCGTCCGTCCGATCCGCCCGCTCCCACAAGAACCCCTTTTTTCCCTGCCAAAATGTCCGTAAGTGGCAGTATTTTCAAAGATCGACCGCCGCAGCCGGAGTGTTTCAATCATCCCTGACACCGAAAGTGGGAACGTGGAGCGGATCGCGCGTACCAGACCCTCCGGATCAACTTGACACTCATCATCGATCCTTACTCCAACCATCTCCGGATCACTCTGACCTATCGCAAATGTCAGTGAGATTTCGCAATGCGATGAAAGGCCCGAGGCAACTACCGTCTTGGCGATGAGGCGTGCCATATAGGCTTCCGTGCGATCGATCTTGGTCGCGTCCTTGCCTGAAAATGCGCCGCTGCCGTGCCTACCGATACCGCCATAGGTATCGACCATGAGCTTGCGCCCCGTCAGCCCCGTATCCGCCGCCGGTCCGCCGTGCACGAAACGGCCAGTCGGATTGATGAGAACGCGCGTCTCCCGTTTCAGCCAGGGTCCCATCACGGGGGCTATGACCTCTTCGATCAGGCCGCGCAGCATGTCCTCCCGGCTGATATCAGCCGCGTGCTGAGCGGACAGGATGAGGTTGGTCAACTCCTTGGGGGCGTCCGTGAGCGTCGTTTCGGAAAGTCACCTGCGCCTTGCCGTCGGGCTTCAGCCAGCCCAGAACGCCGGACTTGCGGACCTGGCTAAGCTTTTCCGTCAGCCGATGCGCATAGTGGATGGCCGCAGGCATCAAGGTTGGAGTCTCGTCGCAGGCATAGCCGTAGAAGATCCCCTGCTCACCGGCGCCGAGATCATGCTCGTGCGTGGCGCCCTGCGCGATGTCGGGGGATCGTTCGTGCAGATCCGTGAGAACAAAGCAGCTATCCGCATCGAAGCCGAGAGCGGGCTCGGTATACCCGATGAGGCGCATCACCTTGCGGGCGAACGCCACGACATCAACCTTGGCTGAGGAGGTAACCTCGCCCGCAATGTGTAGGCTGTTGCCGGAAGCCAAGACCTCGACCGCCACCCGGGATGCCGGATCCTGGGTCAGATACGCATCCAGAACCGCATCGGAGATCTGATCGCATAACTTGTCCGGATGCCCCTCCGTTACCGATTCCGAGCTCGTATAAGTCGACATCATCAGTCTGTCTCCCGACTTTCCGCTGTTATCCGCCGACGTGGCACTTGAGCCCGAGATCCTCGATCACGTGAACCAATGGCTCTGCCTCTTCGGGCTTCATGTTGCGGATGTCCCCCATGGGATAGGGGTGGCCAAGAAATGCGTATTTGTTCTCACCGTACGTGTGGTAGGGCAGCAGATGCATCGTATCCACGCCTGGCATCAGCTTGGCGAAACGTCCGATCGCCGAGATCGCTTCCTTGCTGTCGTTGACGCCCGGAACGACCGGAACGCGCACGACCGTGTGGGTCAGCGAGGCGATGCAGAGTGCGTTCTCCAGGATGATGCGGTTGTCGGCGCTGATATTCGCCTGATGCACCTGCGGGTCGATCACTTTCAGATCGATTAGAGCATGATCGGCGTGGGGCATGACATCGCGCACGATGTCGCGCGTCGAGTAGCCGGTGATCTCCATCGCGGTGTTCCAGCCCTGCTCGTGGCAGGCCTTGAGCAACTCGCGGGCAAAGTCATGCTGGAAGAGCGGCTCGCCGCCCGAAAGCGTGACGCCACCGCCCGAACGGCGATACTGGGTCGCGTCCTTGCGCAACTCCAGCATGACCTGCTGGACGGTCATCTTCTTGCCGGTGACGGTCAGGGCATCGGTCGGGCAGACCCCGGCACGCACTGATCGCAGTGAATGCAGCTTGAGGCACGATAGAAAAGTTCCGGCTCCGGGTTCTGGGATTCCGGATTGGAGCACCAGCGGCAGCGCAACGGACAACCCTTCAGGAAGACGATGGTGCGCACTCCGGGGCCGTCGTGGATCGAGTAGCGCTGTATGTCGAAGATAGTGCCCTCCATTTCATAGTCGATGCCGTCCATGACCTATCACCTTGTTCTTTCCGCCGGGCGGTTTGTTTCAGAAGGGAGATTGCCGCGCTTCGATGGTTTCCATCGCCGTTTTCACAGCCGAAATCTCTCCTAGGACCGCAAGCGACGTGACGTGTTGCGGGCAGGTTCCGTAAATCTCCACGGTGAAGACGTCGGCCGCTTTCATCGCGATATCGGAGAAGTAGAAGAGGTCGGTGATGTTCGACTGCACCAGCCCCACCGCGCCGATCGAGTTGTCTTGAACGTAGGCGCGTCCGTGCGGCGGCAGCGCCGCTGCAGTATCTGGAGTACTTTCCGGTGGGGTGCGTTGATGATGCGAATGTTCATCATGGTTTGTCGGCTCCCCTGACCTCTTCTCTTCTTCCTGTTGCGGGCAAACGAGCGCGCGGAGGTCAGGCCTTCGCCGGTCGGTCCTGCGATGGTGAAGGTCGTGTGGCCCTCGCCGCCGACGCCGATACCGGCGTAGGAGGGGCCGTTCTTGACGAAAATCGTGGTTTGGATGAGCTTCGCCATCTTGGTCAGCTTGCGCACGTTGGTGGAGTGCATCATCGCTGTGTGGCGATTGCTGTGTTCCAGCTCCACCGCCATGTCGATGGCGTCATCGACTCTGGGCGCGCGCACCACCGGCAGGATCGGCATCATCAGCCCGACCTGAACGAAGGGGTGGCTCTTGTCCGCCTCGACCAGGATGACCTTGATGTCGTTGCCGACCTTGATGCCGACCTTGTCGAGCAGGTAGACGGCGCTCTTGCCGACGCACGAGGTCTGCGGTCCGCCCTTGTCGTTGATGAGCGGCGCCTGCAGCTTGTCGATGACGGCCTGGTCGGTGACCAGCTAACCACCGCATTTCTGCATGCAGGTGATGAGGAAGTCGGCGATCTGGTTGACCGCGATCACTTCCTTTTCGCTGATGCAGGGCAGGTTGTTGTCGAAGGCGCAGTCGTTGATGATGTCCTGTGCGGCCTTCTCGATATCTGCGGTCTCGTTGACGACGACCGGCGGGTTGCCGGCACCTGCGCCGATGGCCTTCTTGCCGGTCGACATCACCGTTTTGACGATGCCGGGGCCGCCGGTGGCGACCAGCATGCGCACCTTCGGATACGCCATCATCGCGTTGGTGTTCTCGATGGAAGGCTTCTGGACCGTCACCACCAGATTGGCGGGCGCACCGAGTACTGCGAGCTTGCGGTTGATGAGCTTGACGGCGAGGAGCGAGACCTGCGTTGCGCGCGGATGCGGGCTGAAGACCGCCGCGTTGCCGGCCGCCAACATGCCGATGGAATTGCAGATGATCGTTTCCATCGGGTTGGTGGTCGGCGTGATCGCGCCGATGACGCCGAAGGGCGAATATTCGACCAGCGTCAGGCCGCCGTCACCGCTCAGGGCGTCGGTGGTCAGATCCTCGATGCCGGGCGACTTTTCCGCCGCGAGCCGGTTCTTGATGATCTTGTGTTCCACGTTGCCCATGCCGGTCTGTTCGACCGTCTGGCGGGAGATGCGTTCGGCCATGGCGGGATCTGCGAAGATCTCGCGGATACCGTCGGTGAAGAGCTTGCGCGCCGCCATGGTGCAGAAGAGGTACTGGCGCTGGGCTTGTTCGGCTGCCGCAATCGCTTCGTCCATCGTGGCGAAGACGCCGTCGCCGACGGTGGTGGCTTCCTCGTCGCTGACATCGAGTGCGCCGGAGGTCGCCTTGTGCGCGCAGCTGCCGCCTTGCCTGCACAGGACTTGTCGCCAAGGGCGCCCCCGCCAACGCTTCGTTGACCAGAGAATCGACCGGGTCGGTTTCCGGCGTCGCACGCTGCCAGCAGCAGTGCTTGGAGCCGGGCACGAATTCCGAACCGTTTTCCTTTGCGGGCTTGGAGCCCGTGTCGGCGAGGATGCTCGCCACGAGGTCGGCTGTCGCGCTGTCGGTGCGGCCGCGGAGGCCTCACCGTAGCTGCCGAGGACCTGGGTCACGGCGTCGCTGATCTCTTGGTCGTTCATTTTTCCACTCCTTTGGCGGGGCCCTGCCCCTGCGTGTTCGAAAAATCATTCAAGGCGGTACGGGCGATGACAGCGTCTTCGTCTGCCGTTCCGCCGATGGCGCCGATCACCGTCCCGTCGCGCCAACAAGGCAAACCTCCGGCAAAGAGAACGACCCGTCCGCCGTGGGTCGACTCGACGCCGAAAAGCATCTGGCCAGGCTGTGCGAGCTGGCCGAGTTCGTGGGTGGACATACGGAAGGCGGCGGCGGTCCACGCCTTATCTGTGGCAATCTCCGCACTGGTGGGCAAACTTGCCTTCCATCCGGTGAAAGAGGATCTGTCGACCTTCCGCGTTGGCCACCGAGACCACGACGGGGATACCCATCTCGCGGGCCTTGGCTTCGGCGTAGGCGGTAAGGCCTTGCGCGGTGGTCAATGTCAGCGGCCCGTCCACAGGGGCGGGGCGACCTGACCGCAGCAACCGTTCGATCAGCGCTTCACCGGTTCTTGCACTCATCACCGTCACCTCAATGCGTCTCGACCGTGTTCACGATGCCGACGATCGAGGCATCGGTGACGGAGTGTTCGAGGGTTCCCGCCTGACGCGCGGCACTGCCGCTTGTCACGATGACGGTTTCGCCGTAGCCCGCGCCGACCGTGTCGGTGGCGATTTCGGTGTAGCCGATCGGCTCAAGGTGCTCGGTCAGTCTGGCGACGATCAGCAGCTTGGAGCCGCACAGGGAAGTGTCTTTGCTGGTGGAGACGACCGTTCCGATCATACGTCCGAGATGCATTGTCCTTCTCCTTATTCCCTGACGAGCCGGATCTGCCGGGCCTTGAGTTCCTCGGCGGCCAGCGGCGTGACCAACACGTTGCGGCCGAGCCTCAGTTCCGGCCCGGTCACGGCCTTGACCTCGCTCCAGCCGAGAACGCGTGTGGCGTGTGCAGTCGCACCGGGCGCGTGGAAGGAGGCGGAGGAGTGAGAAATCGATGTTTGCGCCGGTGTGTCGGCGGGCTTCGGCTTGGCTGCGCCGGTTACGGCCGCATCCAGCTTCGAGGCTCAGGAGAGTTCGACGCCGTAGCTTTCAAGCTTTTCCAGGTGTCCGACCATCATGGCGCGGTAGGGGGCATTCGCGGTCAGGCCGCGGGCGTGACGATAGCGGGTGGCCGGGCAGCATCCGTCGCGGACCGCAATCACCCGTCCGCCGCGCTCGATGGCGCCGCAGATAAGCCGGGCCACTTCGTCATCGGCCAGCCCCAGCGCGGTGTGCGCGGCAAGGGCGATGCTCAGTGTGGGGATGAGAACGAGGCCGTGACGGGCGAGAACCGTGTCGATCTTCTCCGGCCGATCGCCGGGCTCGTAGAGCGCGGAGGCGAGGGAGCTTCCGCCCAGGGCTGCGAGCCTGTCCGGTGTGATCGGGCTGCGCGCGTCGTTGGTGCGGCGTATCTCGAACTGCCAACCGGCCTGCGAAAGGGTGTTGAGGGCGCAAACGGCAGCCTCCAACCCGAGATCGGTTCCCGAGAACAGGACCAGTGCGGAGCGGGCGCGCGCCTTTAGGGCGGCGACGATGCGATCCGACAGAAGGTCGAGCAGGACCCGGTTCAGGAGGGTGTCGAGGCGGGAGAGATCCATCATGCCGCTCCCCCGGTTTGCGGATACATGGCGATGCCGAGCGGCGTGACCAGCAGCGGTTCCGCCGGCTTGACGACGGTGCGGCCGATCTGTTTGGAGAAGACCTTCTCGAACTCGGCGAAGGTGCAGGTGCCGCCGATCACGTAGATGACGTCGACATCGCTGTAGTCTTCGAGGAAACGGATCACGATGCTGGCCATCTTTTCGACCACGGGACGCACGACGGTGAAGACGTCGCGCTCGTGGCGGGGTCGGCTTTTCGGCCTCGGCATCGGCAAAGGAAATGCGGCGCGCGCCTGCCAGGACCAGCGTCATGTGCGTGCCGCCGGTGGCCTCATCGAAGGAGGCCAGCACCTCGCCTTTCTTCAGGACCGAAATGCCGGTCGTGCCGTCGCCGACATCGACGACGGCACCGTCGGTGATGCCGAGGAAGCGGGCAGCGGCGGTGGGCTCGTCGACGATTTCGGCCAGCTCGAAATCGGCGGCCTCCACCACGTTGCCGATGGCCTTTGTGCTGCCGGAGTGGATGCCCGGAGGAATGGCGGCAGCAGCGCGCTCGAGCTTGAGGCCGAGGCGCTGCTCTAGATCCGCCTTCATGGCACGGACCGCTTTCACCGCGCCGATGTAGTCAACCACGATACCGTCGCGCACGACGGAGGAACGGTGCGTGATGCCTGCTACCGGACGATCTTCCGCATCGAGCACGGCAAGGACGAGGTTGGCGGTGCCCAGGTCGACTCCGACCTTGAGCTGCCCCGGCGCCCAGTCTTCGCGCGGCAGAACCGAGCGGCACTGAACGAGCCCAGCGAAATCCTGCAGTACCTTGTCCGTGGTCATGGTTTCACCCGTTCGGCAGCGCCGACACTTACACCTTCCCGATCCGCACGAGATCGTCGTTCTTCAGGCCGAACGCGTTGGCCTCTTCGATATCGATATGCATTGATATCGATATGCATTTCCAGGGCGGAGTTTTCCGCCGCCCGGACAGCCACGGCATGCGTGACGCCGCCGCGTTCTCCGGACACTTCCACCTCGACTTCGTCGCCGTTGGCGATGCCGAGCTTCGCCGCGATCTCCGGCAGCATGTGGATGTGGCGCATGGTGACGATGACGCCGTAATTCTTGTGCATGGGGTTCCGTGCGGACCGATGACGCCCAGCCCCGGAGATCCTTCTAGATGGCCCGACAGGCGCAGCGGCGGGCAGATGCCCAGCACGAAGCCGTCGGCTTTGGAAATCTCGATCTGGGTTTCCTTGCGCAAGGGACTGAGAACCTGGACCTTCTTGAGTTCACCCTTGGGGTCGCGCAGGACGACGGTTTCCTCCGCCGCATATTGACCGGGCTGCTTCATCGCCTTCTTGCGCGTTAGCGATGCACCGGGGCCGAAGAGAGCGTCCATGTCGCAGCGCGATAGATGGATATGGCGGTTGGAAATGCCGATGGGGACGAATGCGGGATCCTTGTCCCCACAGGTCGCCTCCGCTTTACCGGGCGTCTTGTTGGCCACCTCGTTTGCCGCCGCCTGTCCTGAGGCGAGGATCTCAGCAACGATCCGGTCTATTGTTTCTACGGGCTACATGAGCCGGTCCTATTCCACTTCTGCTGGCATCCGCTCCGGCGCAGCCGGGGCCATTGGCCTGACCGAGCATGTCGGTCAGACCCGGATATTTCTGATTTACAGTCCCGGTGATCGGGGCTGTCTCGGACGGCGCTAGGTCGTCTATTTCTTCTTCGTCAAACCGGGACGGCGACGGTTGTGATTACCCGGCCTGGGCGTGTCCGGATCGGGTTTCGACGGTTCACCGCCCGTCGACTTGTCAGCCGACGTCTTGTCCCCGGTCGGCTCCTTTGCCTTGTCCGCATCCTTTGCCGGGGAGGCATCGGGTGCCGGAGCGGGCTTTTGCTACGCCGTTTCAGGTTTCGCCGTTTCCGTCTTCGGAGGCTGGAGCTTTGCGGGCTCGGGCTTTACCGGATCCGGGGTCTTCGGCTCCGCCTTTGCAGGCGTCGTCGCGGGCAGGTCCGCCTTGGGTTTGTCCTGCGGCTTTTCCGGGGGCAGCGTGGTTTCTTTCGAAACCGCCGTTTCCGCCGGCTTGGAAGCTGCCGGTTTGGGCGCAGTCGCGCTTTCTTCCGTCTTCGCTTGAGGTGGTGCAGTCTCCGGTTTCGCAGGTGCTGGTTTTTCCGCCGGTTTCTCCGCCTTCGGCTCAAACTTTGGTTCTGGCTTTGCTTCCGGCTCGGGGGCGGCGAGTTTTTCGACCTTCGGTTCGGCCTGCGCCTTGGGAGTGGCAGGCTTTCCGGGGTTGGCGTTTCGGCCGAGCGGGGCTGAGTGGCGACGCCCACGGTCTCCGGGCTGTTCACGAGGCGTGAGACATCCCGGGCCGGCCGTGCGATTACCTGCGTGGAGACAACACGGTTCACCCGGCTTGCGGCGGCGGCCCCCGCAGAGACCGCAGCCTTGATGGCGCTGACTTCTCCGAGAAGCTTGACGACCGTCATGCCGTCGCCCCTGGCCAGCTCGTAACCCACCAGCTGGACATTGGCCGACTTGACAGTCGCATCGGCGGCTTCGACGGCCGCGGTCAGGCCGATGGTTTCGATCAGTCCCAGGCTTTTCTCAGTCATGACTGTCCTGCTTCTCTGCGGGTCATATGTACGGCGTGGTCGTCGAGACCGGCGGTTCGCCCATCGAGCCCAGCAATTGCTTGCCGACATCGCGCGCGGCATGGATCGCCTGAGGCACGGCACCGGAATCGCCGGAGAACGTGAAGATCACCTCGTTGGAGAAACTCGTGCCGCCATTGCCGGGAGAGCTGTATCCAACCGCCTCGATCGTGGCCGCCTTGGCCGCGGTATCGGCAAGCATGACGCCGATGCCCGCAGGGGCGCCCACGGTGATGCCGAAGGCCTGGCCGATCGGAGCTTCGAACGCCTTGTTGAGCGCGTAGCTCGCACGGGCGGTGTACTGGAACTCGAGGTGATCGGCCTGGTTGCCGTAGACATCACCGAAGGTGCGGTCGAGTTCGCCGAGCATCACTTTCACCGCACTACGGGCGTCGGAGATGTCCGCGGCGCCGAAGATGATCAGCGAACCGTGGCCGGTACCGCCTTCGATGTCACGGGGCAGTTCGATCACGAGGACCGTACTGTTCGTGGCCTTGACCGCTTCGTCGACCGCGAAGATGTGCGGGTCGGTGCCGGTGCGGGCACCGACGATGCCGATGGAGCGGTACTTCTTGTCCAGCTTCATCTGCTCGTGCAGCAGCGGGTCGACATTGGCGATGACCATGCCGATTATGTTGCCGACGGCGCTGCCGATGAACTCGGTTAGATTGCACGCGGCCGGAGATTTGGCACACGTTGCTGCCGGGGCAGCTTCAGGGGTCGCGGACGGAGCATCTTCACTGCCGCCCATCTTGCGGATCGCTTCCCCCATCAATTGGTCGACAAGATCGTCTTTCATGACCGATCCTCCTTGTCTGGTTCAGGGGTTATGCGGCGGGAGCCGGCTGCGGAAGAATGCGTTCGACTTCCGTGTGCGGGCGCGAGATGACATGGACCGAAACCACGGAGTCGACCTTCTCGGTTGTCACGGCTCCAGCATCGGTGGCGGCTTTCACCGCACTGACATTGCCACGCACCATCACGGTGATAAGGCCCGAACCGATTTTCTCGTAACCGATCATCGTCACGTTGGCCGACTTGACCATGGCGTCGGCGGCTTCAATCGCGCCGACAAGACCTTTGGCCTCGACCATTCCCAGTGCTTCTTGTTGCATCGTTGTCTCCTTGGTCACGATGTTCAGATGTTGATGTTTTGCCGTCTTCTCTTCGCGCTATTTACTCTGCTGCTATTTCCCTTTGCGTTCCTATCCGCCGACGCGGGTGAGCAGGCTCTCCAGCTCGGGCTGGGACGGTTTGCGGGGATTGCTGGCCGTGCAGGCATCGGCCAGCGCGGTCGCCACTATCTCGGATCGGATGCGGCCGAATTCCTCCATATCGACACCAAGGCCACGCAGGGTCGATGGGATGGCAAAGTGGGTGTTGAAGGCCTCGATGGCGCGGATGCCGGCGCGGGTGGACGGCGTGTCGAGGCCGACGCGCTGGGCGATGCGGGCGTAGCCTTCCGCCGCTTCGGGAATCTTCGCGTTCCAGTCGATGACGTAGGGCATGAGCACCGCGTTGATGCGTCCGTGCACCAGATGGAGCCGGGCGTCGAGCGCATGGGCCAGCACGTGATTGACGCCGAGACCGGCGGCGCTGAAAGCGAGCCCGGCCAGGCAGGAGGCCTGATGCATGGCGTCGCGCGCGGCCAGGTTGTTGCCGTCGTCATAGGCCTTGGGCAGGTTCTCGAAGGCGAGCGCCAGCGACTTCTCGGCAAAGGCGTCGGTGAAGTGCGAGGCTTCGGTGGAGACCACGGCTTCAACCACGTGGGTGATGACGCCCATGCCAGTATCCGCGGTGACCTTCGGCGGTGCGGTGCGCACGAACTCGGGATCGAGCAGCGCAACATCGGACACCAGGTCTTCGGAGATTAACGGGAACTTGCGACCCTTGGCGGGATCGGAGATGACTGCGAACGAGGTTACTTCGGAGCCGGTTCCGCTGGTGGTCGGGATCGCGATGGAGGGGATGCGGCGGCCGGGCATCGTCTCGCGGACGATCGCGAGAATGGCCTTGGCGGAGTCGATGGGGGACCCGCCGCCCAGCGCGATGACCGCATCGGGGCAGAAATCGGCGAGCAGGCGTGCGATCTTGGAAACCGTGTCGACCGGCGGCTCGGGAATGGCTTCGTCAAACACCAGGACATCGCAATCGGTGAGATAGTTCTGCACGCGATCGAGTACGCCGGATTTAGCCATGAAGGCGTCGGTGACGATGCCGACCTTCTGTCCGCGATAGGCGTACAGCCGTTCCAGCAAGCTGGGTCCGAAGACGATCTCGGTCCGGGGGGAGGCTTTGATAACGCGACATTGGATTACATGTCCTTTGCGGATCTTGTCGAAATGGCCGGGCGGATAGACCCGGTGGGATCGGCTCCGCCGGGGCTGTCGCCCGGCCTGGGTGTGCGAGCGGGGCCCGCACACCGTCTGTTCGGAAAGTTCAGAACGTCTGTTCCGTGCGGCTGATGATGTCGTCCTGCACTTTCTTGGCGAGCACGACGAACTGGGCTGAGTAGCCCACCACACGGACCACGAGGTCCTTGTAGGCTTCCGGGTTCTTCTGGGCCGCGAGGAGGGTTTCGCGGTCGATCACGTTGAACTGCACGTGCATGCCCTTGTGATCGAAGTCGGAGCGCACCAGAGACGCGAAGTTCTGTAGGCCCTTGTCACCGGCGAGAGCCGAGGGGAGGAACTTCTGGTTGTAGAGCGTTCCGTTGGAGGCGATGAAGTGGTCGAGCTTGGCCACGGAGTTGGCGGCCGCGGTCGGTCCCTTCACCTGGGGCGACACGCCGTCGGCCAGGGTGCCTTGGTGGGACGGCCGTCGGGAAGAGTCGCAACATCCTTGCCGAAGAGCACGTTTGCCGAAAACGGGTAGATGCCGGCCTGGAACTGGCCGCCGCGCGGGTTCTTGTACTTCTCGACTTCCTTGCAGTAGATCTGAGCGTACTTGCGGGCGATGAGATCGCCTTCGTCGATGTCGTTGCCGAAGCAGGGGGCGCTGTCGAGCATCCGGCGGATGCCTTCGTACTTGTCGCTGCCGTTGCCTGCCGCCAACGTGCGATAGACCTCGTCTTTGAGGGTCGACATGTCGGTGGGAGGAGTTGACGAGCACCTTGCGAACGGCCGCGTAGACCTACTCTTCGGTCGGCTCGCTTGCGCCGGTCGCCGCTGCCTTGGCGCCTTCGGCCAGGCCGAAGTTGGCGTCCAGGGTTTCCTTCAGATCTGCCATGGAGAGCGTCTTCTCGTCGAAGACGAACTTCTTCATCGCGTAGAAGCTGTCGCCGCTGTCTGCGATAGCCGAAGGCCTGCGGACAGGTGAAGTTGTAGATCGCGTTGCCTTCCTGGACGGACATGCCGCGACCCAGGCAGTCATCGACCATGGCCGACTGGAAGGGCAGGGGAACCCGTTCGGCGTGGGCGATGTCGACGCAGTTGTCGGCTTCCGCGAGGTGTTTGACGAAGAACGCCATCTGCGTGGAGAAGGCTTCGTAGAAATCGTCGAGCGACTTCCAGGTCGTCATGCAGTTGGTGACGGGGCCGAGCTGAAGATCGCCGACCTTGCCGCTGTGCAGCGTGATTTCGAGGACCTTGGCCACGTTGAAGAAGGCGGCGTCGTGCCATCCTTCGGTGCGGTGGATCGCCTGTGGTTCCACGCCGCCGACGATGCCGTAATCGCGGGCATCCGCCAGCGAAACGCCACGGTTCTGCAAGGCCGGGATGATCACTTCGTCGTTGTAGATGGCGGGAACGCCGAGGCCGAGGCGTACGACTTCAGCCACACGATACAGGAACTCGTCGGGCGTATCCTGCCAGACGCGGATCGAGAAGGACGGGGCCGGGAGCTGAACGTGGGCAACGGTTTCCATGCACATGTAGGAAACGTAGTTGGTCGCGTCCAAACCGTCTTCGGTCTGACCGCCCACGCACAGGTTCTGGAACACCGCATAACCGGCAAACGCCTGCGCGGAGATTTCGTCGCGGGTCTTGTTGACGTCGTTCAGCTTGATCCAGATGCAGTCGACGAGTTTCTGCACGAATTCGCGGTTGATGGATTTGTCGGCTTCCAGATACGGGCACATGTACTGGTCGGAACGGCCCGGAGAGATGGAGTGGCCGCTGGACTCGATCTGCATCATCATGCACTGGATGAACCACATCGTCTGGCAGGCTTCCCAGAAGTTCGTGGCGCCATTCTCAGGCACGCGGCGGCAGTTCTGAGTGATCTGCTGCAGTTCTTGCTTGCGGATCGGGCAAGAGCAGGACTGCGCCAGTTCTTCGGCCTTGTCGGCATAACGATGGGCGAAGTTGATCGCGGCGTTGTAGGTGATGATGATCGCGTTATAGAACTGTTGCTTCTTGATGTAGGATGGATCCATTCGGTCCAGAAGTTCCAGTTCCTTCACAGCCCGAGCGATGATGCCGCGGAAGCCGATCTTCAGGATCTTGCCGTAGTCGACGCAGACGTGACCGACTCTGCCGAAGTAGTAACTGCCGACGGTGAAGACGCCGTCGTTGATGCAGTCGTGGGTCTTCTTCGACATGTAGGAGGCGGCCAGGTCACTGGTCGTCTTGCCGGGCCAGTACTTGAAGGCCTCATGCAGCTCCGCAGCCGTTTCCTTCGGAATCTCGAAGGGGTCGGCCATGCGGGTCGCCATGGTGTCGAATTCTTTTTCGACCCAGTCGAAGGAGAATTCGGGGCAGATCTCGATCGAGCGCAGGTTCTTGGTGATGGCGCCGACGATCAGTTCGTCGTCGCGGACCGTGGCCGGCAGCTCGTTGAAGATCTTCTCCGCCACCTTGGCGCGCCGCACGATCGCCGGAAGCCCCTCGCTGGCCTTGTAGGCCTCGGTTGCCAGGACCGCCCGTTTGAATTCCACATACGGGCGCGCATTCAGGATCTGGTTCTGCAACCGGATTATGCGATCCGTTGGTTTCGTAAAGCCCTTCTCAATCATAGCCTTCTCCAGGCTGTGATGATCCGGCGAACCCTCTCGACTCGTCGGAGCCGGTTTCTTCAGGTCAGGATTTGCGGGTCGACGAGTTGCGCAAACGCACGCAGCAGCCCCGGATGGCCGGGCCACGCCGGAGACGTCACGAGGTTTCCGTCGATGTCCGTTTCTTCCGGTTCGATCGCGACGTAGTCGCCGCCAACGGCGCGGATCTCGGGAGCGACGGCCGGGTAGGCCGTCAGTCGGCGACCCTTGAGCACATCGGCTGCGGCGAGGATCTGCGCTGCATGGCAGATCGCGGCAACCGGCCGATCAGCGGTCATAAAGCTGTGCACGAAAGTCAGAATTTCGGGAACGAGGCGCAGGTATTCGCAGGCGCGTCCGCCTGTCAGGTAAAATCCCGCGTAATGTTCAGCTTCCATAAACGCGAAAGTTGCGTTGAGCCGGAACAGATGACCGGGCTTTTCCGTATAGGTTTGATCGCCTTCGAAGTTGTGGATGGCTGTCTTGATGAAGTCGCCGGTACGCTGTCCCGGACACACCGCATCGACCGTAAAACCGACCATGCCGAGTGCCTGGAATGATACCATTACTTCATAATCTTCGGAAAAATCTTCGACGATCATGAGGATTTTGCGGGATGCGCTTCTGAGCATGATAAGTAGACGCCAAGTCTTCCTCTCGTTTTGTAAAAACCTATTCCTCGGGGAGCAAAACGGTCAACGAGAGCGGATTGACAATGGCGGGTAATTATTTGTTATGACGAAATGGCGTTCAATAAATCCCGGAATTTCTGACTTTTTGACCTTCGCCTGTATAGAACTGTCGCAGTCAAGAATTGACCACCTGTAGGTAATTTCTTGTCGTGACGGGTAAAAAATTGCCCTCCCGGCAGGCCGCCGGTTGGCGTTTGCGCGCACCGTGTGTCGCAAGCCCGGGAACGGACATCGTCGAGGCCCACGCGTAAGCCCTTGAACGCGTGCAGCTTACGAGGCTGTTTTTAGTGGTTCTTGTCCGCGTTTCGGCTCAATAACGCTTCCTTCCCAACGTGACGCTTCCGATCTGCAAGAAATTACCATCGCAGGACAATTCCATCTCGTTGACCATCTAAATTAATCGGACCTACGATTTCAGTGGTCAAAGCACCCATACTGGGGGCTCTTTCGATATTCGCGTATCGCGAGGCGCATGAATTTGAACCTGGGAGATGATCATCGCCGGGAGTGGAGGCGTTTGTGCGCGGCTTCGAAGAAACGGGCGAAAGCCTGAGAAAAACCGAGCAATCGACATGGCGACGGACAGAAACAAAAACGCGACGGCCAAACCATCGGCTGAGCATACCGAAAGATGCCGTGTCGATCGCTTTGCACGGGGGGTACAATGAGTGTAATCGGTCTACTCGTCGCCTTTGGCGGCGGCATATTCGGCGCGGCGATCGGGGCTCTACCGGCCTTTGCTTTCGTCGGCATTCTGACGATGCTGGGTGTCGGCATCCAGCTTGCGGTCGCGCCGGCGGCAACAGACTTTTTCGGAATCCTCTTCGGCGTATTCGGTCCGCATGTGCGCGGTTTCGCCTCCGGCGTGGCCGCCGCGGCCTATGCGGCGTCCAAACAGAAACTCGATAGCGGCCGAAACATCGTCATCGCGGGCATGGTCCTCAACAGCCCGGATGTCCTGCTGGTCGGCGGTATTTTCGGCATTATCGGTTATGTGATCGTCTGGCTCGTCGGCATGGTCCCCGATTTCGGTCCGGGTCTTGCCTGGACGGACTATCCCGGCATGTGCGTGGTGATTTCCGCCTTCATCGTTCGCTTCACGTGGGGGACCTGCGGTCTTTGTGGCAAGAAGCCGGAAGGTGAGCGGTTCTTCTATCCCACGGACGCGACCAAGTGGCTGGCGTTCCAAAGCGGTCCCGGTCAGCTCGTTCTGATCGGCATCGGCGTCGGCCTGTTCGGCGGATGGCTCGGTGTGACCTACGGAACGCCGGGAGCCCTGCTGGCCTTCGGTATCACGGCTGCGAGCCTGCTGTTCCTCACCGTCGGCGTTCTGACGCCGGTTACCTACCATATCGCCTTGCCGGCGGCAATCGTCGGAGCGGCGTCGGGCAGCGTCGTTCTGGCGGGCGTCGCAGGCCTGATCTGCGCCTTCGTCGGCGAGTTCTACGCCAGGATCTTCCTTGATCGCGGCGATACGCACATCGACCCGCTGGCCTGCACGATCGCGACGATGACACTCGTCTTCAACTTCCTGACCTCTGTTGGGTTCTGGGCTCTCCTGCCCATCCCGATCTGAGCCCAGAGCGGGGGCCTCCCCGCATGTGACGGACGGCGCGAGGGACCTGGAAGCGTTCGCAGCCGCGCACTTGGAAAAGAGAAATTACTATGATCCTGACCATCAACTGCGGCAGTTCGAGCCTGAAATACCAGCTCTACAATGCCGACCTGACCGAGGTTGTCGCCAAGGGGCCTGATCGCGCGTATCGGTGAGGAGGGTTCCTATTCGGAGTATCGGGTCGGTGACAAGAAGGCCGTGGAGGAGCGTCTCATCCTTTGCCAGAAGGTGGCCTTCGACGTCATGGTCGACAACCTGATGAATTCGGAGCTTGCCGTTATCGAGAGCGCAGAGGCGATCACCGCCATCGGCCACCGGGCCGTTCACGGCGGCGACGTCTTCGTCGATTCCGTGGTCATCGACGAGATCGTCATGAAGCAGCTTTACGCCTGCGTGCGTTTCGCGCCGCTTCACAATCCCTGCAACATCGCGGGCATCGAAGAATGCATGCGGCGGTTTCCGGGAGTTCCGAACGTGGCCGTATTCGACACCGCGTTTCATCAAAGCGTGCCGCGCGAAGCCTATATCTACGCGCTGCCCTACGATCTCTATTCCAAGCACGGTATCCGCAAATACGGGTTCCACGGCACGTCGTGCCGCTATGTCAGCCGTGTTGCGGCCGATGTTCTGAACAGGCCGCTGGAGGACCTTGCCATGGTCAGCTGTCACCTCGGCAACGGGGTGACGCTCGATGCGGTCAAGGGTGGGGAGGCGGTCGATACCAGCATCGGCTTCGTCACCTTCTGCGGCGTTCCGATGGGAACGCGTTCCGGCGATTTCGATCCGGCGATCATCTTCCATCTCGTCAAGGAACAGGGGAGGTCTCTGGAAGAGGTGGAGAGGCTTTGTTACGAAAAGAGCGGGTTTCTCGGCGTGTCCGGCATCAGCAACGACATGCGGGAAGTAGAGCAGCGTGCCGGCGCCGGTGACGATCGCTGCGCGCTCGCCGTCGATATCTTCGTCTATCACATCCGCAAGACCATCGGCACCCATGCGGCGGCGATGAACGGGCTGGATGCGCTGGTCTTCACCGCCGGTAGCGGAGAGAACAGCACCGAAATCCGCTCCCGCGTGTGTGCCGGGCTCGGCGTTCTCGGCGTCAAGATCGATGAGCGGCTGAACGAAATGGTGCGCAACGGCCACCCAAATATCAGTGCCGCGAGCGCTTTTGTCACGACATTGGTCGTGCCGACGGATGAAGAGCGGATGATTGCGCTCGACACCGTCCGGCTGGTCAATCACGGGGGACAGGTTCCGCCGCCGATCGCCTCTCTTGCTCTCACCTATCCGGAGCGGGTGTAGGAAGTCGGTTCCTTCACCGGAATTCCTCGATCAGGCGATGCGGTGCGAGGGCGCCGCATCGTTTTCTGTTTTTGACGGCCGTTCTCAAAGTGCCGCGACGACGATGATCTCGACCTTGTAGTCGGGCGTCGCCAACCTGGATCCGCCGCAGGCGCGCGTGGGCGGATTGGCCGGATCGATCCAGGCGTCCCACACCGCGTTCATCTCGGCGAAATCATCCACCGAGGACAGCCAGATTGTCGTCTGCAGCAGGCGCGACTTGTTGGTTCCCGCATCCGCCAGGAGCGCGTCTATACGCGCAAGGACGGCCTCTGTCTGGGCGGTCACGCTCTCGCCGGGAGCCCCGACCTGACCGGCAAGCCAGACGAGCCCGCCGTGGATAACCGCCTGGCTCATGCGCGGTTCGGGGTTCAGTCGTTTGATATCGCTCATGATGTGTCCTGTCGTTCTTGAGGGCAGGTGTCAGGCAAAGCGCGCGGGATCGAGCGCGGCAACGATTTCGTTCGGCAGCGCGGGCGACCGTTTCAGGCAGAGATTGGCGGCAAGCCGCGAGAGGGCAGGCGAGGTCTGGACGCCGTAGCCGCCTTGACCGGCCAGCCAGAAGAAGCCGTCCGCATCCGGCGCATAGCCGACGACGGGGATGCGATCAGAAACGAAGCTGCGCAGGCCCGCCCAACTCCGCTCCACCCGTGTCACCTGCATGGTCACGGCCTGTTCGAACCTGTCGAGCTCTTCCGCCAGCACCATGTCGTCCGGCCAGGTATCGTGCGGTTCGGTCGGGTCCTCGTCGGCGGGCGAGACCATCAGCTTGCCCACGTCGGGCTTGGCGTACCAGGTCTCAGAAGCGCTGACGACGAAAGGCCAGGTCCGTACGTCGAGCCCGTCGGGAACAGGCAGAATGGTGGCGGAGCGGCGCATGGGAACGAGCCCGATCTTCTTCACCCCGGTGCGTTCGGCGACGACATCGGCCCACGCGCCCGCGGCATTGACCACTAAGGGGGACTCGAACACGCCCTTGGGCGTTTCCACCCGCCAGATACTTCCCTCGCGGGTCAGCCGTTCGGCTGGGGCATCGGTGACGATGGTTGCGCCGTTATGGCGGGTGAGACGGGCAAAACCCTGAAGCAGGCGATCGACGTCGATATCCTGCGCGTCATGCTCGATGGCGGCGGCCGCGATCCGTTCGCGCCTGAGGAGCGGGAAGCGGACGACTGCGTCATCCGGATCGGTCCGCTCCATGCCGGAGGAACCGTCGAGATAGGCGTTGAAGGCGTCGAGCTCGGCTTCGATGGCGATCATCATTTCGCCGCGCGGGCTGAGAATGGTCTCCTCCGCGATCTCTCCGGGGTTCTGGAGTTCCGGGTCGGAGGCGGCGTTCAGCGCGCGCAAGGTGGCGTTGCCGTAGTTGCGCACGAAGATCGCCGCCGAACGGCCGGTTGCGTGACGGCCTGGCGCGTCTTCCATTTCTAGGATGATGACGCGGGCGTCCGCCGACAATCGAGCCGCCGCGCTGATCCCCGCGATGCCGCCGCCGATGACGATGATGTCTGCTGTCTCGTTCATGCGCTCTGGTATCCGTTCAGCACGCTGGTCAGGTTCTAGCCAAGCTCCTCGGAGAGATATCCGCCCTCCTGCACTAACAGGGTCGGAAGGCCGAATTTGGCGATGGCTTCGCCAATACGCGCAAAGCCCGGTGTTGTCACCGCAAGCCCCTTCAGCGGGTCCTTCTCGAAGGGATCGAGGCCGAGGGCAATGACAAGCACGTCCGTCCCTAAGGCGCGGATATGGGCAAAGGCGGTCTTTATCGTCTTCAGGTAATCGTCGTCGCCGGTGCCGCGCGGCAGGGGCAGGTTGAGGTTGTAGCCGAGGCCAGCCCCTTCGCCGCGTTCCTGGGCATGGCCCCAGTAGAAGGGATAGAAGCGGATCGGGTCGACGTGGATCGAGACGGTCAGCACGTCGGAGCGTTCATAGAAGATGCCCTGCGTGCCGTTGCCGTGGTGGAGATCCACGTCGAGGATGGCCGGGCGATGGCCCGCGGCCAGCAGTCGCTCAGCCGCGATGCCGGTATTGTTGAAGAAGCAGAACCCGCCTGCCAGATCCGCGAAGGCATGGTGCCCGGGCGAGCGACTCAACACGTAGAGCGCCTGTTCGCCCGCATGGAGAAGGTCTGCGCCTTTAACCGCACTATGGGCGGACCAGTAGGCGGATTCGAAGATGTGGGCTGCGATCGGGCAAGCCGTGTCGGCCTGATGGAAGCCCGCCTGATCGATGGCGGAACGCGGATAGGAGGCCGTGCGCCGGTCGGAGTGGACGTTCGGGATCACCTCGTCAACGCATCCGCAATCCGGCTCCAGTGGGTATGGATGGTTTCCAGAAAGACGAGATATTTCGCCGTATGCAGGGCCGCGATGGGCCCATGCCGTGATCGGCGGGCGCCTGGAACGAGCATCCGGCCGCCTCCGCGCCCGAGTGCAGCACCTCGATGCGCTGCAGTTGTTCCGGGTTGGGATAGACGGTTCCGTTCGCCATGAAATGCTTTGGATCGTGCTTCCACTGGCGATCATCGAAGATGGCCTTCATTGCGTTTTCCTCAAGTTCTCGAGAGCCGGCCCCTTCAGGGTCAGAAAGATCTCGTCTGCGAATTGCGAGAAGCCCAGCCGGTCGTAGAAGGTGCGGGCCTTGGCGTTGTCCTGGTAGACGGCAAGTTCCAGAAAGCGGACCGTCCACTCCTTGTCGGCTTCTTCGAGCGCTGCGGCCAACAGGCGTCTGCCGAGCTCGTAGCCGCGTGTGGCGGCGGCAACCCAGAGGTCGGTGACGTAGAGCCCCACCCCGGCATTTGTGGTGGAGAAGAGCGGCGAGGCCATGAGAGCGCCGAGGACATCACCGCCATTCCGATCCTCGGCCGGAAGGGCGAAGAAGGCCGGGTACTCGGCAAAAGCCGTTCCGCAACAGGTCGGCGCTCGAGGCAGCGTGATCGTCGTCGATGTCTTCGGAGAGCCGGGTCAAAGCCCAGTGCAGTTTTTCGACGTCCTCGCGCTTCGCCCTGCGGATGATGATGTCGTCCATGGTCAAAAGGTCGTCCTGTCTGCGCCCTTCAGGGCGAGCATCTTGTGCGCCTCAGATGGTGTCGCTACGGTACGGCCCAGACGTTCGACGATTTCGCGGATCTTTTCCACCTGTTCGGCATTGGATTTCGCCAGTTCGCCCCCTGTCGATGAAAAGGCTGTCCTCAAGACCGACGCGGATATGCCCGCCCATGGCTGCGGCCATGGTGGCGAACGGGATCTTATGGCGACCGGCGGCGAGCACGGAGAACATGTAGTCGTCGCCGAAAAGCTTGTCGGCGATGCGTTTCATGTGATCGAGATTTTCCGGGTCGGCTCCGATACCGCCCAGCACGCCGAAGACGAACTGGATGAAGAAGGGCGGCTTGATCATGCTGCGATCGGCGAAATGGCGCAGCATGTAGAGGTGGCCGACGTCGTAGCACTCGAATTCGAAGCGCGCGCCGCGCTCCTGTCCGAGCCGAGTCAGCACGGCTGCGATATCGCGCGGCGTGTTCTTGAAGACGAGGTCGTCGGAGCCTTCCAGGAACGGCTTTTCCCAGTCGTGCTTCCAGTCGGAATAGCGCTTGGCCAGCGGATAGAGCGCGAAGTTCATCGTGCCCATGTTGAGCGAGCACATTTCCGGCTCTGCCATGGTGGGGGCGGCCAGCCGGTCGTCCAGCGTTATGACGGCGCTGCCGCCGGTGGAGATGTTCACCACCGCATCCGATCCCTGCTTGATCACTGGCAGGAAGCTCATGAAGTGCTTGGGAAGCGCCGATGGGCGGCCGTTTCCCGGGTCGCGGGCATGCAGGTGCAGGATCGCTGCGCCCGCTTCCGCCGCCTTCAACGTGTCGCTTGCGATCTCCGAGCCCGTGACGGGCAGGTAGGGTTACATGGTGGGGGGATGGATGAACCCCGTCACCGCACAGGTGATGATTATCCGGTCTGTCATGGGAGCTCTCGCGTCATCCGGCTTGCAGGTGGCGGTCGACGGTGGTTTCGCGGAATTCGGTCAGCGCGTCTTCGAGCGTTTCCAGGATTTCCGCCACGTGTCCGCTGTCGGTGATCATCGGCGGGCAGACGAGGAAGTGGTCGCCGTCGTAGCCGCCGCGGGTGCGACGGGAATAGATGATCAGCCCCTTGTCATAGGCGATGTCGACAAGCGCGGTTTAGGCGTTGAGGTTCCTTGGCAGAGGCTTCAGCGTCTTGCGGTTAGAGACGAGTTCAAAGGCGAGGAAGAGGTCGATGCCGCGAACATCACCGATGATCTTGTGAAGCTCCATCAGACCTTGCAGGCCAGCCTTCAGTTCCGCCCCGACCTTCGTGGCATTGTCCATCATGCCTTTTCGCTCGATCTTGTCGAGAACTGCGAGACCGACGGCACAGGCCAGAGGATTGCCCGCGTAGGTGTAGCCGTG
Source organism: Breoghania sp. (assembly GCF_030066895.1). Lineage (GTDB taxonomy): Bacteria > Pseudomonadota > Alphaproteobacteria > Rhizobiales > Stappiaceae > Breoghania. Next base: position 111,516 of record NZ_JASJAV010000020.1, on the reverse strand, counting down.
CAGGAAGTCGCCCATGTCGAGCACGTTCTCGACGATGTCGTTGCGCGCGACCATGGCGCCCAATGGTACGTAGCCGGCGGTAAAGTCCTTGGAGATCGTCAGGATATCGGGCGCCAAGTTCCAATGTTCGGCGGCGAAGAACTTGCCGGTCCGCCCTCCGCCCGACATGACCTCGTCATGGATGAGCAGCACGCCGTATTTCGTGCAGATCTCGCGGATGCGCTTCATGTAGCTCGCGGGCGGCACGAGCGCCCCGGTGGAGGCATCGCCGACCAGTTCCACGATGAAGGCGAGCACGGTTTCCGGCCCTTCGGCCAGAATGCGATCCTCCAGCATGTCGGCGTAGTAGTGGCCCGTCGCCTCGTCGTTTGCGTCGAGATGGTCGAGATAGGCGCGCGGATCCGGGATCTTCGGCATGGGGCGCATCATCGGATCGAAGGCAGAGGCAAGCGGCGTGTATCCGGTCAAAGCCAACGCGCCGAGCGTGGCCCCGTGATAGCTCGAATGGTGCGAGATCACCCTTCCAGCGCTGAGCCTCGCCGATCGCCAGAGCGTTCTGGCGGGCAAGCTTGATGGCGCTTTCAACCGCCTCCGATCCGCCGGAGACGAAGAACACCTTGTCCATGCCGTCGGGCGTGAGACTTGCGGTCTTTTCCGCCAGCCGCTCGGCCGGTTCGGTTTCGAAATGCAGGCGATAGCCGAAGGTGGATTTCTCCATCTGGCGGCGCATCGCCTCCAGCACGCGCTCGTTGGAATGGCCGATATTGCAGACCATGGCGCCGGAGGAACCGTCGAGATAGCGCTTGCCTTCGAGGTCCCACATGTAGACCCCACCCGGCCTGATCGAGCATGGGGCGGCGAAAACGGCTTTGATAGAAGAGGTGGGATTTGGGGGGCGTGGACATGTCACTCGGTACTCGGAAGAACTGCGCAATCGCGCGGCCGGAAGTGGAGACTGACCGACTGTCTCTCCTCGAAGGGATGCTCATCGATCATGTTGATTGCCTGGAGCGGCGTGTCCCAGGCGCAGGAAATAGCGGGCCGCCTGCCCCTGATAGTCGACCGTCTCGACGGTGCCGGGCAGGGAGAGGGCGCCGTTGGTGGGCGCATTAGTTGAGGCGACGGTGAGCTTTTCCGCACATAGCACGAGGCGCGCGGCACCTTAGCCTGAAATGTGAGGGGCACGCTCGCGCGGGACCTCGATCCTGCCAAGTGCGGGGATATCGAGAGCGACGGACGAGCCGTCGAGCCCGATGCAGCGGCCGGCCAGAATGTTCGAGGTGCCGAGGAAACTGGTGACGAACTCGCTGGCGGGCATGTTGTAGACTTCCTCCGGCGTGCCGATCTGCTCCACCAGCCCGTTCGGTATGACGACGAGCTTGTCGGACATGGCGAGCGCCTCGGACTGGTTGTGGGTGACGAAGACGGTGGTGACGCCGATGCGGTTCTGGATACGCTTCAGCTCCACGCGCATGTCCTCGCGCAGGTTCGCATCGAGCGTGGACAGCGGTTCATCCAGCAGAAGCATGTCAGGCTCGATGACGACGGCGCGCGCCAGAGCAATGCGCTGTTGCTGGCCGCCGGAAAGCGCCTTGGGATAGCGGTCGCCGACCTGGGGCAACTGCACGAGATCGAGCGCGCGCTGCACCTTCTCGCGGGCTTCCGCCTTGGAAACGCCCCGGTATTTCAGGCCGAAAGCGACGTTTTCCGCCACCGTCTTGTGCGGGAAGAAGGCGTAGTTCTGGAAGACGAGGCCGAGATTGCGCTTGTGGATCGGAATGTCGTTGACCCGTCGTCCCTTGATGGTGATGTCGTCTTCGGAAGGGTCGATCAGACCGGCGATCATGCGCAAGGTGGTGGTCTTGCCGCAACCCGAAGGGCCGAGCAGGGTCGTGAAGCTGCCTTCGGCGATCTCCATGGACATCCGGTGAACGGCCGTCACCGAACCGAAGCGCTTGACGATGTTGGTCAGGGATACGGCGCTCACATGCGTTCTCCGCCATGGGAAACAGAAACGGACAGTCGGCCCCGTGCGATGGGGAGACGTTTGTCGGAGAGGGATGTCGGGGGGAGAGGACGGGGGACCCGGGGCCGATCCTTCGAGACGGCGCTGTCGCGCCTCCTCAGGATGACGTCATTGTGTTGTTGGCTTCGTGGACGCAAGCCATACGCACAACGTCATCCTGAGGAGCGCTAGCCAGAGTGTGTCTCGAAGGGTGGGCTACACATCCGAACCCATCCTCCCGCAACACCGTGCGCAAGAGGGCGGTGGCCCCTCCCGCGCGGGTTGGCCCTAGTAGCCCTTCTGGATACGGTGGAATTTCTTCGACCATTCCTGCTCGTGACCGTTCCAGTAGGTCGGATTGGCGAAGGTGAGTCCGTCCAGCGTACCGGTCGGATCGAAGGCGGACAGGGTCGGGATCTTCTTGCCGAGATCGATCTTGGTGGGCTCGAGGGCGGGGGGATATTTCTGCCCCTCGGCTACCGCAATGGAGGTCTCCGGCGCCAGCATGAAGTTCAGAAGCTTCTCGCAGACCTCCATGGGCGATCCCTTGATCACGAAGAGGCATTCCTGCCAGCCCAAGCCGTTGGGTGGATCCATGTAGCCGATGTCGTGGCCCTGCTCCTGCAGCGCGTAGATGTGGCCGGACCAGCCTTCGGTGACGTAGATCTCCTCCTCGGCGAGGAGGTTCATCAGCTCCGCGCCCGAGGTTCAGTATTTCAGCGCAAGGTCGCGGTGGGCGCGGATGGCGTCCCAGATCGCGTCCATGTCTTCTGCACCGTTCGGGTCCTGACCGGTCTGCAGCGATGCGTACCAGATGTGGGTGCGCCAGTCGCTCCAGCCGCCGATCTTGCCCTTGAGCGCCTCGTCGATGAGGATCTTCGCGCCCTTTTCCTTCATCTCCTCGTCGGAGACGTGCTTGCGGTTATAGGCAAGCCCGGTGGTGCCGTAATCGTAGGGTACGCAGGAGAACCTTGCCGTCGGTCACATTGCGGAAGACGTCGACCAGCTTCGGGATGACGTTCTTCAGGTTCGGGATGTTGTCCTCGTTCAGCGTCGAGGTCAGGCCGAGGCCGTTGTAGCGGGCGTAATCGAAGACGCCGGAGAGGTGCGCGATGTTGTATTCGCCGGACTGGCTGGCCTTGACGCGCGAGATGTACTCGTCGGAGCCGCCGAAGGTGCCGTCCACGACTTCGATGCCGGTCTTTTCCGTGTAGGGACCGAAGGCGTTATTTGCGGAAGGCCTCGGAGACGCCGCCGCCCCAGCCGTCGAAACGCACCTTTTCGATCGCTGCCATTGCGTGACGGGCGAAGGGCGTGTGTACGCCGTAGGCAAGTCCGGCCGCGCCGATGAGGCCAAGGAATTTGGGCCGGTCGAGATCGCCGTTCAGATAGCGCTCCCTCAAGCGCTCGTAGCGTTTTGTGTTGTCCATTTCGTTCCCCTGAAGTCTGGCTTGTGTCTGGATGGTGGTGTTTTTTTCAGATGCACGCGGTTCTATTTGCCGCGTTGCATGGCGAGCCGTCGGGCAAGATCGAGCCCCAGAAGGGGAAGCCCGACGGTAAAGAAGATCATGACGGTGCCGAGCGCGTTGATCTCCGGTGAGATGGAGTTGTGCAGCATGGCGAAGATATGGGTGGGCACGGTTTCCACCCCGCCCGGTTTCCAGAAGAGCGTGCCGGTGATGTCGTCGAACGAGATAGTAAAGGGGAAGAGCATGCCTGCGAAGACGGCGGGCGCCAGCAGCGGCAGGGTCACCCGGAAGAAGGTCTCGATCGGGCTTGCCCCGAGGCTCAGCGCCGCTTCCTCGTAATCGCGGCGGATGCTGACGAGACGGGCCTGCACCACGAGGATCACGAAGGGCAGGGTGAAGATCACGTGGCCCATCAGCAGGAGCAGGAAGCTCTTGTTGATCGACAGGGCGTTCAGAAACAGCAGCAGGGCGACGGCCAGTACCACTTCCGGCACCAGGATCGGCGCGATCAGGATCGTGGAGATGAAATTGCGCGCCGGGATCCAGTAGCGCACCAGTGCAAGGCTTGCGAGGACGCCGAACGTCGTCGGATCACCGCGGTGAGCAGGCCCAGCACAATGGAGGTGCGAAAGGCCCTGAGAATCGCCTCGTTGTTGGCCCGTTCGACGAACCAGCGCAACGACAGTCCGGTCATCGGAAAGGAGCCGAACTGGCTGGCGTTGAAGCTCAAGAGCACCACGACCGCCACCGGCAGGAACATGAAGATGTAGACGGCGACCGCCCAGCCGCGAATGACCTGCCAGCCTATCAGCTCAAGCCCTTCATCAGTTGGCCCAGTACCAGGAAGTGGTTGTAGATCAACACCAGCGCGCCGAGGATCGCCAGCAACATCAGCGACAGGGCGGAGCCGAGCGGCCAGTTGAGCTGGGTGATGATCGCCTCGAAGGCGAGATTGGCGAACATGGCGTCCGTCGGCCCGCCGAGGACCAGCGGTGTGATGTAGGTGCCCGCACTCAGCACGAAACAGAGAAGCCCGCCCATGGCCAGTCCGGGCAGGGACAGCGGCAAGGTCACTTCGAGGAAGCTCTGCCAGCGGGTGGAGCCGAGTGAGCAGGCCGCGTCTTCAAGCGAGGTGTCGATGCCTTCCAGCGCCACGTAGACATTCAGGATCATGAAGGGCAGCAGGAAGTGGACGAGGCCGAGGATGACGGTCGTCTCGTTGTAGAGCATCTGGAAGGGCTCGCTGATGAGCCCGATCTCGATGAGCGCCCAGTTCACCGCGTCGGAAACGCCGAGAATGTTGATCTACGACATCGTGCGGATGATGTAGCTGATCCAGAAGGGCAGCATCAAAAGCAGCAGCATGAGCGCCTTGTTGCCCTTGGAGCGCGCGATGAAATAGACGGTCGGATAGCCCATCACGGCGCACACGACGGTGGTGATGGCCGCGATGCGCAGGGTCGACAGGAGGATGTCGCGGTAGAAGTGATCGGTCAGCGCCTCGTTCCAGTTGTCGAGGAAGAAGCCAACCTGGTCGGCGCCAGTCGCGGTTCTGAGCCAGAACGAATAGACGACGATGAAGGCGAGCGGGACGAACAGCAGCAGCGTGATCGCTGTCAGTGCCGGCGATAGCAGGATCCAGGGTTGTCGCCTCTCGCGCGCCTCGACGCTCATGCCAATGCCTTTAAGTAAAATTACCTTGACGGAGAGTGGCAAGAGCTACTTAATTGATAAAATAGAAAATCGGAATTGTAACTATAGAGCAGATCTATGGATGAGGATTCACATCCCCTGGGCGCCGAACGTTTGGTTCGCGATCTGGACTGGAATCTGTTCGGGACATTTGTCGTTCTGGCGCGCTCCCACAGCGTAACGGAGGCAGCCGAACGGCTCAGCCTGAAGCAGCCGACCGTCTCCAGCGCCCTGAAAAGGCTTGAGGACCGGCTCGGAAAGCGGCTCATCAATCGAAAGTCCGGACATTTCGAACTGACGGAGGCGGGCAAACTCCTTCTGCGTGAGGCGGTCGAGATCCAGGGGCCGATCCTGCGGCTCGGCACCTTGATGCGCGACGTGGCGGACGAGGTGCGCGGGCATGTCGAAATCGCCATGGCGAGCCACGTGGTCTGCCCTCTTTTTGACGAGACGCTGCGCCGCTTTCACGAAAAGCACCCGCTGGCGACCCTGTCGGTCAACATTATCCGCCAGTAAGGATACGCTGGACGCCTTGATGTCGCGGCGCGCCTCGCTTGCCGTGTGTCTGGTGCGCAAACGCAATTCCAAGCTGGAATATTCGAGGCTTTACCGCGAATTTTTCGGCCTCTTCTGCGGGCCCACCCATCCGCTTTTCGGGGTGAGCGATCTGACCAAGGCGGATCTCGCCGGGCAGGCGGCTGTCAGCTTCGTCACCGACCGGCTGGAGGATGCGTTGAGGTCGGTGACGCTCATGCGGGCCGATGCCGACCTGATCGACCGGGTGGTCGGGACTTCGGCGAACCTGAAAGAGGTCCGGCGTATGATCATCGCGGGGCTGGGCATCGGGCCTCTGCTGGTTCACGTGGTGCGGCGGGACCTCGATGACGGTCTGCTCTGGCGCCTGCCGCCTTACGAGAACCTGCCGGGCATCGATGTGCACGTGGTGTGGAACCCGAGCGCGAAGATGAACCGGGCGGAGACGGCCATGCTGGAAATGCTGCTGGAACGGATCGCCGGGACGCCGATCGAGGAGCGGACCTACAGGTAAGGGGCGGGCGCCGTGACCCGTGGCTTTGGGGAGTGGAGATTCATTCTTGTTATCCATCTTTCGAGACGGCGCTGTCGCGCCTCCTCAGGATGACGTTATCGTGTTGATTTTTTTTGGCAGAAAGATAGATCGAAACGACCTGCTACACTCTCAACGTCATCCTGAGGAGCGCTCGTAAGAGCGCGTCTCGAAGGATGGGCAACACGAACGAACCTAGCCCAAATCGACAATTGCGCATTCCCGTACGGGCACTTCGGGCCATATCAATTCGCTATGGGCCGGATCGCTTTTCCATATTTGAAATCCCTGCAGAGCCCCCCTTAGTTGATTGGCCAAAGGTGGCCGTATCAGCGACGATCAGGCCCGATGGAAGAGACAAGTGATTCATTCTTCAGATGAATATCAGGATATCCGCGATGCCGTGCGCGCGCTGTGTGCCGAATTCCCGGACGAATACCACCGCAAGGTGGATGACGAATGCGTCTATCCGGAGGAGTTTGTGGATGCGCTGACGAAAGCGGGCTGGATGGCCGCGCTGATCCCTGAGGAATACGGCGGATCCGGCCTCGGGCTCACTGAAGCCTCGGTGATCATGGAGGAGATCAACCGGGTGGGCGGCAATTCCGGTGCCTGCCACGGCCAGATGTACAACATGAACACGCTCGTCCGGCACGGTTCCGACGAGCAGCGCGAGATCTATCTGCCGAAGATCGCCTCGGGCGAGTTGCGGCTTCAGTCCATGGGCGTGACCGAGCCGACCACCGGCACCACCAAGATCAAGATCACGGCCGTGCGCAAGGGCGATCGCTACGTGATCAACGGCCAGAAGGTGTGGATCAGTCGCGTCCAGCATTCCGACCTGATGATCCTGCTGGCGCGCACCACGCCGCTGGCGGAGGTGAAGAAGAAGTCGGAGGGGCTGTCGATCTTCCTGGTCGATATCAAGCAAGCCATGAAAAGCGGCATGACGGTCACGCCGATCCGCAACATGGTGAACCACGAGACCAACGAGCTGTTCTTCGACGATCTGAAAATCCCGGTCGAGAACCTGATCGGCGAGGAAGGCAAGGGCTTCAAGTACATCCTGACCGGGCTCAACGCGGAGCGCGCGCTGATCGCGGCGGAATGCATCGGCGACGGCTACTGGTTCACCGACCGCGTCACCTCCTATGTGAAGGAACGCAACGTGTTCGGGCGGCCGATCGGCCAGAACCAGGGCGTTCAGTTCCCCATCGAGGAAAGCTATATCGAGATCGAGGCCGCAAGCCTGATGCGCTATCAGGCGTGCCGGCTCTATGACGCGGGCGAGCCGTGCGGGGCTGAGGCCAACATGGCGAAATATCTCGCCGCCAAGGCCTCGTAGGAAGCTGCCAATGCCTGCCTGCAGTTCCATAGCGGCTTCGGCTTTGCCGCCGAATACGACGTGGAACGCAAGTTTCGCGAGACGCGGCTCTATCAGGTGGCGCCGATCTCCACCAATCTCATTCTTTCTTACGTCGCCGAGCACATTCTCGGCCTGCCGCGGTCGTTCTGATGACTCTGCCTCTGGAAGGATTGACGGTCGTCGCCATCGAACAGGCGGTGGCGGCGCCGTTTTGCACGGCGCGCCTTGCGGATGCGGGCGCGCGGGTGGTCAAGATCGAACGGCCGGAAGGCGATTTCGCGCGCGGCTACGATACCGCTGCCGCCGGTCAGTCGAGCTATTTCGTCTGGCTCAACCGGGGTAAGGAAACGCTGATGCTCAATCTCGCCAAGCCGGAGGCGAAGGCCCGGCTGGCGGAGCTGATCGGTAGTGCCGATGTCGTGGTGCAGAACCTGAAGTGCGGGGCGTTGACCCGGCTCGGCTTCGATCCCGAAGACCTGGTGAAGGCCAATCCGCGCCTGATCGTGTGTTCGATTGCCGGTTTCGGAGAGGGCGGGCTTTACGCCGACCGCAAGGCCTATGACCTGCTGATCCAGGCGGAATCCGGGCTCTGCTCGATCACCGGCACGCCGGAAGGGCCGTCGCGGGTAGGGCTTTCCATCGTCGATATCGCGACGGGGGCAACCGCGCACGCGGCGATCCTGGAGGCCCTCATCCGGCGTTCGGTGATAGGCAAGGGCGCGAATATCTCCGTCTCCATGTTCGACGTGATCGCCGAATGGCTGACGGTGCCGCTGCTCAATTACGAGGGCGGCAATCCGCCCAAGCGCATCGGGCTCGCTCACCCCTCCATTTCGCCCTATGACGTGTTCGAGACGCGCGACAAGACGCCGATCCTGATTTCCATTCAGAGCGACCGGGAATGGCGCAAGCTGTGCGAGGTCTTCATCGGGGATGCGGCCCTTGGTACCGACGAGCGGTTCGCCACCAACGTGGTGCGGGTCGAAAACCGGGCGAAGACGGATGCTGTCGTCGCTGAGGCCGTCGCCCGGTATGATTGCGATGAGGCGATCGAGGCCCTGTTGAAGTCGGATGTGGCGTTGGCGCGGGTTAACAACATGGCCGGGCTTTCCACGCATCCGCATCTGCGCCGTATCGAGGTGGATAGCCCCAACGGACCAGTGCGCTTCCCGGCTCCCGCTCCGATCTTTGCCGGCGAAGAGCGCGATTACGGTTCCGTCCCGGCCCTCCGGTCGGAAGATGCGCAGTAGCGGGACCGGTCACGGGGATGAACATGGATACGTTGAGAGAGGAAATCGCCGGGATCCGGACGCCATTGTTCGTGCCGGCGTCGCGGCCCGACCGGTTTGCCAAGGCGGCCGGATCTGGAACTGATGCGGTGATCCTCGATCTGGAAGATGCCGTCGGAGAGGCGGACAAGGCGGAAGGCCGGACAGGCACTTGCCTGCGACTTCACGGATCTGCCTGTTCTCGTGCGCATCAACGGGTGCGGAACGCCGTGGCATGCTGATGATCTTGCCTCGGTAGGCAAGCTCGCCCTTTCCGCCGTCGTCCTGCCCAAGGCGGAGGATGTGGGCGATGTTGTGGCCGTGGTGCAGGCCCTTGGGGGCAAGGTGTCCGTCGTGGCGTTGATCGAGACGGCGGCAGGGCTCGCCTCCGCGCGTGCCATCGCGGATATCGACGGGGTGGAACGGCTTACCTTCGGCTCTGTGGATTTCTGCGCGGATCTTGGCTGCGACCACCTGCGCGAGGTGCTTCTGCCCGCGTGGTTCGAGATCGTGCTCGCCTCAAAACTTGCGCGAATCGCACCGCCGATCGACGGCGTGACGACGGCATTGGACGATCCCACCTTGTGTGAAGCGGATGCCCGCCATGCGCGCAACCTCGGGATGAGCGGAAAGCTCTGCATTCATCCAAAACAAATTTCAGCGGTGAAACAAGCCTTTCGCCCGAGCGACGAGGGAGTCGACTGGGCGCGGCGCGTTCTCGAGGCCTCCGAAGAGGCGGCCGAGGGCGAGGAGGACGGAGCGGTTTCGCTGGATGGCGTGATGATCGACAAGCCGGTGCGGTTGCGTGCCCGCGCCATTCTGGCCTCGCTCGATTAGACATCTGCCCTTTGCCACTATTGTCATTATGCCATTTGACCGCGTGGCCGACTAGTCTAAATGACCGCTTTTCTATATGAGCAATAAGTGACCATGCTGCCCGACTGACACAGAAGATGGCATTTCATGGCTCGGGCTTTTTGAAGTCCGGACCTCACATTTTCGTCTGGTCCGTTTCGGTCCGATTTAATCGATAGTGAAGGCATGATGTCCGAATTCAGCAAGATCCTGATCGCCAACCGTGGCGAGATCGCAATCCGTGTAATGCGTGCGGTCAACGAATTGGGCAAACGCACGGTTGCGGTCTATGCGGAGGAGGACAAACTTTCACTGTATCGCTTCAAGGCCGACGAAGCCTATCGCATCGGTGAAGGGATGGGGCCGGTCGCGGCCTATCTGTCGATTAAGGAAATCATCCGCGTCGCGCGTCATTCGGGGGCGGATGCCATCCCCCCCGGATATGGCCTCCTGTCGGAAAATCCCGATCTGGTCGAGGCGTGCCGCGAGGCGGGGATCGCCTTTATCGGCCCGTCGGCAGAGACGATGCGCAAGCTCGGCGACAAGGCCAGCGCGCAGCATATCGCGATTCAGGCGGGCGTGCCAGTAATCCCGGCTTCCGAGGTGCTCGACGACGACATGGACGCGGCGCGCAAGGTTGCTGCGGAAATCGGTTATCCGTTGATACTCAAGGCGTCGTGGGGCGGCGACGGGCGCGGCATGCGGCCGATTGCGGGGCCGGACGAGCTTGAGGAGAAGATCCTCGAGGGCCGCCGCGAGGCGGAAGCCGCCTTCGGCAACGGCGAGGGTTATCTGGAAAAGATGATCACCCGGGCGCGCCACGTGGAGGTGCAGATCCTCGGGGATACCCACGGCCATATCTATCATTTGTGGGAGCGCGACTGTTCAGTGCAGCGGCGCAACCAGAAGGTCGTGGAGCGCGCGCCCGCGCCCTACCTGAGCAAGGCGCAGCGCGCCGAGGTCTGCGCGCTCGGCAAGAAGATCGCCGAATTCGTGGGTTACGAGTGCGCCGGTATGGTCGAATTCCTGATGGATATGGAGATCGACAAGTTCTACTTCATCGAGGTGAACCCGCGCATTCAGGTCGAGCACACGGTGACGGAAGAGGTCACCGGCATCGATATCGTGCGCGCCCAGATCCTGATCGCGGAAGGCAAGACGCTGGTCGAGGTGGCGGGCATCGCCGATCAGTCGCGCGTGGAGCTTTCCGGCAACGCCATCCAGTGCCGGATTACGACGGAAGACCCGACCAACAATTTCATTCCCGACTATCGCCGGATCTCCGCCTATCGCGGGGCGACGGGCATGGGCATCCGGCTTGATGGCGGCACGGCCTATTCGGGCGCAGTGATCACCCGCTATTACGATTCCCTGCTGGAAAAGATCACCGCCTGGGCGCCGACCCCGGAAGGGGCGATCGCACGCATGGACCGGGCCTTGCGCGAATTCCGCATTCGCGGGGTCTCGACGAATATCGACTTCGCCATAAATCTGCTGCGCCATCCGACCTTCCTGAACAGCGAATATCACACCAAGTTCATCGACGAGACGCCGGAGCTGTTCGAGTTCTAGGTCCGGCGCGACCGGGCGACGAAGATCATGACCTACACCGCCGATGTCACGGTGAACGGGCATCCGGAAACGGCAGGGCGTCCCAAGCCTGCCGTCGATGCGCGCGTGCCAGTGGCGCCGGAATGACGCCGCGACGTGCCGCCTGTGGGCACCCGTCAGATTCTTGAAGCGAGGGGCCCGAAGGGCGTCGCCGACTGGATGCTGGAGCAGAAGCGCCTGCTGATCACCGACGGCCCGCAGTCGTTACTGGCCACCCGCATGCGCTCCATCGACATGGTCAACGTGGTGCCCGCCTATGTCGCGAACCTGCCGGAACTGTTCTCGGTGGAATGCTGGGGCGGGGCGACTTTCGACGTTGCCTACCGCTTCCTGCAGGAATGCCCGTGGCAGCGCCTGCGGGCCCTGCGCACCGCCATGCCGAACCTACTCACCCAGATGCTGCTGCGGGGCTCCAACGGGGTCGGCTACACCAACTATCCCGACAACGTGGTGCAGAGCTTCGTCCATCAGGCGGCAACGTCGGGCGTCGATCTCTTCCGCATCTTCGACAGTCTGAACTGGGTTGAGAACATGCGCATCGCTATCGATGCGGTTCTGGAAACGGGCCGGATCTGCGAAGGCACGATCTGCTACACGGACGATATCGGCAATCCGGACCGGGCCAAGTACGACCTGAACTACTATGTCTCCATGGCGCGCGAGCTGCGCGATGCCGGGGTTCATGTGCTAGGTCTGAAGGACATGGCCGGGCTCTTGAAGCCGGCTGCCGCGCGCAAGCTGATCTCCGTCCTGAAGGAGTAGATCGATCTTCCGATCCATCTGCATACGCACGATACCGCGGGTATCGCCAGCGCCACGGTTCTGGCGGCTTCGGAGGCGGGCGTCGATGCGGTCGATTGCGCCATCGACTCCCTGTCTCGGGCAACACCTCGCAGGCAACGCTGGGCACGATCGTCGAGGTGCTGGCGCGCAGCGAGCGCGACACCGGGCTCGACATCGATGCGATCCGTGAGATCTCGAATTACTGGGAAGCGGTGCGCGGCCATTATGTCGCCTTCGAGAGCGGTATGCAGGCTCCGGCCTCCGAGGTTTATCTGCACGAGATGCCGGGCGACCAGTTCACCAACCTCAAGGCGCAGGCGCGCTCGCTGGGGCTGGAAGAGCGCTGGCACGAAGTCGCCAAGACCTATGCCGAGGTCAACAAGATGTTCGGCGATATCGTCAAGGTAACGCCATCCTCCAAGGTGGTGGGCGACATGGCGCTGATAATGGTTTCGCAGGGGCTGACGCGCGAAGCGTTGGAGGACCCGGCACGGGACATCTCCTTCCCCGATAGCGTGGTCGACATGATGCGCGGCAATCTCGGTCGTCCGGCGGGCGGTTTCCCGGAAGCCCTGCAGAAAAAGATCCTGAAGGGCGAGGAGCCACTTGAGGGACGCCCCGGCAAGTATCTGCCGCCGGTCGATTTCGAGGAAAAGCGCAAAGAAGCCTCGGAGACTGCCGGAGGCGTGGAAATCGACGACGAGGACCTGAACTCCTACCTGGTGTACCCGAAGGTGTTTGCCGAATATCGCAAGCGCTTCGAGGAATACGGCCCCGTCCGCGCCCTGCCGACCTCGACCTTCTTCTATGTCATGGAGCCGGGTGAGAAGATCAGCGTCGAGATCGATCCCGGCAAGACGCTGGAAATCCGGTGTCAGGCGATCGGCGAGACGGACGATAACGGCAGTGTCAAGGTGTTCTTCAAGCTGAACGGTCAGCCGTGGCTCATCCGCATGGTCGACCGGCTGCATGGCGGCGGTGCCGTGAAGGCCCAGCCGAAGGCGGAGGAAGGCAACGCGAACCATGTCGGTGCGCCGGCCCGGTGTCATCGCCTCGCTTGCCGTGAAGGCTGGCACCAAGGTGAGCGTCGGCGATCTGATGATGACCATCGAGGAGATGAAGATGGAGACCGGCATCCACGCCCAGCGCAATGCCGTCATCTACGCCGTTCACGTCGCTCCGGGCGATCAGATCGACGCCAAGGACCTGTTGATGGAATACGAGGCTGAGGAAGACTGGGCGGGGGTACTCCACGCGGAAGTGGGGTGGATGTTCCTTGTCCATCGCGTGGCCCATCATTCGAGACGCGCTCTTGCGAGCGCTCCTCAGGATGACGTTGTGCGTGTAGCTCGCGCCTTCAAAGCCAACCACCCGATAACGTCATCCTGAGGAGGCGCGAAGCGCCGTCTCGAAGGATGGGCCACGCACGCAATCGGGCTACCTACTGAAGCTTCTTTAGGATCTTCAACAGGGACCAGCGCTCGGCCTGTGTGAGGGGGCTCAACGTTTCCTGCGAGACGTCCAGACCCAGCAGCGCGCATTCCTCGAAAAGCTGCCAGCCGGCATCGCTCAGCGAGATCATCTGGCGGCGGCGGTCATTGGGATCGCGGCCGGTTTCGATCAGGCCGCGCGCATGCAGCCGGTCGACGACGCCCTTGGTGGTCGCCACGTCGAGACCGACGGTCCGGCCGAGGTGGTTCTGCGAGACCGAGCCTAGTTCCGTCAACCGCGCCATTACGGCGAATTGCGTCGGCGTCAGGCCGCTTTGTACCTTTTCGCCGAAGAGCACTGCGTTGCGCTGGTAGGCCTTGCGCAACAGGTATCCGATCTGCTCGTCGAGCACATAGCCGTGGGTGCGTGGATCCGGCGTTTTGGGGGCTTTTTCTGCGGGATCGGACACGGGCTCTCCACGGGCTGGATTGCGCTTGCGGCAGAAGGCCGTTTCGCGAAATCTCAGCTCGTCGTTGGTTTCGATTTCATCGGCTTGGACCGACAGGTATGCATCGCGGATCTCGGTATGATTCTCAAGCTCGTCAAAAGAGCCGTCGAACTTCTTCTCGCCGCCCTCGATGATGACCGTGCGGTCTGCGACGATCTTGGCGAAGTGCAGGTTCTGTTCGGAGATGATCACCGTCAGTCCCTGTTCCTTGAACTTCAGGATCGTCTGGGCCATCTGCTCCACGATGATCGGCGCGATACCTTCCGACGGTTCATCGAGAAGCAGAAGGCTCGGGTTACCCATCAACGTGCGGGCGATGGTGAGCATCTGCTGTTCGCCGCCGGACATGGCCTTGCCTTGCGCATTGCGCTGTTCCCACAGGTTCGGGAACAGTTCGAACATGTCCGCTTCCGTCCAGAAGGGCGTATCGACGCGGTGCCCCTGACGGCCCACTTCCAGATTTTCCAGGATCGTCAGATCGGTGAAGATCCGCCGCTCCTCCGGCACGTAGCCGAGGCCCATGCGCGCCACCTTGTGCGGCGCCATGCCGGTGATTTCGGTGCCGTGGAAATGGATGTGACCTTTGCGCGAACGCACGAGCTGCATGATCGACTTCATGGTCGTCGTCTTGCCCGCGCCGTTGCGTCCGAGAAGGGCCACGACTTCGCCGCGCGTCACCGAGAAGCCAAGGTCGTTGAGAATGTGCGCCTTGCCGTAGAAGCTGTTCAGCCCCTCGATCCGGAGCATGGGCTCAGAAATCGGTTCAGACATGAGCTTCCTCCGCCGCACAGAGGGTGTCGCCGCCGAGATAGACTTTCTGCACGTGCGGATTGGAACGAACCTCCGTCGCCGTGCCGTCGGCGATCAGCTCGCCCCGGTTCAGCACCATGATGTGATGGGCACGGGCGAAGACCACGCCCATGTCGTGTTCGGTGAAGAGAACGGAGATGTCCCGTTCCTTGACGATGTCGGCGGTCAGTTGCATGAGCTCGATGCGCTCGCGCGGCGCCATGCCCGCCGTCGGTTAATCCATCAGCAGGAGCGTCGGCGCATGGGCGAGCGCGATGGCCAGTTCCAGCCGCTTCAGATCTCCGTAGGCGAGAATGGCGCAGGCCCGATCGGCCTGATCGGCCATGCCGACCACGTCGAGCAGTGCGACCGCCTCCTCGCGATAAAGGCGATGGGTGTCGGGCAACATGGAAAACAGCCGGCGGTGATGGGAGATCAGCGCCATCTGCACGTTTTCGGCCACCGTCATGGACTGGTAGGTGCCGGTGATCTGGAAGGTTCGGCCGACGCCGCGCCGCCAGATGTCGCGCGGCGGCAGGCCAGTAATCGGCTTGCCGTTCAGCTCCACCGTGCCGGAGGACGGCGAGATCTGACCCATCAGCATATTGAAGCAGGTGGATTTCCCCGCCCCGTTGGGGCCGATCAGTGCCTTCAACTCGCCGGGCGTAACATCGAAGCTGACATCGTGGACAGCGCGAATGCTGCCGAAAAAGCGGGGCAGGTGCGAGATCTTGAGAACGGGCGTCGTCATCGCATGCTCTCCTCTTCACGAATGAGGCCGATCCTCTCACCGAGCTTGCGCAGCGAGCCGACGGTGCCGTCCAGGGCGATGATCACCACGGCGATGATCAGGAGGCTCAGGATCAGGCGCCAGTATTCCATCCGGGTGAGCCAGTCCTTGACGCTTTTCATGAAGGCTGCACCGACAACCGCGCCGGACAGGGTCTTCACGCCGCCCAGGAACACGACGATCAGCGCATCGAAACTCTTGGAGATGCTGAGTTCGTCGTGAAAGATCGAGCCCTTGGAGAAGACGAATAGCTCGCCCGCCAGTTCGGCGAGGGCGCCTGCGATGACGAAGGCCATCCATTGCACGTTCTTGATGTTGATGCCGGTGGCCTCCGCCTGGCGTGCGCTATCGCGCGTCGCCCTCAGCGCATAGCCGAAGGGGGAATGGGTGGTGTGGCGCAGGATCAGGATCCCGCCGACGGCCAGGGTGCAATAGTAGTAGGCGGTGGTATCCGGCAGCCATTTGGCGGGCCAGATGCTGACCAGTCCGTCGTCGTCGCCGGTGACCTCGCCCCATTGGAAGACGAGCGACGAGACGAGCTGGCTGAAGACCAGCGTCAGCATGGCGAAATAGATGCCGGAGAGGAGGATGCAGAACTAGCCGATGCCGATCGCCAGAATCCCTGCGCCCAGCGGTGCGAGCATGAAGGCGAGTTCCATCGGGGTATCGAAATAGGTGACGAGCAGGGCCGAGGCGTAGGCGCCGCCGCCGAAGAAGACCGCATGGCCGAAGCTGATCAACCCGCCTGTCGACAGGATGAACTGCAGCGAGCTTGCGAAGAGACAGAAGATCAGGATGTCGGTCAGCAGCACCTGAGCGAAGCTTGAGGTGAAGGCGGGCACCAGGGCGAGAACCGCGATCAGCGCCAGCGCGAGGATGCGTCCGCGCGGGCCCGCCGGTCGGATGGGGCGTTGCGGGTCGCCGACCTGTCCGTGTTCGCCGAACTTTTCCTCACGTCCCAGCAATCCCCAGGGCCGCACCATCAGCACGATCGCCATGACCACATCAGCACCAGCGTGCTTTGCGGCACGTAGGCGACGCCGAAGATGTTGAGGACGGAAATCAGCACTGCGGCGATGAAGGCGCCGGGGATCGAGCCCATGCCGCCGATGACGACCACGACGAAGACCTCGGCGATGATGTTGAAGTTCATCAAGAGATCCGCGCTGCCCTTGGGCAACTGGATCGCGCCGCCGAGACCGGCGAGCGCGGGGCCGAGGAAGAAGACGCCGGTGAAAAGCCAGAACTGGTTGACGCCGAGCGGGCCAACCATTTCGCGGTCCTGTGTTGCGGTGCGCACCAGAATGCCGACGCGCGTCTTGGTGATCAGACACCACAGGCCGACCAGCAGGAAGGGGGTGATGGCGATCAGTGCCAGATCATATTGCGGCACCGGCTCGCCGAGGATGTGCACGATCGATTTCAGATCCGGTGCGCGCGGTCCGAGACGATCCTCGCTGCCCCAGATCATCAAGGTGAGATCCTGAATGACGAGGATGACGCCGAAGGTCGCGACGAGCTGGAAGAGTTCGGGCGCGCGATAGACCGGCCGGAGCGCGCAGATCTCGATGATCACGCCGATCAGGCCGACGGCGAGGCCCGCCAGGACGATGGAGCCCCAGAAGTCGAAATGGCCGGGCAGCACGCTCATCAGCGTAATGCCGATATAGGCGCCCAGCATGTAGCCGGCCCCGCAATCGGCCGCATGCCGCGCCCGTCGCCACCCCACGACGACTTGAGTATCAACGGATAACCGATTTCCGCAGCAACCTTGCGCGCCGCGTCCATGTCGTCGTCGAGCACCTCGGAAGCCGGGATCACTGGCACGCCCGCCTAAATCGCGATATGCCGCGCGCTGGCCTTAGGGAGCCATGGGCGAAGTTCACGATGCGTGTGACGCCGAATATCAGGGAGAGACCGGAGGCCACCAGGAATAGCGCCGCCGCGTTTGCAAGCCCGGTTAGGAGCTGCGCAACAAAAAGACCCATAGCGTTCGTTCTGTTCTTGCTGGAAGGGGAACGGTCCGCCGTCTGGAAAGACGGCGGACAAGGCGGTCGGAGATTAGTCCGCCGGGCGCATCTTCTTGATTTCTTAGTCGCTCGGCATGTAGGGGGTCGGGGTCCTTGTAGGACCGGTCGACCATCACGCCCTTGCCGGCCTTCAGGGCCGTGGTGCCGACATAGGCGCCTATGGTCGACTGATGGTCGAGCGAGCGATAGGTGATCTCGCCCATCGGCGTCTCGACCTTCAGGTCCTTGAAGGCTTCCAGCAGAGCGTCGGTATCGGTGGAGCCGGCCTTGGTGATCACCGCGGCGATGGACTTGGCCGCCATGTAGCCGACCAGGCTGTCGACCTTCGGCGTCTCGTCCGGGTAGGCTTCCATGTAGGCGTCGACGAATTCCTTCGCCGGGCCGTCGGTGATCGCGTACCAGGGGTAACCGGTGACAAACCAGCCTTCGGGGGATTCGGCGCCGAGCGGGTCAAGATATTCCGGTTCGCCGGTCAGAAGGCCGTAGACCTTGCGTCCCTCGAAGAGGCCGCGCGTCGCGCTTTCACGCACGAACTTCTGCAGGTCGGTGCCGAAGGTGACGTTGTAGATGGTGTCCGGCTTGGTGCGTTCCAGCGCCTGGACCTCGGCGCTTGCGTCGATCTTGAAGAGCGGGGGCCACTGTTCGGTGACGAATTCCACGTCGGGATTCAAAGCCTTCAGGTTCTTCTTGAAGGTCTCGACGGCAGCCTTGCCGTAGGCGTAGTTGGGGGCGATCGTCGCGTAATTGACGGCGTCGGTCTGGCCGCCTCTTTCGCAAGCATGGCGGCCTGCACGTAGGTGGAGGTGCGCAGACGGAACGTGTACTTGTTCCCCGCTTCCCAGACGATGTCGTCGGCCAGCGGTTCGGCGGCCAGATAGATGTAGCCCTTCTGACCGGCATAGGAGGAAATCGCCAGTCCGACATTCAACAGGATGGAGCCGGTCAGTATGACGGCGCCGTCGCGGGTCATCAGTTCCTCGGCGATCTTGACGGCATCGCCCGGCTTGCCGTCGTCGTCGCGGTGAATGAACTCGATCGGCTTGCCGAGCACGCCGCCCGCCTTGTTGATCTGGGACGCGGCCAGTTCCATGCCCAGACGATAGGGCTCTGCAAAAGCAGCGAGCTGCTTGAAGTGGTTGATGTCGCCGATCTTGATGCTGTCGGCGGCCATGGCCGCGCTGGTCGCAACAAGGGCGGTAGCGGCGATTGTCACCGTGGTGATGAGCTTCTTCATTGATCCCTCTTTCTGGTTGTCGCGTGCGCGATCTTTGTGACCGTTCTGTTGGTAAGGAAGGTGGTCGGGCTATACCGATTTCTGCCGTGTTTTGTTCGCGATGGACATGTCCGCAGCTGTCTTTGTCGCAGCGTTACGGGCTGCCCCGATGTGTTTCGCTGATGGGGTCGCTCTATCTCAGGCCGTCCTCCCCCTTGATCTCGGACGCCTTGAGCCCGCCGACGCGGGCGTGGATGCGCGAGCCGGTGGTCATGACCAGCGCCAGCATGATCTCGTCGGCGTGGGGGCTGTCGGGAATGCCCACCTCCATGGCGTCGAAATGCGAGCACACGAAGGAGGCGTTGGTGTGGGTGATGGACGTCAAGTCGTGCACCGAAGCCGCCGACCTTCTTGGCGGACGGCACGATGGCGTTGGAAGCGGGCAGGATCTCGCGCATGGAATAGCCGCCCGGCACATGCCACAGCGCGCCGTGTTCCAGTTCTCCGGTAGCGCCCACGATGGCGCCCTTGCCATAGCCTTCGACCACGGACGGATCACCGCCGAGCGCATCGACCAGATCCTTGGTCATGGAAAGTGCGAGCGGCTTCAGACCATCCATGAAACCGGTGATGTCTTCGACATATTTGCCGGCAAAGGGGTTCTTGATGATGGCAAGGATCGCGGCGCGCGGGTTTGTCGGCGATGGGGCCGCCTTCATGGAAAATTTCTTCAACGATGGTGACGCGCTTGCGCAAAATGGGTTCAGGGACAGATGGGTTCCTCCCGGAAGTGGGTTCTTGTGTGCAGTCGTCTGGTTTCATGAGTGACGATGCGGCGCTCTCCGCCAAGGTCAAGATAGGCCGCGCGGAAGAGACCGCGTTCCCGATAGGCGCGGGCCATCCGTTTGCCGTTGGCGAGAGCCTGCTCGATATCGGATCGTGTCAGATCTCCGACGCCCATTGTCACGAGCCGTTCACCCAAATCGCTGTCCGGGCTGAGCATATTGGCGGGTTCGCGGGAAACGAGCGGGGAGCTGGGCAGATCGACCGCATTGGCGATCATGGTCGCCGCCGCATCGGCCTCTGCCGCGCTTTGCGCCAGAATGGTCACGGCATCGGCGATGCCGAGAGAATGGGAGCGATCGCGCCAGCCGCTTGTCGCGATGCCACCGATCTCGTCTTTCGGGCGCACCAGAACGACCCCGCCTGCCTCGCCGGTCACGGGATTGTCGCAGATCCCGACCCGGAATACGCCTTCGCGCAGGTGAAGGGCGATATAGCCGCCATTGTTCACGTAGGTGCGGGCGAGGTACCGCCCGCGTATCATGCAGGCCAGAACGTGATCCCCAACGCTTCCGGCAACGGCTGCCATGGGGGTGATGTATTCGGGGCGATAGGGGGGCGACGGCATCGTGCATCTGCCGCGCCACTGCACCGTCGGAGCGTGCGCCCGGGGGTTTCCTTAGCCGGGGCAGTTCATCGACGAGATCATCGAGAACCGTTTCGAACGCATCGCGCGCCTGGATATAGGCGTGGGTGACCTCCTCGCGCGGGCCTTTGGCCTCCAGGACAAGGTCTATGGGGCCATGTTGCAGGTGTAGTTGTCGGGGTCCGTCGGCGAGGGATTGTCGCCGGAGCGCGTCACCCCCGCTCCGTCCTTTCAGGACATGGTCGCCCTGGCGTCTGGTCTTGCCTTCCAGGGCCTCCGATATGGGCATAACGTAATCCATGTGTCCGCCGAGCGCCGGGGTGGGCACGTAGCCGAAGGCGTTTTTCGGCAGGCGGGTGACGTCCACCATGAAGGTGATGCCGCCGCCCGGCCAGATGAAGACGGGGGCTCCGCCCGACGAGACATAGGTCAGTGCGTTTTGCACCGAGCGGGTGAGGTCGACCGAGTGTTCTGTGACGCCGGAGCGCAGCGATCCGCCCGCACCCGCCATGAAGAGGACGGAGGTGAGGGCCGGCTCGCAGTTCTCCTCGATGCGTTGCACGGAGGGCAGGAGCCGCTCCGGCATGTCGTGTTCCACGGGCACGAGATTTTCATCGAGCTCGAAATAGGCCGCGTGCTCGCCGTTGGTGGAGACCATCAGCAGGGACAGGCCGGGCTTCGCGGTCTTGGGATCGAAGGCGCCGATGATTTTGAGCGGGTCGGTCAGGTCCGTTTCGCCTCAGCCCGTGCCGGGTTCTGTGACCTGGAAATAGCGGCCCGGCGTGGAGCGGCGACCGTTGATCTTGATGCCGGTCGGCTGCCAACCGATCACCTTGCCCACCTAATGTTCCGACATGACGCCGGTGATGTGATCGTCGACCACGATGACATCGTCCACCAGACCTTTCCATTGGGCCGCGAACATGCCGACGGTGGCTGAGCTGCAGCCGACCCGCATGCGCTCCTCGAGCGCGCCGTTGATGACGAGCGGCTTTCCTGCCTGCACGGTGAGTTCCGCGCCGCCGTCGATGGTGAGATTGGCCGCCTCGCCGTTGCACAAGCTGAGCATGGTGGCGCGGGTGACGCGGCCTTCCTTCTTGGTGCCGCCGGTCAGGTGGTGAACGCCGCCGAGCGCCAGTATCTGGCTGCCGTATTCGGAGGTGGTGACATGGCCGATCACTTCACCGTCGGCGCGCACGGGCGCGCATTCGTTGTCCAGATGCCGGTCGGTGTCGATCTTCAGCTTCACGCCGCAATAGCTGAAAATGCCCTCGGTCACGACGGTGACCATGTCGACGCCGTCGGTCTCGGAGGCGACGATGAAGGGGGCGGGCTTGTAGTCAGGATAGGTGGTGCCCGCGCCGATGGCGTTGACGAAGGTCTCCGGTCCGGGCAGGATCTCGCCCTCCCACTCGCGTTCCAGGAAGGGGACAATTTCTCCGCCGTTCTCGGCCGCGTTTTCCAGGATCTTCAGCGGGTTGAGGCGGACGAGCTTGCCGTCCTCGTTGGTATAGCGGTCGCAGGCGCCGGAGCGACCGGCGGCGATGTAGCACATGGCCGGGCAGGCGTCGCAGCGGATCTTTTCCGGCTTGGCGTTGGCTACAGTCACTAGTCGCCCCTTCATTCGTTAGTATGCAAACATGTTTTGGAAAAATTCGTCAACGGGATTTGCGTAGCGGAATCGCTGATTTGCTGAGCAGAGATGCCAAAAATCGCGTCACTTGACGGTATTCGAGACGATATAGCCGCTTCTTCAGTCGACGAATGCGCGTTCGACCACGAACTGTGCGGGCTTGTTGTTGGCCCCTTCCTCCAGACCGTGGCTTAGGCACAGGTCTTTGGTGTCTTTCAGCATGGCCATGGAGCCGCAGATCATGGCGCGATCCTCCTCCGGTCCCATGCGCGGAAAGCCGAGATCCTCAAACCGTTTGCCGGAGGTGATCAGGTCGGTGATGCAGCCCTGGCGCTTGAACGGTTCGCGGGTCACGGTGGGATAGTGGAGGCGGCGGCCTTCGACGAGCTCGCCGATCAGAGGATCTTCCCGAAGTGCCGCGACCAGGTCCTGCCCGTATTTCAGTTCGTCGACAAAACGGCAGCCGTGGGTGAGGATAACGGTGTCGAACTTTTCGTAGGTCTCGGGATTGCGGATGAGGCTGGCAAAGGGCGCGATGCCGGTGGAGAACATCCAAAGACGTTTGCCCGGTGTCAGGGCGTCGTTCACCAGCGTTCCCGTGGGTTTCTTGCGCATTCGGAGCGTGTTACCGACGCGGATTTTCTGCAGATGCTCGGTCAGGGGACCGTCGGGCACCTTGATGGAGAAGAATTCAAGCTCCTCGTCCCAGGTCGGACTTGCGACGGAATAGGCACGGAAGACGGAGCGTTCGGCGTTGGGGAGGCCGTTCATCACGAACTCGCCGAAGCGAAAGCGCAGCGCCTGCGGCCGGGCCACCCGGAAGCGGAACAGCCGGTCGGTATAGTGCTGCACCTCGCGCACGGTCAGTGCGTAGCAGCCCGCCAGAACGGCGAAGGGGGAGGGCTTGCCTTCAAGAATGGGGGGGCGTCGCTTGCAAGAGTATCGGACATCTGTCGCTCCGGGCCTCGAGGTCGGGATTGGCGGATCGGGAATTTTCCGTTAGGGTCGATTATCGTTAGTATACAAATTAAAAAGCAAGCCTTGCAAACAAAAAAGCATGCTGAAAATTTGCGCAGCGGTGCCTCCGGGCTAAGCTTGACAGTCGCCGATCCTTGCGAATCTACTTTGTTAGTATACAAATGATTGTGTTGAGGGAGACAATGCAGTTCCACTGGCCAGAGACGCTAGAGAATGCCTTGAACCTGATCGCGGTTGAGCCTGCCCGAATTCTGGCTGGCGGAACCGATTTCTTTCCGGCACTGGGCGGCATGACCTCCCGCGATACGATCGTGTATCTTAGCCGGATCGGAGAACTCTCAGGCATTTCCGTTCACGACGAAACATGGCGCTTCGGCGCGATGACGACCTGGTCGACGATTGCGCGGGCCGAACTGCCGTCGCAATTCGACGCTCTGCGTCAGGCGGCACGTGAGGTCGGCTCCATCCAGATCCAGAATGCGGGCACGATCGCGGGCAATCTGTGCAACGCCTCGCCGGCCGCTGACGGTGTGCCGCCTCTGCTCTCCCTCGATGCGCAAGTCGAGGTCTCCGGACACTCGGATGTTCGCGTCATTCCTCTCTCCTCCTTACATCACGGGCGTGCGCGCCACGGCTCTGGAGCCGGGCGAAATCGTCACCGCGATCTTCGTGCGGGAGCGGGAGGGACGGTGCTCGGCATTCCTGAAGCTCGGGGCGCGGCGCTATCTGGTGATCTCGATTGCGATGGTCGCCGTGTCGCTGGATCTCGATGCGGACGGCCTGATCGCGGATCCGGCGATTGCGGTCGGAGCCTGCTCGGCGGTTGCGACCCGGTTGCCGGAGTTCGTCGGGCTGCGGCCGGACACGGCCGCGCTGAAAACAACGCTGAGTGAAGGGGCTCTCGCTCCGCTGACACCTATCGATGATGTGCGTGCGCGGGCGGCCTACAGGCGGCATGCGGCGCGCGAACTGATCTGCCGAACGATCGTCGCCGCGGCTAAGGGAGGGGCATGACATGGCTCTTGTGGATGTGGAGGCGCCTGTCGGCGTTTCATTTCTCCTGAACGGAAGGCCTGTTCATCTGGACACCTCGCCTGCGGAACGGCTGTCCCATGCGCTGTGCGAACACGGCGGGACGAAGGACGTCAAGGTCGGCTGCGATGCGGGCGATTGCGATGCCTGCACGGTACTGATTGACGGGGTTGCAGTGTGTTCGTGCACGACCGCGCTCGGTCAGGTCGAGGACGCAACAGTCGAGACGCAGGCCGATTTTGTGGCGAACGACCCTCAGGCCCGCCAGCTTGCCTATGCCTTCCAGCGTCATCAGGCGGCGCAATGCGGGATCTGTACGCCGGGCATGATGGTTTCCGCCGTGGCCTTGCTGCGCGAAAATCCGGCACCCGAGGAAGTCGAGGTCCGCGATGCGCTCGGCGGTGTGCTGTGCCGGTGCACGGGCTATCGCAAGATCATCGATGCGGTGATGGATGCGGGCCACACCGGTGCCGACATGAGGCCCGATGTGGCACCCGGCGGCGTCGGTACGGCCAAGGCGCGCATCGATGGATGACCGAAGGTTTCCGGCTCGGAAGTGTTTGGCGACGACGCCGCACCGGCCGATGCGTTGGCGGTGAAGGTCATTCGCAGCCCGCATCATCGCGCGGCCTTCGAATTCGGCGATCTTGAGAGCTATAAGTGCGCGAACGGCCTCGATCTGGTGCTGAGCGCGGCCGATGTGCCCGGTGAGAATTGTTTCGGCGTCATCCCCGGCTTCGAGGATCAGCCGATGTTCGCGGACGGCGAGGCCCGCTTCAAGGGCGAGGCGGTTGCTGCGATTGTCGGCCCGGTCGATATCGTCAAGGCGCTCGATCTTTCCGCATTCCCGGTGACCTTCACCCCACTCAAGGCGGCGCTTGTGCCGGATGAGGCAACGGAAATCGAGGATCTGCATGAGAGCCGCGCTGACAACGTGATGTGTCGCGGCTTCGTCAAGCACGGCGATCCGGATGCGGCCATGCCGGGGGCTGCCGTCATCGTCGAAGGGCATTTCTCGACCGGCTTTGTCGAGCACGGCTATATTGAGCCGGAGGCTGGCTATGCCGTGCGGCGTGGGGATCGGTTGGAATTTCATTGCTGCACTCAAACCCCCTTCATGAACCGAGTCGGGCTTTCCGAATTTCTGGGGCTGTCGCCCGACGCGATCCGGGTGGTGCCGACGGCGGTCGGCGGCGGGTTCGGCTCCAAGCTCGATCTCACCGCACAGTCCTATGCGGCGCTCGCCGCCTGGCTGATGAACCGGCCGGTACGCATCACCTATTCGCGCACCGAATCCATATCCTCGTCCACCAAGCGCCGTCCCTCCGACATCACCATGAAGATCGGGGCGGCGGCCGACGGCTCCATCGTCGCCGTCGATTTCGACGGAACGTTCAACACCGGGGCGGCCTATGCGAGCTGGGGGGCGACGGTTGCCAACTGCGTGCCGATCCATGCCTTTGGTCCTTATTGCACGCCCAATTACGTGGCTCGCAGCGTGGGCATGCATACCAATACTCCTCCCGCGGGAGCCTTCCGCCGCTTCGGCGTGCCGCAATCGACCCTTGCGCAGGAGCCGCTTTACGACGATCTCGCCCGCGCATTCGGCATGGACCGGCTGGAATTCTGCCGCAAGAACGCGTTTCGTAACGGCGCGATCCGACCGTGACCGGTCAGGTCTTCAACGAGGGCATGGGTATCATCGATTGTTTCGATGCGCTGGAGCCGCACTGGAAGCGGGCTCTAGCGGACGCCGAAGTCTTCAACAAGGAAACGGACGGGCCGATCCGGCGCGGCGTCGGCATTGCGGGCGGTTGGTACGGTTGCGGCAATACCTCCATATCCAATCCGTCGACGATCGGCGCAGGCGTCACGCGGGCGGGCAAGATCATATTGCAATCAGGGCGCGACCGCTCTCGGGCTGCCGATCGAGGCGATTTCGATTGTCGGGCCTGATACGGACGTGACGCCGGATGCGGGCAAGAAGTCCGCAGCCGTCAGATCTTCATTTCCGGCAATGCAGCCCGGCTGTGCGGCGAGGCGTTGCGGGCCCGGATCCTTCGGTTCGGCAATGTCTCCGACGATGCGGAGCTGGCGATTGCAGGCGCGACCATTGTTGCACGTGATGCGGCGGGCGAGCGGATCATCGATCTCACCTCGCGTCACCCGGATAATGCGACTTATGTGCTGGAAGCGGTGGAGAGCTACGATCCGCCGACCTCTCCGCTCGATGAAAACGGGCAGGGCGATCCTTACGCGGTCTTCGGCACCACGGTGCATGTCACCGAGCTTGAGGTCGACATGGAGCTTGGCACCGTGAAGCTTCTGAAGATCACCGCTGCGCACGATGTTGGCCAGGCGATCAATCCGCTGCTGGTTGAAGGTCGTGCATGGCGGGGTCGCGCAAGCGATTGGGCTGGCCCTGATGGAAGAGTTCCTCCCCGGGCGAACGGAGAACCTGCACGACTATCTGATCCCGACAATCGGCGACGTGCCGCCCATCGACGTGCTCATTCTGGAGACGGGCGACGAGCACGGGCCTTACGGGGCAAAAGGGGCTCGGCGAACATTGCCTGATCCCGACTGTGTTCTCGATCCTCAATGTCATAACGGATGCCTGGGGGGCGCGGGTTTGCAATCTGCCAGCCACGCCCGACAAGGTTTTCGAAGCCATCCGCGCCAAAGCCTCCGTGGCCTGAGCCGACCGGTTCATGCCGCCGGGCGCGATCTCTCGTGCCCGGCATCGATTTCCCAACCATCAACGAGAAGACCCGATACATGAGCGTGTCCTCCCTGGCCGCCCCTTCGCAAATGTCCGAGAACGTCTCCTCCGCAGGGCCCTCTCTCGTGGTAGGCGTTGATGTCGGCGGCACCTTCACCGATCTCGTCCTGTTCGATGCTGGCGCGCGGGCGGGGCGTCTCGCCAAGACGCCGACGACGCTCGACAATCAGGCCTTCGGCGTTCTCAACGCGCTGCATTCGACCGATGCGGATCTCGTCGCGCTCGATCTGATCGTCCATGGCACGACCACAACGACGAACGCGGTTCTGGAGCGCAATCTCTGCAAGACCGGGCTCATCACCACGGCCGGGTTCCGCGACGTGCTAGAGTTGGGGCGCCGCACCCGTCCCAACGCCTACGGCATGAAGGGTCATTTCGTGCCCATCATCCCGCGCGATCTGCGGCTTGAAGTGCCCGAGCGTTTCGATGCCGACGGCAACGAACTGGTGCCGCTCGACGAGGATGCCCTGCGTTCCGCTTTGAAGGATCTGATCGACAAGGGCTGCGAGGCGCTGGTCATCCATTTCCTTCATTCCTACGCCAACTCCGCGCATGAGATCCGCGCAGGCGAGATCGCGGCGGAGATCTGGCCGAACGAGAACATCACACTCGGCCATGCGTTGTTGTCGGAAAGCCGGGAATTCGAGCGCGGGGTGACAGCGGCGATCAATGCCTCCGTCCAGCCGCTACTGCGCCGTTATGTTGAGCGGCTCGCCGATCAACTGGCGCAGGAAGGCTATCGTCATGACGTGCTGGTGATGAACGGCAACGGCGGCATGGTGTCGGCGCGCCGGGTGGCGATCGAGGCGGTAAAGACCGTGATGTCGGAACCAGCCTCCGGTGTCATGGCAGCGGCAACAACCGGGCGCCGGGCCGGCATCACCAATCTGCTCACCTATGACATGGGCGGCATCTCGACCGACGTCGCACTCATCCGCAATGCGGAACCTGCTATCTCCAATGAGATCGAATACGCCATGTCGATCCACGTGCCGATGGTGGACGTGCGTACGGTGGGGGCGGGCAGCGGCTCGATTGCGCGGGTGACGGAGGCCGGATTGCTGCAGGTCGGGCCGGAAAGCGCGGGATCGACGCCGGGGCCGATCTGCTACGGGCGCGGCGGTAAGCGGCCGACGATTTCGGATGCCAATCTGTTGCTCGGGCGGATGAACCCAGAAAAGCTCAATTCCGTTTTCGGCACCGTATCGCTTGCCGATATCGAGGCGGCTTTTGCGGACCAGCTCGGGCGTCCGTTGGGTGTCGATGCGATCGAGACGGCTGCTGCCGTCCTCAGGATCGCCAACACGCGCATGGCGGATGCGGTGCGGATGGTGTCCGTCAGCCTCGGTGAGGATCCTCGCGACTTCGCGCTCTTTGCCTTTGGCGGTGCTGGCCCGCTGCATGCAACCGCGATTGCGCGCGAACTCGGCGTGCCGCGCGTTCTCGTGCCTGCGCGTCCCGGCATCACCAATGCGCTTGGCTGCGTAGTGGCCGATCTCCGGCACGACTTCGTCAACACGGTCAACAAGCCGCTTGAAGTGCTCGATATCAATGCCGTGCATGCGCTTTTCGATCAGCAGTCGGCGGAAGGCCGCGCACTGATCGAAAAGGAGAACGTGCGCATCGAGGACGTGAAGGAACTCGTCTCCGTCGATATGCAGTTCATCGGTCAGACCCACCTACTGCGCGTGCCGCTTGAGAGCGCGCGGCCGAGCGTGGATGATCTGCAGCGGCTCTTCGAGGAAGCCTATTTCAACCGCTTCCATGTGGAACTGCCGGAAATCAAGGCGAGCCTCGTCAATGTCAACACCTCCGTCATCGGCCGTCGCGAGGAGATCGACCTGTCTCTGCTGATCGACCCTGCGGGGCGCAAGGCATCCTTGACGGAGGCAAAAACGGGCACGCGCAAGGTTGGTTTGCCGGCTTTGAGGAGACGCCCGTCTACTGGCGCGATTACCTGCCGTTCGATGCGGAAATCGAGGGGCCTGCCATCGTGGAACGGATGGATACGACCATCGTCATCGAGCCCGGCGACACGGCGCGCCAGGACGCAGACGGCAACATCATCATCACGCTGGCCGAGACCTCGTGGGGAGAGGACGCATGAGCATAGATCCGATTACGCTTTCGGTCATCCAGTCTGGCCTTCAACAGGTCTGCGACGAGATGGATCTGAGCTTTTCGCGCGCCGTCTTCTCACCGGTCATCGCGGAGGCGAACGATCGATCCGACGGCATCTATTCGGCTGTCGATGGTTCCCTGATCGCGCAAGGGGCGGGCGGTCTGCCGGTCTTCGTCGGCACGATGCAATATTCCACGAAGATGCTGATCGAGATGATTGTGGCAGGAACCGTGGCCGCACCGGAGCCCGGCGACATCTACATCGTCAATGACCCCTAATCTTGGCGGCACGCATCTGATGGACGCGCGCTTCGCCATGCCGTTCTATCGAAACGGCGAGATATTTTGCTGGCTATCCAATACGGGACGACACTGGCCGGATACCGGCGGCGCCGTGCCGGGCGGCTTTTCGGCGTCGGTTACCTCCGTCGAACAGGAGGGGCTTCGGCTTCCGCCGGTTCGGCTCTTCAAGAAGGGCGTGCTCGATCCGGAGATCTATTCGATCATCTGTTCCAACATCCGCGTCTCCGAACAGCGCATTGGCGATGTGAAAGCGCAGGCCGCCGCGCTTCTTGTCGGTCAGGAACGTCTGGGCCGCGTTCTCGATCGCTACGGAGACGATGTCGTCAAGGGGGCCATCGAGGAATTGCGGCGGCGTGCGGCCGATCAGATGCGCGCCAATGTCCGTCTCATTCCCGACGGCGTCTATCGGTCCGTCGCCTATGTGGACAGCGACGGCGTCGTGTATGAGCCTTTGGAAATCCGGCTCGCCATTACCGCCCGGGATGGCGAATTGAGTTTCGACTTCGCAGGCTCCTCCAAGCCCTGCATGGGGCCGATGAACTCTGTTCTGGCGACGACGCTTTCCTCCGTCTATCTCGCCATGCGCCACATCTTCCCCGATGTGCCGATTTCGGCCGGGGCTTTCGAGCCGTTGAAGGTGATCACGCCGGAAGGGACGTTTCTGGATGCCCATTATCCGCGCCCTGTTTCGGGCTGCGCGGCGGAAGTCAGCCAGCGGCTCGCGGAGGTTTCTTTGCGGCTCTGGTGGAGGCGCTGCCGGATCGCGTGACGGCGGCGGCGGCCGGAAGCTGGGGCAATTTCGCGCTCGGCGGCCATGATCCTGAGCGCAATCGCAGCTTCATCATGTACCAGATTTCCGGTGGTGGCTACGGCGATAACAGCGATCATGATGGGCTGTCGAACGGCTGCTCCACGATCGTGATCTCCAAGGCGCCGCCGGTTGAAATCATGGAGCAGCAGTTCCCCGTTCTTTATCACTGTTACGCTTTGCGCGAGGGCTCCGGCGGGGTCGGGCGGCATCGCGGCTAGTTCGGGCTCGATTACGAGGTGGAACTGAGGTGCGGCCACGCCACCGCGAGCTTCGTGATGGATCACGGCCGGTTTGGCCCGCAGGGCGCGCTGGGCGGAAAGGACGGGATGCCGAATTCGGTCACCGTCTATCAGGACGGCAAGGCGGTGGTGCCGGATCATCTTTCCAAGGTGCAGGATATCCCGATGAAGCCCGGCGATCGCGTGCGGGTCGGAAACTCCGGGCGGCGGTGATTACGGCGATCCGTTCGAACGCGATCCGGAGCAGGTCGCAGAGAATGTGCGGCTCGGGCGTTATACGTGGGACGAGGCGGGAAGGTTTTTTGGCGTCGGCCTGTGTGAAGACGGAACGGTTGAGGCGGCGGAGACGGCTCGTCTGCGCGGGGCGCAGGCGGGGGTCATGCGTGCGCGGATGCGTCGACGCTTAGCCCCGTTGAGGTGAGCTCCCCCTCGCTCGGCGGCTCCGTGGTGACATATCCGCCGAAACGCTTGATGCGTTCCTCGAAGTCCTGCACGCGCTGTTCGACTTCGGGGGCGCGCAGCACCATTTCGGCCAGAAGCAGCTCGATGATCGCAAAGGCGGGGGCGAGCGAGGGCACGAAATGCGGACCTTCCATCGGCAGCGGGACCACCTTCCAGGTGCCCCGGGTAATCGGCGAAACCATGCTGTCTGTCAGGGCGATGACGCGGGCCCCGCACTCGCGCGCGATCGACACCCCGCGCACCACTTCCCAGGAATAGTGCGCGTAGGTGATCGCTATAACCACGTCTTCCGGGCCTGCCTGCGAAAGTAGGTCCATGATGCCGCCCGGTTCGTCGGGTGAGTGGATGATGTTGGCAAATGCCATCGCGCCCACATAGGTGAAATAGTGGGCCAGCGAGAAGCAACTGTGCACGCCGATGCAGTAGACGCGCCGCGCCGCGGTCAGTTCCTCCGCACAGATGGCCAGCAATTCGTGCATCTCCGGCGAGAACACGGCCGCCATGTTTGTTTCGCTCGCTCTGTGAAAGGTCTGCCTGTTGTCGCTGTCGGGATGCTGGGCGCGCGCGCGGAATAGGGCACGATGCCCGCCCGCAACGCTGACTGGATATCGCCGCGAAATGCATCGTAGCCGGAATAGCTGAGCGTCTTGGCCAGCCGGACGGTTGAATTCTGGTTGACGGTCGCCGCACGCGCTGCGGATCGCAGCGAGCGGAAGGCGACCTCCTGATAATTGTCGAGAATCCATGCTGTAAATGTAGAGAGCTGGCGCGGGCCTGTTTCCACAATCTTACACAGATCTTTCCTCAGTTCTTCTGCGCTTCGTGTCGGTGCGTTCAAGTTGCCTCCCCCGGTTGAGCAAACAAACGGACTGCCGCACTGACAAAAATAATACGTCTGTTTCTATGGAGCTTTACTGATTTCTTACTGATAAACAAATACGGAGGTATCAATGAACCGACGTCAGGCGATTTTCGCAACAGTTCTGGCTTTCGCCGTTGCCGGTGGGGCACAGGCCGCTGACCAGAAATTCATCTCGATCGGCACAGGAGATGTCACCGGGGTGTACTACCCGATCGGCGGTGCGATTTGCCGGTTGGTCAACAAGGAACGCAAGACCCACGGCATCCGTTGTTCGGCGGAATCGACCGGCGGCTCCGTCTACAACATCAACACGGTGCGTGCGGGCGAACTGGAATTCGGCGTCGCCCAGTCCGACTGGCAGTATCATGCCTATCACGGCACCTTGAAATTCAAGGAACAGGGACCGTTCGAGAAGGAGCGCGCCGTCTTTTCCGTTCATCCGGAGCCGTTCACGCTGATCGTGCGCGCCGATTCCGGCATCGACGAGTTTGAGGGCCTCAAGGGCCACAAGGTGAACGTGGGCAATCCGGGCTCCGGTCAGCGCGCCACGATGGAAGTCGTCATGGATGCCTTCGGCATGAAGATGGACGATTTCTCGCTGGCGGCCGAACTCAAGGGCTCCGAAATGGCCCAGGCGCTTTGCGACGGCAAGATCGACACCATGATCTACATGATCGGGCATCCGGCCGCCGCCATCACCGAAGCCGCCACGACCTGTGATGTGAAGCTCGTTTCCGTCAAGGGCGCGCCGATCGACAAGCTCGTCGCCGACAACCCCTACTACCGCATCGCGACCATTCTCGGTGGCATGTACAAGGGCACCGACGAGGACGTCACCATCTTCGGCGTGGGCGCCACCTTCATCACGTCCGCCGATGTCCCCGATGATGTCGTCTACACGGTGGTCAAGGCCGTCTTCGACAACTTCGAGGATTTCAAGAAGCTGCACCCGGCATTTGCCAACCTGAAGGAAGCGGAAATGATCAAGGACTGCCTGTCCGCTCCGCTCTATCCCGGCGCCGAGAAGTACTACAAGGAACGCGGCTGGATATAATCCGGCGCTTTCCCTGACTTTATCGCCTCCCGTATCGATGCCGGTGCGGGAGGCATTTTCCTTGATCTGCAGCGTATTGGTGCGTGTTGAACGGCCGGATTTCACGTCGAGCGGGCAGGACTGCCTGAGCGACGGGGTCGTACATTCTTCTCAACGGGCTTCGGATGCGCGGTCGGGTGCCCTTGTACGATTGGGCGCTGGCTCTCGTGGCCGCTGCCTCGTGCCTCTATCTGCTGTATTTCAAGGAAGACATCGCAGGCCGCGCGGGGCTGCCGACGACCCTCGACCTCGTCTTTTCCTCGATCGGCATGCTGTCGCTCGCCATTGCTGTTTTCCGCGCGCTCAGCCTGGCGCTGGTCATCGTCGCCTCGATCTTCGTCTTCTATGTCTTCTTCGGCCATCTCTCCTTCATGCCCGAAGCGATCATGTGGAAGGGGGCGTCCTTCTCCAAGGCGATGTGGTATTTCTGGATGCAGACGGAGGGTGTCTTCGGCGTGGCGCTTGGCGTCTCGACCTCGATGATCTTTCTGTTCGTGCTGTTCGGTTCCTTGCTGGAGAAAGCGGGGGCGGGCAGCTATTTCATCAAGCTGGCCTTCGCGTTGCTCGGTCACCTGCGCGGCGACCCGGCCAAGGCGGCCGTTGTCGCCTCCGCACTGTCGGGGTTCTACTCCGGGTCTTCCATTGCCAATGTGGTGACCCACCGGCACGTTCACGATCCCGCTGATGGAGCGTACCGGCTTCAAGCCTGAAAAGGCGGGCGCGGTGGAGATGACCTCCTCCAGGAACGGTCAGTTGACCCCGCCCGTCATGGGCGCCGCGGCCTTCATGATTTCCGAATTTACCGGGATTTCCTATCCCGAACTGATCAAGCACGCTTTCCTGCCTGCGGTCATCTCCTATATCGCGCTGGTCTATACCGTTCATCTGGAAGCGTTGAAGCTGGGGCTGGAAGGGCTGCCGCGGCCGAGCCGGCTCGCCAATCTTCTGTTCGGCTTCCTCTTCGTCGCCGTCATCGCCATTGTCGTCTATTACGGGTTCGGCTGGATCAAGGTGGCGTTTCCCGGCATGGGAATGCTGAGCGCCTCGGTGTTGTTCCTCGTTGCTTATCTGGTGCTTCTGTCCTTGGCCGCACGTCATCCCGATCTCGAGCCGGACGATCCCAATGCACCGATCGATGTGTTGCCGCGGCCCTGGGGGGTCGCGATCACCGGCTTCCATTTCATCCTGCCCATCGTCATCCTGATATGGTGCATCCTGATCGAACGGCTGTCGCCGACGCTGTCGGCCTATTGGGCGACGGTGGCGATGATCTTCATCGTGCTGACCCAGCATCCGCTGAAGCGCTTCATGCGCGGTTAGGGCGCGTTCGCCGAAGGCTTCAAGCACGGATGGGGCGAGTTCGTCGAAGGCATGATTGCCGGTGCGCGCAACATGATCGGTATCGGTGTCGCAACCGGTGCTGCGGGCGTCATCGTTGGCACCGTGTCGCTCACCGGTCTGCATCAGGTGGTGGGCGAGTTCGTGGAGTTTTTGTCCGGCGGCAGCCTGATGGCGATGTTGCTGCTCGTTGCGGTCATGAGCCTGCTGCTCGGCATGGGGCTGCCGACCACGGCGAACTACATCGTGGTGTCCTCGTTGATGGTGCCGGTGATCCGTGTCCGTGGGCGCTAGTTTGGGACTGATCGTGCCGCTCGTCGCGGTTCATCTGTTCGTGTTCTATTTCGGCATTCTGGCAGATGACACGCCCCCTGTGGGACTGGCGGCCTTTGCAGCAGCCGCCATATCGGGCGGCGATCCGATCCGAACGGGTATCCAGAGCTTCACCTACGATATCCGCACCGCGCTTTTGCCGTTCCTGTTCCTGTTCAATACGGAACTGCTGCTGATCGACGTCATGCCCCTGAAGGCGGTCTTCGTCTTCGCCGTGGCGATGATGCTATTTGCCGCGGCAACTCAAGGGTATTTCCTGGCGCGCAGCCGGATCTGGGAATCCGCTGCCCTGTTGCTTATCGCCTTCACCCTGTTCCGGCCCGGCTTCTGGCTCGACTACGTGGAGCCGCCGTTCAACGATCTGCCGGGAACGCAACTGATCGAAATGGCGGGAGACGCCCCGGCGAACGGGGATGTCCGCTTCGTGATATCCGGGCCCGATTTCGATACGGGCAAGATCAATACACGAACCATCGTCGCGCAGCTCGGGGCGCCGGGTGACGGAGAGGAGCGTCTGAAACGCTCCGGCCTCGTGGTCATGGAAGACGATGGCAAGGCGGTTCTGGAGGAACCCTTCCCCGGCACGACCTTCTTCCAGATCCTTTCGGAATACGACTTCTACGGCGATACCCCGGTGGAGATTACGAAAGTTGAGACGGAAGCAGAAAGGATGCCGAAGGAAATTTTCTATATCCCGGCCCTGGTGCTGCTGACCTTTGTGGTCCTGATGCAGCGCAGGCGTCAGACCGTACCGGCATTTTGAGGAGAGGCCGAATATACAAGCGGATACTAGTTCCCATCGATCTTCAGGACAAGGCGTTTGCTGCTCAGGTTCTGGATGAGACGGCCTATATCGCAAAGGCCAGCGGTGCGGAACTCCACCTGTTCTCCGTGGTGCCGACCTACTCGATGGCGATCGTCGGGTCCTTCTTTCCCGAAGGATTATGAGGCCAAGGCGCTGGCTGTGGCGCGGGCCGCCATGTCCGAGTTCATGGCCGAGCACGAGGCTGCGAGCGAGGCGAAAGGGCATGTCGCCCACGGTACGATCTACGACGAGATCATGAAGGCAGCCGACAAGCTGGATTGCGACCTGATCCTCATGGGCTCGCACCGTCCGGAGCTGAAGGACTATCTGCTCGGGCCCAATGCTGTCCGGATCGTGCGCCACGCCAATCAATCCGTATTTGTGGTTCGCGCAACCGCGTGAGCCGATCCGACACCGGAACAGAACAAGAAATGACCGGACACATTTTCGGGCGCTCCGCGCGTCAGTCGCCGCCCCTCGCCGCAAAGGGTGAGGGTTGCTACATTTTCGATACGGCGGGAAAGCGCTATCTGAACGGATCCGGAGGCGCGGCGGTCTCTTGCCTGGAGCATTCCGATGCTGACGTGAGCGCCGCGATCCGCTAGACAACATCGCCTTCGCGCATACCGGTTTCTTCTCAAACCCGGCGGCCGAAGAACTGGCGGATCTGCTGATCGACCATGCCCCGGAGGGGATCGAGCGCGTCTATCTGGTTTCCGGCGGCCCTGAAGCGGTCGAGGCGGCGATCAAGCTCGCGCGGCAATATTTCGTGGAGATCGGGCCTCCGGATCGTCATCGCGTCATTGCCCGGCAACAGAGCTATCACGGTAATACGCTGGGGGCGCTGGCGGTGGGCGGCAATGCCTGGCGGCGCGCGAAATTCGCGCCGTTGCTGGTGGAAACCTCCCATGTTTCGCTGTGCTATGAGTATCGCGGCCGGGCGGAAGGGGAGACGTCGTTCGACTACGGTCAACGGGTTGCGGACGAGCTGGCCACCGAAATCGAGCGGCTCGGTCCGGAAACGGTCATGGCCTTCATCGCGGAGCCTTTGGTCGGCGTGACGCTCGGCGCCGTGTCTGCGGTCGAGGGATATTTCAAGCGCATCCGCGAGATCTGCGATCGCTATGGCGTGTTGCTGATCCTCGATGAGGTGATGTGCGGCATGGGGCGCACCGGTTCGTTCTTCGCCTGCGAGCAGGACGGCGTTGCCCCCGATATCGTGACCATCGCGAAAGGGCTGGGCGCTGGTTATCAGCCTATCGGAGCTATGTTGTGTTCCGCCCGGATCTTTGACGCGATTGCCGGCGGTTCCGGCTTCTTTCAGCACGAGCACACCTATATGGGCTATCCCATGGCGGCGGCTGCGCGTGCCGTCGTCAAGACGATCGATGAGCGCGGCCTCATCGCGCGCGTCAAGGCGCAGGGCGAGAAGCTCGATGCGGCTTTGCGCGATGCCTTCGCCCAGCATCCGCATGTGGGCGATATTCGTGGGCGTGGTCTTTTCCGCGGGGTCGAGCTTGTGTCGGATCGGGCGAGCAAGGAGCCGTTTGATCCGGAACTCGGAGTGGCGGCGCGCGTCAAGAAGGCGGCGTTTGCGGCCGGGCTGATCTGCTATCCGATGGGCGGCACGATCAACGGTCGGCGCGGCGATCACATCCTTCTCGCACCGCCCTTCATCATCTCCGACGATCAGATCGGCAAACTCGTCGACAAGCTCGGTACCGCGCTCGCCGATGTGGTGTGAGGCCAGGTTCTTCCTAGGAGGCAAAAGCGCCGGGATGCGGGCCCGCGTCCCGGCAGTCCGTGTCTGCGATTGCCTGCCTGCCGCGGGCTTGGTGGAGGGGATTGTTCGTATCGCATTTTATTCGTAATATTGAACACAATCGTATACATTGATGGATATGAAGAGCACAGCTGCCAATCCTGAAAGCCTCCATGATCGTCTTCTCGATGCGATCGAGCAGGGCGAATTCGGCCCCGGCGATGCCTTGCGCGAATCGCGGCTGGCGGAGCGGTTCGGCACGTCGCGCACGCCTGTACGCGAAGCATTGCGTCGATTGGAAGCGCAAGGGCTCGTCACCCACAATGCACACAAGGGCTGCGTTGTCGCGGCCCTCGATTACGATCAGATCGGCGAGCTATATGCCGCGCGCGAGGTCATGGAAGGTTCTGCGGCGCGCGGGGCTGCCCTGCATGCGGCACCCCAGGAAATAGCTCTTCTGCGTGAACTCGTTGAGGAAGGGCGGGTGATGGTCGACAAGCCCGTGGAACTTGCCGTCATCAATCGGCGTT
Source organism: Breoghania sp. (assembly GCF_030066895.1). Taxonomy (GTDB): domain Bacteria; phylum Pseudomonadota; class Alphaproteobacteria; order Rhizobiales; family Stappiaceae; genus Breoghania. Next base: position 74,127 of record NZ_JASJAV010000020.1, on the reverse strand, counting down.
TCCATAGGGTCGTCCATCGTTCCTCTCACAACCGCTACCTCAATCAGCTTCTGGATACGATGCGTCTGCATATGGCCCTGATCGAAGGTACAACCTTGTCTTTGCCTGAACGCGGAGCCCAGTCAATCGTGGAGCACGAGAAAATCGTGGAAGCAATTGCGGCGCGTGATCCCGATGCGGCGGAAAAGGCCTCCCGGCGGCATGTCGTGACGGCCTACCAAAACCGCGTGACCATGCTGCTTCGCTGAGGGGTCGGCCGGGGGTGGAAGGATCGCCGTTCTTCCGCTAAAAGGCGACGCCCTGCGGGGGCGTTGCGGAGTTCTATCTGACTATGCGTATTGCCGTTCTCGACGACTATCACGGCGTTGCCCGGAATTTTGCTGATTGGAGTCGTGTGGAGGAACGCGCCGAGGTCAGTGTCTACAAGGCACCCTTGGGTAACGAGGACGACGTCAGGGCCGAACTGCAGCCCTATGATGCGGTGTGCCTGATGCGTGAGCGCACCCCCTTTCCCGCATCCGTCATCGAGGCTCTGCCCAATCTGAAGCTGATCGTTACCACGGGCATGCGAAACGAGGCCATCGATCTGGCCGCGGCGGAGCGATGCGGCATCACCGTCTGCGGGACTCACTCGCCCGGTCACGCCACGGCCGAGCTTGCCGTCGGGCTGATGATCGGTGCGGCTAAGAAGCTCATCACGGAAGTTCGATCGCTCTCCGTCGGCGGATGGCAGCTTGATGTCGGGCGCGATCTGTACGGGGCGACGCTCGGTATCGTCGGTCTTGGACGACTGGGCTCGAAGATGGCGCGGATCGGAATGGCCTTCGGCATGAAGGTGATCGCGTGGAGCCAGAACCTGACGGACGAGCGATGCGCGGAAGTGGGCGTGACGCGGATGCCGGAACTGGAGGATCTGCTGCGTGAGTCCGACTTCGTGTCCATCCATACCAAGCTGTCGGAGCGCACCCGCGGTCTCATCGGCGCCCGCGAACTGGGGTTCATGAAATCGGATGCGATCCTGATCAATACCTGGCGCGCGGCCATCGTCGACACCATGGCGTTGATCGCGGCTCTTGCCGGGGGGCATATCGGCGGGGCGGGGCTCGACGTTTTTGACGAGGAACTCCTGCCGGCCGGGCACCTGCTGCACGGGGCGCCGAACCTGATCATAACGCCGTACGTGGGATACGTGACCGGGAGACCTAAGAGATCTTCTATCGCGAGACGGTGGAGGCTCTGGAGGGTTTTCTCGAGGGAAAGCCGGTGCGGCTTCTGTCTGCCTGACAGGTCGGTAGCAATCGTAGCGGTATACGCAACCGACGGTTACTTTTATCCAATCTTACTGTCGAAACCACCCTTAGACAAAAGTCTAAACGTCTTTATTCTTACATTAAGTTCCTAATCTTGATGCATTGCGGTATGTGCCAATCGCATACGCATAATTTTTGCTGCATGTTAGTCGTATGACATAAGACAAGCGTCTTTTTTCGACTTTGTCGCGCCAAAGGTCGTATTGCGGAAGGCTGCTTCTTTTTTATGTATTATATCTCTGTGCCGGGGACTGGAGGGGCTGATCGTATCGTTTGGAAGAATCGATACGGCATTACGGTGCAGGATTTGGCTTCAGTGCCTTTAGGGAGGAATTCATGAAAGACCTTACTACGTCCGTAAATCGTCGTAGCCTTCTCAAGGCGACTGCAGCGTCCGGCCTTGTGCTCGCTACCCCGACCATCTTCTCTCGGGGCACCTGGGCGCAGAATTTCGCGAACGCTCCGACCAACAAGAGCTCCGTTACGCTCGGCTTCAACGTTCCCCAGACCGGCGCCTACGCCAATGAGCTGCGCGCCTACCAGCTCGCCGTGAAGCACATCAACGGCGAAGGCGATGGCGGCATGCTGAACACGATGAAGCCGTTTGCCCTCGAAGGGAACGGCATCCTCGGCAAGAAGGTCGACTACGTCACGGGCGACACCTAGACCAAGTCGGATGCGGCCCGCTCCTCCGCCAAGCACATGGTGGAGAAGGACGGCGCGATCATGATCACCGGCGGCTCCTCGTCGGGTGTTGGCGGTCGCGGTGCAGTCGCTGTGTCAGGAGATGGGCATCATCTTCATGGCGGGGCTGACCCATTCCAACGACACGACCGGCAAGGACAAGCGCAAGTACGGCTTCCGTCACTTCTTTAACGCCTACATGTCGGACGCCGCGCTCGACCCAGTGCTGAAGGAAGAGATGGGCACCGACCGTCGCGCCTAATCACCTGACGGCCGACTACATCTGGGGCTGGACCCAGGAAGAGTCAATCAAGAACACCACCGAGGCTCTCGGCTGGGAGACCGTCAACACGGTCCGCACGCCGCTGGGCGCCAGTGACTTCTCGCAGTACATCACGCCGGTTCTGAATTCCGGCGCCGATGTGCTGATTCTGAACCACTACGGCAAGAACATGGTCAACTCGCTGACCCAGGCTATCCAGTTTGGGCTGCGCGACAAGATGGTCAACGGCAATAAGTTCGAGATCGTCGTGCCGCTGTTCTCGCGTCTGATGGCGCAGGGCGGCGGCGAGAACATCAATGGCATTCTCGGCACCACCCACTGGAACTGGTCACTGCAGGATGAGGGCTCGCAGGCCTTCGTGAAGTCCTTCGGTCAGGAATACGGCTTCCCGCCGTCCCAGGCCGCGCACACCTGCTAAGTGCAGACCATCCTGTATGCCGATGCCTGCCAGCGGGCCGGGACGTTCTATCCGTGCGAAGTCATCTCCGCGCTGGAAGACTTCGGATTCGACGGCACGGGCAACGGCCCGACCCTCTACCGCGGTGCCGACCACCAGTGCTTCAAGAACGTACTCGTGTTGTGCGGTAACGAGAACCTGTCCAGCCAGTTCGACCTTCTGAAGGTGGTCAAGGAAGTGCCGGCGGATGCCGTCACCTACGACCCGAAGATCTTCGGCGGCGAACTCGGCACCTGCGGCTGACGGTTCGAAAATCGGCCGGTCGCTGTCTTTACCTACCTGTTAGACGGCGATCGGCGGGGCGACCGGCCCTCACGTGCCCCTCAATTCTCCCAGGCTTCGCGGGTGCTTTCCGCGAATTGGCCGGGTGACGGCGGGCACTCCCCGATATCCATAGACATTCGGCGTAATTCTCATGGATGCGTTCGTACTCCAGCTTCTCAACGGGCTCGACAAAGGCGGCGCTTATGCGCTGATCGCCCTGGGTTTGACCCTGGTTTTCGGCACGCTCGGTGTCGTCAACTTCGCGCACGACGCGCTCTTCATGCTGGGCGCCTTTTGCGCCGTGACCTTGCAGAAGCTGCTGACGCTTTCCGTCAAGGTGAAGGACGAGAGCGTCACCTTCTTCGATGCCTACGAGGAGATCCCCCTATCTGGAGGTCTGGATGGGTGATACCGGTCGGGCGATCATCGACTATGCGGTGCCATTGTCGATCCTGCTGGCCATTCCCATTATGTTGCTGATCGGCCTGGTGATGGAGCGTGGTCTCATTCGCTTCTTCTACAAGCGCAGCCATGCGGAATAGATTCTCGTCACCTTCGGCCTTGCGATCGTCATTCAGGAAATCATCAAGACGACCTTCGGGGCGAATCCGATCCCGACCGGCGCGCCGGACGCGGTGGCGGGAAGCGCCAGCATCGGCGAATGGCTCGGTCTGGGGTCGCCGTTGTCTATCCGTGGTGGTGGCTGATCTATCTCGGCTTCTCGCTGATCGTCATCGCAGCCGTCTTCTCATTCCTGCAGTTCACCACCTACGGCATGGTCGTGCGGGCGGGCATACAGGACCGCGAGACTGTCGGCCTGCTCGGCATCAACATCCAGTGTCGCTTTACCGTCGTGTTCGGCATCGCCGCCATCGTGGCGGGGCTCGCCGGCGTCATGTACACGCCGATACTTCCGCCCGACTACCACATGGGCATGGACTTCCTGGTCCTGTCCTTCGTCGCCGTGGTCGTCGGTGGCATGAGATCCCTGCCGGGAGCGGTTTCCGCAGGCTTCCTGCTCGGCGTGCTGCAATCCTTCGCCTCCATGACGGAAGTGAAAGACATTTTTCCCGGTATCGACCAGATCACCATCTATCTCATCGCCGTGGTGATCCTGCTTGTCAGGCCTCGTGGCTTGATGGGGCGCTGCGGGGTGATGGAAAGCTAAGCCATGAACACCAACTTTCTGCGCAACGACATGGTCCTGATGGCGGTCTTCACCGTGGTGGTGGTGACCATGCCGATCTGGCTCGCCCCGATCGGCGCCGGGTATCCGGACCTTCTGCAGAAGATCGCCATCTACGGCATCTTCGCCATCGGCTTCAACATCCTGTTCGGGCTGACCGGATATCTGTCCTTCGGTCACGCGGACTTCCTGGGCGTCGGCTCCTATGCTGCGGTATGGAGGTTCAAGCTGTTCAGCATGAACGTCATCCCGGCCATCGTCTTCGGCGTGGCGATCGCGGGCGTGTTCGCCCTGCTCATCGGCTACGTCTCACTGAGGCGCTCGGGCATCTATTTCTCTATTCTGATGCTCGCCTTCGCGCAGATGTCCTACAATCTCGCCTATTCGGTGCTCACGTCGATCACCAACGGCGAGACGGGACTGCAACTGTTGCAGACGGATGCGCGGGTTCTCGATCACGCGCTGGGCATTGCCGAAACCGGGCTGCCGACGCCGAGCTTCTTCGGCATCGAGACGATCGACTGGAGCGGATTCTACGTTTGCGCCGTCGTCCTGATCTTCGCCTTCTTCTTCGGGCTCCGGATCTTCCGCTCGCCCTTCGGCATTGCGCTTCGGGCCATCAAGTTGAACCAGAACCAGATGAACTACACGGGCTTCAACACCCGGCCCCATACGCTCGCCGCCTTCGTGGTGTCGGGTATGTATGCGGGACTTGCCGGGTCGCTGCTGGCCATCACCGATCCGCTTGCGGGTGCGGAGCGCATGCAGTGGACGGCGTCGGGCGAGGTCGTGCTGATGACCATCCTTGGCGGGGCCGGGACGTTGCTCGGGCCGCTTCTGGGGGCTGGTATCATCAAGTACTTCGAGAACATCTTCTCCGCCTACAACGAGCGGGTGCTGCACGGGATCTTCGACGTGCTGCCCGATGGGCTTGAGCACGCGGTCGTGTCCGTGACCAGTCTGTTCGTGGGCGAAGGCTGGCATCTGACGCTCGGCCTGCTGTTCATGCTGGTCGTCATCTTCCTGCCCGGCGGCGTGATGGAAGGTTTCCGTCGCCTGATGAAACTGATCCGTCGCGAAAGATCGTCCAATCCGGCCGGTGCGGCGCAACCGGCTGAATGAGGGGCGGGACATGAACGACATCGTTTTGCATGTGGCGGACGTCCACAAGAGCTTCGGTGGTCTGCGCGCGCTCTCCAATATCGACCTGCAGATCGAACAGGGTAATACCCACGCGATCATCGGCCCGAACGGGGCGGGCAAGTCGACGCTGCTCAATGTCTGCGTGGGGCGCATCGTACCGGACGCCGGTGCCGTGATCTTCGACGGGGCGACGCTCACCGGGCGTCAGCCGCACGAGATTAACCAGCTCGGCGTTGCCCGCGTCTTTCAGACGCCGGAGATCTTTTCCGATCTCAGTCTGCTTCACAACGTGATGATCCCGGCGTTTGCCAAGCGCGACGGTGCCTTCACGCTCAATGCCTGGTCGGGACTTGCGCGCGAGGACGGGCTTCGGGCGGAAGCGGAAAGCGTGCTGAAGGATATAGGGCGCTCATCGACAAGAAGGATCAGGAGGCGGCGAGCCTGTCGCGCGGCGACAAGCGTCGGCTGGAACTGGCCATGGGGCTCGTCCAGCATCCGCGGCTTCTTCTGCTCGACGAGTCGACGGCCGGCATGTCGTGTCACGATACCAACCGCACGATCGATCTTCTCAAGAAGATCAAGGAGCGGGGCATGACCAAGGTGATCACCGAGCACGACATGCATGTGGTCTTTAGTCTGCCGATCGCATCTCCGTGCTGGCGCAAGGCCGGATCATCGCGGAAGGCACGCCAGAAGAGGTGCGCAATGATCCGAAGGTCAAGGAAGCCTATCTCGGGGAGGCGCAGTGATAAATTCCATGGCTACACACGTCGTCGCGGGGGAACCGGAGGGGCAGCCCGCGACGGGGATTCCGTTTTTCTCCGTGCGCGATATCCATTCCTACTACGGTGAAAGCTACATCGTGCAAGGTGTTTCCTTCGATATCTTCGAAGGAGAGATCGTCGCGCTTCTCGGGCGTAACGGCGCGGGCAAGACGTCGACCCTGCGCACGATTGCGCGCACGGATTCCCCGGAGCTCAAGCGGGGCGAGATCTGGCTTGCAGGCCAGGAACTGCATTCCATGAGGTCGCATGACGCGGCGCGCGCCGGGGTGCAGCTCGTGCCGGAAGAGCGGCGGATCATTCCGGGGTTGACGGTGGAGGAAAACCTCATCCTGTCGCAGGTGGCGGAGCCGAAGGGTTGGGAGTTTGCGCGTATCTACGAGTATTTCCCGCGCCTTGCCGAATGCCGCAAGCAGGAAGCCGTCACCATGTACGGTAGCGAGCAGCAGATGCTGGTGGTGGCGCGAGCCCTAGCGCGTGACCTGAAGCTCTTGCTGCTGGACGAGCCCTACGAGGGGTTGGCTCCGGTTATCGTGCAGGAAATCGAGCGGATTGTTGCCGGGGTGAAGGATCTCGGCATCACCACGATCATCGTCGAACAGAATGCGTTTGCCGCGCTCAAGCTGGCGGACAAGGCGATCATTCTCGACATGAGGCAGGTGGTGTTCCAGGGCTCGGCGCGCGAAGTGCTCGACAATGAAGAGCTGTGCCACGAATACCTGGCCATCTGAGCGGAGACGTTTGACGGGGCTCCAACCGGCGGGAAGCTGATCGCCGATTGGAAGGCCGGGGGCCGAAGATGTGGCCCGGTCCCGTCATCTTGCAACGTGAGTATGTGCGGTCGTCACAAGTGGCGGTCGCATTTTTATTTCCAATAGCCGAGTTGCGTATTCGTGCGTAGAGGTTCATCGCTAGTAAGATGTTAATATAGACAAGTGCGACCAGCCACCCTATGCCGGGGAATCCACGTGTCGAAGAACATCCAGTGGTACTCTGAATTATTTCAAAAATTTCCAGGCGTTATTGTTGGCGTCGACAATGTGAGGTGTATCATATTCGCAAATTCTGAATTTGAGAGGCTGGCCAGCAGTCCTGCCGGAGAGTTGATCGGTACGGAGATTTTCCGGTTCCTGACCCTCAACGGTTCTGCGGCAAGGCAACCTGAACTGCCCGAACAGGAGGATTGGTCCCGGCCCAGGCGCGTGCAGATGCGGCGCGAGGGGCGGCTGGCGCTCGATGGCACCCTATCGTCCTTCTCCATTCGCGATCAGCAGGATCAGATCCTCGGACGGATCTGCTTCATCCCGAGGCAGCCGGGATGCGAGCGGCTTTCGGATCTGTTGAGCGCGATCGAACGGTGCGATCGGGGTTTCCAAGGCCCCGTGGAAACCTGTGTCGCCGTCGTGCTCGATCAGGCGCGCGCCTATTTCAGAACCGAGTTCGGTGCGCTGTGTCTGCCGGACGGGGCGGGACGGTACGAGGTCCGTCTGGATGCGCGTCAAGCTGCCGAAGCGCGCGGAATGGGGCGGGCGGGCATGGAGGATCTGGCGCGTGAAGTCGTGACCCTTGCCGGTCAAGCGAAGCAGGAGGCCTGCGCCGAAACTTCCGCCTCCTCGCGTTTGGGTAGCGAAGCGGGCGTCTCCCGGTTTCTATCGGCCGTCATTCCCGTCAACGGCGAGTCTGACGGTGTGGTGCTGTTCGGAAATCGGTCGATCAATGTTCGCCCCGTCAACCGACCTGGACAACTGGCGTTGTCGGTGGTCTCGCAGATCATATCTGGCCGCATTCCCGATGGAGGGCTTGCGGCAGACCGCGGTTCGGATTCGGATGCGGCAGGCATTCGTCGGACCGTCGGGCACGGCACGCAAAGACGAAAGACAACGGCGGGAATGCCCCTTATCGCGCGGCCTTTCGTCTTTCTCCTGCGCGCCTGCTCTCCTTGACTGGCGCGGCGAGATCATCGACGCGACCGACGCTTTCCTGCATCATTTCGGATATGGTCGGGGAGAACTGCTCGGTCGTCCGTTCCATGAAATCGTTCCTGCCGAAATGCGCGTGGCGACCGATGCCGCGATGGATCCGGTCGGCGGTGACGTCAATCGCAGCGGCGGTATTTCGCTGGCGATCATGACCCGTAAGGGCGTGTCGGTGGATGTTGAGGTCGCGATATCACGACAGGAGAATGCCCACCTGCTTGCCTCTGTCACGGATGTCGTCGAGCGGGATCAGGCGCGCAGCCGGCTTGAACAGCGCAACACTGAGCTGGAGCGTCTCAACGAAAATCTGCAGAATTTCGCCTCGATTGCTTCTCACGACATACAGGAGCCGTTGCACAAGATCCGCTACTTCACGGACATGCTGCAGCGTGCGCTGGAGGAGGGGAACCGGGAGGATATCGACTACGCCCTGGAGGTGCTGGCAAGCGCCTCGCGCCGGGCCTCGCGGCTTGTCTCCGATCTGCTGACCTTTTCGCGCTCCAGCAGCGAGAATCTGGTGCGCGAGCCGATCGATCTCGACGGTCTGCTACAGGGACTGATTGACGAAATCCGCCATGAGGAAGCCGCGCATGATGCGGATATTCGCATCGATATCGAACCGGTTGTCATCACCGGGTACCCCACAGCGGTGATGCAGCTATTCCGGAACCTGATCGGCAACGCCCTGAAGTACCGATCGCCGAACCGCTCCAATGTGGTGATCCGGGCCAAAGTTGCAGATGAGGTCGGCGAACCCTTGCTGATTTCCATTGCCGACAACGGCATCGGGTTCGAGCCGCAATATGCGGAGACGATCCTCCAGCCCTTTCGACGCTTGCAAAGGCGCCAGGAAATTCCCGGCAGCGGGATCGGCCTGGCGATCTGCAACATCGTCGCCTGCCGTCATGGCTGGACGCTTTCGGCCGAAGGCCGCGTCGGCGAGGGGGGACCTTCACCGTTTCCATCCCGGAATATGGTCGGGGCGAGATGGCTACGGCCTAGGTCGCTTCGGCGATGACGGTAGTTTCGAAGAGACGAATTGCGCTAAGCTGCTTCCAGATCGATCCGCGCAAGGATTTGAAGCCGGATCTGCATACGGTCCGGGCGGCCGATGGAATTTTCAGTATGTATTTGGAAAGACTGGTGACCCCGACAGGATTCGAACCTGTGACCCTCAGATTAGGAATCTGATGCTCTATCCAGCTGAGCTACGGGGCCGGAAAGCGCCGGTGCGCGTTTGTAACCGCCACGGGCGGCAGAGATGTCGTGTAGCATGTTTAGGCGAGTGTTGCACCCGGTGAGACCGACTTTGCAAAGCTTTCCGGCGGAGCGCAAGACGTGGCCGCCAGACGGATGAATTGGGGCGCATTTGTTCAACATCACAGGCACCGATCGCCGGTTTGCGATGCTGTGAGGAAGCCTCTTGTCGCTGCTTCTTTTCGCGGTGCCGGGGCCGGTCGGTTCGGCCGGTGCCGATCCTCTTGCTGACGCCTGCCGGGGGGCTATGTCGGAACGCGCGCTCTTCAGCGGGATCAATGATGAAGGAAGCCTTGCGATTTTCTATGAGACGGGGCCGCAAGGCACTGACAGCTTGCGGCTGGCGGATATCGGTGCATCGCCGTTGATCGAGGTGTCGGCCTTGCGCGATGCGTTGCGGCCGTGGATCGGGCGCCCAGTCGTCGTCTATCCGATCGACAAGAGGCGGGATCGCTGGCAAAGGCGTGTTGCACATGTCGAATCGGTTGCCGATGAGGGGCAGTGGGAGCCCGTCTGGTTGCAAAAGGTGCTGGTGCAGGCGGGGCTTGTCGAGGTCCGGCCGGAGGGAACCGAGCCCGGATGCGCACGGGCTCTTTACCGCGGAGAACGGCGCGCGCGTGCGGCAAAACGAGGACTTTGGCGCAACGGTGGCTTGCGCATTCTGTCCGCGCGCGATGGCGAGCTCGGCGCCCATGCTGGGGCTTATCGTATTGTCGCCGGAATTGTGGTTTCGGTTGGTGTTACATTGCGTAAGCTCTATCTGAACTTCGGACGCGACTGGTCGCGGGATTTTACGGTAACTATTCCCGCCGCGCGCGCGAGCGCATTTCGTGCGGCCGGACGGGATCTCGATGCGATGGTCGGGCGTTACATTCGTGTACGCGGTTGGCTCAGACGATGGAATGGTGCGGTGATCGATGTTTGATATCCGGATGCGATCGAAGTGATTGAAAGAGGTGGCTAGGATTTCGGCTCATCTGCAAGACCGGTGGCCCAGGAAATCGGGGGAGGTGTCAGCGTTGGCGATGAAGCTCTATCGTCGCCGGCGTTCGTATGCGCGTGTGCTCGGAGCCGTCGTGATGGCTTCCGTGCTGGCCGGGTGTCAGCTCATCAGTTCCAGCAAGATCCCGCTCAACAACAATTCGTGCATCTTTTTCAACGGAGATTCTGAAGCTTCCATCGGTGCGCGCGAGCATCCGCGCGTGGTGGCGAGCTATGGCGGGGTCTACAAGAATGCGGGCGCGGAAGAGGCCGTGGCGCGGGCCGTCGGTCGTCTTGTCGCCGCCTCCGAGGACCCCTCGCAGACCTACAAGATCACCATCCTCAATTCCCCGGCCGTCAACGCCTTCGCGCTTCCCGGCGGCTATCTCTATGTCTCGCGCGGACTTCTGGCGCTGGCCAACGATACCTCCGAAATGGCCGCCGTTCTGGCACATGAAATGGCGCATGTGACCGCTCACCACGGCGCCGCCCGCCAGCAACAGGAGGCGGCCGCCGCACTGGCGAGCAAGGTGGTCACCAATATCGTCGACGATCCGGAGCAGGTGGAGGCCGCGGTGGCGTCTTCCCAGCGCTCGTTTGCCCGGTTCACGCAGGCTCAGGAACTTCAGGCCGACAGTATCGGTGTCCGGACGCTGGCGCGTGCGGGCTTCGATCCCTATGCGGCGGCCCGGTTCCTGGAGAGCATGGGGCGCTACTCGAAATTCATAACGGCGCGCGGCGATGAGAAGGCGGCGCCCGATTTCATCTCCACCCATCCTTCGACCCCGGATCGCATTGCCCGCGCTATTCGCGAAGCACGACAGATCGGGGCGCCGGGGATCGGCGAACAGGATCGCTCCGCCTATCTCGCCAAGCTCGACGGCATGCTCTACGGCGACGACCCGCTGCAAGGGTTCGTGCGCGGGCGCTCCTTCCTGCACAAGGCGTTGGGCAGCGGTTTTACCGTTCCGGCCGGGTTCCAGCTTGAAAACACGCCGCAAGCGGTGCTGGCGAGCGACGGCAAGGGCACGGCGTTGAGGTTCGACGGGGCGGATCTCGTCGCCTCCGAAAGCCTTCCCGATTACATCCAGTCCGGCTGGATCAACGGGCTGGTGGACAATTCCATTCGCCACACTACGGTGAACGGGCTGCCTGCTGTCACCGCGACGGCGCTGGCGGAAGGCTGGTCGTTCCGCATCGGTCTGGTGCGCAAGGGCGAGACCGTTTACCGTTTCATCCTCGCCACGCGTGATCCGTCCGAGGCATTCCTTGCTGCGTTTGACGAAACCCTGAAGAGTTTCCGGCAACTGAGCCCGACCGAACAGGCGCGGTTGAGGCCGCTGACGATTCGCGTTGTCAAGGTGCTGCCCGGTCAGACGATCCATGATCTTGCCCGCCGCATGAGCGGCATTGCGCCGGCGCGCCGGGTCAAGCTGTTCACGCTGCTCAACGGGCTGGACGATGAGGTGTCGCTGACCGTGGGCCAGTCGGTCAAGCTGGTCGTCGACTAGGCAGCGGGTGGGCCGCAAAACGTCGTTTTTTGAACAAAAAAAGCCTGCGTTCGATCTGTCAAACCCGAACGCGGGCTTAGTTATTCGTGCTGTCAGGTCTTACTCAGGCGGCGGTGCCGACAATTCCCGGGTGATCGGAAACAAGTGCATTCCGCAGCTTTTCCAGGGCACGGACTTCGATCTGGCGTACGCGTTCCTTTGAAATGCCGAGCTTTTCGCCCAGCGATTCCAGCGTGGCGCCGTCTTCGGAAAGGCGGCGTTCGCGCACGATCTTCACTTCGCGTTCGCTGAGAACGTCGAGAGCTTCGGTCAGCCAGGCGCGGCGGCGTTCCTCGTCGATGTTGCCGCCGACCACTTCATCCTGCAGCGGCTCGTCGCTGACGAGGAAATCCTGTCGATCGCTGCCGGATCCGTTGTCCTCCAGAACCGGAACGTTGAGGGAAGTCTCGGGGGCGGACAGGCGGGAATCCATCAAGGCGACGTCCGACGTCCTTGGAATCGACACCCATGGCCTGTGCAATCTCATCGTAGAGCGCCTGCCCGGTCTTGGCTTGCGATCCGACGGCAAGTTTTGCGCGCAGACGGCGCAGATTGAAAAACAGTGCCTTCTGCGTGGAAGACGTGCCGCCGCGAACGATCGACCAGTTGCGCAGGATGAAATCCTGCACCGAGGCGCGGATCCACCAGCTTGCATAGGTGGAGAAGCGAACCTCCCGCTCCGGATCGAAGCGTGCGGCCGCTTCCAGAAGACCGATGGCCTTCCTGGATGAGATCGCTCATGGAAAGGCCGAAATGTCGGAATTTTGCCGCAAGCGCGATGACGAGGCGCATATGGGCGGTCGTCAGGCGGTCTAGAGCGTCCGTATCCTGGCTGTCACGCCAGCGCAGGGCGAGTTCGTGTTCTTCCTCGCGCGTAAGGTAGGGCGCGGCCATTGCTGCGCGTACGAATCGTCGCCGAGGACTAACTGGATGTTGCATCCCAGTTCTCCATTGGTCCTGACTTGCTCCAAAACTCGCCGTGCATCGGGCCCGAAAGCCCTTGTCGCGACGAACCCCGTCACTGGGGGCAGTGCGTCATGATTCTTACAGGACGGCCGGGCCGGATGGTCCGAAACCGCGATCGCGGAGCCGGAGGCGACGCGCACCCATGCGTGTCGTTCCGGAATGACTCGGTACATAAACTCCCGAGAGGGGGAAAGGTTTCGATCGCGGTCGATAATTTTCGACACGATCGAAATGCGTTGTGATCGATACAACCGGGGTTGGCGCTTCAATTCAGCGCCGTATCTCGCATACCCGGTTCGATCGGACTTGTTCAATCACACGATATCCTCCCGTGCGGGTCAGCGGCAGTTGCAAAGCGATACAGACGACATCGCAAACAAAACCCGGGCCGTCATACCGCAGGTTGCCGCCGGCTTCCCGGTGTCTCCAGCATTATCGAGCTTCATCACCGTCAAGGTTACGACAAAAATCGCGCGATACGCGATACAAGGGGACGTCGTTACCGATAACGCCTGGGGTTAAGGAAAAAACTTATCGGGCGGCTCGACATCGCGAAACGGCGGAGTCGGGTGTCTCCGCCGTTCTGTGTCTTTGCGTTTTGCCGGAAATCCGGCAGTCAGCCGCTTGAGACGTTACGCGCGATGGTTGCGCGTCGTTCTCAGGCCGCTTCTTCCTGTTCCACGTCGTCGCCGTCTTCCGCCGAAGCTTCGTTTTTGGTGGCTTCGTCGGCCTTGCCGCCGCGCTTGGGCGCCTTGGCGAGGTTCTGCTCGATCTGACGGATCGCCTCGGTCTCCGAGGACCGGTTGACGGACTGGATTTCACGCGCCATGCGGTCCAGGGCGGCTTCGTAGAGCTGACGCTCGGAGTAGGACTGTTCCGGCTGGGTGTCGGAGCGATAGAGATCGCGCACGACTTCCGCGATCGAAATCAGGTCGCCGGAATTGATCTTGGCTTCGTATTCCTGCGCGCGACGGCTCCACATGGTGCGCTTCACGCGTGCACGGCCGCGAACCGTCTCCAGCGCCTTCTTGACGGTGGTGGCGTCTGCCAGCTTGCGCATGCCGACCGATGCGATCTTGGCAACCGGTACGCGCAGGGTCATCTTGTCCTTCTCGAAGTTGATGACGAGCAATTCCAGCTTGATGCCGGCGACTTCCTGTTCTTCGATGGCAGTAATCTGTCCGACGCCGTGCGACGGATACACAATAAATTCGCTGGTCTTGAATCCCTGACGCTGCGCGGTTTTTTTCGCGGGGGTTGCCATACGCTTTTATACTCCTGCTATACTCCTGCGCAGAGACGGCCTCGAAGAGGCGCATCCCGACGCGCCTCTTCGAGGGTATCAATTTCTACGGATAGACACATGGCGTTGAAGCCAGGTAGGGTGCCCGGATGGTCGCGCACTCTCTGCCGTGGGGTGATCAAATTCGTCTCGTTCCCAGATGAGTTCTTATGACTATGTGCTCTTTTGGCGCGGCCGCTTGGCAAGGGCCCGCCGAACATGATACGAGGGACCAAGAAAACAGTCCGACCTGGATCGGATTAAGACCACAAAAAAACCTCCGCTAGGAGGAACATGATCCGAGGGCGAGGCGACTAGGCCCTATATATAGCACAAATCTGGAAAATTACAAAGGATTGGGCCCAAAATCGTTAACGACGCCCGATAACTGCGGCACAGTGCCACTGTGTCAGCGACGCCGATTGCCGTAGAATATTGTCTTTCGCGCGAGAATTCAGTGGTTTTCGCGCCTTTTCCCGTCTTGCAGTCGCGAAATCAATCGCCTGCGCCGGGCTCTGCGGAAAAGTATTTTTCGTACTTTCCGGCGTCTCCGTCGAACTTTTCAGCCTCTTCGAGCGCGTCCCGCTTCACCGTCAGATTTGGCCATTTCTCCGCGTACTCCGCGTTGACCGTCAGCCACTTCTCCATTCCCGGTTCGGTATCCGGCTTGATGGCCTCGGCCGGGCATTCCGGCTCGCAAACACCGCAATCGATGCACTCGTCAGGATGGATGACGAGCATGTTCTCGCCTTCGTAGAAGCAGTCGACAGGGCAAACTTCGACGCAATCGGTGTACTTGCACTTGATGCAATTGTCGGTGACGATGTAGGTCATCGCGTCTCTCTCCTCGGCGGGCGGTGTCTCGCCCGCATGTTTCGGCAAAAATACCGATTTCCTCCAGAAAGAATTTGCTCACCTCCGCCGTTTCCGGAGAGTTTCCTTCTCCAGCACTGCGCGGGAATGGCGGCGGGATACCGAGGCCGGTCCGGTCTCGAAGCCGCTCGTAGCCGTTTTGGCGACCAAGATCAACCTGCAAGCTTCCGGCGGAAGGGACGTGCGGGTCAGTCTTGGCCCTCGTCTTCCGCAAAGAAACTTTGCATCTGGCGACGTTCGCGTTTGGTCGGTCGGCCGCTGCCCGCATCGCGCACGGCCACTGGGGAGGGGCGCTCGGCAGGCGGCGGGGGAGGAGGGCTCAGGTCCTCGTAGAGAAGCCGGGCCTCGCTCGCCGGCCCGCGGCGGTTGCCAAGCGCCTGGATGCGCAGGACGAGAACACGCCGTTCCAGTGCAACCGTCAGGACGTCGTCGACGCGCACCTGCTGGGAGGCGCCCGTCACGCGTTCCTTGTTGACGCGGACATGACCGGAGGTGGCAAGCTTCTGGGCAAGCGAGCGCGACTTTGTCACGCGCGCGTACCACAGCCACTTGTCGATGCGCAGCCGATCCTGTTCCACGGCGCCCGGCATCGCGTTTCCCGCTTGTCCTGTTTTTGCGCGGCTTATTTGCCGTCCTTGGGCTTTTCCATGCTGGCCTTCAGGGCTGCCAGCGCGGCAAAGGGCGAATCGGGATCAATCCGCCGCGGCTTGCGATCCTCTCGGCCAGGCGAACGGTTGCCGTCCTTGCCGCCATTGTTGCCGCGTCCCTGTCCGCCAGGCTTGCCCTGTCCGCCGCTCTTGCCGTGACCACCGGTGCCCTGGCTCTGGCCGCCGCCCTTGACGTGGCGCTTGTTTTCGCCGCCACGCCGGTTGCCGCGATCCTGAGACTGCTGGGTTTCTTCATTGCCGCGACCGCGATGCGGACGTCCGCCGTGACGACGGCGATCGCCGCGTCCCGGACGCCAGATCTCGATCGTGATCGTGGCCGGGGTTTCCTCTTCCGGCTTCTGCGCAGCTTCCGCTTCCTGCGCGGGTTCGGCATCGGCAGCACTTTCGGCCGGAGTCTCGGTTTCCTCGGTTGCGGGGGCTTCTGTGGCCGCCTCTTCCGTGGACGTGTCTGCGACAGATTCCGCTGTCTCCGGCGTCTCCACCGGAGCCGGAACACTCTCGGGCGTCTCGCTCGTCGCGGCCGCGTCGCCTTCGGCCGGGGCCGCGGGCTGGAAGGCCGGGTTCGGGATCTCGCGCTGTTCCACGCGATAGCCGAGCGACTTCAGGATCGAGTTGAAATCCTCGCCCGAGCAGCCGAGCAGGGAGGTCATGGCGACGGTAACGGTGAACCCGCCACCCTCGTCTATCGCCCCTTCGGGCCGAGGAGGCTGGGTTTCGGCCGCAGCATTCTTGCGCCACGAAATCAGCGGGCGGATCAGATCGGCAAGCCGTTCCAAAATGTCGATACGCACCGCACGCTCGCCGCACACGCGATAGCCGACCGCCCGGTAGAGTGGCTTGGCGAAGGTCGGGTCCACAGGAGTGGAGGTGCGGCCGGAGGCGGAAAGCTGCGGCAGCTCAGCGAGGCCCGGCATGTCGAGGTCGCCGTTCTTCAGCGCCCAGAGCTTCGCGATGAGCTGGCTCGGGGCGGGCTTGAGCAGGGCCGGGACATAGATGTGATAGGCGCCGAAGCGGACGCCGAGCTGGCGCAGAACCGCGCGCATCGGCTGGTCGAGCTGGCGCACGTCCTCGGCGATCTCGGGACGCTCCACGATGCCGAGCGCTTCCACGAGGCGGAAGGCGACGCCGCGGGCGATGCCCTCGACTTCACTCGATTCGCGCAGGTCGAAGAGCGGCTTCAGCAGCGTTTCGACATGGGTCTTCAGCCACAGGTCGAGCCGGATCTGGACCTTTCCGCGCGCCGGTCCGGTCAGCACATCGTCGGCAAGCAGCAACACGCCGGGCTTGAGGATATCTTCGCCGGTATTGATCTTGGCGACGACCTCACCCTTCCAGCGCATCACGCCGTCGGAGGCGAGGGCGAAATCCGTATTGGGGGCCTGGGACAGGCGCTCGGCGCGTGCCTCGATCTCGCTGGTCAGGGCCTTGCCGGCGGCCGCACGCAGGGCCTTGGCATCCTGGCTGCCGTTCCCGTCTACGCCTGCGTCCGGTGCAAAACGGAATCCCTGGAGGTGGCCGACGTGCTGGCCCTCGACGAGCACATCTCCTGTTGCGGTGATTTCCGCTTCGAGCATTGCGTTCTCTCTCAACCGTCGCATCAGTACGCTAGTACGCCGATCCACGAAACGCTGGGTCAAGCGTTCATGCAAGGCGTCTGATAGCCTATTTTCCACGTCTCGTGTAATACCCTGCCAATGGGTCGGGTCGCCGAGCCAGTCTGGCCGGTTGGCGACGAAGGTCCATGTCCGGATATGCGCAATCCGGTTGGCGAGCGTGTCGATGTCTCCGTCCATGTGGTCGGCATAAGCAACCTGGCGGACAAACCAATCGTCTGGGATATGCCCTTCGTCGACCACAAAAGTGAAGATCGTCGAAATCAGGTCGGCATGATTGGCCGGCGCGATCTTGCGATAGTCGGGTACCTGACAGCAATCCCAAAGCAGAGAAACCCTGTCGTGGCGATCCGCCCGGGCGCGGATATCGCCGTCCCGCCTCAGAAACTCAAGTGCAATCTGATCAACGGCGGGCTGCGCGCGGGTCAATCCCGGTTCGCCAGGCACCTGATCCAGACTGTGGCGCAACGCCTCCAGCGATTCGAAATCGAGCGCCGCGTTGCGCCATTGCACCATCTTGATTGGTTGGAAACGGTGGGTTTCCAGATGCTCGACGAGTTCGTCGTCGAAGGTGGCGACGCGGCTGGTAACGCCGAAGGTGCCGTCTCGCATGTGGCGACCGGCGCGGCCCGCGATCTGTCCGATCTCCGCCGGAGTGAGGTTGCGATGCTGATAGCCGTCGAACTTTCGGTCCGCGGCAAAGGCAACATGGTCGACATCGAGATTGAGGCCCATGCCGATTGCATCGGTGGCGACCAGCACATCAACGTCGCCGGACTGGAACAGCTCGACCTGCGCGTTGCGGGTGCGCGGGCTGAGCGAGCCCAGCACCACGGCCGCACCGCCGCGCTGGCGGCGGATCAGCTCGGCGATCGCGTAAACTTCGTCGGCGGAGAAGGCGACGACGGCGGAGCGCGGCGGCACGCGGGTGATCTTGCGCGAGCCCGCATAGCTCAGCACCGACATGCGCGGCCGGGTCACCACGTCGAGCCCGGGCAGCAGCTTCTGCAGGATCGGCTGCATAGTGGCAGCGCCCAGCAGCAGGGTTTCGTGCCTGCCGCGCAGGTTCAGAATGGGGTCGGTAAAGACATGGCCGCGATTGAAATCGCCTGCGAGCTGGACTTCATCGATGGCCAGGAAGTCGGTCTCGATATCGAGTGGCATGGCCTCCACGGTCGAGACCCAGAAGCGCGGGTTCTTCGGGACGATCTTTTCCTCGCCCGTAATCAGCGCCACCGAGTCCTCGCTCGCACGTGCCACGACCCGTCCGTAAACCTCGCGCGCAAGCAATCGCAGCGGCAGGCCGATCATGCCCGTCGGGTGCGCCAGCATGCGTTCGATGGCAAGGTGGGTCTTGCCGGTATTGGTAGGCCCCAGGACCGCGGTTACGGTCCGGGCGCGTACGGCCGGCGGGAGCGGCATTTGCAGGTTACGGAGCATGGAACTTGAAAATCTAATGGTCGCTGGTTCGACGCTGCGGCCTTTCGCGGTCCGGCGCGCTTCGTCTGGTGCGGATCCAATGGCCCTTTCGGCTCACTACTTCTGACCGGCAAAGTATTGCCGTCAGGCGGGTCTCGGTTTGCCGCTCCGCTTGTCTTGCCCCTGTGCGTTCTGGCAGAGGCGCTGGCGCGCGCGAAGGAGCGGGACGGCACAACGGCTGCAGGCGCGTTGATCTAGCACAGCCGACCGCCATTTGTCGCTTTCTTTTACGCAGATATCCAGGCGTCCTGATGAAGCAGGTGCGGAATCCTCTCCGGTGTCTTCGAAAAGGCCCGTCGGAACGGTTCTTCGGAACCGCCGGGAACGTGAAAAAGAACGACTCTTGAATAAAGAAAAATCGAATCGATGACGTCGGGACATTCAGGGCTTGTTCCATACGAGATGATGCGTAGAGCGCCATAGGGGTCACAAAATGCTGAATCCGATCAGAATCTTAGCCGGCCACGTCTCGGGGTGTCGTTCGGGGCGCCAATTCTCGTCAAGCTGAAAGATTCCGCTAAGGCGGATACGGAATTCACCTAGGGGGCAGGAAAGGAATTGAAGGAACCGAGAACAGGGAATGTACGAATCACTGACCGGCAAATGTTTTTGATCTGTTCTCACCAGATATGCGCGAATGCACCCAAAGCCCACTATATCTGGGATTGCAAATTAAGTCGGGAAACGTAACGGAAGATTCATGTTAATCATTCCGTCCCGTTTCGGGGCGCTATGACCGGGCTGCAAATGGCGGGGGACGCGACGTCGCACACAGGCACGTCCTCCGGGGCCGGGAGGCGTCACTTTGTCCGGCCGAGACGAGGGCGCAGGAGAGGCGGAGGGCCCTTCTCCAAGGTGGGGGATTACTCGGTGGCGGTGGCCAGCTGGGCGGGGTTTTCGGTAGTTCCGATCCAGAGATCGAGGAAATCGGCCAGCTAGGTCTGAATGGCCTGATCGAAGATCGCACGTCCGGCAAAATGATCGCGGCGGCCCTGCGCGCCGGGAAGCTGCATGCGCGGGGCGGCGTGGGTGGTCCAGCGATACATCATCGCCAACGTCGGTTCCGGGTGGAACTGAATGCCGAAGGCGGAGGGCCCGACCCGGAAGGCCTGGTTATGATAGGGATTGCCGGAGGTCAGCAGTTGAGCCCCTGTCGGAAGATCAAAGCCTTCCCGGTGCCATTGGTAGACCTTTTCCGGCCACTTCATGAAGGCCTTGCCTTCATCCGTTGCTGTCAGCGGATAGTAGCCGATCTCCGCATATCCGTCGGAATGCGCCCTCACGTCGGCGCCGAGATTGCGGGCAAGCATCTGCGCGCCCAGGCAAATGCCGAGACAGGGGGCAGCTTCGCGAAGGGGAACATCGAACCAGTTGATCTCGCGGCGCACGAAGGCGTCAGAGTCGTTGGCGCTCATCGGACCGCCGAAGGCGACGGCGCCTGCATGATCGGCCATCGTCGTGGTAAGCGGGTCACCGAAACGCGGGCGACGGATATCGAGATTGAAGCCGCGACGTCGCAACGATTGCCCCACGCGCCCCGGCGTGGAGTTCTCCTGGTGAAGGACGATCAAGACTTTCGACGATCGGGCGCGGAGCGGATTCAGAAAGGGCATAACCTAGATATCAGACTTGAGGATCCCGACAACTAGGACTCACGACGCGCAAAGGTCAAGTCTTCGCTTCATCGCGGCTCCGGCCTGTCGGCCCTTGCGGTCATCGCAAAGGCTTTCGTTCCAGTATCATTTCAGTCGCGGTTCATGGCCGTATGTCTTGTCGTCACGTTGTCGACCGCGACGGCCAAATCGCTCTGAATTCGATTAGAATGCTTCGAACTTAGATAAGTTCATCCCGCGCCAGGTCAATGCTCGGAAGTTTACGAGGTCCCGGGCGCCTCCGGCTGTCCTCGTCCAGGCGGGCGAGGAAAACCCTCACTCGTCGCTGTCGAGCGTGATGTTGGCGCGTCTTGCCACGCGGCGGCGCAGGGCGAGCCGGTCGGAGGTGGAGATGCCCAGAAGTTCGGACACGCGCCAGACGATGTTATCCTCGAATTCGTGGATTTCTCCGTCGGCGAAGACCATCTCCCACATCATCTCCATCACCTTGCGGCGGCCGTCCAGATCGGCGGCTCTTCAGGACGCTGGTGAAACCGTACAGATCCACCGCCTCCATGTTGCGTTTGCGCGTCTCTTCGATGAGTTCGGACGTGGCCTTGTCGTCCAGCTCGTAATTCGTCTTCAGTATCTCGCGCAGTTTCGAGCGCTCGGAATCGTCAACGACGCCGTCGACCGATATGAGATGCACCATCAAGGCGGCGGTGCAGAGACGCTGATCGTCGGTGTCGGATTCTTTCTTGTCATCTTCGCCGACGGTCACGTCGCGCAGGAATTTCTGTATTTTCTTTAGCATGTCCGCTGCCATTTTGCGTGAGCCGGTTCTCAATTCTAGTGGATGGTGGCATGAGGCAAACTGCCTTTCAGCCTTCCTGTCAACGCGTGTTGGCTCCGAAAGTTCCGAGAATTCTTATATTGTCTTTTGAATATTTGTTTGTTGGTTGATTGGCTGCGAAAACGCAGTATAAATGAAGGAAATATGATAAATATGTAATTATATTTTTTTAGTGATTCTAAATTGAGATTTGCAGTCAAATTTTTATTGACACCTAACCCCGCGTAGGCATTGTAAGCGCAGCAGTCGGCCCATGGGGCAGGCGGCGTTCGTCCTTTGATGGCGGGGCCTTGAACCCTGTCGATCGGGGGTGATCGTGATCGATGCGTTTCATTCGCGTGGCGTCAAGCGTTGCGAGCGTTTGTCTAGCCTAATATTGTCATTCGACGTTTGTTGACGTCGTGTTCTGGGATCGGCAATGGGTCGGTTTCATGTCTGCTGGCTGTCGCGGGCGTGATGCGGCGTGCGTGTCGGGGAGGGGGTAGGCATGGCAGGCGATATCCATCCGCCCGCTGGAGCCAATGCCGGCTCTCTCGGCCGTTTGCCCGAGAAGCTCGTCGTCGAAGGCTTTTGCCGCTGGATGGCCGGTACGATACAGGCGACATCCAGTGCTGGGAGATGACGTGGGACCTCTATGCCAGAGCGCTGGGGCCGAAACAGGCGCGCAGTGCCATGGCGGAACTGTCGTGCTGGGTCCGGGCGATCCGCACCAGTTCGGCGCGCTCCATGTGCCTGTTTCCCTATGGTTGCGGCAAACTGTGCCGGGACGAGTGCATGGCGGTGTCCATGGTGGCCTGTGTGCAGCACCGGGACGACAGCGCGCTAAGGGCTGCCGCGGCGCAGCTTATCGGTTGTGACATATCGACGACACGGTGGAGGCGGCCCGCAGCTTCGGCGAAATGCTGGAGAGCATTGGCCAGTATCTGATCCCGGTTTCCAAACCGGTGATCGAGGACATCGTCTTGCGGTCCGAGCGGCGGCATTTCCACTGAATTCCAGAAATTCGCGATCTCGACGTATCAGGCCCATGGCCGGCGCATCGTGGGAACAGAGTTGTCCATCGAGGATGGTACAAGGGGAGAGATCTGTATGAAATTCGTGAGGGTGACGACCGTGGCTGCGGTCCTGGCAGTGAGCGCGACGGCCGCGTTTGCGCAGACGAAACTGGCGGAGGTCGTCGCGACCTATGCCGATATCGCGCTGGCCGGTTACGAGGACTCAGCTTTCCACGGCGAAGGCCCTCGACGATGCGATCGAGGCGTTCATCGCGGAGCCGACCGAGGCCAATCTGACGGCGGCGCGCGAAGCCTGGCTCACCGCGCGCGTGCCCTATCAGCAGACGGAGGCCTATCGCTTCGGTAACGCCATCGTCGACGACTGGGAGGGACGGGTGAATGCCTGGCCGCTCGACGAGGGCCTGATCGACTATGTCGATGCGGACTCCTACGGCGAGGAGTCTGATGAAAACATGCTCTACACCGCCAACGTGATCGCCAACAAGACGATCACCATCAACGGTGAAGAGGTCGACGCCTCCAAGATCACGCCGGAGCTTCTGGCGGGAACGCTGCAGGAAGCGGGCGACGTGGAGGCGAACGTCGCCACCGGGTATCACGCCATCGAATTCCTGCTATGGGGCCAGGATCTGCACGGCACGGATGTGGGCGCCCGTCCGGCCACCGATTTCGATTCCGAAAACTGCATGGGCGGCAATTGCGAGTGCCGTGTGGAGTATCTGGGGGCTGCCTCCGATCTGCTGGTCGCCGATCTGGAGGAAATGGTCAACAACTGGAAGGAAGGCGGCGAGGCGCGCGTTGCTCTGAACGAGAACGGCGATGCGGGCGCCCTGCGCACCATCCTGACGGGCATGGGTTCGCTCTCCTACGGCGAACTGGCCGGTGAGCGCATGAAGTTTGGCTTGCTGCTGCACGATCCGGAGGAAGAGCACGACTGCTTCTCCGACAACACCTTCAATTCGCACTACTACGACGCTCTCGGCATCCGGAATGTCTATCACGGCCGTTACGAGCGCGTTGACGGTTCCGTCGTCGAGAGGCCGAGCGTTGCGGATCTGGTGCGGGAGGCGGATGCCTTGGTCGCCGGAGCTGTCCGGCAAGCTTGAGGTCACGCACGCCGCTTTCACCACGCTCAAGACTCGCGGTGAGACGACCGAAGCCTATGATCAGATGATCGGCGAGGGGAACGACGAAGGCAACGCTGTCGTCCAGGCGGCGATCGATGCGCTGGTCGATCAGACCCGCTCGATCGAGCGCGCCGTGGCCGCTCTCGATCTGGAGGCTCTGGAAGTCGAAGGCTCCGACAGCCTCGACAACCCGGACGCAATCTTCGGATAAGCCGGCATGACAGGGACGGGCGGAGATTGCGGCTTCGCCCGTCCCTTTGCGTTTGCCGGACTTTCCGGTGCGCCGATCACGCAAGCCGTTCGGGGGAGGGGATCCCGGCGGTTGCGCAACTTTTCCAGGACGAAGACCGACACAGAACGAAGAACAAGGATATCGAGCGACATGCTCCCCAACCGATCATGCCCAGCCAACCGTCTCGTTCGGGCCGCGCCCGTTCTCATCGCCACGCTGACCGTCGCCGCCACAGCCGCTCTTGCCCTTGCCTGGCAATCGGTGCATGCGGACGGCGTTCTGGCCTGGCGCACCTATCTGATCCCGAAGGATCGCGCCCGGGTCGCCCGCGTCACGAAGCTTCCCGATGACTTCTCCAAGCCGGAACGCTTCGAGAGCATGATGGGGGAGCCGCAACCTCGCGAAAGCTCGTCAACCGCGACGCCTTCTCCCAGTTCTCGGCCAATCTGACCTTCAAGCAGGAACGCGACTTCAAGCTCGGCAATGAGTTTTTTCGCAAACTGTGGGTGTCTGCGCCGTCTTCCACCAAGGCGTCCGACGGGCTCGGGCCGCTTTACAATTCGCGCGCCTGCCAGAACTGTCATCTGAAGGACGGCCGCGGCCGACCGCCCGAGGGCGACGAGATCGCCTCGTCCATGTTCCTGCGCCTGTCCGTGCCGCCGCGCACCGAGGCGGAGCGCGAGGCACTGGCGACGAAGGCGATGATGCGCATTCCGGAGCCGACCTATGGCGGCCAGCTTCAGGAATTCTCCATCGGCAACGTGCCCCCCGAGGGCCATCTGCGCATCGCCTACGAGCCTGTCGAAGTGAAGCTGAACGGCGGCGAGACGGTCACGCTCAGAAAGCCGAGCTACACGATCTCTGATTTCGGCTACGGGACGCTTGATCCGCAGGCGATGATCTCGCCGCGCGTCACCCCGCAGATGATCGGTCTGGGGCTGCTGGAAGACATCCATCCGGGAGACATCATCGCCGGGGCAGATCCGGAAGACGCTGACGGCGACGGCATTTCTGGCAAGGTTTCCTGGACACGCAATCCGAAGACGGGCGAGCCGATGATCGCGCGTTTTGGCTGGAAGGCGACCATGCCCACGGTTCACGCGCAGGCCGCGGATGCCTTCTTCGGCGATATCGGCATCGCCAATCCCGAACATCCAGAGCCCTGGGGCGATTGCACCGAGGCACAGACCGCGTGCCGCGAAATGCCCTCGGGCATCCAGGCGGATCTCGGTGAGACGGAAGCGCCCGATCCGATGATGGAGCTGGTCGCCTTCTATTCGCGCAATCTCGCCGTGCCGCGGCGCCGCGATGTGGACGACCCGCAGGTTCTGGACGGCAAGCGCCTGTTCGTCGAAACGGGCTGCGTTGCCTGCCATCGGCCGAAATTCGTCACCTCCCGTAAGGCGGCGCAGAAGCAGTTCCGGTTCCAGTTGATTTGGCCCTATACGGACATGCTGCTGCATGACATGGGCGAAAGTTTCGCAGACGGTCGTCCGGTGGGCGATGGCTCGGGACGCGAATGGCGGACCGCGCCGCTTTGGGGCACGGGGCTGACGGAGACTGTCAACGGGCATACGATGATGCTGCATGACGGCCGTCCGTAACGCGCAGGAGGCGATTCTGTGGCACGGCGGCGAGGCTCAAACCGCACGCGATACGGTGGTCTCCATGGAACCCGAGGAGCGCGCTGCCCTCCTGCGTTTTCTGGAGTCGCTGTGATGGGAGCCGCTGTGATGTTCCGACGCCTGGGTTATCCCCTTTCCCTCCTCGCTTTCTCCGCCGCACTCGTCGTTATCGCCGGTCCAGGTTTTGTCGGGCAGGCTCGCGCGGATGTGGCCGAAAACCATCAACGCTTCGTCGCCAATGCGGTCGATGGCTATATCCGGCCGGAATTCGAACATTTCTCGCAAACGCTGCACGGTCTGGAGACGGCGATCGATGGGCTTTGCGAAGCCCCGGACGCCGCGACCTACTCAAAGGCGCAAGCGGCCTATTCGCAGGCGCTGGCGGGATTTGCCCGCATCAACTTCCTGCGCTTCGGCCCGCTTATCGAAGATCACCGGCTTGAACGTCTCGTGTTCTGGCCTGATCGTAAGTCGATCGGCCGCCGTCAGGAGCAGCAGGTGATCTGCGATCGCGACGAGAGCGTTCTGGCGCTCGAAAGCCTTCAGGAGAAAAGCGTCGTCGTTCAGGGGCTGCTCGCGCTTGAGCCAGTACACTTTTCTACAAGGCACGCGAGACGCTTCTCTCCGGTGGTGAGGAAGCGAAATTCCGCTGCGGCTATGCGCATCTGTTGCTGGCGCCTGGGTCCGACAATATCGCCTTTCGCTGCGAGACGGAGGCGGCGGGCGAGATACTCGGCGGGCTGACCACGGGGCTGCAGATCGTGCGCGATCAGTGGATCGGTCCGGTGCTCGGTTCCAGCGCGGAAAAAGCCCACCTGTGCATGGCGCTGTTTCGGCGTTCGGGCAATTCGCTGGTGATGATGCGCGCTGCCGTTCAGTGCCTGAGCGACTATCTGGCGGTGCTCGATGTGGCGCCGTTGCTGGAGAAGGAATTCGTCTGGATAGGCGATTCCCTTCAGTTCGAACTTTCCAGCGTCCTCAACAGCTTCGGGGAGCTGAAAGAACCGCTGACGACAACGCTGCGCAAGCGCGAGGCCTATGACAATCTGGCCTTCGTCGACCTCGTTCTGCACAACGTTCGCGAAAGTGCGAGCGAGGAGCTGGCCGTGGCGCTCAAGATACAGGTGGGTTTCAATGCGCTTGATGTAGATTGACCGCATATTGCTGCTGGTGGGCGTCGGCGCTGCCCTTCTGGCAGATCTCGCACCGCGTCGGCTGGAGGCGATGGAGGGACGGGACACGCTGTTCCTGTCCGCACGCAAGGAAGCCGACGGCAACTATGCGTTCGTCGTGTTCACGCCTGACGTCGAAGACGTGATGCGCGTGCCGTTGCCCGGGCGCGGTCACGACGTGGCGCTGCATGAGTCGGGCGGGCGGTGGCCTTTGCGCGTCGCCCCGGGACCTTCGCCGTCACCTTCGATGTGGAAGGCCGTCGCGCGCCGGAGTTCTTTTCCTCGCCCGAGGACCGGCACTTCTACGGTCATGGCGCTTATTCGCCGGACGGCAAACTGCTCTATGCGACGGAAAACGATTTCGACAACGGGCGCGGTTTCATCGGTGTCTATGATACTACGGACGGTTATCGCCGCATTGCGGAATTCGCATCCGGCGGCGTCGGTTCGCATGAGGTCCTGCTGGCTCCCGATGGGCGCACGCTGATCGTTGCCAATGGCGGCATGGAAACCCATCCCGATTATGGGCGAACGATCCTGAACCTGCCGACCATGAAGCCGACGCTGGCGCTTATCGAACGGCTGACCGGCGATCTCGTCGCCTGTCACGATCTGGGCGAGAGCGAGCGGCTGTCCTCCATCCGCCACATGACCATCGACGGGATCGGGGCCGTTTGGTTCGGCTGTCAGTTCCAGGGAAGCAAGTCGAAACGGCCGCAGCTCGTCGGTCGGCTCAAGCGCGACGGTGAGCCGGAACTGATGTCCGCCCCGATGGATATCCTGCACGGCTTCAACAATTACGTCGGTTCGGTGATGGCAAGCTGCAACGGTGATGTCATCGCGACTTCCAGCCCGCGCGGCGGGCAGGTGGTCTACTGGGATGCGGCGAGCGACGAGATCCTGGGGCGCGACCGGGTGGTCGACGGATGCGGCGTCACTCCGAGGCCCGACAACGACTTCCTGATTTCCGACGGTGCGGGCCAGTTGCTGACGGGCGGTCCCGGCGATGGTGGCGCGCCGAGTGTCATCAAGCGCAACTCCCGTGTTTCCTGGGACAACCACATTGTGGGGGTATCGGGTCTAGGGCCGGCCACGGGGCGCCGATACTTGACCTTAGGGTCACAAGGAACAAAGCTGCGTCCGGATGGTTTAGATTTCGTCGGGGGTTCATCCCTTGTGATGTACTCAAACGATCAGGCAGGAAAGTATGTCAGATACCGAAAAAAGTGATGTGCGCGAACGTCTTACGCGCCTTTTGGCAGCTATTGATGACACCGTCAAGCAGCTCAGGGAAAAGGGGGAACTGTCGAGCCGCCACGAGACATATGTGGGCGATCTGAAGAAGCGGCAGGAAGAGTTGCATGCCAAGCTGGAAACCGCCGTGCGCGACAACAATGTCTGGGATGCGCTGAAGCACGAACTGGAGCTGGATTCTTCTGCGCTCATTTCCGAATTTCGCAGTTGGGCGGAAGATCTCGATACGGCACACGTCAAGCCGCGGGACTGAACAACGCCGCGTTTCGGTGTTTTGTGATAATGCCTGTGGCCGATCCTTCGAGACGGTACTGACGCGCCTCCTCGAAGGATCGGCCACAGGCTTTATGTCTTCCCGGCTTTCTGTTCAGGCTTTCCTCACATCACAATTCATGCAGGACATGGACGGCGCGAACGACGGCCGAGGTGCGGTTTTCGACGCCAAGTTTGGCGTAGATCTGCTCCAGGTGCTTGTTCCCCGTGCGCGGGCTGAGGCCCAGGATCTTTCCGATATCGCGGTTGGTCTTGCCCTTGGCGATCCAGAGCAGCATCTTCGCTTCGCGACCCGTCAGGGCAAAGTGTTCGCGCAGGATCTCATCCTGATTTGGGTGATCGGCCGTGGTGAGACGGAAGAGATATTCCTCCGCTCCGGTCGAGCCGAGATGATGGAATTGCACCGCGGTGCCGTTTGCCAGCTCGATCGTCATCGTCGCCGTCTGGCCCACGGGGACCTTGCCGCCGGCGGCGATCCAGTCGGCGAGCTTGCGACTGAGATCAACCAGAGCATCGTCGCGACCGGTCATGACTTTCAGCACTTGCTGGGCCTGTGGCGTCGACCAGTGCACCTCGCTCGTCGGCGAGACCGTGAGCAGGTGGCGACCCGCCGCATCGAGCGCGATGCGGGCATTCTGCACCGAGCGCGCATTGGCCAGATGCACCCGGATGCGGGCCTGCAACTCGTCGGTGTTGATCGGCTTGGTCAGATAATCGATGCCCCCCGATTCACGCATGAACCACATGCTCGGTTTCCGTCAGTCCGGTCATGAAGATCACCGGCACATGCGCGAGTGCGCCGTCGGTCTTGATCCGGCGGCAAATCTCGAAGCCGTCTATGCCGGGCATGAGCGCATCCATCAACACGATGTCCGGTGTGACCCGGCTCGCGATGGAGAGTGCCAGTTCGCCGCTCGTTGCCACCAGAACGGTGATGCCCGCCTACTCCAGCGCGCTGGTCAGAAAGCCGAGGGCCTCGGATGAATCATCGACGACGAGCACGATATCTCGCTGGCGGGACGCACTATTCGGCATGATTCAGGCCCTCCAGCATTTTTGAGTATCCGGCGAAGTCGAACGCCTGGATGCGATCGCGCAAGGCGGTCACGACGTCTGCGTTTCCCGGCGTTTCGGCCAGCTCATCGAGCTTGACCTCGATGCTCCGGACATAGCCGATTTCACCCAGATTGATAAATTTGCGAATGGTCCGAGGCTCAAGCGCATGTGTGACGTTCTGCGAATAGGAAGGGGGGCGTAGGGATCTGGAGCGGAGCTTGCGGTTCCGTCTGCTGCACATCTTCGCCATGCGTGTCCGGATGATCTCCATCGCGCCATTCCAGTCCCAGGTGTTTGCCGAGTTTTTTGACAAGTCATCGCACATCGAAAGGCTTGGCGAGGGTGTCGTCGTGATGGGCATCCTCGTCGATTTCGGATGTTCCGTCGCCGATATTGGCCTACAGCATGATGATGGGCGCCGAATGGCCGAGCGCACGCAGGCGGGAGAGAAGCTCCTAGCCGCTCATGCCCGGCATGAAGATATCGAGCAGGAAGCAATCCGGCTTGATGCCCGCCACCAGTTCAAGTGCCTTGGGCCCGTCTTCTTCGATCAGCACGGTAAAGCCGAGCGGTTGCAGGATCTCCTGCATCAGGTCGCGGTGATCGGCGTTGTCGCCGACCACGACGATGGTCCGGCGCGGTCCTTTCATAGCCGACGATGTGTCGATCCGCCGTGCTGGACGGTGTGGTGACGGCGGAAAGCATCAGCCGGACGCGGAAAGTGCTGCCCTTGCCGGGTTCGCTCGTCAGGGAGATTTCGCCGCCGAGTGTTTCACTCAGCAGCTTGGTGATGGTGAGTCCGAGATCCAGCCCCGGCGTGCGGGTGGCGCCCTTTTCCTGACCGCGACCGAAGGGTTCGAACACTTTGACTTGATCGGCTTCGGCAATGCCGCGCCCGGTATCGGAAACGGTGAAACTTGCGACCTGCGAGCGATAGTCGACGCTGAGCTTGATGCCGCCCGTTTCGGTGAACTTGATGGCGTTGGACAGCAGATTGACCAGGATCTGCCGCAGCCGCTTTTCGTCGGTGCGCACGAATGTCGGCAGATTGGGGGAGCGGACGTAGTCGAAGGTGAGCTGCTTGGCGGTGGCCTGGGGGCGGAACATGTCGACGATCTGGTCGAGAAAGTCGCGGATGTTGATTTCGTTGGAATAGACCTGCAGTCGCCCGGCCTCGATGCGGGAGATGTCCAAAAGGCCGTCGATCAGACCGGAGAGATGTTCGGCGGAACGGCGGATGACCTTCAGCCCCGTCTGTGTCGGGGTGGGATTGTCGTCGGAGCGCTCCAGCACCTGCGCATAGCCCAGAACCGCGTTGAGCGGCGTGCGCAACTCGTGGCTGAGTCCGACCACGTAGCGGCTCTTGGTGTTGTTGGCGGCTTCGGCGGCCTCCTTGGCGCGCTGCAATTCGGCGTCTGTTTTCTGGTGCGCCTCGATTTCCTTCATCAAAAGCGCGTTCTGGCGCAGCGATTCCTCTTCCGCCACATGGCGCGTGTCGTGGGCCAGCACCAGAAACCAGGTGGCGATATTGGTGATGATGGCGAAGACGAAGAAGATCAGCGCCACCGTCTCCCCGACGAAAACGGCTTCGTCGGGTCTGTGCGCGGCTGTCTGTTGGTAGATTGCGGCAAGCAGCAGGCCTATGGCCGCGATGGCGAGCGTTGAGGTAAGGGCATAGCGGCCGAGCCGGGTGCCGAGCTTTTCGACCAGCCAGGCGGGCAGCAGCTTGTCGGAGGCCGCGCCGATCTGGCGGGCAAGGCGGGTGTCCGGTTTGCACAGGTCGTGACAGCGGGCATCCAGCGAACAGCACAGCGAGCAGATCGGCTTCTGGTAGGTAGGGCAATAGGCCATGTACTCCGGCTCGAAATCGTTCTGGCAGATCGAGCAGGTGAGCGTGTCGTGGTTGCGCCAGTGCAGACGGGGCTTGCGGGCGAGATAGAAGCGTCCGCGCGTGGCGATCGCGATGAGGGGGACAACGACATGAGCCACGGCCATGGCGAGAAAGGTGGAAAGGGCGGCGGCGGCCGGGCCGAAATGGCCCGCATGGGCGATGAGTGCCAGCGTAGTCGCCAGCACCATGGCGCCGGTACCCACCGGATTGATGTCGTAGAGGTGCGCGCGCTTGAATTCGATGCTCGGCGGGGAAAGGCCAAGCGGCTTGTTGATGAAGAGGTCGGCGGAGATCGCCGACAACCATGCCATCGCGAAGATGGAAAAGACGCCGAGTGTTTCTTCAAGAACGCGGTAGATGCCAAGCTCCATCAGAAGAAGCGCGATGGAGACATTGAAGAGCAGCCACACCACCCGACCCGGATGGCTGTGGGTGAGGCGGGAGAAGAAGTTCGACCAGGTGAGTGAACCCGCATAGGCGTTCATGACGTTGATCTTGAGCTGCGAGACGACCACGAAACACGCTATCAGCAGCATCACGGCTTCCGGCCAGGGCAGCATGTAGCCGAAGGCGACCGCATACATGCGCGAGGGTTCGGCGGCGTGATCGGCTGGCACGCCGGAGGACAGCGCGAGGACGGCGAGAAACGATCCTGCCAGCATCTTCGGGGCGCCGAGAACGATCCACAGCCCGGTCCAGCCAGAAAACGCGCCAGCCGGTGCCGGGTCTTGGTGAGATCGCCCGCGGGCAGGAAGTCGACCTGTTCGCCGATCTGCGCCATCAGCGCGAGAATGACCGCGGAAGCTGTCCCGAATTTCAGAAGATCCAGTCCGGCAAAGCCGCTTGTTGCCGGGGCTTCCGAGGCTGCCGGAGCACGGGCGCCGGCAAAATCGAGCCATTGGCTGAAGGAGTCCCGATCCGTCCATGCGATGAACAGGAAGGGGGCGATGTTGAGAACGATCCAGAACGGTTGGGTGATGAGCTGGAACCGGCTGATCAGCGTCACGCCGTGGGTAACCAGAGGAATGACGGTGACGGCGGAGACGATGTAGCCGATCCACAAGGGGACGCCGAGCGCATATTCCAGCGCGCTCGACATGATCGAGACCTCGATGGCGAAGAGGATGAAGGTGAAGCTTGCATAGATCAGCGAGGTAATGGTGCAGCCGATATCGCCGAACCCGGCACCGCGCGTGAGCAGGTCGATATCGACCCCGTAGTGCATGGCGTAGCGCGCTATCGACATGCCGACGAACAGGATCACCAGGCTGACCACGACGATCGCCGCAAAGGCGTTGGCGGTGCCGTAGGACAGGGTGATCGCCCCGCCGATGGTTTCGAGCGCCAGGAAGGAAATCGCGCTGATGACCGTCTGGGAAATGCGCTGGCTGGAGAAGCGCCGGGCCTTCTTGGCGGTGAACCGCAGCGCGTAGTCTTCAAGCGTCTGGTTGGCGACCCACTGCTTGTATTCGCGGCGAACCGGCATGATACGTTGGCGCGCGGTCATCCACTCTCTTTCGACTAATGAATGAGCAATTTCCGAATATTAAGGCAGATATTTCGATATTTAAATTATCGATCGGGTGATTTTCGGAGGTTTTTTCGGTCACTCCGTTCGGTTTGTCTGATTGTGTTGCAATGTTCGTGCCGCGAAATTCATCGGACGTCTTTCAAGACCTGCAGAGAATGTACAAAACGCGCAGGCGACTACGTCAATCGACGTATAGAGCAGTGCACAATTACGACTGACGATCATGGTCGATGGCAGACGAGCATTCTCGGCGTCCCCTAAGGGATCCGTGTTCGTAGCTGCCGCATATCGACCATGGGGGACTACTAAATGGCAACAAGCATGAACAGGATCTGCCGGACCATCGGCTGGGTCGCGATCGCGGGAATGATGGCGACGTCGATGACGGCCGGGCTCGTTTCGGGCGCTGCCGCAGAGGACGACACCATCAAGGTCGGCATCCTGCATTCTCTTTCCGGCACGATGGCGATTTCGGAGACGACGCTCAAGGACGCCATGCTGATGCTCATCGAAGAGCAGAACAAGAAGGGCGGTCTTCTGGGTAAGAAGCTGGAGCCGGTCGTCGTCGACCCGGCTTCCGACTGGCCGCTTTTTGCGAAAAAGGCACGCGAGCTGATATCGGTCGACAAGGTTTCCGCCGTGTTCGGCTGCTGGACGTCCGTGTCGCGCAAGTCCGTGCTGCCGGTCTTCGAGGAACTCGATTTCATCCTCTTCTATCCCGTGCAGTACGAAGGTGAAGAGAGCCAGCGCAACGTCTTCTACACGGGTGCCGCTCCCAACCAGCAGGCCATCCCGGCCGTCGACTACCTGATGAACGAGGAAGGCGTGGAGCGCTGGGTTCTGGCCGGCACCGACTACGTCTACCCGCGCACGACCAACAAGATCCTCGAGGCCTATCTGAAGGCGAAGGGCGTCGCGGATGAGGACATCATGATCAACTACACGCCGTTCGGTCATTCCGACTGGCAGACGATCGTGTCCGACATCAAGGCCTTCGGCTCCGCCAGCAAGAAGACTGCCGTCGTCTCCACCGTCAACGGCGACGCCAACGTTCCCTTCTACGAGGAACTCGCCAACCAACCAGGGCATCAAGGCCTAGGACATTCCGGTCGTGGCCTTCTTCGTGGGTGAGGAAGAGTAGGCCGGTCTCGACACCGCTCCGCTCGTCGGTCACCTGGCGGCGTGGAACTATTTCCAGTCCGTCGACACGGATGTTAACTACAACTTCATTGACGCCTGGCTCGCCTTCACCAAGGACGACGAGCGCGTGACCAACGACCCGAAGGAAACCCACTACATCGACTTCAACATGTGGGTGAAGGCGGTCGAGAAGGTCGGCACCATCGATCCGGATGCGGTCATCGACGCGATGGTCGGCGTGTCCGTCCCGAACCTGACGGGCGACTACTCCACGATGATGCCGAACCACCACATCACCAAGCCGGTGCTGATCGGCGAAATCCAGGACGACGGCCAGTTCCAGATCGTCTACGAGACGCCGGGCCTGGTTGCCCGCAATGCATGGTCCGATTACCTGCCGGACTCCAAGGACCTGATCTCCGACTGGCGCGCGCCGATGTCCTGCGGCAACTTCAACGTCGCGACCGGCAAGTGCGGCGGCAAGGGCGAATAAGCCCTGCCTGACTTGAGATCCAGTGCCCGGCGGCGTGCTTGAACGAGTGCGCTGCCGGGTAACGCCGGACGGGCCCGTCCGGTGGCCATTTCCTTGAAAGCAGAGTCGCCATGCTTCCATTGAAAATCATTCTTTTCGCGCTTTTCCTTGCGCTCAGCGCCCTGGCCGGGCCATCGGTCTCGTTTGCGGCGGACGGGGGCAGCGATCTGCGCAGTCTCATCAACGAATTGGCCAAGGGCAGTTACGACGATACCGAACGCCAGATCGGCGCCATCGCGACACTGGGCGACGAGGCCGCCATGCCCGCGCTGCAGGCGCTGGGGACCAACGATCTGATGGCGCGCAAGTCCGACGGTATCGTCTTCATCGTCAAGAAGGCGGGCCGCAACTATGAGCTTTTCGATGCGATCACTGGCGAGGCGGCGGGCGAGGCCGCTCGACGTGACATGGAACGCATCCGCATCAACAACCGCCTGAGGCGTGCCATTCGCTCCGCGCTCGGTGAGTTGACGTTGATGTCCAAGAATCCCGAGCGCCGCATGAAGGCGGCTGAGCAGGTCTTCAAGGCGCGCGATCCGGAAGCGATCGAGACCATCGATCAGGCGCTTCAGGCGGAAAGCGATCCGGAAATCGCGACGCTTCTGCGCCAGGCACGTGCAGCCGCCGTTCTCAATTCGGATGCGTCGGAGGCCGACAAGCTGGCCGCGGTTGAGGGCATCAAGGAGCGCGGCGACCAGGAGGCCCGCGCACTTCTCGCCTCCACCGCCGATGCCAGCGAGGGCGAACTGCATGATGCGGCGGTAATGGTGCAGTCCCACGTGGAGCAGATCCTTGCCGCGTGGAATGCGGCGCAGAATGTCTGGTACGGCCTGTCGCTCGGTTCGGTGCTGCTGCTGGCGGTGATCGGGTTTGCCATTACCTTCGGCGTGATGGGCGTTATCAACATGGCGCATGGCGAGATGGTGATGATCGGCGCCTACACGACCTTAGTCGTGCAGGAGATCATCCGCACCTCCGCGCCGTGGCTGTTCGACTTCTCTCTCTTCATCGTGCTGCCGCTCGCCTTCCTGATCGCCGGCGCGGTCGGTGTGGCGCTGGAGCGGTTCGTCATCCGGTTTCTCTATGGCCGTCCGCTTGAAACCCTGCTGGCGACCTGGGGCATCTCGCTCATCCTCCAGCAGGCAGTTCGTACCATCTTCGGCGCCAATAACCGGAAAGTCGGCACGCCGTCCTGGATGTCGGGGTTGAACGAGGTCGGCGGCCTGACGATCACCTACAACCGGCTTTGGATCATCATCTTCTCGCTTGTGGTCTTCGCCGTGCTGGTCTCGGTTCTCAAGGCCACGCGCTTCGGGCTCTACATGCGTGCGGTCACGCAGAACCGGCGCATGGCAAGCTCGATGGGTATCCGCACGCCCTGGGTCGATGCGCTGACCTTCGGCCTCGGTTCCGGCATCGCGGGCATTGCGGGCGTGGCGTTTTCCCAGATCGACAACGTCTCGCCCAATCTCGGCCAGAGCTACATCATCGACAGTTTCATGGTCGTGGCCTTCGGCGGGGTCGGCAATCTGTGGGGCATGCTGGTGGGCGTGATGACGCTCGGCGTCGTCAACAAGTTCCTTGAACCCTATGCGGGCGCGGTTCTCGGCAAGATCCTGGTGCTCGTCTTCATCATCCTGTTCATTCAGAAGCGTCTACGGGGCCTGTTCGCCCTCAAGGGCCGGGCGGTCGAGGCATGATCACGTCGTTCTTCCTGCGCGCCTTCGACGGCAAGGCGCTTCTCTTTCTGGCGATCCTGGCGGCTTTCGCGATTGCCATTCCGGCCGGAAACCTGCTGTTTCCCCCCGATCATGCGCTGCATGTGCCGATCTACGTGGTCAGCCTGCTCGGCAAGTACATGTGCTATGCGCTGCTAGCGCTCTCCGTCGATCTGGTGTGGGGCTATTGCGGCATTCTCTCGCTCGGCCACGGGGCGTTTTTCGCGCTCGGCGGTTATGCCATGGGCATGTATCTGATGCGCCAGATCGGTGTGTGCGGTGTCTACGGCAATGCGGAATTGCCGGACTTCATGGTCTTCCTCAACTGGAAGGAACTGCCCTGGTACTGGTACGGCTTCGACGCCTTTCCCTTCGCCTTCCTGATGGTGCTGGTGGTGTCCGCGGTGCTGGCCTTCATCTTCGGCTGGTTCGCCTTCCGCTCGCGGGTGACCGGCGTCTATCTCTCCATCATCACGCAGGCGATGACCTATGCCCTGCTGCTCGCATTCCGCAGAAACGACATGCGCTTTTGTGTCAATAACGGGCTGACCGACTTCAAGGACATTCTGAGCTTTTCCGTGCAGGCCGACGGCACACGTTCTGCATTGTTCTTCGCCTCCGTGGCCGCCGTCGCCGTCGGCTTTGTCATCGCGCGGGCGGTGACGCGCTCGAAATTTGGCAAGGTGCTTATTGCGGTGCGCGATGCGGAAAGCCGGACCCGGTTTCTCGGCTACCGGGTGGAGCATTACAAGCTCTTCGTCTGGGTGCTGTCGGCGATGATGGCGGGTGTCGCCGGAGCGCTCTACGTGCCGCAGGTCGGCATCATCAATCCGGGCGAATTCGCGCCCGCCAACTCCATCGAACTGGTCATCTGGGTCGCCGTGGGCGGGCGCGTAACGCTGGTCGGTGCGGTGCTCGGTGCGGTTCTCGTCAACTTCGCGAAGACCTGGTTCACTGGCGTCTTTCCCGAGCTCTGGCTCTTTGCGCTGGTCGGTCTGTTCGTGGCGGTGACGCTGTTCCTGCCCAAGGGAATTGTGGGCACGATCGCGCAGGGCTGGAGCGCGCTTCGTCAGCGCCGCCGGTCGGTTCGTGCAGAAGCGGGAATCGATGAGGCTCCCTATTCGGGCGAGGCTTCCATGAAACATCAGGCGGCGGAGTGAGAAGATGATCGCGCAGGCTTCCGGTTCCGTACTCTATCTCGACGACGTCTCCGTCTCCTTTGACGGGTTCAAGGCGCTCAACTCCCCTCTCGTGCTGCAGCCCGGTGAAATGCGGGCGATCATCGGCCCGAACGGGGCGGTCGATCTGACCACGCTCGACGAGGTCGATATCGCCGAACTCGGTATCGGTCGGAAATTTCAGAAGCCGACGGTCTTCGAAAGCCAGACCGTGTTCGACAATCTGGAACTGGCGCTGAAGATCCCACGCGGACCGTTCTCCACGCTGTTTCACCGTCGAAGCGAACCCGAGAAAGCGCGCATCAACGAGTTACTGGAATTGATCCGGCTGACCGATCGACGCGACGAGCTGGCCGCCAATCTCAGTCACGGGCAAAAGCAGTGGCGGGAGATCGGCATGCTGCTTGCCCAGGATCCGAAACTGATGCTGGTTGACGAGCTCGCAGCCGGCATGACGGATGCGGAGACGGCGCAGACGGCAACCATGCTCAAGGAGATCAACAAGACCCGTTCGGTCGTGGTCGTGGAACATGACATGACCTTCGTGTGAGATCTCGACGTCAAGGTCACCGTGCTGCACGAGGGCTCGGTGCTGGCGGAAGGGCGCTCGATCACGTCTCGGCCAATCCGCGGGTTGCCGAAGTCTATCTGGGGCGGTGAGGGAAAATAATGCTGAGCGTCGAAAACATCGATCTTCACTATGGTGCCGCCCAGGCTCTGCGGCGTGTCTCTCTGGAAGCGCAGGCGGGGGAGGTCACCTGTCTGATGGGGCGCAATGGCGTTGGCAAGACCTCGACCTTGCGCGCCATTGTCGGCCAGCATCCGGTCTCCGGCGGCAAGATCCTGCTCGACGGGGAGCCGATCACGTCCATGTCACCGCATCAACGCGCGCGAAAAGGCGTCGCGATCGTGCCGCAGGGGCGCGAGATCTTTCCGCTTCTGAGTGTGAAGGAAAATCTGGAGACCGGGTTTGCCGCGACCAGCGAGAAGACCATTCCCGATGATGTCTTCGAGCTGTTTCCTGCGCTCAAGGACATGCTCAGGCGGCGCGGCAGCGATCTTTCCGGCGGTCAGCAGCAACAGCTCGCTATCGGTCGTGCGCTTGTCACCCGGCCCAAGCTTCTGGTGCTGGACGAGCCGACGGAAGGCATCCAGCCCTCCATCATCAAGGATATCGGCCGGGCGATCTCATGGCTCCGGGATCAGGGCACGATGGCGATCGTGCTGGTGGGGCAGTATTTCGAGTTCGCTCGCGATCTGGTCGACAGATTTGCGATGATGGAGCGCGGTGAAATCGTGCTGGAAAGCTCGCGCGAGAGCATGGTGGAAAGCGAAATGTGGGCTCATCTGACCGTCTGAGCCACCTGCGAGGTGTCCGACAGACAAGATACTTTGCGTGTATTCCCTTACCGCGACACGAGGATGTCGTCGTGAGGCCATTTCGTCACCATTTGCGCACAGCATTAACGTAAACTTGCCTCAGATTCGTCCTTGAGAGAATTTGGCGTGAAACGCACCCTCTTAGGTGCTGCCAGTTTCGTTGTGTTGCTTGTCGTGGCAGCGCTCGTGATCCCGTTCTTCTTGCCGAAGGACGCGATCAAGCACCAGATCGTGAGCCAGGTGGAATCCGCGACCGGCTGGCGCCTGCGGCTCGACGGGGCAGTCGGGGTTGAATTCGTCAAGGCCGCGGAGATCGACTTCGGCCTGTCGCTGAGCGCGCTCATGGGGGGAAAGGCGCGGGTGACCGGCACACCTTGCGCGAACCCTAAATCCTGCTTGAGATCGACAAATTCGGCCGCACGAGCTGGGCGCCGCGCCGTACGCTGAGCTATCTGATCGAGGATTCGCTGGCGACGGAGGGCGGGGCTGAGCCCGCCGAGGCATTGCCGCCCGTTCCCGGTCAGGAGCCGGAGACGCCTGATGCGCAGGGTCAAGGTCGATGAACTGTCGATCGTCGACGGACGGCTCGCCTGCACCGACAAGCGCTCGGGCCAGGCGATCAAGCTTTCGGACATCAACACGAGCCTTTATCTGCCCTCGCCCGAGGATCCCGCGACGCTCAAGGGATCGCTCGTGTGGAACGGCAGCACCTTCAATCTCGAGGCCGAGGTCGGGGCGCCCCTGGCGCTTGCCGAAAAGAAGTCGAGTGAGGTGACGGCGGAGATTTCCGGCGATTTCGGAACCGCCACCGTTTCCGGCACGATCGCGGCCGACCCCTTGTCCGGCAAGCTGCGCGTTGGGGCTTCGGGCGATTCTCTGGGGGCGGCGCTCAAGGCGTTCGGACTTGGGGCGCTGCAGAAGGGATCGGCGCCTATGAGATCGCGGCCACGACCGATCTTGCGCCGGAGCAGTTTTCTCTTCAGGACCTGTCCGCCTCGGCTGCCGGAAGCAAGCTGACGGGTGGGATCGTCGCCGATCTCAGCCAGGCTGGATCCGGCACTGGAGGCGAAAATCGGCATCGACACGATCGATCCCGCCCGCCTCGGTCTGGGCGACGATCCGGCGCTTGGGGCCGTGGAAGCCGTCAATATCGACTTCTCGCTCGACGGGTTCTCCCGCCCGGCGACCGCGACCGGCGGTCTGACATGGAACGGCGAACGGTTCGATATCGCGGCCAAGGCCGCACCGGAACCGTCGATGGCGGGCAAAAAGCTGCCCCCGTCGAGGCCTCCGTGACCGGCAAGCACTGACACTCGGGGCGAAGGGCACGGTCACCAGCGGCGGGGCGTTTGACGGGCGGTTGTCGCTTGAGACGGCCAGCCTGCGGAACCTTCTCTCCTGGGTGGGGCATTCTCTGCCCGACGGCGACGGCCTGCAACGGTTTGCGGTGGCCGGACGGTTCAAGGCCGCATCTTCCGGCCATATCGGTTTCACGGATACCACGCTGACGCTCGACGGGACGCAAGGGACCGGCGAGGGCGAGATCGCGTTCACTCAGGCGGTGCCGAAGATCACCGCCTCCCTGGCGCTCGATCAACTGGTGCTCGATTCCTATCTCGGCAAGGGAACGTCGGGCGGCTTCGGGGTCGGCGGCGACGGCGGCGGTCCCAGGCGCTCAAGCAGTGCCGCGAAAGGCTGGAGCAATGAGCCGATCAACGTCTCCGCCCTCAAGGCGGCCGATGCGGACCTGACGGTTTCCGCAAAATCGACCCGTTGGGACAAGCTGAAGATCGGGCAGAGCAAGCTGCGTGTCGCCATTTCCGGGGGCAAGCTGCGCGCCGATCTCGATCCGCTCACGCTTTACGAGGGAACGGCAAAGGGCGTCGTTTCGGTCGACGGTACGGCGGCTCAACCCGCCATTGCCGTATCGCTCGATCTGAGCGGGCTTGATGCCCATGCCTTCCTGACCGATCTGGCCGATTTCCGGGATCTGCACGGCACGGCCGCGATGTCGCTCGACGTCACGGCGTCCGGTGACAATCAGGCCGCGTTCGCCTCTTCGGTGGCCGGGACGGCGAAAATCAAATTCACCAATGGTTCCATTCGCGGCATCAATATCCCGCAAACGGTGCGCACGCTTTCCGTCTCCACGCTGACCGGCTGAGTTGGCAAGAGCGACGAGAGTCAGTCGACGGACTTCAACAACGAGCTTTCGGCAAGTTTCGTGATCGACAAGGGCATCGCGACCACGTCCGATCTCAATCTCGTCGGGCCGTTGGTGCGGGTCTCGGGCGGCGGCAAGACAAATATCGGCGAGCGGACGATCAACTGGCGCGTGACGTCGAAGATCGTCGCCTCCCTGAAGGGCCAGGGCTCGGGCGGCGATATGGTCGGGCTCGGCGTTCCGGTGGTCATTCGCGGGCCTTGGGACAATCCGCAGATCTATCCCGATATCTACGGTATCCTCGAGAAGCCGAAGGAGGCCTACAAGAAGCTGCAGGCGGTCAGTAGCGGCGTTCTCGATATTTTCAAGGAAAGCCCGAACAAGGCGGTAGAAGAGACGGTCAAACAACTCGGCAATACCGGCATCGATATCCGCAAGGCGATGGACGGGGAGGTCAACGACGAGGCAGTGCTCGAGTCCATCGCGCAGGGGTTCAAGGTTGCGCCGAACCTCTTCGGACTGGGCAAGAAGAAAAAGAAGTAGGACCGTCGCAACGACGGGTCC
The DNA here is from genome assembly GCF_030066895.1 of Breoghania sp. Taxonomy (GTDB): domain Bacteria; phylum Pseudomonadota; class Alphaproteobacteria; order Rhizobiales; family Stappiaceae; genus Breoghania. Next base: position 33,075 of record NZ_JASJAV010000020.1, on the reverse strand, counting down.
TCACAAGGCGAGGGGCGGATTTCCGCTCCTCAGCCGTCCGCCTCGATCGCTTCCATGTCCTCGTCGGACAGCCCGAAATGGTGGCCGATCTCGTGGACCAGAACATGGGTGATGACGACGCCGAGGCTCTCCTCGTAGGCGGCCCAGTAGTCGAGGATCGGTCGGCGGAAAAGCCAGACGCGGTTCGGCTGCTGTCCGGTCACCGCATTGTCGCCTGTCTGCGCCAGGCCCAGCCCTTCGAACAGGCCGAGCAGGTCGAACGGATCTTCGGCGCCGACGCTTTCCGGCATGGCTTCGCTGGGGAAATACTCGATCGCGATCACGATGCCGTCGCAGCGGCTGCGGAATTCCTCCGGCAGGTTCGCAAAGGCTTCGTGCGCGATATCGCGGAAGATCCTGAGGTCGGGAGCTGTTGCGGATGACCAGTTCGACGCATTCATGGCAACTCACCTCAGAAGTAGGTCACCACCAGATAGAGGACAAGGGCAAGCGCGAAGAGCAGGCCGCCAGCGCGCCCGATCCGGCTTCCCCAGATCTCGACCGGGTCCTTCTCGCCTTGCTTGTCATCGGCGGTGAAGTGGTCCTGGGCATGCTTGGCCACGCGCACGAAGGAGGAGGAGCCGACGGTTTCGCTGTCACCGTGAATCCGGTCGAGGGCCTCGCGCGCCTCGCGTTGCCGCTCTTCTTCGCGTTCCTTGCGCCGGTTCATTCCGCTCCCCGTTTCGTCCGATCTTTCAAGAACGCTTCGCCAGCGCTGCGGATGCGACCACGTTCCAGCCCGCAAAGCTCAGGCCGAACATGCGCCAGCTCACTTCGGAGCAGCTTACCACGGTCAGGTTCTGCAGCGAATTGAGAAGCCCGCCGGTGTTCCCGGCCAGAGAACTGCCGCCGCCGCAATCGTCGGGGCTGGGCCAGAAGCTCCATTCAGCTCCCGCCTGATAAACGCCGATCGCGCCGCCATAGATCATGAGAAGGGCGACGGCGACGAGCACGAGACGGGCGAGCAATGTCCGCTTCGGCGCCCGCACGGAAACCAGAAGCGCGATCAGCGCGAGCGGCAACCCGACATAGTAGGGAACCCGCTGCTCCAGACACAGCTTGCAGGGCACGTACCCGCCGATCAACTGGAAGCCCCAGGCACCGCAGACGACGGCCGCATATCCGAGAAATACGAGGCCTGCGGAAAGCGCCGTGCGGCGCTTGTTCAGGAAATCCGGGAGGGCGGAATTCGACGTTATGGGTAGATCCGTTGTGTTTAGATCAGCTTGATTGCCGCGAAGCCAGCAACCAGCATGACTACGAAGACGGTAAAAACGAGGCCGAGACGTTTTTCGATGAAGGTTCGGATGGGCGGTCCGAACAGGTAAAGAAGCCCGGCCACCGCGAAGAAGCGTACGCCGCGCGCAGCGATGCTGGCGATGATGAAGACGACAAGGTCCAGCCTCGTCGCGCCGCTGGCGATGGTGATGACCTTGAAAGGGAAGGGGGTGACCCCCGCGATCAGCACGGCCCAGGCGCTCCAGGCATTGTATTTGACCTGGAAGACCTGGAAGGCGTTGAGATAGCCGTAGAACGAGAGGATTGGCTCCGCGATCTGGGCGAACAGTAGCGCGCCGATGGCATAGCCCGCCAATCCGCCGATGACGGAGGCAACCGTGCACAAAAAGGCGAGAGCCCAGGCACGCGCGCGTCGCGCCAGAACCATCGGAATGAGCAGAAGGTCCGGCGGGATCGGGAAGATCGAGCTTTCGGCAAACGACACCGCTCCCAGTGCCATGGAAGCACGGGGGCCGGTAGCAAGGGACATTGTCCAATCGTAGAGGTGGCGCAGCATGTCTCGCTCTTTAAAGGCGGCGCGGGGCCAAGTCCATTGCCATCATCGTGAGCGCACAATGCGGTCTCTTTCGTCGCATCGCGTCTGACCGATTGACGCGGGCCGTCTCGTCGCTATAGTCGCGCTCGCTTTTGACAAGCTGCGGCAATGCCCCCGTGGCGGAATTGGTAGACGCGACGGATTCAAAATCCGTTGTCTTAACGGACGTGCCCGTTCGAGTCGGGCCGGGGGCACCACGACGCACCGCCCTACAGTTTACCGCTCGCGGCACTGCGCTATCTTCTCTCCGATCATGTTTTCCACTGCTTCCCGGTGCGGCTATCCGTCGATCGATGTGCTTTGATCTGATCGGACAGCAGACCGGGCGCGGTGCGCCACGGCCCATCCGGGTCATTGGCTTTCTCATTGGGAGATATTTCATGGAAACCCTTTCCACCCAGGGTCTCGCCATGCCGCGCCTTGGCCTCGGCACGTGCCGCATGGAGGGCGAGGAGTGTGCCAAGGCTGTCGAGCATGCGTTGTCGCTCGGATACCGGATACCGCCATGTCGATACCGCGGAACGGTATGGCAACGAGGACGGCATGGGCGCAGGGCTTGCGACCTCTTCCGTCCCGCGCGCGGACATTTTTCTCACAACGAAAATCTGGCATGACCACCTGATGCGCAACGGCATTCGGCGTGCGCTGGAGGGCAGCCTGGAGAAACTGAAGACGGATTACGTCGATCTCTATCTCGTCCATTGGCCGACCCCCGATATGGATATGGGCGAAATCTTCGAGACTCTGGCGGCGCTGAAGGACGAGGGGCTCATCAAGGCGATGGGCGTGGCCAACTTCACGGTCGAACTGATGAAGCGTGCGGTGGAGGAGATCGGAGCACCGATCGCATGCAATCAGGTCGAGTACCATGTGAAGCTCGACCAGTCGAAGCTGCTCGGTTATCAGCGCACAAGCGACATTCCGCTCGTTGCCTACGTGCCGCTCGGACAAGATCGGCTGGCGGACGAGGAAGGGCTTGTCGCGGTCGCTGAAAAGCACGGCGCAAACCCGGCTCAGATCGCGCTTGCCTGGTTGATGGATCAGCCGGGGGGGGGGGGTGGCAATCCCCAAAGCCGCGCGCCACGAGAGCCAGCAGACCAACCTCGATGCGCTGAAGATTTGGCTTGCATTGCCACCCTGCCGAAGGATCTGCGCTACATCGATCCGGAGTTTGCGTCCGACTGGGATCCCGACTGGGATTGAGGGGACGCGCGCCCGGGCCCATCGGTCCGAGCGCGCATCACATCCTGAAGGTCAGGCCAGTCCCTTTTCCATCATCCGGGACAGGCGTCCGGCGAAGGCTGCCGGATCGCTCGGGTGTTTGCCGTCCAGGATGCGGGCCTGATCGAAAAGCAGCCAGGAGGCATCCTCGATAAAGGCCTTGGCGCTCTCGTCGCCCAGATGTCTGGCCAGCGATTTCACCAGCGCATGGCGCGGGTTGATCTCCAACACCGGCTTCGATCCTGCACCGCCGGGCGCGCCGTCGCGGCGGCTCATCAGCTTCTCGAACTGAAGGTCGGGACCGTGTTCCGGCGCCACGAGGCAGACGGGACTTTCGGCAAGGCGCGAGGAAATCCGCACGTCACTCGCCGCATCGCCCAGCGTTTCCTTCACGCGGGTGACTAGCGCGGCGACATCCGTCTTCGCTTCCTCGTCCGCTTCGTTCTTTTCTTCCTCGGGCAACTCGATGGCGTCGAGATTGGCGGCACCTTGCGTCACCGAGCGGAAGGGCTTGCCATATCCGAGCGCAACCTGCACCCAGAAGGCGTCGACGGGATCGGACAACAGCAGCACTTCCGCGTCGCGGGCGTGGTAACCTTCAAGCTGCGGGCTTGCCTTTACCGCGGCCTCGTTGTCGCCGATGGCATAGAAGAGCTGGGTCTGGTTTTCCTTCAGATCCGCCACGTATTCGGCAAGCGTGCGCCAACCTTCTCCTGACTTGGTGGTCTTGAAGCGGGCGAGAGACAGCAGCTTGTCGCGGCGCTCGAAATCCTCGTAGAGACCTTCCTTCAGAACCGATCCGAAGGTCTGCCAGATCTTCAGGTAAGCGTCCGCGTCGTTGTCGGCGAGCTTTTGCAGTTCCGACAGAACGCGGTTGGTCACGCCCTTACGGATTGCCTCCAGAACCGGGTTCGACTGCAGCATCTCGCGCGACAGGTTGAGCGGCAGGTCCTGCGAATCGATCACGCCGCGCACGAAGCGCAGGTACGCGGGCAGCAGGTCCACGTCGTCGGCGATGAACACGCGACGGACATAGAGCTTCACCCGGCCCTTGCGGTCGGGATCGAACAGGTCGAACGGCGTCATGGACGGCACGAACAGCAGCACGGAATATTCGTGCCGCCCTTCGGCGCGGTAGTGGAGCGTCAGGGCCGGATCGTCGAACTGGCGCGAGATTTGGCCGTAGAACTCCTTGTATTCTTCCGGTTTGATTTCCGACTTGTTGCGCGTCCAAAGCGCGGAGCCGTCGGCAATCTCGCGTTCCTCGATCTTCGGGGTCGCGTCCTTGTAAGCCTTCTCCTCGCCCTCGGCGTCATCCGCAGCTTCTTCCTCCGGCTCAACCTCGCTGGCGAGCACGATGGGGACGGGGACGTGGGCGGAATATTCGCGCACGATCCGTTCGATGGTCGAATCCTGCGCATAGGTCAGAGCATCGTCGGCCAGATGCAGGATCACGCGGGTGCCGCGTGCCGGGGCGTTTTCGGGATCCACGGGCTCGACCGTGAAGCTGCCCTGTCCGTCGGAACGCCAGATCCACGCCTCGTCGGAGCCCGTGGCTCGGCTCACCACCTCAACCCGGTCCGCCACCATGAAGGCGGAATAGAAACCGACGCCGAACTGTCCGATCAGCGCCTGGCCGTCCTTGGCCTCGCCGAGCCCTTTCAGAAAGGCGCGGGTGCCGGAGCGGGCGATGGTGCCGAGATTGTCGATTAGCTCGTCCCGACTCATGCCGGTGCCGTTGTCGGAAACGGTCAGCGTCTTCGCCGCCTTGTCCGTTTCCAGTCGAATGCGGAATGTCTCGTCGCCGGCAATCAGATCCGGCGCGGTCAGTGCACGCTGGCGCAACCGTTCGCAGGCATCTGCTGCGTTGGAGATCAGCTCTCGCAGGAAAATGTCCTTGTTGGAATAGACCGAATGCACCATCAGGTGCAGAAGTCGGGCGACTTCCGCTTGAAACTCGTGGGTCTGGGGAGACGCTTCGGCGGCCGTGTCTGTCGCGGTTTCGCTGGCGGCTTCGTTTGTCTTGCTCGTCATGATCGCAACCCGTCCTGGATTAAACTCGAAAAGCCCGTCGCACGAAATAAGCGCGCCGGGGCGAGGCAGATATCGGTGGTTTTGCGTGCAGGTTCAAGCACTGCGGGGCGCTTGGCGGACCGGAGATAACAGTGAAACGGGTTGAGAGGGGATGCGGGCAATAAAAATGCCGGCTTGGTCGATCTTGAGAGTGTTGCCAGTGGCCCGGTTCCGAACCAAGTCCCCAGGAGGCTAAAAAATCCGAAGTCTCGGCAGAACCGGGCCGTCTGAGGCAACGATCTGAGTATGGAAGTCCAAAGTGCCCCCGCAAGGGCGACATTAAGGCGAAAATAAGAATTCTAAACTGACGGAACTTTTACGGTTATCGCGCGTTAAAGAATCCGATCTTACGTAGGGTGTGCGGTATCCGGATAAATTGATCGATACGCGAACCTGTTAACCGGTGCGTTGACGCTATCCGGAGCTTCTCGCTTGCCACATGCTCTCATGGGCGCAATCATGTCACTACGACGGCTCAGCTTGTATGTGGCCTTGAGGAAGGTGTGTACACCGCGCCGCGGTCTATTCGCTCAGCCGATAAAGGAAGGCACTCAGGAAGAGGAGGTGTCATGAGCGAGGGCGAGGAAAGTCTATCGTTGCGCGGCGGAACCCCTTATTCGTCCGTTTCCGTCGCGCCAAGCAAGCCCGCTCCGGTCGTCACATCGTTCAACCGGCGCGAACTCGACCAGATCCTCCGGGTCTACGGACGAATGGTCTCGGACGGCGAATGGCGCGATTACGCCATGGACTTCCAGAAAGAAAAGGCGATCTTTTCCGTCTTCCGACGAACGTCCGAAATGCTGCTCTACCGCATCGAGAAGGAACCGAAAAACGCCCGGCGTCAGGGAGCTTATTCGGTGGTCGCGGCCGGCGGCATGATCCTCAAGCGCGGGCATGAACTGGACAAGGTGCTGCGCGTCTTTGACAAAAAGCGGCATCTCAGACTGGTGTGATCGGCGACAGGGCTTAAGTTGAGGGGTATCGCGGACTCTTCCAAAGAACGGAACTGCCCCATGTCGCTGCGCCCGCCAAGCCGCTTTGCCAAACCGTCGGATCTCGATCCGTTGCAAAAGGCCCTCGACCACGAGGTGCTGCAGGAAAAGGCTTCCACGCTGGGTCGGTTGCAACGCCGACTGGAACGAGAGCTGGCGTGTCTTGCCGAATTCGAACAATCAGGTTCCGACGATGCTGAGTGCTGTGAAGGACTCGTGGAGAGTGCCGGCGAGGCGCTGTGGTACGTCGTCATTCAGCGCGATCTGTGCGGCTTGCGTTCCGATGCCGCGTTTTATCGGTCGTTCGACGTACCGAAGACGGTGATCAACCGCATGGGCCCCGCGCGGCGTGGGTGAGGGCTGAAGTCTTCGCGTGGGGTGGGTTTGTTTGTGGTGCCCATCCTTCGAGACGGCCGCTGACACGACCTCCTCAGTGTTTGGTTCGTAAATGATACCGAATTACTTGCAACACTCTCAGTTCGTCATCCCGGCCTCCGAGCCGGGATCCATTCCGTGATCTATCGGTATGGAATGAGCTCAATTATTTCATCCATATCAGCCCTTTACCGCGCTGAAGCATCACGGCATGGATTGTCGGTCGGAACCGGCAATGACGGGGGAATTGTAGCTGAAAAAATCCAATGTCGTTTACGAGCCAAACACTCAAGATGACGTTGTGTATGTTACCCGGTACTCAATAGCCCACCACCTGATAACGTCATCCTTCGAGAAGGGCCGACAGGCCCGTCTCGAAGGATGGGCCACCAGCACAAACGTACCCTTTATCCTCCACCGATCATGCTGCCAGCGGATAGGTTTCCTCTATCACGTAGGGCCCGCCGCCGGTCGATGCTTTTGATGAAAACAGTACGAAGCGCCCGGCGGTGAATGGCGGGGCCTGGAAATCGCCGCGCATGGAAAGCCAGCGGGCGACCTCGCCGGGCGTGGAGCCGCCGCGCAGGCGGCAGATGATCAGGTGCGGCATGAACTTGCGGCGTTCCGCAGGCAGTCCGAGGCGTTGGATGATGCGTTCCTGCTCGGCCTGCAATTCTGCCAAAGCCGGGCTCGGCGCCACCCGTGCGTGGATGGAATGCGGCTTGTCCTTGCCGAAGGCATCGAGCCCGTCGAGGCGGATTTCGACCGGATTGCGGTGAATGCGTCCGAGCGCGTCGGCCACCTCGTCGGCCAGCCGGTCGTCAATGTCGCCGATGAAGCGCAGGGTGATGTGATAATCGTCCGGCTCGATCCAGCGCGCATTGCGCAGGCCGCCTTTGAGCAACGACAGCCTCATGCCGATGTCGGCCGGAATTTCCAGGCCGGTAAAGAGACGCGGCATGGCAAATCTCCCCCGTTGCTTGAGTTTGCCTCAGTGTGGATGCGGAGAAATAGATTCGGCAAGGGCGAATAACAGGCTTGTGAGCGCTGGTTGCGCGTTTTTTCCGCAATCCGAACGCCGGGCTGTGTGGAAAGCGACCCGGCGTAAGATTGTCAGTCCCGCCGATTACCGGCAGGGGCTGCTGTGCACGTTGTAGACGGTGTTGAGCCGATCCATCGCCTCCTTGCCGAGCTCGATCTCGGCGGCATCGATGTTCTGGGCGAGCTGATCGAGATTGGTCGCGCCGATGATCATCGAGGTCACGAAGGGACGCGAATGCACGAAGGCGAGCGCCAGTTCGGTCGGTGTTAGGCTCAGTTCTTCCACCAGCTTGAAATAGGTTTCCGCCGCGGCCTCGGCACCCGGCGTCTGATAGCGCTGCTGCCGGTCGAACAGTGCCCAGCGCGAGCCCGCCGGCCGTGCGCCGCCGCGATACTTGCCGGTGAGCATGCCCTGCCCCAGCGGCGAATAGGCGTTCTGGATGGAGACGACGCGCGGTAGGCTCAACTTTTCGGCGGCCTGCAGGAAGCGCATCGTTCCCCAGGCGCTTTCGTTGGACAGGCCGATATGTCGGATCTTGCCAGCCTTCACCAGATCTGCGAGCACGGTGAGCGTTTCTTCGATCGGCGTCTCGTCGGCGGCCGGTTCCTTCGGTTCCCAGACGATCGGGTTGGAGCCGAACTGGGAGACGATGCGGTCCGGCCAGTGGATCTAGTAGAGATCGATATAGTCGGTCTGCAGCCGCTTCAGGTTCTTGTTGATGGCTTCTTCGATCTGGACGCGTGTCAGGCGGCCTTCGGAACCGTCATCGCGGAACCAGGTGTTGACGGTGCGCCCGACCACCTTGGAGGCGAGAATCACCTTGTCGCGCGTGCCGCGGGACTTGAACCACGTGCCGATATATTCTTCCGTGCGGCCCGGCGTCTCCGCCTTGGGGGGAATGGGGTAAAGCTCTGCTGTATCGAAGAAATTGATGCCGCGATCGAGCGCCATGTCCATCTGGGCATGGCCTTCGGCCTCGGTATTCTGCTGACCCCAGGTTATTGTGTCGAGGCAGACGCTGCTGACCTCGATATCGGTTCGCCCGAGTTTGCGCATTTCGATTATGTAGGAAGTTCCCGAGTTGGTCAGGGGGAGACGGAACGGACGTTCCGTCGAAAGGAATTGGTTGTGTGTCTGGTCGAAGCCTATTGCGAGGCGGGGTCCGGAACGCCTGCCTGTTTCAGAAGGGCCAAGACGTCCGACATGATGCGTTTCACGATCACGTCGACGCCTGCCTTGTTGGGGTGCATGCCGTCGCCCAGGTTGAGAGCCGGATTGGCGGCGACGCCATCGAGGAAAAATGGATAAAGGCGCACGCCGTATTCCGGGCCCATGTTGGGCGGAGCGAGCATGCCCGCAAGCAGCACGGGCAGACCGCGCGCCTTCAGCCGCTTCAGTATGGCGGCGAGGTTTTCGCGGGTCTTTTCCGGCGCGATCCCGCGCAGCGCATCGTTGGCGCCAAGCTCCAGAATGACGGCATCCGTGTTCTCTCCCACCGACCAGTCCAATCGCGAAAGACCGCCTGAAGTCGTATCGTCGGAGACGCCCGCATCGATCATGTTTGCGTTATAGCCCTTCGCCCTCAAGGCATCTTGCAGCCGGTCCGGAAAGCTCTGACCCGGATCAAGCATGTAACCGGCGGTCAGGCTGTCGCCCACGGCGACGCGAGTAACCGGTTCAGCGGCCGCACTACCTGCCATACGGGCACAAGCGTGAACAGGCTGGAAATCATAAAGGCGAGGAAGCGCATCAACCCTCTGGATTGATTGGTATCGCTTCCCATATTGGGCAGGACGCGGTGACCGTGTCACGCGAGCATAATCCGTCCGGATTGAACCAATCTGAACGATGTGTGCTCTCAAGCATGTTTCGACCGGAGCAGTCAGGTTCGGTTGCAGACAATTCGCTGCGCAAGGCCTATCGGCGCGCGGGGACAGTTTGCGTTTCAACCATCCAGGTTTGGGCGTCTTTGTCCAGGCCCTATCATTTGGGTTCGAGCAAGCCAAGGACAAGGCCCGTGGACCAATCCGTTGATCAGCCCGCAATTTCGCTTCGAGACGTTCATCTGTCCCTGGGGGCGGGTGCTGCTCAGGTGCATATCCTCAAGGGCATCGATCTCAATATCGCGCGCGGCCAGTCGGTCGGCATTATCGGGCCGTCGGGCTCGGGCAAGTCGACGCTGCTGATGGTGATGGCCGGGTTGGAAAGTGCCGACAGCGGCAAGGTCCGCGTCGCCGGAACCGATCTGATGGGCCTGTCGGAAGACGAACTGGCCCGGTTTCTCCGGCAGCATGTGGGCATCGTCTTCCAGTCCTTTCATCTCATTCCCAACATGACGGCGCTTGAAAACGTCGCCGTGCCGCTGGAACTGGCCGGCGAACCGTGCGCCTTCGCCCGTGCTCGCGATGAGCTTGCCGTCGTCGGCTTTCAGGATCGCGCCAATCACTATCCGGGACAGCTTTCCGGTGGCGAACAGCAGCGGGTTGCCATGGCGCGGGTGCTGGTCGGCGAGCCGGAAATCCTGATCGCGGACGAGCCAACCGGCAATCTCGACGAGACGACGGGCTCGACCATCATCGATCTGATGTTCGCGGCCCAGGCGCGGCGCGATGTGACGCTGGTTCTGGTCACCCATGATCGCGGTCTTGCGGATCGCTGTACGACCAGCGTGCGGATCCATTCCGGGCTGATCGATACCGATCATGCCGGGCGGCCGGTCGCAGCCTCGGGAGAGCGCTGAGATGGAGGGCTCGGCCGCAGGTCGTCGAACTGCGGGGCAAGCGGGCTTTTCGGCAGCCGTTCGTTTTGCCTTGCGCGAAATGCGCGGAGGCTTGCGCGGATTTTACGTCTTCATCGCCTGCATCGCGCTCGGCGTGGCGGCCATTGCGGGGGTGGCGTCCCTCTCGCGCGGGCTGACCGAAGGCATCATGGGCGAGGGACGCGTGATCCTCGGCGGCGATGTCGATTTCTCGTTGGTGCACCGGGAAGTCACGCCGCAGGAGCGCGACTTTCTCGACAGTCTCGGTCGTGTCTCCACGGTTGGCACTCATGCGCGCCATGGCTCGGGTACCGTCGGGCGATGTGCAGGCGCTGGTGGAGGTCAAGGCGATCGACGGCGCCTATCCGCTTTTCGGCCATCTCGATCTGACGCATGGCAGCGAATTGCATCCGGCAATGCGAAAGAGCGGTGAGGTCTGGGGCGCGGTCGTCGACCCGGAATTGCTGGCGCGGCTCGATATCAAGGTCGGCGACGAGGTCACGCTTGGCTATACGCGGCTGAAGATCGTCGACACGATCGCCTCGGAACCCGACAAGCTCAGCGGCGGGATCGATTTCGGACCCCGGCTGATGATCTCGCGGGCCTGGTTGGAGGCTTCAAAGCTTCTGCAGCCGGGCACGCTGGTGCGCTGGCATTATCGTGTCGCACTTAACGGGGGTGATGCGGGGCCGTCCGGTTTGGCCGCGATCCGGGCCATCCGGACGGAGGCGGACAAGCGCTTTCCCGATGCAGGCTGGTGCATCCGATCCCGGGACAATGCCGCGCCGGGGCTCAGGCGCAATATCGACCGCTTCACTCAGTTTCTGACGTTGGTCGGCCTGAACGCGCTCGTCGGCGGCGGCGTGGGCGTTGCCAATGCGGTGCGCGCGTTTCTCGATGCCAAGCGACTGGTGATCGCCACCTTCAAATGCGTGGGCGCCTCGGGCGTTTTCGTCTTTCGGCTTTATCTCGTTCAGATCATGATGTTAGCGGGCTGCGGGATCTTCATCGGTCTGGTGCTCGGCGCGCTGGTGCCGTTTGCGGCCGGTGCAGCGCTGTCGCAGGTACTGCCGGTCGACGTGATCGCCGGGGGCTATCCATCCGAACTGGCGTTGGGGCCCGTCTACGGCGTGTTGACGGCGCTCGCCTTCGCTCTGTGGCCGCTCGGGCGGGTACATGACGTACCGCCGACCGCGCTTTTTCGTGACGAAATCGGCACGCGGATGAGGTTGCCGCGTCGGCGCTACATGGTGGCGGTTGCCGTCACCGTGCTGCTGCTGGCCGGGCTCGCGGTGGGGTTGTCTTATGAAAAGCTCATCGCCCTCATTTATGTGGCGGCGGCGGCCGCGTCCTTTGTGCTTCTGTTTGCGGTCGGGCGCGGGCTGATGGCGCTGGCGCGGCATGCGCGTCCGGTCGGGCCGTTCTGTTTGTAACCGAATGGCGGCTGGTGCTTGGCAATATCTATCGTCCGGATGCGCTGACGCCGTCGGTGATCCTCTCGCTTGGTCTGGGCTGGGCCTGACGTTGCTGGTTGCGCTGACGCTGACCGAAGGTAATCTCAGGAGCGAACTCACCACGCGCATTGCAGGCGATGCCCCGAGCTTCTTTTTTCTCGATATCCAGAATGATCAGCTGTCGGACTTCAAGGCACTGATCAGGCGCGAGGCGTCGAAGGGGGAACTCGTCACCGCGCCCATGCTGCGCGGACGGCTGATGCGTCTGCACGGCGTTCCGGCTTCCGAGATCACGCCGGAGCCCGAGGCCGCCTGGGTGTTGAGGGGCGACCGGGGCATCACCTATTCCTCCGATTTGCCGGAGAATTCCAAACTGTCGGCGGGCAAATGGTGGCCTGCAGATTACACGGGCGAACCTCTCGTTTCCTTCGAAGGCCGGATTGCCAAGGCGCTGGGCCTCAAGATCGGCGACACGGTGACGGTCAACGTGCTCGGCCGGGAGATCACGGCACGGCTCGCCAATACCCGCGATGTGGAATGGGAGAGCCTCGCGATGAATTTCGTGATGGTGTTTTCGCCCAACACTTTCGCAGGCGCCCCGCATTCCCATCTGGCGACGGTCGCTTGGTCAGGGCCTTCCGATCCGCAACGCGAGATCCGGCTGCTGAAGGCGGTGTCCAATGCCATGCCGACGGTGACGGGCGTGTGGGGCAAGGATGCGATCGATCAGGTCAACGATCTGGTCGGTCAGCTTGCCTGGGCGATCCGGGGCGTCTCGGCAATCACGCTGGTTGCCAGCGTGCTGGTGCTGGCGGGCGCGCTGGCTGCCGGGCATCGCAATCGCATTCATGACGCGGTGATCCTCAAGGCGCTCGGCGCCACCCGGGCCCGGCTGATTGCGGCCTATGTGATGGAATACGCCATGCTCGGGTTCTCAACCGTCGTCTTCGCCGTTTTTGCGGGCTCGATGGCGGCCTGGTACGTGGTCACGCAGATCATGCATGTGAGCTTCACATTCCAGCCCACGACGGCTCTGGCGGTTGCGCTCGTCGCTCTCGCGCTCTCTCGGTCGGTTTCTGCCTCATCGGCACCGGCGCGTTCTGGGAGAGCGTCCCGCGCCGGTTCTGCGCAACCTGTGAGACTGTGATAGGCTGAGGGCCTTGGTAAAAATATCCGCCGGAGCCGGTGTTGCTCCGGTGTCGGCGCCCGTGGAGGGTGCGTTTTCGATTTGTCGTGATCGCCGTTTCGATACCGGATGCCGTTTTTGCAGGCGTACCGGACGAGTGAATTTCAATTTGAGACTTTGCGTGGAGAGTTTGCCCGATGGATGCGGATTTTCTGGAACAGGTGCGCGATTTCTGTCGCGAGGTCGATCTCCGGCTTTGCGGCGCGAGGGAGAACGGGGAGGCGGCTCAGGCAGGCATCTCCTCACTCAGTCCTCGCCAGAGTGAGCGGTTGAGTGCGGCCATGTCCGAGGTCTCGCTTCTGTTGCGGGCCTCCGCCATACGGGTCGAGCCCGAGCTGGCCGACAGTGCGGACGGGCAATGGTGCGTGAACGAATACTTCCGGGAGCTTGGCCGTCGTTTCGATGCCGGGTTCGATTCCGCCGCCAGCAATCCCGCAGATCTGGAGATGTTGCGCCCGCCGAACGGTGCCTTCGTCATAGCGCGGCTCGACGGGCGGGCGATTGGCTGCGGAGCGCTGAAGAGCACGGGATCGGGGGTCGGTGAGATCAAGCGGATGTGGGTTGCCGCGGATGCGCGCGGGCTGGGCGTCGGGCGGCGGATCGTCGAGGCGCTGGAAGCACAGGCGATGGCGCTCGGCTTTGCGCTTCTGCGGCTGGAGACGAACAAGAACCTCAGCGAGGTCATTTCGCTCTATCGTTCCTCCGGTTTCCGGGGGGTGCAGCCTTCAATGACGAGCTCTATGCGCACATTGGTTCGAAAAGGTGCTGACGGAGACGTGAGGCGCGCGCCGAGGGCCAGCGACCAAGGGTCACGCCGCCTAGCGTAAGTTTAACCAAAGGTGCAGGATCGGGGAGAATTCACGCAAAATTGCCGTGAGATGGCCTTGTTCGCGTCGTTGCATACCCCCATATTCAACCCAGCGCCCGGCAAAGCGCATTAGCAGTCTTTTCGGAGCGTAATGAAAAGCGAGGAATTCGATGGCGACCTTCGATCGTAATCAGGCGACCCGGTACGCGGGATCGCTCGCCGAGACCGACCTGTACGACGCTGGCCTTCGGGCTTACATGCTGCGCGTTTACAACTATATGGCGCTCGGCATGGGCATTACCGGGCTTGCGGCGCTCGGCATCTTCATGATGTCGGTGACCGACAACCCGGCGAATGCCGTGGCGCAGCTCAACAACGGCATGATGCTGACCAATTTCGGCGTTGCGCTGTTTGCCAGCCCGCTGAAGTGGCTGGTGATCCTGGCGCCGTTGGCAATGGTGTTCTTTCTGTCCTTCCGCATTCAGAAGATGAGTGTCGGAGCCGCGCAGAGCACGTTCTGGATCTATGCGGCGCTGGTGGGCATTTCGTTCTCCTCCATCCTGTTGGTCTACACGCATGAATCCGTTGCACGGGTGTTCTTCATCACTGCGGCTTCCTTCGAGAGCTTGAGCCTTTTCGGCTACACGACCCAGAAGGATCTGTTCGGGTGGGGCTCGTTCCTGTTCATGGGCCTGATCGGCATCGTGATCGCGTCGCTGGTGAATATCTTCATCGGCTTCAGCGCCTTGCAGTTCGCCGTTTCGGTGATTGGCGTGCTGGTGTTCGCGGGCCTCGCCGCCTACGACACGCAGCAGATCAAGGAGATGTACTCCTCGGGCGACAGCGACGTCGTCGCCGGCCGCAAGGCCGTCATGGGCGCGCTCAGGCTGTATCTGGACTTCATCAACCTGTTCATCATGCTGCTGCAGCTCTTCGGCAATCGCGAGTAGGCTTTTCGCCTTCCGCAGATTGTCTCGCAAATCAGAATGGGCGCGGATCACTCCGCGCCCGTTTTGCATTCCGAAGGTCCGGATCTCAGGCCGGTTTCTTGTTCTTCAGCTTGGAGATGTTCAGCATCTACATCACCGCCTTCTCCGTAGTAGGGCTCGGTCGAGCCCTTGCGGACCTTGCGCAGGAAGTATTTCTCGAAGGCGACCTTGGCCTGGTGCACCAACTTGCCGCTCGACGACCAGTTGACGTTGCGCGGCGGGTTCTGCGGCTGGGCGACGAAGACCACGCCGCCGTCGCCGAAATCGGCCAGGCAGATCGCGTTCCATGAGCCCTGGTGGGTGGGCTCCTTGTCTGCCAGGATCTCCTTCAGGTTCTGTGCGATCGCGGTCGCCATGCTCTCGATCATGTAGCCGGTCTTGGGAACGCCCACGGGCACCGGGGTCGCCTCCAGGGGCGCGATGGCGATGCAGACGCCAGCACCGAAGACGTTCTGGTATTTTGGGTTGCGCTGGTGCTTGTCGACGATGACGAAGCCGCGCGGATTGATGAGGCCCTCGATCCCCATCAGGGCGGGGATGCCGCGGAAGGCGCGGGCAGCATCATCGAATAGCCGAAGGGCAGCTCGTGGGTCTTCTTCTTGACCGCGCCGTCGTCGTCATGCGTCGGTGACGCTCATCTTGCCCTCTTCCACCTTCTCCACCTTGGCGTTGGTGATCCAGCGGATGTGGCGCTGGCGCATTTCCGATTCCAGCAGGCCCTTGGTATCGCCCACACCGCCGAGGCCGAGATGGCCGACATAAGGTTCGGCGGTGACGAAGATCATCGGCACCTTGTCGCGGATCTTCCGCTTCCTGAGGTCGGTGTCCATGATCATGGAGAATTCGTAGGCCGGGCTGTAGCACGAGGCGCCCTGAGCCGTACCGACCACGATGGGCCCCGGATTGGCACAGAAGGCCTCCTATTTATCCGCGCTGTCCGTGGTGTGCTCCAACGTCGCACACCGACTGAGTGAAGCCCTCCGGGCCGAGGCCCTCGATCTCGTCGAAGGCGAGCTTCGGTCCCGTCGCGATGACGAGATAGTCGTATTTCAGGTTCTGGCCGTCGGACATGGTGACGGAGTTGTCCTCGGGATTCACCTTTTCGGTCGCCGCGTGGATGAACTTCACGCCGTGGCGAGGCAGGGTGGAGGCGAGGTCGACGGTGATATCCTCCCGTGTGCGCCATTTGACGGCCACCCAGGGGGTTGACGGGTTGAACTGGAGTTAAGGGGGCCTTGGAGGCCACCGTCACCTCATGCGACTTGCCGAGCGCTTCGCGTATTTCATAAGCGGCCGATATGCCGGCGACGCCGCCGCCGAGAATGAGAATCTGAGCCATCGTCTTCTCCTGTTTCCTCCCGCGGCGCATTCTTGTTGTAGGTCCGGTCCCTCTCTCGAACGGATCTGGATATCGCCTGCCCAATTCGGGCGAGGATCGCTGTCAGATCCGCTCCGGCCTTTTGACGTAGCGGTCCCATAGGGACGCTTGCCTCGATACTTTCCATGCTTGGGAAGGGGTTCAGGAGACAATTTGGCGTGTGCCGGTTCCCGGTGTATGACGATGACCGGCCGCAGATTTGAGACTGGACGACTGCGGTCTCCGGGGGCACAGTTTGCGCGGTTCCTCGCGGACCTTCCTTCCTCCTGCAAGACTGTCCAACTAATGTCCAATCTTACCATACGTAGCGCATGCGGGGACGATATTCCCGCAATTGCGACAATCTATGCGGAGGCGGTCGAGACTGGCACCGCGTCCTTCGAACTTGTTCCCCCCGACGAGCGCGAAATGCTGAGGCGTTTCGAGGCCTTGAGCCAGGGGGGATTTCCCTATCTCGTCTGCCTGGAAGCGCCGGAGAAGGCGGGCGGCGGCGAGGGGCGCGTGCTCGGCTACTCCTATGCCGGACCCTACAGGCCGCGTCCGGCCTATCGCGGCACGGTGGAGAATTCCGTCTATGTGGCGCGCGATGCGCGTCGGCTCGGCGTCGGCCGGGCCCTGCTGACGCGATTGATCGAGGAGACGACGGCGCGCGACTTCCGCCAGATGGTGGCGGTGATCGGCGACAGCGACAATGTCGCCTCTATCGAACTGCACCGCTCCATGGGCTTCCAAATGGTCGGCACGCTGAAGAATGTCGGCCGGAAATTCGATCGCTGGCTCGATTCCGTGCTCATGCAGCACGCGCTGGGCGAGGGGGCGGATACGCCGCCCCACAGATAATCTCCCAAGCTCAGGTTTTCGGGTCGAGACGCAAAACGGCCCGGAGCGCCGTTGAGGGCGTCCGGGCCGCGATATTCAGACAATCACGGGTTGAAGCGACGGTGCGCCTGTCTCCTCAGTCGTGATCGTTGCGAAGCTTCACGATGTTACCGTCATTCGGCGCATCGCCGGCGTTCTCGTCCGTTTCGGTATCCGACGTCTCGAAGATGTCCGGATCGGGCTTGTTGTCGGCCGCCAGCACCTTCTCCACCCGTTCCACCGCGCCGCCGTCCGTGGCGTGTTCGGAGGAGACCCCGTCCTTTTCCATCGCCATCTGATAGTTGGCGATGACGGACTTGAGCTGCGCGATCTGGTCGACGGCGGTGTCGTACTTGATCCGGTAGCGCTGCAGCTTCTTGTTCTCCTCCACCAGCGCCTCGTTGCTGTCGGAGTATTTCTGGTTCTGACCGCGCTCATGGTTGAGGTCGGTCAGCACCGAGTTGTAGCGCAGGTTCAACTCGCGCAGCTTGGCGTTGGCGGCCAAAAGCTCGTTGCGGTCGTGCTCGTGGCTCTTCTGGGCGCTGTCGAGAAGATGCTCGATCTCCTGCATGCGCTTGTTGAGGTTGCGCTCTTTCAGCGAATTGTTCTCGGTCGCCATTTCCTGCAGCGAATGGGCGCCAATGCGGCGCTGCGAGGACAGGTTTTCGATTTCCGAATTGAGCGTGTAGATCTCGTTGTCGTGCTTGCGCTTTTCCTCTTCCAGGCGCGATCGGGCGTAGTCGATTTCCTGCTCGGCGATGTCGAAGCTTGACTTGAGACTGATGGCCTCGTTGCGGAACTGGGCGACCTCGCGCTTGGCGGCCTCAAGCTCGGAGGCGAGCTGCTGCGACTTCTTCACCTCCTGCTCGGTGAGCGTCGCGCTTTCGCTGAGATTCTGCTGCAGTTCCTTCTCGCGCAGGGTATGGCCGTCGAGCGCGTTCTTGATGCTTTCGGAGTGCTCCTCCTGGGCCGCGAGCTTGGCCTTGGTATCCTTGTATTCGCCGGTCAGCTCCGCGATCTGCGCGTTGGCTTCCACGAGTTGGGAGCTCTGCGCGGTATTCCTCGTTGACCTTCTTGTTGTTGTCGCGGATCGAGACGAGGTCGTTGCGGGTCGATTCCAGGGTCGTGCGCGTTCCGGTGCCGCGCTTGCGCAGCGAATGCACCTCCGCCAGCGCTTCCTCCAGCTGGGTGGAGAGCGATTTGACCTCGTGATTGCGGTTGATCAGCTCGGTGGCGAGCTTGGCGTTTTCCGACTTCAGCCGGATCTCGGTTTCGATATGGGTGCGGGCGTTGTCGACTAATTCCGACAGCAGGGAGATCGAGTTGGCGCTTTCGGCGGCGAGCGAGTTCACCTGCTCGAAGGTGCGTCCCAGGCCGCCGACACGGGTCTTCAGATTGTCGAGGTTCCGCAGCTTCTCCTGCATGCGAAGCGCAAGCGGGGAAAGTTGCTGGACATTGCTCTCCTCGGTTTCTCCCTCGTCGAACAATTCTTCGTCCTCGGCGCTGTAAGGCGTGGGACGCGCCGTACAGTTGTCACCGGACGGCGAGTTCTGCCGATTGGAGAAAATACCCATATCTGAACTCCTGGATGACGCCATGCGGCCCTCGTTTTCCGTCTGTTTCCAGCCCGCTCCGGATGTTTCTCCAGTGTAGCGTTAACCGGAAATTAACGAAAGTGAGTGGTCTCGCTCATATCTATGTACCCTCAAAGTAATTGAATGATGACTAGCATGCCAATGACAAAATGTAGGTTTGATTTCAGCCATTAAGCGAAAATCTATGAAAGAACTGCGTCAATCGGTTGAAATAATTGGCGAAAATTACGATATCCGACTATGCAGAGAAGGTACACGTTTCGCGTGCATTGGTCGCATTCTCACCTGCGGTGAGGCGATATGCGGCGCGGATGCGTGCGAAACCCCGCAACGAGCCGCGCACGCAGCGTCGTCGCCCGATCCCGCAGGGTCGACGTTTGAAGGGAATCGGCAGGGTTCTGGCGGCTTCACCAGGCCTGTTCGATGTTGTTTCGAGTCTTCGGCGACTGCCCGCCGGAACCTTGCCCATGACGTTGTCTTGAGTGTCTCGCTCGGTCGCCTGACCACTCTCACGCCACGACTTCGGGAGCATGCCTTTTTGGCGGTACCCCCTGAGCGGGTCGACGGTCTTGCAGCAAGGTTTGACCGTTCGCTCCGCTCCGAAGCCGCGTGCCCTATCGAATCCCGGGCCCCCACGACTGTCTCGATCACGTCAGCCTAATCGGGTCCGTTACGCCCTTTCAGCCGTCGCCGTCACGACCCCCGACCCACGTAGCAGACGGTCTGCTGCGGCTTCCCGTTGCGGGCGGGTGATGGGGAAAGGATATGGGGAGTGCGATAGGAAAGTGGGGGCGGTGAATAGGGCCAGGCCTCCCCTCCCATGGGGAGAGGGCTGGGGATGCTTGCGTGGATACGGAGAGCCTGACACCCCTCACCCGGAGCTTCGCTCCGACCTCTCCCAATGGGAGAGGTGATTGTCCCAATGGGAGAGGTGATTGCGCCAGTTTCATTGCCGTGCCAGCATCGCCTCACAGACGAAATCCGTGTTAAACGGGGGCTCGGGCACCTGACGGCGGAATTTCCAGTCGGAGAGATGCCGACTGGGCAGTCGATGCCTGAGCCGGGCGTCTGTTGGGTCATGGCTGAGCGCTCGCGCATGCGCGAGTATCTTGGGCTTGCGGCTCACTCCAATCCCCGCCGGAGAATTGATTTTCTCATTAATGAGGCTATTCGGCATTTCCACGATTGGTACGCTACCTGTTGGTAGGCGTAAGAGGAAGGCTGCGTATTGTTTGCAATTATCGAATGCGGTATCACGCCATTGTGATTCATTAGGGGTAAATTTGAAGTGCTTAAAGATCAGATTGAAACGGCAAAGCAAAATTTTCGAATTTATACAGTTTAAATTAATCTTTGTGAAATATGTTATATGTATTAGGCGGGATAATTAAATATACGTCCTGCTTTCCAAATATTTTTTAGATGGACGGCACAAAAGAAGTCAGATTTTATATAATATATATTTGTTAATATATCGGTTCCTCCCGCCTTTGTATATGAAAACAAATCAGGTGATTGGGAATTGGTGGATGTGTTGCAGAGGGTCTCTACTATTTTAGAGTTTATGGGGATATTGTTTGGAGAGGAGGCGTTGCTCCCTAAAGCAGGCGCTCCCGCGAATATTGCAAATAGGTTTTTGCTTCGAGCGCTTGAAGCGATATTCGTAGGACCCTTGCGGAACTTTGATGATATTTGGGTTCTCAAGAATCGTGATGAATTTATCCGCAGCAGAATTGAAAATTTTTGATCTCAACCACAAGTTCTAGAAATGAGTGCGCCTGGCTTAACTGGTACATTGCGGTTGGGTCGGATAATTCCTTTTGGTGGCCGTTGGTTCTCTCCGAATGCTTGAGATCAGCATGTATTTTGATTTGATAGATCGTTCTCGACTAGAAAGAGTGAAGAGATTATCGGATGTTTTATTCCTTATACGCATTGAGTGAGAGCCCAGTTCTTTTGGAAGTCGCTTCTCGATCGGTAGTCGTTTTATGTTACGCGGAATGGGAAGGATTTTATAATGAGTGTGTAGAATATTTTATAGAATTCCTGAAAGAGAATAGCCTTCTCTCTAGAGTCGAATTGATTGAATCAGTGCTGGAAATATTAGATGCTGATTTTGAGAGATTTGAAAAAAATTTTGTCAAATCAAAATTCAACTTAAATTTCTCCAAGCTAGAAATAAATTTTTCTATTATTGGTTTAGAAATTGTCCGTCTAAAAATATACCGAAATAGAATAAATAAAGATCTTGTTTTGTGGCGACATAAAATTGCGCATGGCGATGCCCCCGATCTCAGTTTGCTTGATGCGCGAAGTCACGTCCATTTTACGTCGAATCTACTTTTGGAAATAAGTGATATTTTCCAACAAAAAATGCAGGATCTTCTCCATATCTAGCCGGTTTTAGTTCTACCTCCCTGGTCGTTCCGTCTTTCGCGGCCTACCTCTCCGTCCCTTCTTCTCCTCGCTGCCGGTACCCGGGCGGCCGTGGCCGAGAGGCACTTCCGTCCTCCCCACTGTCATCTCGTCCAGCGTGTTCTTGCGCACTCTGGAGCCTGACGCGGGCATGTTGGCGCTGGCGCCGTAAGTGCGCTTGCCGTGGTAGCCGCCGCTCTTGTCCTCGATTGCCGACTGGCGGGCCAGCGGGTCGTCGGAGACTGCGAGTTCCGTCTCGCGCAGGCGCTTGACCTCGTCGCGCAGGCGGGCGGCTTCCTCAAAATCGAGATCGGCGGCGGCGTCGCGCATGCGTTTTTCCAGCGCCTCGATATGCGTCGCCAGATTGCTGCCGATCATCTCGCCCGCGTTTTCGGCAAAGCCGGAATCCACCGTCACCCGGTCGTGCTCGTAGACGGAACTGAGAATGTCGCCGATGTCCTTCTTCACCGACTCCGGCGTGATGCTGTGCTTCTCGTTGTAGGCGATCTGCTTGGCGCGGCGGCGGTTGGTCTCGTCTATGGCGCGCTGCATCGAGCCGGTGATGTTGTCGGCGTAAAGGATGATCCGGCCATCCACGTTACGCGCGGCGCGGCCGATGATCTGGATCAGCGAGGTCTCGGAACGCAGGAAACCTTCCTTGTCCGCATCGAGGATCGCCACCAGTCCGCATTCGGGAATGTCGAGGCCCTCGCGCAGCAGGTTGATGCCCACAAGGACGTCAAACGCGCCGAGACGCAGATCGCGCAGGATCTCGATGCGTTCCAGCGTGTCGATGTCAGAGTGCATGTAGCGCACGCGCACGCCCGCCTCGTGCAGGTATTCGGTCAGATCCTCCGCCATGCGCTTGGTCAGCACGGTGACGAGGCTGCGATAGCCCTGGGCCGCCGTCTCGCGCACCTCGCCCAGGAGGTCGTCGACCTGGCTCTTGGCCGGGCGGATATCGACGGGGGGATCGGTTAGGCCGGTGGGGCGGATGACCTGCTCGGCGAAGACGCCGCCGGACTGCTCCATTTCCCAGCTTCCGGGCGTGGCCGAGACGCAGATCGTCTGCGGCCGCATGGCGTCCCATTCCTCGAAGCGCAAGGGGCGGTTGTCCATGCACGAGGGTAGGCGGAAGCCGTATTCCGCCAGCGTCGCCTTGCGGCGGAAGTCGCCCCGGTACATGCCGCCGATCTGCGGAACGGTGACGTGGCTCTCATCGATGAAGAGCAGCGCGTTGTCCGGCAGGTATTCGAACAGCGTCGGCGGCGGCTCGCCCGGCGCGCGGCCGGTCAGATAGCGCGAATAGTTCTCGATGCCAGCGCACGAGCCCGTCGCCTCGATCATCTCGATATCGAAAAGGGTCCGCTGCTCCAGACGTTGGGCCTCCAGCAGGCGGCCGTGATCGTTCAGCTCCGCCGGGCGTTGCTTCAGTTCCGCCTTGATCGATTTCACCGCCTGATTGAGCGTCGGCTTGGGCGTCACGTAGTGCGAATTGGCGTAAACCTTGACCGATTTCATCTCGCCCGACTTCTGGCCGGTAAGCGGATCGAACTCGGTGATGGCGTCGATTTCATCGCCGAAGAGAGAAATCCGCCAGGCGCGGTCCTCGTAGTGGGCGGGAAAGATTTCGACGGTGTCGCCGCGCACGCGGAAGGAGCCGCGCTGGAAGGCGGCGTCGTTGCGCTTGTATTGCAGGGCAACGAGGTCGGCGAGAAGCTGGCGCTGCTCGATGCGCTCGTCCACCTCCAGCGAGAAGGTCATCGCCGTGTAGGTCTCGACCGAGCCGATACCGTAGATGCACGACACGGAGGCGACGATGATGACGTCGTCACGCTCCAGCAGCGCCCGCGTGGCGGCGTGGCGCATGCGGTCGATCTCCTCGTTGATCGAGGATTCCTTCTCGATATAGGTGTCCGTGCGCGGGACGTAGGCCTCCGGCTGGTAGTAGTCGTAGTAGGAGACGAAATACTCCACCGCGTTGTCGGGGAAGAAGCTCCTGAACTCGCCGTAGAGCTGGGCGGCCAGCGTCTTGTTGGGGGCGAGGATCAGGGCGGGGCGCTGCGTCTCGGCGATGACGCTGGCCATGGTGAAGGTCTTGCCCGAGCCGGTGACGCCGAGCAGAACCTGCGTGTTCTCGTTGTCGTTGGCGCCGCTGACCAGATCGGCGATGGCCGTCGGCTGGTCGCCGGAGGGTGAGAATTCCGACACCATCTTGATCGGCACGCCGCCTTCGGATTTCTCCGGCCGCTCGGGGCGGTGGGGCGTCCAGATTTTGTCGTCCTTGTGCAGCGGGTTACCGCCCTCGATCAGGGCTGACAGCGCGGCAACGGTGGCCGTTGCACCGCCGTCGCCGGAGAGCTCGGGCAGGGAATTCTTGCCCTTGCGCCGGTTCTTCTTCTTGGTCTCCGCGACCTGCTTGGCGAGCAGTTCCTCCGCCTCTTCCAGCGAGATGTCGGGCCCGGCGATCGGGTTCATGCCGCCCCCGGCCTTGGCCTTGAGCGGAGCGTCGGCGGATTTCTTGCGCTTGGTGGGGGGCTTGGCGGGTTTCTTGTCGGCTTTCGGGTCAGCCTTGGAGGGCACCTTTTTCGGTGGCGCCTTCATCGCCTCCTCGGAAATCTCACGCGTCCAGTCGGAAACTGAGCCCGACAGCGGCGCGCCCTCGAAGGGAGCCTGGGGGCTCTCGCCGAAACCGGGATTGTCATGACCCGATGCGTCGTCGGCGGACGTATCAGGGCCGGAAGTGGAGGAGGATTTCTTGGCTGCCATGAGCGCGAATATGGGACGAAGCAGCGTGCAAGGGAAGGGGGCGCGTTGCGCCTTTGTTCCGTATTCGTCAGTCGCGGTCGGCGTGTCCCAGAGCGAGATCTGGATCGATCACGTCGCGCACGCGCTGCTTGAGGACCTTGGGCTGCGGGACGCCTCCCTCGGCCTTGCGATCCCAGATGGGCGTTTCGGTGCCTTTGTGGTGCACGGTGATGCGGTAGATGCCGCCGGTGCTCGGGGCACCAGTTTCACTGCACCGAGCTCTTCCGAAAAGGTCTGCAGCAGTTCCTGCGCCACCCAGCCCGCGCGCAAGAGCCAATTGCACTGGCGGCAATAGGTGACGGTACTGTGAGCTTGTCTGTCATGGGTAGTTTTTCTCCGAGGGGACGCACGCACCTGGACGTTTCGCTCTGATCACACGGAAACAGGCGCTCCGGCTTCTGCGCCCAGGCTGTCGTGCCTACTCTTCCGGCTCGGTCGTGAACATCAGGGGAAAGCCGAATCCCTTCGCCATGTCGACAGCGCGGGTCGCTTTCGTTTCCGCGACATCCTTCTGATAGACGGCGACGACGCAGGTGCCTTTCTGGTGCGCTGTCATCATCACCGCTTCTGCGGCGGCCTCGTTCCTGCCGAACTTGGCCTCCAGCACCATCACCACGAATTCGCGCGGCGTGTAGTAGTCATCGTTGATCAGGATGACCTTGTACATCTTCGGCCGGGCTTTCTTTTTCGGTTCGAGATCGGGATCCGCCATGCGGGTTTCCTCGGTTTGAATGGGGCGGTCGGAGCGGTCGTGTTCGAAGCTGAGGTCGGGACACTCCCATTGAAGGGGGCGCGATCTTTCATTGTCTGCGCTAACCTTTGCGTCAATTCCGGCGCAATTTCTTCAATTCATCGCATCTGGATATTGCATGCAGATCATTGAAAGCAGTCATTTCGGTGTGCGTTTGGCACGCATAGTCTTGACGTCTGCGAACCAGGATCATCGGGTGACATTGTTCCCGATGATCCATATCGGCGAAGCAGCATTTTATGAAAAGGTGGTGGCGGAGGCGTTTGCGCACGACACCATACTTACCGAAGGGGTGAAATCGCCGGTGGCTCGCCGCATCAAGCGCACCTACCGCTGGGTGCGGGCCTCGACACGGCTGAGCCTGAGACTGCAGAGCGAGTTTCGTCCCAAGGAGCCGTCCTCCGCGACGATTGTTCGGGGCGATCTGAGTACGGCCGAGTTCGAGCATCTGTGGCGCGATGTTCCCTTTTGGATGCGGTTCGCGAGCTTCTTCGTCGTACCGATGATCGGTTTGAAGAGGCTCTATCTTCGCCATGCGCGAAACGCTTGAGGCGAACATGAGCCTTTCTGATCGCACGAGCGGCAGGGAATGGCTGGAGCGGGAGCCCGAAACCGAGGCGCTGGACGAAGCGATCATTCACGTGCGCGACCGTCGGCTGATCGATTGTCTGGAAGAAGTTCTGGCTGGTGCGCCTGCAGATAAGCCGCAAGCGCATCGCGATCGTTTACGGAGCGCGGCACATACGTGCCGTGCTCCGACATCTGACGGAAAACAACCGTTTTCGCGTTACCGCGAGCGACTGGATGGTTGTCCGGCAGTGACGAGGTAATGCGAGCCGTCTCTCAGATGAACTGAACTTCCGCGATTTCGTAGGACCGCGCGCCGCCGGGGGCTGTGACCTCGACGCTGTCGCCAACTTCCTTGCTGATCAAGGCGCGGGCGATGGGAGACGAAATGGAGATGCGCCCCTCCTTCACGTCGGCTTCAGCGTCGCCGACGATCTGGTAGGTTTTTTCTTCTTCGGTATCCTCGTCGATGAGGGTCACCGTCGCGCCGAACTTCACCTTGTCGCCGGACAGTTTCGTGACGTCGATCACCTCCGCGCGGCTGAGCTTGTCCTCGAGGTCGTTGATACGGCCCTCGTTGTGGCTCTGCTGTTCCTTGGCGGCGTGATACTCGGCGTTCTCGGAAAGGTCGCCATGCGCACGCGCTTCGGAAATCGCCTGAATGATCCTCGGGCGTTCGACGGAGGTCCGATGCTTCAGCTCTGCTTCGAGCTTGGCGTGACCGCTAATCGTCATCGGGATCTTTTCCATGCGTCTCGACCTCTCTGTAGGCCGCGCCGCCTCTTCAGGGACGGGCAGCGAATATCAACACGATACAGCTGGGTGCCGCGTATTGCCGCGACGCCCAGTTCGAACTTGCTACAGGAACCGGATGCGTGAGACCCGGTTTCAATTCTTTCTCAGCCGGACAACACGCCCCTGCGCGCTTCGTGGAACGCGGCGGCTCGGTCCATGCGGTGCATCGCCCGCGTGGCGCCTGTCGATCAGGCAGTCACCTCGTCAGGCAACCCGGGGGAAATAGTCCTGCAACGGCCTGACTTCAAGATTCCCTGTCTTGTAAGCCTCGATTGCTAGAACCGCCGCGATGGCACCTGCCAGGGTGGTGTAGTAGGGCACCTTGTGCAGCAGCGCCGCCTGGCGCAATGATCGGCTGTCGGTGAGAGCCTGGGCGCCTTCGGTGGTGTTGAAGACGAGTTGGACTTCACCGTTCTTGATAGCATCGACGATGTGCGGCCGCCCTTCAAGCACCTTGTTGATCTTGCGACAGCTAATCCCTTTTTCCTCGAGATATCGCTGTGTTCCGCCGGTCGCGATGATGGTGAATCCGCACCGCTCCAGAATGCGCGCCGTTTCTACGATGCGCGGCTTGTCGGCGTCGCGCAGCGAGATGAAGACGGTGTCTTCGACCGGCAGCTTCACGCCCGCGCCGAGCTGGGACTTGGCGAAGGCCACCGGATAGGCGCGGTCGAGGCCCATCACCTCGCCGGTGGAGCGCATCTCCGGGCCGAGCACGGTGTCGACGCCGGGAAACCGGGCGAAGGGGAACACCGTCTCCTTCACCGCGACGTGGCCGAGCGGGCCCTTCTTCAGGGCGAAGGACGCGAGTTCCTCGCCTGCCATGATGCGCGCGGCGACCTTGGCAACCGGGATGCCGATGGTCTTGGCAACGAAGGGCACCGTCCGCGAGGCGCGCGGGTTGACCTCCAGAACGTAGATCGTGCCGTCCTTGATGGCGTACTGCACGTTCATCAGTCCGCCGACGTCGAGCGCCAGCGCCATGGCGCGGGTCTGCTCCTCAAGCTGGCGGATGATGTCGGCAGACAGCGAGTGCGGAGGCAGGGCGCAGGCCGAATCACCGGAATGGATGCCGGCTTCCTCGATGTGCTCCATGATGCCGCACACGAAGACATACTTGCCGTCGCACAGGGCGTCGACGTCGATCTCCACCGCATCGGACAGGTAGTGGTCGAGCAGCACCGGGCTCTTGCCGGAGACGATCACGGCCTCGTTGATGTAGCGCTCGAACTGTTCCTGATCGCGCACGATTTCCATGCCGCGTCCGCCAAGCACGTAGGAGGGCCGGATGACCGCCGGATAGCCGATCTTGGCGATGATCTCGTGCGCCTCTGCGACCGAATGGGCGATGCCGTTCTCCGGCTGCTTCAGGTCGAGCTTGTGCAGGAGCTGCTGGAAGCGGTAGCGGTCTTCGGCCAGATCGATCATGTCGGGCGAGGTGCCGAGGATCGGGATGCCCGCCTCTTTCAGGGTCTGGGCAAGTTTCAGCGGGGTCTGGCCGCCGAACTGCACGATCACGCCCTTGAGCGTGCCCTTGGACTGCTCGACGCGGATGATCTCCAGCACGTCCTCGGTCGTCAGCGGTTCGAAATAGAGCCGGTCGGAAGTATCATAGTCGGTCGACACCGTTTCCGGGTTGCAGTTGACCATGATCGTCTCGAAGCCCTCGTCGGCGAGCGCGAAGGCGGCGTGGCAGCAGCAATAGTCGAACTCGATGCCCTGGCCGATTCGGTTCGGACCGCCGCCGAGGATGATGACCTTGTTCCGCTCCGAAGGCTTGGCTTCGCTGGCGGGATGGCCGGCGAAGGGGGCTTCGTAGGTCGAATACATGTAGGCGGTGGGCGAGGCGAACTCGGCCGCGCAGGTATCGATGCGCTTGTAGACCGGATGGACGCCGAGCTCTGTGCGCTTGGCGGTCACTTCCACTTCGCTGAGATCGGCGAGCTTGGCCAGGCGCGTGTCGGAAAAGCCCATCGACTTCAACTGACGGAAGCCCTGCGCATGCGGCGGCAGGCCGTAGCTCGCCACCTTGTTCTCAAGTTCGACGATGTCGCGGATCTGTTCCAGGAACCACGGATCGACCTTGCAGGCGTCGTGGATCTGCTCGTCGCTCTGTCCCAGACGCATGGCCTGCGCGATCTTGAGGAGCCGGTCGGGCGTCGGCGAAGCGAGCGCGGCGCGGATGGCGTTCTTGTCGTCGTCCAGGCCGAGGCCCGGGATGGTCATCTCGTCCAGACCATTGAGCCCCGTCTCCAGGCCCCGCAGCGCCTTCTGCAGGCTTTCCGGGAAGGTCCGGCCGATGGCCATCACTTCGCCCACGGACTTCATCGCCGTGGTCAGGGTCGCCTGCGCGCCGGGGAACTTCTCGAAGGCGAAACGCGGCACCTTGGTGACGATATAGTCGATGCTCGGCTCGAAGGAGGCCGGGGTCGTGCCGCCGGTAATGTCGTTTTCCAGCTCGTCGAGCGTGTAGCCGACGGCCAGGCGCGCGGCGACCTTGGCGATCGGGAAGCCCGTCGCCTTGGAGGCTAGCGCGGAGGAACGTGACACGCGCGGGTTCATCTCGATGACGATCAGGCGGCCGTTTTCTGGATTGACAGCAAACTGCACGTTGGAGCCGCCGGTCTCCACACCGATCTCGCGCAGAACCGCCAGGGAGGCGTCGCGCATGATCTGGTATTCCTTGTCGGTCAGCGTTAGGGTCGGGGCGACGGTGATCGAATCACCCGTGTGCACGCCCATCGGATCGACGTTCTCGATCGAGCATACGATGATGCAGTTGTCCACGCGGTCGCGGATCACCTCCATCTCGTATTCCTTCCAGCCGAGAACCGATTCTTCGATCAGCACTTCGTTGGTGGGCGAGGCATCGAGGCCGCGTTCCAGAATGTCGAGGAACTCTTCCTTGTTGTAGGCGATGCCGCCGCCGGTGCCGCCCATCGTGAAGGAGGGGCGCATGATTGCGGGCAGGCCGATCTTTTCCAGCGCGACATGGCCGTCGGCCATCGAGTGGGCGAGATGCGAGCGCGACGTGTCGAGGCCGATCTTGGTCATCGCCTCCTTGAAGCGCTCGCGGTCCTCCGCCTTGTCGATGGCGTCGGCGGTCGCGCCGATCATCTCCACGTCCCATTTGTCGAGGGCGCCCATCTTGCGCAAGCTGAGTGCGCAGTTGAGAGCGGTCTGGCCGCCCATGGTGGGCAGCAGGACGAGCTTTTCGTCAGGTCGCTCGGTGCGCTCCTTGGCGATGATCTTTTCGACGATTTCCGGCGTGATCGGCTCGATGTAGGTCGCATCGGCCAGCTCCGGATCGGTCATGATCGTTGCCGGGTTGGAGTTGACCAGGACGATCCTGTAGCCCTCGGCCTTCAGGGCCTTGCAGGCCTGTGTGCCGGAATAGTCGAATTCGCAGGCCTGGCCGATGACAATCGGGCCTGCGCCGATGATCAGGATGGAATTAATGTCTGTACGCTTGGGCATTTCGGCTCCCGGAGGATCGCGCATCGGGCATGCGTCACCCGCGACGCGCAATACGTGTCGAGCAGGGGGGACGCTTCGCGACAACTGATGATGTTCAGCTGAGCGGGCCTTATAGGGAAAAAGTGAGAGGCCGAAAACCCCTGTCGAGCAGCTCTGTCCCGCAGACGGGGGAAAAAGATCGATCGACGGTGTCGTGACGAGGGGACTTCGGTCTTTTCGGATCGGCAGCGGTTCGGGCGGCGACCGT
Source organism: Breoghania sp. (assembly GCF_030066895.1). Taxonomy (GTDB): domain Bacteria; phylum Pseudomonadota; class Alphaproteobacteria; order Rhizobiales; family Stappiaceae; genus Breoghania. Next base: position 3,413 of record NZ_JASJAV010000020.1, on the reverse strand, counting down.
CTCTCAAGTCGTGCGATCTTCCGTCTTGACGTCGGCTTCCGTTTCCTCGCGGCAGACGGTGGTGCCGTCGAAATCGGCGATGCCGAGGGACAGGGCACAGCAGGCCAGCCGGACGGATTTCGGAATGTCGACCTTGCGGCCGTCGCGATCGCCCTTCTCGTAATACTGGATCATTCGCTTCTTCAGGCCGAGCCTGTCAGCGGCTTCCTTCTGCTTCAATCCCAGCGATTTTCGCCACGCATGGAACTGATCCGGCGTCATTGCGGAAGCGGTGTGCATCTCTGATCGTCTCTTCAACTCAATGTCACAAAGGCCCGAAGGGCCTGCAACATATGGGGATTCCTCCGCTCGGGAAAGGTGTGGCAACGCAGTCTACCGGACTTGTGTTTGATGCACAAAGTGCGCATTTCTTGACAAATGCGCACTTTGTGCACTTGTCGAACCGTCGAGATGCGCTGCAAACGGCCTGCCGGTCTCTCGCAAGAAAGGTGTTCGACCTCCCGGCCGCTGCCGGGACGTTCAATCATGAAAAAGTTTTAGAAGATGTATTCGGATCTCGTTCTGACCCGCTCGGCAATCGGTCGCGATCGTTTGGATCTCCATCGGCACGCAACGCTTCGCTGTGCGCTGACGCGGTTGATCCGCTCGGCGACGTCGTTGTTTGGTGGCAGGTCCCGCTAGCGGCAGGCCGCGGGGAAAAGTGATAATCGATTTGCGCTGGTGGTTGCGAAGCGAACCGGTGTAATCGCTTGTTTCCGCAATATTTGTTATATTTTTTATACACAGAAACAAACGGAAACCGGGAGGCCCGATAAGCGTCCCTGTCTTTCTATCTTTTAGTTCATGTAAATCCTTGAAAATAATTTATATATGTGATTTTTAGAGCCAATTTCATGATAAGTTGACCGGTCACTGAATTGCCACATCAAACGATTAACTGTATCATTTTATAAATGCTGAGTTATTCGGATTTATACCGAAGCTCAACGGTTGGCACGCCTCTCAACGTAACGTATCAGAGGACTCCTCGGCGATCTTGACCAAGCGTCAACGCGCTGTGTGGCGTCAATCGGTCTGTCTTTCGATTCTGCTGCCCTTGCCGCAAGGCGGGGGTAATGCGGAAGGGAGGGCCGTAGAAGTGCGCGCGCTCGAACATGTTCGATACCGCCTGATGTGGGTGCGGTGTTCGTTGGTTTGAGTGTCGATGAGCGTGTTGCCGTCTTCGATCGTTCGGTTGAGGCGGTCCTTTGCAGAAGGTCAGGGGCGGCAGCCGCTGCCGCTTGAAGTGATCCGTCGGGTCATGATTCATACGGGAACAGGTCGCAAGCGGCTCAATGGAGGCGCGGTGACCGTAACTGCATGTCGAGACGTGAATACTGCTGCCGACGGCGACGGCGGCGATGCCTTTCTCGTGCATTGTCGCAGCCTCAATGATCTGCCGGACTACCTGGCCATGCGCGGCATCAACTATGCGCCTCTGGCCAATCAGGCAGGGCTCGGTTATGCGGATACCACTGCGACCGACAGCTACGTGGCGCTGGAGGCCTTCTCGCACCTTCTGGAACTGGCTGCGGAAGCGGCGGACGACGAATGCCTGGCCCTGCGCTGGACGGCTCAGGATGCGGAGGGCAATCACGGGACGGTGACTCTGTGCCTGCGTTACGTGCCCAGCCTGCGCGTTGCGCTGGAGAAGCTGGCCCGGTTCATGAGCATTTATATCGACGTCTCGGACGTGGCGGTGGAGTTCAACGGGAACGCCACGCTGTCCTGGCGCTATTCGCCGCTCATCTCTCGGTAGAATCAGATCACTGATCGCAATGCGTGCCTGTTTGTCACCTGGCTGACGACCGCGCTGCCGCGGTCCGAATATCCGGTGGAAGTGAAACTGATGCGCGACCGGCCGAAATCCGTCGCGCTGCATCGCTCTCTTCTTTCCGCAAGTTTGCAGTTTTCTGCAGAGCGCAATGAAATCGTCTTTCCGAGACGCAGTCTCGACTTGCTTAACCCGATGGCCGATGCGCATCTCTTCCGCGCGCTGTGCGATCTCAACGTAAGGCTCATGCATGAGCGCCGCCGGCAGGACGATATTGTGCTGAAAGTGCGCGAGGAAATTATGGTCATCGGCCAGCAGGAGGAGAGGCCGGTCACGCTGGAAATGGTGGCGCGCAGGCTGGGCCTGAGTGCCCGCGGCCTGCAGCGGCGACTGTTGGCGGGCGGGATCAGTTTCAACGATCTGGCCGACGGGCTGAGGCGCGACGCGGCCAAGCGATAGCTGGAGGAAACCGATCTGATGGTGTCCGAAATCGCCTATCGGCTCGGCTTCTTCAGCATCGGCAATGTCACCCGTACGGCGAAGCGGTGGTTCGGGCGGTCTCCGCGCGATTACCGGGCGCACCTGCAATCTTACCGTGAGCGTAAGTAGCATGCTCCCTGTGGGTCGTGTTGTCGCACGTGCCCTTGAGCTAAAATTTTGGCGCGCGGGGCGAATTACGTAGGGCAAGGCAATGGCATATTCCACTCAGTTCCCACGGGATATGTAGCAACTGCCCTGCGGGAACGGAATCGGGAGGCAACGAGAACTAAAAGAAAGGTCCGGACAATTACCGTTTCTTCCGCCGTTGCCGGAAATATGTCGGTGGTTGGAATAAATCCGGATCCCTTGAGAGTGTCGTTGCGTTCGCGTGGCGACGAGGCCGATGGGTGGACGGTCGAACAACCATAATCCACTGGCAAGTAGGCAAGATGAATACAATACCAACAACAATCACCGCCGTTCCTGATATCGCAGGTCCCATCCCGCATTCTACCGACGACGGCAAACTTTATTTCATCTCGGAAATGGCCGAGATGTTCGACGTCACTCTACGCACGCTTCGCTTCTATGAAGAGAAGGGTCTGCTCAACCCGGTTCGCCGCGGTTCGCGTCGCTTCTATCGCGAACACGAAATCGGCCGTATGCAGGTTATCCTTCAGGCGAAGCGCATCGGTCTGACCCTGGTGGAAATCCGCCAGGTGCTCAAGCTGGTCGAAGGCAAGGGTGTGCGCGCGGAACAGCTCAAGAACCTGCGTTCCATCTGCGCGTCTCAGCTCGATCTCCTGGAAGAGCAGACCGAAACGGTCCGTCAGCAGCTCGCCGAGACTAAGCAGATTGTCGCCGATCCGGACGCTCTCGTGGCTTCCGAGGCCCTCTAAGAGCGATCATCGGTCGGACGCTCGGCGCCCGGCTGGGAAGGCTCGACGGGCAAGGACATCTTTTCCTTTCCCCAGAGATATCGGCGCCAGCACGGCTCGGCAGCGGATATCTTTATTGCTGATAACGTACGGTTGGGACCTCCGGGCCCCGGCCGTACGGCAGGTCGAGCGACTGCGTATCAGTTGAATCTAAAGCGCCCAACCCGGCCGGGTTGGGCGCT
>NZ_JASJAV010000019.1:160000-228701 GCF_030066895.1 Breoghania sp. | reverse complement strand
AGCGCCCAACCCGGCCGGGTTGGGCGCTTTAGATTCGTTTTTGCGTCTGTCTTGGGAAAGCGGCGTTTCAGGCCGCGCGTTCGGGAAGCGGCTGGTCGCCCTTGCGCTCGCGAATCAGGTTGATGAACCGCGTGAACAGGTAGTGGCTATCGCGGGGGCCGGGCGAAGCTTCCGGGTGGTACTGCACCGAGAAGATCGGCTTGCCCTTCACCTGCAGCCCGCAGTTCGATCCGTCGAAGAGCGAGACGTGTGTCTCCTCCACGGTGTCGGGCAGGCTGTCGGCATCGACCGCGAAGCCGTGGTTCATCGATGTGATCTCCACCTTGTCGGTGGTGCGGTCCATGACCGGATGATTGGTGCCGTGGTGGCCCTGATGCATCTTCTTGGTCTTGCCGCCGAGCGCCAGGCCCAGAAGTTGGTGGCCGAGGCAGATGCCGAAGACGGGCACGCCGGAATCGATGGCGGCGCGAATCGCCGGCAGGGCATATTCGCCGGTCGCGGCCGGATCTCCGGGACCGTTCGACAGGAACACGCCGTCCGGCTTCAGCGACAAAACGTCGTCGGGTGTCGCGGTGGCGGGCAGCACGGTCACCCGGCATCCTTGGTCGGCCAGAAGCCGCAGGATGTTGCGCTTGATGCCGTAGTCGATGACCACCAAGTGATATTTCGGTGCGGTCTGATGGCCGTAGCCTTCATCCCACTGCCAGGGCGTCTCGTTCCATTCGAAGCTCTGACCGGTGGTGACGGATTTCGCCAGATCCATGCCCTCAAGGCCAGGCCAGGCGCTTGCCTGTTCCTTCAGATCGTCGAAATCGAAACGCCCGTCAGGGGCATGGGCGATGACCGCGTTTGGCATTCCGCTTTCGCGGATGCGGGCGGTGAGGGCGCGGGTATCCACACCCGCGATCGCGATGATTCCGCGGGCCTTCAGCCACTCGTCGAGGGCGCGCGCGGCGCGGTAGTTCGAGGGGGCGGTAACGTCGGCTCTCAAGACGGCTCCGCGCACACCGGAGGCGCCGGCGAGATTGACGGTCTCTATGTCCTCGTCATTGGCGCCAATATTGCCGATATGGGAAAAAGTGAAGGTAATGATCTGTCCGGCATAGGAGGGATCGGTGAGGATCTCCTGGTAGCCGGTGATCGCCGTGTTGAAGCAAACTTCCCCAGGCGCGGAGCCGACCGCGCCAAGGCCATGCCCCTCGATCACGGTTCCATCGGCAAGGACAAGGTCGGCCGTCGGGGGCGTCGCAGACCAGGCGTCAGCGTTCGTCATGGGTTGCAATCCAGATCGGGTTGGTGACATCATACGCGCGAGCGAGACCGATATATGGCCGATGATCGACGGTTAGATCAATCGTCAAAAGCCGGGTCGCGAGGGAAACCTGATCAGCGAGATGCGTGTGATCGACAATGATGATCAGCACAGGCTGGGGCAGGGTCCGTTGGCGAAGGGGCTCACAACGAGGCAGGCTCACAACCGGGCACGGTGCGCGCTCAGCCGCGCTGACTAGGGCAACGTAGATCGCGGGTCAATTCGCGACGGTGCGAAAAAAACCTTATAAATCAGTTTACTAGAATCGAATGACGAGTCGATGATGCAAATCTGGCTTGAACAGTTTCCTGTTTGCGGAGCTTCGCGCTGACCATGCGCGACCGTTTGAACGCCGCTCTCGCCGATGCGGTGGAAAAGCAGGACAAACGTCGCGCGGCGACGTTGCGCCTGATTCTGGCTGCGATCAACGATCGCGCGGATGCGGCCCGGGCACAGGGACGCGATGGTGTCGAACTCCAGGAAATCACGGATATCTTGAGCAAGATGGTGCAGCAGCGCGAGGGATCCGCGGTCGATTACGAAGAGGCTGGACAGCTCGATCTGGCCCAGCAGGAGCGCGACGAAGCTGCGATCATTTTGGAATTTCTGCCCAAGCAGCTCGATGAGGACGACACAAAGGCGGCCTGCAAGGCGGTCGTGAATGAGCTCGGCTGCAAGGGGCTGCGCGACATGGGCCGCACCATGGCGGTCCTGAAGGAACGCTATCCCGGACAGATGGACTTCGGCCGCGCAAGCTGCGTGGTGAGGTCGCTGCTTCATTAGCGCCCACCCGCGAAAGCGAGGCTCGCTCCGCGCGGGCCGCTCCGGTTTTCCCCGATTGCCGCCGCGTCGATGCGCAGTGTGTCTTTCAGGCGCCTTTTGCGCGCCGGCCTTCTTTCCCCGTTATCCTGAGTGCTTACATGTGTCGGTGGCGCCCGTTAGGCGCTACGCTAACCCTTTACTTTTATGCAGAACGAGACTCATGCGCTTTCCGCCTTCGCTCCTTGACGATATTCGCGCGCGGCTGCCACTGTCGGAGGTGGTGGCAAAGCGCGTGACGTGGGACAGGCGCAAGACGCAAGCCTCGCGCGGCGACTACTGGGCCTGCTGCCCCTTCCATCAGGAAAAGACGCCGAGCTTCCACGTCGATGACAGGCGCGGCCACTACAAGTGCTTCGGCTGCGGGGAGTCGGGCGACCACTTCAAGTTTCTGACGGAAACCGAAGGCTTGAGTTTCCCCGAGGCGGTGGAACAGCTTGCGCAGGCCGCGGGCGTTCCCTTACCCAAGCTTGATCCGCGTGTGGAGGAGCGCCACCAGCGCCGTGCCGATCTGGCTGAAGTGTGCGAAATGGCGGCGCGCTTTTTCGAGCGCGAGCTTTACGGGCCCGCCGGGCAGGCCGCCCGCACCTATCTGGAGCGGCGCAAGCTTGAAAACGACACCTTGCGGGAATTCCGCTTCGGGCTGGCGCCTAATGGACGCGACGGGCTGAAACGGCATCTTCTGGAACGCGGCGTCGACAAGGGCACGATGGTGGAGGCCGGGCTGCTGATCCTGCCCGACAATGGTCGCTCGACCTATGACCGGTTCCGCAACCGGGTGATGATTCCCATTCAGGATGAGCGCGGGCAGGTGGTGGCCTTCGGCGGGCGGACGCTCGATCCCGACGGTCAGCCGAAATATCTCAACTCTCCCGAGACGCCGCTCTTCCATAAGGGCTCGATGCTGTTCAACCTGCATCGCGCGCGCCAGCCCGCCTTCGAGGCCGGACAGGCGATCGTGACCGAAGGCTACATGGACGCCATTGCCGTGTGGCAATCCGGCGTTCGCTATGTGGTCGCTTCGCTCGGCACGGCTTTCACCGAGGATCAGATCGCGCGCATGTGGCGGTTCGCGCCTGAACCGATCATCTGCTTCGACGGGGATCTCGCCGGGGTGAACGCCGCCAATCGCGCAGTCGATCGCATTCTTCCGGCGCTGAAAAGCGGTTACTCGTTCCAGTTCACTTATCTACCGGACGGCAAGGATCCGGATGATCTGATCAAGGCGGGTGGACGGAACGGTTTCTTGGAAGAGGTGCAGAAGGCGCTGCCGCTTTCGGAGGTGATGTGGCGACGGGAGGTGACCGACCGCGACATCGCCACGCCGGAACGCAAGGCGGCGTTGGAAAAGAGCCTTTACGACCTGATCGCCCAGATTCGCGATGAACGGGTGCGGCGGCGTTATCAGCTCGAAATCCGCCTCAAGCTCTCCAACCTGTTCTGGGAGGCGAGCCGCGGCGAGCGTTCGGGACGGTCGGGCCAGGGGCGCGACGGCAACGGGCCGAGCCTGCCTCAGCGGATCGAGAAGCCGCATGGGCCGCTGTTTTCGGCCGAGCGGACCATCTGCGGATTGTGCACGCGCTATCTCGATCTTTTCGAGAACAACGTGGAGCGGATTTCCCGTCTGCGCTTCAACGACGATCTGCACGACGGCTTCAAGTCGGAATTGTGCCGACTGGCGGTCTATCTCGACGACAAGACCGTGGCGTCCATCTTCGAAACGCTCGATCCGCGCTTTTATGAAATTCTCAACGAGGTTCTGACCGACCGGGGGGCCACGCCGGAGGCCGCGCGATTCCATCCCAACTGGACGAAGCTCAGCGAGCGGTTGCAGGTGCTCAATTTCAATCCGCCTGCCGATTTCATCGAACGCTGTTTCAACCTCTATCTCGACGAACTGGAACTCGGCCAGCTCGGACGGGAGGTGGAACAGGAGATGGAAGCGTCGATGGAGGATATCGACGAGCAGGCCTGGCAACGCATTCAGGCGCTGAAGCAGGAAATCATGCGTCGACGCGAGGAACTGGGGCGCCGGGATCACGATATGGCGGAAGAGGCACGCGGGATTCGCGCCGCCTTCAAGGCCGAGGGAATGCGCAAGGCGGGGTGAGGGGCCGATGCGTGTGCCTGAAAGCGCGGCGAGCAACGTCAAAGAGTAGCGAACGGCGTCGTGTGGGGGATCTTTTTGCCGATTCGGGAGGCATCGGAGGCCCACAAACGAATTTTTTTCTGCTTGACCGTAAAGAATCACTCTTGCGAATCGCTGCGGCCAAGTTAAATAACCTGTCGGGACAGCATGAGCGCCGTAACAGGGTTCGGCGAAAACACAAGATCTGTCCAATATCCGTGACGCTTTTTCCGACGTCGGCAAACAGGGCCAGCTTCGGGGTCGGCGCGTGTTCGCCATTTCGAGGTGACATCGGAGGGGACCGTGCGTAGGACCTGCGACGGTTACGGTTAAGCGGGGCTTAAGACACCCGGCGTATCACGAACATGGGATTGAGCGGGCGGTTTTTGGGTGAGCGCGCGCGGCAAGGTATGGTGCCTTGCGCGAATATCGGCTCTCCGGCGCATTGTCCGGCGGTTGTGGAGTAGGACATGGTAGCCAAAGCGACGCAGGCGGAAGAGCAGCAGGAAACGGCGGGCGAAACCTCCGACGGTCCCTTGCTCGACCTTTCAGATGCCGCCGTCAAGAAAATGATTAAGGCCGCCAAGAAGCGTGGCTACGTCACCTACGAGGAACTGAATGCGGTTCTGCCTTCGGAGGAGTTAACTTCCGAACAGATCGAGGACACCATGTCGATGCTCTCAGACATGGGCATCAATGTGGTCGAATCCGACGAGGAAGCGGAAGCCGAAAACCACGACGACGACCACTTCTCGGAGAGTGGCGGCGAGCTGGTTGAAGCTTCTTCCCATGCGGTCGCCAAGACCACCACGCGCGAACCCACCGATCGTACCGACGATCCGGTGCGCATGTATCTGCGCGAAATGGGGTCGGTGGAGCTTCTGTCGCGTGAAGGCGAAATCGCCATCGCAAAGCGCATCGAGGCCGGCCGCGAGGCGATGATCGCAGGTCTTTGCGAAAGCCCGCTGACCTTCCAGGCCATCATCATCTGGCGCGACGAGCTCAACGACGGCAAGATTCTGCTGCGCGAGATCATCGATCTGGAAGCAACCTATTCCGATCCGGAAGGCAAGGGCGGCAACGGCGATTCCAACGACGGCGAGGGCGACGGGGACGACGACGACGAGTTTGAGTCCAACATGTCGCTGGCCGCGATGGAAGCGGAGCTGAAGCCGAAGGTTCTGGAGACCTTCGACCGCATCGCCGACAGCTACAAGAAGCTGCGCCGTCTGCAGGATCAGCTCGTCGAAAACCGTCTGCAGAACAAGACCCTGTCGCCGTCCCAGGAACGGCGCCACAAGAAGTTGCGCGACGACGTCATCGAGGACGTGAAGAGCCTGTCGCTCAACCAGAACCGTATCGATTCCCTGGTTGCCCAGCTTTACGACATCAACAAGCGGCTGATGGGCTATGAGGGCCGGCTGCTGCGTCTGGCCGACAGCTATCGCGTTTCCCGCGCCGACTTCCTCAAGCAGTATCAGGGCGCCGAGCTCGATCCGAATTGGATCCGCCGAGTTGCCAACTTCTCCTCGCGCGGCTGGAAGGATTTCGTCGCCAAGGAGAAGGACACGATCCGCGAGCTGCGTCAGGAGATCCAGAACCTCGCCACGGAGACGGGGCTGGAAATCACCGAATACCGCAAGATCGTCAACATGGTGCAGAAGGGCGAAAAGGAAGCCCGGATCGCCAAGAAGGAGATGGTGGAGGCGAACCTGCGCCTCGTGATCTCCATCGCCAAGAAGTACACGAACCGCGGCCTTCAGTTCCTGGATCTCATTCAGGAAGGCAATATCGGCCTGATGAAGGCGGTCGACAAGTTCGAGTACCGGCGCGGCTACAAGTTCTCGACCTATGCGACGTGGTGGATCCGTCAGGCGATCACCCGCTCGATCGCCGATCAGGCGCGCACCATCCGTATCCCGGTGCACATGATCGAGACGATCAACAAGATCGTGCGCACCTCGCGCCAGATGCTGCACGAGATCGGCCGCGAGCCGACCCCGGAGGAGCTGGCCGAAAAGCTGCAGATGCCGCTTGAGAAGGTCCGCAAGGTCCTCAAGATCGCCAAGGAGCCGATCAGCCTCGAGACTCCAATCGGCTACGAGGAAGACAGCCACCTCGGCGATTTCATCGAGGACAAGAACGCGGTCCTGCCGATCGATGCGGCGATCCAGTCGAACCTGCGCGAAACGACGACGCGGATTCTGGCTTCGCTCACCCCGCGCGAAGAACGCGTGCTGCGCATGCGCTTCGGCATCGGCATGAACACCGACCACACGCTGGAAGAGGTCGGTCAGCAGTTCTCGGTCACCCGCGAACGTATCCGCCAGATCGAGGCCAAGGCGCTCCGCAAGCTGAAGCACCCGAGCCGGTCGCGGAAGCTCCGCAGTTTCCTGGATAGCTGACGATCATCTCGCTTACATGAATTCGAAAAGCCCGGTCATTGTGCCGGGCTTTTTTCTGGCCTCTCGTCATGGTTGTTTCTCTTGGCACGTTTTGCGAGTGTTCGATGATGGGATAGCGGAAATCGGGAAGGGAACCGGATGGATGAGCACGCGCAGGTGCGGGACAACGCTCGCAGACGCAGTCCGCGCGAGAGCGCAGCGGCGATCCTTTTGCTGTCCATATCTCTTGCTGGCGGGGCGCCGCTCTTTTTTCATTCATTCGGCTACCCTTTCCTGCCGTCCTCTCAATTCTACGAAGCCTGTCGGCTTATTGCGTTGTTTGGCGCTGTCGTTCTCCGGGGCTTCTGTTTTCGCATTCTCTTTCACGGTGTTATCGACGGCTACAAAAAGGACGACGCTTCCAAGGGATTTGCCGGAAGAGTCATGCGCAGCGCTCTTGTGACGATGCTCATGATGTTACTCGTCCACACGGCGTTCATTTTTCTCGTTCCCATGGTCACCGCGGGTGTTTCCGGTGGTCCGGTAACGATCCGGTATTCGGTGAAGGATGCAGACCGCCCCCGAGAACGCGGCTGCGCGAGTCCTGTCCGGCTGGAGAACATGCCCTGGTTTCTTGGAATGGTCTGTGGCGTCCCGGACGATTTTCGGCAACGGCTCGAAGCCGAGATGCGCGTGGAATTGATCGACTGGGGAACCCGCTACGGGCTCTTCTATGACCGCATTCGGATCGCGACCGAACACGAGCGCTGAGGACGCCTCGTTCGTGCGTGATGGCGGTGGTTGTTTTCGTGCCATCACCGTCGCCATATTATCCCGAATAACCCGGCTTGAAATTCAGTTGGATGATGTGCGAGGCGGGCTCGATCCCGAGCGTCGCGGCCGGTTCCACCGATTATCGGAGGATGTGATGGAACGCAGAACCTTCCTGAAGGGGGTGAATGGTCATGGGCGCTTGCCCTCTCTGGGCGGCCGTCGCACGTGCGCGAAAGCGCGCATTGGGGCTATACGGGCGAGGAGGGGCCTGATCACTGGGGTAAGCTCTCCACGGACGACATGGCGTGTTCGGCCGGGTCGCAGCAGTCGCCGGTCGATCTCACCGGCGCGATCGGGGCGGACCTGCCGAAGATCGAGATTGACTGGGCCTCGGGGCCGGCGACGGTCGTCAACAACGGCCATACCATTCAGATCAATGTTGCGGACGACAGCATGCTGAGGCACGGGGCGGACAGCTACACGTTGCTGCAGTTCCATTTCCACGCCCCAAGCGAACATCTCGTTGACGGCAAGGCTTTCCCGATGGAAGCGCATTTCGTTCACAAGAACGTGGCGACTGGCGGGCTCGGCGTGATGATCCAGCCCGGCGGCTCGAACGACAGCTTTGCTATGCTTGCGGCGAAATTCCCGGGCAAGCCGAATGCGGAGGCAAAACTCGACGTCGATCCCTCCACGTTGCTTCCCGGTGCCCTCGATTACTGGGCGTATGCAGGCTCGTTGACGCCGCCGCCCTTCAGTGAGGTCGTCGACTGAATGGTGCTGCGCAAGCCGTTGTCGGTGGCCGAGGTCGATATCGCCAGGTACACCGCGCTCTACAACGGCAACGCCCGGCTGATACAGCCGATGAACCGATGGTTCCTGCTGAGTTCGCAGTAGGCATTCACGGTATCCGCCGATCATTGCATTCGCGCAGTTCTCAGGCGATGTTGCGGCCATGAAAACAGCCGCGCTTGCCATTGTCGTCATCCTGCTTGTCTGTGTTGCCGCTTTCTTCGGTTTCGGCCGGGAGAAGACGTGGGAAGTGCTGTTCGGGCCCGCCGATCTCGGGCCGGTGGGCGATTTCGCGCAATTGAAGCGGCCGAAGACGCCCAACACGTTTCTTGCCTGTCCGCCGGAACTCTGCATTCGCGAACGGCCCGATCCGGTGCCACCTCTCTTTGCCGCCGATCCGCATCAGTTGCGCCAGGCGCTCAGCGCCGTCATCGAGGCGGAACCTCGGGTGGAGCATGTTGCGGCGGCGGACATCGTCACCGGGGGAGGAAAGTTCGTCCGTGTCTTCGGCTGTGATGCCGATCAGCGCGATCCTTTCGCCGCCGATCTGCAGGATCGTCGCGCTCTTCAGGGCCGCTTCCCGCGACAGGTCGGCATTGGCCAGAAGGATCGGGAAATCGATGGCGCCGATGAAATCGGCGGGCACCTTGGGGCCGTCGTCGAATTCGTGGTTGCCGACGACCATGGCGTCATAACCGATCCGGTTCATCAGTTCGGCCGCGGCCTTGCCCTTGTAGTGGGCGTAGAACAGCGAGCCCTGGAACTGGTCGCCGCCATCAAGCAGCACGACGTTGCCGCCGGCCGCGCGGATCGCATCGCGGCGTTCGGTAATCTTGGTCATGAAACGGGCGGAACCGCCGAAACATTATGCCCGCCTGCAGGTCTTTCTCGCTGCACGTTGAATCGTACTTGTTGATCGGCTCGATGCGGGAGTGAAAGTCGTTGGTGTGGAGGATGGTCAATGCATAGTCGGCGCGTGCTGCGCCGCCAAAAGCCACACCCGCGACAATCGCCGCGGGCAAAATCAGTGCGTTCTTCATGTTCTGCCCCAAAATCCGACCTTACGGAACAATGCCTGCTACGGTGCCTTGAACGGGGGCTTTGCGCAACTGGAACGTGCTGCGCGGATCAGGCCGCGTCGTTTCGCGAAAAGAGATTGGGCAAGGCAGGGAGAGCGACGAGCAGCCAGTCGAGAATGAGCAGGGTGCCGCCTGTGGGCGCTGCGTTCTTGAAGAAGGAGAAATCCAGGAAGGCGCACGCAGTCAAATCTCCGCAAAAGAGGATCAATCCCAGTGTTATCGGCTGCGCGGGCAAGGCGGGGCGGCGCAACACGCGTCGGATGCCCGGCAGGGACAGCAGGATAAGCAGGGGCGCGTGAGCCAGTGCGATCGCTGCCGCTGTGCTTACCAGATAGGAGAAATCGATATGCGCGGCTACGGTCGAAAGCGTGATGCCCGCGGCGCCGGCCAGTCCGCCGGCAACGGTCGGCCAGATGAGGGGGGGGGGAGGCAAGACGGTCTGTCATGGGCAAGATCCCGCAATGAACGTGATGCCGTGCGATAGCATCCATGGGCGTTCGACGGGAGGTCCAAATGTGACCTTGCATCTTTTTTGAAGCATGTGGCCCTGTTGGCTGAGGCTGGGGCAGGCTGCCGCTGGTACGGAAAGAGCTTCCAAGCTTTTCGGGGAAGACATAAGGTGGTCCTATGAAGATCGGCGCCGTCACCATTCGCCAGGCACGACCGGAAGACGCCGAATCGCTCGCCGATATCCATGGTGCGGCATGGCGCGGCGCCTATCGGGGTGTCCTGTCGGGAGTGGAACTGGAACGGTTGCTGGCCCGGTGCGGCGTCTCCTGGTGGCACGCGGTCATCCGCTACAAGACCCGCATTCTGGTGCTGGAAGTGTGCGGAACGCTCGCCGGCTACGCCACGTTCGGCCATAGCCGGCTGAAGCACCTGCCGTTCACCGGCGAGATCTACGAGCTTTATCTCCATCCCGATTATCAGGGGCTTGGTTTCGGGCAACGCCTGTTCGCCGCCGCGCGAAGCGTGCTGCGGGAATGCCGGGTTTCGCCGTGCGCGTTCTCAAGGACAACGAAGCGGCCCAAGGCTTCTATGAAGCGATGGGCGGCGGGCTTTGCGACGAGAGTATCGAGCGCATCGGCAGATCAGACCTTTCGGTAAGGATCTATAGTTGGGCGGAGCGCTCGAAAGCCAAGTGAACGGAGCCTGCCGTCTGCCGTTAGGGCATATTGGGCCGCGAAAACGGTAATGAAGTCAATCTGAACGGCTTGGAAGCGGGAAAACGTCGGTGCGGAAGACGCGTCGGCGAGCGGGCCATGTTGCCGTTATCCATGCCGGTCTGTCGTTGTTGCGATGCATATAATGGGCTTGCATTTTGTCGCAGTCCCCGGCACAACGCCGTCGAACCGGGACTGGCGCGGAGCAAAACTCCGGCTGCCGGAGGGCTGCATCCGTCAGTATGCCGGATCCAGATCATTCCCATATCTCATCGCAAGCCATGCCGGTCGGCAGGACCGCATGGGTTGTCGGAAATTAAGCGAAGGAAGTCGCACAATGCGCATCGATGCCGTGCCGATCGGCAAGAATGCGCCCGAAGACGTCAACGTGATCGTCGAGGTTCCAGTCGGTGGCGAGCAGGTCAAATACGAAATGGACAAGGCGGCGGGTGTGATGTACGTTGATTGCTTCCTCTACACGCCGATGCGGTATTCCGGCAATTACGGCTTCGTGCCGCACACGCTGTCGGACGACGGCGATCCGATCGACGTCATCGTCTGCAACCAGCGCCCGGTCGTGCCCGACGCCATTCTCAACTACCGTCCGATCGGCGTGTTGATGATGGAAGACGAACACGGCATGGACGAGAAGGTGCTGGCGGTTCCGCACCCCAAGCTCACCAAGCGCTACGACCGGATCAACAGCTACGAGGATCTGCCTGATATCACCATCAAGCAGTTCGAGCACTTCTTTGAGGCACTACAAGGATGTCGAAGCCGGCAAGTGGGTGAAGGTGAACGGCTGGAAAGGCGTCGACGTCGCCAAGAAACTGATCGTGGAAGCCATCGAGCGGGCCAAGAACGAAAAGGCCTGACGAACCGAAACAGGCTCGACGTCCGATCAGGGCGCCCGGTCTGACGGTTTACCGACAAGCGGGGAGCATGGCTCTCCGCTTTTTTCGTTTCTGACAAGAGATGCGCGGCGCGCCCTCTCCCTGTCGGGGAGCACTCAGGGCTGTCGAGCGTGGTGCAGTGTCCTGTCGCGTCGCTCCGGCAATGGTCCGTACCGACGGGAAGAGCTCTTAAGCCCCAGTCTTCTCAGCGCGGACGTTGGTCGGAGAGCATGCGGCGGGTGAAATGGCGCCACATGGCCGCGACCACGACGATCATGGCGACGAAGGCGATCCAGGCCACGCTTGGGGAGAGCCCTGTGCTGGCGGGTTCTGTGGCGGCGAAGGCCACGACCGGCGTCAACGCCAGAGCCGCGGCTATTCCTGTGACACGGAAAGAGCGAAGGGGCAGATGGGATCGCAGAGCTGAGTTGCCGGCTCTCTTGCCACCTGCACGAAAGGGTTCTTTACGCTGAACTGCATGGTACCGTCCCCTTTGGTCCGTTTCATTGACAGTATCGATTATCCAGATGATTGGGTCCCGACCGCGCCGGGATTTCGTCGGCAACGGTTTGTTTTGGCGACGAAAGTGTGGCGATAGTCAACTTTGTGGCGCAATTGGGGCAATTGCGATCATCTGTGCACGATTTGAGGCGCGAGGAGTTAAAGAGCGGTGGTTTCGCGAGTCGGGTTCAAAACGGTGCGTCGGGCGGGCTCCAGAAGGATCGCCGCATACCGTTCGAAGAGTGCGCCGACATAGTCGCACCGGTTGTGCGCCTCATAGGCTTCCATCGTTTCCCAGACCTGGATGACGAGAATATCGGTCTGGGACTGCTCGGTGCGGAAACAGTCGTAGGCGAGGCATGCCGTTTCCTCGCGGTTCTTGTTCGCGATCTTGCCTATGTCCCTGACGACATCGTCGCGGTACTCGGCTTCGGACGCGGATATTGAACAGGATCGTCACGTGCGACATGCGGGCCTCCCGCAGAAAATGTGTCGTCCGTTAAGGGTTGTCGTGGTCATAGCAGGGTGCGCGCGATCTCGATGGTAAATGTCCGATAGATCGCCGGTTGGGCGAGGTAGCTCTCCGTCTCTGCGGAAAAGGCCTTCAGCTCGCTCGAGGTAAAATGGGCTTTCATCTTGTCCTCGTCGTGCCAGCGAACCGTGATGACGCAGTGACAGGGATCCGCAGCGTCAATATGCGTCGTGTGATGGGTCCAGTCGTCATTGACGCGGCGCTTGTCGAGGAACGCGCGTGCGGCCTGAAGGTAGGCCTCGCGGTGCGGCGGCTTGATCCTGATCTCGATAATGGTGAACAGATCTGTCACGACACCTTCCGCCGACGTTTTACGGGCTGTTTCTTGTTAAACCGGTTGTGCTCGTTCATTCAGGCTTTGCTCGGGCGATTTCGCCGGGGGCTCTTGTCCCCGGACCTCGGCATCGGTCGGCGAACCGGCCGGTGCGACCCCGCTTTGCCCTGTCAATCGTCCTCATAGGGCATATGGGAGCCGGTGCCGATATTTTACTTGTATCCTAACGTATCAAATGTATCGAACATTGTTAAAATTTGCAGTATACAAACGTGTATCGACCGTGGAAGACGGACGGTCGGCGAGGCGATCCGGGGAGCCTGCCTGCCGTTAGAGCCCGTGCCACACGCGGTTTTCAGGGGCTGATAATCGCGTGAAACCGGGCCTCTTGCGTGTGCAGGCGGTTGCGCCCGGGCACGAGGAGGCATAGGGTCCCATGCGCCTTTTTTCATGGATGGCGCCAATCCTCACGGAGAACAGAATTATGGCTTTTCTTGCCGACTCGTTCGCCCGGGTGAAACCATCTGCGACCATCGCAGTCACGAACAAGGCCCGGGAACTGAAAGCGGCCGGGCGCGATGTCATCGGCCTGGGTGCCGGAGAACCGGATTTCGATACGCCGAAAAACATCAAGCAGGCGGCGATCAAAGCGATCACGGACGGCAAGACGAAATACACGGCTGTGGACGGTATCCCGGAGCTGAAGCAGGCGATCGTCGACAAGTTCGCGCGCGAGAACGGCCTGACCTACATCCCGGCGGAGATCACCGTCGGCACCGGCGGCAAGCAGGTTCTCTACAACGCGCTGATGGCGACGTTGAACCCCGGTGACGAGGTTCTGGTTCCTGCGCCTTACTGGGTCAGCTATCCGGATATGGTGCTTCTGGGCGGCGGTACGCCGAAGGCCGTGGAGACCAAGATCGAAAACGGCTTCAATGTGACCCCGGAGGCGCTGGAAGCCGCGATCACGCCCAAGACCAAGTGGCTGATCTTCAACTCGCCTTCCAACCCGTCGGGCGCCGCCTATACGCGTGCGGAACTCGCGGCGATCGCCAAGGTGCTCCTGAAGCATCCCCAGGTCTGGGTGATGACCGACGACATGTATGAGCATCTCGTCTACGACGGCTTCGAGTTCACGACCATCGCGCAGGTCGAGCCGGCCCTGAAGGATCGCACCCTTACGGTCAACGGCGTGTCCAAGGTCTATGCGATGACCGGCTGGCGTATCGGTTATGCGGGCGGGCCGACCGCGCTGATTAAGGCGATGGCGAAGATCCAGTCGCAGTCGACCTCCAACCCCTGCTCGGTTTCGCAGTGGGCTGCGGTCGAGGCTCTGACCGGCACGCAGGACTTCATCCCGAAGAACGCCGAGATTTTCAAGGGCCGTCGCGATCTGGTCGTTTCCATGCTCAACCAGGCGCGCGGGCTGTCCTGCCCGACGCCGGAAGGCGCCTTCTATGTCTATCCCTCCTGTGCGGAGCTGATCGGCAAGACGACCGCCAAGGGCAAGAAGATCGAGACCGACGAGGACTTCGTCACCGCGCTTCTGGAGGAAGAGGGCGTCGCAGTGGTTCAGGGATCGGCATTCGGGCTTGGCCCGAACTTCCGCATTTCCTATGCGACCTCCAACGAGGCGCTGGAAGAGGCGTGCACGCGCATCCAGCGTTTCTGCGGGAATATCGGGTGACGTCTTCCGCGCAGGGTCAATAGTGGAACCCTCCTGCCGACCTTGCGTTGGTAAGTTGAATTGATGGGCGGCGCGTTCGGGAAAACAGGCCCGGGCGCGCCGTGCCCAACTCAGAATTCAGCCGGGTCGGGCCGTCATGGCGGGCTTTGAACAAGGAGGAACTTCGATAACTAAACATATTGCTGCATGTTTTGCCGTGGCTGCCGTTGCCGGTGCTCTTTTGGCCGGTCTTGCCGCCGCTGAAGGGGCCGGGGTCAAGGGCGGCGCCCTCAATTGCACCGTTGCCGGCGGCTCCGGCTTCATTTTCGGGTCTTCAAAGGATCTGACTTGCGTCTTCTCGCCGGTTTCCGGCCCCAAGGAGCGCTATCACGGCCGCATCACCAAGTGTGGCATCGACGTCGGCAAGAACGATGTGAGCAAGCTGTCCTGGGGTGTGCTGGCTCCGGCTTCCGACGTCGAGCCGGGCGCGCTTGAAGGAGACTATGCGGGCGTGTCCGCAGAGGCGACGGTCGGTGGCGGCGTTGGGGCCAATGCGCTCGTCGGCGGGCTCGACAAGTCCATCACGCTCAATCCGCTCAACGTCCAGGTGCAAAAGGGCCTCAACGTGGTGGCCGGTATCGCCAAGCTCAAGCTGACCGCGGCGAAGTAAGTGGACGATAACAGCCGCAGCACGACCGAGTGGCCGAACGAACGTCGAGGACGTGTCGTGATGTCATCGGGAAAGGCCGTGCTGTCGGCCCTCGTGTGCGCCCTGGCTCTTTGTGTGAGCCAGGCGCGCGCGGAGGATCAGCCAAAGGAGGGGCAAGGCCAGATCAAGGTCGGGCTTCTCGACTGCGCCATCAAGAGCGGCGGGAGCACCCTGCTGCAATCGACCAAGGATCTCTCCTGCACGTTTCAACGCGGCGAAGACGGGCCTGCCGACATCTATTTCGGCCAGATCCGCCGAACCGATCTGGATCTGGGCAAGACGGAGGGCGGCGTGATCCGCTGGTTTGTCTTTGCTCACTCCAGCGATATCGGAGCTGGTGCGCTGGCCGGTGGTGACTATGTCGGCGTTTCGGCGAAGGCGACGTTGGGCGTCGGGCTCAATCTGGCCGCCGGAATTGCGGAGCTGGAATTGCGGACCCTGGACTGACGTGTGTGGTATTCTGTTTCATGCCGTCGCGCAATTTATTCGGAAAAACAAGCTTTCTAGTGGCTTGTCGGTCACACGGGTCGGTGAAATTTAAAATATTTAATTTATTTTTGTCGGCAACCCTGATCGTTGTGGCACAGCAGTCTGCAACTACAGATCGGGGGTTTTGTTCGATGGTAAAGCGATACCACTCGCTGGTCGCTGTCGCGTTTGGCGGCGCGGTGAGTTCTCTGACGTTCGGTGGGGCGTTCGCCGCCGATCTTCCGGCGGTGTCCGGTGTCAACGGTAAGATTGCGGCGGCCTTCGATGCGATGAATGACAAGGAAACGGGCACTCTGACCGGGTCTTTCGTCACGCCGTTAGGTCATGCGTTCGGCCTGCAACTCGACGGGGCTGTCGGTTCTAACGACGGAGACGGTGATTTCGGTGTCGGGGCGCATGCCTTCTGGCGTGATCCGGAAAAGGCCCTGCTGGGTATCTACGCTTCCTATTCCGGAATTGACGGTGACCGCGATGTCAATGTCGGCACCGTGGCGGGCGAAGGCGAGGTCTATTTCGGGCCGGTTTCGTTGGAAGGCCTCGCGGGCGTTGACTACGGCTACGGTGAGACCAACTTCTTCGGCAGCGCGACGCTGATACTACCCGGTCGACAACCTGCGTCTTTACGGCGGTTATCTTCACGCAGCCGATGTCAGTTTCGGGACCTTGGGGGCGGAATGGCAGCCCGGTTTCGAGGTTGCTCCGAATGTCTCCTTGTTTGCGGACGGTCTTGTCGGTGAGGATGACAACTGGAGCGCAATGGCTGGCGTACGGCTCTATCTGGGCGGCAAGTCCAGGACGCTTATCCAGCGTCATCGCGAGGACGATCCGGGAGATCAGGGACTGCGAGCGATTGGACAGGCGCTTGAGCACTTGCAGGAGCGGGAGGAGAAATCCGGCACTAACAAGGACTGGGGACACGCTGTCTTCGGGTGAGGCTGAGCTCCACACGCTGCACGGGTGGTCGGTCCCTCTATCTATCCGGCGAGTCTGAAACCCGCAGCACGTTCGCGCCTTATGAAGGCGGGCACGCGCTGCGGGAGATTTCATGCCGCTACCTCCGGACCACGGCACCGGTCGCCGGGTCGATGGCGGAATAGGGAAGCTTGGCCGCTTTCCAGGCACTGAAGCCCCCGCCCATATGCGCCAATGGTGAGAGACCTGCCTGCGCGCAGCGATCGGCAATAGCCTTGGAACGGATGCCGGAGCCGCAGTGGAAGACGATCGGTTTTTCGGTCTGTACCGGCAACTTGCCTGGATCGAAGGACGACATCGGGAACAGCATCGCACCGGCAATGTGCTCGAAGGAGTATTCTGCCGGGGTGCGCACGTCTATCAGGACGATCTCGTCGTTATCGAAACGCTCCTTCACCTCTTCCGGCGTGAGTACCTGCAGCTCGACGCCACTGACTGTTTCTGTCTGCATTGCGTATCTCCTCGTTTGGGGAAGGCCGGTCGGGACGGTGCCGGGCAAAGTCACATACTCGTTCTAGAATATTATACGTAGACTGGTAGCATTTTCATGTCGCACGGGAAAGGAACCCCGGCGGCGGACTTGTTGCGCCGCGACATCGGATTCCCTTGCGTCTCGGGATGGGGGGCTGAGACGATGGGCTTGGGCCGGTGCCCGGTTCCCCCCCTATTGCGGAGGATGGTCGCAGACGAACAAATAGGGAATATCTCATTCGGGACTACAAACTCTCCGTAGCGTCCATCGCTTTCTCGTACCCGAGAACCAAGAAGGAGAGACCATCATGGGAGATGCTAACGGCAGAGTAGCCGGGCTCCGGTGCGTCGCGCTGGTCGATCCGTTCGCAAGCGGAAAGACCTCACTGCTGGAAGCGATCCTGGCGCGCACGGGGGCCATCCAGCGGCAAGGTACGGTCTCTCAGGGCAACACGGTCGGCGATGCGTCGCCGGAAGCCCGCGCCCACGCAATGAGTGTGGAGGCGAATGTCGCCGAGACCACCTTCATGGGTGATTCCTATACGTTCATCGATTGCCCCGGATCGGTGGAATTTCTCTTCGAGGCGCAAGGTGTGCTGGCCGGCGCCGATGTTGCAATCGTGGTGGCGGAGCCCGACGAAAAGAAAGTCGCCGCCCTGCAGCTCATTTTGAAGGAGCTTGAAGAACGTGGCGTTCCCCATCTTCTGTTCATCATCAAGGTCGACAAGTTCGACCGCCGCCTCCATGACATCCTGACCATGCTGCAACCGGCCTCCTCGGTGCCGCTGGTGCTGCGCCAGATCTCGATCCGCAAGGACGGTAATGTCACGGGATTCATCGATCTGGCGCTGGAACGCGCTCACATCTACCAGGAACATTCCGAAAGTGAGGTGATCGACTTTCCCTCCGCCGAGCGCGAGCGAGTGCTGGAAGCGCGCTTCGAGATGCTTGAGGCCATCGCCGACTATGATGACGGCCTGATGGAGAAGCTTCTGGAGGACATTCAGCCAGGAACCGACTATGTGTTTACCGATCTCGTCAAGGAGACGCGGGACGGCATGATTTGTTCCGTCTTCATCGGTTTGGCCGAACACGGCAATGGCATCCTGCGGCTGATGAAGGCGCTGCGCCATGAAACTCCGGCCATCGAGCAGACCCGTGAACGCCTCGGACTGGAAGAGGATGCGGGATCGGTCGTGCAGGTTCTTAAGACCTTCTACACCCCGCATGCGGGCAAGCTTTCGATCGTCCGGGTCCTGGCGGGCACCGTTTCCGACGGAACGGTGCTGTTGCGCAGCGACGAGCAGGAAAGCCGGTGTCCGGGGTGCTCAACGTGATGGGCACGCAGGCGACCAAGTGCGGACCGGCCGAGGTCGGCGAGACCGTGGCGCTCGGCAAGCTGGAAACGGCGCAAACGGGCGATACGCTGAAGGCCGACAAGGCGCCTGTGGGCAACCTGTTCAAGCTTTCACCGCCGGAGCCCGTCATGGCGTTTGCGGTCGCGCCGGGCGAACGCAAGGACGAGGTCAAGCTCTCGGCCGCTCTCACGCGGATCGTGGAGGAAGACCCATCGCTTATGGTGGAGCAACTTCAGGATACGGGCAAGACGTTGTTGCGCGGGCAGGGCGAAATGCACTTGCGCGTGGCGCTGGAGCGGCTGACGGGCAAGTACGACGGCATTCAGGTGGGAACCGGTCAGCCGCACGTGCCCTACAAGGAGACCATCCGTGGCAAGACTTCGGTGCGCGGCCGACACAAGAAACAGTCGGGCGGGCACCGCCAGTTCGGGGATGTGGTGCTGACCATCGCGCCGCTGCCGCGCGGCGAGGGGATCGTCTTCTCCGATACGATCACCGGCGGCGTGGTGCCCAAGCAGTACATTCCTTCGGTGGAGGCCGGGGTCAAGGGACTACCTGCGCCACGGTCTGCTGGGCTTTCCCGTCGTCGATGTCGCGGTGACGCTCACCGACGGGTCCTATCACACCGTCGACAGCTCCGATCAGGCCTTCAAGGGGCGGCGCAGGTTGGCATGCGAGAGGGCATGGAAGCCTGCAAACCGGTGCTGCTGGAGCCCATCATGGAGGTGACGTTGAATTGCCCGAGCGAGCGACGGCGAAGATCAATGCCATCGTTTCGGCACGGCGCGAGCAGATACTCGGGTCCGACGCAAGGCCGGACTGGCCGGGCTGGGATCAGGTGAAGGCGACCATGCTGGAGGCTGAGCTCCAGGACCTGATCGTGGAAATGGGTTCCGCCACCGCGGGCGTGGGCAATTTCACGGCCCGGTCCGATCATCTGTTCGAACTGACCGGCAAACCGGCGGAACAGGTGCTGCAAAAGCACGGCCGTTAAGCGGCCTGAGAAGGCTTGTGTGGAACGGGCGACTATGTTCGCCCGTTTCCCTCACTCAGATGTCTGAACGATCGGCCCCGCCGCCGATGAATGAAGTCATAACCCCTGTGCATGGCTGCAAGCCCGTTGTGTCTACCTAAGATATAGACAGGTTCAAATGCTGTGCGTTTTCTCCCGTTACGGCAGATTTTCCCACTTTCAACCGGTTGAGACGTTGCTCCCCCCTGCAATGCAGGCGGGGAAGGTCGCGCGTCGTGGGCCGGTTTCAGCGCTCCTGACGGCTTCGTTCGGGAAAAGGCGCAAGCGTTGGATCCGATGGGTGGGGGCGTCCTTCGCGGGATCCGCTTCAATTTCTTCGTGACGTGTCGGGAGGACGCAGGTTGCAAACCGCGGCTTGCGCACGGTCGTGCCAGAGCCCGTATTCTGAAAGAAATACGAAATTTAGACGCTTTTTGCGCTCGCCGTCATTTTCAGTTCCGCCGGGAGACGGAATGCTGAAACCGGGCGCAAGGGCTGTGGCGCAGTGTTGACAGTCGTTGAGGAGGATTGGGGGAAGGTGCGTCTGCCGCTGGGGGATGTCGGCGATTTGCGAAGCACAAAAAAAGAAGCCGAGCTCACGAAGAGCCCGGCAGTTCTGACCACGAGAAACTCGTGGACATTCACCTTCCAGAGGGAACAGATGGCTGAAACGGCGCGTCGCAGGGAGGAGGTTGCGACGGCCGAGAACCATCAGACAGTGCCTATATGCGCAGCACGGGCTGCCCAAACAACTATCAGCCGTGCAAGTCTGATATGCGTTAAATGCATGAATCGTTTCGGCCGCTACCGGAACGATGAAACCGCGCTCTGAAGCGCGATGGCCCCTCAGTAAGCCCAGTGCTCCGCATTGGAGAGGAGGAAGTCCCGGAACGCGGTGATGCGGGCGGTATTCTTCAGCTCGGAAGGGTAGACGAAATAGGTGTCGAAGCTCGGCACGTCGGCGCCCGCAATGAGCTGCACAAGCCCCGAATCAGGTTCGATCAGGTAGTCGGGTAGGAGCGCAATGCCGATGCCGCGGCGTACCGCGCGCTTGATGGCGACGACATTGTTGACCCGGAGCGCGGTGCGGCGCTTCTGGCCTTCCGGCATGCCGGCGCTTTCCACCCAGTTCATGTCGCGCAGGTACAGTGGCACCTTCTCTCCGAAGCTGATGAGATGGTGATTGTCCAGGTCGCGCTCGGTGACCGGGCTGCCGAAGCGCTTCAGATAGGTGGGAGAGGCGTAAAGGTGGAAATGGACGGTGAAGAGCTTGCGCTGGATCAGATCGGGCTGAATGGGCTGGCGCAGGCGGACGGCGACGTCGGCCTCGCGCATGGAGAGGTCCAGTTCGTCATCGGTCAGCAGCAGCTCAAGGTTCACGTTCGGATAGAGATCGACGAAATCGTTGAGCCGGGAGGTGAGCCAGCCGGTGCCTAGCCCCACCGTCGTGGTGATGCGCAACAGGCCGGAGGGCTTGCCCTTGGTGTCGGTCAGCCGCGATTGCACGGCCTCGAGCTTGCGCAGCACGTCCTGGGCGGTGCGGTAGAGCATCTCGCCCTGTTCCGTCAGCAGCAGCCCGCGGGCGTGGCGATGGAACAGGGAGACGTGCAATTCCTGTTCGAGGGCGGAAACCTGACGGGAAACGGCCGACTGGCTCATGTTCAACATGTCACCGGCATGGGTGAAGCTGCCGGCTTGTGCCGCGGCGTGAAAGATCCGCAGTTTATCCCAGTCCATATTTCGTCCCTCTCAGGCGTTGTCTTCCCCTTGCGCGCCGTCCTCGTCGTGTCCGGCAAGGGTGGTCACGCTGCCCGCCAGGCGGACAGCGTGCGGCAACAGGATTGTGTGACGCCTACTCGGCGGCCTCTTCTGCACTCGAACCCAATTCTGCCAGATATCTTTTCGCTTCGAGTGCAGCCATGCAGCCCATGCCCGCCGCAGTCACGGCCTGGCGATAGACTTCATCTGTCACGTCGCCGGCGGCGAAAACGCCGGGAAGGGACGTCTTGGTGGAATCTGCTTCCGTCCAGATGTAGCCGGCCGGCTTCAGCTTGACCTGATCCTTGAAGAGGTCGACAGCCGGGGCATGTCCGATGGCGATGAAGACGCCGTCGGCGGCGAGATCCGTCGTCTCGCCGGTCTTGACGTTCTTCAGCCGCGCGCCGGTCACCGCAGGCGGCGTGCCGTCGCCCAGGATCTCGTCAAGCGTGTGGTTCCAGAGAACCGTGACCTTGGGGTGGGCGAAGAGACGCTCCTGCATGATCTTTTCGGCACGGAATTCCTCGCGGCGGTGAACGACGGTCACCTCGTCGGCGAGATTGGCCAGATAGAGCGCTTCCTCGACCGCGGAGTTGCCTCCACCGACCACGATCACCTTGCGGCCGCGATAGAAGAAGCCGTCGCAGGTCGCGCAAGCGGAAACGCCCGCGCCCATGTAGGTCTGTTCGGAGGGAATGCCGAGCCACTTCGCCTGGGCGCCGGTGGCGATGACGACCGCGTCGGCGGTGTAGGTCGTGCCGCTGTCGGTCACCAGACGCTTCGGATTGGAGGTGAGGTCGGCTTCGGTGATCAGATCCCAGGCGATGTCGGTGCCGACGTTTTCCGCCTGCTTCTGCATCTGCTCCATCAGCCAGGGGCCCTGGATGAGATCTGCGAAGCCGGGATAGTTCTCCACCTCGGTGGTGATGGTGAGCTGACCTCCCGGCTGGAGGCCTGCGATCAGCGTCGGTTCCATCATGGCGCGGGCGGCGTAGATCGCGGCCGTGTAGCCGGCGGGACCGGAGCCGATGATGAGGAGCTTGGTGTGTTTGGTGGTCATGGGCATCGTCCGGTCTTGCGTGGTCTCAGCTTTCACCGGATTTTCCGGCGTGTCGGGCCTGCCAAAGAGCGCGGATCGCCTCCGCAATGACAGGTGTCGAATCTAGTGGCTCGTACCTATAGGTTTCAAGGCGTCCGGCAAAGGGGCGGGTAACCCCTAATTCCGACATTCTATCCAGAAAGCTGCTGATTTTCCTGTGTCCACCGCTCGGCTCATAGACAAGAACGGGGCGACCGGTCGCAGCCGCTTCCCCGACCATGTTGGTTGAATCGGCCGTCACCACCACCGCATCTGCATTCGCCAGATAGGCCGCGAGCGGATTCTCGCCCGTTCCGTCCCAGATAAGGTGGGGCCCCTTGTCCTTCAGACGGGCGATTCGATCCGCCAGAAGCTTGGGAGTGCGGCGCGAGAGTGTGATCATCAGGCGCGCCGTTTGGGCCAAATGTTCCAGCCGGTGACCGAATGTCTCCACATCATAGGCGGTGAAGCGGTGATGGCGGCTGTCGCCTCCCACAAGGACGGCGACGCGAGGGGCGGTCAGCCGGGCGATGTCGGCGGGTGGTGCTGCGCGCAGAGCCGCCAGGCGTTCCTGTGAAAAGCGATGCGGCGGGGTGGGCGTTGCCAGCACGTTTTTGCCGCGCAGTTTGTCGTGTTCGGGCACCCAGATGAAATCGGCCGCCCCGGGGCCTGTCAGAGGGTCCTTGAGGAACACCGTCATGGTCGCGCCCGCGGAGGCGCGCGAGATGCATTTCAGATACGGCACGGTGCGGCGACCGGAGGCGATCACGAGATCGGGAAAGGGGGGGCGAACGGGGCTGTCGGGCCGGGAAGGGTGCTCGCGGGGATCGATCGGGCCGCGCGGCATGGCCCACACGAAGCGCGCGCGCGGGGCGACGTGCCGCGCCTCGAAGGGGCAACCGAGGGCATCGGCGACCGCAATGCACTGGTTTTCGTCACCGGCCTTGCCGTCGCTCTGCACCCAGATGGACCTGATCGGAGCCTGAATGCTGCCATCTGTCACAGGGGCTGACACGAGGATAACCTCTCATATTCTTTCCGAATCGTGCGCATTATTGATATAAGTTTTCAAAACGATGCAAAAAAGCATACGTTGATGCAGTGACCAGCACGTGTCCTGCCATGTCGGGGCCAATGAGGCAATCGGGGGTTTGAGCGTGAAGGCACGACTTGATGCGATCGACTGGAAGATTCTGAAGGAGCTCCAGGTAGACGGTCGCATGACCAATGTGGAGTTGGCACGCAGGGTCGGTATTTCGGCTCCCCCATGCCTGCGTCGCATGCGGGCTCTGGAAGAGGCCGAAATCATTCGCGGCTACCGGACGCTGGTCGACGAAAAGCAGCTCGGGCTGGATGTCATTGCCTTCGCCATGATCAGCCTGCACAGCCAGGCGGAAAGCGATCTGCAGGCGTTTGAGGCGGCGACGCGCAACTGGCCGCTGGTCCGCGAAGCCTACATGCTGTCGGGCGAGATCGACTTCCTGCTGAAATGCGTGGCGCCCGATCTTCAGACCTTTCAGAATTTCATCATTTCTGATCTGACGGCGGCGCCGAACGTGGACAGCGTGCGTACCTCGCTCACCATCCGCCGCACCAAGGACGAGCCGCTCGTCGCGCTCGACTGAAGGCCTGCACGGCCGTCGCCGGATGAGCGGCGGAGAAGGCGGGCGCGGTGCCGAACCGAACCATTTCTACGTTCCGATATTTTGTCGGGACATTCGGAATCCCACAATTCCGGATACGAAAAAGCCCGCCGGGCGGACCCGACGGGCTTCGAAACTCGTGTGCCTTGCAGCGAGATCAGTCGATCGTGCGCAGGGAGCCGGCCGAGGTGCGACCATCACGGCCGGTCTCGAGCTCGTACTCGACCTTCTGGTTCTCGGCCAGGCCGTTCATGCCCGCGCGTTCCACCGCGGAAATGTGGACGAAAACGTCCTTGCCGCCAGCATCGGGCGAAATGAAGCCGTAGCCCTTGGTGGTGTTAAAGAATTTCACGGTGCCGGTAGCCATCTACCTGTCTCCATCATCTCATAATTGACCGCATTGCGACATTGCAGCGGCTTAACGCAGTTATCGATATCGTCTCGAAACTGCTACCTTTGTCGGACAGGCAGTATCATAGAAGAGCGAAATAACTGGTTTAGGCGACGTAAAGCCAGATTGCGGATAAGTCAAGGCCTTCGCGCGGTTCGCACGATTTCATTTCGTAAAAATTCTCGTGAGGACTCATTTATTTTCGCGAGGCCGGTTAGAAAAAATTCATAAATACGATGGTCTTGGCGGCATTTCGAAACGCCGCCATGACATTCGTTGCCGAGATTGTCGGAGTGCCCCAGGGGAATTTATGTCGCAGTTGTTTCGAGCACTCGCCGAGCGATGACCTGCGCTTGAATCTCGGCCGCACCTTCGAAAATGTTCAAGATGCGGGCATCGCAGAGCACGCGGCTGATCGGATATTCCTTAGCAAAGCCATTGCCGCCGTAAATTTGCACTGCGTTGTCGGCAACTGCCCATGCGACGCGGGCGGCAAGCAGTTTGGCCATCCCCGCCTCCAGATCGCAGCGTCGTCCCTCGTCCTTTTCACGGGCCGAATGGTAGGTGAGCTGGCGGGCAATGAGGATTTCCGCCGCCATCATGGCCAGCTTGTCGGAGACACGCGGGAACTTGATCAGCGGACGGGTGAACTGGATGCGTTCCTGCGCATAGCGAAGGCCGAGTTTCAGGGCAGACTGAGCCACGCCGATGGCGCGGGCCGCCGTCTGAATCCGGGCGCCCTCGAAGGTCTGCATGAGCTGCTTGAAGTCCTGACCCTCGACCCCGCCCAGAAGGTTTTCGCCCTTCACTTCGAAGCCGTCGAAGGCGATCTCGTATTCCTTCATGCCGCGATAGCCGATGACCTCGATCTTGCCGCCGGTCATCCCTTCCGCAGGGAAGGGTTCGGCATCGTCGCCGCGCGGCTTCTCCGCCAGGAACATGGACAATCTCCGGTATCCGGGCTCGTCCGGGTTGGTGCGGGCAAGCAGGGTCATCAGGTCGGCGCGCACCGGATGGGTGATCCAGGTCTTGTTGCCGTAGACCTTCCACACGTCGCCTTCCTTGATCGCGCGGGTCTTTAGGGACGCAAGATCGGAGTCGGTATTGGGTTCGGTGAAGACGGCGGTCGGTAGCACTTCACCCGACGCGATCAGCGGCAGCCACTTTTCCTTCTGCTCGTCCGTGCCGCCGCACAGGATCAGCTCTGCGGCGATTTCCGAGCGCGTGCCAAGCGAGCCGACACCAATATAGGCGCGCGACAGCTCTTCGAAGACCACGCACATGGATTCCTTGCCGGGCCCTAGCCCGTCATATTCCTCGGGGATGGTCAGCCCGAAAACGCCGAGTTCGGCCATGTGGGAGATGACGTCGAGCGGAATATAGTCGTTGGCGAGGTGTCGCTCATGGGCATGGGGCACGACCTCCGCCTCGCCGAAGCAGCGCATCTCGTTGCAGATCTGCTCGTAGGTGTCCTCAAGACCGGCATCGCCCACGGTGGCGAAGCCCTGAACATCAGCTCGACCAGATGGTCGCGCGTCTCAGGCGTGTTGCCGGTGGCAATCAGCGTCTCGACTTCCGGCGAGCGCGCGTGCGCGATCGTCTCGGCGTTGATGCCCATATCGGAGAGGCGGACGATTTCCCCCTGGCTCATGGGAATGCCGCCGAAAATCTGCGCCAGATATTCGCCGAAGGCCAGCCGGGCGAGTTGATCCTCGATCCGCCTATAATGCCCAGCCTCGCTCATGCGGACGGCGTAGTCGCCCACCTGCCGGAGCGCTTCGGCATAAGTCGCCAGCCAGGCCAGTCCATGCGTGGCGCGCTGTTCCTGATCCATCCGGACGGCATCGATGCGGCCGTCGACGGCGACGCGCCCGCGGATGGAGAGCGCGGCCTGCGCCACGAGTGCATCGACCGAAGCGATGGCCGGGCCTGCGAGATCGGTGAAACCCGGAACGGTTCCGGACGCCGAAGGCGCAGCAAGTGTCATTTTGAATCCCCCAAACTGATTGTTCGTATTGATTGCTTTTCCCGTGCGTTATGTTGCGCTGCAAACAATGTTCTTGTCGAGTCCGTCTAAGGAAGGGAGGGGGCTTTGCCGAAGGGTGTGCAGGGAACGTCGCGTCCGGCGTCGCCTTCCTCATGCCGCAATGCAAAATACGCCCCGGATGCGCACAAGTTTCCATCGTCTCCTGCCTATTAACTGGACAATTTTGACAATCAAACCCGCCTCGCCTGCCTAAAATCGCCGTTTGTAACGCTGAGATCCTGCGCCGGGGTGTCAGTCATCCATTTGATTTTTCGGATCTTCTTGCGAAACCTGTGCGGACAGGTAGTGTTGCGTATAAAATAGATTCATTGAATCAATGGCTTGAGAAATCCGCTTATTGCTTCGTAAACCACTCCTGACTATTGTGCAGATCAATTCGGACGCTTGTCATCGGGCATTTCGCGCAAAAGGCGCCCGACTGAAGCTGCGTCGACCTGTTTGTCGGACTGGGATACGTGCGATGCGATTTTTTTCAAAGGCGGAAGGCCGGTTTTCTCTCCAACCTGTCGCTCAAGGCGCGGGTTTTCAGTCTTGTCGTGATTTCGGCCGTGAGCCTTCTGGGTGTGGCGGGTATCTATTGGTGGGGCAGTCGCAGGTCGAGCGGGCGAGTGCGAATGAAGCCGCCTATACCCAGCTTGCCACGCGGGTTCGCGACATGGCGGTTGCCGCGCAAAGCCTGCACGACGCCGAACAGGGATATCTGCGCAAGCCTTCGGATACCGCAATGGAGACCATCTTCGGGCTGGAAAAAAGTGCGTTCGGCCGGCTCGGAGATCGAGCGCATGCCGGTTGCCGGGCCCTATCAGGAACACCTGGCCGATGTGCTCGATACGCTGGACGGCATTCACGGTACGTTCGAAAAGCTGCACGAGGTGCAGACCGGTATCGGCTTTGATCAGGAAACCGGCCTGCAGGGCACACTCTCTTCCCTCTCCGACAAGATCGAGCGCCGGTTGGTGAAGGAAGCGCGCTTCGGGGGCGGTGATGCCTTCGACAAGCTCTCGCGCGCCATCATCCAGGTCTCACGCGACGAGAAGGCGTTTCTGCTGAGCCCATCGGACATTTCGGAAGGCGCCTTCGAAGTCTCCTACAGCCGTTTTGCGCGCTGGTTGAAACGGGCGAAGATTCCCGAGGAGGTGCGCAGCGAGGTGACCGTCGATCTGGAGGTCTACCGCGCGGCTTTCGATTCCTATGCCGGTCTTGTCAGCGAGCAGATCAAGACGATCGAACTGATGGAGACCCTGTTCTCGCTGCCGCCGCTGCGACTGGAAGCGCTGAAGACGGTGGCGGCGGAGGGACGCGCGACGGCGACCACCACCCTTCGCGGGGTCCGCAACTCCACGTTGGTTCTGATGACAGTGATGATCGGTGGCGCCATCGTGGTCGCGACATTGCTGGGGCTCATCATCGCGTCTTCCATCACGGGCCAGCTCGTCGGGTTTCGGCGGGTCATGGAACGTCTGGCCGATGGCGGGAACGACGTCGACATCCCGAGCACGCGCGGGCGGGACGAAATGGCCGCAATGGCGCGCACGCTGGTGGTGTTTCGCGACAATGCGCTTGAGCGGGAACGGCTGCGGGCGGAACAGATGCAGGAAGCGGAGGCACGCAATGAACGCGGCTCGCGGATTTCCAATCTGATTTCCTCCTCCGAGACGACGGTTGTGGGCGTGCTCGATCAGCTCAACAGCGCGTCGATGAAAATGCGCGGCGCAGCCCAGGCCGTGGAAGAGGCGTCCAACAACGTATCCGGCGAAGCGCGCCGGATAGGTGAATGCGTCGGGGTGGTAACCGAGAATGTGGGTTCGGCCGCGACCGCTGCACGCGAGATGGCAACCTCCATCGGAGAAATTACGGGACAGGCCCGGAAATCGCGCGAGATCGCGCGTCGGGCGCTTTCCGGGGCCGAAGAGACGTCGGAGACCATGGCGACACTCGCGCAGATCGCCGATCGGATCGGCGAGGTGATGCACCTGATCCGCGACATTGCGGAACAGACCAACCTTCTTGCGCTCAATGCTACCATCGAGGCAGCGCGTGCGGGTGAAGCCGGGAAGGGCTTTGCGGTCGTGGCGGCGGAAGTGAAGGAACTGTCCAACCAGACCTCCAAGGCAACGGAGGAGATCGCCCAGCAGGTCGATTCCATCCAGTCGATTTCGTCGGATGCCTCCATCTCCATCGCCGATATCCGCCAGATCATCGAAGACATGAACGCGATTGCGGAGACGGTTGCGGCTTCGGTGGAGGAGCAGAGCGCATCGGTGGCGGCCATTTCGCACAATATCGATGGCGCCTCGGCACGCTCCCAGGAAGGAGCCGATGCGATGGGCGGCGTGGGGAACGCCAGCGAACATGCGCGCAGGCAGGGACACGGCGTGGAGGAACTCTCCCAACGCCTGAGCACCCAGGTGGAGACGATCCGGTGCGAGGTCGAGACCTTCCTGGAAGGTGTGTGCGCGGCCTGAGGGGGTAAGGTTCTCTCGGCCGTCATCCCCCGGCTTTGTCCGGGGGGATCCATTTCTTTCCGCATATGCCGATGTTGCTGGATTGTCCGGACTTCGCCGGGCAATGACGGTGAATGGTATCAGAAAGATGGCCTGTCGAATTCTTCGATGGCCTAGAGCCCTTCTCAGCTCTTCTCCGTCGCCGTTGCCGCGGGCACGAGATAGAAGAGGTCGGCCACGCGGGAGAGCTCGCCCTTGCGGATGAGCAGCATCAACAGCGAGATCGCGCCCAGCGACAGCACGAAGATCAGCCAGAACAGCGCAAAGACGAATTCCCCCGTCCATTCCACGTGGCCTTCTTCGGTCAGTGCGGCGACGACGACGGTGAAGAGGAAGGCACTGAGTATACTGGTAGAAGATGACGCCGCGCATCTCGATGTGCTGGGCAAAGCGCTTATGGTAGATCGTGCCGAACGAAATGCCGAGAACGGCCATCAGGCACACGCCGACGGTTTCCGGTTGGATGCCTTGCGTTGAAAGACCAGCCTTCGGTGCGATCAGCAGACCGACGCCGAGGAGCCCCGCATCCAGATCGATCCAGTAGCGGCCGTCGATGCACTCTCTCAGAACGACCTAGGCGAACATGGCGGTAACGAGCAGTTGCAGTCCGGCGATGAGGGCGGCGACGCCCGCGGGCAGGCCGTTGTCGATAGACCAGAAAACCGATCCCAGATAGACGCTGTGAATGAGCACGCCAACGATTGCCGCATGGCCTCGCTCGCGCATGGTCAGATGGCGCGTCGGGCGGATGAGCAGCATGGAAACGGCGAGGATGGCGAGAGCAAGTGCGTAGCGCAGGACGAGAAAGGTCAGCGGATCGGCATAGGGCGCGCCCATCCGCGATCCGATGAAACCGATCGACCACAGCAGCACGAAAATCGCCGGTACGGCGCTGAGAAGCAGGGACATGAAACGATCCGAGAGGTGCGGACGCCGAGCCGGCATCCATTCCGAGGCATCCGGGCAATTGAACTGTGAAAACCCGACGATCGGCGCAGGCGCAGTCGCAGGAAATCGGCGGGCCCTCCAAGGGTGCGGCGGTGCCTTAACGGAACTCAAGGTCGTGACAAGGAGAGATGCGACCGGTGATCGAAACGAATTATCAAGCATAACGAGCGAAAAAGGAGACTTGCAGCAACGGGGGAGCTGGGGCGCAACCGGGTGCGGGAGATTTCCGCACCTCTTGCGGACGCTACGTTGGCGGAGGAGCATGGCGGGACTATCCGGACAATCGGTGATCGAGGCTCGAGGGAGTGCGCACGCAAGCGGGCGATCCGTCTTTCGGCTTGCGCTCCTGTGTCTGGGGATCGTCTTTGTCGGTCTGGCCATGTGGACGGCTCATGTGGCGCAGGTTGATCGTGCTGCGGCAGCCCGCGCCCTCGATGCCGCTCGGCTGGATCTGACCGACACATTGATTTCCGTTCGCGACTTCCGGCAGGCGGCGCGAACCTATCTCGCGGCGCCCGCGCACGAGCCGATCGGCCCCGTAAGCGAGGCGGAGTGGCGCCTGCGTGCCCGGCTTCAGAAGCTCGGTGTCGGCGGACAGGGAACCACGGAGATCATCGCCGAACTCGACCGGCTGCACAATCTTCTGGAAACGGTGCGCTCGACCCAGAAAGTCATCGGTCCGGACCTGACGAGCGGCTTGCTCGGACGGCTGAAGGGCGCGGGCGATGTGCTCTCCCGAACCCTCGAGGAAAGTGCGTCGGCGCGAAAGGCGCCCGCGGCACTCAAGAAACTTGCGGCTGACTTCGAGAAGGCCCGTCGGGTCGAGACGGTCTTTCTGGTAAGTGCGGGGGCGGTCGATCCTTCGAGCTATAAGGGCGAACTGGACCTTCTCTTCGAGACGCTGCGCGCCGCCCGCATCCCGGCAAAGACCGAGGCGCAGCTTGCTGGTCTTCTTTCCTCCTAATGCGATGCCTTTGTTGCCTATGTGGAGGCGGTCCTGCGCCGCAGTCAGGCGTCATCAAGCGCGGAGCGGGGTATCGATCTTCTGGTCGGGGATGTGTCCGGGCGGCTGGAGGCCTTGCGGTCCTCAGGCAGCGTGGAGCAGGTGGATGCGGGGAGTATCCGGCAGGTCCGCCATCTCGTTACGCCGGGCGTTTTGCTGGCCGTCGGACTTGCCCTGTGCGCGCAGGATGACGTGATCCCGAGCTCGCAAGTCTCTTCCGCCACAGAGGCGCAACCTTCCGAGCCTGAGAGCGAAGTTGACGAAGACGTGGATGTGCAGGCACAGCAGGCTGCCGCGTTGGAGGAAGTTCGCAAGGTGGGCGAGGAATGGACCAGGCGCAATACGCGCATTCAGGATATGGCGGTGCATCTGGAGGAAACGGTCTCGGTGGCGCTCACTAGCCTCAAGATGGCCGCCGGCGCGGTAAACGAGGCGGTGGAGGCCGTTGCGGTCATGTCGAAGAACATTCTGGGGGCGGCGGCGGACTGGAGCGGAGACAATCACCGGGCCGTGATCGAAGCTTTGGCCGCAGCTCAGACCCAGCGCGATGAGTTTGCCGGGTCGCTTCGTTCCATCGGAGCTCTGGCGGAGCGCGCTGATGAGGCGGTTCTGTAAGCGCGCGGTCGTTCGGATGGCGGCGACGGCGTCATGACGCGGCTTTCCGGATCGACGCAGCGCATCAAGGGCATGCTGGAGGCAATCCGCGCCGTTGCGGAGCGCACCAATCTGCTGGCGCTCAATGCGACGATCGAGGCTGTACGGGCGGGTGCCGCGGGCAAGGGCTTTGCGGTCTTTGCACAAGAGGTGAAGCAGCTTGTCGTGCAAACGGCGCGGGCAACGGAGGATATCGAGGCGGAGGTCGGCGCGATCCGGGCGGCAAGCGATGACGCTGTTTCGGCATTCTCGAAGGTGGCGGGCGTGATCGACACGGTCGACGGCGTGGCGAGCGATGTCCGAGAGACCGTGAGCACTCAGGAGGAGCAGGTTGCGGCGCTGACAGCGCGTCTGGAGGCGGCGGTCGGTCTCGGGGCTGATGGGGAAGAGGCGATTGCCGTGATCACCAAGGCGCGCGGCCAGACCGCTCAGATGAGCGCGGCGGTCGACCGGCTTGCTGCGATCATGCTGGAGGAAGCCTCCCGCGTGGAAGACGAGATGAAGGGCTTCCTCACCAACATGCGCGCGCTTTGAGGTCGTTTGCGAGGTGGCGCCGGGTTTTGTTGAGTGGCCCATCCTTCGAGACGGGCCTGTCGGCCCTCCTCAGGATGACGTCATTGAGGGGATGGTTTTGAAGATGCGCTCAACATACACAACGTCATCCTGAGGAGGCGCGTGAGCGCTGTCTCGAAGGATGGGCCACCCGACGGACGACGGACCTTGTCCGAACGCGCCTCGACGAATTACCTTGCGCCTTCGTTCCGCCATTTCGTAACCCCATGTGGAATTCCGGTTGCGATGTCGTGCCAAGTTCGGCACGTCGGTGTCGGAAATCGACCGGGAAGGCGCGCGGATCCAGTGTGCCGACGGGACCTCGTATGGGTACGACAGCCTGCTGCTGGCCACCGGTACCCGGCCGCGCATGCTGGGCCTGCCGGGGTTCGATCTGCCAGGCTTTCTGCCGCTCAGAACCCTTGCCGACGTGGACCACCTGCGCCCGCTTCTGGAAGTTCCACGCTGCATCGTCATTGTTGGCGGCGGCTATATCGGGCTTGAGGTCGCGGCCGTGGCGCGCGGGCTCGGGCACGAGGTGATGGTGCTGGAAAGGCAGGCTCGGGTGTTGAACCGCGTCGTGGCGCCGGCGCTTTCACAGTTCTACGCGACCCTGCATACCTCTCGCGGCGTGGTGCTGCGGTTCGGAGTATCCGCCGCCGTCGTCGAAGGCGATGGCGAAGTGGAAGCCGTTCAATTGACCTCCGGCGAGCGCATCGAATGCGATCTGGTGCTGGTGGCGGTCGGGGCCGTGCCAAACACGGAGCTTGCGCAGGCAGTCGGGCTTGCGGTGGAGGACGGAATTCCCGTTGATGCCTCCTGCCGCACATCCGATCCGGCCATTTTCGCTGCTGCTGACTGCACGCGTTTTCCCGCCGCCCGGTATGGCCTCACGATCCGTCTTGAGAGTGTGCAGAACGCTGTCGATCAGGCTAAGGCGGCGGCGAAGGCGATCATGGGCGAAGAAGTCACCTACGATCCCGTGCCGTGGTTCTGGTCCGATCAGTACGAGGTCAAGCTGCAGATCGCCGGGCTTTCCTAGATGCACGAGGAGACAAAGCAGGTGGGCGATCCCGCCGGTGGGTCGTTCGACATCGCGTACTTGCGCGATGATCGCCTGCTCGCGGTCGATTCCGTCGCTCACCCGCGCTCGCACATGATGGCGCGCCGTTCGCTCGGAGAGGCCTGGCGCGAGGATCTTCTGCCGGCCGCCTGACGGGCAGTTCCGCCGGTTCAGAAGCGAATGCGCAGCGTGCCGCTGAAATCGTGATCCTGGGCGTTGTCGGCAATGTCGCCGGAATAGTCGAGCGAGAGGCTGGCGCCGCCGGTAAAGGCGATGCCGAGCCCTGCCTCGACCACGGCGGTATCGCGGGCGATCGGAAGCCCGGAAACGGCAAATGAATTGCCCCCGGCAAAGCGGACTGATGTCTCCGGCGAAACGTTGCCGTAGGCATGGCGCCAGCCCAGAGATCCCCGGCCACTGATTTCCAGTTCGCCGATGGAGAAGAGCTTTGCGTCCGCGCGCAGGCCAAGGATGCTGGAGGTCGTATCGAAATCCGCATCGTCTCCGGAAAGCGCTGCCGAGCCGCCGCTTTCCTGGAAGCTGTCCGTATGCTGATGGGCGAAGCTCAGACCGGCGAACGGCTCCAGCCGCGTCTTGTCCAGAACGATCTCGTAGCCGAGTTCTGCCGAGGCCTGGATCATCGAGCCGTCATAATCCGAGGTCAGGGTCTGATCGAGGGTTCCGACGACGACGCGGCGCTCCGTGTCGATCCTGTGCAGTGTGTAAGCACCGGCGATACGCATGCCGATCGGGCCGTAATGCGGTTCCTGCATAGACACCTGCATGATAGCTGTCGGTCGGAGGAGCCCTACGAGGCCCGTCCGTTGCTGTCGTAGCTGGAATGGCCGTAGCCGAGCAGCACGCCCGCGCGCCAGTCGGCGGGAAGCGGGCCGTCGAAACCGATGAAGGCGCCGCCCGCACGACGGTCCAGCGATGTGGCGTTGGCGTCGCCGTCGAAATGGCCCCACGTGCCGAAGGTCGACATCCAGAACGCCGGGGCGGACGTCGTTGCCGGGGCAAGGTCCGGTTCGTTGTCGCCGTGGAAGGCCACGACCTGCTGCGCGTTCGATCCGACACTGCCGAATGCGGAGCGGATACGGCTGCCGATGGCGCTTATCGGCACCTGGGCATCCATCAACAGGACGCCGGTGGCCGATGCGTGCAACTCGCCGGAAAGCTGCTTGGCGACCTTCGCGGCAATGGAGGTCGTTGATGTCAGGTAGGCCTGATAGACGGGGATTGGAGCTGCCGAGTTCCTCGATCGCGGCGGCCGTCGAGGCCTGCTTCCAGGTCTTGGCCTGGGAGGCGAAGCTCAGGTTGTTGCGCTGCATCGTCAGATCGACGGTGGTCGAGGTATAGCTCACCGAGGCGTCGAGGAAGGCGAAATCGTCCGTGACGGTCGAGAACGTTCCGGTCATGCTCGTATCGGCGCTGATGATCATGTAGAGCGTCGCCAGGCTGTATCCCGATCCGTCATCGCCCAGCACAGCGGAGGAAACGGAGAGGATCGCGCCGCTCTCGATGGTCACCGTGCCTGTCGCGGACAAACTCCCGGAACTGCCGTCACTGCTGACGCTGACGTCGTAGGTCGAACCGGTGGCGAGGGTCGCATCGGAGACGACCGAGAGCGTGCCGAGGCCGTTTGAGAGGCTGGTGCCGTTTGCGACCGTCAGGCTGTAGACCGTGCCGGAGCCGTCGAAAATGACGCCGGACAGCACGCACACTTGCGCGGAGGCCGCTTCGGCACCAGAGAAGGCCAGCGTACCTTCCACGGTGATCGCAGTCAACGTGGCATCGGTGATCCCGGTCAGATCGGTTTCGTCCCCTGCCGCGACATCGAGGGTCGAGAACCCCTGGTACTGGCTGGTCGTGCCGATGAGCGAGATATCGAAGGCGGTGGAACCGGTGTCGAGACGCAGCGTGTCGTCGCCGTCGCCGAGCACGGTGTCGGTGATCGTGGAACTAGATTCCAGCACAAGTATATTGGAGCCCGAGGCGAAGCGGATGGCGATCCCGTCCGTTCCCGTGCTTTCGATTGTGCCGCTGTTGGTGACGGTTGCAGATCCGGAGGTGATGTTGACGGCAGCTGCGGCATCAGCCGTGGTCGTCAGCTTTCCGGTATTGGTGATCAGAATGGTGGTGTCGGAGGCCAAGATCGCGGAACTGGTGCTCGTCACCTCGCCGTCATTGGTGACGTCGATGGTGCCTGACGGCGTTTCCGCATCGATGCCGATGCCGGTTGCAGCCAGCGCCGTAATCGTGACGCCTGTTTCGTTGGTGGCGCTCACGTCGCCGGACACATTGATCGTCGCGGCAATGTCGGTGTGGCCCGTGCCACCATCGGTGAGGCTCGTGTCGTCCTCGCTGGTCAGCGTGCCGCTGTTGGTGACGGTGACGTCGCCCGTTTGCGTCATTGCCTGGATCGTGTGATCGTCGTGGGCGATGACCTCGCCGGCGTTTTCGATAATGACGTTGCCGGCAGACGACCATGCCACGAGGCCCTGGCGGCTCGTCGATTCGACGTAATAACCGCTCGATGTGTTGATGATCTTTGCGTCGCCGGTATAGGCGATGGTACGCGCGCCGGCGGCGTAGGAATCGACGGAGCCGCTGTTGGTTATCTGGGAAACGATGGTGCCGTCGGGATCGCTGGCATCGCCGGTGCCGTCCGAATAAAGGCCGATCGACATTGCCGACGAGACTTTTCCACTGTTCGTGATCTGCACCGTGCCGCCGTTCGATGTGGCGGATATGCCGAACTGATCCGTTTCCGTTGCCGTCACGCTGGCTGCGGAATTGATGGCGATATCGCCGGACACGTTGTTCCGCACTCAGACCGCGCCGAAGTTGTGGTCGCTGAGGATCGAGACACCGTTCTCGATATTCACCGTAAAGTCCGTGTCGGCGATCGTGGAGGAGACGGCAACAGCGGGATCGTCGCTCCGATAGAGATCCGTCGTGCCGCCCGCGGACAGGATGTCGAGGGTCACGTCGAGCGGGCCTGTCGCCGTTCCCGTGGGATAGACCACGATGCCGGTTCCCATGCCGCTGACGCTTGCGGTAATGGTTCCGGAGTTGATGGCCAATTGGAAGATTGGATCGTCGCTGTAAAGGATGACATCGCCGGAGACGGTATTATCGAAGGTCCAGGCCGTATTCGATATGCCGATCAGGGTGAGAAACGTCGTTGCCGCGAGGATTGAAGCAATTTTCTGTGACGGAGCGAAGATAAACATGTCATCTTTCCGAATGTAATCGCGGGGGAGAGAACTGGCCTGTCCCAGCGACAACTTATTGAAAGCCATCTTCAGTGTCCGGTTGTTGCTGTCGATTTGCGAGCCGACGGAGCCCTGGCCGTGAGATTTATAGTTCCGGATCCGTGCGGAATGCTGGAATCTCGGCGGATGTCTCAGCGGCAACTATGGGTAAGAATATCTAGTAAAGAAATCGAACCGGAAGTAAACGGCATTTTAAATTGCGGGCGGATTTGTCGCTGATCGACACGTTCGCGGTGTCTGGGAAATGCGAAGAAATTGTCCTCGGGACCGCCTGGGGAGTTTCACAAGGCGTGCGTATGCGTTCAGCCGCGAGGAGGTGAGCGGGCTGTCGCACGTTTGGCGGAAAAGTCGGAAAGGGACGCTTTATGCCTGCCTTGTCAGGTGGGGAGGCCGGGGCCTTCGGGTCAGTAGGTGCCCGCGCGCACGTTCTCCAGGATCAGATGGTTCACTTCACGTGGGATCTCATGCTGCAGCATGTGGCCGACACGCTCGAATACATGGGCTGCGACGGTGCCGGGCAGGCGGTGGGCCTGACGGGTCGGCAGAACGCGATCCTGCGTGCCCCACACCATCTTCACTGGGCACGGCAGATCGCCCAGCTTGTCGCGGGGAAGCGTTTTCTGGCGCTCTCCGTCGATGATCGCGTCGACGATCGTTTCCAGCGCCTCGATTGCGCCGGGCGTTTTCCGTCCTTCGGCGATATGGGGGGCCAGTTTGCGCGGCAGGGAGCTTTCCCAACCGAAGAACTGTTCCAGCAGAATCTGGATGTCTTCCTCGTTGCGTGCGGATGCGTATCGACGCAGCAGACGGTGGTTGATCTCTTCGCCGAAACCGCCGGGGGCAAGGAGCGTCAGGCTGGCGATCCGCTCCGGCGAGCGCAGGGCGATCAGCGTGGCAATCGCTCCGCCCATCGAGTGGCCGACCAGATGGATCCGGTCGAGCGACAGTCCATCGAGCGTGGCGGTGATCGCCTTGGCGGACAGTCCGGCATGGCCGATTTGCGGCCAGTTGATTGCCTGCCCGTGGCCGGGCAGGTCGATGGCCAGAGAACAGACGTGGCGGGCAAGTGCCGTCTGGATGTTGAGCCAGCTTGACGCGTCGCCGCCGAAACCGTGCAGCAGCACGACGGGTGGTCCCGTCTTGTCGGACCCGGATTTGCAAACGGGCAGCAGGCGGGCATCGTCGGTCATGAATGTCTCCGGTTATGTCTGTGCAAGGTCGATAAGGCTAAAGATTCCGCTACGGGATTCCATGTAGCCGGGCGGCATCAAACCCCGAAACCGCGAGGTCGGCAACGGTTTGGGTGCGTGGATACCGCATTCCTTGCGGCACCAGTATCGAAATTGCCGGAAACTGTGTACCGCTGATCACATACATTTGGGCGATTGCCTATTATTATCTTTGGCATTGAGCGATTCGGCGGGGCAGCGCGCTTTTTGTCCGATTTCGCTTATCACATGCTGATTCCGGCTGATGGCCGTGCGCCGGCATGTTTCCCCCGACCAACGTTCGGCTGAACGGAGTGGCTTGAATGCGCCGTACGCTGTTTCTCTTTGCCGCCATCGCGGCGATATTCTTTCCCTTCCTGATGCCCGCGCAGGCTCAGGAGCGGGTGTTCGATCCGGTCTCAAAGACCTGGGTGAAGTATTATGTCTCGCGCGATGCGGCGGCGAAGATTGCCAAGCGCAAGTACCGACGCCGTGAGGTGCGGTATTCGGGCGGCGAAGAGCCGGGGACGATCATCGTCGACACCGACAACCGCACGCTGACCTACGTTCTGCCGCATGGCCGCGCGATGCGCTACGGCATCGGCGTCGGGCGCGAAGGCTTCACCTGGGAAGGCCGCGAGAAGGTCACCCGCAAGGCCAAGTGGCCGGGCTGG
Source organism: Breoghania sp. (assembly GCF_030066895.1). GTDB lineage: Bacteria > Pseudomonadota > Alphaproteobacteria > Rhizobiales > Stappiaceae > Breoghania. The sequence continues at coordinate 190,572 of NZ_JASJAV010000019.1, read as the reverse complement.
ACGCCGCCGGCGGAGATGCGTGTGCGCGAGGCCAAGGCCGGTCGCAAGATCCCGGCCTACATGCCGGGCGGCGAAGACAATCCTCTGGGAGCCCGCGCGCTCTATCTCGGCAACACGATCTATCGCATCCACGGCACAAACGAGAACTGGAGCATCGGACGGCAGGTGTCGTCGGGCTGCATCCGCATGTTCAACGAGGACGTGATCGACCTCTACCAGCGCGTCAAGGTCGGCTCGCCGGTCGTCGTTCACTGATCGAAGTTGGCGGACGGGGCCAACCGGTTCACGTCCCCTCTCCGGCAAACGACATTCGCGCGCGGCTATCAGGCGACGGCGGCGCGCGTTACTTCATCTTCGCGCCAGCGATAGAGTTCCACCGGCCGTCCTATGCCCTTCAGCCGGTGCAGGCCGATGCTCTCCCAGCTATCGGGACAGAAGCGGGCCACGGCATCCGTGGCGTTCAGATCTTTCGTCAGCGTCTCGATGCGCGCTGCGGCATTGACCGCCGGACCGACGATCGAGAAGGACAGGCGTGAGGGCACGCCGGTATTTCCGAACATCACTTCGCCCAGAGAGGCCGACAATCCGAAGGTGATTTCGTCGAGGCCCTTCTTGCGGCGATCTGCATTGATCTCGTAGCGCCGTTCGATCGCCTTGCTGACGGCCCTGCTCGCTGGGCGGGCGGCGGATGCGTTGTCTTCATCCCCGGCCAGCGGGAAGATCGCCAGCACGGCATCTCCGATGAAATCCAGAACCTCGCCTCCCTCCTCGATGGCACTTCCGGCGGTGTCGTCGAAATAGTCGTTGAGGAGCGTCAGATATTCATCGCCGGGCAGGGTTTCGGCGAGGGTGGAGAACTTGCGAAGGTCGGAATAGAGGATCACGGCGTTCGTGGTCGCGCCGTCGCCACGCCAGATATTGCCCGCCAGCACTTCGCGTCCCGCCTGTTTGCCGAGATAGGTTTCAGTGATGTTGGTGGCGATGCTCGCCTTAATGGCCGTGCGGCACGCGACGGCAAAGCCACGCTGGATACGCCGCAGGGCCTGGATGTCGCTGTTGGTGAAGCCGCCCGCCCGGTCGGACGCCCAACTGATGATGATGCCCGCCTTCTTCGGCGTCGTCGGCGCGGTGGCCGCATCGAAGCGGGTGATCATGGCCAGATAGTCGGTGTAGTCTCTGGTCGCCATGTCCTGGAGGAGCGGAAAGTTGATGACGGCCTGATTGCCCGCAAGACGGCGGCGCAGCACGTCGGACCCCGAGTCGACCAGATGCTTGAAGGGGCTGTGGTTCCATTCATCGGATTTCTGATCACGGTGAGCGAACTGTTCCAGCACCACATTCTGTCCGCGGTTCCATTTGGCTGCTTCCACCTCAATCAGAGGGTGGAGCGTGGGCCAGGAGAGCATGGAACGGACCACGGGAACGCCGATGGAATAGAGCGTTCGCACACGTCGCGAAACATCTGGACGATGCGCGGTGAGCCGAGTGCCTGGTCGACAAGCCAGTCTTCCAGCGAAGTGATGAGAGCGTCGTGGGACATGAGATCGTTCCGGTCGGCGAATTGGTCCGCTCGGGGTGCGCCTGGGCCAAATCGGGCCGAAGCTTCGGTCTGTGCTCAAAACTGCGACAGACGACGATAAAGTCCGCATAAGATCGGGCTGCGGTCCCGGTTCTACAAGAGCAATTACACGCAGTCGTGATCGCGATCGCGCCTGGAACTTGTGCGGATGTCGGCAAAGGCCCACAATCGTGAGCCGAGAAAGGTGACAACGGGCACGACGAAGATGGCGATCACGATACCGACGGATTCAGGCCAGTCGGTCAGGGCAAGCCAGCTTGCAAGCGCGCCGGAATTGATCGCAAAGCCCAGAAGGGCGACGAGAAAGAAGCGCGGCAGGCGCGCATGCCATTTCCGCGCCGATTGCGGGGCTTGCGGAAAGCTCCAAAGGTGTGATGGCCGGCAAACGAAACGATGAAAGCGGTCAGAAAGGCGACCGTGTTGGCCAGAAGCGGCGGCAGGATGTCGGGTATGGCAAGCGCCAGCGCGACGCCCGCATGAACACCGGTCGCGGCAAGTCCGACGATGCCGAAACGCGAGGCCGCCAGGATCTCGCTGACGGCGCGTCCAGACCAGGGCGAGCGCTCAGTCATCGCTTTCACGAGATTGTTCGGCGCTCTCACGCGGTCTTTCCGGGTCAGAAATCACGTCGCGCACCATATAGATCGGCCGCTTCTTGGTTTCGTTGAAGAGCCGGGCGACATATTCCCCGACAATCCCGATCGACAGCAGCTGGATGCCGGAGAAGAACAGGATCGCCGTCATGGTGGAGGCGTAGCCGGGCATGTCGATGCCGAAGAAAAGCGTGCGCAGCACGAGGAACAACGCATAGGCGAAGGCAAGGGCGGCGACACCCGCACCGCAATAGCTCCACACGCGCAAGGGCACAGTGGAAAAGCCGGTCAGCCCGTCAAGGGCGAAATTCCACAGCTTCCAGTAATTCCATTTGGTCGTGCCCGCGGCACGTGCCGGGCGCTCGTAGGGGAGCGCCATGGCGGAAAAGCCGACCCAGGCGAAGAGCCCCTTCATGAAGCGGTTGCGTTCCGGCAGCTCTTTCAGCGCCTCGATCACGGTGCGGTCGATGAGGCGGAAGTCTCCGGCATTGTGCGGCAGATCGATATTGGAGAGTCGGTTGAAGAGCTTGTAGAAGGCGGAGGCCGAGCCGCGCTTGAGCGGGCTGTCGCTGGTGCGGTCCACGCGCAGGCCGTAGACGACATCATAGCCCGCGCGCCAGCCCTCGATCATCTGCGGAATGAGCTCCGGCGGATCCTGAAGGTCGGCATCGAGCACGACGGCGACATCGCCGTGAGCATGGTCGAGACCCGCGGTCAGTGCGGCTTCCTTGCCGAAATTGCGCGACAGGCCGATGAGATGTCCGGGGAGCCCCGCTTCCAGCCGTTCGCTCAGGAGAGCGGCGGTGGTATCGCTGCTGCCGTCATCGACGAAGACGAATTTGTGCGCGATGTTGCCCTCACGCATGACCTTCGTCACGACGTCCAGAAAATGGCCGATGACTTCTTCCTCGTTGAAGACGGGCACGATCAGGCTGACCAGCGGATCTGTGGATCTGTTGGTCTTGCTGCGCGCCATATAGGGAAGACTGGGATCGGACATGGTCTCTTTGATCGACAAGGTTTCGCACTGTACGGCCGCGCCGCGTGTATCTTGTGGTTGCTTAGACCGGTTTGCGGCGCTTGTCACATGACATGCGCGACCTATGGTTTCCGCGTATGGTCGGGAACGGTCGAGTGGCTGATGATGGTGCGGTTCGCGCGACGGAGAGACGTCGCGCATGGAGGCCGCCATGATCCGCCTGGACGACAAGGCCATCATCCCGATCGGATGCAGTTGCATCAATCAGTTTCAGATCGAGTTTTATTTCGGCAAGGAACGTTGCAGTGGGTTGCCGTTTCAGTGGACCATTGCGACGCCGCGCACGAGCGTCGAGATCCTGGAAGCCGCTTCACGGGGCGCGCTGGCCGATCTCTTTTTCGACCGATCCGATTTCGAGATGGACGGCGATCACATGCGGAACCGTCATTTCGAGGGCTTCTATCACTGGCACGAGGATGCAGCCGCGGTGCTTGACCGCGAGGCGGAGGATTTCGAGCGGTTCACGCGGAAGATGGCGTATCTGGGGGAGAACATGTGCGCGGTCGATGGGCCGGTCTGGCTGTTGTGGTCGAACCTTCAGCCCAACCTGCGTCAGGAAATCGAAGACAACACGCGGCTCGATTGGAGCGATTTCCGCCTGACGCAAATGCGACGGGATGAATTCGCACGGCTGCCCGGGCAGTCTATCGGGATCCGCGCTTCGTCTTTGTCGGACGCGAGGAGGATATCGATGCGGAGTTGTGGGACGAAGGCGAGATCGTGCTGATCGATCTGCCGCGCTCCGACAAGTTTCGCGGTGCCAGGGGGCTCTACGCGGAGATTTTTGAGTGGATCGAAATAGACACGGAACACCTTTGAAAGCGGAAGGGAGCCCTGATTCCATTTCGGAGGCGTGATAGAGGCAGTCTACGCCTTCTTTCTAATAAAGAATATGTGGGCCTCGATATTCTTTTTGTCCCGTTTGTTTGTTTTGAAGAAATAGATGGAGATGTTGGAGCCGAACCATTCGCACATGAGATAAGGAAATGCAACAGGTCGCACTCCGAAAGGATCCATTTCCGAAGCGTGCTCTGGTCCATGAACTGACGTGTGCTCGATAATCAAGACGCCATCGTCTTTGATTTGCTCCAATCACGTCGCAAAAGCTTGTTTTGGATTCCAGATTTGATCGTGCGAGTTTGTGTAAACGAAGTCAAACTGGCCGACCCACTCTTCTTCTCGGTTGTGGAAATCCCACTGGACACTGTTTGAGAATTGGGAGGCCGTATCGGAGATATCTGTACCGATCGTATTAAATCCGAATTTTTCGGTGAGAAAATTCTGTTCGAACCCGTTCCTGCTGCCATGGCAAAGGCCACGCAGCTTTCTGCCAGGAAACAGCTCTTTTAACTTATCTCCGATTAGGCCTAGAGTGTTTGCGTCAGCCCATACACTTTTTATTTTTCTTTTACATGTTTTCAAATTTTTATGAACGTACGGAGAAAACGATTACTTTCTCTTCTCATGATTTATACGCCAACTGTATTTCTTAACTTCAGTTGGTGGATAAATTATGATTTTGTATATCAAATTTCGATGTTAGCACAGTCATACTTGCCGTTTTGTCTTGTTTCTGCACCGGTTTCGACTCTCTACAGTGCTCCGTGGCAGTGCTTGTATTTCTTGCCGGAGCCGCAGGGGCACAGCTCGTTGCGGCCGACCTTGCCCCAGGTCGAGGGATCGTTCGGATCGCGCTCGGTGGGCTGAGTGCGGGCCGGGCGCGGAGCCAGAGCCACGTTGCCCTCGGTGGCCGCATAGGCGTCGCCGTCATCCGCCGGGTCGCCGTGGGTCACCTGCATTTCCGGCAGGTCCTCATCGTTCGGCATTTCGGGCGCTTCCTGTTGAACCAATCCCACCCGCATCAGCTGGGCGGTCACGATCTGGCGCAGGTTGCCGAGCATGGCCTCAAACAGCGTGAAGGCCTCGGTCTTGTATTCCTGCAGCGGGTCGCGCTGGGCGTAGCCGCGGAAGCCGATGACCGAGCGCAGGTGGTCGAGTGTGGCCAGATGTTCGCGCCAGAGCTGGTCGAGGGTCTGCAGCAGCACGGCCTTTTCAATCTGACGCATGATGCCCGGGCCGTACTGGCCAACCTTGCGCGCCATGGTTTCGGCTGCTGCCCGCCTCAAGCGCTCGCGCACCTCTTCATCGGCGATGCTTTCCTCTTCCGCCCAGTCCTTGACCAGCAGATCCATGTTGAGGACGCCGTGCACCTCCTGCAGAAGGCCTTCCATATCCCACTGCTCGGGATAGGCCTTCTCGGGGATATAGCGGGAGACCATGTCCTCGATGACTTCCTCGCGCATGTAGGCGATGGTCTCGGCAAGGTCCTCGCCGTCCATCAGTTCCAGACGTTGATCGAAGACGACCTTGCGCTGGTCGTTCATCACGTCGTCGTACTTGAGAATATTCTTGCGGGCGTCGAAGTTGCGTGCCTCGACCTTCTGCTGCGCCTTTTCCAGAGCCTTGTTGATCCAGGGATGGACGATCGCCTCGCCCTCCTTGAGGCCCAGACGCTTCAGCATCGAATCCATGCGGTCGGAACCGAAGATGCGCATCAGGTCGTCTTCCAGCGACAGGAAGAAGCGGGTGTGACCCGGATCGCCCTGACGGCCGGAACGGCCGCGCAGCTGATTGTCGATGCGGCGGCTCTCATGGCGTTCGGTGGCGACCACGTAAAGGCCGCCGGCATCGAGCGCCACCTGCTTCAGTCGCTCAATATCGTCGTTGATGGCGGCGATCTTCGCGTCACGCTCGGGACCTTCCTCCATGTCGCCCAGTTCGAGTTGGATGCGCATGTCGGCGTTGCCGCCGAGCTGGATGTCGGTACCGCGACCGGCCATGTCGGTAGCGATCGTGATGGCACCGTGGACACCGGCCTGAGAGATGATGGCCGCTTCCTGCTCGTGGTAGCGGGCGTTCAGGACTGCGAAGACACGCTCCTGCTTCGTCTTCTGATCGCCGTCATAGAGCGCGCGGAAGGCGTGCGGATCGCTGACGTCGGCCTGGCGATAGCCGCTCTTCTTGAGGATGTCGGCGATCAGTTCCGACTTCTCGATCGACGTGGTGCCGACGAGCACAGGCTGGCCGCGGTCCTTGCACTCGCCGATCAGATCGACGATCGCCTTGTATTTCTCCGAAGCCGTCCGATAGACCTCGTCGTCATCGTCGATGCGGCGCACCGGCAGGTTGGTCGGGATCTCGACCACTTCCAGCTCGTAGATGTCGGCGAATTCATCCGCTTCCGTCGCCGCCGTACCGGTCATGCCCGCAAGCTTGTCGTACATGCGGAAATAGTTCTGGAACGTGATGGAGGCGAGCGTCTGGTTCTCGGGCTGGATGGTGACGTGTTCCTTCGCCTCCAGCGCCTGATGCAGGCCTTCGGAATAGCGCCGTCCCGGCATCATGCGGCCAGTGAATTCGTCAATGATGACGACTTCGCCGTTCCTGACGATGTAGTCCTTGTCGCGCTGGAACAGCTTGTGCGCCTTCAACGCCTGCTGCAGGTGATGCACGACGGAGACGTTTTCTACGTCATAAAGGCTCTCGCCCTTCAGAAGACCCGCCTCGCCGAGCAGATGCTCCAGCTTTTCGTTGCCCTCTTCGGTGAAGTTCGCCGTGCGCTGCTTCTCGTCGATTTCGTAGTCTTCTTCGATCAGGTGCGGCACGAAGGTGTCGATGGTGTTGTAGAAATCGGAGCGGTCTTCGAGCGGGCCGGAAATGATCAGCGGCGTACGCGCTTCGTCGATGAGGATCGAATCGACCTCGTCGACGATGGCAAAGTGGTGGCCGCGCTGGACCATCGAGTTGCGCTCATACTTCATGTTGTCGCGCAGATAGTCGAAACCGAACTCGTTGTTCGTGCCGTATGTGATGTCGCAGGCATAGGCGGCGTGGCGCTGGGCATCGTCGAGGCCGTGGACGATGACGCCGACGCTCAGGCCGAGGAACCTGTATACGCGGCCCATCCAGCCCGCATCGCGGCTGGCCAGGTAGTCGTTGACGGTGACGACGTGAACGCCCTTGCCGTCAAGCGCGTTGAGGTAGGTGGCGAGCGTCGCCACTAGCGTCTTGCCTTCACCGGTCTTCATCTCGGCGATATCGCCGTCGTGAAGAACCATGCCGCCGATGAGCTGGACGTCGAAATGGCGTTGACCGAGCACGCGCTTGGCCGCTTCCCGCACGGTCGCGAAGGTGGCCGGGAGAATGTCGTCCAGCGAGGCACCGTCCGCGATCTGTTTCTTGAACTCGGCTGTGCGCGCCCTCAATTCCTCGTCGGAAAGGGCTGCGACTTCCGGCTCGAGCGCATTGATCGCCTCAACCTTGCCGCGATATGTTTCTACTTTTCGGTTGTTCGCGGATCCGAAGATTTTGCGGGCGATAGCACCGAGGCCGACCATGATGGTCCTTCCTTTGGCAAAGCCGTGCCAAGTCGCAATCATGCGGCTCCAGCGTGACGTCAATGCGGTTTCGATCGAACGGCCTTTCCGCGCTCTGGCGGGGGAGTAACCGTCCGGACGGGGATTGCGCCCGGTTACGGCCCGGCCGACCGACAGATAAGAGGGGCCTGAAAGGTTGTCAACGTCGCTCCGTTCGGCATAACTGCCGCTTAAGTCCTGCGGACCGCTTGAGAGCGGATTCGTACTCAACACCTACAAACAGGATGCTTACATGTTCCAGACACCGAAGGCTGCCGCGATGCGTCCGCTTATCACCGGTTGCATGATCGCGCTTTTTGCCGCCGCGCCGCTCCATGCGGCGGAGGACGGCGACAAGGTGATCGCCACCGTCGACGGGGCGAAAATTACAGAAGCTGATCTCGCCATCGCCCAGGACAATTATGCGCAGGATCTGGCTCAGGTGCCGGAGGAGCTGCGCCGCAATCTGCTGATCGGCGTGCTCGTGGACATGCGTGTTCTGGCGAAGGCCTCGATCGACGCCGGCCGGGAAAACGATCCCGAGGTCAAGCGGCATCTCGAATATGTCCGCCTGCGCACGCTGCGCGATTCCTATTTCAACGATGGCAACTCCCTCGAGCCGGACGAGGCGACGCTGAAAAAGCTCTACGACAAGCAGTCCGGCGATTTTCAGGGCCCCAAGGAAATTCACGCTCGTCACATTCTGTTGAAAACGGAAGACGAGGCGAAGGCGGTCATCAAGGAACTGGATGCGGGCAAGGACTTCGCCGAGCTCGCCAAGGAGACGTCGACCGGCCCGTCCGCGCAGTCCGGCGGTGACCTCGGCTACTTCACCAAGGATCGCATGGTGGCAAAGTTCGCCGACGCCGCTTTTGCCATGAAGCCGGGCACCTATTCCAAGGAGCCGGTCCAGACGCGGTTCGGCTGGCATGTGATCAAGGTCGAAGATGTCCGCGATCAGCCCGCGCCGACATTCGATGCGGTCAAGAACCAGCTTCGCGCCGAGGCCATTCGCACCAAATACAATGAGGTGGTGGATGGGCTGAAGGCAAAGGCCGACATCAAGATCCTGGATGAAGATGCAAAGGCCGCCCAGGATGCCAACAAGGCCGACGCGAACGGTGCCGCTCCGGAGAAGGCGGACAAATAAGCCGCCTTAATAGAATGCCTTATAGAAAATTTAAGTGTAGGAAGCCGGGCCTTGTGCCCGGCTTCTTCGTTTTCAGGGCGCCTCGAACCATTATGCGCCCCTCGAAAAAGGGGCAATGTCGGTGACCTGGTCCCGCGACCTTCGCCGTCACAGGCGGTGGGTCAAGCAACAAGGGGGCTTGCGCGCTGAACGGCCCCCGCTAAAACGGAGCGGGGGCTTTTCCGCCCTGTTTTGAACGAGGATCCCATGTCGACCGCCATCTCTCCGCTTGCTCCCAAGACTGTTCCCGAGATGCCCGAGGTCGACGGCGTGCGATTTGCCACCGTCGAGGCCGGCATCAAGTATCAGGGGCGCACCGACGTCCTGCTGATGTTGTTCGATGAGGCGACGGAGGTCGCCGGCATCTTTACCCGCTCGCGCTGCCCGTCGGCGCCGGTGGACTGGTGCCGCGCCAACCTTGCCCAGGGCAAGGCACGGGCCCTGATGGTCAATTCCGGCAATGCCAACGCCTTCACCGGCAAGAAGGGGCGGGCCGCGGTGGAACTATCCTCCGAAATCGTCGCAAAGGCGGTCGGGTGCAAGCCGTCCGAAATCTTCCTCGCCTCTACCGGCGTGATCGGTGAGCCGCTCCCGGCGGAGAAATTCGCTCCGGTCATCGGCGATCTTGTTGCGCGCGTTGCTTCCGGGCCGTGGATCGAGGCGGCCAAGGCGATCATGACCACGGACACCTATGCGAAGGTCGCCACGCGCACGGTCGATCTGGGCGGCACGACCGTCACCATCAACGGTATCGCCAAGGGCGCGGGCATGATCGCGCCCGACATGGCGACCATGCTCTCCTTCATCGTCACCGACGCACCGATTGCCGTCCATGTACTGCAGGATCTTCTGAACGAGGGCGTCGGCGGTTCGTTCAACTCGGTGACGGTCGACAGCGACACCTCCACGTCCGACACGGTTCTGGCCTTTTCCACCCGGAAAGCGGCGGCCAAGGGCGCGCCTGCAATCGAGGCGTTGACGGATCCGCGGATGAACGCGTTCCGTGTCGCATTCGCCGGTCTGATGCGGGATCTTGCGCATCAGGTCGTGCGCGACGGCGAGGGCGCGCGCAAATTCGTCGAGGTTCGCGTGACGGGGGCGGAGAGCGAGGCTTCGGCCAAGCGCATCGCGCTTTCCATCGCCAATTCGCCGTTAGTCAAGACGGCGGTCGCGGGCGAGGACGCGAACTGGGGCCGGGTCGTGATGGCCGTCGGCAAGGCCGGCGAGCCCGCCGATCGCGACCGGCTCGCCATCTGGTTCGCCGAGGTGCGCGTTGCCGTCGACGGTGAACGCGATCCCGACTACAGCGAGGAAGCGGCCGCTGCCGTCATGGAACGGGACAAGATCGTGATCCGCGCCGATATCGGCCTCGGCCAAGGCGCGGCGACGGTGTGGACCTGCGATCTCACGAAAGAATATGTCGAAATCAATGGAGACTACCGAAGCTGAGCTGCTTGATGATCCGATTCGGCGCGAGCGGCCCGAGGATCTGAGCGACATCTTCCTTCTCGAACAGGCCAATCTCACGGCCTTTCCGAGCCTGATGCTGCATTTCGACGGGGCCTGGCTGACGTGGCTGTCGCTGGGCAATCCCGTGCGCCGGGTCAATTCGCTCAATATCTACGACCCGGCCGACGACAGGGATGTCGAGGCTCGGCTGGAGCGGGCGGTCGTGCGCTTCGCTGACGCGGACATTCCGATGCATCTGCGTTGGACGCCGCTCGTGCCGCAGGCGCTCGACGATCTGATCGATGCCCGCGGCTGGCAGCGTTATGCGCAGACGGAGGTCTGGTCGGTGGCGATTGCGGGCGACGGAACTGTCCCCGATACTTCGGCGGAGAACGAGATCGTCCGTTTGCCGCGCGGAGAATGGTTGCGCGATTTTGCTGCCGTCGGCGGGACGGGGGCGGACAAGGTGACACCCGGGGCTCTCGCAACCCTCCGTGCTTCGCTTGAAAAGGTGCCGGCGGAGTTGCTGGCCCTTTCCTTGCGCGGTGAGGACGGAGATCCGCAGGTAATGCTTCTCGCGGTATGCGACGGGGGGGCTTGTCGGGATCTTCGACGTGGCGACCGCGCCTGAGCGGCGGCGGCGCGGATTGGCGGCGAAACTCGTGACTGCCGCGCTTGCCCATGGCGGGCGGAGCGGCGCGAAGAAAGCGTGGTCGCAGGTCGTGGCCGACAACGTTCCGGCCAAGGCGCTCTACAGTCGATTCGGCTTCAAGCCGCTCTATTCCTATCACTATTTCTGGATGCGACCGCTCGTATGAGCGAGCCCAATAAATAGAGATTCGTTATCGTTAATCGCCGGTTCCTTTCGCGTCTCACCATGGAACATGCCTGACATGCCTGATTTACTGCTTGTTGTTGCCTGCGCTCTCATCGATGTCGACGGCCGGATTCTCATTACTCAAAGGTCGGAGGGAAAGGCGCTCGCGGGAATGTGGGAATTCCCCGGTGGCAAGGTGGAGCCGGGCGAGCGGCCGGAGGATTCTCTGATCCGGGAACTGTCTGAAGAGCTGGTGATCACGGTTAAGAAAGAGTGCCTCGCGCCGCTGACCTTCGCCAGTCACGCTTACGACGATTTTCACCTCCTGATGCCACTTTACGTTTGCAGACGGTGGCAAGGAATCGTTCAGGGAGGTGAAGGTCAGGCGCTCAAATGGGTGCGGCCGACGGCCTTGAGGGATTATCCGATGCCGCCAGCAGACGAACCGCTCATTCCGCACCTTCTCGATCTTCTCTAGGATCGGCGGCGGCATGGGCCGGAAGAAAATAAGTTTCCATGTCGCATGATCCCGCATCCACCAAATCGTGCCGGCTCCGCGAAACGTTCAAGGCCTTCTGGGCAGACGAACAGGGATCGACGGTGATCGGATACAGCTTGATCGCCGGGATCATCGTGCTTGCGATCGTCGGCACGGTCGGCGCCATCGGCGAGAGCCTGAAGACCGACTATTACGAGCCGGTCAGTGCCGGGCTGAGCGGGATCGAGTAACCCCTCGTCGGAAAAGGCCGATCTTCCAGGCTTTCGGAAAATGTTCGAACCGGTGCGCTTCTTGTGGGTGTGCCGGTTTTGTTATGTCCGGGACGGCTTGTCGCCCGTGGCGATCTCATTCGTCCCCAGCGCTTCGGCGAAACTCATCTTCGCAGATCCCGGTTTCAGAGGCTGTTGCTGACTTTCGTGCGGTGCCCAGCCCGAGACGGACAGGATCTGGAACGTCGCGCGGATACGGCCGTCCGGGTCCGCATGGCGCTCGGCGTAGATCTCGACTGTTTTCATGAAAAGCGCCCGGCTCGCTGGAGCTCCGCGCTCGGCCAGAATGCCGGTCGCGCCCATTGCTCTCAGATCCCGCATCAGATGGAAGGCGCTGTCATAGCGCACTGTCAGCCGGTCCTGATCGGCAACGGGCAACGCGAAGCCCGCACGTTGCAGGAGACCGCCCATCTCGCGCGTATCGGCAAAGGGAGAAACGCGCGGGCTCGCCCCACCGGTCAGTTCCGCTTCCGCGCTCAGCAACGCGTCGCGCAATTCCCACAAGGTGTCGCCGTCCGCCAGAGCGCCCAGAAAGAGCCCATCGGGTTTCAGAGCGCGCCGGATCTGGATCAGGGCGCCCGGCAGGTCGTTCACCCAATGGAGCGATAGCGCGGAGACAACGAGATCGAGCGATCCGTCGGCAAAGGGCAAGATTTCATCGTCGACGACGAGGTCGGGTTTGCCGCTTCCCTGATCGGGGACGAAGAGGTCCGCGCGCAGGACTGTCTCGACGCGGTCGGAGCGCTCAAGCGCATTGCGGACCTGCCCCGTATGTCCGCCGAGATCGAGCGCCAGCGCGAATTTGTGCGTGGTGACCGCGAGGCGATCCTCGATATCCTGCGCCACCAGGCGCAGCAGGAAATCCGCTCCTTCCGTACGCTGCGCAAGGGCGCGGGCGCGATGGAGGGCGAGCAGGCGACGGTTGAAGGGAGAGTTCATCGGCATGGCCCACGGAACATGGTAGGCTGCTTATGCCGCGGAAAGGGCCGGGCGTCAAAATTCCGGCGCCGGGACCAAACTTCTTTGCGCGCAAGGGGAGGGGTGTGATCGCCGTGCAGGCCGCAGACGATGAGACGGCAGGCATAAAACGGGCCGAGGATGGCTCGCGACGTGGCGCGACCTCAGGCTTTTACAGTGTTCTTACAGTGCTCTGAAACATTGGCGTCCCACCGCGCTGCTGGATCTGGCCTTGCCGCCGGTCTGTTTTGTCTGCGATCGGCCGCTCGATGCCGCGCCCGAGATCTGTATGACGTGCTGGTCGAAGCTCACCTGGATTGAACGATCCTATTGCGTGGTTCTCGGTGTGCCCCTTAGCCTATGATCTGGGCGAGGTGGGGCTGTCGGCGGAGGCAATTGCCGATCCGCCGCCGCTTGAGCGCGCGCGGGCGGCCTGCATTCACGACGACATCTCGCGCGGACTCGTGCACGGACTGAAATATCGCGACCGTTTGGGACTGGCGCCTGCCATGGCCGGATGGATGGCGCGGGCCGGGGCGGAGCTTGTCGCGGAGGCCGATATCATCGTGCCGGTGCCGCTGCACCGGCGTCGGCTGTGGTCGCGGCGGTTCAATCAGGCGGCGGTGCTGGCGGGATCGATCGCCCGGCAATGCAACAAGTCGATGGACCCGGCCGTTCTGGCCAGGATCCGGGCGACGCCGCGCCAGGTTGGGCTTCATCGCGATCCGCGGCGGGATAATGTGCGCGGGGCTTTCGTGGTTGATCGTGAGCAACGGGCGATGATCGAAGGGCGGCGCGTTTTGCTGATCGATGACGTTATACGACCGGAGTCACGGTCAAGGCGTGCGCGCGTGCGCTCAAACGCGCGCGCGCGTTGCAGGTCGACGTTCTTAACTTTTGCGCGGGTTGTATCTCCGGCTGCCGCAACAATATAAATCACAACACCAATCCGGCTCCGAATTCTTGCATGGCGTACGGCTCCGGTGACGTGCGCCAGCAAGGCTGTGTCCGGTTTTCATTTCCTTCGGGGCGAGGCCGATGCCGTGAGCCCGCCCCTTTGTTTCGAATGGAAAGTCCATGCCGAAGATCGTGATCTATACGCGACAGTTCTGCGGTTTCTGTACGGCCGCCAAGCATCTTCTCGATTCCAAGGGCGTTGCCTACGAGGAGATAGATGCAACCTATGCACATGAAAAGAAAAAGGAAATGATTTCCCGTTCGCATCGCATGACGTTTCCTCAGATCTTCATCGGCGAAACCCATGTGGGCGGTTGCGATGAGCTGCATGCGCTGGAACGCGCGGGCAAGCTCGACGCGATGATTGCGGCCTGATAAACTGGCGTTTACATGAGGTTTCGCCCGGACGCTCGTTTTTGGTCGACTGGCGAAGGCAGAAGGCGGCGCCTGTCCGATCCGGAATGATTAAGGCTTGTGCGCTACCATACTGAGCGGCAAGCGGGCCTGGAGAAACGTGAGAATGAGTGCATTCAAGGCTGCCTGCATCCAGATGCGGTTCGGATGCGGTCCGGACGTGATGTTGCGGAAAACGTCGCGCAGAGCGAGGCCTTGATCTGCAAGGCGGCGGAGGCCGGGGCGTCTTACGTCCTGACGCCGGAAATGATCAACGCCCTGGAGCGCGACCGTGCCGCCTTGATGGCGAAGATTGCGATCGAAGACGAGGACGTCGCCCTTGCCCGCTACCGCAAGCTCGCCGGGGAACTGGGGGTCTGGCTGCATATCGGTTCGCTCGCCATTCTCAATGAAGACGGCAGCGTCGCCAATCGCGGCTTCCTGATTTCGCCGGACGGAGAGATCGCGGCGGGCTACGACAAAAGATCCACATGTTCGACGTCGATCTCCACAATGGCGAGAGCTGGCGGGAATCGCGCACCTACCGGCCGGGCGAGAACAGCATCGTTGCCGAGCTGCCCTGGGCGAAACTGGGCATTGCCGTCTGCTACGACGTGCGTTTTCCGCAGATCTTCCGCGCTCAGGCCAAGGCCGGGGCGGACGTGTTGACCGTTCCCGCCGCCTTCACCCGCCAGACCGGGCAGGCGCACTGGCACACGCTGTTGCGCGCCCGCGCGATCGAGAACGGGGCGTTCCTGTTCGCGGCGGCGCAGGGCGGGCGACACGAGGATGGGCGCGAGACCTTCGGCCATTCGCTGGTGATCGGTCCGTGGGGCGAGATCCTGGCGGAAGCCGATCATGACGAATCCGGTTTCACCCTCGCCGATATTGACGTAGACGAGGCGGCCAAGGCGCGCAGTCGCGTGCCTGCACTCGTCAATGAGCGTCCCTTCACTCTCGATACAGTCGCGCTTGCGCGTACGGAGCCCGTTCCATGATCCACTATTGCTTGATCTGCTCGGAGGGGCATGAGTTCGAGGGGTGGTTCCGAAATGCCGGTGATTTCGATTGCCAGGCGGCAGAGGGGCATCTGACCTGCCCGATCTGCGGCGACGACCGTATTTCGAAGGCGCTGATGGCGCCTGCGGTGTCAGGTACGCGTGAAGCGCAGACGCAGGAAACCCCGCCGGCGGTGGCGAAGACCGATGCGGTTGCGGAACCGGCTCATGCCGGGGCGGTGCCCGTCATGGCGATGCCCAATCCGCATCAGGCGCAGATCGTCGACATGATGCGCAAGCTGCGCAACCTGATCACCGAGAGCGCCGACAATGTCGGTTCCCGTTTCGCCAGCGAAGCGCGCCGCATGCATTACGGTGAAGTGGAACAGCGCGGGATCTACGGCGAAGCGACGCCGGAGGATGCGCGCGATCTGATCGAGGAAGGAATCGAGATCCTTCCCTTGCCCGTGTTGCCGGAAGACAAGAACTAGACGTTCCGCGCCCGCATACGCTCGGCACGGTTCATTCCGTCTCCAGTATATCCCGAATCTGTTTCCGCGATTGTCAGCCGTCCTCGATCTCTCGCGGACGGCAGCGTTCCCGCGCGCGGTTCAGGCGGCGGTGGACTTCGCCGTCTTCTCGATTTCCTACTCGACCGACGTGACCGCCTCGTTTGAGATTTCCGCCAGTTCCATGCTGCTTTCACATGCCTTGGCGGCGAGCTCGCGCAGCTTCTCTCCGTGGCGTTCCGCGCAGGCGCTGTAGTCGGCGAACAGCTTTTCCCAGAACTCGGTCAGGATACGGCTTGCTTCGATCGGATCGCGGGCTTCCGTAATCGCCTTGGCGCATTCGAAATCGGCGCGCACACGGTCCTAGACGAAGCTCAGCTGATCTTCCACCAGCGCTTCCGTCTTGGAGATCGTCTCGACGTTGACCTTCGTGAACTGATCGAAGAAACGGCTGCCGAAAACATCCGCCTTTTCCATTCAGGACGGGTTGAGCCAGGGCATGGGCACGACGTTGGGATCCTTGGCGGGGGGCTTTGTCTGGTGCGGCATGGCAATACTCCCTGTGACTTCGTTGGAAACCCGGGTTCGGCGGAAACATGGAGGTGCGGGCGAATGGGACCGCACCGGGCCGATACATTACAATTTGCCATGTTACGTAACGGAAAGATGGCGCGATGCTTGGAAATGTGCGTTGCGGTATCAAATTATGGTGCGGTGGAATGTCGCATGTTGCGGTTCGTGGCGACGCAATTCCCTAGCGGCATGTTTTCGAAATAGATTGAGCCTAAGGTGATCAGATATGCGTGCTCAGAACGACAGGTGATCCGGTGACCCAGAACGAATCCCCTTCGACGGGGATCAGGACAGGCACACCGCGCGCGCCTTTTCCGAGCTGGTTGACCGGGCGACGCGATCCGGGCTGGCGAACATGACGGGCGGCATTTCGCCGAGTTCGCTGGCGCTCGCCTATGTCGACTGGCTGTCGCATCTGGCCATTTCTCCCGGCCATCAGATGCGGCTGGCGGGCAAGGTGTGGCGCAAGGGCGCGCGGCTCGCGCGTTATGCGGGGCAATGCGCGGGCGGCGAAGCATCGGAGCCTTGTATCGAGCCGTTGCCGCAAGACCACCGGTTTGCGTATGAGGGCTGGAACCGCTTCCCCTTCAACATGATGTACCAGGGATTCCTGCTCAATCAGCAGTTCTGGTACAACGCCACAACGGGCGTGCGCGGGGTCTTCCACCATCACGGGGTCTTCCACCATCATGAGAAGGTGGTGGAGTTCGTGACGCGGCAGATGCTCTATATCTTCTCGCCGTCCAACAATCCCTTCACGAATCCGGAAGTCCTGGAGCGCACGCGCTGCGAAGGCAGGGTGAATCTTGCCCGTGGCTTTGCCAATTTCCTTGAGGATTTCGATCGCTACATCGGCGACAAACCTCCCGCCGGAACGGAGAATTTCAACGTCGGGGAGGATCTCGCAGCGACGCCGGGCAAGGTGGTTTTCCGCAACCGGCTGATCGAGCTCATCCAGTACTCGCCGACCACGGAGACCGTTCAGCGCGAGCCCGTGCTGATCGTCCCGGCCTGTCTCTACACGGGCGAATATGGTTGGGACGACAGTTTCGAGGCGCTGGTTGCGGAAATCGTCGCGACGTTCCTGCAGAATGTCGATCCTGCGCGCGAAGCCTGTTTCATCGCGGAACTGGACGGCGAACCGGTCGGGGCGATCTTCCTGATCGATTCCGGCGAGGAGGGAACGGCCAAGATCCGACTTCTGCATGTGGAGGCCAAGGCCCGCGGTCATGGCATTGGCAGGCGGCTGGTGGCGGAGATTGTCCGGTTTGCACGCGAGCGGGGATATGCTCGCGTGAAACTCTGGACCAACGACGTGCTGATTGCGGCGCGGCGGATCTATCAAGGCGCCGGGTTCAAGCTCGTGGAAGAGGAGCCGCACCACAGTTTCGGCCATGATCTGGTCGGTCAAATCTGGGAACTGGATCTGTCGTGAGAGCGGCGGAGGGCGCTCGGCGGCCTGTCTTTTGGGCTTGCAAGCCCACCCGCAGCGCCGTTTCGACCGTCCTATTTCGGCCTGGACGCTAGCATCATGTAGTTGACGTCCATGTCGCGCGAGCGGCCCCAGCGGTCGAACAGCGGATTGTAGGTGACGCCGCACCGCTCGATGATCGTCATGCCCGATTCCTGCAGTGGGCCCTCGATCTCCGACGGCTTCACCAGCTTTTTGTAGGAATGGGTGCCGGCCGGCAGCCAGCGCAGCACCCTCTCGGCCGCCACGATGGCAAGCGCATAGGCCTTGAGGGTGCGGTTGATGGTCGCGATAAACATCAATCCGCCCGGCTTCACCATCTCCGCACAGGCGCTGAGATAGGCCGGAACGTCGGCGACATGTTCCACCACTTCCATGCTGAAAACAAAGTCGAAACGCTCGCCCGCCGCGGCAAGGTCTTCAGCCCTCGTTGCGCGATAGTCGATGTCGAGGCCGGAGCGTTCGGCATGAAGCCGAGCCACTTCGATGTTGACGGGGGAGGGGTCGACACCCACGAGCTCGGCGCCCAGCCGCGTCATAGGTTCGCACAAAAGACCGCCGCCGCAGCCGATGTCGAGGCAGCGCAGACCCTTGAAGGCCTTCGGGTCTTCCGCGTTTCGCCCATAGTGGGCGGACACGTGTTCCTTGATGTAGCCGAGGCGGACGGGGCTGAATTTGTGCAAGGGCCGGAACTTGCCGGTCGGATCCCACCATTCGTCGGCCATCGCCGAAAAGCGGGCGATTTCCCGATCGTTTACGGTCGTCTTCGTCGTCATTGCCGGACATCTCCTCGTTCACGCCCCAAACGGCCGCTCGTTCGTGGGTCTTCGCCGGGCTCTTGTCAAGCGCCCGCGGCTCGTTCTCGCACGGTGTTTCTACTCTGGCCAGTTGCAGGTTCCCCGGCTTCTATGTATGCATACGCGCCGTTACGAGCTGTCGTACGCCTTGGCTTGGGGGGCGGTTTGCGACATCAGTATTTTGTTCCAGAATTCGATCCCGATGGCCCGACTGGTAATGAAGTTCGGCGGCACGTCCGTCGCAGATCTCGACCGCATCCGCAACGTGGCGCGACGCGTGAAACGCGAGGTCGATGCGGGCAATCAGGTCGCCGTCGTCGTCTCCGCCATGGCGGGCGAGACCAACGAACTGGTCGCCCTGTGTCGCGAGGCGTCGAAGCTGCACGATGCGCGCGAATACGACACGATCGTCTCATCCGGCGAGCAGGTCAGCGCGGGCCTTCTGGCAATCGTGCTGCAGGACATGGGCGTGGATGCCCGCTCCTGGCTCGGCTGGCAGATCGCGCTCCACACGGATTCAGCCCACGGCGCGGCGTGCATCACGGAAATCGACGGCGACAAGCTGATCGAACGGCTCGAGATCGAGCAGGTTGCGGTCGTGGCCGGTTTCCAGGGGCTGTCGCCCGACAACCGCATCGCGACGCTCGGGCGCGGCGGGTCGGATACCAGCGCTGTCGCAGTCGCCGCCGCCATCAAGGCTGATCGGTGTGATATCTATACCGACGTCGACGGCGTTTATACGACCGACCCGCGTATCGTGCCGAAGGCGAAGCGGCTGGACCGAATCGCGTTCGAGGAGATGCTGGAGATGGCATCGCTCGGGGCGAAGGTGCTGCAGGTGCGGTCAGTCGAGCTTGCCATGGTGCATGGCGTGCGCGCCTTCGTGCGCTCTTCCTTCGATGATCCGGACGCGCCGCAGGTGGGCGTCGACAACCTGCCCCCGGGCACTCTTATTTGCGACGAGGACGAGATCGTGGAACAGCAAGTCGTCACCGGCATCGCCTTTTCCAAGGACGAAGCACAGATTTCGATCCGGAACGTGCCGGACAAACCGGGCGTGGCGGCCATCGTCTTCGGGCCCTTGTCGGACGCCAATATCAACGTGGACATGATCGTCCAGAACATTTCGCCCGACGGATCGACGACGGACATCACGTTCACCGTCCCGCAGGGCGATTACAACCGCGCAATGCAGGTTCTGGAAGACCGGCGGCCAACGCTTCAGTTCGGCGTCCTGGAAGGGGCGACGGAAGTCGTGAAGGTCTCCGTGATCGGCGTCGGCATGCGAAGCCATGCAGGCGTTGCGGCACAATGTTTCAGGGGCTTGGCCGAGAAGGGGATCAACATTCGTGCGATCACCACTTCGGAGATCAAGATTTCCGTGCTAATCGATTCCGCCTATACCGAACTTGCGGTTCGAACTTTGCATTCGCTATACGGGCTCGACGGATAGTTGGACCACCGCCCGCCGGCACGTCGAACGCTGAACGGGATCTCATTGCGGAGATCCGGTAAGGGCGAGCGCTAGACTGCCGATCCGAGACAGGGGGAGTTGGCGGAGGATGAGGGACAATTCCGCCGGTCCGCGCGTGCTGCTGCGACGCCTCCGTGAAGTCATGGCGGTGCCGAGCGGCGCCCAGGAGCGGCTTGATCAGATTGCCAGACACATTGCGGCCAATGTGGTTGCGGAGGTGTGTTCGGTTTATATTCTGCGCGCCGACGGCCTGCTGGAGCTTTATGCGACCGAGGGTCTTAATCCCAGCGCCGTCCACCAGACCAGTCTCGCCGTCAACGAAGGGCTTGTCGGTCTGATTGCGGCCGAGGCGCGCCCGCTTAATCTTCCCAATGCTCAGGCTCACCCCTCCTTTGCCTACCGGCCGGAGACGGGGGAAGAGGTCTATCATTCGTTCCTCGGCGTGCCGATCCTGAGGGTAGGGCGCACGCTTGGCGTTCTTGTCGTTCAGAACAAGGCACACCGCACCTATTCGGAAGACGAGGTCGAGGCGCTGCAGACCACCGCGATGGTGATCGCGGAAATGCTGGCCGCCGGCGAGCTGGAGGCGATCTCCAATGTGGGCGCCCGGCTCGATCTGACGCGGCCGCTGCATCTGGAAGGCGTGGCGCTGTGCGACGGCGTCGGCCTCGGCCATGCGATTCTGCACGAGCCGCGCGTCGTCGTTACCAATCTGATCGCGGAAAACACTCAGGACGAACTGGGCCGGCTGGCGAGTGCGGTGGAGAGCATGCGGCTCTCGCTCGATCATATGCTGGCGCACGGCGATGCCGCCGCTCAGGCAGGCGAATACCGGGAGGTTCTGGAAGCCTACCGGATGTTCGCCTACGACCGGGGTTGGATTCGTAAGATCGAGGAAGCGATCCGCAACGGTCTGACGGCCGAGGCTGCGGTGGAGAAGGTCCAGAGCGACAACCGCGCTCGGATGCTGCGCCAGACCGATCCCTACTTGCGCGAACGGCTGCACGATTTCGACGATCTGGCGAACCGCCTGCTGCGCGAACTGATGGGTCGGCCGCACGGGCCGAACGGTCAGGAGCTGCCCACGGACGCCGTCATCGTTGCCCGCAACATGGGGGCGGCGGAGCTTCTCGATTATGACCGCGACAGCATTCGCGGCCTGGTTCTGGAGGAAGGCAGCCCCACCAGCCACGTCTCCATCGTTGCGCGTGCGCTAGGCATCGCGACGGTCGGACTGGTTTCCGACATTGTCTCGCTGGTGGAAGCGGGTGACGCTGTCATCGTCGACGGGGAAACCGGTCAGGTTCATCTGCGGCCCCCCTCCGACGTTGAGAACGCCTACGCGGAAAAGGTCCGGTTCCGGGCGCGGCGCCAGGCGCAGTATCGCCGGTTGCGCAACAAGCCGTCGGTCACCAAGGACGGCAAGCCGGTCACGCTGCAGCTCAATGCGGGGCTGCTGGTCGACTTGCCCCACATGGACGAATCGGGGGCGACGGGGATCGGCCTCTTCCGCACCGAACTGCAATTCATGATCGCGTCGACCTTCCCGCGCATGAAGGAGCAGATGCGGTTCTATTCCACCGTGCTTGATGCGGCGGGCGACCGGCCGGTGACCTTCCGCTCGCTCGATATCGGCGGAGACAAGGTTCTTCCCTATCTGCGTTCCATCCAGGAAGAAAATCCGGCGATGGGCTGGCGGGCGATCCGGCTCGGGCTCGACCGTCCGGGTTTGCTGCGCCCCCAGCTTCGCGCGCTGTTGAGTGCTGCGGGCGGACGCGAATTGCGGCTGATGTTCCCGATGGTGTCCGACGTTTCGGAATTCCGGGAAGCCAAGGCGATGGTGGAGCGCGAGATCAACCACTTGCGCCGCCACGAGCGGCCGGTGCCCGACACGATCAAGCTCGGCGTGATGATCGAGGTGCCCTCGCTGCTGTTCCAGCTCGAAGAGCTGTTTGCGGCGGTCGATTTCGCATCGGTCGGTTCCAACGATCTGTTCCAGTTCTTCACCGCGGTCGATCGCGGCAATACGCGGGTGGCCGATCGCTTCGATACGCTCAACGTGGCGTTCCTGCGGGCCTTGAAGATGATCGTGGAACGGGCGAAGGTGTCAAACGTTCCCGTCGGTCTTTGCGGCGAGCTTGCGGGACGTCCACTGGAGGCGATGGCCTTGCTGGCGCTGGGCTTTGAGACCATATCCATGTCGCCGTCGGCGGTCGGACCCGTGAAGTCGATGGTGCACGGACTGGATGTTGGCCGCTTGCGTGAACAGTTGCTTGCCCGGCTGGAACCGGGACAGCCCGATGCCGGGTCCGTGCGCGCTCTGCTGCGGGCCTTTGCCAGCGAAAACAACGTTCTGTTGTAGCGAACGCCTGCATGATGTCGTGCGACGGCGTGCCCGCGGATCCCGTTCGCCTGGCCGTGAATTGAATTCGCTCTTGCCTTGGAGTTGATGCGCGATGCTTGCGCAGGAAAAACTGGACCACCTTCTCGACCGTTTTGCCGAAATCGAGGCCCGGATGTCGTCCAATCCGGATCCCACGACCTATGTCCGGTTGTCGCGCGACTATGCGGAGCTGGAACCTGTCGTCGGGATGATCCGTGAGCTTCGGCAGGTCGAGGGCGATCTTGCCGGGGCGGAGGAGCTGCTCGCCGATCCGGGGATCGACAAGGAAATGCACGAGCTGGCGGAGGCCGAGCGCGAGGAACTGGTGGAGCGCGTCGAAGTGCTGACGCAGGACCTACAGGTCGCCTTGCTGCCGAAGGACGCCGCCGATGCGGGCAGTGCCATCCTGGAAGTGCGCGCGGGAACGGGCGGCGACGAGGCCGCGCTTTTCGCGGGCGACCTCTTCCGCATGTATCAGCGTTATGCCGAAACGCGGGGCTGGAAGGTCGAGGTCCTGTCCGCCAGCGAGGGCGAAGTCGGCGGCTACAAGGAAGCGATCGCCTCCGTTGAGGGCAATGGCGTTTTCGCTCGACTCAAGTTCGAATCGGGTGTGCATCGGGTGCAGCGCGTTCCGGTGACCGAATCGGGCGGCCGCATCCATACGTCTGCCGCCACCGTCGCGGTTTTGCCTGAGGCGCAGGAGGTGGATATCCACATTCGCTCCGAAGACATCCGCATCGATACGATGCGCGCTTCCGGGGCAGGCGGACAGCACGTCAACACGACCGACTCGGCGGTGCGAATCACGCACTTGCCGTCGGGGATCGTCGTCACCTCGGCCGAGAAGTCCCAGCACCAGAACCGCGCCAAGGCGATGACCGTTCTGCGCGCCCGTCTTCTCGACAGGGAACGCGAAAAGGCGGCCAGTGAGCGTTCGGAGGCGCGCCGCGGACAGGTTGGTTCCGGCGACCGGTCGGAACGCATCCGCACCTACAATTTCCCGCAAGGGCGCGTCACCGATCACCGCATCGACCTGACGCTCTACAAGCTCGATCAGGTCATTTCCGGCGAAGCGCTGGATGAGGTCATCGATCCGCTGATCACCGAGCATCAGGCCCAGTTGCTGGCGGCCGATGCGGCCGAGTTGCAGTGAGCACGCGGCTCGGGATCGCCTATCGATGGGTTCGCGACGCCTTGCGCGCGGCCGATCTGGCAAGCCCGGAAACGGATGCTCGACTGCTGGTCGCCGATGTCACGGGACTTTCTCCGCAAAGGCTGGTGCTTGAAGAAACTCGTCCCTTGAGCGAGGCGGAAGAGGCGCGTCTCGAGGCGCATCTGGCCGCCCGGCTGGAGCGCAAGCCTGTGGGGCGTATTGTCGGCCACCGGGATTTCTGGGGGCTCAATTTCGAGCTCTCGCCGGAAACGCTGGAACCGCGTCCCGATACCGAGACGCTGGTGGAAGCCGCCCTCGCATTCGTCGATGAGACGGGCGATCGCGAGCGGCCTTTGAACATCGTTGATCTGGGGACGGGGACGGGGGCAATTCTCGTCGCGCTTCTCTCGGAATTGCCGAATGCGCGGGGGCTAGCGACGGATATTCAACCCGGTGCATTGCATGTTGCGCGGCGAAATGCCGCAGCGTGCGGCGTCGGAGACCGTATGGATTTCGCTTGCACGTCGTGGATGGAGGGTGTCGGCGGGGGCTGGGATCTCATCGTTTCAAATCCCCCTTATATCCGGAGCGGGATCATTCCCGGTCTGGACCCGGAGGTGCGCGAACACGATCCGCTCACGGCTCTCGACGGCGGCGAGGACGGGCTTGCGCCCTATCGTGTGATTGCTCGGGATTCTGCGGAAAAGCTCCGCGAAACGAAGGCGGCCGTGATCGTTGAAATCGGATACGATCAAGAGCAAGATGTCATCAGTATTTTTCGGGAAGCGGCTTTCAACCAACTGGACATCGTGCGGGATCTGGCGGAGCGTGATCGCGTTGTCGGCTTTGAAAATTGCACTTGGATTTATGATGCGAAGGGGCTACGGTCATCTCGCCGAGGCGCTATGACGCCGGTCGATCCGCTTGGCATCATTGCCAGCCGGGCTGGGGAATAGCCAAAGACCGGTAGCGCAATGGGACTTGGACTACGGTTCAATTCTAAATTCGGCCCGCGGTGATGCGTTCATCGCCTGTCCGAGACAGCGGGATGTCAGAGACCACCGATACTTTAGATGGACCGATTGCTCGGACAATCACGCGCGCTGGTTAGCGGCAAGGGGGGTGAAGTCCCCGATGCCCGGAGTCACCCCTTGGGTTCGGTCGAAAAGCCGATGCATGAGCATGGCGAGCCGCTCTGAAGAGATAACGGCAGTATGAGACAAAACAATCAGAACAAGCGTTTGCGCGGACGCGGTCGCAAAGGACCGAATCCGCTGACCCGGGCGTTTGAATCGAACGGTCCGGACGTAAAGATCCGCGGAACGGCTATGCACATCGCGGAGAGATATCAGCAGCTCGCACGCGATGCGATGGTCTCAGGCGACCGCATCATGGCTGAGAACTACCTGCAGCATGCCGAACACTATTCGCGCATCGTCGCTGCGGCTCAGGCTCAGAACAACGGTCCCGCGCCGCAGGCTCGTGCCTCGAGCGACAATGACGACGACATGAACGAGGATCAGGCGGTCGAAACGCCTGCCGCCGCCACGCCTCCTACTGCCGCCAAGCCGCGCGTGATGTCGGAAGATGCGCCGCAGCCGTTCGTTGACCGCATGCCGGGCATCGATGCCAAGAACGGCAACGGTGAAGTTAACGGCGAAGCGAAGGACGACAAGGACGCGGAAAAGGAAAAGGCTCCGGCCCGCGCACCTCGCAGGTCCCGCAGTTCGGCCAAGGCTTCTGCCAAGTACAGCGGCGAAGACGCTGCCAAGGAAGACGCCAAGGAAGCGGCGAGTGCCGAGGAGAACGGTGCGAGCGAGGAGGGCGAAGAGCCCGCACGTCCGCGTCGTCGGGCTCGCGGTGCCCGCGGTCGCAACGTTCGTCGCGCGGCGGCCAATGCGGTCGACCAAGAAGCGGCGGGCAGCAGCGATGCTCCGGCTGCCGAGGCCAGCGAAGTCTGAGGCTTCCGCTCTGCAACCTTCCATAAGGCGTCGGTTCGACCGGCGGCCTTACGATGAAGAACCGCGGCTTTGTCCGCGGTTTTTTGCGTTGGCGTACGGAATTTTCCTTTATTCGCCGTCAGGTCACGCCTCCCCTTTTTGTTGTCAATCTGCAACACTATATCCAGTCAGCGGCTTGAAAGCCGGCTTTGTCCGAACACGGGCAAGGCTGCTTTCCTAGAAAGAAAAAGCCGTGCGAGGGCCTTGTCGGCCTCGCCTGTCCGATTTCGCAGACCATGCTTCGGGTAGCGCTGCGGTGAGGAGGTTTGACCATGGATATGGAACGTTACACCGAGCGTGTGCGCGGATTTCTCCAGAGCGCACAGACCTACGCGCTTGGCCGGGGGCACCAGCAATTCACGCCCGAACACATTCTCAAGGTTTTGCTCGATGATCGCGAAGGCATGGCATCGGGCCTGATTTCGCGCGCCGGAGGTCGGCCGAAGGACGCGCTTACCGCGGTGGAGCTTGCGCTCGACAAGATGCCGAAGGTGAACGGCGGCAACGGGCAGCTCTTCATGGCGCAGCCTTTGGCGCAGGTCTTCGAGCGGGTGGAAAAGCTCGCCGAGAAGGTCGGCGACAGTTATGTCACCGTGGAACGTCTGCTCCTGGCGCTGGCCATGGAGAAGGGCGCTGAGACGTCGAAGATCCTGGCCAATGCGGGCGTTACGCCTGCGGGCCTCAACGAGGCGATCAACCAATTGCGCAAGGGCCGCACCGCCGACACCCAGTCGGCCGAAAACCGCTACGATGCGTTGAAGAAATACACGCGCGATCTGACCCAGGATGCGCGCGAGGGCAAGCTTGATCCGGTGATCGGGCGTGACGAGGAAATCCGTCGCACGATGCAGGTGCTGGCGCGGCGGACCAAGAACAATCCCGTGCTCATCGGTGAGCCGGGCGTCGGCAAGACCGCGATCGCGGAAGGGCTGGCGCTGCGGATCGTCAATGGCGACGCGCCGGGATCGCTGGCCGACAAGTCGCTGCTGGCGCTCGACATGGGCGCGCTGATTGCAGGCGCGAAGTATCGCGGCGAGTTCGAGGAGCGGCTGAAGGGGATCCTGCAGGAAGTCCAGGCCGAAGAAAGCAAGGTCATCCTGTTCATCGACGAGATGCACACGCTGGTCGGTGCGGGCAAGGCGGACGGGGCGATGGACGCCTCCAACCTCTTGAAGCCCGCATTGGCACGCGGTGAGTTGCACTGCGTGGGCGCGACCACGCTCGATGAATACCGCAAGCACGTGGAAAAGGACGCGGCTTTTGCCCGTCGTTTCCAGCCTGTCTTTATCCATGAGCCGACGGTGGAGGACACGATCTCCATCCTGCGCGGCCTGAAGGAGAAGTGCGAGCTGCATCACGGCGTGCGAATCGCGGATTCGGCGCTCGTGACGGCCGCGACCTTGTCCAATCGCTACATCACCGACCGCTTCCTGCCCGATAAGGCGATCGATCTTGTCGACGAAGCGGGATCGCGGCTGCGCATGCAGGTCGATTCAAAGCCGGAGGAACTCGACGAACTCGACCGCCGTATCATCCAGCTCAAGATCGAGCGTGAGGCGCTGAAGAAGGAAACGGATCAGGGCTCGCACGACCGGCTCGAGAAGTTGGAGGTGGGGCTGGCCGATCTGGAAGAGGAATCGGCAGCCTACACGGCTCGCTGGCAGAGCGAGAAGGAAAAGCTGTCCTTGGCGCAGAAGATTAAGGAACAGCTCGATCAGGCGCGCGGCGATCTGGAAAAGGCGCAGCGCGAAGGTGATCTGGCCAAGGCGGGCGAGCTTGCCTACGGCATCATACCGAAGCTCGAAAAGCAGATCAGCGAGGTCGAGGTCGCAGAAGCCAACGCCAATTCCGAGGTGATGGTGCAGGAGGCGGTTACCTCCGACAACATCGCGCAGGTCGTCTCGCGCTGGACGGGCATTCCGGTCGACAAGATGCTGGAAGGCGAAAAGGAAAAGCTCCTGCGCATGGAAGACGAGCTGGCAAAGCGCGTCGTGGGGCAGGAGGAGGCGGTGCATGCCGTCTCGACCGCCGTCCGGCGTGCGCGGGCGGGTCTACAGGATCCGAACCGGCCCATGGGCTCGTTCATGTTCCTCGGCCCCACCGGCGTCGGCAAGACCGAGCTGACCAAGGCGCTGGCCGACTTCCTGTTCGACGACGAGACCGCGATGGTGCGGATCGACATGTCGGAGTTCATGGAAAAGCACTCCGTCGCCCGTCTGATCGGCGCGCCTCCGGGCTATGTCGGTTATGAGGAAGGCGGTTCGCTGACCGAGGCGGTCAGGCGTCGACCCTATCAGGTCGTGCTGTTCGACGAAATCGAGAAGGCGCACCCGGATGTCTTCAACGTGCTGTTGCAGGTGCTTGACGATGGACGGCTGACCGACGGTCAGGGGCGCACGGTCGATTTCCGCAATACGCTGATCATCATGACCTCGAACCTCGGGTCGGAATATCTGGCCAATCAGCCTGAGGGCCAGGATTCGGGCGCGGTGCGCGAACAGGTCATGGGCGTGGTGTGCGGGCACTTCCGTCCCGAGTTCCTCAACCGTCTGGACGAGATCATCCTCTTCCACCGGCTGCAGAAGTCGCAGATGGCGGCGATCGTCGACATCCAGCTCGGCTACCTGGAACGGTTGCTGGCGGATCGCAAGATCGACCTGGAACTGGATATCTCGGCCCACGCGTGGCTGGCGGAGAAGGGCTACGACCCCGTCTACGGCGCACGTCCGCTGAAGCGGGTGATCCAGAAGGAAGTGCAGGACCTGTTGGCCGAACGGATCCTGTCGGGCGAGGTTCGCGACGGTGACACGGTGACCGTGTCGGCCGGCAGCGACAAGCTGCTCTTCTCGCCGCAAGGCGAGGGGGAAGCCCCGATCGCGGCGCAGGCCTGAGCCTGTTCGGATAAATCGCGGAATAAAACGGGAAAGGCGGCCTGTGGGCCGCCTTTTTCATATCCGGTGCAGAAGATGAGGATCTTGCTCGGGTGTGACCGGTCGCAAGGCGAACGGTTCCGCCTCAGCGCGAGGCGATCCGGTTCGCGAAGTTCCCGCCGCGCTCAAGAAGGGCATCGATGCGGTCGCGCTCGCGTTCGAAGCTTGCCAGCATGTCGCTTTCCAGAACGCGACCGCGCGGCAGCTTGATGCGGTTGGGATCCACGAACTTCTGGTTGATGCGCACTTCATAGTGCACGTGCGGACCGGTGGAGCGGCCGGTCGAGCCCACATACCCGATCACCTCGCCCTGCTTGACATGGACGCCCGGCTTGATGTCCTTGGCGATCGCCTGCTGGTGGCCGTAACCGGTCTCGTAGCCGTTGGCGTGACGGATCAGCGTGAAGCGGCCGTAGCCGGAACTCCAGCCCGCCTTTTCAATGACGCCGTCGCCGGTCGCATGGATCGGCGTGCCGCGCGAGATTGCCCAGTCGACGCCGGTGTGGAACTTCACATAGCCTAGAATCGGATGGCGACGCTTGCCGAAAGGCGAACTCACGCGCCCGCCGACGATCGGTTTGCGCGTCAGGAACTTCTTCGCGCTGCGTCCGTCCTCGTCATAGAAATCGACGGAGCCGTCGTCGGGCGTGCGGAAGCGGTAGAAGTGATGCGTCTCGTTACCGGTTGTGAGCGAGGTGTAGAGCACCTCCGGCGGCTGGCCGTTTCCGGGCTTGTCGAGAGAATAGAAAACTTCGAGCTGGTCGCCCGGTTTTACCCGCGAATTGTAGTCCACGTCATAAGAGAAGATATGGACCAGATCCTCGATCAGCGGTTCGGCCAGGTCGTTGCCGAGGCCGGTCTGGTAAAGCGAATTGTAGAGTGACGGCGTCGGACCGGAGAGCGTCATGCGGTCGGCGGCGGCGAAGGCGTCCGGCATTAGGGTGGTGGGCGCTGCCGCAGCCACGTATCGACCCTCGTCGGACATGGCGACCGTGCCCTGGTGGACCTGATCGACATATAGAGAGACACGCTCGACGCGCATGTCGCCGTTCACGTCGTCCAGGCTCTTGCCGATGCGCACCCGCTGTTCGGGGTGAAGCTCGCTGATATTGAAGCCGTCGGCGAAGCGTTCGGAAATTTCCTCCGCCTCTTCCTCGGTTGCTTCGTTGTCGAGGAGGATCGTTTTCAGCGACGTCTGTTCGCGAATCGGGACGATTCGCTCCTCCATGTCCGAATAGGCCTGGTTGTTGTCGGTCTTGGAAACGAAGGAGACGTTTTCCGCCGCGATGCGCACGGAGAGATTCGACAGACCGCTCTGCTGGGCGAGGTCGAAATCGAACCGGCCCGGATCGACGACGGGCAGGGAGGCGACCTCGACCTTGTCGTCGGACAGGAAGCGGCCGGAACCGCGAACGATGCGCTCGATCTCGGCGTCGTCGGCGGCATCGAGGGTATCGACCGATACCTCGTTCAGCGGAAAGTCATGTTCGGCAATGGTGACTTCGCCTTCCACGTGCGCGGCATAAATGGAGTCGCTGGCACTGCGGTCGGGCAGAACGTCGTTGCCCGAAACCAGCTTGAGCGGATTGAACGGCGGAATGTTCGCCGCGATCTCGTTGGAGCGGCGGGTTTCCAGCGTGGCGTTCACCAGCGCATAGGGCTTTGCCTGAATGTGGACGGTGTCGCCTTCGCGGGTGAGGGTGTTCACCTGAATGACCTGGCGGGTGGCGAACTGGGAATCGGCGCCGGTCATCCGGTCACCCTTTTCCGCCTTGTCTTCCTGCGGCGCGATCTGGGCGCTGTCGTGCGGCGGCGTTGCCGCTTCAACTGTATACCGACCGTCGAGCGCTGCCGTCAGCGCGCCACCGATGAGAACAATGGATGTAAAGCCCGTCAGCGCGGTGCCCGTCAGCCAGCGCAGCGAAACCTCGCGCCGGGTCGGCGGGCCATTGCGATCCTCGAAGGCAACCAAAGGCGGTTCGTTACCGAGGTCGATCGTGGCCGGAGTGGGATGAAAACCTATTTGCATCGGCAGGCGTCGGCTCCCCGAAAAGCGTGCCGGCCTTGCGACCGTGCAACTTGGAATGATCTCTCTGACCATCTGAGGACGGCCAAGTCAATCGTCTAC
>NZ_JASJAV010000019.1:0-155000 GCF_030066895.1 Breoghania sp. | reverse complement strand
TAACTATAACGGTCCTAAGGTAGCGAAATTCCTTGTCGGGTAAGTTCCGACCTGCACGAATGGCGTAACGACTTCCCCGCTGTCTCCAGCATAGACTCAGTGAAATTGAATTCCCCGTGAAGATGCGGGGTTCCTGCGGTCAGACGGAAAGACCCCGTGCACCTTTACTACGGCTTCACACTGGCATTCGTGCCGGCATGTGTAGGATAGGTGGTAGGCTTTGAAGTCAGGGCGCCAGCCTTGGTGGAGCCATTCTTGAAATACCACCCTTACCTGCATGGGTGTCTAACCGCGATGTCACAGCATCCGGGACAGTGTGTGGCTGGTAGTTTGACTGGGGCGGTCGCCTCCCAAAGAGTAACGGAGGCGTGCGATGGTGGGCTCAGAACGGTCGGAAATCGTTCGTTGAGTGCAATGGCATAAGCCCGCCTGACTGCGAGACTGACAAGTCGAGCAGAGACGAAAGTCGGTCATAGTGATCCGGTGGTCCCTCGTGGAAGGGCCATCGCTCAACGGATAAAAGGTACGCCGGGGATAACAGGCTGATGATCTCCAAGAGTCCATATCGACGAGATCGTTTGGCACCTCGATGTCGACTCATCACATCCTGGGGCTGGAGCAGGTCCCAAGGGTTCGGCTGTTCGCCGATTAAAGTGGTACGTGAGTTGGGTTCAGAACGTCGCGAGACAGTTCGGTCCCTATCTGCCGTGGGTGTAGGAGAATTGAGAGGATCTGTCCC
The DNA here is from genome assembly GCF_030066895.1 of Breoghania sp. GTDB lineage: Bacteria > Pseudomonadota > Alphaproteobacteria > Rhizobiales > Stappiaceae > Breoghania. Next base: position 154,261 of record NZ_JASJAV010000019.1, on the reverse strand, counting down.
TAGTACGAGAGGACCGGGATGGACACATCTCTGGTGGACCTGTTGTCGCGCCAGCGGCATAGCAGGGTAGCTACATGTGGTCGGGATAACCGCTGAAAGCATCTAAGCGGGAAACCCACCTCGAAACGAGTTCTCCCTGAAGAGTCGTGGAAGACCACCACGTTGATAGGCCGGGTGTGGAAGTGCAGCAATGCATGCAGCTTACCGGTACTAATAACTCGTTCGGCTTGATCACTCTCATTAATCAATGATCATCCAATCCTTCGATGATGAAATACAAAACCAGTTTCTTCTGTACATGATGCCCTTCGCCGGCCTGGTGGCTATTGCGGGGAGCCCCCACCCGATCCCATTCCGAACTCGGCCGTGAAACTCCCCAGCGCCAATGGTACTTCGTCTCAAGACGCGGAAGAGTAGGTCACCGCCAGGCCTGCAAAGGGCATCATAAACTCCCTCTCAACGGTTCATTCCAATAAACCTCCACTCAACACATTCTCCCGAGTGGAGCAGTAAGCTCCACACGTTCAGTCTCCCCGTGTGGACGCGCACTTGGCGCGGGGTGGAGCAGCCCGGTAGCTCGTCAGGCTCATAACCTGAAGGTCGCAGGTTCAAATCCTGCCCCCGCAACCAAATCTTCCAAGATATACAAAACACAGCGCCCCCCAGGGCGCTTTTGGCGTTTGAAACACAGGGCCCCGATTAGTGACCGCAGGCCGGCGGCATCAGCCAGCTCCCTCCGACGCATTGATATCCCAAACGCGCCCGAAATCTGGAGCCGCGCGTGCAAGCGCCTCCATTCTGCTGCTTCCCTCGAAATTTTCGCTTCCTGACAGACTGCGTTGGAGCCTTGATAAATCAGGGGCCTTCCGTAAGCTTCCGAACGTAACGAAAGAAAATAACGGAAATGAAACAGGCCGAAGGCTCTACTACGCGGGTCGACGTCGGAGGCTGGCGCGAATTGGACGATCACGCCTCAGGGAAATCCCCGGTTGGTCGGTACCGGGAATTTGCTCCGAGATCTTCCAGCGAGGCCTGTTTGCCTGAGCGTCGGTCATTGCGATCCGCGCGACTCATGAGTGGTGAATGATAGGATTACGATCGCCCGATATGCCCGATCGCAAGAATCCGCTGAAGGATTCGGTCGAGGCACTAAAGAGCGCCTTCGTTGCCGTCGGCGTGTGTTCAGTCTCGCGATCAATCTCCTGATGCTCACCGGGCCGCTTTTCATGCTGCAGGTCTATGACCGCGTGCTGAGCAGCCGTTCCGTTCCCACCCTCATCGCACTTTCCGCGCTCGTCGCGGGTCTGTTCCTCTTTCTCGATCTCTTTGAAGCGATCAGGGCGCGTGCCCTGTCGCGGGCGGGCTATTGGTTCGATGATCGGATCGGATCTCTCACGATGAAAACCTATATTTCCCAAAGGATTGTCGGACAGCGCGGGGTGGCCGATCGGTGATCTGGCGGTCGTGCGCTCGTTTTTCGCAAGTCCGGGGCTTCTTTGTCTGTTCGATCTGCCCTGGATGCCACTCTATCTGGCGATCGCCTTTCTGATACATTCTTATCTCGGTTTGTTGGCGTTGGGCGGGGCCGTGTTCGTCACGGTGCTCGCCTGGGTGAATGAGTTCTCCATCCGAAAGGCTCTGAGCCAGGCGATGGTGCTTGAGCTTTCCGAGACCCGGTTTGCCGATCAAAGCCACAGACACGCGGAAAGCACCGTGCCGATGGGGATACTGGGGCATATCGCGGACCATTGGCAGGAGCTCCACTCGCAAGGCGTCGAGCGCGCGCAGGCCGGCGGGGAAAGGGCCGAACTCTTTGCCGCGATTTCCAAGGCGAGCCGGTTGCTGCTGCAATCCGCAATCCTCGGGCTTGGGGCGTGGCTTGCCATCCGTCAGGAAATCACGCCGGGCACGATCGTCGCGACATCGGTTATCGCCGGGCGGGCGTTGGCGCCGATCGACCAGCTAATCGGACAATGGCGCTCGATTCTGCGCGCCCGCCAATCCTACCGGCGGTTGAAGGGCCATCTTGGTTCGGCAAGCGTTCCATCCACGCCGCTGATATTGCCGGAACCCGAAGGCCATCTGCAGGTTCGGATCGCAAGTCACTTCGCGCCGGGTGAGCGCGTGGCGCCGGGGGATAAGCGACGGGCGATTCTCTCACGTGAATTTCGATCTGGAGCCGGGCGACGGTTTGGGGGTCATCGGGCCAAGTGCGGCGGGGAAATTGACGCTTGTTCGGTTGCTTATCGGGGCCTGGGTGCCTGACGCGGGGATCGTTCGGCTCGACGGGGCCTTGCTTGAGCATTGGAACAAGGAGGCGCTCGGGCGCCATATCGGTTACCTGCCTCAAACCGTGGAGCTTTTGCCCGGCTCCATTCGGCAAAATATCGCCCGGTTTGATCCGAATGCGGATGACGCGGAGATCGTGAGTGCTGCCCAGATAGCGGGCGTACACGATATGATCCTGCGGCTTCCGGATGGCTATGAAACGATGATCTCGGAACGGGTCGGACCGTTATCAGGCGGACAGGTTCAGCGCGTGGGCCTTGCCCGTGCGCTTTATCGTCGGCCGAGGCTCGTGGTGCTGGACGAGCCGAATTCGAACCTCGATGCGGATGGAGATGCGGCGTTGACCGCGGCCATTGAACAGATGCACGCGGTGGGCTCCGTTGTGGTCGTTATGGCCCACCGTTCCTCGGCGATCGTTGCCGTCAGCACGGTGATGATGTTGGCAAACGGGACGATGAATGAACTCGGCGAGAATAGCGACGTGTTGCGCAAGGTGACGCGCATGGCGACCGGATAGGGGGCGGATGATGAGCGATCAGACTCGAAAGCCGTCCGTTCGCACTGGCTATCGCACGCCGATCATCGTCGGAGTGATCGCCTTTGCGTTGCTGTTCGGCGGCGGCTTCGGATGGATGGCCTTCGTTTCCCTGTCGGGGGCGGTGATCGCCGACGGTTCGGTGATCGTTCCTGGCTCTCGTCGGGATGTCGTGTGCCGCGTCGTTCGCGGCCTCAAACGACCGGCCGATTACCTTCTATGACGGCGGTTGGGAGAACATCCAGATCAGCAATGCGATCGCGATCTACATCATCGAAAACGGCTACGGCCGCGAGGCGGAGGATGTCGATTCCAACGTTCCCAAGATGCACAAGGCCATGGAAGAGGGGACGATGGACGTCAACCTGGAAATGTACAACAACCTGATGGCCGAATGGGGGTGCGATCAGGTTGTGGCCGACAAGATCGTGGAACTGGGGGCGATCTACGAAGCCGCCTCGCAAGGTTTCTACGTTCCCACCTATGTGGTGAAGGGGGATGCTGCGCGCGATATCAAGCCGATCGCGCCGGACCTGAAGAAGATCGGCGATCTGGCGGGATATGCCGACGCCTTCCGCGAGAACCGACCCGACAACGAGGTCATGCTGGTCAACTGCATTCCCGGCTGGGCGTGTCGGGAGATCAATCTCATCAAACTGGCGACCTACGGTCTCGACAAGACGATCACGTCGGTCGAGCCGAAGACGGAGGCTGAACTGAACGAGATCGTCATGGCCGAATACGAGGCGGACGCCCCTTCGTGACCTATTACTGTACCCCGAGCGCGCTGCCCGCGATGATCGATCTGACGGGGATCGAGGTGCCGGAATACAGCGCGAAGTACTGAGCTGCGATCGAGAAGCATCTGACGCCGTTCAAGCCGGGCGTGCCCGCTTCCGAGGCCTGCGCCTACGAGATCATTCCGATCTTGAAATACGTCACGCGCGACATGGCGGACCGCAATCCGGAGATCGTCGCCTTCCTGAAGAAGCTGTTCATCGGCACCGACACGATGGGCGAGCTGGCGGCCTACATGCACATGCACGAGGCCTCGCCGGAGGAGACGGCCGCGCACTTCTTTAAGGCCTATCGCCCGATCTGGACGAAGTGGGTTTCCGGTGTCACGCTGGAGCGCGTGTCCGCGTCTCTGCCCGAATAAGTCTCTCAAATCGACATATCCGGCAGAGAAACTCTATGGCCGATCTCGATATCCTGTCCTGGATCCGCGACGTTCGTTCGCGGTTCCTGGACCGTCCCGCCATCGAATGCGATAGGGATACGATCACCTACGCAGACCTCGTCGTTCGTATCGATGCAATCGCGGACCGTCTGCGCGCAAAAGGCGTGACGCCCGGTGCGCGGGTGGGCGTGCATATGCGGCGCTCTCACGATCTCGTCGCCGCCCTGCTGGCGATCTGGGATCCGGGGGCGGCCTATGTTCCGTTGCCGGTGGACTCGCCACCGGCACGCAACGCGCTCGTGTCCGATCTCGCCGAACTCGATCTTCTGGTCGTGGATGCGGGGCAGGACGCAACGCGCTTTCCCGCGCGCGGCGGGATGCCTCTTGATAAGGTCGCTGCTTTACCGGATGGGGGGGCGGGGCATGCGGGTGAGATGCGTGTGCCCGGCGACGGGAACGCGCTCACCTATATCATGTTCACGTTCGTATCGACGGGTTAGCCCAAGGGCGTGATGGTGCGGCGGCACAATGTCGAATACTTCCTCGATGGGATCGACAAGGAGATCGATTTCGCGTCCTGGGGGCGGCTCGTCGCGGCGACGACGGTCGGGTTCGATATTTCCGTGTTGGAGCTGTTCCTGCCGATTTCGCGCGGGGGAACGGCCATTCTGGCCGATGATCTTCGGTCCAAGAGCGGAGAGGCGTTGCTGCGGCTGGCGGCAGGGCGCGGGCGCTGCCTCATCCAGGCGATGCCGACCATGTGGCGGATGATTTCCTCTGCCGCCGCAGCCGCCGACGGGCCGGGCGCGGATGGTGTCGGAGTGCTGTGCGGCGGGGAGGCGCTGCCCTATCCGCTTGCCGAAGAACTCTACGAACGCTTCGAGGCGGTGTGGAACCTCTACGGCCCGACGGAGACGACGATCTGGTCCTTCGCGCATCGTTTCGCGGCGCGGGATTTCTCTTACGGGGACGGAATCGTGCCGATCGGTCGGCCGCTTGCCGGGACGGATTTCACGCTTCTGGTGGGCGAGGGAACATCGGACAAGGGCGAGCTGCGCATCGAGGGACCGGGCGTGACGGCGGGCTATTTCCGGCGACCGGACCTCGATGCCAGCAAGTTCTCCGGGGACGGTTCGGAGACCTCGCCATTTGCCTTTCTGACCGGCCGATATCGTTGCACGTCGGGGCCACGGCAAGCTCGTCTATGTCGGGCGCAAGGACCGGCAGGTGAAGCTCAACGGGTTCCGTATCGAGCCCGGCGAGATCGAGAAGGTTCTGGACCGGCTGGAACATGTGGAACAGTCGGTGGTGAAACTTGCCGAGACCGATGACGGACAGAAGTATCTGGCTGCCTATGTGGTGCGTGGCGACGAGAAACGCGGCGATACCGCGGCGGCGGACGCCGATGTCGGAACTTGGGGCGCGGTGTGGGATGCGGCCTACAAGGTTCAGCAGGAGGCCGGTGCTGCGCAAGGCACCGGCTACACGTCCACTCTGACCGGCCAGGCCATCCCGGATGAAGCCGTCAGCGCCTGGGCGGAGGTGACGGCCGACCGGGTGATGCGGTTTCAGCCGGAAAGCGTGCTCGATGTTGGATGTGGGGTCGAGCTTCTGGGCGAAAATCTTCTTCGGCGCGATGTGGAGCGCTACCGGGGATGCGATCTCTCCGCCACGGCTGTTAAGACGGCTAAGGAACGGCTTGAGCGGATGTTCGGGCCCTCGTCGCGTTGGGATGCTGCGTGTCTGTCGGCCGATCAGATCCACCCGGGCAGGCTCGGTACGTTCGATGTCGTGCTGTTGAATTCGGTCGTTCAATATTTTCCGGATCGGGCGTATCTGGCGCGCGTTCTGGAACAGGCGGTCGCCTGTTGCGGCTCCAACGGACGGGTGGTTGTCGGCGATGTTCCGGCCGCGTCCATGAAAGATCTGATTGCGGTGACGACCTTCGCCTTTGGCGAGGAAGAGGCGGCGGGCGAGGAGGATATCGAACGACGGGCTCGTGCGATCGGGGCCGGGGAACTCTGGCTCGATCCCGGAGATTTCTATGCGCTTGCTGCCGAGGTGGACAGGGCCTGTGCGGTCGAGGCCGATCTCCGTCTGGGCGAGGGCGAGGAGGAAATGACCCGCTATCGCTACGACGTCATCCTTGCATCTTGATCGCGATGACCGTCGGCCCTGTGAGGTGGAGGCCCGCTTCAACCATGCCAGGGACCGGGAGAAGGGAGTGAACCTCACCGACTGGTTCGCACGAAAGGGGGCGGCTCAGAATGCCGCGTCGTCAAACTCAGCAGGCAGGCGCACGAACGTTCCGCGTCCACCCTGGAATGGGCTCACGATCTCCAGACCGTGATCGTTACCGAAGTAATGTCGCAAGCGGCTGTCCACATTGTACAACCCCCCGATGCTCTTGCGGTCGTCGCGATCAGCAACGCCGGCAAGAACCGCCTGCTTGCGATCCGATGCAATCCCTTCTCCGTTGTCGACGATATCGACGATAACGTCAGAGCCGTCGCGACCGGAATTCGAAGCCGCGCACATGTCTCACCCGAGGGAAACGAGGGCTTCTGCGGCCGTGAACCTGAAACTCGATCGGGATTTCGATGACGTGTTGCGGCGGGATCTGCGCGAAAGCCTGCCGCATTACATGATCCCCTCGCGGTTCGCCTATCTCTCCGCGATGCCGCAAACCTATAACGGCAAGGTGGACTACAACGCCTTGCCGAAGAGCGACGTGCCGAAGAAGTCCCGCTCGAACGTCGTCAAGTAGATGAAGGCGAGCGTCAGGGAGCGGATCGCCGATCGATACCGATGCTCCCGCCTCGGACACGCCCTTTCTGGAGATCGGTGGAACGTCGCTGCTGACCGTTGAGTTGGCCGCCTCTCTGTCGAAGGCATTCGGCGTCAAGGTGGAGATCGTGGATCTCTTCGTGCACACGACGATTTCCGCTTAGACCCGCTATGTGGAGCGGATGCTGGTCGGGGACGGGCAGGAGGATCGGTGAGGCTTTGGCCGCAAGGCCGCGTCTGCGGCGTAAAAGCGGCGGCAGGCGGCTGCGTCGATCCGCGCACGGCGCTCCTGACGTACTGCTCTAGAATGCTCTGGAACGAATATCTCGTTTCAGGCAGCAAGAACCGATCCCGTACAAGAAAAGCGGGGTCGGCTTCTTTGGGAGAGTGGGCTGTAGGGTACTTCGGCGGCGCTTTTTCTCTTCTTTGTCGGTTCACAAGATAGGCGTACCGTAACAGCGATCTTGCCCACGTGATCTTGCTTGGGCATTGTCAGGGTGTGCGATGTCCGCTTTCCGCGGATGTCGCCGGATTGTCCGACACGGCGCGAAACCTGCATGCCGGAGCGTTATTCCGATCCCTCCAACACGAGCGCGTTTTCATGATCGAACTTCCCTATCTGTTGTTTCTGGGCGATGCACCCGATCCGCTTGCGGCGAAGGTCGCGCAAGGCATCAAGGACTGGCGTCCCGATCACGCCCTTGGCCAATTGCGCCTGGAAGGCTGCAAGGCCAATCTCGACCTGCACGACATGACGATTGCCGATGCGGTCGCCGCCGGCGTGAAAACGCTGGTGATCGGCGTGGCCAATCGCGGCGGGATCATCTCTCCGGTCTGGAAGTCGGCCCTGTTGGAAGCTCTCGATGCGGGGCTCGACATTGCCTCCGGTCTGCACAATCTGCTGCGCAATGAGGCGGATCTGGCCGTCAAGGCGAAGGAGCTCGGCCGCACGCTGCACGATGTGCGCGTTCCCTCCGTGTCCTATCCGATCGCCAACGGCAAGAAGCGGACGGGCAAGCGGCTCCTGGCGGTGGGGACAGATTGCTCCGTCGGCAAAATGTATACTGGCCTGTGCGTGGAAAAGGCGATGCAGGCGCTGGGCCGCAAGGCGACCTTTCGCGCCACCGGTCAGACCGGCATTCTGATCACCGGTGACGGCGTGCCGCTCGATGCGATGATCGCCGACTTCATGGCCGGTTCGATCGAGTATCTGACGCCCGACAACGAGCCGGATCACTGGGATATCATCGAGGGGCAGGGCAGCCTTTTCCATGCGTCCTTTTCCGGCGTGGCGATGGCGCTCATTCACGGCGGGCAGCCCGATGCCCTGGTTCTGTGCCATGAGCCGAACCGCCCGCACATGCGCGGTCTACCCGACTACCGGCTTCCCAGTCTCGAGGCGTTGCGCGATCTGGCGCTGCCGATCGCGCAGATCGTTAATCCGGCCTGTCGGGTGGTAGGCGTGTCGCTCAACACCTCCGCGCTTGGTCTGGACGAAGCGTTGACTCTTTGTGCGGAGATCGAGGCGCGCCTCGACCTTTCGACTGTCGATCCCTTCCGCCACGGTGCGGAGCGTCTGGCGGAGGCGCTGGACACGATTTGAGGCGCGTGGGGCCCTCCCGCCCCTTGCGCCTTTCCGGCGAAGCGCAGTCGCGCTTCGTCCTTTCCGATCTTTGAGGTTATTGAATGCGTACGGTCTATGTGAACGGCAACTATGTGCCGGAAGAAGAAGCAACGGTTTCCGTCTTCGATCGCGGTTTTCTTTTTGCGGATGCAATCTATGAGGTCACGTCGATTCTCGACGGAAATCTGATCGACTTCGACGGCCACATGAAGCGGCTGCACCGCTCTCTCAACGAGCTGAAGATGCCGTTCTACATGAAAGACGCGGACCTAATGGCCATTCATCGGGAACTCGTCAGCCGTAACGCGATCACCGAGGGGCTGGTCTATCTGCAGATTTCGCGCGGCGCCGCCGATCGGGATTTCATCTTTCCCGCCGCAAGCGTGCCGCCGACCGTCGTGCTGTTCACCCAGGAAAAGGAGCTCATCGACAATGCGCTGGCAAAGCGCGGGCAGAAGGTCATTACGGTCGACGATCTGCGCTGGCGGCGTTGCGACATCAAGACTGTCCAGCTCCTGTGGGCGTCGATCGTGAAGAACGAGGCCAAGGTGAAAGGCGCGGACGATGCCTGGATGGTGCGCGACGGGTTCGTGACCGAAGGCTCGTCCAACAACGCCTATATCGTTGAGGGCGACGGGACGATCGTCACGCGTAGTTTTTCCTACGACATCCTGTCCGGGATCACCCGCACCGCGGTTCTTAAATGTGCCGGCGAGATCGGCGCGAAGGTGGAGGAGAGGTCCTTCACGGTGGACGAGGCCAAGGTCGCGACCGAGGCGTTTTCCACGTCGGCGACCGGTTTCGTCAATCCGGTGGTGGAGATCGACGGCGTCAAGATCGGTACGGGCGTGCCGGGGCCGGTGGTCACGCGACTTCGCGAAATCTACACCGAGACGAGCCGCGCCGTGGCCGTCTGACCGATCTCCTGAAGGCGTATTTGCGGGTTCTCCCGCAGGGCACTCTACAGGTAATCCAGCAGGCTGAAATCGGAGAGCTTGCCGACGGCGGCATAGCTTGCTTCGAGCTGGGTTTCGTATTGCGCAATTTCGACCGCGACGGTCGCCAGATCAACGGAGCGAATATCGTCGATGGAGGTCTCCGTCAGGGCGATCAGCTCTTCCTGCTCGGTCTGGGCATTTTCAAGCGAGCCGGCGTCGAGGCTGAGGCCGCTCTGGATGGCGATGACCCCGTCCTGCGCTTCCACCAGCATGTCGCCGATGGTCTCAAGGTCGTCATCGGTCAACTCGTCGGCGTTGGCGATATAGGAGAGCACGCGAATGGCCTCCTCGAACGCATCGTTGTCGGCGGTCACGCCGTAGGACACGGTGCGTTGCGAACTCACATGGACGGAAATGATCGTGTCGTCGCCCGAATGGTAGCTGGTGTCGGCGGTGGTCAGATCGGTGGCGGTGTAGCTGTCCAGATCGACCGGCTCTTCCTGCGTGTTGCTGCCGGCGAAGAGGTAGCGGCCCTCGTATTGCGTGTTGAGAAGGGATTCCAGCTCTTCCAGCAGGCTTGCGGCTGTGTCCTGAAACGTGTCGATGTCGGACGTGTCGACGGAGGCCGCCGAGACCTCCGTGCGCATATCGGTCAGCAGATCGACGATGCTGCCGGTCGCCGAATACATCACCTCGACACGGTTGGTGGCTTGTTCGGCTGCGTAGGCATAGGATTCGGAGCGCGCGAGCGAGACTTCCAGATCGACCAGCGTGCCCGCATCCGACCCCAATCCGCCATAGGTAGAGGAGAGCAGGCCGGAGGCTTCCTGCGTCTGCTTTTCCGCAAGCTTGACCTGGGTGGACAGGGCATAGGTCAGCAGAAAGTTCGACAGGGCGAACGTGGTGACGCGCATTGCCATTGTCCCGTCTCCTTATGAAACCGCCGCCAGAAGGGCGTCGTACATTTCCTGGATTGTGCTGAGAAGCTGTGCGGAAGCGGAATAGAGCGTCTCAAGCTCTGTCATCCGTTCGGTCTCCTCGTCGACGTTGACGCCGTAGAGTGAGGAGATGCTGTCGGAGATCGTTTCCAGCGACGTGGTCGCGGTGTCGAGGGCCGAGTGCGCGCTGGTTGTTTGTGAAACGACCGTCGTCAGGATGTCGCTTGCGTAGTCGCTCAGGGTGGTCGAGGTTGCGCCGAGGCTGCCGGCCGCGTCGAAATCGGTGTCGTCCTGAACGGCGTCGAGCAGCGCCTGGGCGGTGTCAGCCTGATCGGTCGTTCCCAGCAAGTCGGAGGGAGTGGCGAGGATCGTTTCGCTGACCGCGATGTCGCTGGCGCCCGTTCCCGTCATGAGTCCGGAGACGGCCGTGTTCATCTCGTCAATCAGGCTGGTGGCGAGTTCGTCCAGCATGTTCTGGGCAGCGGGTAGGGTCTCGTCGCGTAGGGTCAGCAATGCGCCGATCGTGCCGCCTTCGATATCGGAGGTGATATCGGTTCCATTCACCGTGACCCCGGACAGGCTCGAAGACGTCCCGTCATAGACGGAATCCGCCGTGATCGTGCTGGTATCGTCGATTTCCGCAATGGCGTCATTGGCGGACGAAACCACATCCTCGATCGCGCTGTCGGCGTCCTCGCGCAGTTCCTGAATTCTCTCCGATGTTTCGCGCAATTGCGAGGCGAGTTCATCGAGCTCGGTCACCGCGGTTGCCGCCGTCGTCGCTGTCGGAGGTGGAGCCGAGGGCGGTCTGAAGCTGGTCGAGGTAGTCGGCCGTCGCGGTCGCCGAAGTGGTCTCCAATGTCGCGTCCGCAAGGTCCGAGATCAGCAGCTGGGAGACCTTCGAGCTAAGCTCCGAGACCTCGACGCCGGTCCCCACGCCGGACGTGACGAGGGTGGAAGAAGAGGCTTCCTTGCGGGTGTAGCCGTCCGTATCGGCGTTGGCGATATTGGCGGCGGTAACGGAAAGCTGGGCCTGTGTCGCGGTTAGCGAACTGGAGGCAATGCTGCTTGCGGTACTGAGCGACATGGCAAATTCTTCTCCCGCCGGGGCCTCACCGTCAGGCTTCTACGCCGGGGCGCAGGGAGACCGGACGTGCCGAATAGGATGCGTTTTCGTAGCGACCGTTGCCGCCGTAGGCCGAGGGGCGGTTCACGTCTTCGCGGATCGCGCGCATGATGGTTTCGACACGGTGATGACTGGTGGCGATCGCCTTGCGCAGACGTTCGCCGTTTTCCTGCAGGGCCTCAGTGAGTTCCGCTCCGCGTTGGCGCAGGGCCTCGGCGAGTTCGGGCGAGGCGGTGGCAAGTGCGGCGTTCTGCATGTCGGCGTTTCCGACACTCTTGCGCAATTCGTCGACAAGCTCATGCTTGCGCTCGGCAATATCGCCGAGCGGAACGGGCATGCTTTCGGCCAGATGCCGGTTTTCCCGGTCTATTAGTTGCAACAACGCATCCGAGAGCCCGATCATGTTCTGAACCGCTGCATCCACGTCCTCCTGGGGCGACGGCGTCTGTTCAAGATCGACCGGGGGAGCCGAACGGGGCATTGACATCTCCTTCAGCGTCGAGGGTTCTTGGTTATGGCGGCCATGTGGGCATAGGAGCCCGCGGCCGCGGTGGCGGCGCGAAGCCGCCCTATGTCCTTGCCCACTTCGGCCTTGCGATCGACGAGTTGGGGAGCGAGCGCCTTGAGAGACTGACGCAACGAAGAAGGTCCACACGGTTGTGTGGACCTTCTTCGTTGCGTCGGATGGCGTCGACTTCGACTATCCTTTGACGCAATGCCTTGAGCAGGGGATCGTCAGGCGCTGCCATGATCAGCGCACCGCGGTCATCAGCGTGTCGAACATGTCCGCAGCGGTCGACATGATCTGCGAGAAGGTCGAATAGGCCTGCTGAGCCGACAGTATGCGGCTGAATTCCTCACTGGTGTCGGTGGTGCTCGATTCCAGATAGCCGCCGTTGATCGTGCCGGCGCTGCCCGAACCCGCCTCCTGGATGATGCTGGTGCTGGAGGTTGTGGTGGAGGCGCAGACGTCGCCGCTCATTTCCTTCAGGCCGTTCTCGTTGCCGAAGGTGGCCACCTGGATCTTGTAGATCGTGCGGCTTTCGCCGTTGGTGTAGCTGGCGATCACGGAACCGTCGTCATCGATCTCGATGCCGGACAGGGAGCCGTAGGCGAGGCCGTCCTGGCTGATGGAGTCGATGGTGATGCTCGGCTCGGAGGAGTCGGAGGAAAGCTGGGTCAGCCCGTCCGACTTGCCGACCGTGCCGAGGTTCAGCGTGATCGTGCTGTCGGCGGCGCCGGTCGTCCAGTCGGAGATGGTGATCTCGGCCGGATCCGGGTTGGTGGAGGCGAGCGAACCGTCTTCGTTGAAGGTGATCTCGATCGCGGTCGTGGAGGTGTCGCCGCCGTCGGCGTCGGTGGAGGAGATCGTCGGATCAGAGAATGACATCTCCCAAGTGTTCTCGGCCGTCTTTGTCCAGGTTACTTCCACTGTGGAATTGGTGTCGAGCGAATCGTAGATCTCGACCGTGGTAGAGAAGGAGTTGTTTACTTCGGCGTCGACAGGCAGGTTGGCCTGCATGTCGATCTCGGTCATGGCGCCGACGGAGCTCTGATAGGCGTCGGTATCGATCGCAACCAGTGAGCTTTCGCTCGTGCCGCCGATGATGTTGCCGTCTTCGTCGATCTCCCAGCCCATCAGGTAGTAGTCGCCGTTGACGAGATAGCCCTCGTCGTCGATCTCGAACTCGCCGTTACGGGTGTAGTAGGAGGAGCCGCTGCCGTCGGTTATGGTGGAGACGACCCGTCGATGGCCAGATCCGTCTCCGAAGAGGTCGCCGTCAGCAACTCTTGCGCGGAGTTGTTGGAGCGGGTGGAACTGGTCACGCCGCCGCTGGAGCTCGATCCGGAGCTCGCCACCAGGTTTTCGAACGACGTGGAATTGGCCTTGTAGGCGGTGGTTTCCGAATTGGCGAGGTTGTCGGCAATGTTGGAAAGGGCCTGGCTCTGGGCGTAAAGCGAAGAGACCGCTGAATTCAATGCACCTGCGATGCTCACGGTCTTCTCCTAAGGCTGAATGGACAGGATGTTGTCGACTTCGATTTCGGCGTCGCCGATTTGCAGAACGGTGTCTCCGGAGGAGCTGTCGATGCCGGTAACCACACCGACGACGGTGGTCGTGCCGTCGGTGGTGGTGCCGTCCCAGGCAAGGGTGTGGGATCCTGAAGAGGTCTCGCCTTCGCCGGTCCACACGGTGTTGCCCGTCGGAGTCCGAGATCGTGATCGTCACGGTCTCCGCGTCCGATTCCAGCGTGTAGCCCCAGGTGGCGGAGCCGTCGGTCAGGGTGTTGGTGTTGCCGTAGGCCTCGACGGTGGTACCCAGATATCCGAGCCCGGAACCGGAGATCGCCGAATCCACGGAGTCAACGAGCGTGCTCAGCTGGTCATTGATCGAGTTCTGCGTGTCGTAACTCGCATAGGAGACCATCCGATCGAGGTGCGTATCCGTATCGGTCGGATCCAGAGGGTTCTGGTTCTGGAGCTGCTCCAGCATGAGCGAGAGAAAATCTTCACTGGTCAGGCCCAGTTAAGATGAAGAGGACGAACTCGTTGTTGTGGTCGTCAAGCTGTAACTGTTGACCGTGGATATAGTCATGTCCGCACCGCCGATGTTCGCTGTGACGAATTGGCGGACGGGTCGATCTGTTGTTTGGGAGGGATCGAGCCGTCCGTGTTGCTAAAGAAACGAACGGCGGAGTTAGATCAGGTGAAGTAATTTCAATAAATTACAGGGAAAATATTGCCGATAAGTATATTCTGCACGGGCGAAAATTGCCAAGTGGGTAGTATTATCTTGGTGGAGGCGGGCCGGGAGGTCCCATCTCGATAAAGCGTGCCACGGCACGCCGGTCCTCGCGGTCAAATCCTTGAAATACCTCGGAGATGCTCTCAAGCGTGACCTTGTCGAGAGACGTCCACGACCCGATGATGACGGTTGCAGCTGCGTCGAAAGTATTCTTGTCGAACTGGGCCGCTTACAGCGCATCGATCATCTTACCGCGATTGATGCGCATGGTTTCGTTCATGTCGCGAAACTGCAGCTGAACACGCTCGATCAGGGCATGGACCTGCTTATAACCGATCTCGGAAAGGTTATCTTTCATGAACCGGTCGATCATTTCAGGGGGACGGGGGGCGGCATCCGATAGAAACTGCGGCTTGCGACCCAACCTGCCAGGAACAGGTTCGCGGCGATGGGGATAAAAAGCAGATTGGCGAGCACAACCGTAAGGCGTTGGCGTGTCATGAAGCTGTTCCGTCTCGGCTTTACGTACGGTTGAGATAGGTAAAGAGCGATGCCATCGTCTCGTACGCCGTCGAATCAATATTCTGTTCGTTAAATGTGTAACCGGCCCACACGCCGGCTGCAAAACACATGGCGAGTGCTGTGGCGGGAAAGGCCAGATTGCCCCCGCCGAAAATCAGCGAGGCGAGTTCGCGATACCAGGGGCGGGTCGACGTCCACGCCGGCGGAAGCGACCCGGATGTGCGCATGGCAGCGACCGGAATCGAGGGGATGCTCGCCTGCGGCTTGAAGGTGGGGAAGGCTGCTGTGGGCTCTGCGGCAGGATCCGCACCGGCGGGGGGGGGGCGTGTCTTCCTGCATCGCGCGAGCAGAAATACAGTCGGCGAGCCCCGCCGGCGCGCGGATGGCGGGCTCTGCGTCGAACACGTTCTTGAGCGCCTGGGCCTCCTCCAGGAGCTGGCGGGCCTGCGCGCTTTCGGCAAGCAGGGCTTCTGCCTCTGTCGCCGGGCCTTTCGGCTAGGTGCCGAGATCGGGACCGTTGCGGTCGAGACGATCTTCGAATTGTTCGAGCGTCATGACTTCCATTGCACCGGTGTCGGCGGAATCAGCGACGCCGTTCCGACGGCTAATAATCAACCTACATCTCGGGTGAAAGTGAGTCCATGTTGAGGCAAATCGGTATGTAGCCATAACCACTTGTCCGATTTTCTGCCCATACTTCAGCCGTGAGCTGCAACCCGGGTTGCAGCTCCGACTGTTGTCCGGACTAACCCGCGGCCTCGGTCGTCGCGCCGCGCGGCAGCAGGGTGGTCATCGCCGCCCAGGCATCGCGCAACTCGGTCAGACCCTAGGTGAGCCGACGGTAGCGTTCCACCGCGTCGGGCTTTCCGGCGGTCCGCGTCAGCGCCAGAATCGTGGTGTTGTAAAGTTCCATGAGGTTCTGGGCGAGGTTCCCCCGGCTTCCATGCCGGGGGCCTGGCGCAGACCGCGCAGGATGCTGACGGCGCGCAGCATCTGGATCTCGGCCTCTTCATAGAGCTTTGCTTCGGTGGCCTCGACGGCCTTCTGAGTGGCATTGATCGCTTCATCGTAAAGCAGCACCACGGCGGTGACCGGCGGTACCGTCGTCGTGGCCTTGCGATAGGCCGAAATGGCCTGATTCATCATGACACTCATGATCAGTCGTCCCCATAGTCTAAAATGGCTTCAATGTAGTTGAGGTTGGATTCCGCTTCCTCGATCGCGGCCTGATATGCGGCGTAGCGTTCGGTCAGCATGTCCTCGTAGGTCTCCGCCCGATCCCGGATGTCGTCGGCCTTTTCCTCAAGATCCTCGTTGGTTGGTCTCGGTCAGGCTCTCGATCAGGTCCGTGAGCGTGCTGTCGTCTTCGTCAGCCACGTTGTAGGTCGTGACGAACAGGTTTTCCGCGACGCCGGAGCTGAAGGTCAGTTCCACCGTTTCGGACTCGTCGCCGGTGTAGACGAACGTGATGCCTTCGTAGTCCGTGTCCTCGGCGCCGATGATGCGGCTGCCGTCGATCGTGAAGAGCGAGGTGTCGCCGTCGACGGACACTTCCGTGATGTTGCCTTCGTCATCGACCGTTATGTCGAGGGTCAGTTCCGACGGCATCAAAGTGTTACGGCGCAGAAGCGAGATATCGGACGAGGAACTTTCCATCTGGAAGGTGAGAAGCGACTCCACCGTATCCAGATCTTCGAGTAGGGCGCTGTTGAACGTGTCCTCATCGTATTCGAGATAGTTGTTCTCGTTATAGGAAAGACCGAGCAGTGCCATGGAGTCGCTATCGATGATCGTCGACAGATCGTCGGCGATGGAGGAATTGGTCGAGCGCAGGGTGCTGTCGGCAAACAGCGTCGCATCGTCGGACGCCGTGCCGTCGGTGCTGACTTCCTGCTGGGTGATCGCTCATTCGCGGTAGGCGTTGTAGGCATCCACCAGGGCGATGATCGCGTCCTTGATGGCGCTAACGTCGGAGGAAATCTCCACCGAGATGGAGGCGTCTTCGCCGGTCTCCTGGTAGAGGTCGAAGGTCACGCTGTCGAGAACGTCATCGATGGAATTGGTCGAACGCGTGATCTCAATGCCGTCCAGCGTGATGATTGCGTCTTGCGCCGCCTGCAGCTCGTCGACATAGTCGCCGTCGGAATCTTTGATCCCGAGGGACTGCATGGTGTCTGTGCCGTCGGTGGAGGTGATGACGATTTCCTGCGCCGTTTCCGTACCGGACAGAATGAGCTGGTAGGTGTCTTCGGAAACTTCCAGCACCGTCGCCTGAATGCCGGTGGTGTCGGACTGCTCGTTGATCGCCGATGCGATCTCGGCGAGCGTCATGTCCTCGGTGATTTCGATTTCGACGGATTCTTCGTCTTCCAATCCGATCGTGAAGGTGCCTTCGAGTCCCATTTCGTCGGTACTGGTCTCGTACTCGGAGCTCGCGACCTTCTGCACCTTGGCAAGCTGCAGGATCTGGAGATCGTAAGTGGTCTCGTCGGTGCCCTCGTCGACGGTCACCACGATGGCGGATTCCGCATCCACGTCGCCGTTGGAGGTTAGGTAGGCCTCGCGGTCGGCGAAGACGTCGTCGTCATCCAGGGTCGAACCGGTGGAACCGCGAAGAGCTGTGGCCGCGTCGTTGATGTCCTGCAGGAGGTTCTGCATTTCCTCGTAGGCGGCGATCTTGGTTTCGTTGTCAGAGATCTTGACGTCGATCGTGTCGGCGGTTGCGGTCTTGACCGCAACGGCAGCCTCGATGAGCGCATCCCAATCGATATCCGCAGTGTCGTACGAATACGTGTAGGTCGAACTCGTCGTTGTCGTGGTGGTGGTCGAGGTACTGCTGGATATGTCGCTCATGGCGGGGCCTCCCGGATTGGGGGCCCGGCCGCACGGCCGGAAGGGCGCGCGGTCGGGGCTTGGTCTCGAGCGGCCGGATCTCTCAAAGCAATGACGGTTTCTGGGCTGTCGAGAGCTTTTCGGGACTTGGCCTCTTCTGCTTACTGCAGAAGCGACAACAGGTTCTCCGGCATCTGATTGGCCTGGGCAGCGGCAGCAACCGCGGCCTGAACCTTCACGGACGATGCCGACAGGGAAGCCTGTTCAGAGGCGATGTCGACGTTGCTGATGGCGGATTCCGCAGCTTCCAGGTTTTCGATCGAGGTATCGATCTGGGCGGAGTGGAATTCGAACCGCGACATGGTCGCGCCCATCTCGGCGCGGGCGTTGGACACCGTGTCGATGGCCGTATCCAGAACCGACAGAGCCTCTTCGGCGCCTTCCTGCGTGGGAGACGTCGAGGTTGGAAATGCCGAGGTCCTCGGAGGTCAGCGACTGGATCGTCAGCGTGATCGTATCGGAGACATCGGAGCCGACGATGATGTCGGAACCGGTTGTGTTCGACTCGGTCGCGGTTCCGGTGGCCGAAGCGGTTGCTTCCGTCAGGCCGAGATCGGCAAGCGAGAAGTCGGCGGAACCGTCCAGGCTGCCGGTCAGATTGTCGATGGTGGCTTCGGCCTTCTCGCCGGTCGTGCGGCTGGTGAAGGTCAGCGCGCCGGTTTCATCATCCAGGCTCGCCTAGACATCGTAGTTGCCGTCTTCGACCAGTGCCTCGTTGATCGCGGTGACAAGCTCATCGGCCGTGTAGCCAACAGCTTCCTCGGAATCGTTCGACAGGGTCACCGTGGTGCCGTTGACGTCGAACGTGACTTCCTCTCCGGTGCTCACCGTCAGGAAGTCGGAAACGGAAAATGTCTCGGTGCCGTCGCTGTCGGTGTCGGTGAAGTCCAAGGTCGTTAGATCGGCGGAACTCAGCGTGGTGTTGGAGGAGCCGACGCCGACGTTGTCGATTGTGATGTCGGAGCCACCGGTCGCGGTCAGAGTCATGCCCGAAGCATCGACGCTCGTGGTGTCGCTCTCAGCGTTGATCGCGTCGACGATGTCTTCGGCCGTAAGGGTCGTGGTGGTAGCCGTGAGGGTGATCGTCGTGCCGTTGATGTCGAAGCTGAGATCATCGCCGACAGCAGTGCTGATGGTGGAGCTAGTGGTCAGCGAGCTGTCAGCCGTGGTCGCACTGGTGAGCGACGAGGTCACTTCGGCAGCCGTCTCGACGGTGTCGTCGGAGAGGTCGGACGTGCCGTTGAGCAGGCTCTGGCCGTTGTAATGGGTGGACGTGGCGATACCGTCCGTCCACGAGTTGGTCGAATTCAGCCTCGATGTAGGTACGTTCCGTGTCCGTCACCGTACCGGAAGCCGACTGCGAGGCCAGCGTCTTCATACGCTCCAGGATGTCGGAGATGTTCGCTGCGCCGCCATCGGCCGTCGACAGGATCGAAATACCGTGCGAGGCGTTGGTGGACGCCTGTTCCAGGGCGGAGACGTCGGACGAGATCTTGGTCGAGATCGCCAGACCGGCCGCGTCGTCGGACGCCTTGGTAATGCGCGCCGGAAGCCAGCTTGGCCAGCGATTCCGACTGATCGGTGGAATTGATGTTGAGGTAACTGACCGCGGTGTTCGCGGCGGTATTCGTCGAAATGACGGGCATCGTCGTCTCCTGATTTCTTCAAGACCAGCGCACGCATGCCAGGCGCGACACTGACGCGCTTTCTTGCGCGTGTGCCCCTACAATGGGAGCTCCGTTCAAGATAATATGTAGTATTATTACCAATTCTGAATTTTTTATTTATCGTAATGTAAAATAATTATTAATGATTTGTAATAATATATATTATATATATATGTATTTTTTTCGAAAAATGCGCTTCAATTTCTGTCGATCGCGCTTTAAAAGAGATTTAACTGCGAATATGGTCGTATCCATGAATTTCGAAATCTCGGCGTTGCTGAGAGCTTCTGTATAAGACAAGACGATGGCGATGCGTTGCTGATCAGGAAGACGCGTCATTGCTTCGGCCAGTTGCACGCTGGCCTCGTCGCGCAAAAGGCTCTGCATCTGGTCGCAATGGTCGTCGGGGATCTTCGGCAGGACGTCCATTGCTTCCATGCGGGGCTTGCGAAGGAGATCGATGCAGCGGTTGGTGATGACGCGGTAGAGCCAGGTGGAGAACTTCGCCTTGCCCGCCTGCCATTCACCGCGGCGGGTCGAGACCTGAAGGAAAGCATCTTGAACGACATCTTCGGCATCATTGGAGTTGCGCAGGATACGGCGGGCGACGGCGGTATTCGTGGTCGACATGACGCTCTACGAGAAGCCGGAAGGCCGCTTCGTTGCCCGTGCCAATGAGGTGCAGCAACTCATCGTCGCTGGCCGCATTCATGTTGCGTTCCGTTCTCTGCGTCCGTTCCCGGGCGACCAGCTCTTTCACGTCCATGGCCACAGGTAGGGCCAGTTAGAGGTTGCCGTCGCGAAGGCCATGTTCAGCATCTTTCCGCCCGCTACAGTCTCCACCGGCGATTTGCCGGGGCTTTATCTCTTTTACGGACAGACGATAGAAATCAGGCTGTAAAAATTTTGTATCAGACGTATATTTATAAATATTTTACTGGAAAAATGTGCCTATATAATAGAAAAAATTTTCCTATCCGAAATATATAAAATATAAATTAGTAGTTTTATTGGAAAATTCAAAATTTTAGATTTGATTTTCGGTCGTAACACCCGGAAAAATTGACCTATCGGAACCGCAGTGCGATGTGAAAAAATAAAAAACATCGCGAACCGTCCCTGTCTGCCAATAGGGTAGGTCCGAACGGACCATTGGTCTGCCGGAAAGACATGCACCTTTCGGGGCCCGGCAACAGGGTGGGTTTGCGAATGTCGGATGGAAAGCGCGGGGCAATCCGGGTCGGTATCGGTGGGTGGACGTATGAGCCATGGCGTGGAGTTTTTTACCCTGAAAAACTCGCGCAGAAGCGTGAGCTTGAATATGCGGCGGGTCAACTCACCTCCATCGAGGTCAACGGCACCTAATTATGGAAGCCAGAAGCCCGCGAGCTTCATCAAGTGGCGCGAGGAGACGCCGGACGATTTCGTTTTCTCGCTGAAAGCGCCGCGTTTCGCAACCAACCGGCGGGTGCTGGGCGAGGCCGAGCCGTCCATCGAGAAGTTCTTCACGGGTGGAGTGATGGAACTGGGCGACAAACTCGACCCGATCAACTGGCAGTTCATGAAGATCAAGAAATTCGACCCTGAGGATTTCGAGATCTTTCTGAAACTTTTGCCGAAGACAGTGGAGGGACGGGAAATCCGGCATGTGGTGGAAGTGCGCCACGACAGTTTCTGCGCGCCCGATTTCGTTGCACTGTTGCGCGAGTATCAGGTCGGCGTGGTCGTTGCCGCGGATTCGGAGTTTCCCCAGATCGCCGATATCATCGCCCCCTTCGTCTATGTCCGGCTGATGGGAACGAGCGAGGCGCACGAGAGCGGTTACGGGGCGGCCGATCTCGATCTGTGGGCGGAGCGGGCCGGAACATGGGCCGCCGGGCGCGCGCCGGAGGGGCTGGCGATCTTCGCCGAGCCCGCGCCGATCTGCCCGCGCGACGTTTATCTTTACGTGATCTCCGGCCACAAGGTCGCCAACCCCGCCGCCGCGAAGGAACTGATCCGACGGGCTGGGGCGGGGCGCTGGAATTCACCCGCATCCTGTTTGCCTGGATGATCCTGTTCGGCATGAATTACGGCGTGAAGATCGGCTCGCACCTGGGCGTGGATGCCGGTATCCGGCTGTTACCGCCGAAGGTCTTCCGCGTACTCGCCGTCTTCGGTGCGCTGTGCGGTGTTGCCTATGCCTGCATCCTCATCTCCGCAGACTGGCTTCAGGTGCTGGTCATCAACACGCGCGGCGGGGCGGTGACCTACTGGTCGCTGAATTTCCGCACTGGTATCGGCCTCGACGAGCTGCGCTATCTCGACATCATGCAGGAACTGTTCGGCACCAAGGAGCGCGTGCAGCGCTGGATTGCCTGTCTGGTCCTGCCGACCGGGCTCGCCTTCTTCGCCTTCAGCTGCATGCAGGCGGCCTGGGCCATCATCAAGGGCGACCGCGAGATGATGATTGCGGCGCATGAGGCGGAAGACCTCGTCGCCGAAAATAAAGACGTGTTGAAGGACTGAGCGTCATGGAAGTCATCGCACTTTTCGTCATGGTGCTGACGCTCCTGTTCCTGGGCGTCCCCATCTCCATCTCGCTCGGTCTGTCGAGCGTTCTGGCAATCGCGCTGTTCTCCTCCGACTCCATGTCGTCGGTGGCGCAGCAGCTCTTCACCGCCTCGCAGAACTACACCCTGCTGGCGATCCCCTACTTCATCCTCGCCTCCGCCTTCATGTCGACGGGCGGCGTGGCGCGGCGCATCATCCGCTTTGCGGTGGCCGCCGTCGACCATGTGCGCGGCGGTCTGGCAATCGCGGCCGTGTTTTCGTGCATGCTGTTTGCCGCGCTGTCGGGCTCCTCGCCGGCGACTGTGGTCGCCATCGGCACCATCGCCATCGCGGGCATGCGCGAGGTCGGCTACACCAAGGACTTCGCCGCGGGCGCATCGCCAATGCCGGTACGCTCGGCATTCTCATTCCGCCCTCCATCGTGATGGTGGTCTATGCGGCGGCGACGGACGTCTTCGTCGGGCGCATGTTCCTGGCCGGTGTCATTCCGGGCATCGTGGCCGATCTGATGCTGATGGTGGCGATCTATATCAACGCCCGGCGCAAGAACATGCCCAAGCAGCCCTTCGTCGGCGTGCACGAGATGCTGACGGCGGGACGCGATGCGGGTTGGGGCCTGTTCCTGATCATCATCATCCTGGGCGGCATCTACGGCGGCGTCTTTACGCCAACGGAAGCGGCGGCCGTTGCGGCGGTCTATTCGTTCTTCGTTGCCGTGTTCATCTATCGCTACATGGGACCGCTGAAGGACGTGTCGTGGGTGACGGAAGATGACGCCCCCAATGCGCGGGTCGGCTTCTCCGCCTCCATCTATGCGCTGGCAGCACTCTTCATCTGGCTGATCATGTCCTTCTTCTTCCTGGGCAATCTCGGCCTGGAGACGCGATTCTGGGCCGGTGTAGTGCTGGCGCTGGCGGTGCTGGGCTACTATCCGGTGCTGCGTGCGGACCGGCGGACGGAGAGCATCGGCACCGCCTATGCGCGCTCGCTCCGCATCTGGCGGCGCAACCTGTGGCAGATCACCTGCGCCTTCGTGCCCGCGTTCTACAATGTCGAAACGCGCAAGGTGATGATCGATGCGGCGCGCACGACCATCATGCTGATGTTCATCATTGTCAACGCGCTGCTGTTTGCCCATGTGCTCACCTCCGAACGCATTCCGCAGGCGATCACCGACTGGATGCTGGGGGCCGGGTTCAACTGGTTCACCTTCCTGATCGCGATCAATCTGCTGTTGCTGCTCGGCGGTCAGTTCATGGAACCGTCGGGACTGCTGCTGATCGTGGCGCCGGTGGTGTTCCCCATCGCCATGGGGCTTGGGGTGGATCCGGTCCATCTCGGCGTCATCATGGTGGTGAACATGGAGATCGGCATGATCACGCCGCCGATCGGGCTCAATCTGTTCGTGACATCAGGTATCACAGGTATGTCGCTCGTTCAGGTGGTGCGCGCGGCAGCGCCCTTCGTGGCGATCCTGTTCCTGTTTCTGATCATGGTGACCTATATCGAGCCTCTGTCGATCTTCCTGCCCTATGCCTTGATGGGGCCGGAGATCGTGACGTGGTAAGCCGGGCATCACGACGACGCATCAAAGCGGCGGGAGGCGGTCAGACAGATCGGCTCGTACCGTTTGTCTTGAAAGGGGCTGCTCTGCCGATTTTCCTTGCCGGTACTTGAAGTTCGCGGTGACCGTCCCATCTATTTACCATGCCGAGGGTGCCGTCCGTGACGGACGCAAACCCGAACGGCAGGCCGACGCGGCATTCACGCGCGGTCTCTTTTTATGGAAACGCCAGGCGCAGCAGCGGAACGCTTGAGGCTTTCGCTTGCGAAAAGGCGCGCGTTTCTTTCGCGGATTTTCAACAAAAACCGTAAGTGTTGCACAAGGTTGCCACGCGAATATGCGTGACTGCCTTTCTATTCGATAAACAAGGAAGAAGAAAAATGGAAAACGGTAATGTTAAGTGGTTCGATCCGCAAAAGGGATTTGGACTGATCCAGCCTGACCACGGTGGCCGGGATGTCTTCGTCGACATGAATTCGGTCAAGGCCACGGGTCTTGCGCTGTTGAAGGAGGGCAAGGTGGTCTTCTACGAACTCGTGCGCGCGGGCGACCGCGACGAGGCCCGCGATCTGGAGGTCGTGTAACGCGCCAGAGTGGTGTCATGGTTTGTTGGAAAGCGGCGGTAATCACTTCTCCCATGGGGAGAGGTCGGGCCGAAGGTCCGGCTGAGGGGGCCGGGCTCTCGTGGATACGGCAATCCTACGCCCCGCACCCCAACCCTCTCCCCCACGGGAGAGGGGGTGGATACGGCTGCTTTACTGACAATAGCGAACGTTCTGGCCGCTCGCTCGCGGTATCATGCTCAGTGATTGTCGCGCGGGACGCCCGGTCATGCCGTGCGGCCCGACGGCCGGGGCTGAATTGCCTACGTCGCGGTAGTCCACGGCCGGTTTCAGCACCATGCCCTTGTCGAATTGATCGACGAGGGAGCGCTGGATCTTTTGCCACGGGGTCTGATGCGGTGGGTAGGCGAAGCCCCCCGATGCCTCCAGCTCCTTGCGCCGGATGTTCAGTTCCTCATCCGAAATCAGAATGTTGGCGGTGCAGGCGTTGAGATCGATGCGCAGCCGGTCGCCTGTCTTCAAAAGCGCCAGTCCACCACCTGCTGCGGCCTCCGGCGAGGCGCTGAGGGTGGAGGGGGAGCATGACGTTCCCGACTGCCGTCCGTCTCCGATGCAGGGCAGGGTGGTGATGTCCCGTTTGATAAGCGAGGCGGGCGGCTGCATGTTCACCACTTCCGCCCCGCCCGGATAGCCGATCGGCCCCGCGCCGCGAATGACCAGCAAACAGTCCTCATCGATTTCGAGCGCGGGATCCTCGATGCGTTCGTGATAATCTTCCGTGCCCTCGAAGACTATGGCACGGCCCTCGAAGGCGTTGGGATCGTCCGGATTTTCCAGATAGCGCGCCCGGAATTCCGGCGTGATCACGTTGGTCTTCATGATCGCGCTGTCGGAGATGTTGCCCTTCAGGTTGACGAAACCTGCATCCTTCATCAGCGGATCGGAGACCGGGCGGATGACGCGCGGGTCCATGTTCTGCGTGCTTTCGCAATTCTCCCCGATCGACCGGCCGTTGACGGTCACGGCGTGGGGATGGGGCAGCATGTCCGCCTTCATCAGCTCCGCGATCAGGGCCGGGACGCCGCCTGCGTGGTGGTAGTCTTCGCCGAGATACTCGCCCGCGGGCTGCAGGTTGACCAGAAGCGGTACGCGGTGGCCGAGGGCCTGCCAATCGTCGTTGTCGAGCGGCACGCCCAGATGACGGGCGATGGCGTTCAAGTGGATGGGCGTGTTGGTCGAGCCGCCGATGGCGGAGTTGACCACAATGGCGTTTTCAAATGCCGCGCGCGTCATGATGTCGGAGGGTTTCAAATCCTCGTGCACCATGTCGATGATGCGGCGGCCCGTCAGGTAGGTCATCTGTCCGCGCTCGCGATAGGAGGCGGGAATGGCGGCTGCGCGGGGAAGCTGCATGCCGAGCGCCTCGGCTAGCGAATTCATGGTCGTCGCCGTGCCCATGGTGTTGCAGTAGCCGACGGAGGGGGCGGAGGAGGCGACCAGATCGGCAAACCCACCCGCATCGATCTCGCCTGCGGCCAGCAACTCGCGCGCTTTCCACACGATCGTGCCTGAGCCGGTGCGTTCGCCCTTGTACCAGCCGTTCAGCATCGGGCCGACGGAAAAGGCGATAGCCGGAATGTTGACGGTGGCGGCGGCCATCAGGCAGGCGGGTTTGGTCTTGTCGCAGCCGATGGTCAGCACCACGCCGTCGATCGGGTAGCCGTAGAGAAGTTCCACCAGGCCCAGATAGGCGAGGTTACGGTCGAACGTCGCCGTCGGCCGCTTGCCGGTTTCCTGGATCGGGTGAACGGGAAACTCGAAGGGAATGCCGCCGGCCTCGCGAATGCCGCCGCGCACGCGCTTGGCCCGTTCCAGATGGTGCCGGTTGCAGGGCGAGAGGTCGGAGCCGGTCTGGGCGATGCCGATGATCGGTTTGCCCGATTGCAGTTCTTCGCGGGTGAAGCCGAAATTCAGATAGTGCTCCAGATAGAGCGCCGTCATGGCCGGGTTGTCCGGATTGTCGAACCACGCCCTTGAACGCAGCATCCGTCGTATGTCGTCGGTCATCTCGGTCTCTCTCCCTCGTGCGCCGCGTTGTTGTGAGCCGTGCGCGCTATACTAGAGCACAATTTTGGTTGGGCGAACCGGTGGGGCGAATTGGGGGTTGGGTAAGGCGTGCATGTCGCCCATCCTTCGAGACGCCCGCGGTCGCGGGCTCCTCAGGATGGCGTTATCGCGCTGAAAGGGCTAATGAATCCAGATCTTTCAACACCCACAACGTCATCCTGAGGAGGACCGTTAGGTTCGTCTCGACGGATGGGCCACGGCAAAGATCCTCGCCGCGTCACTTCCCCCGTGTCGCCTGCCTCATCCCGCCCGCTGCTGCTGACACTCCCGCATAGCCTTGCCGAAGGCGGCGAAGATCCGGGCCAAGGTGTCGTCGCTCTTCACCCAGTATTCCGGGTGCCACTGGGTTGCCAGAACCCAGCCGTGTGCGGAGGTCGGATGAACCGCCTCGATGGTGCCGTCGTCGGCGCGTGCATCGATCTCGAGGTTCGGCGCAGGCGTGGCGATGGCCTGCCGGTGCAGCGAATTGACCTGCACGCGTCCGCCCGCCGGCCGGGCCGATATTCAGGGTCGCGGCAAGGCAGTTTCCCGGCGCGACCGCGACCTCGTGGACGAGCCCGTAGCGGACGTTCTGATCCTTGCTCGTGCGCGCCCGGTGGTCGGCGCGGTTCGGCAGGGTCTAGATCTCGTTGGCAAGCGTGCCGCCCAGCGCCACGTGCAGCTCCTGCAGGCCGCGACAGATGGCCAGAAGCGGAATGCCAAGCTCCAGGGCGCGGCGGACAAGCGGCAGGGTGGTGGCGTCGCGATCGGGGTCGTAGGGCCCGTTCGCCTCGTCCTCCACGTCGCCGTAAAGTGTCGGGCTGACATTGGAGCGCGCACCGGTCAGCAGCACCCCGTCGACGCGTGCCAGAACGGCGTCGAGGTCGATCCGCCTCGCCTAGCGAAGGCAGGATCAGCGGCATGGCTCTGGAGCCGATCAGCACGGCTTTCAGATAATAGTTCGCGGCAGCAGCGTGCCACTCATGACCGTCGGCGGTGCGAACATCCGAGCTGACGATACGATCGGCATTGTCATCTAAGTCCTCTTCGGGAGATGTAAATGCTCATATCATATGAAGGTTTGCGTATAGAGTTCTACATATAATGAGTAATTTAACTTGTAAATTTACGCGCTATTCGTTTTATATATTAACTTACAGTTCTTCTGACGAGGGCGGACGCTGCGTTCCTTTGGGAGATGGAGCGCGGTGTCATCGTAAGCGCGGCATGCTTGTCGCGCTTTTTTTACTCGGGAGGAATAAACTCATGAATCGTCGTTCATTCTTGAAGAACACGGGTCTCGGTGCGGGCGCCGCTGCGGCTGCTACGCTGGTTGCGCCCGCGGTTCGCGCACAATCCACCACGGACATGGTCATCGTCTCCACCTGGCCGCGTGACTTCCCCGGCCTCGGCACCTCGGCCCAGCGCCTTGCCGCGCGCATCGGCGAACTGACCGAAGGCCATATCAACGTGCAGTATTTCGCCGCCGGCGAGCGCGTGGGCGCCTTCGACAGCTTCGATGAAGTGGCTTCGGGCAATGCGCAGGCCTACATCGGTGCCAACTACTACTGGAAGGGCAAACACCCGACCTGGGCCTATTTCACGTCCGTGTCCTTCGGCCTGACTTATGCTGAAATGGACGCCTGGATCAAGTTCGGTGGCGGTCAGGAACTGTGGGACGAATTGGTCGACGGCTATGGCTTGCAGAATTTCGCCGCGGGCAACACCGGCGTCCAGATGGGCGGCTGGTTCAACAAGGAAATCGAGACGGCCGACGATCTGAAGGGCCTGAAGATGCGCATGCCGGGGCTGGGCGGCGACGTTCTGGCCAAGCTCGGCGCGTCTCCGGTCGCCCTGCTGGGCGGTCAGATCTACGAAAACCTCGTATCGGGCGCGATCGATGCGACCGAATTGGTCGGTCCGTGGAACGAATACTTCATGAAGTTCTACGAAGCGGCGCAGTACTACTACTATCCCGGCATGCACGAGCCGGGCACCCAGCTCGTTCTGGGGACTAACAAGTCCCGGTTCACCAGCCTGCCGAAGATCGATCATATGATCATCGAGGCGGCTTGCATGGAAGAAAACGCCATGCAGGCTGCGGAAACCAACCAGAACAACGGCGCCTATTTCGACAAGCTGATCAAAGAGCACGGCGTGAAGATCAGGAAGTTCTCCGACGAGGTCTACGACGCCTTCGGTGAGGCGGTGGAAGAGGTCTTCGCGGAGACCGTTGAGCATTCCGATCTGACGCGCCGGGTGCACGAGAGCTTCGCCAAGGCGCGCTCAGATCTCGGCCGCTCGATGCTACTCGCCGACACCGGCTACACCGCGCAGCGCAACCGGGTGCTCGGCATCACGGTCTGATCGCGAATCCTGATCAGACGGGCGAACCCGAACCGGGGCCCGCCCGTCTATCCCATCTCGTCCTGTCCGAAGGTTTTTCCGTGATGTCGTGCATTCGCCATGCGGTGTCGCAATGGGCTCCCGGAGCCTGCGGCCGGTGCGTGGTGCATGAGGCAACCGGAAAAAAGATCGCAAAAGCAGCCCGTGCCTCGGCCGGCTCGCATGATCGAATGAGAATGCAATGGTAGTTCGTCTCTTCGGTTGGTCGGTTCTCGCCGTCCTGGCCGCCTTTCTCCTCAACAACTATCTGACCTACTGGCTGTACATGCCCGGCGCGTTCGCCTTCTCCTCGGGCGATCCAACCGTCTATCTCCAGTCGGGTCTCTATGTCGTGGGGATCGCGGCCGCCTTCATCTATGTGCGAACGCATCGCGATACGCCGCTCAGGGTGAATTCCCAGTGTATCTCCGACATCAACGCCTTCATCATCCGCGCAGCCTTCTGGACCGTGCTGATCGTGTCGGGCTGGCGGACATGGCGATCTCTTTCCTGCGCGTGGAGGGCCTTCTCGACGCGGTGGTTGGACACGAGATTGGCGCCGATCTCGGCCGTTCGCACTGGTGCGGGACCTATGTCCACATGCCGTTGATCGGGCTTGCCATCGTCATCGCGATCTTCACGCGGACACTGGGCTTCCCCTGGCTTGCGCTTCTCGTGGTGGTGGCGGAGCTGCTGATCGTCCTGTGCCGCTGCATCTTTTTCTACGAGCAGGCCTTCATGGCCGACTTGGTGCGCTTCTGGTACGCCGCGCTCTTCCTTTTCGCCAGCGCCTACACGCTGAAGGAGGAGGGGCATGTGTGCGTGGACGTCTTCTTCACGAACTTCTCCCCGCGCACCAAGGGCTTCGTCAACGCCTTCGGTTCGGTGGTCTTCGGCATCGCGTTGTGCTGGGTCGGGCTGGTGGTGGGCATGGGCGGCAAGTCCAACATCATCAACTCGCCGCTGCTGTCGTTCGAGACAACCCAGGCGAGCTTCGGTCTCTACGTCAAGTATCTGATGACCGCGTTTCTCGCCGTCTTCGCCACGTCGATGATGATCCAGTTCGTAAGCTACTTCCTCCAGGCGGTCACCGATATCCGCGACGAGCCGGGGGGCCGCGAACACACCATCCACGCCGTCCAGTAGCCGCTGAGCGAGACTTTCATGGAACTCTTCTTTCTCGTCCTTCTGATCATCGTGATGGCGACGGCGCTGGGCTCCTGTTTTCTGGTTGCTTTCGCGCTACCGGGGTCGGCCATCGTCACCATCGCAATCGCGGCCTTCTCCGGCGGGCTCTTTGCGGGCAATCCCGATGCCTATTTCGCGCTCGGCGGTCCGGGCCAGTGGTTGTCTGCCGGCGTTACCAACTTCAGAGGCGTCTACTGGGAGGTGGAGCGCGATACGCTGATCGCCATCCCGCTCTTCGTCTTCATGGACATCATGCTGCAGCGTTCCAAGATCGCGGAGGACCTGCTGGTCACCATGGCGACGCTGTTCGGTCCAGTACCCGGCGGTCTCGGCATCTCCGTCGTCTTCGTGGGCGCGTTTCTGGCCGCGACCACCGGCATCGTCAACGCGACCGTGGTGGCGATGGGGCTGATCTCGCTGCCCGCCATGTTGCGCTCCAAGTATTCGGTGCCGCTGGCCACCGGCACGATTGCCGCCTCAGGCACGCTGGGGCAGATCATTTCGCCCTCCATCGTGCTGATTATGCTGGCCGATCAGTTGGCCAGCGCGGTCGATCAGGCCGGGACGCTGCGCCAGCAGCTCTACAAGGCGTCGACCGGCGAGATCTCCATGCCGTCGGATTTCGGCGTGATCTCCACGTCGGCCGGTGAAATGTTCCTCGGCGCCTTCGTGCCCGGCCTGCTGCTGGTCGGGCTCTAAATGCTGTTCATTCTGGGCTTTGCGATCGCCAAACCGCATCTGGCGCCGTCGGTCCATACCGGCGAGAAGATCAACGCCCGGTTCCTCGGCAAGGTGACGGTGACGCTCGTGCCGCCGCTGGCGCTGATCCTCCTGGTGCTGGGGTCGATCATCGCGGGCGTCGCCACCGTCAATCAGGCGGGCGCGATCGGTGCCGCGGGTGCCATGATCATGGCCGGGTATCGTTTGCGCGAAGGTGAGAAAGGGGCTTATCGGCCCGCCACGCTCGCGGTCGTTGCGTTGATCGCCATCGCCATGGTGGTCGGCTTCCATTCGGTCAACATCAAGAGCATCCAGACGCAAGCGGACGTGACTTCGCTCGCGGTCGCCCTCATCTCATCGCGGTCTCTCTTCTGCTGATCGCGCTCCTGTGGAGCGGCTGGCGCACGATGAAGTTCGAAAACACGCTGCGCGAGGTGATGATCGAGACGGCGAAGACCTCGTCGCTGGTCTTCATCATCCTGATCGGCGTGGCCATGCTGACGGCCGCCTTCCGCGCCTTCGGTGGCGAGGAGCTGGTGCGCGAGTCCCTGCAAGGCCTACCCGGCGGGTTCTGGATGCAGTTCTTCATCGTGATGCTGGTGATCTTCATCCTCGGCTTCTTCCTCGATTCCATCGAAATCGCGGTGGTCGTGGTGCCGATCCTGCTCTCCGATCCGGGCGCAAACGTCACCGCGGTGTGGCTGGGCGTGATGATCGGTCTGAACATCCAGACCTCGTTCCTCACCCCGCCCTGCGGCTTTGCGCTGTTCTACCTGCGCGGTGTCGCGCCCCCGACGGTGCGCACGCTCTCCATCTACAAGGGCGCCATCGCCTTCATCGGGTTGCAGCTGTTTATGCTTTGCATCGTCGGCTTCTATCCGCCGCTGGTGAACTACCTACCCAACTGCGTGGCGCTGACTTCGAAAACCGCTCTGCCGCCCCGCAACCCATGCCTGCAATATTGCATGGAGGAATGGGATCGCGAGCAATACGCCGAAAACGGCACCGCCATCTCCTCGGCCATAGATAAGGCCAAGACGCTGGATCTCTCCGTTCTGCCGGAGGATCTGCGCGACGATCTGGCGGAGTCGATCGGCTGGGCGGGCGAGGTCATGCCCGCGATGGACGCGATCATTGCCGTGTAGAAGAATGTCGACGCGGCGGCAGGCGACTATCGTCCAATCCATGATGAGGTGCGGTCGCTCGAACGCGACATGCGTCGTCTGGAGGCGAAGATCGAGAGGAGCTGATCATTAATCGCGCCGAACCGAACGGCATCTACACCGAGGTGCGCGGCGAGCGCGCGAAGGCCAAGGTGGAGAAGCTGAAGGCCGAGCACGCCGAGTTGAAGGCGCAGATCCCGGCGGACTGGAAGGAGCGCAGCAGCGCGTTTTCCAAGATTCAGTGCAAGGAGCAAACGGCGCGTCAGACCTATCGGCGCCTGAGCGATCAGGCCTACGAGCCCTTGCAGGAAACGCTCAAGGTGCTGCACGACACGTCTGCCTATGTCGCGCTCAAGGCGGAGTTCGATACGCTGGAGCCGAAACTCGACGAGTTGAAGCCGGACGCCTTTGTCGACTACGCGGCAGATCTGCGATGTGGAGGGCACGTCGGATCTGCGCTCGGCGGTCAACGACGTGCGTAAGGCGATGCGCTCCAAGACGCCGGACAAGGACGCGACCCGCGCGGCAATCGCGGAGGTGATGACGACATACGAGACGGGTCTTGCCTGGCGGCAGAAGGCGGAGGCCCCGCTTGAGGCCTACGAGGCGGCGATCCGCGACACGATCGGTCTGCGTCTCCAGCCGCGTCTGTCGGAAGACCAGTCGCTCTATGTCGCGGCCTGCTCGTCCGGGCACCGCGATCTGTCGCTGAGCTTCTGAGCCACAAGTCGATCGGGTCGGGGTGGCTGTGGTCCGGTTCGATCCTCTGAAATCAAAGGCCGCCCGAGGTTTCGATCTTGAGCGGCTTTTCTATTCGCAACAAGTGGAGAGAGATGCGCCGGTGCCGGTGCGCTCGACTGTTGCCCCGGCGTTCTTGCCGGAAAAGGGCAGGAGATCAACCTCCGTGACGTCCTCCTTTAATCTTGCACCGGGCACGTCATATGGCACCCAATCGGCAAAGTTCGCCGCCTCCTGCATGGGCGAAGAGAACTCGTTCGGAGCAACGCCCCGGCCGAAGACGTGCGCGACCGCGGCAACGGAGAGAGGCCTGCCGGCCTTGCGTCGGGCCTCGATGACGGCGACGAGATGGCGGGCGAGCGATCCTATCCTCGGGGCGTTTGCTTGCGAGCCTTCGCGCGTCGTGTCGGCGAGATCGGAAATCTGACGACCGGGCTCTGCGGCGAAAAACGCGAGGCCTTCGTCGGTCAGTTTGGCCAGCGATTGATCCATCAGGGCGGAGAAGGGGAAGACGAGTGGAGCGATCGACGCCAATCCGGTCAGTTCCTGGGTCACCGAGGCATAACAATTGTCGAAAAGGGCGAGGAAGGGAACGAGCGGATTGCCGTCCGTGCGGTATGCGTTCTCCGCACGTCGTTGCCGATCTATGTCGATCAATTCCTGCTGTCGGCGCAAGGCCGCCTGTGTGTCCTGCCAATCGGTGATGTCGGGCATAAGCTGGCTGGGAACGAAATCGTCGAAATGGCGCATGCTGTCGTCTTCGCGGAAATAGACGAGGGCGGACAGCACGTCCCAGCTCCAGATTGCGCGCTTGATCAGTCTGAGCGTGAAGCTTTGACCGGCGCTGTTGGTGAATTCCAGGTTGCCGAACAGGAGATAGAGATTGCGCCCTGCTGCATCTCCGAGCCCGTGCCCCATGAACCCGTGCTCCATGAAATAGAAGACGATGCGCGGGTTTTCTGCCTTATCTTGCCTGATCCGGCGTTTCAGCGCGGTGAGGGCGGAAAAGACATCCTCGCGCGAGATGCGTCCTTCGCCCGGCGCATTGCTGATGTCGGAGGTCAGCAGGATGCACGAATGTGTCCCGGCGGCCTCCAGCGCTTCGGCGACCCGCCGGGCGGAATGTTCGGGTGCCGAAACCCGTCCCAAAAGCCCTTGCGCGCCGTCCTCAGGCTGCACACGGCCGCGTTCGGGATCGGAGACATAGGCATAGTCCTCGGATCCCACGGCGAGATAATAGAGTTGAACAGGACGGGCGTCAGGAGCGGGACGGTCAGCTGCTGTGCTTACGCCCGCGCTCATCAGCACCGCGAGCGCCGCGTACGAAATCCTTCGAATGCAGATGAAAGTCATGGAGCCTCTCAAGGTGCTTTGATCAAATGGCAAGGATCGAGAGACGCCGGTCCCGGACAGGCTATTCGCTGCAGCTTTCAACGGGCCGTATCGTGATGCGAAGGAAGAATTCGAAGATGCTATGCGTTTCATAGAGTGTGAGGCACCGGTCGAGGCGCGCACTCAACGGAGCGAATTCCCCCGAAGAAAAGCGAACGCGGTAAGCGTTCCCTCCGGAGTCTCCCGCGTGCCGTGGACGCCGACGACGGCCATCTTCAGGTTTGCATGGAATATCAGCAGATCCGTGCTCAACCCTGGGGCGAACGTGTCGAGCTCCCGCCGCAAACCGGCAAGCTTTGCCGAGGCCGTCGCGAACTTCTCTCTGTCGTTCTGCCGCTGGTCGGGCGCTCGTTTCACCGAGGGCTCCGGTTGACTGAGAATTTGGTGGACCGCACCGACATAGTCCTGCGCTAATCCTAGCAGCCGGGTCTCCTCCGCCCTGAGTTGCTGATAGTCAGTGAGGAACAGGGTAAACAACCAACCCAGCAAACCGGCCAAAGCGGCCTCGCTGAAAAACCTGATTCCGAATATTCTCCGCATACGCTTTCGCAGTGATGTCGAAGCGCCATCGGTGTCGGGCTCTTCGGCAACGAGTTTGTCTGCGACAAGCTTTTCGGGGGCGGACTTACTCACAGTGCCTGCACCCAGTGGTAGCAGTTAGTAATCAGGTTCGTCGTATTCAGGTTGATTGCCTGAGTGATCACGAGATTGGCGGTTTGATAGCCGCACGTGACGTCGCTGTGATCCGCGCCCTGATAGGTCGCGGCCGTCACTTGCATCTGCAACTCGCGTCCGTGAAGCATGTAGCCGAGAACGATCTTTCCGCTCTCTGTAACTTCCCAGGTCATTGGACAGACGAGAAGACTGCCGGAGCGGCTCTCAAGGCGCCCTTGACCTTCCGGCCCGCGGGAGAACGCGAGGTCGTAGTGCAGGCGGTTCTGAAAGGCGGATTGTTCGCCGTAGATGTTCGTCTTGAATACATGATGCCAGTAGCCGGGACGGCTTGTGGTCTCGGAGCCGCCCGTCAGGCAGGCGACAATGTCGCCCGTGCAGGCGTGCCCTGCGGTCGCAGGGAAAAGAAATGCCAGTGCCAGCAGGGCCTTGCATTTTCGGCGCATGTCCGCTGCTCCACAGAATTCGTGCGGTTGTGCGAAGATATAGATACTTTTTTCAATGAAAATTTACGCAATTGTGTCTGTAAAATGCCGTTGCGGCAATTAACCCAAGGGAGAACGGGGCGGGGTTTGGAAGGAATAGAAAACCGCACCAATGGCCCGTTTTTATTTCGCTCCCGCAGTGCTATGCGAACGCAAGGTTTCCCCGGGATTCTGCTTATGCTTGCCGTCGCCGTCGCCATCGATCGTCTCAATACCCTCATCGGGCGAGGTATCGCCTGGGCTATGCCCCTGATGGTGGTGATACAGGTGACGGTGGTGCTGATGCGCTATGTCTTCGGCCTCGGCTCCATCTGGATGCAGGAATCGATCGTTTACCTGCATGCCTCGACCTTTCTGCTGGCGGGTGCCTACACGCTGGCCGTCGATGCCCATGTGCGGGTCGATATTCTCTACCGGGACGCCCGGCCGCGCACCCGGGCGCTGGTCGATACGTTGGGCATGATCTTCTTTCTGCTGCCCATGTGCGGCGTCATCCTCTGGGTGTCGACGCCCTATGTGGCGCGGTCCTGGTCGATCCTGGAAGGCTCGCGCGAGACCTCCGGCATTCAGGCCATCTTCCTTCTCAAGACGCTTATTCTGGTCTTTGCCGGGCTGATGGCATTGCAGGGGATCGGCATCGTCTTCAAGGTGGTTCTGGCGCTGGCAGGCAGTTCGATCGTCCTGCGCCGTTTCACCCGTGAGGTGGGCGTCGACGGCGAGAAGGTCGCGTGATGTCCATGCTGCTCAATCCCACCGATCTCGTCCATTCTCTCGATATCCTGATGTTCGTTGCGGCTTGCATCTTCCTGATGTCGGGCTTTCCGGTCGCCTTCACGCTGGCGGGCATCGCGCTCGTCTTCGCGCTGCTGGGTCATTTCGCGGGCGCCTCGATCACGCTTGCAGCACTTCTCTTGCGCATCTTCGACCAGATGACCAACGAAGTGCTGGTCGTCGTGCCGCTGTTCATCTTCATGGACGTGGTGCTCGAACGATCGCGGATCGCGGAAGATCTGCTGGAATCGATGGGACGTCTTTTCGGGCGGATGAACGGTGGGCTGGCGCTGGCTGTCACGCTGGTCGGCACGCTCCTGGCGGCGTCGACCGGCATCGTCGGGGTGACCGTGGTCACGATGGGACTGATGTCGCTGCCGACCATGCTGAGGAACGGCTATTCGCCCGTCCTTGTCTGCGGCGGGATTGCGGCGACCAGAACGCTCGGCCAGATCATTCCGCCCTCCATCGTGCTGGTCATCCTCGGTGATCAGCTCGCCAACGCCTATCAGAAGGCGCAGATGGAGATGGGCAATTTCGCGCCCGATACCGTTTCTGTCGGCGATCTCTTTGCCGGGGCGCTGCTGCCGGGGTTGATGCTGGTCAGCCTCTATATCGGCTGGCAGATGGTCGTGGTATTGATCCGCCCCAAGGCCGCGCCCGCCATGGTCAGCGAGGACGAGGATTTGCCGAAGGGCGAGATTCTGTCGGCCCTGATGCCGCCGGTGGTGCTGATCGTCGCCGTGCTTGGCTCCATTCTGGCGGGCATCGCGACGCCGACGGAAGCCGCGGGCGTGGGGGCGGCAGGCGCGCTGCTTCTGGCAGGAAACCGTCTGGCGACCGGTGCGAGCCGTGCCGTGCGCATCGCCTTTGCCTAATCTCATCGGCCTGCTTGTTCTGACATCCTTCGTCGATCTGCGCCCCATGCGCGACGACATCCCGACCTTCGACATGGTCGGAATCGTCATTGCCGTCTTCCTGTCGGTAGCCTTTGCGGCGAGTTTTGCGCTGGTGCTGGTGCGCCTCATCCGTTCCGGCGTTCTCGGAGACGTGTCGCGCCAGAGTGTGCGGATCACCTCGATGGTCTTTGCCATCGTCATCGGGGCGAGTTTCTTCTCGCTGGTCTTTGGCGATCTCGGCGGCGAGGAGCTGGTCAAGTCGGCACTGTCCGATCTGCCGGGCGGAACCTTCGGCGCGGTCCTGGCCGTCATGGCGGTGATGTTTGTCCTCGGTTTCTTTCTCGATTTTCTGGAGATTGTCTTCGTCGTCGTGCCGCTGGTGGCGCCGGTGCTTCTGAAGATGGAGATGCTCGGCGGCGAGCCGATGAGCCGGGTCTGGCTGGCTGTGATGATGGCGGTCAACCTGCAGACCTCGTTCCTCCCCCCGCCCTTCGGCTTTGCGCTGTTCCACCTGCGCGGGGTGGCGCCCGACAGCGTGCGCACTTCCGCGATTTACAGGGGCATCATTCCCTATGTGCTGTTGCAGGTCGCAGCGCTTGCGCTGATCTGGTTCCTGCCGCAGATCGCGACGTGGTTGCCAGACGTAATCTACGGGTAGGACGCGACACCGTCCGCCCCCTCCGCCGTCATCCCCGATCAAGTCAGGGATGACCGGCGGAGGGATTGGGGGGCGTCTAAATCCTCCGTATCCAGCAGCCCAGTGCCAGAATTGCGTAGCCGATAACCAGCATCCAGAAGGGCGGGATCGGCAAAATGAAGATCGTCTGACCCGGCGCGTGCAAACGGATGCGTCGCATGAATTCCTCTCTCGTTTTTCAATCTGAAACACTGCACAATTTGCTTTCTCAAGTGGGTGAACACTGTGGATAATCTGATCCATATGTGGAAAACGTCCTGAGGGTCATTTAGTTCAATTGCTGGATCTCATGCGATATATTTCCAATAAACCATTTGACGTGTTGCCTCCCTCTCGGCCAAGCTATGGAGGATCTCGCATGGCCGGTTGCCCAGACCGGCCCCGTCGGCGACGGCATGATCGGCGGCCCTCCCTGCCGCTGCAGCGCAAGCGTTCTCATTAGCTTTTGCGCGCGCCTCGCCTGACTTGCGTCCTGTTCGAAATCGACATTGGAGATCACATGCACCTGAAGCCGGTTCGCCTCGATGACAAATACGATTTTGATATCGACCGTGTTTTCATCTCGGGAACCCAGGCGCTGGTACGGTTGGCGTTGATGCGCAAGGCGCTGGACGAGGCCGCGGGTCTTTCCACCGGCGGCTATTGTCACGGGTTATCGCGGCTCGCCGCTGGGCGGGCTCGATCAGCAGTTCTCACGCGCCAAGAAGCTTCTGGCGCCGCGCGATATCCATTTTCAACCCGCCATCAACGAGGATCTGGCGGCCACGGCCCTGTGGGGCACGCAGCAGGTCGCGCCATGCGCGGCGAGGGGCGCGTTAAGGGCGTCTTCGGCATCTGGTACGGCAAGGGGCCGGGCGTCGACCGTTCCGGCGATGGCCTTCCGCCATGCCAATCTGGCCGGAACCAGCCCGCATGGTGGCGTTCTGGCGCTGATGGGCGATGACCACACCTGCGAAAGCTTCCACCACCGCACACCAGTCCGAATATGCCTTCGTCGATGCGATGATCCCGGTCCTCAACCCGGCGGGCGTTCAGGAAATGCTCGATTACGGTCTGCATGGCTGGGCGTTGTCGCGGTTCGCCGGGGTGTGGGCGGGCATGAAATGCTTCAAGGGACAACGAGGAATCGACCGGCTCGGTCTATGCCTCGCTTGCGCGGTTCTCTCCCGATCTTCCCGATTTCGCCTTCCCCGAAGGCGGGCCGCATATCCGCATCGGCGATCCGCCGCTTGCCCATGAGGCGCGGCTGCACGAGGTGAAGCTGCCCGCAGCCCTTACCTATCTGACTGTTAACGGTCTCGACCGGATCGTCCATTCCGGCGGCAGGAAGCCGCGGATCGACATCGTGTCGATGGGCAAGAGCTGGCTCGATGTGCTGCAGACGCTCGACAGTCTCGGGGTCGACGAGGTGAAATGCGCCGATTTCGGCATCCGGCTCTACAAGGTCGGGTGCTCCTGGCCGCTGGAGCCGGACGGATATCCATATCCGCCGCTTTGCTGAGGGGTTGGAGGAAGTTGTCGTCGTTGAGGAAAAGCGCGACCTGATCGAGAGCCGGATGCGCGAGATCCTTTACGGGCGCACTGACGCCCCGGTCATCGTCGGCAAGCGCGACGAGGAGGGCCGCTGGCTCTTCCCTGCCAAGGGCGCGCTGGAGGCCAACGACATCGCGGTTGCCATCGGCGAGCGGGTTTCGAAGTTCTCGCCCAACGAGGAACTGATCGCCCGCACCCGCCATCTGGCCGAGGCTCAGGAGATCTTGCGCAAGACCGAGGACGTGGCCGTGCG
Organism: Breoghania sp.; assembly: GCF_030066895.1. Taxonomy (GTDB): domain Bacteria; phylum Pseudomonadota; class Alphaproteobacteria; order Rhizobiales; family Stappiaceae; genus Breoghania. Next base: position 115,335 of record NZ_JASJAV010000019.1, on the reverse strand, counting down.
CACGCCCTATTTCTGCGCCGGGTGCCCGCACAATTCCTCCACCCAGGTGTCGGAGGGCTCGCGCGCCTATGCCGGCATTGGCTGTCACTTCATGGCGCAGTGGATGGACCGCAACACGGAAGGCTACACCCAGATGAGCGGCGAGGGCGCCAACTGGGTGGGCGAGGCGCCGTTCTCCATCCGCGATCACGTCTTCCAGAATCTCGGCGATGGAACCTACAACCGTTCCGGCTATCTGGCGATCCGGGCTGCCGCGGCCTCCCGCGTCAACGTCACCTACAAGATTCTCTATAACGACGCGGTCGCGATGACCGGTGGGCAGCCGCATGACGGTGGGCTCTCCGTGCCGCAGATCGCCGCCCAGGTGGCGGGCGAAGGCGCAAACCGCATTGCCATCGTCACCGACGAGCCGGGCAAGTATCTACCCTCGATCGGCTGGCGGAAGGGCACGACCATCCATCACCGCGACGAGCTTCTCGACGTGGAGCGGGAGCTCTCAGGCGTCGAGGGGCTGTCCATCCTGATCTATGATCAGACGTGCGCGGCGGAAAAGCGCCGCCGGCGTGAGCGCGGCACATTCCCCGATCCCGACAAGCGCGTGGTCATCAACGAGCTGGTGTGCGAGGGCTGCGGCGATTGCGGCGTGAAGTCGAACTGCGTCGCCATTCAGCCGCTGGAGACGGAATTCGGTCGCAAGCGGCAGATCGATCAGTCGACCTGCAACAAGGACTTCTCGTGCCTGAAGGGTTTCTGCCCGAGCTTCGTCACCGTGGAAGGGGCGGAGCTGCGCAAGAAGCCGGTGGGGGCGGTTGAAATGGACGGGTCGGATATTTCCGGTCTCGCCGCGCCTGAGCTTCCGACGCTCGATGGTCCCGGTTCCTACGCCATCCTTCTCACCGGCGTGGGCGGCACGGGCGTCGTCACCGTCGGCGCGGTGCTCGGCATGGCCGCGCATCTGGGAGGCAAGGGCACCGGCATCATCGACATGGCGGGTCTTGCCCAGAGGGGCGGGGCGGTGACCAGCCATATCCGTATCGCCGGGGATCCGGACGCGATCAATTCCATCCGCGTCGGCGCGGGGGTTGCCGATCTCGTCATCGGCTGCGATATCGTGGTGGCGGGCTCGGCCAAGGTGCTGTCGGCGGCAGATCCGGAACGTTCCACCATCGTCGTCAACACGCATGAGATCTATCCCGGCTCCTTTACCCATGACGCCGATTTCTTGCTGCCCGGTCGTCGTCTGATCCATGCCATCGGCCAGCGGGCCAGACCCGGCGCCTCGCATTTCGTGGAAGCCACGAAGATCGCGACTGCGCTGATGGGCGATGCGATTGCGGCCAACATGTTCATGCTGGGCTATGCTTGGCAGGCGGGCGGCGTTCCGCTGTCGGCCGAAGCCATCGAGCAGGCGATTGAGATGAACGGCGTGGCGGTTTCCATGAACCGCGACGCCTTCCGCTGGGGACGGCTTGCTGCCGCCGATCATGAGAAGGTGGAAGCGCTCACCGCGCGTCCGACCGCCAAGGCGCAAGGCACGGCCCGGATTTCGGAAAACCTTGAGGAGATGATTGAGCGGCGCACCCGTTTCCTGGTCGACTATCACGATGCGACCTATGCGCAGGGTTATGCCGATCGTTTGTCGAAGCTGCGCCAGGCAGAGGAATGGGGCCGTGCCCGGCTCCACAGCGCTGAGCGAGATGGCGGCGCGCAATCTCTTCAAGCTGATGGCGATCAAGGACGAATATGAGGTCGCTCGGCTTTACACCGACGGCAGCTTCCAGCGTCAGATGGAGGCGCAGTTCTCCGGCTGGAAGAAGGTCAGCTTCCATCTCGCCCCACCAATCTTCGGCGGTGAGGATCCGAAGACCGGCGAGGCAAGGAAGCGCGTCTTTGGGCCGTGGATGATGCGTGCCTTCCGGCTTCTGGCCCGCATGCGCCGCATTCGCGGAACGGCGATCGATCCGTTCTCGCGGTTGGCCGACCGCAAGGCGGAACTGGCGCTGCGCGACGACTGCATGGCGGTGATCGACGAGATCACGGGCGGTTTGAGCTTCGACAACCACGCGGCGGCGATCGAACTGGCGGCGTGGCCGGACACCATCCGCGGCTACGGTCACATCCGTCGCGAGGTGATGGAGAAGGCCGCACTGAAGCGCGATGCCTTGCTGGAAGCCTTCCGCGTGGGTGAGCCGGTGAAGGTGGTTGCGGAGTAGGCTCCAGGGTCGGATAGGGAAGTAGAGGCGTGGCGGCTTTGCCGCTCTTGTCGCGCTGGATTCCGGATCAGCGTTTGGCTTGCGCCTCACTTGTCCGGAATGAGGGCGTTTGGGGCTGAGTTGTAACCACACGCCGACATTGAACCGAGTGCTGCCAGCCTGAACTCACGCCGTCCCTCGACACGGTTTTCACCTGCGTCTGCTTACGACTCTCCTCTTGCGCGTCATTCCGGACGGTCTGCGGCGAAGTCGCATGGCCAGATCCGGAAACCAGCGCGACAAGCGGCGCGCAAGCGCCTCCCTCTTAATTTTCTTGTCTCCCGATGCAATTCAATTGTCCATTTTATCAATAAATCCTCTGAATCTCCACACTCCCTCAATGTCAAAAATCCATCGTAATGCAAAACATTTTGCGCTGCAATGACATTATTGCGCTCTGCAAAATGATAAACATACGAAATGATTAACATCTATCTGCTTAAAGGGGCTTGATATTCCTGTCTGCCTCGGATTGTATTCCCTTACAAACAAAACAAATAACCCCGCAAAATCAAAACAACCTTCCGCGGGCAAATCGGTGAGGACACGCATGACGGAAGCGGTTACGGCCGCGGGTGGGATTGCTGGTGCTCCGACGTCCGGCAATCTGAGTGTCGACGGATCGGGACCCGCAAACACCGGCGACACTTTTCCCAAGCTGTTGCTACGCAATGCGCGCATCCGAGTACGGCGCCCGGCCGTCCGCAAGAAGGATCTCGGCATCTGGCAGACCTGGACGTGGGAAGAGGTGCATGACGAGGTGCGCGACTTCGCTCTGGGGCTGGCCGAGATGGGTTTCACGAGCGGCGACCGGCTGGCGATCGTCGGCTCGAACCGGCTGCGTTCTCTATTGGGCGATGGTGGCCGCGCAGTCGCTGGGTGGCGTGCCGGTGCCGGTCTATTCGGACTCGGTCGCCGCAGAGATGGCCTTCGTGCTGGAGCACGTCGAGGTCCGCTTCGCGATGGTCGAGGATCAAGAGCAGGTCGACAAGCTGCTCTCCGTCGCCGACAAGGTGCCGAGCCTTGAGGAGATCGTCTACGACGAGCCGCGGGGCCTGCGCGATTACGATCACACCCATCTGCATTCCTTCGAGACGGTGTCGGCGCGCGGACGAGACTATCGCTTCGCCAATGCGCAGGCTGAGATCGACTGGGCGCAGTGGCTGAGCGAGGCGTCGGGCTCCGATCTTGCGGTCATGCTCTATACATCCGGCACCACGGGGCGGCCCAAGGGGGTGATGCTCTCCTACGACAACGTCATCGTGCCGTCGGAAAACGCCAACGCCTTCGACCGGCTGGACGAGAGCGAGGAGACGCTCGCCTATCTGCCGATGGCCTGGATCGGCGACTACATCTTCTCCATCGGCTCAGTCCTATACGGCGGGCTATTGCGTCAATTGTCCCGAAAGCCCGGAGACGGTGCTGGACGACCGGCGCGAGATCGGCCCGACCTATTTCTTCGCCCCGCCGCGCGTCTTCGAGGGGCTGCTGACGCTCATCATGGTGCGGATGGAGGATGCCGGACGCCTCAAGAAGAGAATGTTCGACTACTTCATGGATTTGGCGCGGCGCTCGGGCGAGAAGATCCTGAACGGCGAGGCGACGCCGCTGAAGGACCGGCTCATCTACCGGCTCGGCGAATTTCTGGTCTCCGGGCCGCTGAGGAACCGGATGGGCTTTTCGCGTCTCAAGGTCGGCTACACGGCCGGCGAGACGATCGGACCGGAAATTTTCCGTTTCTACCGGGCGCTCGGCATCAACCTGAAGCAGCTCTACGGCCAGACGGAGGCGAGCGTTTATATCGCCATGCAGCCGGACGGTGAGATCTATGGCGATACCGTCGGCAAGCCCGCGCCGGGCGCCTTCCAGGGCTACTACAAGGACGAGAAGGCCACGCGCGAAACCAAGACCGATGACGGCTGGGTGCGCGCGGGCGATGCCGGGTTTTTCACCGAGAACGGTCACATCAAGATAATCGACCGGGCGAAGAACGTCGGACGTCTGACCGACGGGGCGTCGTTTGCACACAAATACATCGAGAACAAGCTCAAGTTTTTCCCCAATATCAAGTAGGTTGTGGCCTTCGGAGATGGGCGGGAGAAGGTTTGCGTCTTCATCAATATCGATCTCACCGCGGTGGGAAGCTGGGCGGAGGGCAACAACGTCAACTACGCTAGCTATCAGGAGCTTGCCGCCCATCCGCGTGTCTACTACGAGATGATCGAGGCGCATGTGGATCAGGTGAACAAGGATCTGGTCGGCGAGCCGCTGATGGCAGGCGCCCAGGTTCATCGCTTTCTGGTGCTGCACAAGGAACTCGATGCCAATGACGGCGAGTTGACCCGCACCCAGAAGGTGCGCCGCTCCTTCATCGCGGAACGTTACGAGCCGCTGATCGAGGCGCTTTACGACGGCTCGACGACCAAGCACGTGCAGACGGAAGTGACCTTCGAGGACGGCCGCAAGGGCGTCATCGAAGCCGATGTGGAGATTCGTGACATGACGGTTTATCCGGCTCGCGGCGAAGGCGTCAGGGAAGCGGCAGAATGAACGCTCATGTGGATCCCGACTCGGCGGTTCCCTTCCTTTCCAAGGGAGAGGTCCTGCTGAAGGTCGACAACGTCTCGCTGTTCTTCGGCGGCGTGAAGGCGATCACCAACATCTCGTTCGATATCCAGAAGGGCGAGATCCGCGCGATTATCGAGCCCAACGGGGCGGGCAAGACGTCGATGCTCAATGTCATCAATGACTTCTACCACCCGCAGGTCGGCACGATCACCTGGCGCGGCGCAAGATGAAGTCCTGTGAGGCGGCAAGTCAGGGCATTGCGCGCACTTTTCAGAACGTGGCGCTCTTCAAGGGCATGACGACGCTCGACAACATCATGTCGGGGCGCACGCTCGCCATGCGGTGCGACTTCTTTTGACAGCTCCTGCATTACGGCCCGGCGCGCGAGAAAGAGATCGCGCACCGCCGCCGGGTGGAGGAGATCATCGACTTTCTGTAAATCGAGCACATCCGGAAAATGCCCGTCGGCCGACTGCCCTACGGCTTGCAGAAGCGGGTGGAACTCGGTCGGGCGCTGGCCATGGAGCCGGAGCTCCTGCTGCTTGATGAACCGATGGCGGGCATGAACCTGGAAGAGAAGGAAGACATGAGCCGCTACATCGTCGACGTGAACGAACAGTTCGGCACGACGATCGCGCTCATCGAGCACGACATGGGCGTCGTGATGGACCTCTCCGACCGGGTGGTGGTGCTCGACTACGGCAAGAAGATCGCCGACGGTCTGCCCTCCGAGGTCAAGTCCGACCAGGACGTGATCGACGCCTATCTGGGTGTGGCGCATTAAGGGGGGCGGGACGATGGCAGGTCTCAAGCCCGCGTGTCGGCAGGATGGCGAGCGCTACGCTCTCCTCTCGTCTTCCATCAGAGACAAAAGGACTTCGAGGGTTTTGGGCAATCCCACCTTCGTCATCCCCCGGCGCAGTCCGGGGGATCCATTCCGGCCCTCCGTGCTTGTGGGTGCCGGCAATGGATTGCCCGGACCATGCCGGGCAATGGCGGCGGAAAGAGAAGGAGCGCAAAGGCGCCATCCCATCCGGGCGGGCAGCTCCATCCTTCGAGACCTCACCATATTCACCAAGGCAGGGTCGTAACCCATGCTCTATGACATCTTTATCGATCTCTTCATGCAGATGGCCGCGCAGCCGAACTTCTTTCTGCAGGTGCTGTGGGAAGGCTTCGTCGCCGGTATCCTCTATGCGCTGATCGCGCTCGGCTTCCTGCTGATCTTCAAGGCTTCGGGCGTCTTCAACTTCGCGCAAGGCATCATGGTGGTGTTCGCCGCGCTGACGTTGGTGGGCCTGCACGAAAACGGCGTGCCCGCCTATCTGGCGCTGCTGCTCGCCATCGGCGTGATGGGGCGCTTTTCGCCTATACGGTGGAGCGCGTCGTCATGCGGCCGCTGGTTAACCAGCCGGAAATCATCCTGCTGATGGCGACCATCGGCATGACCTATTTCCTCGTCGGTTTCGGTGAGTTCGTCTTCGGCGGCGAGCCCAAGTCGGTGATCACCGAGGAACTGGGCTTGCCCACCGGCTCCACCGCCTTCGAGATCGGCGAGCGCGGGCTCCTGATCCTGCAGCACATCGATATCGCGGCCGCCGTGATCGCGATCGTGATGGTCGCAGCACTGGGCATCTTCTTCAACAAGACCCGCATCGGGCGTGCGCTTCGGGCGGTTGCAGACGATCACCAGGCGGCGCTGTCGGTCGGCATCTCGCTCAATCAGATCTGGGCGATCATGTGATTTGCCGCCGGTATCGTGGCACCGGCGACGGGCATCATGTGGGGGGCCCGTTCCGACGTGTCCTTCGCGTTGGAAATCATTGCCTTCAAGGCGCTTCCCGTTCTGATCCTGGGCGGTTTCACGTCCATTCCCGGCGCCATCGTCGGCGGGCTCGTGATCGGGTTCGGTGAAAAGATCGGCGAGATCTACTGGGGCCCGCTGGTCGGCGGCGGCATCGAGAACTAGCTCGCCTACATCATCGCGCTCATCTTCCTGCTGTTCCGGCCGCGGGGTATGTTCGGCGAACGCACCATCGAGAGGGTCTAGAGCCACATGTTTTACCGTGAAGCAGGCCAGTTCAAGACGACCTACGAGGCGGATCAGTCGCTCTTCCCGCTCAAGGAAGACCGTCTCGGCCTTTCCGTTATCGTCGCGATCGCCTTCGTGGTGATCCCGTTCCTGGCGACCGACTTCTTTCTCACCTCGGCGATGACGCCGTTTCTGATCTTCGCGCTTGCCGCAATCAGGCTGAACGTGCTCACCGCCTATGCCGGGCAGCTTTCGCTCGGCATAGGCGCCTTTATGGGCGTGGGGTCATACTCCGCCTACAGGCTAACATAGATCTTTCCAGAGGCCAACATCATCGTGCTACTTCTGGCGTCCGGCATCTTTTCCGCCGCGATCGGCGTTGCCTTCGGTCTGCCGAGTTTGCGCATCAAGGGGCTCTATCTGGCGGTGACGACGCTTACCGCCCAGTTCTTTCTGGAATGGTGCTTCATCCGCATTCCGTGGCTCTACAATTACAACGTCTCGGGCGCCATCGAGGTGCCGCAGCGCGAAATGGCCGGCGTCATCGTGACCGGACCGGCGACCGCACCGCTGACGCAATATTTCATCGTGCTGGGCGTCACTGTCGAGCTGACCTGGTTCGTCTCCAACCTGATCCACGGACGGATCGGGCGGCAATGGATGATGATCCGCAACATAGACATTGCGGCCGAACTGATCGGCGTGCGTCCGTTGACCGCCAAGCTCTCGGCCTTTGCCGTGCGTCGTATCTGTGCGGGGTGGTGGGCGCGATGATGGTGTTCTTCTGGTTGGGAGCGGCCGAGCCGTCGGCCTTTGCCATCTCGCTGTCGTTCCAGGTTCTGTTCATGGCGATCCTCGGGGGGCTGGGGAGCCTGATCGGCTCCTACATGGGAGCGGCATTCATCTGGATCCTGCCGGTGGCCTTGCGCGTCGTGCTGCCCTCGCTGAGCATCGAGGTAGGGGCGTAAACGGTGGAACATCTGACCTTCATGATCTTCGGGGACTGATCATCTTCTTCCTGATCACCGAGCCGTACGGCCTTGCCAGGCTGTGGCAGCTCGCCAAGGAGAAGCTGAGGGTCTGGCCGTTCCTCTACGGGTGATCGGTCTGAAACAGGGGGGGTGCCTGAGGGGCGCGCCACGCGGTCGGGCTCGGAGCCGGCGCGGTCGCAATGCAGAGCTAAGGCTTCATGTCCGGTGCAGTCCGGAGAGAAGGGAGGAGATAATGAAAAACACTCTATTGGGCAGGAAGTTCCCGTTAGCCGCAGGGCTTGCCGCCGCGGTGATCTCGGGCAGCGTGGTCGTGCCGACGGCCCAGGCCGCAGACAGCATCTATGTGCCGCTGTTCACCTATCGCACGGGTCCCCTTATGCGGGCTCCGGCATTCCGATCGCCAACGGCATGTCGGACTATTTCGCCATGCTGAACGAGCGCGACGGCGGCATCGGCGGCGTCATGATCGATTATGACGAGTGCGAGACCGGCTACAACACGCAGAAGGGCGTGGAGTGCCACGAGAGCGTGAAGGCCAAGAACCCGGTTCTGATCACGCCCTATTCCACCGGCATCACGCTTTAGCTGATCCCGAAGGCGTCGGTCGACTGCATTCCGGTGCTGTCAATGGCCTACGGCCTTTCGGCGGCCGCCATCGGCAAGACCTTTCCGTGGATCTTCAATGCGTCCGACACCTACTAGGACGACGCGTCCGCGATCATCAAGAACATCGCCCGGCGCGAGGGCGGTACGGATGGTCTGAAAGGCAAGAAGATCGGCTACATCTTCCTCGATGCCGGGTACGGGCGCGAGCCGATCCCGCTTCTGGAAGACCTTGCCGCGAAGTACGGCTTCGAGATGACCAAGTATCCGGTCGCCGGCAAGGAGATGCAGAGCCAGTCCTCGCAGTGGCTGAACGTGCGTCGCGACCGGCCCGACTACATGATCATGTGGGGCTGGGGCGCGATGAACCCGACGGCCATCAAGGAAGCGACCAAGATCCGCTTCCCGATGGACAAGTTCTACGGCGTGTGGTGGTCCGGTGGAAATGACGACGCGGCTGCGGGCGGCCAAGGGCTATCGCACGCTCAACTTCAACGGCGTAGGCAAGGATTTCCCGGTCATTCAGGACATCAAGAAGTATGTCGTCGATACCGGAAAGAGCCAGGTCGAGCCGGCGAAGTTCGCCGACAATCTCTACAACCGCGGCGTCTACAACGCGATGCTGATCGCGGAAAGTATACGTGCGGCGCAGAAGTATTTCTGAAAGCCGGTCGTCACGTCGGAAGACGTTCTCAACGAGATTGAGGTTATAAACCTCGACGAGGCGCGCATCGAGGCGATGGGCATGAAGGACTTCATGCCCCGCTGAAGATGAGATGCGAGGACCATAACGGTCACGGTCCGCTCTACATCGTGGAGTGGGACGGCAAGGACTGGCAGAAGTCCGGCGACTAGTTCTCGCCGATGACTGACGTCGTCCAGCCGCTCCTGAAAAAGGCGGCGGAAGAGTATGTCGCTTCCAACTCGCCCTGGCCGGAATGCGACGTTCCCTGCGCCGAGTAGGGCGTTCGCAAGCGAATGGTAATCGGGGCCGCGGTTTTGGCGCTGCGGCCCCGATCTCCACGAGCCGTCATCCCCGCGAAGGCGGGGATCCAGCACCCACAGGATCAAGCGACGAGATCTCCAACCGGGGCCTCTAGAATGCTGGATTCCCGCCTTCGCGGGAATGATAGCATCGCGGTAGATGGCCGGTTTCACTTCCGCCGCTTGTTACCCACCCGGACAGGACCGATGCAGATGAAAAGCCAGACAACCAAGGCACACAAAGAGGTGGTGGGCGAAACCATCCTTGCGCTGAATAATATCGAGGTGATCTACGACCGGGTCATTCTGGTTCTGAAGGGCGTGTCGCTGACCGTGCCGCGGGGCGGCATCGTGGCTCTTCTGGGGGCGAACGGGCCGGCAAGACGACCACGCTGAAGGCGATTTCCAACCTGCTCAGGGCGGAACGCGGCGTCGTCACCAAGGGCGATATCCGTTTTCACGGCGAACAGGTGCAGGCGCTCTCGCCAAACGAACTGGTCAAGCGCGGTTGCATTCAGGTGATGGAGGGGCGGCACTGCTTCGGCCATCTGACCATCGAAGAGAACCTCCTGACCGGCGCCTATACGTGCCGCGACGGGAGTGCGGCGATCCGCGACGATCTCGACATGGTCTATTCCTACTTTCCGCGTTTGAAGTAGCACCGCGGTTTTCAGGCGGGCTATACCTCGGGTGGCGAACAGCAGATGTGTGCCATCGGCCGGGCGCTGATGTCGCGTTCCGACATGATCCTGCTCGACGAGCCGTCAATGGGACTTGCGCCGCAGCTGGTGGAAGAGCTCTTCGAGATCGTGAAGGAGTTGAATTCGGAGCAGGGCGTGTCGTTCCTGTTGGCGGAGCAGAACACCAACGTGGCGCTGAAATACGCCACCTACGGCTACATTCTGGAAGCCGGCCGGATCGTGCTCGACGGGGCGGCCTCCGCGCTTCGCGAGAATGCGGACGTGCAGGAGTTCTATCTCGGCGTCGGCGGTGACGAACGGCGCTCGTTCAAGGCGATCAAGCACTATAAGCACAGGAAACGCTGGCTGGCGTGAGGGTTCGGTAGGGGGCGCGGCGCGCCCTTCGGGCGCTCTTGTTGCGCTGGATTCCGGGTCTCGCCATGCGGCTTTGCCGCAGACCGCCCGGAATGAGGGACAGCGGGACGAAGTTGTAATCACACACGCCGTCCTCGACTCTGGTCTCGCTGGCGCAACCCAGCTGTAACTTGCGTTTGGTTACAACGCTCCTCTTGCTCCTCATTCCGGACAAGTGAGGCAAAGCCGAGCGCTGATCCGGAATCCAGCGCAACAAGTTGCGCGCGAAGGCGCGCTCCATCTCCTTCCTCCGACATGCGGCTGCAATGCGAAATGGCGTACTATTCTTTCCCCTTCCCAATTCGGGATCGGCGCCGGGAGGTTTTCATGAAGACGCGTATTCTTGCAGCAGTTGCGTTCATTCTTCTTTTCACGCCCCTTTCCGCCTCCGCCGAGATCAAGCTCGACGGAACCTTCGTCGCCCGTCAGGTCTGTCTGGCAACTCAGAACATCAAGGCCGGAGACAATCCCGGCGATGTGATGACCGAGGTCGATCGGGCCTACGAGTTTTTCGCCAAGAACAGGGAACCGGCCATCCACTACTGGATCGGCACGAAAGGGTCGGATCCCGTCCGGTGCTGGGTCGCGATCTCATGCGGCGAGCGCATGGTGCCTGCGGGCGCGGCAACTGGCGACTCTTCCACTCCGGACGATCAGTCTCTGGGCGACGGATCCGATTTTGCGCAAAATCTGCTGGCGGTGAGCTGGGAGCCCGCCTTTTGTCAGTTGAACAAGAAGAAGTCCGAATGCGTCAGCCAGACGGTGGAGCGTTATGATGCCACCCATCTCTCCCTGCACGGGCGCTGGCCGCAGCTCTTCGGCAATTTTCATTGTGGCGTTCCGGCAGAACATAAGGCTCTCGATGACGGGAAACGCTATGGCGACCTCGCCGCGCTAGAGCTATCGCAGGAAACGCGGACGGTGCTGGATCGCGTCATGCCCGGCACCCAGTCCTTCCTGCGACGCCATGAGTGGACCAAGCACGGAAGCTGTCTTCGAGACAGCGATCAGGAAGGCTATTTCAAGATCTCGCTGGCCTTGATGGAGACGCTGAATGCCTACGTGGTGCGCGATCTCATGGCTGCTCACATTGGCAAGGAGCTTACGACCGAGGCGATCCGAAAGGCTTTCGACGATGCCTTCGGGCAGGGCGCCGGGGCTCGGGTTGAGGTCAGGTGCGATGGCGGGATGCTGACGGAGTTGTGGATCTCGCTTGCCGGCGATGCGGCGACGGAGACGTTGAGCGATCTTATTCACGCAGCAGACGCGGTCGATGGCGGGGGATGCAAGGGCGGGCTCGTCGATCTTGCCGGTTTTTGATGGGCGATATTTTGCGAGGATAAGTCAGCGCCGGGGGCGTATATGCGGATGGGACCGGCCGAGGCCCGTCCGGCTTCGGAGCCATTTGAACGAAGACCATTTTCGAATGAAATTCGAATGGAAATCGATGGAATATTAATCGACCGCGAAAAGGGTCGCGAAAGGTGCGGAAGAAAGGCAAAACGCCATGACTGAGATGTTCGATACGCGAGAGACGCTAAGCCCTGAAGAACGCGAGGCGGATCTGTTCCGGCGCCTGCCGACCTTTCTCGACAAGGCAGTTGTGCCGCCGCCGGGGCTGGCCGCGCATCTGGACGCGATCGATCCTGCGGAAATCACCTCGCGCGCCGCATTGGCCCGTCTGCCGGTCCTGCGCAAGCCGCAACTGATGGCCGCCCAGAAGGCGAAACCGCCCTTCGCTGGCTTCGTTGCGATGGGATGGGCGCCGGAGCGCGTCTTTCTCTCGCCCGCTCCTGTCTGGGAGCCGCAAAGTGCCGGCGCCGACCCCTGGGGGGGTGGCGCGCTCGCTTTTCGCCGCCGGGTTCCGGCCGGGCGACATCGTCCACAATTCCTTCGCCTATCACATGACGCCGGGCGGTTTCATTCTGGATCTGGGCGCGCGCGCTCTTGGCTGCACCGTCTTTCCCGTCGGAACCGGCAATTCGGAAATGCAGGCTCAGGCGGTCGCGGCACTGCGCCCGCGCGGCTGGTGCGGGACGCCGGATTTTCTCAAGGTGATCCTCGACAAGGGCGCGGAACTGGGCCTCGACTGTTCCTCGATCAAGGTTGCGCACTCCGGCGGGGCGCTATTTCCCTCGCTCCGGGACGAGTACGCGGCGCGCGGCGTCAATGTGGTTCAGTGCTATGCCACGGCGGATCTCGGCGTTGTCGCCTATGAGAGTGAAGCGCACAAGGGGCTGATCCTGAAAGAAGATTTCATTCTGGAGATCGTTCGTCCGGGCACCAACGATCCGGTTGCCGACGGGGAGGTGGGCGAGATCGTGGTGATTGTGCTCAATCCCTCCTATCCGCTGGTGCGTTTCGGGACGGGCGATCTTTTCAAGGTTTTGAACGAGCGCTCGCCCTGCGGTCGCACCAACACGCTGATTGCGGGCTGGATGGGCCGCGCCGACCAACGCACCAAGGTCAAGGGCATGTTCGTCGATCCCGAGCAGGTGGCCGAGATCGTGCGGCGACATTCTGAAATCGAGCGGGCCCGGCTCGTTGTCGGCCGGTCCGGCGAACAGGACGTATTGAGCCTGAAGATCGAGGTGGCACACGGGATTGACGGTGGCCTCTCGGACGCGGTCGCAGCCAGTCTGCGCGAAGTCACCAAGCTTGGCGGTACGGTGGAGGCGGTCGATCCCGTCGCTCTGCCCAATGATGGCAAGGTCATCGAGGATGCGCGCGACTACTCGTGAGCGGGCGAACCGCTCAGCCAAACCATTCCAGTCTCATTTATGGAGACACGCCCTAGTCGGGAACGTGACGGCGAATGATTTGGTGGGGCGGTGTCGCGGGTGGGCGAAGGCTTCGAAGATCTTTTCCGCGCGCGCTGGCGACAGGCCGGAACCGTTGTCGCGGATGGTCAGGCGGGCCGTGCCGTCCCCTAGGATCTGCGCCAGGACCCGAACCTCGCACGGCCGTCCTTCGCGCTCGTCGGCAAGGGCGTTTGCCAGCAGATTACGGAAGAGCTTGTTCAGGGAGGCTGGATCGCCGGTCACCTGCGGCAGGGTCGCGATCGCTATGTCGGCGGCGGGATCCGGATCCAGCGTTTCCAGCACGTTTTCCAGCAACCGGTTCAGATCGACGGGCATGCGCTGGAAGCCGCGCTGGGTCTCGCGGGTGTAGGTCTGGAGGTCGTTGACGAGCTTGGACAGTCGGTCTGATGAGCGCCGGATGATCGTCAGAGGCTCGCGCAACTGCGGGTTTCCTTCGCTGTCCAGCGTCTCGTCGAGAACGTCGGTGAACAGCCGGATCTTGCGAAACGGTTCCTGCAGATTATGGGCGGCGATGGCGTTGAAACGCTTCAGTCCTTCATTCGTGCGGCGCAAGCCCTCATTGAGGCGCGCGAGCGAGCGCTGGGCGCGATTGCGGTCAGTGACGTTGTTCAGGACGGAGAGAATGGACACCGGGCCGCCGTCATTTGGGTCCGTCAGCGTCGAGGCTTCGACTTCCACCACCGTCCCGTCGGCACGCACCATGGTGCGAGGGGCTGCAACGAGAGGCAATTTCGTCCGGCCCGAGGCGGCATCGTAGACGGCCTTTTTGCTGGCCTCGGTGAAATAGGTGGTCAGGTGGGTGCCGATCACGTCCTCCCGGGCGAGGTCCAGCGTGTCGAACCACATCTTGTTGACGTCGGTGATCTTCAGATCGGGGCCGATCGTATGCATCATGATCGGCGAATTCTGGTAGATGAAGCGGTACTTCTTCTCACTCGCCTTGAGTTCGGCGATCTTGCGTCGGCGCAGCAGTGCATAGGATAGCGATTGCGCCAGAATGCGGATGAGCTGGATGTCCTCGTTGGAGAAGGGATGGGAACGCGCTTCGGGTGAAGCGAAGCTCAGGGCACCGTAAAGTTCCCCGTCCACGTGGATCTCCGCGGATAGAAAATTCTTTAGATTCAAATGCTTGAAAAATGCCGAATCCGCATGTTGGGTCTTGTCGATTTCGGGTATGGCGACGATCGTACCGCGCGAATGGGTGATCGAGGTGTAGGAAAGTTCAAGCGGAACCGATCTGCCGAGTTCTGAGAAATCGGGCCGGACCTGGAATTCGGCGCGTACGCCTTCTCCGTTGTAGCGACTGATGACACCGGCCGTCATGCCGAAATAGGCGTGACCGATGGCGAGAATGCCCTCGACGGTTTCTTCCGTATCCAGCGAGCGATCGTTGGTGATGCGGATCAGCTCTTCCAGGGTCTCGTTGTAGAAATATTCCTCCGTCACGTCCCAGAATACGGTCATCACCGCCTCGAGACGTCCCGCCTCGTCGAAAAGTCCCGTGATCTCCCAGATCCGGCGGCGTTCCTGGCCATACAGGGTCTGGAGCATGGCCGGGGCGGTGATGGTCGGGTTGGCGGGCGAGAGCTTCGCGAATTCGCGTCGCGTGGCCTCTCTCATCTCCTTGCCTGCGCGGTCGTCGACGGCAGTGCCCAAAACCTTGGACCGGCCCAGGGAGAACGCCTTGCAATAGGCGTTGTTCGCCTCGAGGAGTGTGCCGTTTGCCGACATCACGACAACTGGCAACGGCAGTTCCTTAAGCGAGTTCACATGGGACGCGCGCCCCCCTGATATCCGATCTGTCCAGTTCTGCCCTAATGGCAGCTCCCTCTTTCATCGACCCTCGCTTTTGCTCTGGCACCTTACGGTGGGGAGCGCAATGGGTCAATCGGCCGAGGTCTCGGCCTTGCCCGTCGAAATGACGAAGTCGGTTCCTGCATTGCCGGCGCGCCGTTGTGCGCGGATCGTCCAGCCGTGCCCCTCGACGATCGAGGGCACCAGCGCCAGGCCGATGCCCGAACCGGAGGTCTGAACGGCGTGGAGCCGAACGAAGGGTTCGAAAATTCCCTCCTCTTCTCCCTCAGGCAGGCCGATGCCGTTGTCGCGCACCACGATCTCCTGCAGCCCGTCGTCGGTGGTGCGGGCAAAGATCTCGATTTCCGGCGCCACGTCCGGGCGCCGGGTATTTCAGTGCGTTCAGGATGAGATTGTAGAAAAGCCGCTGGAGGGGGACCGCATCGCCGGTCAGTTGCGGCAGATCGCGAAGCGTCACCGTGGCGTCGTTTTCCCGGATCAGGAGCGCGAGATCGCCGAGCACCTCCTGGATGAGCGGCTTCAGGTCGACCTCGTCGCTGGCATAGCCGCGCTCGCTTTCGCGCGAGAAGGCCAGCAGGTCACGGACCAGTCGCGACAGACGCTCCGCGGCTTGCGTCACGACGTTCAGCGCATGGCGCGCCTCGTCTTCTTCTTCGCCGTCATCGGGTTCGGGCAGGAGCTTGGCGAGCAGCTCGCCATAGAGCCGGATCTTGCGCAATGACCCTCGTGGGCGGCAACGGTGTTGAAGCGTTTCAGGTCCTCGTTGGCGCGGCTGATCGCGCGGTTGGTCGCGTTCATCTTCTCGCGCAGCCGGTTGCGTTCGGTCATGTCGACCCAGACGCACAGGGTCGGAATGTCTTCGGAGGCGACCGTCAGCGACGAAAGCTGCGTGCTGAGAATGGAACCGTCGCGGGTGAGAAAGTCCTGGGTCCGGCTCGTGGTCGTCAGCGGTTCGGCCGAAACCGGATCCTTCTCGCCGGCTGCGCGCGACTGCAGGGTGAAAAACTCCGAAAGCCTGCGGCCGATCACCTTGTCAGCCGTGTATTCGAGCTTGTCGAGCCAGGTCTTGTTGACGTCGATCAGTGTGCCGTGGCAATTGACCACGGCCATCATGATCAGGGCGTGTTCGTAGATCCGTCGGTAGCGGTTGGCGCTTTGTTGCAGGCCGACGTAGAAGTCGTGCTGCTCCATCGTGTAGCCGAGCCATTGTGCGATCAGATGGCAGAACTGTATCTGCTTTTCGGTGAACGGCTCCGCGCGCGGCCTCAATGTACCGAAAGTGATGATGCCGTAGAAGCAGTTGCCGACATAGACCTCGGAGGCCATGACGCTTTGAAGCGGAAGGTTCTCATAAAAGGGATAGTTCAGTGTACTCGCTTCTGCTCATGTCGTGGATGGCCACGACCGGCCCGCAACACCAGATCGACATAGAAGCGTTCGCGCGGGAAGGGGCGCTTCTCGTGCATGTGATCGAGTTCGAAATTGAGAATGACCGGATTGGCCTGATCGCCTTCCAGGTGGGTGATGCCGGCCAGGTCCGCGTCAAAAAACTTGACGCCGACCGCCAGGATCATGCGGGCGCGTTCCTCGTAGCTCTTGCCCGAATTGTTCGAGATGCGCATCAGATCTTCGAGCGCATTCCGGTAACGCAACTCTTCGGAAATGATTCGCCCGACTGCAATCATGTCGAGTAACAGCGCGTCGGAATTGAAGCGGGCCTTCAACGACCATTGCGCCCCTGCGTGTCGGTAACGGGAAATTCAATAGCGGCGGAGGGAGCCTCCGGCGTCAACGCGGCAATGGTGTTGAGAATTCTGTTGTGGCTCGGGGAGGGGATGAATTCGAGCAATATTCGATCATATTCAATATCTTCTCCCTCCCTGAACGTTGCACAATAGCGGCGATTGGTGAAGGAGATCCCGGTATCTGGTCGTAACCGCAACACCGGCGTCGCCAATAGATTCAGATCGAAGCAGATTGGCGACTGTCCGTCAGTCACTGCGGTCCCTAGTTATTTTTTTAAGATGCTTATTATCCTTTACCTCTCATCCAATTTAGGCGGATTCTATTGTGGAACCAGACTTTAGTATTTAGACAGGGAGTGAAAAGCGGACGATGCGAGGCACTAGTGTATTGGCACTTGCTCGGATCCCGTGAATTTTAACGCTGGGGTTTCTCTGTCATGGGCACTGCGTCGGACAAGAAAGAACACGTCGATGCGCGCGTCCTGCTGGTGGAGGACGATCCCGACGATATTCTGGTCATCAAGAGGTCCCTCAGGGACGCTCCCGATCCGGTTGGAACTGAAGGTCTGCGAGGACGGACGCGAAGCGTTCGATTACCTGGATCAGGGGGCGGCCGACGAGAACGCGCCGCCGGATCTGATCGTTCTCGATCTCAACATGCCGGTGGTCGACGGCACCACATTCCTGCACAAGTTGCGCGCCCACGGACGGCTGCATTCCGTGCCGGTCTGCGTGCTGACCACCGCGATGGACGAAGAGGCGATCCGCCGGGCCTATGAGAGCGGCGCCAATGCGGTGGTCTCCAAGGTCGACACGCTGGAAGGCATGAGCGCGATCCTGAACACCATCGTCGAATTCTGTTTCTCCACCGCGCGCCGCTACTATCTCGATTGAACGAGGTCGAGGCTCGACCAAACAAGGCCGAGGGCACCCGCAATGCGCGGCGCCCATCGGTCCGTGATCTATCGGGAGGGCAGGGGAAACAGCGTGAGCTGTGCGGGTTCCTCGTCGCAGGGCATGGAGCCATAGACGGCGCAGGGGCGTTCGGCCGAGGTCATCTGTTGATGCCAGATGCCGCGCGCGGAGAAGATGCGATCGGCCAGGGTGCGCGACGAGCAGGGCGTGGCGACGATGCCGTCCACACCGATGCGTCCGACGGTGTCGACGAAGCCGCGATCGATCCCGTCGGTGCTCGACAGCACGGTCATGTTCTGGAAGTGCGGCTCGCTTGCCTGACGGAGCGACCTGAGCAGGCCGCCGATGGCGGACATGCTGGGCCGATGGTCGGCGATGACCAGATCGACATTGTCCGCAACCAGCGCGGCGAGAGCATCGGTGACATTCTCCGCCACCACGGTGCAACGGCAGCCCAGTTCGGCGACCATCGTCGTCATCAGCTTTCGGCCGAAAGCGTTCGGATCGACGATCAAGACGTCGCCCAAGTTGTCGTTATCGAACGGGTCGTTCAATGCCATGACGCCTGTCCTTGTCATTACCGCGGTGATCCCGCGTGTTTGACGCCAATATAGGGGCGGGAAGTCTGAAAAATGGTTGAATCCGGCCCTATTCACTATTCCTTAAGGCGTTGTTCGAATACGCGGACGGGCTTTGCGTCGCCGATTGAGGGCGCGGCGTCGTCTCCTCGTGACACAAGGGACGCGGCAGGCTATTCCATGGGGCGGCGAGCGACCCATATAGAACTCCACGGACCGTCGACTCAACCCGATCCTGCCCGCCGAAACCCGGCCCCCTTACAGGAGCGACTTGCCCCAAAATGACTGATCAGATGAAACAATCCGCCGATCCCGCTGCCGCGCCTGTCGCCTCCGGCACAGGAGCCGCGGCGCGCCCTGCCGCGAGCACGCCGCATCTGCCCGCCGGACATCCGCCCGTGACGATCGGAAAGATCGGGGTGCTTCTGGTCAATCTCGGTACGCCGGATGGAACGGATTACTGGTCGATGCGGCGCTATCTGTCGGAATTCCTGTCCGACAAGCGCGTCATCGAGTGGCCGCGCTGGCTGTGGTATCCGATCCTTCACGGCATCGTCTTGATGCGCAGGTCGACCAAATCGGGTGAAGCCTATGCCTCGATATGGAACAAAGAGCGCGGCGAAAGCCCATTGCGCACGGTCACGCGCGCGCAAGCGGAGGCGCTGTCTTCCGCGCTCGGCGATGCGCCGACGGTGGTGGTCGACTGGACAATGCGCTACGGCAAGCCGTCGATCGAGGAACGGATCGGGGCGCTGAGGGCTGCGGGGTGCGAGCGGATCCTGGCCTTTCCGCTCTATCCGCAATATTCCGCCTCCACCACCGCGACGGTGAATGACAAGGTTTTCGAGGCGCTGCAGAAAATGCGCTGGCAACCCACCTTGAGAACCGTGCCGCCCTATCACGACGAGCCGGTCTATATCGAGGCGCTGGCGCAATCGATCGAGGGCCATCTGGCTACGCTCGATTTCGAGCCGGAGGTGGTGCTGGCCTCCTTCCACGGTATTCCGCAGTCCTATTTCAAGAACGGCGACCCCTATCACTGTCACTGCCAGAAGACGACGCGGCTTCTGCGCGAGCGGCTCGGGTGGGACGGGAAGAAACTTCGCATCACGTTCCAGTCGCGCTTCGGGCCGGAGGAATGGCTCCAGCCCTATACGGACCACACGGTGGAGGAGCTGGCCAAGGAGGGCGTGAAGCGTATCGCCGTCGTCAATCCGGGCTTTGTCACCGACTGCCTTGAGACGCTCGAAGAGATCGCGGGCGAGAATGCGGAGATCTTCCACGCCAACGGGGGCGAGAAATTCTTCCACATCCCGTGCCTCAACGACAGCGTCGAAGGCATGCGGGTGATCGAGGCCGTGGTCCGGCGCGAGCTTGCGGGCTGGATATGAAAGGTGTGGTCTGAGGTTCCCATGGGGAAGGGGAGTGCTGGAGATGTGGGCCGGTCCGGGGCATAGTCGCCTGACTCATTTAACGGCAGACATTCGTGGCGCACATGCGCCGTCATCCTATTTCGGAGACTAGCCATGGATTTCATCACCGGTTCCGACATCGTCATCATCGCCCTGGTCGTTCTGATCTTCGTCGCCGGAGTGAAGACGGTGAGCCAAGGCTACAACTACACGATCGAGCGTTTCGGCAGATACACGCGCACCCTGTCGCCGGGGCTCAACCTGATCGTCCCGTTCATCGACCGCA
The DNA here is from genome assembly GCF_030066895.1 of Breoghania sp. Taxonomy (GTDB): domain Bacteria; phylum Pseudomonadota; class Alphaproteobacteria; order Rhizobiales; family Stappiaceae; genus Breoghania. The sequence continues at coordinate 95,237 of NZ_JASJAV010000019.1, read as the reverse complement.
TCGGTGCCAAGATGAACATGATGGAACAGGTGCTTGACGTGCCCTCCCAGGAGGTGATCACCCGCGACAACGCCACCGTGGAGGTGGACGGCGTGACCTTCTATCAGGTCATCAACGCCGCGCGGGCGGCCTACGAGGTGCTGGGGCTGGAAAACGCCATCCTCAACCTGACCATGACCAATATCCGTACGGTGATGGGCTCGATGGATTTCGACCAGCTTCTGTCCAATCGCGACGAGATCAATGCGCAGCTACTGCGCGTGGTCGATGTGGCGGCGGAACTGTGGGGCATCAAGATCACCCGCATCGAGATCAAGGACATCAATCCGCTGCGCGATCTGGTGGAGGCCATGGGCCGTCAGATGAAGGCGGAAGGCCAGAAGCAGTCGCAGATCCTGGAAGCCGAGGGCCGGCGCGAGGCGGCGTTCCGCGATGCGGAGGCGCGCGAGCGCGAGGCACAGGCGGAGGCCAAGGCCACGCAGATGGTGAGTGAGGCGATCGCTGCCGGTGACCGTGTAGGCGATCAACTACTTCGTCGCCAACCGCTATGTGGAGGTTCTGGAGGCGATGGCGAAGTCGCCCAACCAAGAAGACGCTCATGCTGCCGCTCGAGGCGCCCTCGATCCTCGGTGCGCTCGGCAGCATCGGCGAGATCGCGCGCGAGACCTTCAACGGCGAGGCGCCCTCAAGCTCGCGCCGTTCCGGCCGTGTGCCGGTGACCCGTCCGGAGGGAGATGATCGCCCGTGAGCCTGTTGCCACCATCATTCACGTGCTAGGGCCCTGGAGCTGGCACGTTCTGGGTCTGCTGTTGCTCGGTCTGGAAATCCTGGCGCCGGGAACCTTTTTCCTGTGGTTCGGCATCTCGGCGCTGCTGGTGGGAACTGCAGCGCTCTTCATCGGCATGAGTTGGCAGGTGGAGGTGGTGGCGTTCCTCGTCCTGTCTTCGTCTGCGTGTTCGGCGGACGGCGGCTGATGAACAGCAAGCGCGCGGCGGGCGACGACGACGACGATCCCGCGCTCAACCGCCGCGGCGCGCACTATGTGGGACGTGAATTCGTGCTGGGCGAGCCGATCGCACAAGGGGTCGATCGGCTCCATGTGGATGACACGGTCTGGCGGATCTCAGGCCCGGATCTTCCGGCAGGCGCGAAAGTGCGCGTCGTCGAGGTCGATGGTTCGGTGCTGAAGGTGGCGGCGTCAGAGGGCTGAGATGGCGCGTTTCAGGTCTCCATTCAGATGCCTGAAAGACCGCCGCAAATGAAGCGGATGAGAAATTTGTTCTTCTCGTATTCGTGCGCTTCATTCGTCTCGCTGTCCGACAGCCGCTGCATTCGGGCGTCAAAGTGGCTCATGACGAGGGCGCTCACCGAAAACAGGTAACCCCATGTCAGGCCGTGGAAGTCCTTGTCCGAAAGCGCCTTTTTCAGCGCTTCGATGAATTTCCTTGCCATCGGGTCGTAGTAGTCGCGGATGATGCCACGGGCTTCCTCTTCCGGATCGGAAGCCTCGCGCAGGATGAGCTGCGAATAGATCCACCGCTCCTCTGTTGCCTTGGCGTTGAGCACCGGCATCACGAAGGCTTCAACGATACGATGGAGTGCATCGGGGGCGGTGAGAGGTTCGATTCTGTCCAACTGCTCCAGCCGTTCCTCGAAGAACGTATGGAAGTGGTCGAAGATCGAGCGGTAGAGGTTCTCCTTGTTGGAGAAGTGGTAGACGATCAGGGAAAGCTGGACATCCGCGGCCGTGGCGATCTCGCGCATGGAAACGCTGTGATAGCCCTTCAGCGAAAACAGGCGTCCGGCTTCGATTACGATGCGATACCGGCGCGTGGGGGTGCCGTGATCGTCAGCGTCGATATGTGAACCGGAAGTTTTCCTGGATTTGGCCATTCGTCGCCATTTAAAAGCGGTTCCCGTGCCCATTCGGGACCCTTGACCAATCGAGATAGTAGCCGTTTTCTCGAGATGTCAATGAAAGAGCAAAGTAGAGCCTGCTCGCAGTTTCTTGACGCCGCGAGCAGGCTTCGATCTTTCGAAACGGTGGTCTAAATGCGTCGTGTCCCGTGCCTCAGAGGCTGCGCAAGCCCAGGGTCTCGCGAGCATCGTCCGGCGTTGCATTTTCCCGATCGGCTTCCCGGATGAGGCGAACCGCGCGCGCGACCATCTCGGCATTCGATTTCGCCAGCCGCCCCTTCGCGTAATAGACGTTATCTTCCATGCCAACCCGGATATTGCCGCCGAGTGCGATGGTTGCGTAGAGGATCGGCAGGTGGCTCGCGCCGATGCCGAGCGCCGACCAGTGGGCGTCGGCCGGCAACAGTCCTTTCAGGAAGACGAGGTTCTCCACCGTCGCCGCCATGCCGCCTGCAGCTCCCAGCACGAGCTGGTAGTAGTCCGGTGCCTTGAGAACGTTCTGCTTGATGTATTGGAACGCGTTGTAGATCATTCCGCTGTCGAAGATCTTGATTTCGGGAAGAATATCGAGTTCGGTCATCGTCCGGCCCATCCGTTCGAGGAACTTCGGGGGTTGATGAAAAACGCCTGATGCATCCAGTTCATCGAGCCCGCGTCGTAGGAGGCAAGTTCCGGACGCAACCGGATGAGGTGCTCGATGCGCGATCGTCGGTGGCGTTCAGATCGCCCGAGGTCGTCAGGTTCAGCGCGATGTCGCATTTCTCGCGGATGAGGCCGACTGTTTCCTCGAAGCAGTCGGCATCCATCGTGCCATTGCCCTCGTCATCGCGCATGTGCAGATGTGCGATCGCCGCGCCCGCCTGCCAGCATTCGAAGACGTCCTCGGTGATTTCCGTCGGTGTCAGCGGAATGGCCGGATTGTGCTTCTTGGTCGGCCAGGCTCCGGTGGTGGCGACAGTTACAATCGTTCTTGCCATGAATCTCGGTCTATCTGTCAGTGACTTTGCCTGCATTGAGTGTGCCGGTCGCGATGAAGGTCACGACCGGAGATCCTTGAGGAGATACTCAGGGGAGGATGGCGACGGCGCGAGTCCAGCCCGCAGAACCGCCTTTCACCTTGCAGGGGAAGCAGGCGTTTCGAAGCCGTCGGCGGGGAGCTGGTCGAGATTGTGCAGCTTCTCGATATGGCAGTAGCCGATGTCGTGCCCGGCCTTGTGCCCTTCCCAGATGAGCGAGGCGTCACCCGTTTCCGCATAACGTTTGGCGGTGTGAACGAACGGCGCATCCTAGCTCCAGGCGTCGGTGCCGGTGACCCGGACACCGCGTTTTCCAGCAGGTAGAGCGTTGCCTCGCATCCCATGCCGCAACCGGCGGCAACATAGTCTTCTGACCGTAGATTTCGCCCGCACGGGTGTTGACGACGATAATCTCCATGGGCTGCAGATCGTGGCCGATGCGTTTGAGTTCCGTCTCGACATCGGCTGCGGTGGCGACGTAGCCGTCGTCCATATGGCGGAAGTCGAGTTTCACGCCAGGCTGGTAGCGCCATTCCAACGCTACCTCGTCGATGCTCCATGCCCGTTCGCTGTTGTTCATGGTCGAATGGAAGTAATAGGGCGCGTCGAGATGGGTGCCGTTATGGGTCGTGATCTCGACCCACTCGATCGCCCATGCCTCGCCGTCGGGCAGGTTTTCCTTCTTCAGGCCGGGAAAGAACGGCAGCAGCTCGTCCGTGGTGTCCTGATGGGCGCGATAGTGGATTTTCGGCTCGTAGGTCGGGGGGCTGCCAGGGTGCGGTTTTCGAAATAGATCGACAGGTCGACAATCTTGCGTATAGTCTAAATCTCCTCACTTGCGATCAACCGGCCGTCGGTGCCTTGGGGGCGGGGACAGCATTTTCGCGCAGGGTTTCGGACCGCGGCAGCATCAGTGCCATCAGGCCAGCAATCAGGAATGGGATGGAGCAGAACAGGATCAGCGCCTGCAGGGAAAAGGTCGTCGCAAGACCGCCGAGAACCAGCGGTGCGCAAAGGCAGAGACGCCTCGTCCGACGTTGAAGCAGAAGCCGGACCCCGTGGTGCGGATGCGGACCGGATAGAGTTCGCCGTAGTAGGAGCCCATCAGGCCGACGAAGGCCATGAATAAGGCATAGGCCGGGCCCATCCACAGCAGCATGGAGGGGGTCTCGGTCAGGGCGTAGATGGCGAGCATGATCCCTGAACTGCACAGCGACAGGGCCAGCGCATTGCGCTTTCCGATGATGTCGGCAAGTCAGCCGAAGAGGTTGTAGCCGAAGAACATGCCTACCGAGAGGATGGTCATGAACAGCCCCATGTCGGCGACCGACAGGCCGCGCTGCTTGGGTGGAAAGGCTTCGGCAATATAGGCCGCGATGACCCCCCATAGTCCCCCAAGACCGAGGCCTGCCAGGAAGCGGAGGATCAGGATCTGGGTCCATGTCTGGGCGACCGCGATCAGCATGGTGAGAAGGCTGAAGGAGACAAGGGACCAGAGCATCGCCTTGCGCCGACCGAAATTGTCGGAATACCAGCCCATGAGGACGCTGGAGAACCCGACGCCAATCAGCGTCGCGGTCGCAAGCATGTCCGCTTCGGAGCGGGTCAGGTCCAGATCATTCATGATCGGCTGAAACGCCATTGCCAGCAGAAGCAGATCAAAGGCGTCGAAGGTGTAAGCAGCAAAGCTATCCCCTAGTACCCGGTATTTCTGGGAATTCGCCACATCGTCCTCCATAGCAGTCAAAGCTGTGGCTCTGCCCGTCGAAGCTCCTCGTTGCGGGCAGGCCCGCGTCGCTCGAATAGATTGTACGTACGTACAGTTTAGGCACTGACTATATGTCCAGTCAAAAGACGTACATGCTTTGACTCAGCTCAAATTCCGAAGAGCGAAGAGGAAGAGGGGAGGGGAGACAGTCCGTCGCAAACGAAAGGCGTAGAGAAAATGAGGTGTATCGAAAGAGTGTTACAAGGAGTGGTTGGCCTCGTCGGGAATAGGTACAGCGTCAGGTTTGTATAAATGAAAGAAGTGTAACGGAAGGTGGTGCAAGGCGGCTTGCGGCGGTGGTGGCTAGGCGGGAGATGAGAACCGCAGGGCGGACCTGTCGCCTGAACTGGGCCGAGATGTTGCGGATCGCGTTTGTCGCGGAATGGGGCGCCGTGACCTGGCATGGCTCAACCCGTGCGGAGGCGCGAGCCGTGTGGTTTCTACCCGGCGTTGCTGTTCGCAAGAGCGATGTGTGCGATCAACGCGCTTTGAGCCGTAAGGCGCTTCGCCCGGTTTTCGATATCTCAGGGATTGTAGTCGACCGGCAGGAGCGGGCTTTCGTTCATCAGCAGGATGGAGATACGCCGGTTGGCCGCCAGATAGGGGTCGTGCGGGAAAAGCGGATCGGTGTCCGCCTTGCCGACCACCGCGAAGAAGCGGTCATCTTTGACGCCGTATTCCGACAGGATCTGACGCGCCGCATTGGCGCGGTCGGCGGACAGTTCCCAATTTGTGTAGCCGGAACCCTGGCCGCCGCTGCCCGACATGGTGTGTCCGGTGACCTTGATGCGATTGGGCATTTCCATCAGCACAGGCGCCATCTTGGACAGGAGCTTGCGGGTCGTCTCGTAAGGATATTTCGAGCCTTCCGGGAACATCGAGCGGCCGTCCTGGTCGACCAGCATGATGTTCAGCCCTTCCTCGTTCTCTTCAATGATCAGGTTCGACTGGAATTCGGTGATCTCGGGCATTTCCTACCAGGCCTGACGAATGGAGGCGGCGGTGGCGAACTGGCGGGGTTTCTCGATATTGGCCTTCTCGACGTCGTGGGTATTGTCTTCCGGACCCTGCTTGGAGCGCTGTTCGTGACGTTCGTTGGAGAAGTCGGAATCCTGCTCCTGCGGGCGCTGGGAGAGGTCCTTTATGTATTGCCGGATGGGGATGCCCTGCACCTCGATCATGCCGCTTCGGCGTGAGTTTTCCTTCACGCCGAAAGCATCCTTCATGGAGCCCGCGACGACCTGCAGCTTTTCGCGATCCTGAATGGAAAAGGAGATGATGAGCACGAAGAAGCAGACGAGAAGCGACATCAGGTCGGCAAAGGTGACCAGCCATTCCGGTGCGCCGCCGCCCGCTTGCTTTTTCTTTCCCATCGTCTCGTGCTCCCGTCCGTCAGGCCGCTTTCTGGAAGTCGCCCCGGCTCTTTTCCGGCAGATAAGCGATCAGCATTTCGCGGATGATGGCGGGGCTCTTGGATTCCCGTATCTGCATTACGCCGTCGATGACAAGCGTCTGGTTCAGCTCCTCGACGTCAAATTTCGAATCCAGCTTGTCGACCAGAGGTAGACAAACCGCATTGGAAATCAGAGCGCCGTCAGCAGGGCCACCGCCATGGAAGGGCGGATGGTGGAGGGATCCGTCCATGTTGGCGAGCATCTGCACGAGGCCGACCAGCGTGCCGATCATGCCGAAGGCGGGCGTGCTGTCGCCCAGCGCCTTGAAGACGCGTTTGTCTTCCGACAGGCGCTCCAGGTAGAGATCGCGCTCGCGCTTCATAGAGCCCTTGATGAAGTCGCCGTCATAGCCGTCGGCGATGTACTGGACGCCGTGCGCCAGCGTCGGCTCGGAAACTTCGACATTCTCCAGTCCGAGAGGGCCGGACTTGCGGGCGGTATCAGCGAGCTCGGTGATCTTCTCGACCAGTTCGCGCGGCTCGACCTTCTTGTGGGAGAAGGCGACCTTGGCGGAAAACGGATGAGGGTCGCGGCGAAACCGCCGCCGATGACGATCAGAATGAAGGGAATGTCGACGAACTGGGAAAAGCTGCCACCCACGAAGATCGCGGCGATAACGACAGCCAGGGCTCTCAAGACACCGATGATACTAGCAAGATCCATAGCCGGATGCTGCTCCTCAGCCGCCGGGACATGTCTTGTCGACGATGCTCGACGCCCTCGTTTACGTTAATGGTCTAAGGCTTGCCGACAGAGGGGTGTCATACTGTCGAAAGTCAGCCCGATCCCGTTTCAGCCCCGTATTCGTTGCCCACCTTAAGCGAGGTGTCGCTAAGCAATTGCTAATCGCGACCGAGAATGGACGCACACGGCACTTCGCCATGGTTATTGTTTACAAAGGGGAAACAACGGGGGTTGGATTGGAAAATCGAACGATGGAAAAGCTGCGAAGGGCCCCTGAAAAAGGTAAGCGGCCGCAGAAATGTGCGCTTGCAAACCCCTGAACGGCCTTTTGTCGCAAGGCGATACGGGGAGGGATCGTTTCAGCGGACGGGTGGAGTTTGGTTGAGGTGTCGCGCCTGAGTGCGGCGATGAAAAAGCGCTCATACAGGCAGGAAACGGGGCTCGCGAAGCCCCGTCGTCAGGCCTCAAGCAGCGCCGACGCGCAGCAGATCGTGGAAATGCACGATGCCGACGGGGCGGCCGTCTTCCACCACGAAAAGGGCCGTGATGGAGGAGGAATGCAGATGCTCCAGGGCGGAGGCGACCAGAAGATCGGGAGCCACCACCTTGGGATCGCGCGTCATGATATCCTCGACCTTGCGATCGAGGAAATTGCTGTCCATGTGGCGGCGCAGGTCGCCGTCGGTGATGATGCCGACGAGCTTGTGCAGGCCGTTGACAATGCCGAGGCAGCCGAAGCCCTTGCTCGTCATCAGCACGATCGCCTCGCGCACCGGGGTGCCGAGCGGCATCACCGGCATGTCCTCGCCGGTATGCATGATCTCGCGCACCAGACGCAGGCTGGCGCCCAGTCGTCCGCCGGGATGGAAAATCGAGAAATCGCGCGTCGTGAAGCCGCGCGCTTCCAGAAGGGCGATGGCGAGCGCGTCGCCGATGGCCATCTGGATGATGGTGGAGGAAGTCGGCGCCAGGCCCAGCGGGCAGGCTTCATCGACACGCGGCAAGGCCAGCACGATATTGGCCACGCGACCCAGTGCGCTGTCCTTGCGCGAGGTGACGGCGATCAGCGGCACGTTGAAGCGGCGCGTATAGGCGATGGTGGGGGCCAGTTCATGCGTCTCTCCCGACCAGGAAATGGCGATGACGACGTCGCGCTCGGTGATCATGCCGAGGTCGCCATGGCTCGCCTCGGTGGCGTGAACGAAGAAGGCCGGCGTGCCGGTGGAGGCGAAGGTCGCCGCCATTTTGGTGCCGATACGTCCGCTCTTGCCCACGCCGGTGACGATCAGGCGCCCGTCGGTGAGCTTGCTGATCAGGTCGACCGCCCTGGTGAAGGACACCGACAGGCCGTTGCTCAGTGCTGCGCGCAACGCCTTGATTGCGGTGATTTCCGTATCAAGCGTGTGCTCGGCGGAAACGATCCATTTCTGAGCGCGCTCGTCGGCGGAGTTAGCGGCCTCCGCGCCGGGCTGATTTTCCGGATTAAACACTGACGTCCTCATGCGCCATGACCGGCCGACCCTGCGTGTCCGGTCGTCCCGGCCGGACCTTGTTTCGCATCCTTTGCTCTCAATATCAAATGTTTGCGGCAATACCGAGACGATATGCCTGCTTTGCACAAAACGAGCCTGTAACCGACCCGGACAACGGATTTCCGTACAGCATCACAAAATAAAATTAACCAAAGTTTTTTACACTTCGGAAAGTATGAACGCGCGCAAACGAGCGCGCCCAATGGAACCGGGCCGATCAGGCAGATGATGCGTACCGCACTCGTTCTCTGCGTTCTGGCCGTTGCAACCACGGCCGCCGCCCAAACGCGCGATTCAGGCGCGTTACGGGGATTGTTTGCCTCCGATTCAAGCGGTATCGACGTCTGGAACGAGGGAACGGAGCCGGACGACGATCTGCTCGGCGATGGTTCCTACGGCAAGGATCTCAGCACCACGAGCACGCGCAGCACGACCGGCACTGACAAGACGGCGACGGATACGAACGCGGAGAGCGAGACCGGTGCGGCCATGCCGCCGGAACGGCCCCTCGGGCCTTCTCCGGAAGACGAAGCTGCGGCGGCGGGACCCGTGCAGCCGGTCGCCCCGGTGGCGCCGCTGACGACCGGATCGATCCGGCAGGCGAACGTCGTCGACGGCAGCCTTGTCGGCGACACGGTACGCGATGCGCCGCGCGGCATTCGGGCCGGAAACTTTCTGCTTTTCCCGGAACTGATCATGCGCGGCGGGGCGACATCGAACGTGCAGGGCGCGGCCGGAGGCGAGGCGGGTTCGTTCTATCGGGTGGATCCGTCCGTGCGCATATCGAGCGACTGGGACAGGCATGCGCTGGAGCTGAACCTCAGGGGCAACTTCACCGGTTATCCGGATGCGCCGACCGGCGCGCAGGATGACGATATTACCGGAAGAGGCCACCGGCTCGCTGCGCATCGATGCGGGCGAGGTGACTACAGTGGATGCCCGCGGCTCCTATACGGTCAGTCCGGAATCCCTGTCGAGTTCGGAAAACCAGAGCGGCTCGAAGCGAACCTATCAGCACGGGCTTTCCGGCTCGCTGGGAGTGACGCGCGATGCCGGGCTCGTCGCGTTGACGCTGCGGGGCGGGCTCGACGCCAGTCTCTATACCGGCGGATCGGGCGACGAGGAGCGTGACAACGTGGTGGCATCGGGCACGGTGCGCGTTGCCTACGGACTGCGCTCCACCGTCTCGCCCTTTGCCGGGGCGACCCTTCTCGGGCGTTTCTTCGAGGACGATAGCGATCGCAATGCGAACGGCTATGCGGTGCGAACCGGCGTGGCGGTCGATAACGGGGGCAAGCTCTCGGGAGAGATCGGCGTCGGCTGGCGCGCGGAAGACATTACCGGCGACGACCAGGCTGACGTCGGTGCGGCTCAGCGCATCGACAACATTCGAGGCCTCCTCCCTGACCGGGGCCTCGGGATCGCTGGTGCGTCTCGGCGAGTTGACCGTGGCGCATTCGCTGACGAACGAGGTTGCCGTGTCCGTCTCCGGCGGGGCCGCCTACCGTTCCTACCAGGGCATCGACCTGAACGAGCTGACCTATACCGGCAGCGCGACGGCGACCTACGCCATCACGGATATGACGGACCTGCAGGCGGAATACAGCTACGAGCATTTCGACAGCTCTCGTGCGGGTCAGGATTACGACAGTCACACGATCGAAGCCGGCGTTCGGTTCCGGCGTTGAGAAGAAAAACGATAACCTTGCGTCATTCTCGCGCCGGAATTGTCGGCTCCGATCCATCTTTGAACATCGAGATTTGGATATCGGAGTAGAGATGCCTTTCATTCCGAGGTTCACCCTTCGCTCCCTTGCCCCCTTTCGCGCTTCGGCAAAGCGAGTTCCGTTGCGCCGTGCGGGCGCAATGACGATCGCAGCGCTATTCGCACTGATGCTGTTTGAACCGGCACATGCACAGGCGAGCTTTGACGGCTGGAAGCGCAGCTTCTGGCGTCAGGCGTATGCTGCGGGCATTTCGCGCGCGATCTACGACAATGCCATGCACGGGGTGACGCTTGATCGCGAGGTCATTGCCAAGACCGACAATCAGGCGGAATTCGTCAAGCCGGTCTGGGACTATCTGGAACGGGTCGTTTCAGATACGCGGATCGAGAACGGGCGCGAGAAGCTGCGGGAGAATGCCCCGGTCCTCTATCAGATCGAGAAATCCTTCGGCGTCGACCGGCATGTGGTCGTGGCGATCTGGGGCATGGAATCGGCCTACGGCGCGGTGCTCGACAATCACAAGATCATGCGGCCGGTGGTCCGTTCTCTGGTTTCGCTCGCCTATGATGGTGGCCGCTACAAGAATTTCGGTCGCAAGCAGCTGATCGCGGCGCTCAAGATCCTGCAGCATGGCGACGTCGATCCGGCGCACATGATGGGCTCCTGGGCGGGGGCGATGGGCCATACCCAGTTCATTCCCACCACCTACAACGCCTATGCGGTCGATTTCGACGGCGATGGCAAGCGTGACATCTGGGGCTCGATCCCCGATGCGCTGGCGTCCACGGCGGCCTATCTGAATTCGTCGGGTTGGGAACCGGGTAAGACCTGGGGCTATGAGGTCAAGCTGCCGCACGGCTTCAACTATGCTCTGGGCGATACGCGCAAGAAGCGTCCGCTTGCCGAATGGGCAAAGCTGGGCGTGCGGCGCACCGAGGGCCGGAACTTCCCCCGGCCTTCCGACGAGGTGTATCTTTTGGCGCCCGCGGGGGCCAAGGGGCCCGCATTCCTGATGCTGAAGAACTTCGACGTCATCAAGCGCTACAACAATGCCGATTCCTATGCGCTGGCGGTAGGCCATCTGGCGGACCGGCTGCGCGGCGGCGACGCTTTCGTGCGCAACTGGCCGGATGGCGACCGTCCGCTGAATGACGACGAAACCAAGCGCATGCAGTCGCTTCTGAACCGGCGCGGTTACGAGGCGGGTACGGTCGATGGCAAGATCGGCAGTCAGACCCGTGCGGCGATCCGCTCCTACCAGCGCGATGTGGGCATGGCGCCGGACGGGTTTGCCAGCTTCCTGCTGCTGAAGCAGTTGCAGGGCGACTGACAGGCTGCTTGCACCTGCGGGCCGGGCGTACGTATATGGTGCGCATGTCAGCTCGTGGGGCGGGCATGAAACGAGGCGTGAAATCAGGATGCGGATGTCGGACGTGCGGATAATTGGTTTTGCGGTGACGATGCTGGCCGCCGCCAGCTTCGCGCTATCGGCCGCGGCCGCTTCGAGTTCCAGTGCTCCGACGCCCATTACTCCGGTTGCCGGTGCCACTCTGAGCGCTCCAGTCCCGGCGGCCTCCGCCGGGCTTTCCGCGCCTGCACCTGCTTCCGGTGCGCCGATCGTGCTTGCGCAGGATAACAGCGGTTGGCATCCGCTGTCGCCGTTGCTCCGTCTCTTTCGCGGAGGGCGCCACGCCGCGCTGCCGCGCAAGCTGAAGGAGCCCGAAAAACCCCAGCGCAGGCTGACGACCTTCGCCCTCGCACCGCCGAAGATCCAGGGAGAGCCGAAGACCAAGAACGCGCGCACCGTGCTCGTTGTCGGCGACGCGATAGCGGAAGGGCTGGCGCGTGGACTCAAGGCCGCCTACGCCCAGACGTTGACCATCAAGGTGGACAGCGAAATCTCCCGCTCGCGCGGACTGATCCGAGAAAGCGATCTCGACTGGCCCACCCGCATCGCTGAACGGCTGGCCAGGGGAGATGCCAATTTGGTCGTGGTCATGCTCGGCACGGACGATCGCCGTCGGCTGGAGCATGAGGGCTCTCGCGCCGCCTTCCGCGATTCCGATTGGGAGGAGGCGTACCGCAAGCTCGTGCAACGCGCGGTGGCGTCCGTGCGCGACGCCCGCAAGCCGCTGGTCTGGGTCGGGCTGCCGCCTGCCAGCGGGCCCGATCGGCGCTCCGATTTCAGTTATCTGAACGATTTCTACAAGGAAAAGGTGGAGACCGCCGACGGCGTTTTCGTCGATATCTGGGAGACTTTTTTGTCGGAAGAAGGCAAATACACGTCCTATGGAGCGGATGTGGACGGCAAACGTCGGCGTTTGCGTACATCCGACGGACTCTATTTCAGCTGGCCCGGATATCGCAAGGTTGCGTTCTTCGTTCAACAGCGTCTGGCACGTATCCTTGGGGAAGGGCCGTCGCTGGAGCTTGCCTTTCCCGGCGATGACGCAAATCTGATCTTGTTGAGCGGCGGGGCCTCGCGTAAGGATACGCTGGCCGGTGAAAAGATCGCGCCGGCTATCCCTGCGGAAGGATCTTTGCAGCACAAGTTGATTGTCGAGGGGCGACCGCTACCGGAGGTAGAGGGGCGCGTCGACGACTATCGCCGGGCGCAGTAATCGCCTCGAAAATTCTCCTCCATCTACGATATTTTTACCTATGCCGCAGAGATTTGCCCCCGACACGCACTCGGGGGAAGTGCCATGCGTCCCGACGCAGCCTGCATGATCCCGCCGAATGGGCGAGGTAACAATGTCTGCGGGTTTCGCTTCGTTTTTCCGGCTCACGATCCTGGGCCGATTCATGCTGCTGGTGGGCAGCGCCGCACTGATCATGGTCGCGGGTACCGCCTACGCCTTCTATGTCTTTCGCGAAGCCCTGACCTCCGCCCTCGGTAACCCCGATCAGACCGCGGCCTTCATCGGTCAGGGGGCGGCGTTCCATGTGGACGGGCTGATATTCGACCAGATGCAGACCATCGTGCTCGTCTGCATGCCGGTCGGCGCGCTCTTCCTCGTCATGGCCGTGACACTGGCGCTGGGCGTGGCCCGCCCACTGACCCGGCTGCAGAACGGTCTCGACCGCATGTCGCAGGGCGATTTCGACGTCCATATCGATGGCGAGGGCCGTACCGACGAGATCGGTACCATTGCGCGCTCCGTCATCGATTTCCGCACGAAACTTGCCGAGTGCGCCCGGATGGACGCGGAACGCCAGACGGCGGACCAGCGCCGGGTCGACGAGGATCGCCATCAGTTGATGATGGACGTGGCGGAGGATTTCGAGCGCTCCGTCCTCAGCGTCGTCGACGCGTTGTCGAATGCGGCGGGCAGGGTCGATTCCAACAAGGATAACCTGCGCGAGGCGGTCACGGCCTCAGGCGAGGCGGTGACGGATGTTTCCGGCGCGTTCGGGGATGCGAGCGCGGCGGTGTGGATGCTGTCTTTGTCTCGGCGGAAAAACTGTTGGAAGCCGTCTCCGGCATAGGCCGCGCCATGCGGCAGGCGGCCTCGATTGTCGAGGAGGCGGTGGACGAGGCGCGCAAGATTGATGTGATCGTCGGCCGGCTGGCAGAAAGCGGCAAGGCGATCGGCGAGGTGGTGGATCTGATCAGCCAAATTGCCGATCAAACCAATCTTCTGGCCCTCAACGCCACGATAGAAGCGGCGCGCGCCGGTGAGGCGGGCAAGGGATTTGCGGTGGTCGCCAACGAGGTGAAGGCCCTAGAGAGGCAGACCAGCAAGGCGACGGAGGAAATTTCCTCTCAGGTTGTCTCGGTTCAGACGGTGGCCGATCAGGCGGTCAACGCGATCCGCACCATCACCGATACGATTACCCGCATCAGCGAGATCTCCGGGCACATTCTGGGCGCCGTCAACGAGTAGACCATGGCGACGGAAGAAATCACGCGCTCGGTTCACCACGCCAACGGCAGTGCGGAGCGCGTGGGCTCGAACGTGGAGCGGCTGACGCAGGCAACGACAACGAGCAAGCAGGCCTCCCAGGAAATGCGCGAGGCGGCCTGCGAACTGTCCGGGCTTTCGGGCAAGCTTCAGTCGCAGGTGAGCCAGTTCCTGACAAGTATTCGTGCGGCTTGAGCAGGCGTGGGAGCGGAGCTCGCTTTCGCGCGTCAGTTGCGTTGCTGAGTTATGGAGTGTGCAGGCCATCCTTCAAGATGGCCGCCTGTTCCGGCCTCAGGCACAAAAAAAAGTGCGGTCCGAAGATCGAACCCTGTTCATCAGACCATTCGGACCTGCCGCGCGTTAGCGCGGCAGGTCCGTCTTGCCCATCAGGTCAAGGTCGATGGCGCGGGCCGCTGACGACTCTCGCGAATCGCCTACACAACCAGCGATTGACCGCGGCCTACGTCGCCGTAGGCGTAGATGTCGGCGACAGACGCGCGATAGTCGTCCGTGTTGGCCTTGATGTTGGTGCGCTTGTCGAGTTCCAGATCGTCGCCCAGCTCCTTAATGTAGGTGTTGAGTTGGGGCCGGAGAACCTGATCGCGGCCAGAACCAGCCCGGCGCGCAGGACGAATTCCGTGCCCTCGATGGGAACGCGGCGCTCGTCCACACGAGCGCATTTGACGCCCGTGACGTGGCCGTCCTTGTCGCCGACGATTTCCAGCGTGGCGGCGGAGAATTCACGCTCGGCGCCCTCGACCTGCGAGGAAGACGTGCGGAACTTGGTCGGCCAGTAGGGCCACACCGTCAGTTTGTCTTCTTTCAGCGGCGGGATGGGACGGATGTCGAGCTGGGTGACGGACACTGTGCCCTGACGGAACGAGGTGACGACGCAGTCCGACGCCGTGTCGCCGCCGCCGATGACCACCACATGCTTGCCGCCCGCCCAGATGGGCTCCTCGTGGGAGACGTCCTCGCCGTTGATGTGGCGGTTCTGCTGCACGAGGAAGGGCATCGCCCAGTGGCAGCCCTCAAGCTCCATGCCCGGCACGCCCGGATCGCGCGGACGCTCGGCACCGGTTGCAAACAGCAGCGCATCATGGCGCGAGCGCAGTTCGGCAACGGTCGTCGTGACGCCGACATTCACGCCGTACTCGAAGGCCACGCCTTCCGCTTCCATCTGGTGGACGCGACGCTGGATGTGGTGCTTCTCCATCTTGAAGTCGGGAATGCCGTAGCGCAGCAGACCGCCCACAAAGGGCTCGCGCTCGTAGATCACGACATCGTGGCCGACCCGCGCAAGCTGCTGAGCGGCGGCCAGGCCCGCGGGGCCCGAGCCGATCACGCCGACGCTGCGGCCGGTCTTGTGGTCTGCCGGTTCCGGCGTGATCCAGCCGTTCGTCAAGGCCTTTTCGGCGATCGACTGCTCGACCGTCTTGATGTTGACCGGGAGGTCCTCGATGTTCAGCGTACACGCCTCCTCGCACGGAGCGGGGCAGACGCGGCCGGTGAACTCGGTGAAGTTGTTGGTGGAATGGAGGTTGTGGATCGCTTCCTCCCAGTCCTCTTCGTAGACGAGATTGTTCCAGTCCGGAATCTGGTTGTCGACGGGACAACCGTTCGGTCCGTGACAGAACGAGATTCCGCAATCAATGCAGCGCGTGGCCTGGCGCACCACTTCCTGCTCGGCCAGCGGCAGGGTGAGCTCGCGGAAATGACGGATACGATCGGAGGCAGGCTGATACTTCTGGTCCTGCCGGTCGATCTCGAGAAAGCCGGTTACCTTACCCATAACTCTTCGCGTCTCCTACTCGGCGGTTGCCTGCGCGCCGAGGCGCCGCTCTTCCATTTTGCATTTTGCGCAAGGCGCGGGAGTATTCGACCGGCATCACTTTGACGAATTTCGGTCTGAACTCGCTCCAGTTGTCCAGGATCTCCTGAGCCCAGGCCGATCCCGTATGGTGAATGTGTTTGGCCAGGATTTGACGAAGCCGCTCGTCGTCGTGACCGGTCAGATCGCCCGCCAGGTCGACGCGACCCTTGTGCTCGATATCGCCGCCATGGGTGGTGCAGCTTCTCCAGCAGATCGTCTTCTTCCGCCACCGGTTCCAGATCCACCATCGCCAGGTTGCAGCGTTTGCGGAAGGAGTCTTCCTCGTCGAGCACGTAGGCGACGCCGCCGGACATGCCGGCCGCGAAGTTGCGGCCCGTCCAGCCGAGCACCACGACGACACCGCCGGCCATGTATTCGTAGCCGTGGTCGCCGATGCCTTCGACAACCGCCAGGGCGCCGGAGTTGCGGACTGCGAAGCGCTCGCCCGCGATGCCGCGGATGTATCACTCACCCTCGGTCGCACCGTAGAGAACGGTGTTGCCCGCGATGATCGAATGATCGGGGTCGGCCGCGCTCTTGGGATCGGGCTGGATGACGATCTTGCCGCCCGACAGGCCCTTGCCGACATAGTCGTTGACGTCGCCCTGAAGGTCGAAGGTCACGCCGCGCGATAGGAAAGCGCCGAAAGCCTATCCGGCCGTGCTGTGCAGGGAGAGGGTGATCGTGTCGTTGAGCAGGCCCTTGTGGCCGTAGCGCTTGGCGACCTGACCCGACAGCATGGCAGCGGCGGAGCGGTTCACGTTGTCGATGTGTGTCTCGATCTTCACCGCTTCGCGGCGTTCGAACGCCGGCTCTGCTTCCGCGATCAGCTTGCGGTCGAGAATGTCGTCGATCGGATGCTTCTGAAGCTGCGTGTGACGGCAGGCCTCGGCCGGAGTATCGGGCTTGAAGAACAGGCCGGTGAAGTCGAGGCCCTTGACCTTCCAGTGATCGATCATCGGCTGCTTGTCGAGAAGGTCGAAGCGGCCGATCAGTTCGTCGATCTTGCGGAAGCCGAGGGACGCCATCAGTTCGCGCAACTCTTCGGCGATAAAGAAGAAGGAGTTGATGATGTGCTCGGGCGTGCCCTTGAACCGCTTGCGCAGCACCGGATCCTGCGTGGCGATGCCGACGGGGCAGGTGTTCAGGTGGCACTTGTTCATCATCAGGCACCCCGGCCGAAATCAGCGGCGCGGTGGAGAAGCCGAACTTGTCTGCGCCCAGCAGAGCGTCGATCAGCACGTCGCGGCCGGTGCGAAGATCGCCGTCGACCTGCAGGGTGATGCGCGAGCGCAACTTGTTCAGGACCAGCGTTTGATGGGTCTCGGCAAGGCCGATCTCCCAGGGACTGCCCGCATGCTTGAGCGAGGTCAGCGGAGAGGCGCCGGTGCCGCCGTCATAGCCGGAGATGGTGATGTGGTCGGCGCGCGACTTGGTGACGCCGGCCGCAACCGTACCAACGCCCACCTCGGAGACGAGCTTAACGGAGATATCTGCTTCCGGATTGACGTTCTTCAGGTCGTAGATGAGCTGCGTCAGATCCTCGATGGAGTAGATATCGTGGTGCCGCGGGGGCGAGATCAGGCCGACGCCCGGCGTCGAGTGCCGGGTTTTGGCGATGATCGCGTCGACCTTGTGGCCGGGAAGCTGACCGCCTTCGCCGGGCTTGGCACCCTGCGCGACCTTGATCTGGATCATGTCGGAGTTGACGAGGTACTCCGTCGTCACGCCGAAACGGCCCGAGGCGACCTGCTTGATCGCCGAGCATTCCGGATTGGGCGAGCCGTCGGGTAGGGGATAGAAGCGCTCGGGCTCTTCGCCGTCTTCACCGGTGTTCGACTTGCCGCCGATGCGGTTCATGGTGACCGCCAGCGTGGTGTGCGCCTCGCGCGAGATCGAGCCGAAGGACATGGCGCCGATGGAGAAGCGGTGCATGATGTCGGTGGTCGATTCGACCTCTTCGAGTGGCACCGGCTGGTTGCCGACTTCGCTCGCGTCCTTGATCCGGAACAGACTGCGGATGGTGAAGCGGCCGTGCTCCTCGTTCATCACGCGAGAGAACTCGCGATACTGATCGGGAAGATTGCCGCGCACTGCGTGCTGCAAGTTGGCGATGACGTCCGGCGTCCACATGTGGTTCTCGCCGCGCATGCGAAAGGCGTATTCGCCGCCGACCTCCAGCGAGTTGTGCAGCACCGGCATGTCGGAGAAGGCGGCCGCATGGCGACGCACGGTCTCCTCGGCCACCTCGGCAAGTCCGATGCCCTCGATCATGGTGGCGGTACCGAAGAAGTACTTGTCCACGAAGGAGGAGGCGAGGCCGATCGCATCGAAGATCTGCGCGCCGCAATAGGACTGGTAGGTCGAGATGCCCATCTTGGACATGACCTTCAGGATGCCCTTGTCGATCGACTTGATGTAGCGCTTGACGATCTCGTACTCGTCCACTTCCTTGGGGAAGTTGAGGCGTTCATGCATCTGCAGGAGCGTCTCGAAGGCGAGATAGGGGTTGATCGCCTCCGCGCCGTAGCCCGCCAGCACGCAGAAATGGTGCACTTCGCGCGGCTCGCCGGTTTCCACCACCAGGCCGACGGAGGTCCTGAGACCCTTGCGGATCAGTTGGTGGTGCACGGCCGCGGTCGCCAGCAGCGCCGGGATCGGCACGCGGGAGTGCGAGATCAGACGGTCGGACAGGATGATGATGTTGTAGCCGGCGTGAACCGCCTGCTCCGCCCTGTTGCAGAGCGAGGTCAGCGCATCTTCTATGCCCTCGGTGCCCTTTTCCACCGCGTAGGTGGTGTTGAGCGTCTTGGTCCGGAACTGGTTATCGGAGATGTCACCGATGGCCCGGATCTTTTCCAGATCCGGGTTGGTGAGGATCGGCTGGCGCACCTCAAGGCGCTTGGAGCCGGACACCCCTTCTAGATCGAACAGGTTCGGACGCGGGCCGATGCAGGAGACGAGGCTTATCACCAGCTCTTCGCGGATCGGATCGATCGGCGGGTTCGTCACCTGCGCGAAGTTCTCCTTGAAGTAGGTGTAGAGCAGCTTCGACTTGTCGGAGAGCGCGTAAATGGGCGTATCCGTGCCCATCGAGCCGATGGCTTCCTGACCGACGGTGGCCATGGTCGACATCAGAAGCTTGATGTCTTCCTGGGTGTAGCCGAAGGCCTGCTGGAGATCGAGCAGGCTCTCGCCGGAAACCGGAGCCATGTCCTCCAGCACGATCTGGCTGCGCTTCAGCCATTCGCGGTAGGGGTTGGCGGTGGCAAGCTGCTGCTTGACCTCCTCGTCCGCGATGAGGCGGCTTTTTTCCAGGTCGATCAGCATCATCAGGCCGGGCTGCAGACGCCACTTCTTGACGATCTTCTCCTCCGGCACCGGCAGGACGCCGACTTCCGAGGACATAATGACGATGTCGTCGTTGGTGACAATGTAGCGGGCCTGACCCAGGCCGTTACGGTCAAGCGTCGCGCCGATCTGGCGGCCGTCGGTGAAGGCCACTGCGGCCGGGCCGTCCCACGGCTCCATCAGCGCTGCGTGGTATTCGTAGAAGGCGGCGCGTTCCTCGCTCATCAGCGGGTTGTCAGCCCAGGCTTCCGGGATCAGCATCATCGCCGCATGGGCCAGCGAGTAGCCGCCCATGACGAGGAATTCGAGCGCGTTGTCCAAGCAGGCGGTGTGCGACTGACCTTCGTAGGAGATCGGCCACAGCTTGGAGATGTCGTCGCCGAACAGCGGCGAGGCGACGGAGGCCTGACGGGCCGCCATCCAGTTGACGTTGCTGCGCAGCGTGTTGATCTCGCCGTTATGCGCCACCATGCGATGGGGGTGCGCCAGCTTCCACGAGGGGAAGGTGTTGGTGTAGAACCGCTGGTGGACGAGGGCGAGCACTGTCTCGAGGTCGAGGTCGGGGTCGGGGTCGGTCAGCTCCTTGTAATAGGCGGCGACCTGCTCGGCCAGGAACATGCCCTCGTAGACGATGGTCCGGCTCGACATAGAGACAATATAGAAGCCGATATTCTCGCCGTTGGTGCGGTCGAAGATGGCGTTGGAGATGATCTTGCGCGTCAGATAGAGCTTGTCGTCGTCTAGCCCCTCGGGGCGGGCGCAGAAAATCTGCCGGTGAACAGGCTCGGTTGCCGCGATCTCTGGATCCTTCGACAGCAAGGAATTCTCGGTTGGCACGGTGCGCCAACCGAGAACCGCAAGGCCGTTTTCCTCCGCCACGCGGGCGACGGTCTGTTCGCAGTCGGTGCGGAGACCTTCCTAGCGCGGCAGGAAAAGCTGGCCGATGGCGTAGTGGTTTGCTTCCGGCAGTTCGAAGCCGAGGCCGGGGGCCTCGCGGCGGAAGAGCTTGTCGGGGATCTGCAGCAGCAAGCTCGCGCCGTCACCCATCAGCGGATCGGTGCCCACCGCACCGCGATAGGTGAGGTTGACCAGAATGCGCAGGCCGTCCTTGACAATTTGGTGCGACTTGACGCCCTTCATGTGGGCGATGAAGCCCACGCCGCAGGCGTCATGCTCGTTCAGCGGGTTATAAAGACCGCGGGCGGACGGCAGGCCGTATGCAGGGCATTTGGACAGGTGTTTGTCGCGGCGTGGGACGTTTGGCGGCGGCCGTCGTACGGTCTCCGGCCTTCACGGAAATTTTCTGCCGATCCCAATTCGCGATATCCTGTCTGCTCATACCGTTCCTTGCCCCATTTTCAGCCGCGCACGCGTCATGCGTACCGGCCGTTTTTCCCTTTCATGCACCCCGATCCGCCAGGGCGCGAAACCGGGCCCGGGCTTTTTTGCTCGCGCGCATTAGCCGCGCATCGGGTCGGCCTTCCTCTCGGGTCATACCACATCCGGGTACGGCTCGAGCGATGAGACCGGCCAATGCCGCGGCTCTGTCGAGTGTGAACGGCCATCCAGATATGGGCCGTTCAATGTCGGGCGGGGGATGCCCCTTTTTCAAACACGACCCCTGCGTCTTCTTTGGCGACGCGTCCGTTGGCAATGTTACCACAGAATCGCCGGTTTGCGCCCGCCGCGTGATCGGTCGAGTCCCAGCCCCTACCGATCGTCGCGTTCACATAAGACCGCGCATGACGACCGTCCTGTGAGCTGCTCCACCGGTCAACTGCCGCCCGTACCTCTCGGTCCGAGTGGCGGATCACCGCGTGGAGTAAATAATTGGACAGCACTCCTATCCTATTCGAGTGCGCAACGTGCCAGATTTCTCCTAGCTCGGCAAGCAGCTTTATGGACCTGCGCATTATGTTTGTTTCCTTTTTGCGGTATAAATCGTCATAAATGAAAAATTTTTCTCGTTTTGAGGAATTTTGTTTCCTGGCACCTTTCGGAGGTCGGTAATAGACGCAGGGGAACCGTTTCCCCGCAGGCAGAATGCGTGTCACGGGCGGGGAATGCGTGGAGATCCCTGGGGCCTCGCGCCCGCGTCACGGCGCTTTGATTTCCCATTGAACAAACCTCTTCGCACATTTGGCCGGTAACGGCAGGAGGGCAACGGGTCGCAGAAGGCTGTCGTCCGAGTGATCGTGGGGCGCCCGGAGGGCCAGGCGCTGCCGATCTTCGAGGGAGAGAATCAATGACAGACAACGCCGGACCCGCCCGGGCCGTTACCGCCGCAGCTCTGGTCGCCGCGGTTGCCACCGCGCTCGGGGCCTCGTCGGTGTCTGCGGCCGCTCAAGAGCAGGAGAAGTGTTACGACATATCGCTGGCCGGGCAGAACGATTGCAAGGCCGGGCCGGGCACGAGATGCGCGGGCACGTCCAAGGTCGATTATTCAGGGCAATGCCTGGAAGCTCGTTCCCAAGGGCTCGTGTCTCGGAACGGAATTGCCCGAGGGTCGCGAGGCTTCGTTGGTCGCACTGGAGCGGGATGTTCCCGAAGGGTGACGAGGGGCGGGGCGTCTCGGAGGATGGGCGTGCGCAAGAAGCGCCATATCAAGGCGAAGACGGGAGGCGACATGAGCCGTGAGACGCACAGTTCCGCGCCTTGCGCGGATATGCCGAGGCGGGCCGGGGCGGGGCTGAAACCCGCCCATGTGGCCGAGATCCTCGAAACCGCGCCGGATATCGGCTTTTTCGAGGTCCACGCGGAAAACTACATGGGCGCGGGCGGGCCGCCGCATGCGCAACTTTCCGCCATTCGCGAACGCTACCCCCTGTCATTACACGGAGTGGGGCTGTCGATCGGCGGAACAGATACGCTCGATCGCGCGCATCTGGCCCGGCTCAAGACCCTGGAGGAGCGCTACCGTCCGGCTCTCTTTTCCGAGCATTTGGCTTGGTCGAGTCATGAGGGCGTCTATTTCAACGATCTGCTGCCCGTCGCCTATGATGGGTCGACGTTGGAGCGGGTGGCGGGGCATGTTGCGGAGGTTCAGGAGGTGCTCGCCCGGCAGATGCTGCTGGAGAAACAGTCCACCTATGTCGCCTTTGCCGACAGCACGATGCACGAGCTGGGTTTCATCACCGAAGTCGCCGAGCGGACGGGCTGCGGGCTGCTGCTCGACATCAACAATGTCCATGTGTCGGCGACGAACCATGGCTGGTCGGCGGAGAACTATCTCGACCGGTTCCAGCTTGAGCTCGTGGGCGAAATTCATCTGGCCGGTCATGCGCCCGAATGGGACGAGGACGGCCGTTCCTTTCTGATCGACGCCCATGACCGGGCCGTGGCGGACGTGGTGTGGCGGCTCTACGAGTGGGTGATCGAACGGTCGGGGCCGTTGCCGACGCTGATCGAATGGGATGCCGAAATCCCCGCATGGCCGGTGCTGCTCGCGGAAGCCGAAAAAGCGGACGTGGTTCTCGCGCGCCATTCCGATGTGATCCGCTTCGAAGGGAACCCTCGTGTCGCGGCCGGGTGAGGCGGAGGTGAGGTTCGCCGCCGCACTCCTGAACCGTGATGCTCCGCTGCCCGCAAATGTCCAAGGGGCCGGGCGCGGGTTCGCGGTTCATCGAAATTCGGCCGTCGTTTCTCGGATCGAGGTGTTGATGTCCGTCTATCCCGCGATCCTGCGGCTTCTGGGCGATGAGTATTTTCGGGCGCTCGGCGGAGAGTTCGTGCGTGCCCATCCTCCGCGCTCTCCGGTCCTGCTGGACTACGGTGGAGAGTTTCCCGCCTTTCTCGATGATTTTGCCCCGCTTGCCGCCTTATCCGTATCTCGGCGACGTGGCGCGTCTGGAATGGGCGTGGATGCGGGCCTATCACTCACGCCGCCGATATTTCTCCGCTCGATGCCGGGGCGCTTGGTCGGATTGCGCCGCATGAGCTTGCCGTTCTGCGTCTCGTTCCGCATCCGGCGACGCGGGTACTGCGTTCGCGGTTTCCCGTGGTCTCGATCTTCTCCGCGAATCGCTACGATGAGGGGGCTGGAATGCCGGATATGTCGGAATGCGGGCAGGGCGTGCTGGTCATGCGGCCCGGTCTCGATGTTGCAGTTCGGGTCCTGCCGCCGGGAGGGGCAGCCTTTCTGGCGGCGTTGATTGAGGGGAAAACGCTTCAGGAGGTTTGCGATGCGGCGCTCACTGAGGCTGAAAGCTTTGATCCCGCTGCGAATATTTCCGGTATGCTGGACGCAGGCACCTTTGCTGGGTTGGCGGGTGAGACGGGAACGGAGACAAGATGACTTTCGGAATTTTTCGGCTGCATGTTCTGTTCTTTGCCCGACTTCAGCGTCTCCTGGCCAGTTGGCTGCCGGGGCTTGCCACACGTGCGATCTTTGCCAGCGTGCTGCTGCTCTATTTCCTGAATTCCGCCATGACCAAGGTGGGGGCCGGGGTCGAGGGGCTCATTCATCCAAGCGTCGGCGCCTATGCGCAGATCCTGCCGGGCATGATGGAACAGGTCGGCTACAATATCTCGCGCATCCCTTTCTTTCCCTATGGCCTGATCGTCGTGGCTGGCATGTGGGCGGAATTCCTGCTGCCGGTTCTCATCGTCCTTGGACTGTTCATCCGGCTGGCGAGCTTCGGCTTCACCGTCTTCATCTGTGTGATGACCTATGTCGATCTGACCGGACACCATGTGGGAGCGGTGGCGATCGGAGCATTTTTCGATCGGGCGCCGGATGCTCCCATCGCCGACCAGCGGCTCCTGTGGCTCTTTCCGCTGATCTATCTCACGATCTACAGGGCCGGTGCCTTCTCGATCGACAGGGTGCTCGCGCGGCGGTTCATCGAGCGGATGCAGCCCTGGTAGGGGTCTCCGACACGGTACGTGAGGAGCGCTGATTTCCCCCCTTGCGCGGCGGGCGGTGCGGGCCTACGGATTTTCCCATGTTCTTTGCCAGCGACAACTGGGCGGGAGCGTCGGACCGAGTCATGGCCGCGCTTTCTTCCGCCAACGATGGATTCGCGCCGGCTTACGGCGACGATGACATCTCGCGCCGGGTGGTTACCCGGTTCAGTGAAATCTTCGAGCGCGAGGTGGCGGTCTTCTTCGTCGCCACCGGGTCGTCCGCCAACAGCCTGGCGCTGGCTATCTCCGCCAAGCCCGGCGGGGCGGTCTTCTGCCACGATGAGGCGCATGTGGCGGTCGACGAATGCGGCTGCCCGGAATTCATGACCGGCGGCTCCAAGCTGGTGCGCATTCAAGGCGCGAACGGCAAGATCACGCCCGACGGGCTCACCAAGGCGATGTCGGCGTTTGCGGAAGGCTTCGTGCACAACGGTCGCCCGCAGGCGGTGACCATCACCCAGTCGACCGAGATCGGCACTGTCTACGAGTTCGACGAGATCGCCGCGATCAAGCGGGTCGCCGACACGCGTTCACTTCCGCTTCACATGGATGGTGCGCGCTTTGCCAATGCCCTCGTCTCGCTCGGCGTCACGCCCGCGGAGATGACATGGAAGGCCGGGGTGGATCTCCTGTCCTTCGGCGGTACCAAGAACGGCTGCTGGTGCGCGGAAGCGGTGGTGGTCTTCGACAAGGACAAGGCGGGCGAACTTGCGTGGCTGCGCAAGCGGGCCGGTCAGCTCTTTTCCAAGAGCCGCTTCATCGCTGCGCAGTTCGAAGGCTATCTCGCCGACGATCACTGGCTCGATCTGGCGCGCCATTCCAACGCCATGGCCCAGAAGCTCGCCGACGCGGTGGAGGCAAGCGACAACGCGTGGCTTCCCGCTCGTCCGCAGGCCAACGAGACCTTCATCGTCGTGAAGAAGAACCGCATCGAGGCCATGCGGGAAGCCGGAGCCGCCTTCTACGAGTGGCCCGCAGACGGACAGGCTCCCGATCAGGCGTTGAATTCTGAAGAGGAATTGATCCGCCTGGTCACGAGCTTCCGCACGAGCGAAGCCGATATCGAGAACTTCGTGGCGCTGCTCTGAGAGCGTTTTCCAGGTGCGCGGGGATGACACTTAGGGGGCAAATGTGCGCGTTTCGGGCCAGGATTTCAGGACGATGTTGAGCGTGGCGCTGGTTTTGAAGACGCGTGCAACACACAGAACGTTATCCTGAAAAGACCCGAAGGGTCGTCTCGAAGGATGGGCAACACGCAACCGGCGTCGCCCCTCCATTCTCTCTTTCCCATCAATCTGCGACGTTTCGTGGCGCAGCCGGTTTTCCGGCTCTGGCCCGATTGCGGACTTGCACCGACTACCTATATGCTCTTTGGTACATATCGATCTTGGATATTCCCGTGAAACGGAGAATGACAATGACGCCATCGCGCCTGGTGGCCTCGCTCGGTCTGATCGTTTTAACCGCATCCCCCGCGTTTGCCGGGGATCTTCATGCTTATGTCGGGGCCGGACTGCGTCAGCCGGTAAGTGCGATCGCGGAAGCGTTCGAAAAGGAAACCGGCAACAAGGTGCAGCTCGAATTCGGCGGTTCCGGCCAGATCCTCGCCCGCTTCGAGGAAACGGGGCACGGGATCTGTTCATTCCCGGATCGACCTTATATGCCGACAAGTTGAAGGTTAAGGGCGGGGTCGTCTCGCAACGCATTGCCGTCAAGCACGGACCGGTGCTCGCGGTGACCAAGGCGAAGTCGGGAGAGATCAAGAGTTTCGCCGATCTCGCCAAGCCGGGCGTGAAATTCGGCATTGGCGATCCCAAGGCGATGGCGCTGGGCTGGAGGGCCGAGACCATCCTGAAAAACTCCGGCATGGCGGACAGATCCGGCCGAACATCACGGTGCGCGCGGCGACCGTGAAGCAGCTCGCGCTCTATGTATTCAACGGTGACGTCGATGCCACGATCATTTCCGCCAGCGGTGTGGCGGTGAACAAGGACAAGATCTCGGTCGTTCCGATCCCCGAGGATTGGTATACGGCCGAACTGGTGCCGGTCGTCGTGCTGTCGGCGATCAAGGATCGTGAGACGGCCGAGGCCTTTGCCAAGCGCCTGAGTTCCGAGGAAGGCATCAAGGTCTGGAAGCGCTTCGGCTTTCGGCCTGCGGACTAGAAGGCGGTTTGCGGGTGGCGCGCAAATATGCCGTGTGGCCCACCGCGGCACCGCTTGATCTCGTTCTCGCGCTGCCGCTGGCGATCGTCGCGCTGGCCATTCTCGGTGTGTTGCTGGGGCTCGGCGCGCGGCCGGCGCCTGCCGAGCTTCTGGCGGCGTTGCGCGAGCCGGAAACCCTGTTCGCGCTGCGCCTGTCGCTGACGACGTTGTTGATCTCGCTGGTGATCGCGATCCTGTTCGGCGTGCCGTCGGCCTATCTGCTCGCCCGGCGGAAATGGCGCGGCATGGCGCTGATCGACACTCTGCTCGATCTTCCGCTGGTGATGCCGCCGCTTGTCGCCAACATCGGCCTGCTGTTCGTCATCGGTCGGAATTCGCCGGTTCCCCCGCTTGCCCGGCTGGGAGCTGAAGCTCCTGTTTTCTCCGGCCGGTATCGTCCTGGCGCAGACATTCGTGGCCACCACCCTCGTGCTGAGGAGCGCAAAGGCGGCGTTTGGGGCGGTCGATCCGGGCTATCGGGCTGTTGCCGGCACGCTCGGGCTTTCGTCTGTCCGCGTTCTTCCTTTTCTGTCGATCTGCCGCTGGCGGCCGGGGGGATCACGGCGGGCATTGTGCTGGCTTGGGCGCGGGCGCTTGGCGAATTCGGCGCGACGCTGATGGTAGCGGGCGCAACCCGGATGCACACCGAAACGCTGCCGATGGCGCTCTTCCTCAATATCGCAACCGGGGCGGGGAGACGGAGGTCGCGGTCGTCTGCGCCTTACTGCTGATGGCAACCGCCTTTGTCCTGCTTCTTGTCATAAGGGGACTTTCACGCTCATGAGCGCACGGGCGATTACGCTGAGCGGAGTGGGCGCAGGTATTCTCTGCAACATCGATCTGGCCGTGGAAGCGGGATGCTTTCTCACCATCATCGGGCCTTCGGGAGCGGGCAAGAGCACGCTGTTGAAGATCATTGCGGGGCTGATGCCGCATCGCGGCGGTATCGAGTGCGGCGGCATGGAATTCTCCCACCTGCCGTCGCACCTTCGCAATATCGGCTATGTGCCGCAGGATCTGTGCCTGTTTCCCCATCGTACCGTCACGGGAAATCTGCGCCTTGCCCTGCGTCGCAGCCGGTTTGCCAAGGCGGAATGGCTGAGCCGGATCTCCGCGCACTCGACATGTTGCGCATTGCCTCTCTGGCCGAACGCGGGCCGCAGATGATCAGCGGGAGAGAGACAGTGTGTCGCGCTTGCCCGCGCCCTCGTCTCCGAACCTTCGCTTCTGCTACTGGACGAACCCTTCAGCAGCCTCGATCCGGAAACGGCGGCGCGGCTTCGTAGCGAATTGCGAGCGATTCACGACCGACTGGGCCTGACGACGCTGATGGTCACTCACAACCTGGACGAGGCCTTCGAGTTTGGCGATCGCGTCCTGCGGATGGAAAATGGATGTCTGTCGCCTGCCTATGATCGCCGCCCCGCCCAATCTCATCACGCCGTTAACGGGAACACCTTCGCGCCCGCCCGCGCCGCGTCGCTCCCGACATCCCGTGACAACAGGAAGAGAACTGCCATGCTCACCCTTACCGACGAGCAACTCGACGCGCTTTTGGCACAGGACGTGCCGTGCGGCGACTTGACGACCGAGGTCCTCGATATCGGCGAAATCCCGGCGCGGATGTCGCTTCGTGCCCGCGATCCGATGGTTCTGAGTTCGGCGGAGGAAGCTGCGCGGTTGGTGGAACTGAGCGGCGGCACAATCCTGATGAAGCTCACCAGCGGCACGCGGCTTGAAGCCGGGCAGGTCTTTCTGGAGGTGGAAGGTCCGGCGGCAGCCCTCCACCGGGCATGGAAGGTGGCGCAGACGCTGGTGGAATATTCCGCAGGAATTGCCACGCGGGCCGATCATCTGGTGAAGGCGGCGCGCAGCACCAATCCGACCATTGCGGTGGCGTGCACGCGCAAGAATTTTCCCGGCACCAAGGAAATCAGCATCAAGGCGGTGATGGCGGGCGGCGCCAGCATTCACCGGCTGGGATTATCGGAAACGTTCCTGGCCTTTGCCAATCACCGGCGGCTGCTGAAGGAACCGGTCGAGCAATGGGTCGCCTGCGCCAAGGCGCAAATCCCGGAAAAGAAGGTTGCTGTCGAGACCGACAACGTGAAGGACGCCGAAGCCCTGGCTCGCGCGGGCGCGGAAGTCTTGCAA
Organism: Breoghania sp.; assembly: GCF_030066895.1. Classification (GTDB taxonomy): domain Bacteria; phylum Pseudomonadota; class Alphaproteobacteria; order Rhizobiales; family Stappiaceae; genus Breoghania. Next base: position 66,747 of record NZ_JASJAV010000019.1, on the reverse strand, counting down.
CTCGACAAGATGCCGGTTGCCGACGTGGCGGAGGTCGTGGCGCTGGTGAAGCGGCTGGGGTTTTCCTGTCTGGTGGCTGCCACGGCGGGATCAACGCGGACAATGCCTCAGACTATGCCGCCACGGGCTGTGCGGTGTTGATCACCTCGTCCCGCTATTTCGGTCGCCCGTGCGACGTGAAGGTGGTCATCGAGCCGAAGGTGGGGGGTGAGGGGCCCCGCTCCAATTTCAAGCGACGGGCAGTCCTGAAGTCCAACCCGACACAAAAAAGACGCCCCGGAGGTCCAGGGCGTCTCGTCAGGGGCCGGTTCGGGGCGTCCGGTCCCCAGATCGAAGCGACGCGGTTACGCTGCCGGGGCCTCGATCTGCTTTTCGGTCTCGCTGCCGTTGCGAATGTTGATCCGGCGGGGCTTCATGGCCTCCGGGATCTCACGCACCAGATCGATATGCAGCAGGCCGTTATTCAGGCTCGCGCCGCGCACTTCCACGTGGTCGGCGAGCCGGAAGCGACGCTCGAAGGCGCGTGCGGCGATACCGCGATGGAGAATGCGCGCTTCCTCCGCCTCGTCTTCCGCCTTGTCGCCCTGCACGACGAGTATCGATTCCTTGGCTTCGATGGAAAGATCTTCTTTGGAAAAGCCCGCTACTGCCATGGTGATGCGATAGGCGTTATCGCCGGTAAGCTCGATGTTGTAGGGCGGATAGCCCGCATTCGCCTCGTTACCCGCATTATCCAGCAGCGAGAACAGGCGATCGAAGCCCACGGTGGTGCGATAGAGGGGGGAAAGATCAAAATGACGCATCAGATAGTCCTCCTTTGAGCGACTCATCGGTTGAACGTCGTTCTTCGACAAAGAACCTGATCAGCGACGTGCCTATGTTGAAGAACGTGCCGATGCTTCTTTTCGCCTGCCGTCATTGGCCAGACGGAAACACCGTTCAGCGGGCCCTTAGGGCACCCGCGAAGAATAGATGGGAATGAAATTCACCGGATTCAAGATCCCATCGGAGAAGGCGCGTTCACTCGTCGCAGAACTGTGCGAGAGGTCTTGAACAACACGCGAACAGACGGCCGGGCCGAGACGACGGACACGGAATGGATAAGGAAAATCGCAATGCTCCGGATTCTTGAGACGATGCGCGGCAGGCGCTGGGTCCCGGTGCTTGCACTTGTTCTTATGTCGGTCGTGTTGGTTCGGACCTCGGTCGCGTCCCCGGCCTTGCCGGGTAGTTCCGGAGCGATATTGCTTGCCGGGCGTTTGGATCCCAAAGGCGACGGCGAAGTGCCGACCCGGTTTCAGCGCGATGACGCCCGCCCGCAGCGCGAGCGGCATGATCGCAAGGCAAAGAAGAAACACGGTAGTTCGTCTCGTGTCCTGAGCCGTCATGACGTTGTGGTGGTGCTGAACCGGCGCGGCTATCACAAGTTGAGCCGGGTGGTCCGCAGAGGGGCGGTCTACGAGGCGCGGGCGGTGAGCGGGCGAGGGATTGCGGTGGCGGTGGTCGTTGGCGCGCGCAACGGTCGCATTCTCAATGTGGAGCGGGTTTCGCCGGCCGGGGTGGTTTTATTCGCGCTGAGGCGCGCGCTTTGCTTGATGTCACATGGGCTGGAGACCGGCGGTTCCTGTTGTGGGAGGGCGGCGGCTTCGCTATGACAAGCAGTGCGCTTGTGCGCGGTTCGCAATCCGGACGGGGCGAGGATGCGGAACGCGCATGCGCGGCTGGGTCGCTTGGTCGGGTCCGTTTCAGACCTGTTTTCTGACCGACTCCCGGATACGTTCATGGACCTCGTCGCGCATCCCGACAATCCGATACCCGCGGGCGCCACGTCCGGTTTTGTGACGACTGAGGACGGTCGCAGGATCCGGTTCGCACGGTTCGACGCCGTTGGCTCCCCGCTCAAGGGCATGGTGACGATCCTGCAGGGACGGGCGGAGTTCATCGAGAAATATTTCGAGACGGTCGAGGATCTGCGCAAACGGGGCTTTGCGGTGGTTGCCTTCGACTGGCGCGGGCAGGGGGGCTCGGAACGGGTCGTCTCCAATCCGCGACTCGGCTACGTGTACAATCTGCATGAATATGTCCGCGACGCCGTGGCGGTGCTGGAACAGGTGAGCCTGCCCGATTGTCCGGGGCTGCATTACGGGCTTTGCCACTCGACCGGCGGTCTGGTGGCGCTGCTCGGCCATGTGTGTCTTCGCACGATCTTCGAGCGCATGGTTCTTGCCTCGCCGTTGATCGGGCTTGGTCAGTTCGGCTATTCTCAGCGCATTCTGGGGCCGTTGTCGGCGATCATGATGACCGTAGGGCTGGCCGAAGTGGCGCTGAAGGTCACCGATACCGATCCCGGAAGCGTGCCCTTTGCAGACAATTCCCTGACCCATGACGAGGCGCGGTTTGCGCGCACAATGGCGCTTTTGAAGCAGGCGCCCGAACTCGATACGGGCCCGGCGAGCATCGGCTGGCTCAATGCCGCCTGCCGCGCCATGCGGGCCGTGAGAGCCTACGACTTCGCGCCACAGGTTTCCCTGCCGCTTCTGTTCGTTGCCGCCGGGGCGGACCGGGTTGTCTCCAGTCCCGCGACGGAGGAACTGGCCTCGCGCATGCGGGCGGCGGGGTATGTCGAGATCCCCGGCGCGCGGCATGAGCTGATGATGGAGGCCAATCGCTTCCGCGAACAGTTCTGGGCCGCATTCGATGCGTTCATTCCCGGAAGCCGGGAGTAGTGGCGAGCGGGAAGCGTGGAACAAGCGGCCCATCCTTCGAGACGGCCCCTCGGGCCTCCTCAGGATGAGGGTATCGCGCGGTTGGTATTCCTGAATTTATCAGCACATACAACGTTATCCTGAGGAGGTCGCGCAAGCGACCGTCTCGAAGGGTGGGCAACCTGTTCCGGCGTTCCGTCTAGCTCCGGCAGAGAGCGAGATCGCGCAGCACCTGCTCGTGCAGGGCGGGATCACCACTGGCAACGATGCGGCCGCCGTCCGTTGCCGGAGCGCCCGTCCATGTGGTCATGACGCCGCCTGCTCCTTCCACAATCGGCACAAGGGCTGCGACGTCGTAGGTTTCCAGCCCCGCCTCGATGACGAGATCGACCTGACCGGCGGCCAGCATGCAGTAGCCGTAGCAATCGGTGCCGTAGCGGGCCAGGCGCACCTTGTGTTCCACCGCGTCGTAAAGCGGGCGTTCCTCGGCGTTGAAGAGACCGGGCGTGGTGGTGAAGAGGATCGCATCGGACAGATCCGGGCAGGCGCGGGTCTTGATCGCGCCTTCGCCGTGCGGGCCGCGATAATGGGCCTTTTGGCCATCGCCGAAGAACCGTTCCCCGATATAGGGCTGCGCCATCATGCCGAGCGTCGGGCGTCCCTCGCGCATCAAGCCGATCAGCGTGCCCCACAGCGGCACGCCGGCGATGAAGGAGCGCGTGCCGTCGATGGGATCCAGAACCCAGACATGTTCGGCCTCGCGGTTCAGGGCGCCGTATTCCTCGCCGATGATGCCGTGATCGGGATAGGTCGCCTCGATCAGGTCGCGCATGACCCGTTCCGCGCCGCGGTCCGCATCCGTGACGGGATCGTAGCGGCGTGCGTCATCGGCCGGGGCGTCCGCGCGTCCCTTGTTGTCGACGTGAATCGATGCCCGGAACCCCTCCAGAGCAGGAGTGCCGGCGGCATCCGCAAGACGGTGGAGGAAGGAAATGTAGTCATGATAATTATTCATATCAGATATGCATTTTTCGCATCACGGTGTGAGCGACTCCTTTGACATCGGGTCGCGGAAGGTCGAGGTGCGGCAATTTTGCCTGTTCTGGCCACGGAAACTGCGGTTAGAGGTTTACGTGGGGTTCTGCTCCAATCGCATCGCTACCCGTCCCCAAGATCGATGTAGAATCGTTTTTGGAATTTGTACGGGTTGACTTTTGTTCGATGCGGGGGGCGGTTGTACACCGCGATGTGGGTTCGTATCGCGGTCCTATCTTGGTCGTTTCCTCCCTAGACTTCAGGCCGCCTCCATCGGGAGCGGTCTTTTTTGTCTTCGATATTCCTGTACGTCCGCACTGTGTTGCCTCTCCTGTCACCCGCGATCCGTACCGGGGAAAGGCGCGGGGCGGGAAGGGGCATGTCGCGGTGGGTCTCGGAGATGATCATTCGGCTGCAATGGCGGGGGCCGGCAGTCCGTGATCCGGGATCGACGTCAGGTGATGGGCGAAGGTTGCCATGTCTGCGGCGACACGGTCGAAGCCCTCGTGCGGGCAATGCAGGCGTTCATCCATGTAGAGTGCGCGGTTGATTTCCACCTGCAGGGCGTGAAGGCCCTTGGCGGGGCGCCCGTAATGTTCGGTGATGAACCCGCCCGCATAGGGCCGGTTGTGGACGATGCTGTAGCCGAGGCCGGTGAGGATGTCGGCGGCCGCCTCGCTGATGTCTGCGGAACAGCTCGTGCCGTAGCGATCGCCGAGGATGAAGTCGGGACGCGACAGGCTGTCGTGACCGCGCACGGACGACGGCATGGAATGGCAATCGATCAGAACGGCGTGCCCGAACTCGATATGCGTTTCCGCCAGGAGGCGGCGCAGGGTCCGGTGATAGGGCTTGTAGATGGTTTCGATCCGCTCTAGCCCCTCGGTCACGTCGAGCGGGCCGGAATAGATGTCCTGACGCTCGCCGACGACGCGGGCGATGGTGCCGAGCCCGCCAGCCACGCGCACGGAGCGGATATTGGCAAAGGGCGGCAGGCGGCCGCGGAACATCTTGGGATCGAGTTCGTAGGGCTCGCGGTTCACGTCCAGATAGGCGCGGGGAAAGAGCGCACGCACGAGCGGTGCGCCCAGCGCGACCACGCTCATAAACAGTTCATCGACGAACGCATCTTCCGAACGGCGGATCTGCAGCGTGTCGAGGTGCGAGGATTCCAGGAACTGGCGGGGATAGGAGCGGCCGCTGTGAGGAGAATTGAAGACGAACGGCAACCGCTGCTGTGCCGGCTGCAGGAGTTCCACACACGTTTCTTCGTTGAACCCGTCGATGATGTTCAGGCTCGCGTCAGCCAGATATTCGCTCAAACGACCGTCCACGCCTCACCTCTTGCTTCGAGCCACGACAAATCCGGAGCCTGCTGTTTCTGCCGTGGGGCCCCTTCCTGCCCACCGCAACGTTAGTCGCCAAGGGTATCGCTGCCCACAAAGCGACACGCCAGTCCAGCCCCGATCTTCCCTCCAGTCTACCCCGACGGGCGTCCAATCGCGAACACGATGTGTCATGTTCCGATTTCACCGGATGTTTACATAGATCGATCCTTATGGGATGAAAATGAATCTGGCGGCCCGGAATGGGCGGGTTTCCAATAACGGTTGTATGAAATGTCGCGGATCCTTCTCGCGGAAGATGACAATGATATGCGGAGATTTCTTGCCAAGGCATTGCAGAATGCCGGGTATGACGTCGTGTCTTTCGATAATGGCATGAGCGCGTATGAGCAGATTCGTGAGGAGCCGTTCACGTTGCTGCTCACCGATATCGTCATGCCCGAGATGGACGGCATCGAGCTCGCGAGACGCGCGACTCAGCTCGATCCGGATCTCAAGGTCATGTTCATCACGGGGTTTGCAGCCGTGGCGCTCAACCCCGATTCGAACGCGCCGAAAGATGCCAAGGTGTTGTCCAAACCCTTCCATCTGCGCGATCTGGTGAGCGAAGTGGAGCGGATGCTGGCCGCCTGAGGAGGCGTCCGGCACGTGCACGATGGGCAAAAGCTTTCCACAGGAGGAGCGTGGTCGGGCCAAGCGTCTTCGAAAAAGGGCATTTCCGGCCTTGCACCGCGGATCGTTCCCCGCTACATCGCTCACCACCGTGGCGGTCACGCCGCGAACCCGCCGACCGGACACAGCCCTTTGAAGGGTACTGCGGCGCCGGTCGCAACCGACAAGTTTCGGGCGTGTAGCTCAGCGGGAGAGCACTACGTTGACATCGTAGGGGTCACTGGTTCAATCCCAGTCACGCCCACCATTTCTCCGGTCTTTTCGCCTCCCCTGCGGAGCGAGGTTATGCCGGAGGGCAACGGTTCGCCGTCGCCTGATTACGTTACATCTGGCTCTGTCTAGCGGTAGGGCGGCGAGGACAGCCCCTTACGGGCCCGAGACGGGAACGAGAACGATGAAGATCAAGAATTCGCTCAAGGCGCTGATGGGCCGTCACCGTGACAACCGCATGGTTTGTCGTCGTGGCCGCGTCTACATCATCAACAAGCGGAACCCCCGCTTCAAGGCTCGCCAGGGCTGAAGCTGCGCCGCCGGGTTTTCCCGACCGGTTCGTTCGATCGTTTTCAGGGCGCGCGATTTTCGCGCGCCTTTTCGCGTTTGTGCGATCACGCGAGATTGATCGCTCCGGCGGACTACGCAGCCTTGCGGTTTTGACCGCCCATTGCGGGCAGGGCATAATCTGTCCATGCGTGCTCCTTTTTCATTCAGTCGCATTGTTGTCACCGCTGTCCTCAGTGGCAGCCTGACGGGCGTGGCCGGTGCTGCGGACGTTTCCGCGCTCCGCGACCCGTCGATGATTCTTCGCGTTCAGTTCGACATGCTGGACGTGACGCCGGATCTGCCCGATCTCGACGGCGAGGAGTTTCCCTTGTTTGAGGAAAGCCCGCTCGATCCGGACGAGGTACCGCTGCCCGAAGCCGGGTCGCAGGCCGAGGGGGGCGATACCGCCAAGGACAATGCCAAGACGGCTAAGCCGCAGGAGCCGGATCTCGATGCGCTGTTTTCCATGCTGCGCGAAGAGGATGGCAGCCAGGCGCGCGCACAGACCGCGCACCGTATCCAGATGCGATGGATTCGCTCCGGCAGCGCGACGGTCGATCTGCTTATGGCGCGCGCGGCGGCTGCGCTGGCGGCGAAGAAGCCAGAACTGGCGCTTGACCTGCTCGATGCGGTGGTGCGGTTCAAACCGGATTATGTGGCGGGCTGGAACCGCCGTGCGGCGGCGCATTTCATGGCCGGGCATCTGGGCAAGGCGTTGGTCGATATCGAGCGCACGCTGGCGCTGGAGCCGCGCCACTGGGGGGCGCTGGCGGGGCTCGCTGCCATCCAGCAGGCCACCGACAAGGATACTGCGGCGCTGGCCACCTACGAGCGCATTCTCGAGATCTATCCGCATCAGGAAAAAGCGGAGAAGGCGGTGGAAGAGCTGCGCAAGTCTACGGGCGGCGTGGAGCTTTAGGGCGTATGTCGCTCGCTGCGGCTCATGGGCTTCCTCTCGGGGCGCGGGCCTTGTTTCTCCGACACCGCTCTCTCGATCGTCATCCCCCGGTGTAGTCCGAGGGATCCAGCACTCTCCACATATGCTGCTACCTGCTGGATTGCCCGGACTTAGCCGGGCAATGACGGCGGACTCATGAGGAGGTGAGAAGGCGCCTGCGGATTGGTCCCGACCACGTTGCGAACTGACTTATGAACGTGGTCACGGAACTCAGCCCACACGGTCACACCCGGCGAATACTCGCCGAGCGGCCAAACCCAATCACAGTGTCGGTAAATCGCGTCAGATGCCGCCGAGGCCGTCGGAGCCGACGAAGGCGATGCGCAGCATGTTGGTCGCGCCGGGCGTGCCGAAGGGAACGCCTGCGGTGATGATGATGCGCTGGCCGGGGCGGGCGAAGCCGTCCTGGAAGGCAAGACGACTGGCCTTGTCGACCATTTCATCCTCGTCTTTCGCATCCTCGCTGACGACGCAGTGGGTGCCCCATACAAGCGCCAGGCGACGCGCGGTGGCCACGACCGGGGAGGGCGCGATGATCGGCGTGGTGGGACGTTCGCGCGCCGCGCGCAGGCCCGTGGCGCCCGACGAGGTGTAGCAGACGATGGCCGCAAGCTTCAGCGTCTCCGCAATCTGACGCGCGGCGGCCGAAATAGCGTCGGCGCCAGTCGCTTCCGGTTCGGTGCGCTGGGAGTGCATGATGTTGGCGTAGTTCGGATCGCACTCCACCTCTTCGGCGATCCGGTTCATGGTCGAGACCGCCTCGATCGGGAAATCACTGGCCGCCGATTCAGCCGACAGCATGATCGCGTCCGCGCCCTCGAAGACGGCGGTCGCGACGTCGGAAACCTCCGCTCGGGTGGGGACCGGCGAGGTGATCATCGATTCCAGCATCTGCGTGGCGATGACCACCGGCTTGCCGGCACGCCGGGAAGCGCGGGTGATGTGCTTCTGGATGCCGGGGACCTTTTCCAGCGGCATCTCCACACCGAGATCGCCGCGCGCGACCATCAGAGCGTCGGACAGTTCGATGATCTCGTCGATCCGCTCCACTGCCTGCGGCTTCTCGATCTTGGCGAGAATGCCCGCCCGGCCGCGCGTGACCTTGCGCGCCTCGGCCAGATCCTCGGGGCGCTGGATGAAGGAGAGGGCGATCCAGTCGACCTCGGCATCGAGCGCGGCGTCGAGGTCCTTGCGGTCCTTCTCCGTCAGCGCGCCGACGGGAATGGTGGTGTCGGGAACAGACACGCCCTTGCGGTCGGACAGCTTGCCGCCGATCTCCACGCGGGTGACGGCGCGGGCCTTGTCGCACTCGGTGACGACGAGCTTGATCTTGCCGTCGTCCAGCAGCAGCCGGTGGCCGGGCTCGAGTGCGGAGAGAATTTCGGGATGCGGAAGGCGAACGCGCTCTTCGGTGCCGGGCGTCGTGTCGTCGTCAAGCGTGAAGGAGGCTCCCTCCTTCAGGACGACGGACTTGTTCTCGAAGGTTCCGACGCGGAGCTTCGGGCCCTGCAGATCCGCCAGAATGCCGATCGGACGTTCGACGTTCGCCTCCACGGCGCGGATGCGTTTGACCAGCGTCTTCAGTAACGCATGGTCGGTATGGCTCATGTTGATTCGGAAGACGTCGGCTCCGACCTTGAAAAGCTTCTCGATCGTTGTCTGATCGGAAGATGACGGGCCAAGTGTGGCAAGTATTTTGACCCGTCGATCGCGCTTCATCGTCCGCCGGTTTCCTGTTGTACGGGCTCGGTCAACTGGACCGTCCAGCTACGCTGTTCGCCCGTGTCTATCTCGAAAAATCCTGTTCTTTCATAGCCGTGCGCAACACAGTCCGCAATGCCGCGGATCGTGAATTCCTTCTCGCGCGTGCACATGAAGGCACGACCGCCCCATTCTCCGCCCTGATCGTAATCGATCGCATATACGTAGTAATAACGAGAGGAGAGGTGTCCGGGGATCAACGTTTCGCAAGTTTTCGAGGCAATGTTCCACCAGCCCTCGGTCGACCACTCCGTCTTGTCCCGATAGCCGATGGCGACGCCCACCTGGCTTTCGGTCTTGTTGCAGAGACGGAGATCCGCAGAGGCCGGAGACGCGCTGGCAAAGGTCAGGAACAGTCCGGTGCCGACGATTGCAAATGCCCAGGCCAACGCCTTTTTCAGGCGGAACGGCGGAACCTTATGTGTGATGCAGGACGATCTCATCGGTGTTCGTTTTGTCCGCAGCGAAAAGCGTTGTTATTGCGAATGTTGCGGCCACTTGTCAACGGCAGTGCATCGGAAGCCATTGACAACCCATAGGCGTTTCCAATCGGGCGTCGGGACCGTTTCCGATCCTGTGCCCGTGACGGGGTCGCGATGTCGGCACCGAGTGCGCGATCAAACCTACGCAGCGTTCGCGTGAAATTCGCCCTGCCCTTCCGCCCGAGAAATGCGGCGGCATCAAGGCCATACGCAATTCCCCGCGATATCCTCAGCAGCCCCCCGACACTCCTGCCTGACCGGTTCCACCGCGTTTTCGTGACGACGCTAGGACTTCATGGCGGGTGAGGGTACACGCGTGAGGCGTCGTGTCCAGAGGGCGGTTAACCTGCCGTAAGGTCGTCCGTCACGGAGCATCGGAACTCACTTCCGCGCCCGGCACGGCAGCGGTTGCCCGGTGGTGGGGGCGGGCGACCCATATTTCGGCCAGGATGGCGCCGCCTCCGGCAAATTGCAGGGCGGAGAGGGTTTCGGCGAAGATCAGCCAGCCGAAACAGGCGGCCGCCACCGCCTCCAGGAAGATGACCAACGAGGAAAAGGCGGCCGACAGGTGGCCGAGCGCGAAGGCGAGCAGGCCCTGTCCGCCGGTATGGCTGATGACGGCCAGCGCGACGAGGGCGGCAGCGCCTGTCCAGGTCGCGGGCAGGAAGGCGTTTTCCATCACGAGGGCCGCAACCAGCAGCGCGGCTGCGGTGATCAGCGTGGAGCGATAGAGGATGAGGCCCGGATGCGCGCGGCGGCGTGCGACGCGCACGGCGAAGAAATAGGCGCCGAAGAAGACGGAGGTGATGATGCCGTAAACGTCTCCGGTGAGGCGTTCGGGCTCCATGCGGATGCTGGAGCCGACCAGCGCGCCCGCGCCCAGGACACACAGCGCGAGCCCCGCCACCATCTGTTTCGTCACCTTCTCGCCGATGAACAGGCCGGATTCTCGCCGATGAACAGGCCGGAGCCGAGCAGCACCCAGACCGGGGCCATGGTGGCGAGGAAGGTGGCATTGGCCATGGTGGTGTTGACGATGGCCAGGTGCCAGAAGATCAGGTCGCCCGCAAAGAACAGATCGGCCAGCAGGGTGGCACGGTAGAACGCGCTGGTGAAGGGGCCGACCTCCGCATATCGGACGAAAACCGGCGATGCGCCCATCGCCACTGCACCCAGCAACAGCGCGGCGAAGGCGATCGTCACGGTGCCGACCTCGGACATCGGGGTGGCGGAATTTTCGGAGGAAGTCGACATTGCGCAAGGGTCCGATCAATATGGATTGAAAAAGCCGTCGTGGCATGTTTCGGCGGCGTTCGCTTCAAGCGCGCCCGATGTGGGCTGGACGACCCGCCTATTCCTATGGCAAGCGATAGGCAACGTCATCCCAATTCGGACCCGACATGCACAGCCTTTCCGGTGACAGCGCGTCAACGGCGGTTTCTGCGCGCGCCAAAGATTCCTCCGACGATACTTTCGATCCGTTTGAGATCATTCTCGGTAATGAGGCGGGCGACCTTCTCGCGCCTGCTGATTGATCCCAATCGCGGCGAGGACGATCCGACCATCGTCATGCGGATTTCCGACGGCGCGCTCATCCCCGACAACGCCTATATCGATGCGGTGGAGCGGGACCGGCGTATCGCGCGGTTCTATCAGCCCTACCACGCGGCGATTGCGGCGATGCTTCAGCGCATGGAAGAGAGCGGGCATGTTCCGGCGATCGTACCGGTGCATTCCTTCACGCCTGTCTGGCGCGACTGGCCGCGCCCCTGGCATGTAGGGCTCCTGTGGGACAAGGATCCACACCTGCCGGTGCCGCTGATGGATGCGCTGAAACGCGATCCGCGCTCATCGTGGGCGACAACGAGCCCTATTTCGGCGCTTTCAAGAACGACACCATGTACAAGCACGGTACCTCGATTGGCCTTGTCCATGCGCTGATCAAGGTTCGTCAGGACCTCATCGGTGACGAGGCGGAGGCCGAGGATTGGGCTGGGCGTCTAGCCCCGATCCTCAGCGAGTTGAATGCGATCGAGGATCTGCACGTGGTGCGTCATTACGGATCGAAGGTGGACGAGAGTTGAGGTCTGTCTCTGCGGCCTTGACGTTGCTGCCCGTCGGGACGATGTCAGGGCGAAGATCTTTTGTGCCTTGAGGAGGATTTCATGAGCGACACAGCGCCCGATATCGATCCGCAAATGCGCACCGAGCTGGAGGCGGCGGTCTTTCGTCGGCCCGTCGCTCACCTGCGCGAGCGCACCGATGTTCAGAACATCGATCTGATGAATCTCGCCGGTTTCTGTCGCAACTGCCTGTCGAACTGGTATCGGAATGCGGCGGGCGAGAAGGGGCTGGGTCTTTCCAAGGAGGCCGCGCGCGAGATTGTCTATGGCATGCCCTATGGGGAATGGAAGGCGAAATATCAAAGCGAGGCCAATGCCGAACAGAAGGCGGCGTTCGAGACGAGCAAGCCGTCGCACTGACCTGGACATTGGCCCGGGGCGGGTTATGCGGTGTTTTCCGCGCATTGCCGCCTTGACCGGCCACATTGTTTCTGGCACCCAAGCGAGCCGTTTTCCCGGCGCGCGATCCCGCTGCGCCGATTCCGTTAACCGGACAAGGACCTCTCACCATGGCTGATACGGGTGGAGTAGCCGCCGACCAGCTGCGCGCCTTCGTGGAGCGAATCGAACGGCTCGAAGAAGAGAAGAAGGCGATCTCCGACGACGTCAAGGACGTCTACGGCGAAGCCAAGGCGATGGGCTTCGACGTGAAGATCCTGCGCCAGGTCGTGCGTCTCCGGAAGCAGGAGCCGCATGAGCGCGAGGAACAGGAAGCGATACTGGATCTCTACATGCATGCGCTCGGCATGATCGCGCAGGGCGGCGCTGAAGAGTAACCGCGCGGCGCGGACGCGTTTCTCCGTATGCTTTACGAAAGACGGCCCCGTGAGGGGCCGTTTTGCGTTTCAGGGGGAAGAGCGCGTGCGGGAGGCGTGCGAGCGTCAGGTACGACCCGTCGCCTTTCACACCGTCTCGCCTGCCAGATCGGCGAGCGTTGCGGCAATCCGGTTGCGTTCTGCGGTCAGGCCCTTGTAGGCGAGCTGATCCTCGTTCAGCGCCAGCAATTGCTTTCGCAATCCGGCGGCGAGATGCGCACCTTCCGGGTGTTTGGCAAAGGCTGTGATCGGGTCCACGTGGATGTGCACGGTGAAGAGCACGTTGCCGGAACGCGGCAGACGCCGCAATGTCTGACGTTCCACGCGCACGAACAGATTCGGATGTCCCCGTCGCCACCCGCGCATCGAGCGACTTGGCGGAGGGGTGGTGCAACTCGTCGCCGCCGTATAGCGACCAGTTGAGCCGCCAGACGGGCGAGCCTTCGGAGATATTGTCGAAGATCCGCGCCACGATTGCGCCCATGCGGCCGTCGTTGAAGCCGGGCACGTTGTCGTGGATGGCGGGCATGGCCTGGCCGAACTTCTCCTTCAGCGACCATTGAAGAGGGAAAGCACAGCGCGCCCGCCACGAGCCGATAGCCTTCCGCGCTCTTGCGCATGATCACCAGATCCTCCTGCACCAGCCGGGCGGCAAGCTTCAGCGGTGCATCGGGGAAATCATCCGTGCGATAGGTTTCGCCGGTCGCAAGGACGCGGATCGTCTCGCCTTCAAGGGCGTAAAGCTCGGGGAAACGGCGGGGCAGGTGGTCGAGAAGACGGTCTAGCACCTCGCGTTGGGCCTCCAGTGTATCCGCCTCGGCGCCGAAGACGGCCGTCTCGTCACCCGCGAAGAAGCGGGCCTTTTCGGCCAGATAGAAGGGCAGGCGCTCGTCGATCTCGACCCAGTCTTCGAGATCGAGCGGGGCGAGGTCGACGGAGAACGGCTGCTTGGAGCTGTTATCGTTATAAGGAGTGTGGTTGAGCGTCATGGCTCATTTTAAGGAGCCTTTTGATCGTTGACGCAAGGACCAGATGCGGCGGGGGATGGAGCCAGAGGAAGCGGAGCGGCTTTGCCGCAGCTTGCCGCGCTGGATTCCTGGTCTGGCCATGCAGCTTGCGCTGCAGACCGCCCGGAATGAGGAGCAAGGGGAGAGACGTAACCACACGCGTCCAATATGCGAGCAATTACCGACACTGGCGTATGCTTACAACTCAGCCCCAAATCCCTCATTCCGGACAAGTGAGGCATCAGCCGAACGCTGATCCGGAATCCAGAAATCAGTGCGCGCCAAGGCGCGCACCGCTTATTTCGATCTCTCAGTCCATCGCCGCCAGTTCGTCGATCATCCGCTCGATCATCGACACCCCTTGTTCCAGAAGGCCGGATCGGCGCCCTTCAGCCTGAAGGGCGCCAAGAGCTCGGTGTGGTGCTTGGTGCCGGCCGGCCTTCAGAAGCTCGAAATACTTCTTCTGGAAGCCCGTCTCCGCCTCCTCGTAGACCGCGTAGAGCGAGTTCACGAGACAGTCGCGTAGACGTAGAAGTGGCGGTGGATGAAGTGCGGGATGTAGGTCCAGAAGGTCTCGTAGTCGTCTGCAAACGTGAAGACGGGGCCGAGGCTCTCGCGCTGCGCGTCGAGTCAGATCTCGCCCAGACGATCCGAGATCAGTTCGCCCTCGCGGCGCTCCAGATGGACGCGGTACTCGAAGGTGTAAAAAGTAATCTGGCGCACCACCGTGTTGATCATGTCCTTCACCTTGGAGGCGAGCATGATCTTGCGGGTGTGGTCGTCCTTGGCGGAATTGAGCAACGAGCGGAAGGTCAGCATTTTGCCGAAGACGCTCGCCGTCTCCGCTAGCGTCAGCGGGGTCGGCGCCATCAGCGCGCCGTTCGGGCCCGCCAGCACCTGATGAACGCCGTGGCCCAGCTCATGGGCCAGCGTCATCACGTCCCGCGTCTTGCCCTGGTAGTTGACCAGCACATAGGGGTGAGCGCTCGGCACGGTCGGATGGGCGAAGGCGCCCGGCGCCTTGCCGGGGCGCACGGGCGCGTCGATCCAGTTGTTGTCGAAGAACCGTTCGGCGATGCCCGCCATGTCGGGCGAAAAACGCGAATAGGCGTTGAGAACGGTCGCCTTGGCCTCATCCCACGGAATCTTGCGATCATCGGCCTTGGGAAGCAGGGCGTTGCGATCGTAGTGCATCAATGTGTCGAGACCGAGCCACTTCGCCTTCATGGAATAGTAGCGGTGCGACAGGCGCGGATAGGCCGCGTGCACGGCGTCGACCAGCGCATCGACCACCTCGCGCTCCACCCGATTGGCCAGGTGGCGGCTGTCGGCGACGTCGGTGAAACCGCGCCAAAGGTCGGAAATTTCCTTGTCTTTGGCCAGCGTATTTGGTGATCAGCGTGAAGGTGGACAGGTCCTCGCCGAAGACTTTCGCCAGCGCCTCGCCTGTTTCCTTGCGCTTCTCGCAGTTGGGATCCTGCATGAAGTTCAGCGTGGCCTCCATGCCGAGCGACTGACTGCCGACGTCGAATTTCAGCCCGGAGATGGTCTCGTTGAAAAGCCGGTTCCAGGCGCCGCGTCCCGTGGCCGACTTCTCGTGGAAGAGCTGCTCGACCCGATCTTCAAGCTGGTAGGGGCGCTTCTTGCAGATGTCGTCGAACCACGGCTTGTAGTGGGCGAGGGCCTCGTTCTCCATCGCGGCATCGAGCACTGCATCCTCGATGCGGTTGAGTTCCAGTCCGAAGAACAGCAGATGCGTGCCCGCGGTGGTCAGCTTGTCCTGCACGTCGCCGTAGAATTTCTGGCGCTTGGGATCCGTGCAATTCCTGCAGCGCCTCGTAATCCTTCACCGCCGCGGTGAGGGCGTTCGCGTCGCTGCGCGCCAGGACGTCCAGCCGTTCCTTGTTCACCGCTTCGAAAGCACGCGCGTTCTCGACCGACTTTTCGAGATCCGCCTTCGCGGTCGGATCGTCCATGGCGGGATAGAGATCGGCGAGGTTCCATTCCGGCAGGGTGCCGAGGTCGCCGGTTGCGGCAAGGGCATCGGCCGGGGAACGGGTGGGATCGGTAAAGGACATGATGGCTCCGCAAGAAACGTTCACTGCTCCCGTCAGCCTTGAAGGGGCGCAAAAAAGATTGGATCGCGGAAGAGCATATAGGGATTGGCGCAGCTTCCAACAGGGGGCGTATCCGGATGACGTAACGTGCAGGAGGCGCGGCGAGTTTGGCTGTTTGTTAACCGATGACGATCATCATGGCCCGAAATGATACAGCCGTGATCGGCCGATTCGCGAAGGGGGCGGAGCGGCGCGGGAGATGCGTGATCGCATGAGTGGACGTATTCTGATTGTCGATGACGACCCGGTTCAGCGCCGGTTGCTTGAAGAGGCGGTGAAACGCTTCGGATATTCCGCCCGGGTGGTGGAAAACGGGGTGGAAGCACTGGAGGTGCTGTGCGCACCGGAAGGCAGCGATATCGATCTCGTCATTCTCGATCTGGTCATGCCGGAACTGGACGGGTTCGCCGTCCTGGAAAAGATGCACGCGGAAGGCAACGGCACGCCGGTGATCGTGCAGACGGCGCAGGCCGGGATCGACACGGTGGTCGGAGCCATGCGCGTTGGGGCGCAGGACTTCGTCGTCAAGCCGATCGGGCCGGAGCGGCTGGAAGTTTCCATCCGCAATGTGTTGAATGTGTTGAAGGTCTCCGCGCTGGAAGACGAGGTCGTGCGTTTCCGCAAGGCGGAAGCCGGGACGCTCACCTTCAAGGACATCGTCACCCGGTCTGCCTTCATGGAGCGCGTCATCCGGTTGGGCGAGCGCGCCGCTTCCTCGCATATTCCCATTCTGATCGAAGGCGAATACGGCGTTGGCAAGGAAGTGATCGCGCGCGCCATCCAGGGCCAGAGCGATCGGGCCACCAAGCCGTTCATCACCGTCAATTGCGGCGCGATCCCTGAAGACCTCGTGGAATCCATTCTCTTCGGCCACGAGAAGTGGGCCTTTACCGGTGCGGTCGACAAGCATGTCGGCAAGTTCCAGGAGGCCCATGGTGGCACGCTGTTCCTCGATGAGGTCGGCGAGTTGCCGAGCGACGTTCAGGTCAAGCTCCTGCGGGTCCTGCAGGAGGGCGAGACCGACCCGGTCGGCGCGCGGCGGCGGCCGCAGAAGATCGACTTCCGGCTGATCTCGGCCACCAACCGGCGGCTGATGGATCTGGTCAAGGAAGGGTGCTTCCGCGAGGATCTCTATTACCGGCTCAATGTCTTTCCCGTCTGGATCCCGCCTCTGCGCGACCGGCTGGAGGACATTCCCGAACTCACTCGGCATTTTCTGGCGCGCTTTGCCGCGGAAGAGCACAAGTCGAAGATCGCGACGGTCGCACCCGACACGGTGGCGCTGCTGCAGTCCTATGACTGGCCGGGGCAATATCCGCCAGCTTGAGAACGCGATCTTCCGCGCCGTTGTCCTGTGTGACGACATGTGCCTGAGGCTGGACGACTTTCCCCAGATCCAGGCTCATTGCGCCGCACGCGGGGGGAGACGAGCGTCGGTCTCAGGAGCCGAAGATCGAGGCGCCGCTGATCGCCGGCGAGCCGGCCGTGAGCAGTTCCTCCTATGGTGGGACGGGCGAGGCGGTCGGCCAGGGGGGCCGATGGCTCCGTGCCCTTCGGGTTCCTGCGTGCGCTCGACAAGAACGGCCATGTTCAGACGCTGGAAAGCGTGGAACGCGACATGATCGTCACCGCGATCGACCACTATCGACCACTATGGTGGGCGCATGGCGGAGGTCGCGCGGCGGCTGGGGATCGGACGGTCCACACTGTATCGCAAGCTGAAGGACTACGGCCTGGAAGCGACGAACGGCCAGGACGCAGCGGAATAGCGGGCTGCGGCAAAACGGCCGGTGGGTTCCCTGCCGCAAAATTGCCTGCTTGACGTGTCGTGTGACTGCCTGTCTCGTGGGCAAGCCCGGTTTCCGGATCCTTTGATCTGTCAAATGTTGCGATCTTCTTTGCGATGCCGGGCAAGTTCTCGACGAGAACGTCAGGGTTTTCAGTCGTTTGGCGGCGATTCCGTGCAGGTTCGAAATACGGTAAATACTCGTTAACCGAGTCTGTCGTACTTTAAGGTAATACTCGGGGGGTAGGGTGCCGGGTCCGAATGGTCGGCGATATCAGGTCGCCGCCTCGCGGCAGAATGCGAGAAAGACATTGAGCGAGTATCTGCTCCGCTTCCCGCTATGTGCCGCGGCGCACACCCTTTTGCTCGGCGTTGCCGTTATTCTCGCGTCTTTCGCCGGGTTTGCTCCGGCGGCCGAGGCCGAGATCCGCTCCCTGAAGCTCTACAACAACCACACCGGCGAACACGCCACCATCACCTTCAAGCGTAACGGCCGTTACATCCAGTCGGGTTTGCGCGAACTGAACCAGTTCCTGCGCGACTGGCGGCGTAACGAATCCACTAACATGGATCCCAAGCTGTTCGACCTGGTCTGGGAAGTTTACCAGAAGTCGGGTTCGCACGGAGAGATTCACGTGGTCTCCGGCTATCGGTCTCCGGCAACCAACAACATGCTGCGCAAGTGCTCTCGCGGGGTTGCGAAGAAGAGCCAGCACATGCGCGGCAAGGCGATGGACTTCTTCATTCTTGACGCCAATCTCGCCAAGCTGCGCGCCATCGGCCTGCGCATGCAGGTGGGCGGCGTGGGCTACTATCCGACCTCCGGCTCGCCCTTCGTGCACATGGATACAGGCAATGTGCGCCACTGGCCGCGCATGACGCGAAGCCAGCTCGCCTGCGTCTTTCCGAACGGCAAGACGATCCACATTCCTTCCGACGGCAAGCCGATGCCCGGCTACAAGCAGGCTCTGGCCGAGCTGCAGGCGCGCGGCAGCCGCACCCGCCAGGTGGCATCGGCCGCTCCCGAGCGCTCCTTCAGGACCACCGGGCAGGTTGCCACCAACGTGACGACCAGTCCCTCGATCCGGCCCTCGCTCGCTGGCGTCAATGTTGGCGGCGGCAATACGAGCGGCAAGACGCTGATCGCCTCGCTGTTCGGCGGCAGGCCCAGACCGCCCGCCGATGTCGGTGGAGAGGAAAATACCACGCCGCAGCCCGTGTGGGTCGACCGTGCGAGCGACGATCCGTTGCCGGGCGTGAGTTCGGCCAGGGTGACGCCGCACGCAAAGCCCGGTGGCGTGGTTGAGGTCGCGGAGCCTGAGCCGGAAGAGAGCCTTGAGGAAGAATCAGAGGTGGAAGCGGAAGCCGACGAGTCCTTCATCGTCGCCACGCTTCCCAGTTCCAAGCCGCGCCGCACCGGGCCTGCGCCGTCCGATGCCATCGGCGCGATCGATTCCGTGGTCGATCCGGGGTCTCCGGTCGCAGAGGAGGGGGGGCGAATACGACGCTGACGTCCTATGCCGCCGGATCCGAACCTGTGCCCGCGCTGAGGCCGCGGCCTGCCGCCACGACGTTGGCCGCAGCACCTCCGCACCGTCCCGCCGATCGTCAGCGGTCCGATCCCGAGCGTGTTGCTGCCCTCAATCTTGCCGAGGGGGCTTCGGTTGCCGCGCGGGTCGATGCGGCGTTGGCCGCTGCCCGCAGCAAGGCGCAAAAGCCCGTACTGAGCTGGTCCTCGCTCGCCGGACGCATTCCCGTCGAGGTCGATCCCTTCGCCCGCTTCGCTGCCCTGCCGCGGCCGGACGAAGCGCGCATGCTCTCCGGCGATCACAGCACCCGGACATCGGCGTTTGCGGATTTGAGCCATCCCGATCAGCGTCGTCTCAGCGCGCTTTTCGCCCGTCCGCCGCGGCTGTTCAGCGCCGGGTTTGAGCGGCGGATCTACGGTGCGCTGCGCACGGATCGGTTTGATGGGTCCGCCGTGGTCGCCCTGTCGCTGGTCTCTAATGACTGATCCCGCGCTTGCATGGGTGAGCGCTGGGCAACTTGATCTCCCGAAATGGATCTCATCTCGCTTATTTGCGTTGTATAAGCGCGCGTGACGCCTATCTTGCAGCCAGACGGTCGCGCAATCTGCGGCATTCTAGAGCGATTTTCCGTCGATCGGAGTTCCCCGATCCGGTCGGTCATGCTCTTGGGAGGCGAGGTCCTTATCGATGACATCTGATAAGCGTCGTCCGCCCGACCGTGAGGGCCAACCGGCTTTCCGCACGTGTCGGGCGCTATGCGCAGGTCGGCGGCTTTGCGGCCCGTGTCGCGGGCGCCCGGCTCGTTGGCGGCGGGCGCGATCGCGATCGCAACGCGGAGGAACTGACGGCGATGCTTGGCGGGCTGAAAGGGCCGCTGATGAAGATCGCCCAGCTTTTCGCCACCATTCCCGACGCCGTCCCGCCCGAACACACAACCGAACTCGCCACGCTGCAAGCGGAGCTTGGGCGCGACTGGCGCACGAAATTCGCCGAATTCAACGATACGCCGTCGGCCGCCGCCTCCCTCGGCCAGGTGCACGAGGCGCGCGCGCTCGACGGTCAGCGGCTGGCGGTCAAGCTGCAATATCCGGATATGGCGTCTGCGGTGGAGGCCGAATCTCACCCAGCTCGGGGTGATCCTGTCGATCCATCGCCGCATGCGGCCGGCCATCGATGCGCGCGAAATCGCGGTGGAACTGGGCGAGTGGGTGCGCGAGGAACTCGATTACGAGCGCGAGGCGCGCAACATGGCGCTCTACCGGCAGGTCTTTGCCGAGAAGTCGATGATCCGCGTGCCTGAGGTGGTGGACGAGCTTTCGACCGGACGCCTGCTCGCAATGGGCTGGCTTGAAGGGCGGCCGCTTCTGAACTACCGCGATCATTCGCTTGAAGAGCGCAACCTGATCGCCGAGGTGATGTTCCGGGCCTGGTGGTATCCGTTTTCCTATGTGGGCGTGATCCACGGCGATCCGCATCTGGGCAATTACACGGTCTTCGAGGAGGCGGGGGCGCCCGTCGGGATCAATCTTCTGGACTATGGTTGCATCCGCATCTTCCCCAGCCGCTTCGTGGCGGACGTCGTCGATCTCTATCGCGGGCTTCTGGCAGATGACGAAGCGCGAATCGTTCACGCTTACGAGACCTGGGGCTTCAAGGGACTCTCGCGCGAACTCATCGATGCGCTGAATATCTGGGTGCGATTCATCTACGGACCTCTCCTTGAGGATCGCACCCGCGCCATTGCCGATGGGGTGAGCCCGGCGGAATACGGCCGGGCGGGAGGCTTTTCGGGTGCATCAGGCGCTCAAGGAGCACGGCCCGGTGACTGTTCCTCGCGAATTCGTGTTCATGGATCGTGCGGCGATCGGTCTCGGAGGGGTGTTCCTGCACCTCAAGGCGGAGCTGAATTTCTATCGCCTATTCAACGAACAGATAGAAGATTTCGATGCCGACAGTGTAGCCGCACGTCAGTGCGATCTGCTGGCAAATGTTGGGTTGCCCACTGCCGAGTAGTACCAAATGGCGATTTGTGTTGACCTTACGGAGGGCTTGCGTTTCATATCGTCGCAGTGTCTATCTTTTCGTTTCAGACGTTAGGGCAGACGATTGAAAAGGCATTCGCGGAGGGAGCGAGAATGACTGAAAATAATGCACCGACGATGGACTACTCAGAACATGAAAAGACTTATGCTGGCTTCGTGGCCTTTAGCAAGATCGGCGTGATTGCATGTATCAATGTGGTGCTATGTCTATTGATCTTCGGGCTCGGCAGCGGTTATTCAAATCTGGCTGGTACAGTCGTATTGTTGGCGACAATCATCGCCGCGGTTATCGGCCTGTTCGCCGGACAGAAGGGATGGATTCCTTCGGCAGCCGTATTCGTGTTTGCCGGACTCATGGCTATTCTGACCGTCGGTTGACCGATTCCCGGCCGAATGCGTAGCCAAATGCGTGGCTAAATGGTTGGTCGGACTCTCTCGGTGTCTCTCCCCTGACATGGGGTCTGCCGGGCAAACGGTTTGCGGACTGTCCGTCCGTGGATCGCCTGCCGGAGGACATGTGTCGGGTGACGGCTGATCGGGCGACGACGAAAATTCGAAGACGGGCTTCGGTGCGCACCGAAGCCGTCAGAACAACAGGCGGCTCGAATGCCTTTCGGAATGCGAGCTGCTTTCATATCTGGTCGGGCACGGTCGGCGCGGGGCGGTTTGCGTTGTGCGTGGGATACCGTGCTCCCAAAAGGGGGATGCATATGAAGATCGGGGTGCCGCTCGAACGCGACGCCGTTGAAACCCGGGTCGCTGCGACGCCGGATACGGTGAAGAAATATGTTGCGCTCGGGCTCGAGGTGCTGGTGGAAAAAGGGGCCGGTAAGGCCTCGCGGATTCCGGATGCGGAATTCCGGGACGCCGGTGCGAAAATCGTGGCCGATGCCGCCAACGTGTTCAAGGACGCCGACGTGGTGCTGAAGGTGCGCCGTCCGACGGCGGAGGAACTCGGCGCGATGAAAGCCGGCGCCCTCGTCATCGGTACGATGGATCCTTTCGGCCACGAGAAGGACGTGGAGGCGATGGCCAAGGCCAATATCGCCGCCGTCGCCATGGAATTCATGCCGCGCATCACGCGCGCGCAGTCGATGGACGTGCTGTCCTCCCAGGCGAACCTTGCCGGCTATCAGGCGGTGATCGACGCGGCTGACGAGTTCGATCGCGCCATGCCGATGATGATGACGGCGGCGGGCACGGTTCCCGCCGCGCGTGTCTTCGTCATGGGGGCGGGCGTTGCCGGTCTTCAGGCGATCGCCACGGCGCGGCGTCTAGGCGCTGCCGTGACCGCCACGGACGTGCGTCCGGCGGCCAAGGAACAGGTCGAGTCTCTCGGCGCGAAATTCATCGCGGTCGAGGACGAGGAGTTTAAGCAGGCCGAGACCGCTGGCGGCTACGCCAAGCAGATGTCCGAGGAATACCAGAAGAAGCAGGCCGAGCTGGTCGATTCTCACATTTCCAAGCAGGACATCGTCATCACCACGGCGCTGATTCCCGGTCGTCCGTCCCCGCGCCTCGTTTCCAAGGAAATGGTGCAGTCGATGAAGCCGGGATCGGTGATTATCGATCTGGCGGTGGAGCGCGGCGGCAACGTGGAAGGCGCGAAGCCGGGCAAGGTTGCGACGGTGAGCGACGTGAAGATCGTCGGGCATCTCAACGTCGCCGGGCGCATTCCGGCGTCCGCCTCGGCGCTCTATGCGAAGAACCTGCTGACTTTCGTCACGACACTGGTCGACAAGGAAACCTCCTCCTTGAAGGTCAACTGGGAAGATGAACTTGTATCGGCGACGGTGCTGACGCGCGACGGCGCGGTTGTGCATCCGGCATTCGCACCGAAAGGGGACGAATAAATGGCGAGCGAAATGGCTCTTGAAAAGGCGCGCGCTGTTGCCGATGCGGCGCAGGCGGCCGCAGACGCCGCCCGCGCGGCGGCAGATGCCGCCCAGACCTATGCGGATCAGGCAACGGGCGGGGTGGCGGATGCCGCCGGTGCGCTTGCCCACGCAGCATCCGGCGGGGCGATCGATCCGTTCGTCTTTCGTCTGGCGGTTTTCGTGCTGGCGATCTTCGTCGGCTACTATGTGGTGTGGTCGGTGACCCCGGCGCTGCATACGCCGCTCATGTCGGTCACCAACGCGATTTCCTCCGTGATCGTGGTCGGCGCGCTGCTCGCCGTCGGCGCCGATGCGGTGGCGGGCCAGGAGGCGAACACCGCCTGGGCTCACGGCTTCGGCTTCATCGCGCTCATCCTTGCATCGGTAAACATATTCGGCGGGTTCCTGGTAACTAGCCGCATGCTTGCCATGTACAAGAAGAAGTCGTGAGGGTGCCGAACTTATGACAACGAATATCGTGACCTTTCTCTATCTGGTCTCCGGCGTCCTGTTCATTCTGGCGCTGCGCGGCCTGTCGCATCCCACGACATCCCGTCAGGGTAACGTCTTCGGCATGATCGGTATGGCGATCGCCATCCTGACCACGCTCGGCATCGCGGTGCCGTCCGGCACCGGCTGGGTGCTGATCGTGCTGGGGCTGGCCATCGGCGGCGGCATCGGTGCCTACATCGCGCGCAAGATCCCGATGACGGCCATGCCGCAGCTCGTTGCGGCCTTCCACTCGCTCGTCGGTCTTGCCGCCGTGCTCGTTGCGGCCGGGGCGATCTACGCGCCGGAAGCCTTCGGCATCGGCGAGGTGGGTTCCATCCACGCCCAAGCGCTGATCGAAAGCTCCATCGGCATCGCCATCGGTGCGATCACCTTCACTGGGTCGGTCATCGCCTTCCTGAAGCTCAACGGCAACATGTCGGGCAAGTCGATCCTGCTGCCGGGTCGTCACGTCATCAACATCGCGCTGGCTGCGGCGATCGTCATCCTGATCATCGCTTTGGCGACGACGGAGAGCCACACGGTCTTCTGGCTGACCGTGATCTTGTCGCTGATCTTCGGCGGGCTGCTGATCGTTCCCATCGGTGGGGCGGACATGCCGGTCGTGATCTCGATGCTCAACTCCTATTCGGGGTGGGCTGCGGCTGGTATCGGCTTCACGCTCGGCAACATGGCGCTGATCATCACCGGCGCGCTGGTCGGCTCGTCGGGTGCGATCCTGTCCTACATCATGTGCAAGGGCATGAACCGCTCGTTCGTCTCCGTCATTCTCGGCGGCTTCGGCGGCGAGACGGCGTCTGCTGCGGCCGGCGGTGCGGAAGAACGTCCGGTCAAGCAGGGGGCGGCCGAGGATGCGACGTATCTGATGAAGAACGCCTCCAAGGTCATCATAGTGCCGGGTTACGGCATGGCGGTCGCCCAGGCGCAGCACGCGCTTCAGGAAATGGCCGACAAGCTGAAGTTGGAAGGCGTCGAGGTGAAGTACGCCATTCACCCGGTGGCTGGCCGTATGCCGGGGCACATGAACGTTCTCCTGGCGGAAGCCAACGTGCCCTATGACGAGGTGTTCGAGCTCGAAGACATCAACTCCGAGTTCGCGCAGGCCGACGTGACCTTCGTCATTGGCGCCAACGACGTCACCAACCCGGCGGCGCGCGACGATCCGTCCTCGCCGATCTACGGCATGCCGATCCTCGATGTCGACAAGGCCAAGACGGTGCTCTTCGTCAAGCGCGGCATGGGCTCCGGCTATGCGGGCATCCAGAACGAGCTGTTCTTCCTGGATCAGACGATGATGCTTTTCGGCGACGCCAAGAAGATGACCGAGGAAATCGTCAAGTCGATGTAGGCCTGACGACCTTCGCGAGAAACGAATTGAGGCCGCGTCCCCTGGGCGCGGCCTTTTTCGTGGGCAGGTGGGGGAGAGGAAAGTGCGGAGGCCAATCCTTCGAGACGGCCCTTCGGGCCTCCTCAGTGTCCAGCCCGAAAATGGTATCGGGTTATTCCGGCTACATCTCTCCCGTCATTGCCGGCTCCGACCGGCAATCTATGCCGTGATGCTTCAGCGCGGTAAGAGGTGGATATCGAAGATTAATCCAACCACATTCCCTGCCGATAGAGCATGGAATGGATCCCGGCTCGGAGGCCGGGATGATGAGTTGAGAGTATTGAGGACAACTCGATACCGTTTTGGGCTGGATAATGTGAAAGGCCCGAAGGTCCGTCTCGAAGGATGGGCAGTGCGACGCGTCGCTGCCCGGCAGCACAGGTTGCTGCCGGAACTCTCATTCCGCGCGCGCTCTCATCAGGCTCATCAGGCTCCCGCCTGACCCAGCCTGCGCATTTCATCCAGCCATTTTTCACATGTCGCGTCATCGGTGCTCGTCGCGTTGCCGAAGAGCGTCATCTCCACCGGCTTGACCTCGACGAGGTCCAGGGCATTGCGTTCAAAGACCTTCAGGCCGTGCGAGAGATACCAGAAGCGGTAGATGAAGGTCAGCATTGCCCATGGGTCACGACGAGGCGCGCAGAACGCCCCGCAAGGCGGCCCTTGGGAAAGCGGGTCTGCCGGGCTGCCTCTTCAAATGCGATGTTGCGATGAAGGAGCTGCTCGAAAAACGCCTTGGTCAGCGCGGGGAGCGTGCCCAGCCAGAGCGGGAAGGAGACGACGATGTGGTCGGCTTTATGCAGGCGCGCGAAGATCGGCTCGAGGCTCGGTGGCAGGGAGCCGGAATATTCGGCCTCGTTGCGAAGGATCGGGAAATCCAGCCGTGTGACATCGATTTCGTGAACGGCGTGACCGGCCGCCCGGGCGCTTTCGGCATAGCTGTCGCCGAGCGCACGGCTCAGATGTCCGGGGTTGGGATCGGGGTGTCCATGAATGAGGACGATCGCGTGCGCTATGGAATGC
Source organism: Breoghania sp. (assembly GCF_030066895.1). Classification (GTDB taxonomy): domain Bacteria; phylum Pseudomonadota; class Alphaproteobacteria; order Rhizobiales; family Stappiaceae; genus Breoghania. The sequence continues at coordinate 41,032 of NZ_JASJAV010000019.1, read as the reverse complement.
CCCTCCATATTGGTCGGAGACAATCTGACACGAAGTCCGTCACACAGCGTTGATTTCGCTCAGTCCACAGCAATACGGATCGTACGGTGACCCGCACAGTCCGTTCAGATTTCGAGCGATGGGTAGTGTGCGAAAAGACTCGAAGAGGCCCGCCGGAATGCGGGCCCTGCGCCTTTAGCGGCGGCCAGAACGGCCGCTCAGAAGGCCTTCGCGCTGCGCCCGCTTGCGGGCCAGCTTGCGAGCGCGGCGGATGGCTTCCGCCTTTTCCCGGGCGCGCTTCTCGGACGGCTTTTCGAAGTGGTCGCGGAGCTTCATCTCCCGGAAGATGCCTTCACGCTGCATCTTTTTCTTCAGCGCCTTGAGTGCCTGATCAACGTTTTTGTCGCGAACGAAAACTTGCACGCGTAAATGCCCCGTGTTGCCGAACTGGTCAGGTTATCGGATGTTTGTCCGAAGCGCCGGTCGCAAACGGCTGGATGCCGACTGCGATCTGGCAATGCCCCGGCTGCGCCGCACGGAGCGTTGCGAAAGTAGGTCGTTCCTTAGCAGATGCACCGGTGCTTGTCCACCGGGAAGGGGCGAAGAAAGCGGGAAACCCGTAGAATGCGCACCTATACCGTTCATAAGGCGGAAAGTCGTGCCGTGCGGCGTGGGTGGACGGATGCGGCCGGGGTCGTTAGTGTCGCCCGCGTTGCGCCGGGTTAAAGCGTTTGCGGAAGATGACTACTGTGCGCCCGCATGTCATTGACCTTCGATCCCGGACCGCGGCGAATCGTTTTTCGGAGAAGTCTCATGGCTTCGCTGGTGAGTGATGACGCCGCGCGGAACGACATCTCCCTTTGGATTCGCGAGATCAAGGCAACGCTCGTATTGGGCCTGCCGATCGCCGGGGCGCAGATTGCCCATACGGCGCTCAACACGACCGACGTCCTTGATGATCGGGCAGCTGGGAACAGAGCCGCTGGCGGCCTCCGTCCTGGCCTTCAATCTCTATATCGTCATTTTCCTGTTCGGCACGGGCCTCGTGCAGGCCGTGATGCCGATTGCCGCACGGGCGCGCGGCGAACGGCGGATGCGCGACGTGCGCCGCTCCGTGCGGGGCTCTGGGTGGTAATCGCCTATTCCGTGCCCGCCATGTTCGTCATGTGGCACACGGAATCGATCCTGCTCATGGTGGGGCAGAAATCGGAGATCGCCCATTCGGCCGGCATCTACATGCGCTATCTGCAATGGGCGCTGCCGCCCGCCCTGGCGACCATGGGCCTGCGCAATTTCGTGGCCGTGATGGAGAAGGCGCAGGTCGTCCTGTGGGCGACCGTGGCGGGGGCTCTCGTCAATGCGGCGCTCGATTACGTGCTGATCTTCGGCGCCTTCGGTGCGCCGCGGCTGGAGCTGGTGGGCGCGGGCATCGCGTCGATGGGCACCAATGCGGCGACCTTCGCCGTGTTGCCCCCTTTATACGATGCGGCATCGCAAGCTGCGCCGGTTCGCCATCCTCGGTCGGTTCTGGCGCAGCGACTGGCCGGTCTTCTTCCAGATCCTCAGGCTCGGCTGGCCGATCGGGCTGACGATCCTGGCCGAGGTCGGCCTGTTCTTCGCCTCGGCGATGATGATGGGCTGGATCGGAACGGTCGAACTCGCCGCCCACGGTATCGCGAGCCAATGCGCCTCGATCACCTTCATGGTGTCCATGGTGTCGCTCGGCTTCATGGTGTGCGCGGCCATCGTCTTCCTGAGCATTGAGCATACCGGGCGTGCTGATCGGGCTCTTCACCAAGGCGGGCAATCCGGACACGCCTGCCGTCCTTGCGGCGGGCACGGGCGATTGCGGGGCTCTCTTCCAGATCTTCGACGGCGCGCAAGGGGCCGCGGCCAGCATCCTGCGCGGCTTGTCCGACACAAGGGTCCCGATGATCATCGCTGTGGCGGGGTACTGGGGCGTCGGGATGCGCTTGCCTACGGTCTGGTGTTCTGGGGCGGCCTGTGGTGGGGACTGGCGAGCAGCCTCGCGGTCGTGGCGGTCGCCGCGATTTGGCGGTTCTGCATGCGCGAGCGTCTCGGTCTCGTGTGACATCCGATCGTATCTTCGGGTGAGTGCAAATCGTGACGAGGCGGGACCGTGCGGCTCCCATAGGTGCCCTATTTCAGCCGGTTGACGTGGCCCATCTTGCGGCCCGGGCGGATTTCCGCCTTGCCGTAAAGGTGCAGACGGGCGGCCGGTTCCTTGATGATGTCCGGCCAGTGCTCTGCATCCGCGCCGATCAGGTTTTCCATCACCACGTCTGCACGCCGTTCCGCGCTTCCCAGCGGCCAGCCGACCACCGCACGGATGTGCTGTTCGAACTGCGAGACAAGGCAGCCGTCCTGCGTCCAGTGCCCGGAATTGTGAACGCGCGGGGCAATTTCGTTGGCGATGAGCCGTTCGCCGTCGTGATCCCGCACTACAAATAGCTCCACCGCCAGAACGCCGACATAGTCGAGCGCCTCGGTCACCTTGGCGCCGAGTGCACGGGCCGCGTCCTGCGTTTCCTGCGACAGGGAGGCGGGAACGTGGCTCCATTTCAGGATGTGGTTGTGGTGCTTGTTTTCCGCAATGTCGTAGGCGGCCGTCTCTCCGTCCGTGCTGCGCGCGGCAATGACGGAGCATTCCAGCGCGAAATCGACGACGCCTTCAAGCACGGCGGGCGCCTTGCCGATGCGCTCCCAGGCGGCCTGGGTATCATCCAGGCTGTCGATGCGGGTCTGGCCCTTGCCGTCGTAGCCCATACGCCGCGTCTTCAGGATTGCGGGCAGGCCGGTCACGTCAACGGCTGCGGCGATGTCGTCCGGTCCGTCGACGGCGGCGAAGGGGGCAAGCGGGATGCCGATGGAGCTCAGGAAATTCTTCTCCACCAGCCGGTCCTGGGTAATCGCAAGCGGATGAGAGCCGGGGCGCAGCGTCATGCGGCTTTCCAGAAAGCGGGCCGTTTCCTCCGGCACGTTCTCGAATTCGTAGGTCACCACGTCGACGGCTTCGGCAAAGGCGGCGAGCGCCGCCTCGTCGTCATAGGCCGCGACCGTGTAGGCATCGCTCACCTGAAAGGCGGGGCTCTGCGGGTCGGGACAATAGATGTGGCACTTGAAACCGAGCAGGCTTGCCGCGAGTGCCAGCATGCGGCCGAGCTGGCCGCCGCCGAGGATACCGATCGTGGCGCCTGGGGCGAGTTCCGGGGTGGTTATCGGCTCAGGCCTCGTCGCTGGGATGTTCGGCAACCGCCTCGCTCTGGCGCTTGCGCCAGTCATCGAGCCGTTCGGCCAGGGCCTCGTCGGTGAGCGCCAGCACGCTTGCCGCAAGAAGGGCCGCATTGACCGCACCGGAGCGGCCGATGGCGAGCGTTCCCACGGGAACGCCGGTCGGCATTTGGACGATGGAATAGAGGCTGTCGATGCCCTTCAGCGCGCACGATTCGATCGGCACGCCGAAAACGGGAAGCGGCGTCATGGAGGCGACCATGCCGGGCAGATGCGCCGCGCCGCCCGCGCCTGCGATCACGACTTTCGTGCCCGCATCCCGCACGCCCTTGGCGAAGGCGACGAGGCGATCCGGGGTTCTGTGGGCGGAAACGATGCGGGCCTTATGGGCGATACCCAGTGCATCGAGCGTATCGGCCGCGTTCTTCATGGTCGGCCAGTCGGACTGACTGCCCATGATGATCGCGACGGGGGGTGTACTCTTAATCATATGTCGTCTCTAGGCTGGCGAGCCCTACTGCTATTTTTGTCGGCCCCTTGCGGGAAAGACGCGGATTATAGAAGCCATGAACGGTCAAGCAAGGCGTTGACCAAGTTTAACGTTGACCTTGGACAAGGTCAGGCAAAACCCTCACGTTCCGGATCTGAATCGACTGGGCTGTATACCGAAATGCAGCGAGGTTCAACCATGAGGCTGGCGGGTGCAGAACCGGCGGGAATATCTCGTCGGGCGGGGGGCGTGACGGCGGGATGTCATAACGACCCGGGGGCGATGGAAGATATGGGCAGGTGCATGGAGGACCTGCGCGACGAAGTCGCCCGATTGACAGATGTGGTCACCTCGCAACGACTGGAAATCCGCCGGTTGAGGCGGGATGCCGTGCGCGATGCGCTGACCGAACTATTAAACCGGTGCGGGTTCGAGCGGGTGCTCGAACGCTCCATCGCGTTCGTCTCGCGCTACAATTCCGACGTTTCCCTTCTTCACGCTCGGTCATGCCGCCAGAGACGCGGCGCTGACGCATGTGTCCGCGGTTCTGTTCCGCACGCTGCGTCGCTCCGATGTCATCAGGCGGATCGGGGGGACTAGTTCGTCGCTCTGTTGTGGAAGTCGGATGAGCAGGCGGCGCGAAATGCCGTGGCGCAGGTCTCAGAGGCACTGGAGACGGCGCCCTTTCTTCATCGGGGAAATCCGGTGCAACTGTCGGCGTCGTTGGGCATTGCCACGCTGGCGCGCAAGGACAATGTCGCCGATGTGCTTGATCGTGCCGACCGGGACATCTACCGGGCCAAGACACGTCAGGGGACGGGTGAGCCCGATATTGCGAGCGCCTTAGCGCCCCGCAGGGGCCTGTCTCAAGCGATAATGTCGGGTAGGAGCTTGTCTTCGATCGCGGATATGCGATCTTTCAGGCAGAGCTTTTTCTTTTTCAGCCGCTGAAGCTGAATGACATCGGCCTTGCCGGTCTCGTTCATCGCGGCAATGGCTGCGTCGAGGTCCCTGTGTGCCTGGCGCAATTGTGCAAGTTCGGCGCGTAGCGCCTGTTCCATGTCTTCTGTCATCAATCGGTTCCGCAAGCGACGCCGTTATCTCGGCGGGCGCGCCAGGCCAGAAGCGCTTAGCGATCGAACCGGGGTAGCTCGATCGGTGAGAATGTCTTCTAGCCATAACCTACACAGCATCATACCGGAAGACATCTCTTGATCGAAGTGTGCACGTGGGGCTCCCGAAACGGGGGTGGGGGCCTGCGGCAGATTGCCTTCGACGGGGCGTTTTTCCTCCGCATTTTCCGCAGTTCGGGTTAGCCCGTGTTTCGCGTCATTACGTCGCGGAAGTTTTTACCCAGTTGCTCGGAAGATCGGTCGAGACGGTGCGATATCGAACGTGTTTTCAGAGTGTTATCAGGGCGCGGTTGATGCGGTAACACATGAACGACATTGAATTATCGAAAATCGGCCCTGAATTTGACCCGTCCTCATGATCAATTCGTTCACTGACGGGTCGCACGGCGTTCGACAGCGTCGACGGCGTATGTCACACTTCTGTTGTCCTAGATGAAATAGACAGGAGGCTTTGCCCAATGTCCTTGCAGTCGCATCTTTTGGAGCTGGAACGGCGTTACGCCGATCTCGAACGGGAAATCGAAAAGGCGATGGTCAGTCCGAGTTCTGGCAATCTCAGTATCGCCAGTCTCAAGCGCCGTAAACTGCACATCAAGGACGAGATAACGCGCCTTCGCAAAGAGACGCTACACTAGTCGTTCGGTAACGACCGGCGGGGTCCGAAGGCTCTGCCACCGGTTATACCAAGGCCGCGATCCCGGCTTAGGATCGCGGCTTTTTGTTGTCTCAATTTATGCGGTATCCATTTCTTCCAACACCCCGCCTTCTCTGACCGCCGAGGTTTCTGACGAATGATCCTGGACGTTTCCCTCGCCCAGATCCTGCATCAATTCGCGACGCTGTTTGCCGTCGTCGATCCGGTGGGAACCATCCCCGTCTTCATCGCCGTAACCGCCTTCATCGCGCCCGACCGGCGCCGCGTGGTGGCCTTGCGGGCCGTCTTCTTCGCCATGGTGATGCTGATCGGATTTCTCGTAGCCGGTCAGCCGGTGCTGAACGCCATCGACGTCAACCTGACGTCCTTCCAGATCGCGGGCGGCATCGTGCTGTTCCTGTTCGCGCTGACGATGATCTTTGGTCCGTCGAAGCCCGACAAGGAAGTGTCCGAGATTTCCAGGAACGATGCGGAATGGGCGATTTATCCGCTGGCGATCCCTTCCATCGCCTCGCCCGGTGCGATGCTGGCGGTGGTGGTGCTGACCGACAACGACATCTATCTGATCGGCTCCCAGATGGTCACCGCCGCCATCACCGTGTTGGTGCTAGCGATCACGCTGGTGCTGATGCTGATGGCGTTACCGGTGCAGCGCGTGATCGGCAAGGCGGGCGCCTCGATCATCAGCCGCGTGATGGGACTGATCCTTGCCGCCGTGGCCGTCGACAATGTGGTCAATGCGGTCATTGCCCGGTTCGGGCTTTGATGGGGCGGGGACTTTGAACGGATGCCCATCCTTCGAGAGGCCGTATTGCGACGGCTCCTCAGGGTGACGTTGTGCGGGGTGGAAATTTCTTCAGTACACAATACGATAACGTCATCCTGAGGAGCCCGCGTCAGCGGGAGTCTCGAAGGATCGGCATCCGCGTGTCGAGCTTCCTCAGACGGCCTTCGCCATCTCGCGCAGCTTGAATTTCTGCATCTTGCCGGTCGACGTCTTCGGGATCTCTTCGAAGACGATGTGGCGTGGGCACTTGAAGTGGGCTAGATGCTTGCGGCACCAGGCGATCAGGTCCTCCGCGCCCACCGTCTCGCCGGGCTTCAGTTCCACGAAGGCGCAGGGCGTCTCGCCCCATTTTTCGTCCGGACGCGCGACGACCGCGACCGCGGCGACGGCCGGATGCTTGTAGAGCGTGTCTTCCACCTCGATGGAGGAGATGTTTTCGCCGCCGGAGATGATGATGTCCTTGGAGCGGTCCTTCAGCTGGATGTAGCCGTCCGGATGCAGCACACCGAGATCGCCCGAATGGAACCAGTCGCCCGCGAACGCTTTGTCGGAGGCCTCGCGGTTCTTCAGGTACCCCTTCATGACCACGTTGCCGCGGAACATTACCTCGCCGATGGTCTCGCCGTCGGCGGGCACCGGCTCCATCGTATCGGGATCGAGCACGGCAAGGCCTTCGAGCGCGGAATAGCGCACGCCCTGGCGGGCCTTCTTGACCGCCTGCTCGTCGAGCGGAAGGGCATCCCATTCCTCCTTCCAGTCGTTGACGACGGCGGGGCCGTAGGTCTCGGTGAGGCCGTAGAGATGGGTGACGTTGAAGCCCGCCTCCTTCATGGCCGCCAGAACGGATTCCGGCGGCGGGGCGGCGGCGGTGAAGAACTCGACCTGCTGGTCGAAGCTGCGTTTGTTCTTGTCGGGCGTGGACAGGATGGTCGACATGACGATGGGCGCGCCGCACAGGTGGGTGACGCCGTGATCGGCAAGCGCATCCCAGATCGGTTTCTGCCGGACCCAGCGCAGGCACACATGGGTGCCTGCGATCACCGACATGGTCCAGGGAAAGCACCAGCCGTTGCAGTGGAACATGGGCAGCGTCCACAGATATACCGCGTGCTTGGCCATGCCGCCGGTGATCACGTTGCCCTGGGCGAGCAAGGCCGCGCCCCGGTGGTGATAGACGACACCCTTCGGGTTTCCGGTCGTGCCGGACGTGTAGTTGAGGCTGATTGCCTCCCATTCGTCGGCGGGCAGCGACCAGGCATAGCCTGGATCGCTGCTCTGGACGAAATCCTCGTAGTCGATCGATCCCAGCCGTTCGCCGTCCTGCGGGAATTCCGGGTCGTCGTAATCGATGACGATCGGTTTGACGGACGCCAGGTTCAGCGCCTCCGTCATGACCTTGGAAAACTCGCGGTCGGTGATGACGAGCTTCGTCTCGGCATGGTCGAGCTGGAAGGCGATGATGGCCGCGTCGAGCCGGGTGTTCATCGAATGCAGCACCGCGCCGATCATTGGCACCCCGTAGTGGGCCTCCAGCATGGCGGGCGCGTTGGGCAGCATCACCGAAACGGTATCGCCCTTGCCGATACCGGCCTTCTCCAGCGCGGAGGCGAGGCGACGCGAGCGGGAATAGAAATCGCGATAGGCCGTGCGGGCCTTGCCGTGAACGATTGCGATCCGATCGGGAAAGACCGAGGCGGAGCGGGCGAGGAAGGAAATCGGCGAAAGGGGCTGATAGTTCGCGGCATTCTTGTCGAGATCGACGGAATAGGGACTGGACACGTTTCCTCCCGAGATGTTGAGCCGGGGCATCCGGCCGAGTGTCTTGCCGCCGAGCGTCACTTAGCGGCAGAGGAGTATCAAAACCCAAGCCGGGCTCTGCGGCAAGCTGATGTGAGAGAGGAAGGCAATTGTCGCTGGAACCGGTCGCGAGGGGCAGAAGATACCGGAGACGCCGTCCCAGATCAGCTTCAGCGCCACGAGAAACACGTCGATATAGATGATGCGGTTAGAACAGCGTCTGCGAGACGACGCGCACCAGCCGTACGCCCGCGTAGGTGGCGATCGGGGCCAGCGGCAACAGCGAGGCCGAGGTGATCAGGTTTGCCCGGTCGAACTGGCCCAGCAGAAAATAGGGAATGAGCTTGACCGCGTTCATCACCGCGAAGGTGAGGACCATGGTGCCGGAAAACAGCACCCGGTCGAGCTTTTGCGGCAGCAGGTACATCTGGGCAGGCGGGCCGCCCACATGCGAGACGAAGCTGGTGAAGCCCGCCACCGCGCCTCAGAAGACGCCCTTGGGCACGTTCTGTTTCGCCGCGGGCCGCGCGGTGCCGCCGGTCCAGTAATCGAGCGCGAACAGGACGGTGATGATGTCGACGATGAGGCGGACATAGGCCTCCGACACCCAGGCGGCGCTCAAATAGCCGACGGTTATGCCGAGAATGGCGCCGGGCAGCAGCACGACGAGGCTCGGCCGGTGCACCGTGCCGCGATAGGAGGCGACGGTGACCAGATATATGGCGCACAGGATCGGCAGCATGATGCCTGCGGCATGGATGGGTGAGATGACGAAGCTCATCAGCGGCACGCCAAGCATCGCCAGTCCTGCTCCGAACCCGCCCTTGGCAAGGCCGACGATCAGAACCGCCGGAATGGCCGCGGCGTAGAACCAAGGATCGGAAATGAATGGCACGTGGGAGGCTCGCAATGGAGGTGGGGCAGGCAGAGGCAGCGCAAACTATCGCCATGCGGGATTTGCGAAACCCGACGTGATCCGAGCAACGAGTGGTACGGAAGCGGCAGGGCATCCGTCTATGGCCGTTCCTTTTGCCTGCGACGATTTGTATAACCCGCGCTCCAGTCCAAAGTCAAAATTGCTTCGGCTTGCTTTTCTCCACCGCTTTGCGACAGAGTTGCCGCCGAGGAATGCGCCCTGCGATGTGGGAGGAAACACCATGGCGAGCCGATATAACGAGGTCTATCAAGCCTGGCGTGACGATCCGGACGGTTTCTGGGCGAAAGCTGCGGGTGAAATCGACTGGACGAAACCGTGGGACAAGGTCTTCGATCCCGATCAGGGCGCCTATGGGCGCTGGTTTTCCGGGGCTGAGTGCAACACCTGCTACAATCGTCTCGACCGGCACGTCGAACGCGATCGGCCGGGGCAGGCGGCGATCATCTATGACAGCCCCGTCACCGGAAAGACCGAGACCTACACCTATCGCTAGACACTGGAGCGCGTGAACATGCTGGTCGATCAGGGGGTCACGAAGGGCGACCGGGTCATCATCTACATGCCAATGATCCCGGAAGCGGTGATGGCGATGCTGGCCTGCGCGCGCATCGGCGCGATCCATTCCGTCGTCTTCGGCGGGTTCGCCGCCCATGAGCTTGCCACCCGCATCGACGATGCCACGCCCAAGGCGATCATCGCCGTCTCCTGCGGGATCGAGCCCAACCGCACCATCGCCTACATGCCGCTCGTCGGCGGAGCCGTCGATCAGGCGCGTCACAAGCTCGATGTCTGCCTCGTCATCCAGCGTGAGGAACTGGCCAAGGGTCGCGAGGTTCTTTGCGTGCCGGTCGCGGCCACCGATCCGCTCTATATCCTCTACACCTCCGGCACGACCGGGCAGCCCAAGGGTGTGGTGCGCGACAATGGCGGGCACATGGTGGCGCTCAAATGGTCCATGTCGAACCTTTACGGCATCAATCCGGGCGAGGTCTTCTGGGTCGCTTCCGACGTCGGCTGGGTGGTCGGGCACTCCTACATCGTCTATGCGCCGCTGTTGCACGGCTGCACGACGGTGATCTTCGAGGGCAAGCCCGTGGGCACGCTCGATGTGGGCACGTTCTGGTGGGTGATCTCCGATCACGGGTTTTTCACGCTCTTCACCGCGCCCACGGCGTTTCGCGCGATCCGCGAGGAGGATCCGGAAGCGAAGCTCCTGGCCGATTACGACATGACGGGCTTCCGCACCCTGTTCCTGGCGGGCGAGTGGGCCGATCCGGAAACGATCAAGTGGGCGGAGGAAAAGCTTGCCGTGCCGGTCATCGACCACTGGTGGCAGACGGAGACGGGCCGGTGCATCGCGGGCAATCCGGTGGGGCTTGGGGAATTGCCGATCAAGTATGGTTCACCGACCGTCGCCATGCCCGGCTATGACATATGATATCCGGATTCTCGACGATGCCGGCCATGAGGTCGCCGACGGCACACTCGGCAATATCGTGGTGAAACTGCCGCTGCCGCCGGGCTGTCTGCCGACGCTTTGGGGCAATGGCGATCGCTTCAAGAGCGCCTATCTGGCGGAGTTCCCCGGTTCCTACAAGACGGCGGATGCGTGCTACCGCGACTAGGACGGCTATCTCTTCATCATGGCGTGCACCGACGACATCATCAACGTGGCCGGTCACCGGCTTTCCACCGGTGCGATGGAGGAGGTGCTGGCCGGGCATCCGGATGTGGCGGAATGCGCCGTCGTCGGCATCGCGGATCAGCTGAAAGGCCAGTTGCCGTGCGGCTTCGTCGTGCTGAAGCGGGAGCCGGACGAGGTGGAGCGTGAATTGGTCGCACTTATGCGTCAGGAGATCGGTCCCGTGGCCGCCTTCAAGATCGAGGTTTCCGTCGACCGTCTGCTCATGATGCGCTCGGGTAAGATCCTGCGTGCGACCATGCGCCAGATCGCCGACGGCGAGGAATTCCGCATGCCCGCGACCATCGACGATCCGGGTGTCCTCGATGAAATCGCGGATGCGATTCGCGCTCGCGGGATTTCCCGGAAAGGTTGAGTGAGTGCCCGACTTCGCAATCGAAGCCGGGTCCTTCACGCGGGGAAAACGTCCTTTGCCGCTAAGCGGGGGGGCCTGTTCGCGCGGCTTTGACGCGTTATAAAGGCCCGATAGCCGTTTGGCGAACACAGGAGATTTCCCTTGGCCCTGACCAACAAGGTAACGATCATCACGGGTGCTGCACGCGGCATCGGCCTGGCGATTGCCCGGCGCTTTCTCGAAGATGGCGCGAAGGTTGTCATGTCGGATGTCAACGACGAGGTGGGCGAGGCGGCGGAAGCCGATCTCAAGGCTCTCGGCGATGTGACCTATATCCACTGCGACGTGAGCGAACGTCTCGATGTCCGTAACCTTGTGGCCGCGGCGATCGACGCCTACGGCGATATCGACGTCCTTGTGAACAATGCGGGCATCGTCAGCCCCGGCGATATCCTCACGATCAATGAGACCGAGTTCGACCGGGTGATAAACATCAACCTGAAGGGCTCGTTCCTGTGCGGTCAGGCGGTCGCGCGGCACATGGTGGACCGGGTGGAGAACGGCGGGTCTGCGGGCGCCATCATCAATATGTCCTCGGTCAACGCGGTCTTCGGACTGCACAACCAGCTTCCCTACACGGTTTCCAAGGGCGGCGTGAACCAGCTCACCAAGGCCATGGCCTTGGCGCTGGCGCCGCACGGCATCCGCGTGAATGCGATCGGGCCGGGTTCGATCATGACCGACATGCTTGCTTCGGTGAACGACGATCCGGCCGCGCGGGCCCGCATCCTGTCGCGCACGCCCATGGCGCGCATCGGCGAGCCGCGCGAAATCGCCTCCATCGCCGCCTTCCTGGCGGATGAGGACGCAAGCTACGTCACTGGCCAGACGATCTACGCCGACGGCGGACGCCTGCCGCTCAACTACACGGTGGACGTGCCGGAGGAATGAGGCGCGGGGGATTTGTGAAGGATCGGGCAAGCAGTTTCTAGAGCCGTGCCCGGTCCAGTTCCCTCTCCCATGGGGAGAGGGTTAGGGCGAGGGGAGGAGATATCTCGTGGATACGGAGAACCCGACCCCCTCACCCGGCGCATTAGCGCCGACCTCTCCCCATGGGAGAGGTGATTGGTGTGGTATCGCCCTTTGGGTGCGATACTCCCGCCTTCTAGCCGCGCTTGAGGAAGACGTGGCCGGCGCTTGCGAAATAGGCGCCGGGCGCATCCTCGCGGGCGATCTCGCGGAAATGTTCGTTGTCGATGGACAGGCTGTAGCCGCGCTCGTCAAACGCCTTGATCCAGTATTCCGAAGGCTGGTTGTTGACGTGGTGGTGGCCCGCCTGACTTGAAACCCCGTGGGTCATGGCGACGATCGGGGCGTTAGTCAGCGTCTGCATCAGGTTGTCGAGATGGGCGGCCGGGATATGTTCGGCCACCTCCACGCAGTAGACGAGATTGCAGGAGAAAAATAGGGGCCGTCGGCGAGATCATGCACGACGGCCGGATGTTTCGATCTGAGCACGTTCTCCGCAAGACCGTCGATGTCGTGGGCGATGACGTCCATCCGGTGGAAGGCGGCGAGGTGCATGTCCCTCGCCGGATCCCACGTCCAGCAATGACGAGACCGCGAAGCGGTCGACCAGATAGCGCCAGAGCTTCGGTGTCGTGGCGTTGGTGTCACACCGTAGTCGCAGATTGCCACCGAGGCTTTCGCGCCCCTCCATGACGACTGTAAAGCTCTTCCAGTAGTCCTTCACGACAATTTCCGACCTGCGGTTCGCCCATACCCCAAGCGGGGAGCATGTCCGCGATGGTAGGTCGCAAACGCGCCTTGCGTCACCGTCTACTTCGCCGCTTCGAACCCTTGCGCGCCGCGTTCGAACTGCAGGCGGGCGAGGCGGGTGTAAAGGCCGCCCTGAGCGACCAACGTTTCGTGGTCGCCTTGTTCTACGATGCGTCCATTGTCCATGACCAGGATGCGGTCGGCCTTCAGCACGGTGGCGAGGCGGTGGGCGATGACCAGCGTGGTGCGGTCCTTCATCAACCGGTCGAGCACGATCTGGACGAGCGTTTCGCTTTCCGCATCGAGCGCGGAGGTCGCCTCGTCGAGGAGCAGCACGGGGGCGTCCTTCAGCAGCGCTCGGGCGATCGCAAGTCGCTGGCGCTCGCCGCCGGACAGCGTGACGCCACGCTCGCCGATCATCGTGTCGTAGCCGTTCCCCATGGCGGAGATGAAGGTATCTGCGTGGGCTGCGATGGCGGCGGCGCGGATGTCCTCGTCGCTGGCGTCCGGGCGGCCGTAGAGCAGGTTCTCCTTCACGGTGGTACCGAAGATGACGCTGTCCTGCGGCACGAGTGCAATGCGATGGCGGAGCTCCTCCGGATCGGCGTCGCGAAGGTCGATGCCATCGAGCGACACGTACCCGGCCTGCGGATTGTAGAATCGCATCAACAAGTGGAAGAGTGTCGACTTACCCGCTCCCGACGGTCCGACCACGGCCACGGTCTCGCCGGAGTGGATGTCGATGTCGATGCCGTCGACCACGCGCTCGTCACCAAGCGACGGATAGGCGAAGCTTACGTGATCGAAACGGATGGCTCCGCGGCTGGGCTTGGGCAGGGCCTTGGGCTCTTTCGGGGCGCGGATTTCCGGCTCAATGCGGAAGAGTTCGGCGAGACGTTCGGAGGCGCCTGCGGCCTGCGCAAGCTCACCCCAGACTTCCGAGAGCTGGCCGAGCGCACCGGCGGTGAAGACCAAATAAAGCACGAACTGGCCGAGCGCGCCGCCCGACAGCATGCCCGACAGCTCGTCCTTGGACCCGATCCATATGACGGCGACAACGGAGGCGAAGATCACGAACATGCCGAAGGCCGTCAGAATCGCGCGTGCGATGAAGGAGGAGCGGGCAGCGGCGAAGGCGCGTTCCACCTGGGCGCCGAAGCGGCTTGCGGCGAAACGTTCGTTGGTGAAGGCCTGCAGAGTGCGGATGGCACCGATCGCTTCCACGGCGTAAGCGGAGGCATCCGCCAGCGTATCCTGGGCCAGCCGCGAGCGGCGGCGCACCATGCGGCCGAAGACGATCAGGGGGATCACCACGAAGGGGATGACGAGCAGCACCAGGCCCGACAGGCGCGGGGAGGTGATCACCATCATGGCGGCCGCACCGATGAACAGGGCGAGGTTGCGCAGCGCCACAGAAACGGAAGCGCCGACGGCCGCCTTCACCTGTGTGGTGTCGGCGGTGAGGCGGGAGACCACCTCGCCGGAACGGGCTGTATCGAAGAAGGAAGCCGACAGCCGCGTGATATGGGCGAAGACGTCGACGCGCAGGTCGGAGACGATCCGCTCGCCGAGCCATGTCACGAAATAGTAGCGCGCCGCCGATGCGCAGGCGAGCGCGGCGACCACGACGACCAGCATGGCGAAATACTTGTCGATGAAATTCGGATCGCCGCCGCCGAAACCGAAATCGATCATCCGCCGGACCGCCAGCGGCATGGCGAGCGTGGCCAGCGTTGCGGCGATCAGGGCGACGAGAGCGGCCCCCACCTGAAAGCGGTAGCGCCCGAGATAGGGTGCAAGCATTCCAAGGGGTTTGAGGGATCTCGATTTCCTGACGGGTTCTGTTGCGGAGCTTGCTTCGTTCTTTTTTCGCCGCGCCAAGGGTCAACTCCGAATTGGATTGGGGGGTAATTACAATGCGTACCGTGGCCACGCTGTGGCATCTTGCACACGCTAGGTCAATCTGTCATCGCCTTCTGCCCGACGTATTGACCTTGCGCAAATCTGCGATGCGGGCGTTTATGAAGAACCATCGTGGCAGTTTGACGGGCAAGCATTCACAATGCGGGCGAAAACCTTGAAAGCGGCGCTGGAGTGGGTTACAGAGTCGCCGACTGTTTCCGGTCGTTGCCTTTCGCGCGTGCGGCCGGTCTTGGTTGAGAAGCGTTGTATCCTGCTGGTCGCATAGGCCCGGACAACGTGGTGAGAGGATCCGGCTATGAAGAGCGACACACATCCCGACTACCACTTGATCAAGGTGGTCATGACCAACGGCACCGAGTTCACGACGCGCTCGACCTACGGTGAAGAAGGCGCCGAGCTGCGTCTCGATATCGATCCGTCCACCCATCCGGCGTGGACCGGTGGTCAGCAGACGCTGATCGACCACGGCGGTCGTCTTTCCCGCTTCAAAAACAAGTACCACGGCATCCTCGGCAACTGAGCCGACCCGCCACGTAACACGGAAAAGCCGCGGCGTCGAACGGGTTTTTTTGTGCGCGGATTCGGGAGGAGTGGCGCGGGATGGCCGAGATGGGCGGTGCGGTTCGGTCGATGTGGAAGGGGCGTTTATTCGGATTTACCGCGATTATCGATCTTTCGATCGTCATTGCCCGGCGAAGTCCGGGCAATCCATCAGGCAACGGCAGATGGGGAGAGTGCTGGATCCCCCGGACGAAGCCGGGGGATGACGGCGGAGAGAGCCGTGAACTCGACGGGGCCATCTCTGTCGCATTAGGCCCCGTTCGTCCGCAGACACAGGTGTCCGGAGACGGGAAACGTGTCCCGTCATCATTTTTCGAAAAAGTCCAGAAGTGTTCGGGCGTCAGCCGCCGAAGGCTGTGGCCAGTCGGGTGAGCTGCTGGTTCACCGGATTGGTGTTGGCCGGGCGCGGCATCGTTTCGCCGGACATCGCCTCATCGAGCTGCTGGACGCGCTTTTGCAGGTGAACCGAACGGTCGATCAGGTCTTTCAGGCTTGCGGGAAGCTCTTCCCAGCCCGGGCCCTCGTTGGCGGAGCTGAGTGCCGCCAGATTGGCCTTGTTCTTTTCCTGTCCCGCCTGGGAGGGGGTCATCTCGCCTTCGTTCACCGCGCGCTGCAGCAACAGCCAGGAGGTGAGCTGCATCAGCTGCGTGGTCAGGCGCATGGATTCGGTGGCGTAGACCAGGGAACCCGCGCGGTTCAGCGTCCGCGATTCCTCGCGGCCCGGGCCGTCGAGGTATCTGGCGGTTTCTTCCACCAGTCCCATGCCCGTGCGAAACAGCTCGTTGAAAAACTCGGATCCGATGAGCCGGTCCGCGAACGAGATCGGGGCATCACCTGTAATCGTGTCGATATGGTCCGTCATCGCACTCTGTACTCTCTGCCGTTTCGACCGTAGCGGTATCTTCGCCTGAAAGCAGCTTGTGAGCTTTGCCTTTACGGCAAGCCCGGCCATTTCATCTTGCCGGAGCTCTTCTGTTTAGATGGAACCCTTCTTTTCAAGTTCCCTCCGGCTCAGATGTGTCCTGTTACGATCCAGGTTGCGTTTTCCGAACCTGTACAGAGCAAAGGGTGTGCCAAGCTTCCGGGGGCGCAACTCGTCCCCCGGTGAAATGGCCGTCTCCACGGCCTCTGCCGATCGCCTGCGAGGGTTAATCATAGCGTAAACGGGGGTAAAAAAAGAGCCGCAAGGATGCGACTCTAGAGAAGTTAACAGGGAGGCGTCAAACAGAGCGGACAGGAGCCACTCAAGGTCCAGAAATTCTGGATAATTTCGTTAATAATCCAGAATGCTTAATGGGCAATAAACGAGTCGACCGAAAATCGGCCATATCGGGGGCGCGGAAAGAGAATCACCCCCGCACTCCGCCTGTGAGAGAGGGCGATGCGGCGCGGGAGGGGAATCGGTGAGGCGGGGAAAACACCGGATGGGCCCGCCCCGGTTCAATCCGGGACGGGAAGCGGTGCGTCGCCCCCAAATGGCTGAATGGAGGCTAGCGACTGAACAGTGCGTCGGCAGCGGGGTGGGTGGCCGCTTTGGTGTTTTTCTCGGTCTCCAGCCGGTCGATCTCGATACGCAGCAGATCGATGCGTTCCTGGAGTTCTTCCACCGACAAGGCGCTCAGGTCCTGTCCGACCATGTGGATCGCGGGCGCGATGCGCGGGGGATCGTCGTCGGCAAAAGCCATTTGCTTTCTCCCGATACGGTGCCAAGTGCTTATTCTAACAAAGCGCAGGGGCAGGGGGAGTTGTTAGTGTGGTTGTCAGTCGTTGCGACGACGGCTACACCCCCACGGGGACGACAATCCCGAAAGCCCCAGCGTCAGATCGAGGAGCACCCCATGAGCAATCTGCCCGAGACAATGACTGCGATCGCCATTCCCGAGCCCGGCGGTCCGGAGGCGTTGGTACCCGAGACCCGGCCGCTTCCCGAAATCGGCGGCAGCGAGATCCTGATCCGGGTGAAGGCGGCGGGCGTGAACCGGCCGGATGTCTTCCAGCGCCAGGGGGCCTATCTGCCGCCGCCGGGCGCATCCGATCTGCCGGGGCTTGAGGTTTCCGGCGAGGTTGCGGCCATGGGGCCGGATGCACGGCGTTTCAAGGTGGAAGATGCGGTCACGGCGCTGACGCCGGGCGGCGGCTATGCCGAATTCTGCAAGGTGGAGGAGAGCAACACCCTGCCGAAACCCGATGCGCTGAGCTTCGTGGAAGTGGCCGCGGTGCCGGAGACCTTCTTTACCGTCTGGTCGAATGTCTTCGACCGGGGCGGGCTGAAGTCGGGCGAGAACTTTCTCGTCCACGGCGGCACGTCGGGGATCGGCACCACGGCCATCCAGCTTGCCAAGGCCTTCGGCGCGCGCGTCTTCACGACCGCGGGCGGTCCGGAGAAATGCGATTTCTGCCGCAAACTCGGGGCGGATCTTGCCATCGATTACCGCGCGCAGGATTTCGTCGATGAGATTCGCAACGACACCGACAAGCGCGGGATCGATCTGACGCTCGATATGGTGGGCGGCGATTATGTCGCGCGCAACTGGAAGGTGGCGGCGATGGACGGGCGCATCGTGCAGATCGCGACGCTCGACGGCGTGTCGGAGAACGTCAATTTCTCCATGCTGATGGCCAAGCGGCTGACCCATACGGGCTCGACGCTGCGGCCGCGCGATCCGGCCTTCAAGGCGGCGATTGCTGCCGCCCTTGAGGAAAAGGTCTGGCCGCTCATCGAGGCGGGCAAGGTGAAACCGGTAATGGATTCCACCTTCACCCTTGCGGAAGCCTCCAAGGCTCATGCGCGGATGGAAAGCTCCGGCCACATCGGCAAGATCGTATTGACGGTGTGATGGAGTAATGCGGGCGCGGGCGTCTTTGTACACTTGCGTAAAATTGTTGGTTTGCGTCGCGGCGGGGGAACGCCTATATTCACCTTGGTTTCCCGTCAATTTGGCGATTTGCGGCTTTCCCGGGGCGCTTCCTCGGGGGACCGGACGAGAGGAGTTTATCGAAATGGCGAACACGCCGCTGATGCCCAAGGCGACCGCGGTCTGGCTTGTCGACAATACGTCGTTGTCGTTCGATCAGATCGCCGCGTTCTGCAATCTGCATCCACTGGAAGTGAAGGCGATTGCCGACGGCGAAGCCGCGCAGGGTATCAAGGGCCTCGATCCGATCCAGACCGGACAGCTCACCCGCGAGGAGATCGAGCGTGCGCAGAAGAGCCCCTCGGCCACGCTGAAGCTTTCCGTGCCGAAGACGCGCGTTCCCGAGGCCAAGCGCAAGGGCCCGCGTTATACGCCCGTCTCGCGCCGCCAGGACCGGCCGAACGCGATCATGTGGCTGGTGCGCAACCATCCGGAACTCAAGGACGCGCAGATCATGCGTCTCGTCGGCACCACCAAGCCGACGATCGAGGCGATCCGCGAGCGCACCCACTGGAACGCGGCCAACCTGACGCCGTCCGATCCGGTGACGCTGGGCCTCTGCTCGCAGCTTGAGCTGGATCTGGAAGTGGAAAAGGCCGCCCGTCTCGCCCTGTCGCCGGTGGAGCAGCCGGAAGAGGTCGCGACGCTGCTGCCGGTCGAGGACACCACCTCGGAAGAGGCGATGGCCGCAGCCTCCACCAAGCCCGCGCCCAAGCAGCCCGCGGAACAGGAATACGCCGCCGCCGCGGTGTTCGCGAAGCTCGCGTCGCTGAAGAAAGACAAGAGCGACGAGGACGAGGGAGAAGGCGAATAAGCCCGTCCATCGATCCGGGAACGACAAGGGGCGCCTCAGGCGCCCTTTTTGTGAGCTATTGGGGGAAGGGGATACGGAGAGGCTTTGCCGCAGCTTCTTGCGCTGGATTCCGGATCAGCGTTCGGCTCCGCCTCACTTGTCCGGAATGAGGAGTGTGAGCTGAGTTGTAACCATACGCCAACGGGGCCGTATCAGGTGCCGCACACTCTTCACCAGGGTGTGGTTATAACTCACCCCTTGCTCGTCATTCCGGACGGTCTGCAGCGTAGCTGCATAGCCAGATCCGGAATCCAGAAATCAGGGCAGGGCGGCGCGCCTCGCTCGCTCCTCTTTCTTTCTCCCTGCCCGTCTACCGCGTCGTGAGCTTCAGCTCGATGCGGCGGCTCTTGGCGTAGGCCTCGTCGGTGTTCTCGTCGTCGAGCGGCTGGTTGGAGCCGAAACCGGCGGCGACCAGACGTTTGGGATCGACGTTCTTGTCGATCAGGTAGCGCACCACGGAAATGGCGCGGGCAGCCGAAAGCTCCCAGTTGGAGCGGAACCGGCTGGCTTGCGAGACGGGGCGGATGTCGGTGTGACCGTCGACGCGCAGCACCCAGTTGATCTCGTCCGGGATCTCGCCGGAAAGCTCCTTGATCGCGTCGGCCAGCTTGTCGAGTTCCTTCTGACCGGCGGCGTTGATCTCGTCGGAGCCCGAGGAGAACAGAACCTCCGACTGGAAGACGAAACGGTCGCCGACAACGCGGATGTCGGAGCGTTGGGACAGGATCTGGCGCAGGCGGCCGAAGAAGTCGGAGCGGTAACGCGACAGTTCCTGCACGCGCTGGGCAAGGGCCACGTTCAGCCGTCGGCCGAGATCGGCGACCTTGTGGTCTGGCTCTGGTGGTCGCGGTCCTCTGAGGCCTCCAGTGCATCCTCAAGGGCGGCGATCTGACGGCGCAGTGCCGAGATCTGCTGGTTGAGCAGTTCCACCTGGGACAGGGCGCGGGCGGAGATGCGCTTTTCGTCGGAAAGCTTGCCTTCCAGCGTGGCGATGCGCCCGCCGGCCTGCGAGGCTGCGCTGGTGTTGCTGTCGACCATGCCTTGAAGACGGCTCTTTTCATCCTCGGCGCTTGAGAGGCTCGCCTGCAGGGTGGTGATCTGTTCCTGCAGGTCGCGATTGTTGCCGCGCGACAGGGCGAGCAGTTGCGTCAGTTCGCTGATCTGGGCATTCAGCCGGTTCAGCACCGTGTCGCGGCCGGAAATCTCCTGGCTCAGGAAGAACTGCGAGAGCATGAAGACGACGAGCATGAATATGATGACGAGCAGCAGCGTGGCCATGGCGTCGACGAAGCCCGGCCAATAATTCGTGCTCCTGTCGCGCCCTCGGCCGCGCGAAATCGACATCTCAGTCCCTCGGGTTTCTGAACGCTTCGGAAAGCGTTTCCAGAAGCGTCTCGATGCGGGCCTGCTGTTCGGACTGACTGTACGCCCATTCGCGCATCATGCGCTGTTCGGTACGTACGTGCTGGATGAGGTCCTGAATGCCCTCCGCCAGGTTCGCCATGGCCTGCGAGGTGGCCCGGCTGCCGCTGTTCACGCCGTTTTCCTGCACCGTGCGGCGAAGCTGGTCGATGGCCACGCGCAGTTCCGAATAGGTGTTTGTCTGATCGACCGAGGAATAGGGCGCGCCGTCGTCGTCGATCTCGATGATCGTGGAGAGCCAGTCCTCAAGCTCGTTGTAGAAAACGCGTCTGCGCCTGGGTCGCCTGCAGCTCCAGGAAGCCCAAGAGCAGCGATCCGGTCAGACCGAAGAGGGAGGAGGAAAACGCCGTGCCCATGCCTCCGAGCGGGGTGGCAAGCCCGGTCTTCAGGTCTTCGAAAATCACATTGGCATCGCCGGAGCCGACATTGAGCGACTGGATCACGTCACCCACCGCGCTGACGGTCTGCAACAGGCCCCAGAAGGTGCCGAGCAGGCCGAGGAAGACCAGAAAGTCCCGTCAGGTAGTGGCCTAACTCGCGCGCCTCGTCGAGGCGCGTGCCGATGGAATCCATGATCGAGCGCATCACCTGCGGGGTGATGGCGGTCTCTCCGATCCGGTTGCCGAGCAGCACCGACATGGGGGCCAGCAGGACTGGGGGGCGGTGCACCTCAAGGCCCGGATCGCCGAGGCGGAAACCGTTGACCCAGTTGACCTCGCGAAACAGCCGGATCACCTGGATGAAGGCGAGCACGATGCCGAGCACGCCAACCAGAATGATGATGGAGTTCAGGAAGGGATTGCTGGCAAAGGTGGTGGCGATCTGCCGGTAGAGGATGATGGGAATGAAGCTCACCAGCGCGAGAAATATCAGTATCCGCCAGAGGTAGATCTGGGGATTGGAGAGCTTATAGGGATCGAGATCGCGTGCCATCGGGTCCTCCAGCCAAGCTTGTTAACCTGTTGGCAGTGATACCGTGATTTCCGGCGTCATTGAAACCGGAAATCCTCGCATGGCGGTGCTATCGTGGTCCGGGCAGGGGCGCGGATTGCGCAAAAGGGGCGCAAATCCGGCGGAAATCAGGCGGGCTTGCGGGCCTTCTTGAGGAGCCCGAGAAGGCCGCGATGGATGTATTCGTTGCCGGCTGCAACCGATTCCGTCTCGAAAATCTTCTCGCCGCCAGTGATATCGGAGACGTATCCGCCGGCTTCGCGAATCATCAGAAGGCCTGCCGCCATGTCCCAGGGCTTCAGGTCGTGTTCCCAGAACCCGTCCAGACGACCGGCGGCCACCCAGGCCAGATCGATGGAGGCGGCGCCCGCGCGGCGGATGGCGGAGACCTCGCCCATGACGTGCTGGATTTCCATCAGCGCCAGACCGTGATCGCCGCGGCCCAGATGCGGAATGCCGGTGCCGATGACGCAATCGGTCATGGTGGTGCGGCCGGAGACGCGCAGACGGCGGTTGTTCATGAAGGTGCCGTTGCCCTTCTCCGCGATGAACAGCTCGTTCATGACCGGGTTGTAGATCACGCCGGCGACGATCTGACCCTGGCGCTCGAGCGCAATGGAGATGCCGAAGATCGGAATGCCGTGCATGAAGTTGGTCGTGCCGTCGAGCGGATCGACGATGAAGCGATGCTGCGGGTCGGCGCCCTCGGTGGAGCCCGATTCTTCCATCAGCAGCGAATAGCCCGGACGCGCGCGTTGCAATTCCTCACGCAGGATCTTTTCCGCGCGGGTATCTGCGGCGGTGACGAAATCCCCTGGTCCCTTGCGCGAGACCTGAAGGTTTTCAACTTCGCCGAAGTCGCGGGTGAGGGCGCGGCCTGCCTTCGTGGCGGCGACGACCATGACGTTAAGAATCGCGGAACGGGCCATTTTGCCCCTCCTTGGGGGCTGGACTGATTTCGGCCGACGGATGCCGGTCGAAAAGCTGAGACTTGCGAAAGTTCGGAATGAAGCGGGGAAGGGCGCCCTACTCGGCGCGCTTCACGTAGGTCACTTCGTTGGTGTCGACCACGATCTT
This sequence comes from Breoghania sp., assembly GCF_030066895.1. GTDB lineage: Bacteria > Pseudomonadota > Alphaproteobacteria > Rhizobiales > Stappiaceae > Breoghania. Next base: position 18,485 of record NZ_JASJAV010000019.1, on the reverse strand, counting down.
CTCGCCCGACTTGATGAAGGGCGGGACCAGGACGCGCATGCCGTTTTCAAGCGTTGCGGGCTTGTAGGACGACGACTGGGTCTGTCCCTTCACCACCGCATCGGCCTCCACGATCGACAGCGTGACGAACTGCGGCAGGGTGATGCCGATGGGCTTGCCCTCGTGCATTTCCAGCGTCACCGTCATGCCGTCCTGCAGGAAGGCGGCGCGGTCGCCGACAAAGTCATTCTGCAGTTCGATCTGCTCGTAGGTGTCGCTGTCCATGAACACCAGCATGTCGTCCTGGGCGTAAAGGCACTGGAAGTCCTTCTGCTCCAGGCGCACGCGCTCCACCTTGTCTTCGGAGCGGAAGCGTTCATTTAGCTTACGCCCGTCGATAAGGTTCTTCATCTCCACCTGGGCGAAGGCGCCGCCCTTGCCGGGCTTGACGTGCTGAACCTTGACCACGGCCCACAGGGTGTCCTGGTGCTGCAAGACGTTGCCGGGCTTGATTTCGTTGCCGTTGATCTTCATGGATTTCGTTCGCGTCGTTAGGTAAAGGGCCAGGCCTTGATGCCGCGGATGCGGTTTCAGCCAGTGCGCGCTGTCTCCACCACATTTCGGCGTTCTTTTCAAGGTAAAATGCCTCATTGTGCGGGTTTATGGGTGTGTCGTCGGGGCGTCGCCGCCGCTTGAGGCTACTTGCCTGCGGTTCCGTTCAAGGCTCCGCCGGCAGCGCCGTTCGCAGCGTGAGGCACGCGCGCGGCCGTGGCTGCGCCGGGCACTTGGCCCTGCGTCCAGTTGGAGGCTTCCCGACGGGCCTTCTCAAGGGTCACCTCGTCGAGCGAGCCCATGAAGCCGTCCAGCCACAGATCGGAAAGCCCAGCATTGCGGGCTATCAGGTGCCACGTCGCGGCCTTCAGCGGATCGACGTCCACACCGTGCCCGGTCGCGTAGAGACGGGCAAGCCGGTTCATGGCGACGGGGTTGCCCGCTTGCGCGGCGCGCTTGAACCAGCTCGCGGCATCCTTCTCATCGGGTTCCACGCCTTCGCCGTTGAAGCGCAGGATGCCGTAGCGCACCTGTGCGGCGACGGAGCCGTTGCGCGCGGCGCGTCCCATCCAGAAGGCGCCGTGGCGCGGATCTCGGGCCGGGGCATCGGGGTCGAGATAGGCGTCGGCCAGGGCGTACTGGGCGTCCACGTCGCCGTTCTCCGATGCCTGCTTGAACAGCTCCAGCCCCTTCTTGCGATCGAGTGGACGGCCGTCGACTTCGATGTAGAGAACGCCGAGATTGTAGACGGCATCGTCGATCCCGGCCTTGGCGGCCTGATCGAAGAGTTCGCCTGCCCTTTCCTTGTCGGCCTTCACGCCGGTGCCGAGCAGGTAGTAGAGGCCGAGCCGGTAGGCAGCCTGAGGATCGCCCGCCTTGGCGGCAATTTCGTACCAGCTTGCGGAAACCTTGACGTTCTGATTGACGCCGAAGCCGCGCTCGTAGAGCGCGCCCAGCAGGGTCTGGGCGGCGTGGTCGCCGTCCTGGGCCTGCCGCGTGGCGACGGCGACGGCGGTCAGGTAATAGCCGCGCTGGAAAGCGCCGTAGGCATAGTCGCGGCTCGGATCGCGGGGCACGGGGCCGGTGGCGATCTGCGGCGGTTCCTCGATCGCCATCGGTAGGCGCGGAAACCGTTGTCCGGGCACGTTCGGGGTCTGGACGATCGGAGGCGTCTTCAGCCCCGGCCGTGCAGCGGGCGGGATCATGGCCGGCGGGGTAGCGCCGGTTTCGGGAGAGGTCGAGGGAACGGGCGGCGGCGCTTCGGCTGAACTCACGCAGGCGAGCATGGCCGCTGCGGACAGCGCCAGGCGTCGATGTCGGCGCACGAGACGACGTGACGGGTGCCGCTTGGCCTGCCTCATCCGGCCGCCTCCTCGGCGGCCTTCAGCTCGGCGGCAACCATATCCAAAATGGCGTTGGCCTGTTCCACCGCCGCCTTCAGTCCGTCCGGGTGCTCCCAGACGCCGGCGCGCAGGGCGACGAATTCGGCCTTGGTCTCCGCGACCTTGCGCACGGAGACGATATCGCGTCCGGCCAGGGCCACGCAGGGGATCTCGAACACTTCCGCCCACCACCCGGCGAAATTGATGGTCTTGCGGTGGGCTTCCTCGTGCTCCTCCAGGTCCAGCATGTTGAAGAAGACATAGTCGGTATCGAGCTCGGCCAGCTCCATTGCCTGATGGCGTTCCTTGATGTGGCCGACGCCGACGATGCGGTTGGGCTGGAAGCTTTCCTGGGCGAGTTTCAGATCCTCAAGGCCGCTGTCGATCTGAACGCCGTAGGCACGCGAGCGCCCGGCGATCTGCGTGTCGTTGAGGATCAACGCGGCGACGCCCGCTTCCTGTGCGACGGGCACGATCTTTTCCGCAGTGGCCTGAGCCGCCTGCGTGTCGTCTGCGGCGAATGTGATCAGCAGGCAGGCCACGTCGTCGCCGGCCAGCGCCTCGCCGAGGGGACCGGCGAAGGTCTCCGCATCGAAGTCCGGCGGGGTGATGAGAAAGAGGTGGGAACGGAACACGGGGCTTACTCCTGAGGGCATCCGAAAGGGATCTGGCACCCAATAACGGCAAAATCGTGCTGACGGCAAATTGGTAGACGCGTGCGGTCAAGAAATCGTTGCGACGGGGAGAGGAAATGCGGGGGAGGGAGGTCGGGCTTTTGTGGCTCATTTGCTGAGGCGATCGCGTATGTCGACGCAAACTGACACAACTACGATTGTCATCCCCGCGCAGGCGGGGATCCAGTAACCACAGGATCCGGTTGAGGCGCAAGAACCGCGTACGTCTCTGGAATGCTGGATCCCCGCCTGCGCGGGGATGACAGTCAGAGGCAAAACGCGCTCGTTTCGGGTTCTGAGGAGAGGCGCCGTCTTGAAGGATCTGCGGTCTCCTTCTCCGGGCGTTCTTTCGCTTCTCCGCCACAATCAAACCGCACCCGCCAGACGCAAATTGACGGGCGCGGGGCCCGTCGATTCGTAGTCTCTCAATCCGGCAGAGCCCGCGTTACGCGGTCTCCAGGTCCTTCGACCAGGTGCCGGTGGCGGCCAGGCCGTTCATGCGGGCGCGGTGCTTGAAGGCGGCCTGGGCGGCTTCCCAGTTCTCGTCCTTGCCCGACCATGCCTTGAGGGCCGCCTGCTGCAGGGCGCGGCCGTAGGAGAAGGTCAGCGTCCAGGGCAGGTTGCCCATGGCGTTCATCAGCGAGAGGTTCTCGGTCACCTGCACATCGTCCTGTCCGCCCGACAGGAAGGCGATGCCGCCGACGGCCGCCGGGACGGTTGATTTCAGGCAGCGCACGGTCATTTCCGCGACTTTTTCTGGGCTCGCCTGATACGGGCACTTCTGGCCGGCAATGACCATGTTCGGCTTCAGCACCATGCCCTCAAGCAGGATGCCGGCCTGATAAAGTTCGCCGAAGACGGTGTTGAGCGTCCATTCGGTGACTTCGTAGCAGGTCTGGATGTCGTGGCCGGAGAAGGCGCCGTCCATCAGCACTTCCGGCTCCACGATCGGCACGATGCCCGCTTTCTGGCACAGGGTCGCGTAGCGGGCGAGTGCGTGGGCGTTGGCCTGGACGCAGTTGGAAGACGGCATGGCGTCGCCGATGGTGATGACCGCCCGCCACTTGGCGAAACGCGCGCCAAGATCGTAGTACTCGGCCAGGCGATCGCGCAGGCCGTCGAGGCCTTCGGTCACCTTCTCGTCGTCGAAACCGGCGAGATCCTTGGCGCCCTTGTCGACCTTGATGCCGGGAACGGCGCCTGCGGCCTTGATCAGCTCGGTGAGCGGCGTGCCGTCCTTGGCCTTCTGACGAATGGTCTCGTCGTAGAGAATGACGCCGGAGATGCACTCGTTCATGGCAGCCTCGGCGCGGAACAACATCTCGCGATAGTCGCGACGATTGTCCTCGGTGTTCTCCACGCCGATCTGGTCGAAGCGCTTCTTGATGGTGCCGGTGCTTTCGTCGGCGGCCAGGATGCCCTGGCCCGGAGCCATCATGGCTGCAGCAATGTCTTCCAGATTGTGGCTCATGTGATGACCTTCAACTCCCGATTATGTTGGTCTTGATATTTGGTGCGGGGGAACCAGACTACCCGCGCTCGAGCGCCGCAACGCCCGGCAGAACCTTGCCTTCCAGCCATTCGAGGAAGGCGCCTCCGGCGGTGGAGACGTAACTGAAATCCTGGGCGACGCCTGCGTGGTTGAGGGTGGCCACCGTATCGCCGCCGCCTGCCACCGACAAAAGCTTGCCGTCCTTCGTGCGCGATGCCGCATGACGCGCGACGGCCACGGTCGCCGCGTCGAAGGGCTCGATTTCGAAGGCGCCGAGCGGGCCGTTCCACACCAGCGTGGCGGCTGCGTCGATCTTTGCCTTCACCGTGTCGATGGAGGCCGGACCAACGTCCAGGATCATCGCATCGGCGGGAACGCCGTCGAGCGGAACGATCTCGTTACCCGCGTGGGCGGCGAATTCCCTGGCGATCACGGCATCGGCGGGCAGCACGATCTCGCAGCCGCCCTTGTCCGCCTTGTCCATGATGCGGCACGCGGTGTCAGTCAGATCGTGCTCGCACAGGGACTTGCCCACATCGACGCCCTTGGCGGCCAGGAACGTGTTGGCCATGCCGCCGCCGATCACCAGCATGTCGACCTTGGCGACCAGGTTTTCCAGAAGATCGATCTTGGAGGAGATCTTCGCTCCGCCCACGACGGCCAGCACCGGGCGCTTCGGCTCCCCGAGGGCGGCGCTCAGCGCATCGAGTTCGGCCTGCATGGTGTGCCCGGCGCAAGTGGGCAGCAGATGGGCGAGGCCTTCGGTGGAGGCGTGGGCGCGGTGGGCGGCGGAGAAGGCGCCGTTCACGTAGATATCGCCGTTTTCGGCCAGCGCCTTGGCGAACTCGGGATCGTTCTTTTCCTCGCCCTTGTGATAGCGGGTGTTTTCCAGCAGCAGAATGCTGCCCGGCACCATCTTTTCAACGGCGGCCTGTGCCTCGGGGCCGATGCAGTCCTCCGCGAAATCGACCGACAGGCCGAGAAGTTCGGACAGGGGACGCACGACCGGTTTCAATGACATGGAGGGGATGCGTTCGCCCTTGGGGCGACCGAAATGGGCGAGCAGAATGACCTTGCCGTCGGCGGCTGCAATGTCACGGATGGTTGGCAGGACGCGTTCGATGCGGGTGGTGTCTGTGACCTTGCCGTCCTCCATAGGGACGTTCAGATCGACGCGCACGAGGACGCGCTTGTCCTCGAAATTCATGTCGTCGAGAGCGCGATAACTCATTACCCTTCGTGCCTCTAATTTATCTTTTTTAGCCGCCGGTGGGGTGCGCGGCGGCGTCAATCAAGGTCTTTGATCAGCAGGATCCACTGCTTCGTATCGGTTTTCCAGCCTTCGCGCACGGCCTGCCGTGCGGCAATTTTGCTATATCCGCAGCGTTCGTAAAGTCTGCGGGCCCCCACATTATCGTCGGCGACGATGATCGAGGACCGCGTCAGGCGTTCTTCGCGCGCGATTCGTTCGGCGATTTCCAGAAGGCGCGTGCCATGTCCCTTGCCGCGATGGTCGGGATAGACGGACAGCACGTTCACGTACCAACTTTCGGGTGCGAGGTTTTCAAGCTCCTGCAGCGGCACGAACAGGGCGGGCATGTCGTCGGTGGGCAGGGGAATGGAGTCGATCACGTAACCGGCCATCTCGGCGACTGTTCCCGTGCCCTCATCGATCACGACGATGTCGCTGTCCTCGGTTCTGGCCGCTTGGCGTGTGCGGCCGATCTCCCACGGGTCCTGGCCCTCTTCGGCCATGCTGCTCCACAGCAGCTCGGGCAGGCCGCTTTCGGCAAAGCTGACCAAATCTGCAAGCGCGCCTGCGTCCTCGGGGGGTAGTCAGACGGAAGGGGGGCGTCAGAGGGGGCATCGAACCGGCTCTCCGCGTTCGCTGTCATGAAACGCAACACGGGCACCGCCCCTGTTCCGTTCGCCGGCTTCCGACTTGAGGATTTCGGGGCGGGATAGAAAAAGGGCGCGGTCGTTGCCGCCCGCGCCCCTCAAGCGATCAGATGAGCTTGGCCATCGCCACGGCGGTGTCTGCCATGCGGTTGGAGAAGCCCCATTCGTTGTCGTACCAGGACATGACGCGCACGAAAGTGCCGTCCATGACCTTGGTCTGATCCATGTGGAACGTGGAGGAGTACGGGTCATGGTTGAAGTCCATGGAAACCAGCTTCTCGTCCGTGTAGCCGAGGATGTTCTTCAGATTGCCGTCGGCCATTGTGCGGATGGCCTGGTTGATCTCTTCAACCGTGGTCTCGCGCTTGGCGATGAACTTGAAGTCGATGACGGAGACGTTCGGTGTGGGCACGCGGATGGCGACGCCGTCGAGCTTGCCGTTCAGTTCCGGCAGGACGAGGCCGACGGCCTTGGCGGCACCGGTGGAGGTCGGGATCATCGACATGGCGGCGGCGCGGGTGCGGTAGAGATCCTTGTGCATCGTGTCCAGCGTGGGTTGGTCGCCGGTGTAGGAGTGGATCGTCGTCATGAAGCCCGTCTCGATGCCCACGGTCTCGTTGAGCACGTAGGCGACCGGCGCCAGGCAGTTGGTGGTGCAGGATGCGTTGGAGACGATCAGATCGTCCTTGGTCAGGGCGTCGGTGTTGACGCCGAAGACGATGGTCTTGTCGGCGCCTGCGGCCGGGGCGGAAACCAGCACGCGCTTGGCGCCGGCCTCAAGGTGCATCGAGGCCTTTTCCTTGGCGGTGAAGATGCCGGTGCATTCCATCGCGATGTCGATGCCGAGTTCGCTCCAGGGCAGTTCCTTGGGGTCGCGGATCGCAGTCACCTTGATGGGCTTGCCGCCGTCGATCGAAATGGTGTCGCCGGAAATCTCGACCTTGGCGGGGAAGCGACCGTGCACGGAATCATGGCGCAGCAGGTGGGCGTTGGTTTCCACCGGGCCGAGATCGTTGATGGTCACCACCTCGATATCGGTACGACCGGATTCCACGATCCCACGCAATACGTTACGACCGATACGTCCGAAACCGTTGATTGCGACCTTTACCGCCATTTCCTCTCACTCCTGTCTGAGCGCCCTCCGGCGGCGCCATTTGTTCGTTGCATGAACTTTAGAGCAACTTGCGCGCGAGTGTAGTCACTCGCGCGCAAGTTATCCGATCCAAATGGGTCAAAGCGGCGGCGGTCTTCCGCCGCTTACGCACCGTATCGCGTTACTCCTCGGTCGCGTCTTCGGCTTCAGCCTCCAGGCGGGCCTTGGCGCGCGTGACGATCACCTCGGCGGTGATGCCGAAGTGCTCGTAAAGCTCCTTGTAGGGGCCGCTGGCGCCGAAGCTTTCCATGCCGACGAAGAGGCCGCTGGCGCCGATGAAGCGCGACCAGCCCATCTCGATACCGGCTTCCACGGCGATCTTCACCGGGGCGGTGCCGATCATCGAGGCGCGGTAGTCGTCGGACTGGCGGGCAAACAGCTCGAAGGAGGGAACCGATACCACACGGGTGGGGATGCCATCCTCGGTGAGCTTGGCGTGGGCAGCCAGCGCGATCTCGACTTCCGAGCCGGTGGCAAACAGCGAGACCTTCGCGTCCTCGTCGCACGAGGCAACCTCGTAGGCGCCGCCGGCGCAGAGGTTCTTTTCCTCCAGCACCGTGCGGAAGGCGGCAAGGCCCTGGCGCGTCAGGGCCAGAACGCTCGGGCCCGACGTGTTCTCAAGTGCGATCTGCCAGCATTCCGCCGTCTCCGTCGCATCCGCGGGACGCAGCACGAGAAGGTTGGGAATGGCGCGCAGGGCCGCCAGATGCTCGACCGGCTGATGGGTCGGGCCGTCTTCGCCAAGGCCGATGGAATCGTGCGTCATCACGTAGATCACGCGCTGGCCCATCAAGGCGGAGAGGCGGATGGCCGGACGGCAATAGTCGGTGAAGATCAGAAACGTGCCGGAATAGGGAATCACGCCGCCATGCAGCGCCATGCCGTTCATCGCGGCGGCCATGCCGTGTTCGCGGATGCCCCAGTGGACGAAGCGGCCGGAGAAATTGTCCGGCGTGATCGCTTTCATGCCCTTGGTGCGGGTGTTGTTGGAGCCGGTGAGATCTGCGGAGCCGCCGATCATCTCCGGCACGACCGCGTTGATCTCCTCAAGCGCGACTTCGGAAGCCTTGCGGGTGGCAAGCGTCGGCTTCTCATCGGCGAGCTTGATCTTCAGCGCACGAATCGTGTCGCCGAGTGCGCTCGGCAGATCGCCGCGCTGGCGGCGTTCGAACTCGGCACGGGTTTCCGCATCAGCCGCCTCGAAGCGCTTGTGCCAGTCGGTGTTGGCCTGGGCGGCGCGCAGACCGGCGATCCGCCAGGCGTCGCGAATGTCGGCAGGGATCTGGAAGGGCTCTTCCGTCCAGCCGAGCGCCTCGCGGGTGGTGGCGATTTCTTCCGCACCCAGGGGTGAGCCGTGGGCGGAGTTCTTGCCCGCCTTGTTGGGCGAGCCGTAGCCGATCGTCGTCTTGCAGGCGATCAGGGTCGGGCGGTCGGACTTGCGCGCCTCTTCGATCGCGGTGGCGATCTGGGAGGGGTTGTGGCCGTCGACACTGGTGGTGGCCCAATTGCACGCCTTGAAGCGGGCGATCTGATCGGTCGAATCGGACAGCGAGATCGAGCCGTCGATGGAAATGCCGTTGTCGTCCCACAGCACGATCAGCTTGGAGAGCTTCAGGTGCCCGGCGAGCGCGATCGCTTCCTGGGAGATGCCCTCCATCAGGCAGCCGTCGCCGACCAGCGCGTAGGTATGGTGATTGACCAGGTCCTTGCCGAACTTCGTCTGAAGCATGCGTTCAGTCATGGCCATGCCGACGGCATTGGCGAGACCCTGGCCGAGCGGGCCGGTGGTGGTCTCGATACCGCCGCCGTGCCCGTATTCGGGGTGGCCGGCGGTGCGGGCGCCGAGCTGGCGGAAGTTCTTCAGCTCGTCGAGGGTGAAGTCCTCGTAGCCGGTCAGATGCAGCAGGGAATAGAGCAGCATCGAGCCGTGTCCGGCCGACAGCACGAAACGGTCTCGATCCGGCCACTTGGGCTCGGTGGGATCGAAGCCCAGGAAGCGGCTGAAGAGAACGGTGGCAATGCCGGCCGCCCCCATCGGCAGGCCTGGATGGCCGGACTTTGCCGCCTCAACGGCGTCGATGGAAAGGAAGCGGACCGCGTTAGCCATCCGGTTGTGTTTGTCGAGATCGGTCATCTGACACCTGTGGCCCCAGCGGCCGGAGCGGTCGCCGCAATCGTCCGAGGTTCTGGTTCAAAAAACGGAGGCGTTGCTTGAGGGAACAACGCCAGCGCCCCCGCCTGTGAGGCGGCACGACAAATAGCAGGAACCGACCTTGAGTCAATGCAAGGAGGCGGCGACCTCGGGGCAGGTTATGGGGAAAATCCGGGCCTTGCGAGGCCGGCGTCCCGCATCGCCGATCCTCAACTTCCGCAAGGAGATACGGAATCGCGCATGTGAAATTCGCGTGGCCCGGCTGTGACTTTTGTACATGTAATGCTGTGACTTTTGTACATGTAATTTTGCAAGATCGCTGTGCAAATGCCCGCGATTGTTGACGAACTGCGGATTGTACGCCTAAGTTCGCCGGTACCGGATTCTGCCCGGCCGTCGGTAGGCCGGGTCCCGAAGATACTGATTCCAAACCGCGTTCCGTAACCGGAAAGCAGCGGCGAAAGGTGTCGATGTAAAGTATTGGCAAAAATGTCATGTCCTTTCCGTATCGAGGTGCGATATCTAAGGACGACATGCCGGACGCACGATATCGCACGTCGGATTCCGATCCGGGGGCAGGTATCGGGAGCAGGGGACAGTGAATGGGGATCGGGGGACCGAGTTCAAGGCCGGAGCGTTCCGTGCCGAGCGGTTTTCGCACGGGTAGAAAATGAGCCAGGCCAGCAAACTCGATGCAGCTTTTCAGCGACTTTCAGCGTCGATCGGGCAGCTCGAAGCAGCCGTGAATCGGCATCTTGCAAGTGAAAAGACGGTCGTGGCGCTGCAGGATGAGCTGCAGCGGCTGAACGAGGACCGGGCCCGGCTGGTGGAAACGCTGGACGGGGCGGAATCGCGCTCCGATCGTCTGGAAAAGGCCAACAAGGAAGTCTCCCGCCGCCTCGTATCCGCAATGGAATCAATCCGAAAAGTTCTGGAAAGCCACGGAGGCTGAGGCATGGCTCAGGTCAGCGTGACGATCAACGGCCGCGCCTATCGCATGGCCTGCGACGATGGTGAAGAGGAGCGGCTTCTCGGTTTGGGACGCCGCTTTGACGAAACGATTTCGGAGCTGCGCTCCAGCTTCGGCGAGATCGGCGATCAACGGCTGACCGTGATGGCCGGCGTGATGATGACCGACATGCTGAGCGAGGCGGAGCGGCGTCTCAAGGCGATGGAGGCGGAGCTTTCCGCCTTGCGCGAATCACGCGAGGCCGCGTTGAGCCGCACCGCGGAAAGCCAGAGCGAGCTTGCGGGCCGGGTGGACGAGGCGGCCGGGCGCATCGAGGCGCTGGCGCAGGAGCTCAACAAGTCCGTACGTGAGGAGCAGGGCTAGCCCCTTCACATTTATTTGCTGGATGAAGAACGGGGGAATGCGCATTCCCCCTCTGGCAGGGCGGTCCGCGATGGCCTAGGTCCGCGATGGCCTATATGTCGTCGCGGCTTTGCTGCGCTGCGCGTTAGCAGAATTTGATCCCTAAGGGAGCTGTACCTGACCGGGCCCGTGGGTCCGGTCAAACGGCGCCCACCTACGTTGTAGGTTTCCCGGGATCACACTCTTGACGGCTGCCGTGGCTTCGCCAGTATTTCCCCCTCGACATTTCGCGTTCTCCTGTCGCGTCGCGCCTCCCTGGGTGCGGCCCAGGCTCTTCTGTGCCTTGTGTTCGACAAAAATGACGTTACGGTAGTTTCGCGCTCCGTCTGGCAGGCATCATTGTTCATTGCCGCCATGGTCGGTGCCTTTGCGCAGACAACTCGTTTTAACGCATCAGATATTGAGGCAGGCGTCATGGCGAACCCCACTCCGGTCAACAACCAGATCACCGATGCGGTCACTCAGACCAATCCTCAGGTCGTGAAGGAAGCTCCTGCCGTGGTAATCGGGAACCTGTACCAGACACTTGTGCATTCCACCGGGCTGATGTTCGAGAACTCGGTGAGCACCCAGCAGCAAATATCGACTTTGTCGCAGGCAGCCATCACTCAGGGGGTCATACAGATCTACTCCATCGATACGGTGGCTGACGCGATGTCCGTCTGGAAGATGCTGTCGGCGTAAGCGTGATGAACGCGGCCGGGGTCGCCATGTGTGAAAGGGGGCGCGAGGGAGGAAAGATGAACGCCAAAAGCACGGGCAGGAATGGAAGCGGTGAGACGGCCGTTGCCGACGCGGCTTCCAGTACACAGGCGGGGTACGCGGGCGGGCGCTGTCACGGTGAACGACGTGGCTGCGGTTGCGACCGGATTGATGCGGCGGAGGAGATGATCCTGAGTGGGCGCGACGTGAAACTCGCCGTGGAGGCAATCAGCTCGGCGGAAGCGGCAATGAAGGCGGCCGTGGAGCATTTCGAGCGTGTTTCCAAGGCCTCCACAGCCCTTCTGGCCGAATACCGCAAGGGGGGATGAATCGCGGGCGTGGAGTGTTATCATCGTTCGTGATTTCATCGTCGAAACGAGATGAACGGGGCCGTCTTGTCGGCCCCTTTTCGTATCCGTATTCTTGCGATGCGACCTGCTTTTCTTGTCGCAACAGGAGGGATACGAACGGCGTTTAACGCGCCGTGCCCGTCCCTTGCGGAGACGGAGATGGCGTAACTTCGCGGCAAGTCCTTTCTTCAGGAATTCCATGTTGAGCGATCCATTGTTACCCAATGCGACCAAAGAAGGCTTGCGCGCCGCAGCCCTTGCCCGGCGCGGTGCGCTGGAGCCGTCCGCGCGCATCGAGGCGGCGCTGGCGGTTGCGGAGCGAGCCGACGAGCTTAACCTTGCCGTCGGCGCGCGGGTGGCCGGTTTCTGGCCGATCCGCGACGAGATTGACCCGCGCCCGCTGATGAGCGCGCTTCGCGAACGTGGCCACGGCCTGTGCCTGCCGGTCGTGACCGAGCCGTATCTGACTTTCCGGGAATTGCTGCGCGGCGCGGAACTGGTGCCCGCCGGGTTCGGGACGAGCGCGCCGGGGCCTGAGGCGGCGGAGGTGATCCCCGACGTGCTCCTCGTGCCGCTGGCGGCGTTCGACCGGACCGGTCATCGCATCGGGTACGGCAAGGGCCATTACGACCGGGCGATTGCGGGGATCGGGGCGACCCGGCCGTTACGCCTGATCGGCGTCGCCTTCTCGGTGCAAGAAATCGACACGGTGCCCTTCGAGGATCACGACCGACGGCTCGATACGGTGGTGACGGAAACGGAGCTGATCCAATGCGGCGCCTGAACAATAACTCCAGATGTGAGGATGGCCGCATGAGGCTCCTGTTCTTGGGCGACCTGGTGGGACGCGCTGGCCGCAACGTGGTGATTGATCGTCTGCCGGGCCTGGTGGAGCGATGGGCGCTCGATTTCGTCGTGGTCAACGGCGAAAACGCTGCCGGCGGTTTCGGCATCACCGAGGAGATCTGCCAGAACGTGATCGATGCCGGGGCCGATGTGGTCACGCTCGGCAATCATTCCTGGGACCAGCGCGAGGTGCTCGTCTTCATCACGCGGCAGGACCGGTTGCTTCGTCCAGTCAACTATCCCAAGGGCACGCCGGGGCGCGGCGCGCATCTCTATACTGCGCGCAACGGTGCCAACGTTCTGGTGATGAACGTGATGGGCCGCGTCTACATGGATGCGATGGACGATCCCTTCGCTGCGGTGGATCGCGAACTTGAAGCCTGCCCGCTCGGCCAGGTGGCGGATGCGATCATCATCGACATGCATGCGGAAGCGACCAGCGAGAAGCAGGCGATGGGTCATTTCGCCGACGGGCGCGCCAGCCTCGTTGTCGGTACCCACACCCATGTGCCCACTGCCGATCATCAGATCTTGGAAGGCGGCACGGCCTATCTGTCGGATGCAGGCATGTGCGGCGACTATGACAGCGTGCTCGGCATGGAAAAGGATGAGCCGATCAACCGCTTTGTGACCAAGATCTCGTCGGGCCGCTTCACCGTGTCCACCGGCGACGGCACCTTGTGCGGCGTGGCGGTGGAAACGGACGACGCCACCGGGCTTGCCAGGAAAGTCGCGCCGGTCCGCATCGGCGGCAGGCTCAGCCAGTCCGTGCCGGATTTCTGGTAACCAGCAACGAGCCTTTAGGTTCTGTGTTTGGAGCCCATCCTTCGAGACGCCATCTTGCGACGGCTCCTCAGGATGACGTTATCGTGGTGTTGTTTTTGAAGACGCGGTCATCACTTACAACGTCCTCCTGAGTGTCAGGCCCGTAAATGGTATTGAGTTATTCCAGCTACGTTTCCTTCGTCATTGCCGGCTCCGATCGGCAATCCATGCCTTGATGCTTCACCGCGGTAAAGGGCAGATATTGTGGAATAATCCAGCGATATTCCCTGCCGGTAGATCACGGAATGGATCCCGGCTTGGAGGCCGGGATGACGAGCAGAGAGTATTGCGAGTAGTTCGATACCACTTGCGGGCGGGACACTGAGGAGGCGCGGAACGCCGTCTCGAAGGATGGGTCACAAGCCCCCGTCCCCCGAAATCTCCTCCACAGTTCGACCTCGTCTCAGAACAGCCGCCGCATTCGCCTTCGCATCCACAGGGGCATCTTGTAGGGCGGGTAGATCAGCTTGCTTTTCGGCTTCAGCGCCCGGTGCACGATCGCGCGGTCGTGGTAGAAGGCCTCGAACCCCGCCCGGCCGTGGTAGGTGCACATGCCTCTTTCCCCGATGCCGCCGAAGGGGAGGCGCGTGTTGATGGCCTGCGACAGGGTGTCGTTGATCGCTGCACCCCCGGAGGGCAGGTGTCGCAGGATGCGGTCTTGCGTCTCGCGCTCGTTTGAAAAGATATAGAGCGCCAAGGGTTTCGGCCGGTTCTTCAGGATGATCAGTTCGGTGTCGAGATCCTCATAGGCCATGATCGGCAGGATGGGATCGAAGATCTCGCCCGCCATCAGTGGATGAGACCAGTCCATGCCGGTGAGGATGGTTGGGGCGATATAGCGGGTGTTCGGATCGCTCTTGCCACCGGTAACGATTTTCGCCCTCGCATCAGGTTTGGTCAGGTGGTTGAAATGGCGGTCGTTGACGATGCGGGCGAAATCCGGGCTGTCTTCCGGTTCCGCGCCGTAGAACCGGCCGATGGTCTCGATCAGCTTTTCCTGCAGTTCGTCCTTGATGGCGGCATCTGCGAGAACGAAGTTCGGGGCGACGCAGGTCTGACCGGCATTGAGGAACTTGCCCCAGGCAATGCGCCGGGCGGCGATGTCGAGATCGGCGTCGGCGGTGACGATGCACGGGTTCTTGCCGCCAAGTTCCATAATTACCGGGGTGAGGTGGCTGGCGGCAGCCTCCATGACCGTGCGCCCGGTCTCCGTGCCGCCGGTGTAGAAGACGAGATCGAAGCGCTGATCGAGAAGCGCGCCGGCGATATCCGCCTCGCCCTCGAAAACGGCGACGTGGGCGGGCGTGAAGGTCTCGCGGATGATGCGGGCGATGACGGCAGAACTTTGCGGCGCGGTTTCGGACGGTTTGACCACGGCGTAGTTTCCGGCCGCGATCGTGGGGACGAGCGGGCCGAGCGCGAGCTGGAAGGGATAGTTCCACGGCGCGATGATCAGCACGGAGCCGTAGGGCTCGGGCCGGATGCGGCTGGAGGTGCGGAACGTGGTCATCGGAGAGTGAACGCGGCGCGGCTTCGTCCAGTTGCGCAGACGCTTGAGCGCGGTGTCGATTTCCTTCAGCACCAGCGCGACTTCGGCCGTATAAGGCCTCTGCCCTGGGGCGACCGAGGTCGTCGGCGACGGTGGCCAGGATGTCCTTTTCAGATTTGATGATGGCCTTGCGAAGCGCCTTGAGGTTCTGGCGGCGGAAGGCGAGGTCACGGGTGAAGCCGGTGCGGAAGACAGCGCGCTGATATTCAGCGATCGTGTCGAGTCCTTCGGGGGTGCGCGGAGACGGTTTCCGGCTTCCCGTCCGCTTGAGACGTGGTCTGATCTTTCTGTTCCGTTTGCTCGCTCATCGCCCCTCACTCCGCTCGTTTCACACGGCGTGGATGCCTATCGACACGCCTGTTCTTCTAAAGGTGAGGCTCTATCGGCCTTCACTCAATGGTGCGTGAGACGCGTTGATGCTGCACCCCGGCTGGATTTCCGCCGCGTTGCGAATTATAAGCTGCCCCTAAAGCCATTCCGCGAGGCGCCGTGTCGCCGGTGGGCCATCCACGCTCTGGCCCCGTGCACCCGCCTTGACGGCGAATTTCAATAACGAGATGCCAGGTAGCTCATGGCCGGACATTCACAGTTCAAGAACATCATGCACCGCAAGGGTCGTCAGGACGCGGTGCGCTCGAAACTCTTTTCCAAGCTGTCCAAGGAAATCACGGTCGCCGCGAAGGTCGGCAGTCTGGATATCGACGGCAACCCGCGACTGCGCCTTGCGGTGCAGAACGCCAAGGCCCAGTCGATGCCGAAGGACAACATCCAACGGGCGATCAACAAGTCGCAGGCGGGTGATGCGGATACCTACGAGGAGATCCGCTACGAGGGCTACGGCCCCGGCGGCGTCGCGGTGATCGTCGAGGTGCTGACGGACAATCGCAACCGTTCCGTCTCCAACGTGCGCTCCTACTTCACCAAGTGCGGTGGCGCGATGGGCGAGACGGGTTCCGTCGCCTTCATGTTCGACCGGGTTGGCGAGATCGTCTTCAAGCTGGAAGCCGGTGATGCCGACACGGTGCTTGAAAAGGCCATCGAGGCCGGGGCCGACGACGTCATCTCCGACGAGGACGGCCACACAATCTATTGCGCCTTCGAGGATCTGGGCGACGTTTCGAAGTCGCTGGAGTCCGACCTCGGGGAGGCCGAGTCGATCAAGCTGATCTGGAAGTCGCAGAACAACACCGAAGTGGACGAGGAAAAGGCCGGGACGCTGATGAAGCTGATCGGCATGCTCGATGACGATGACGACGTGCAGAACGTCTACACGAACTTCGAGGTTTCCGACGAGGTGATGGCGAAGCTGACCGCCGCCTGAGCGGCGGTTCGGACGCTTTCGAGACTGTTGCTGGAGGCGGGCCCCATCGGCCCGCCTTCTTTGTTTCGCCTCGAAGAGGTATTGTCTCTCGTTAGTTTTCGCTAAAGGCTTGTTGAATGGTATCGCCGCCTGAACCCGATCGAGAGTATGCATATTTCCGAGCCGTAGGGACGGAGGATCCTGCCGAGATTACTGCGGCTCTTGGCTTGTCTCCGGATTGTTGCTGGCGGGTTGGAGAACCATTCGAGCGTGGCGAAAGAACGTTCAAGCGCCGCTCGTCAATTTGGGCGATGGATAGCGGGTTTGATGATACGCAGACGCTCGAACGGCATGTCGCGGTCCTGTTGGCGAGACTCGAGCCCCATCGCGATGCGTTGCTAGATATTGGGGTGTTCTTCCGTACACAATTGGTGTGTGTTGCCTGTACCTATCAGACCTTTAGTTGTGAACTCTCTATTTGAATTGCAGCGACTGGCAACGATGATCGGTATTGGTTGCTGGTTTGATATTTATTACTCCGGAGATACTCACGAGGAGGTCGTGGTGCTCCGGGAAGAACTGGGACTGAGGCCAAGAGGCTTGCCGCCGGTTGCCTGAACGGGATATGGCCGGACCAGTATTTCGGCGATGACGTGCTCTCTTAGGGCCTAGGACCCCGCCCGGGTCAGTTGCAGTTCGTACACGTCAGCCGGAATGCCGCTGTTGCCGCCGCAATCCTGCGTCTCGACCGTTTTTGCAAAACCTGCCGCCTCGTAGAAGGCGACGGCCTTCGTGTTGGCCGGGTCGACTTCGAGCTTCAAAATGGAGGCATCGGACAAGGCGTTGGAAATCTCCTCCAGCAGATCCAGGCCGATCCCCTGGCCCTGGCAATCGGGGTGGACATAGAGCTGGTGCAGCATGGCGACCTTAGCCTGATCGGATGAGGCCTGTTCCGACATGGCGGCGAAGGCCACGCCGCCGAGGCGCGTGCCGTCATCGGCGACGATGAATTCTGAATGAGGCCGTTCCAACTGGTCTTCCAGCGTATCGATCGAGTGCCAGGAGGCGGTGATCTCAGCCACCTTTCCACGGCCGTAAATGCCGTCATAGGTGTCGTGCCAGGTCTCCGACAGCAGGGTCGAGACGGCTGCGAGGTCATCTTTGCTGACCGTGCGAACGAAGAACAAGGGCGACTCCAATTCCGATCGATGGGGCTGTGCCCCTTTAACCAGAAAGCGTCGGCTCCCGGTCTACCTCAACAGGTTGTCGAGCAGAGGAAGCGAGCCAAGCGCGGCCAGTGCAATCAGCGCATAGGGGAGGGGACCCGCCGGAAAACTACGTCGGAGGCGAGGCGAAAGGCGCGCGTGCCGCAAAAGAGCGCGATCGCATAGGCCGGAACCAGCACGGTGAGCAGGCGGGCGACATCCATCGTGAAGAAGCCGTGCCACCAGAACGCAACGAGCGAGCCGATGCTGGCGAGCGCGAAATAGATGATCAGATTGGCGCGGATGACGGGAGCGGACCACGGTCCGCTCATCCAGAAGGCGACCACCGGCGGTCCGGCGACCTGCGAGACGCCGCCCAGAAACCCGGCTGTCATTCCGACGTCGATGGAGACGGGAACCGTCGGCTGTTCCTTGTCGCGCCAGCCCAATATCAGCAGGGCGAGCAACGCCAGCACCAGCAGCGAGATGCCCCAGCGCAGCGCGAGCGTATCGCCGTGGGCGAGCACTGCCGCGCCGAGCGGCACGGTAAGAAGCCCGGCAACGACTGCCGGCAGGATGGAGCGTCAGTCGCACAGGCGCACTGCGCCGATCGCCACGGGCAGGGCGACGATATCGTTCATGACCAGAAAGGTTTCCCCCGCCAGCCGCGGATCGATGACAGCACTTGCCGCCGGCATGAAGATCATTGCCGCGCCGAAGCCCGCAAAGCCGCGCACCGCCGCGGCGGCGATGGCAGCGGCAATGACGACCTGGATCGCCGGATCGGACAACGACGGCAGGAACTCGCTGGGCATGGGGCGGCTTTCGACGGAAGGGGCGAATCGGGAGCTGATCCGGCGGATGGTGGCGGATGGTATGGTGCGGCAGGCGGAACATCGTGCTTCTTTGCCGGGAAAGAGAGGTTCGTGCGAATGGCCCATCCTTCGAGACGCCTGCCGATGCAGGCTCCTCAGGATGACGTTTTCGTGTTGGTGGTTCTAAAGAAGCCTGCAGCACACATAACATCATACTGAGGAGCCTGCATCGGCA
>NZ_JASJAV010000018.1 GCF_030066895.1 Breoghania sp. | reverse complement strand
CCCCCCCCCCCCCCGCGCTTCAATTCCGCGGTCAGCGCGCCATTTCCTTTCGTCGCGGTATCATCCTTATTGTTCTTATGGTGGCCCTGCAGGTCCCGCTGCATCTGGCGAACCTGGTCGGCACGATGTTCGTCGTGATGAAAGTCACCTCTATAATCCTTCTGATGGCGACTGCTCTGGAATATTGGCGCGCGCGTTCGGAGAGCATCTCTTTCCTGAAGTGGCTCACCGCGCTCTACATGATGGAAGCGATTTCCTTCGGTTGTTGCGCCGTGATGCTGGTGCTGAATTCTCCGCTCGAACTGGATCACGCCCCGCAGAACTGGGCGGAAACGTTCAATGCACTGATGTCGATCATCGGGGTGACAGGGATCCGCGGTCTGTCGCTGGCGGTCAACCAGGAACGGCTTGCCCGCGATCACATACATGGTCGAGGCGCGCACCGATGCGCTTACCGGCCTCCTGAACAGGCGAGCCTTCAACGATCTGGTGAGCGCCACGCCGTTGCAGGGCAGCCGGTCGATCATTCTTTTCGATCTCGATTTCTTCAAGGCGCTGAACGATCGCCACGGCCATGCCTTCGGAGACGACGTTCTGCGCCGGTTTGCATCCGTCTGCCGCAACAGTCTGCGCACGCAGGATATCGCCGCCCGCGTCGGCGGTGAGGAGTTCGCGGTCGTTCTGGAGGGCTGTCCGGTCGAACGCGCCCTTGTGGTGGGCAACCGGATCCGCCTGAGCTTTGCCAAACAGACGATCCTGTGCGGGCGGGAAAGAATCCGCTGCACGGTGAGGGTCGGTGTCTACGGCTCGCCATTCGGCGAGACGATGACGTTCGAAGAGTTGTACAGCACGGCTGGCGTCACCCTCTATGCGGCCAAGGAAGCTGGACGAAACCGCGTTTGTCGGTATCGTGCCGAAATGCAGGTCGCCTGAACCGGCGCGCGGCCTACTCGATCTCGATATCCAACCCAAGGCCCAGAATGGGCGCGGAATGGGTAATCCACCCGGTCGAAATCAGATCCACTCCGGCTTCCGCAATAGCCGTCACCGTATCGAGTTCGATGCCGCCGGAGGCTTCCGTCAACGCTTGACAGGCGACTATATCGACGGCCGCCTTCAGGCTTTCCGGGCTCATGTTGTCGAGCAGCACCGCATCGGGCGCCGCCGTCATCGCCTCGCGCAACTGCTCCAGCGTATCCACCTCGACCTCGATCTTGACCATGTGCCCCACATGGGCCTTGGCCCGCTCTATTGCCGGGATCACGCCGCCCGCCACCGCGATGTGGTTATCCTTGATCAGCACCGCATCATCGAGGCCGAAGCGGTGATTGGCGCCGCCTCCGCACCGCACTGCATATTTCTCGAAGGCCCTGAGCCCCGGCGTCGTCTTGCGCGTGCACACGATCGACGCCTTCGTATGGGCGACGCGCTCGACGAAGGTCGCCGTCGCCGTCGCGATGCCGCTGAGGTGACAGGCAAAATTGAGGCCCACACGCTCGCAGGCCAGAATGGAGCGGGCCGGGCCGGACAGACGCACGACTGCGGTGCCGGGCTTCAGGACGTTGCCGTCATGGGCCAGCGGATCCACGCGGATGGCCGGGTCGGTCAGACGGGAGGCGCTTTCAATGAAGCCGAGACCGGAAAGACGGCCCGCCTTGCGTGAGGCGACCACGGCGCGCGCCCGCGCGTCCGAGGGGATTGTCGCCTGACTGGTAATGTCCCCGGCGCGGCCCCAGTCCTCCAGCAGAGCGGCCTTCACTGCTTCATCGATCATCAGGCGCGGCGGTTGTGCGAGGGCGGAGAGATCAGAGCTCATCGGGTACCTTCCAGACTGGGAGCGGGGGCGCCGGCCAGGGCCTTGCGCGCAATGGCATCGGTCTCCTTCAGCGTCAGACGACTGCGTTGTTTCAGTTCGGGATTTTCCTGCGGGAAATCGGAGCGGCAATGGCCGCCGCGGCTTTCCTGCCGGGCGAAGGCTGCGGCCGCGATCATCCTGGCGGCAACCAGCATGTTGGCACAATCGATGCCGTCGCATTCCGTGGCAAGCGTCGCGATGGTCCTCAGCGCTTCTTTCAGCCCGTCGCCGCTGCGCACCACGCCGACCTTTTTCTCCATCAACGTGCGCAGGCGCGCGATGGTGAGGCGGTCGGAGGCTGGCGGCTCGTCGGTCTTGCGCACGGGCGGCAAAGGTGTCCATTCCGGCGCCTGGACATCGGGCAATGCGCCGTCGATATCGGCGGCGACCCGGGCCGCGAAGACGGCGGCCTCCAGCAGGGAGTTGGAGGCGAGCCGGTTGGCGCCGTGCATGCCGGTCGAAGAGACTTCGCCCGCCGCCCAGAGTCCGTCGAGAGAAGTTTGCCCGCGCTCGTCCACCCAGATCCCGCCCATGTGATAGTGCGCGGCCGGACGGATGGGGATCGGCTCCGTCACCGGATCGATGCCCGCCTCGCGGCAGCTTGCGTAAACGGTCGGAAAGCGTTCGGGGAAAGCCTGCCCCACCGCGTCGCGTGCATCGAGATATGCGCCGCGACCGGCCATGACCTCGCGATGAATGGCGCGCGCGACCACATCGCGCGGGGCCAGTTCCTTCATCGGATGGCCGCGCTCCATGAAGCGCTCTCCCGCCCGGTTGATGAGCCGCGATCCTTCTCCGCGCAAGGCTTCCGTGGCGAGCGGCGCCGGGTCGCGCCCGATATCGATGGCGGTGGGGTGGAACTGCACGAATTCCGCATCCGCGATCACGGCGCCGGCGCGTGCCGCCATGGCGAAACCCTGACCGCTTGCTTCATCCGGGTTGGTGGTTGTCTGAAAGAGATGGTCCGCACCGCCCGACGCAAGCACGACCGCGCGCGCGGGAAAGGCAAAGCGCTGCCCGTCCACCTTGCGCCGCGCGATGAGACCGGTGACGGCGCCGTCGCGCTGCATCAGGCTTTCGCCGACGAACCATTCCAGAACGCGAATGGAGGGTGTCCTGCGCACGGTCGCGATGACGGCTTCCATGATCGCATGGCCCGCCCCGTCACCGCCCACGCGCACCACCCGGGCCCGCGAATGCGCCGCCTCACGCGACAGCTGGAGCTTTCCTTCCAAATCCTTGTCGAACGGCACGCCGTAGGCCAGCAGATCGGCAATGCGCACCGGGGCCTCGCGCGTGACGCCTGCAACGATCTCGGCATCGCACAGGCCGGCGCCTGCGGCCATCGTGTCGGCGGCGTGGGATTCCGCCGTGTCGTCTTCGGAGACGGCCGCCGAGATCCCCCCTTGCGCCCAGGCGGAAGATGCGCCTTCGCCGATGGCGGCGGCAGTCAGAACCGTCACCGGGCGCGGACTGAGCTTCAGGGCTGCGAAAAGCCCGGCAAGCCCGCCGCCCAGAATGACGGCGTCGTCCGCATCGGGTCCGGCAGGTGTGACGGGAGAGGATGCCCCCTTGGCGAGGGCGGCGAGAGGGTCGGCTGTCATGAGATGTATGTCCCAAATGCGGGAAGGGGCCCCGCGACGCATGCGCGGGGCACAGGGCGGACGTCCGTCAACTCTTGAGGTTGATCATCCGCTCCACGGCGGTGCGCGCGCAGGCGGCGATCACGGGATCGACCGTGACCTCGTCACGCATGTTGACGAGGCTGTCGAGGATCTTCGGTAGCGTGATCATCTTCATGTACGGGCACAGGTTGCAGGGGCGCACGAACTCCACGCCCGGAGCCTCGGAGGCAATGTTGTCGGCCATCGAACATTCGGTGACGAGCAACGCCTTTTCGGGGTGGTTGTCCTTCAGCCAGGTGATCATGCCCGCCGTTGAGCCGATATAGTCGGCCTCCGCCGTCACGTCGGTCGGGCATTCGGGATGGGCGATGATCTTCACCCCCGGCACAGCCTCGCGGTATTCGCGCATCTCCGCCCCTGTGAAGCGCTGGTGGACGACACAGGCGCCCTCCCAGGTCAGGATCTCCACATCCGTGCGTAAGGCCACATCGGCCGCGAGATATTGGTCGGGAACCAGCAGAACGCGCGGCGCGCCGAGCGATTCCACCACCTGAACCGCGTTCGACGAGGTGCAGCAGATATCGCATTCCGCCTTCACCTCCGCCGATGTGTTCACATAGGTGACGATCGGCACGCCGGGATGCTCTTCGCGCAAACCGCGCACGTCCTCAGCCGTGATCGATTGCGCCAGCGAGCAGCCCGCCTCCATGTCCGGCATCAGGATGGTCTTGTCCGGATTGAGGATCTTGGAGGTTTCGGCCATGAAGTGCACGCCGCACTGGACGATGACGTCGGCCTCCGATTTCACCGCTTCCTTGGCAAGCTGCAGGCTGTCGCCGACGATATCGGCCACGCCGTGATAGATCTCCGGCGTCATGTAGTTATGCGCCAGGATGATGGCGTTGCGTTCCGCTTTCAGATCGTTGATCGCCTTGATGTAGGGCGCATGGGCGGGCCATTCGATTTCCGGAATGACATGGCGAACCTTCTCGTAGATCGGGGTCGTCGCCTCCGCGACTTCGCGCGTGTACTCAAGCGCGGGCATGGCCTTGGGCGGGAAGACCCGTGCGCGCTGGGCCGTTCGCTCCGCGGCTTGCGCGTGAGGGGGTTGCTGTGTCGTGGACATGCGGGTCTCCTTCCCAAAACACTCAAAATGAGCACAAAAATGCTATTTGAAAAACCGGTGGGGGATCGGCCTCTCATTCGGTTTATGCTCAGTTGGAGCCTTTATAGGGGGTGACGCTCGGAAAATCCAGCCCCCTTTTCGGAAGAGTTTAGCCGTAAAGAGAAAAAACTTATGAAATTAATAAAATAAACAGCTTTTGGCAAAGTCGTTCGAGAGGCAGCTTCAGGGGAGTTTGGAGGGAAACTCTGGGTTGAATGCGGGGTAGAAGGACGTTTTGTGATCCCATTAAAATGATTGATATCCGACATGAATAGTTTTGACTTCTCACGTAAGGAAATGGGTCCTATAGCCAAAGGTAGGAATGAATAAGCGTTGTACCGGATCCCGCGCGTCGAGGGTGAGCGCGAACGGACGACTGTTGGTCCTGATCCGAAAGCCGAAGACTTCGAGGAACAACGCCTGTTGTGCCGTGTCGATCCTTGAAGTCCGAGATCCTGGAAGATCATTGATCGTGAAAGATTGCTGATCCGAGAGAATTGGTGCCGGTGCCCCGGTCGCTTTGTTTGCGATCCGGCGTCCCGGTCATGGAGGGGAGATTTCCGTTGAGCCAATCAGCATCCACACCTGTCGTCACGCCGTTCTGGCGGGCTTTGCCGTTTGTCATTGCCTGCGGCGGTCTCGTTGCGATGGCCTCTTTCGGTCCGCGCTCCTCCATGGGGCTTTTTCTGGCGCCGATGATGGATGCCCACGGCTGGAGTCGCGAGACCTTCGCGCTCGCGATCGCCATTCAGAACCTTCTGTGGGGGATCGGTCAGCCCTTTGCGGGCGCTTTCGCGGACAAGTACGGCACGACGCGCGTGCTTCTGGCGGGCGCAGTGCTCATCGGCGGTGCCTTCCTGATCATGGCCTGGGCGCCGACGCCGCTGTGGTTGCACATTTCGGCGGGCCTGCTGTTCGGCCTCGGTCTTTCCGCCTCTTCCTTCTCCATTGTTCTGGCCGCCTTCAGCCGTCTGGTGTCGCCGGAAAAGCACTCGGTTGCCTTCGGCATCGGCACGGCGGCCGGGTCCTTCGGCCAGTTCCTGTTTGCCCCGCTCGGGCAGGCGCTCATCGACGGGTTCGGCTGGCAACAGGTGCTGATCGATCTCGGTGGGCTAACCTTCGTGCTGATCGTCGTCTTCTCGCTGCCGCTCAAGGGCAAACCCGCCGCGCATTCCACTCACGCGGGCGGTCGCGACCAGACGATTTCCGAAGCGCTCGCCGAAGCCTTTTCCCACCCGAGCTATCTCCTGCTGGTTGCGGGCTTCTTCGTCTGCGGCTTCCACCTGGCCCCTTCATCACCGTCCACCTGCCTACCTACATCGTTGACAAGGGGTTCGATCCCTCCTGGGGCGACTGGTCGATCGCGCTGATCGGCCTCTTTAACATCGTCGGCTTGCTGGTCGCCGGGTCGCTCGGTCAACGCCAGCCCAAGCAGATCATGCTGGCCGTGATCTATCTGGCGCGCTCCGCCGTCATCGTCGTCTTCGTGATGCTGCCGATGTCGCCGGGGCTGGCTGCTGTTCTTCTCCGCCTCCACGGGTCTTCTGTGGCTCGCCACCGTGCCGCTGACCTCCGGGCTCGTGGCAGTGATGTTCGGCCCACGCTACATGGCGACGCTGTTCGGCATCGTCTTCCTGTCGCATCAGATCGGATCGTTCATCGGCGTGTGGCTGGGCGGGCGGCTTTATGACACGACCGACTCCTATGACGTCGTGTGGTGGATCGCGATCGCCCTCGGCATCTTCGCGGCGATCGTTCACTGGCCGATCAAGGATCAGGCGATCGAGCGACCTCTTTCCCCCGCCGAATAGCGTTTCACTTGCGGGCCAAGACGGCGGGTGGCAAGGCGACGCGGGTTTTATCGTCGCCTTCGCCCTTGTCCCTCGCCCGGTGACTTGCGACAAATCTCCATATGCGCGCGCCCGTGGCCGGCTAAGGGGCGTGCGCAAAACACGCGATTAGCGAAGGGGAGTGGCGCAACATGGAACGCTTCAAGGCCGTCTGGATCACCCGTGAAGAGGGTAGCAAGAAGCAGAACCCGGCTGAAATCCGGGAGATCACGCTTGCCGACCTGATGCCCGGCGATGTCACCGTCCGGGTCAAGTACACCACGATGAACTACAAGGACGCGCTGGCGATCACCGGCCGCAGTTCGGTCGTGCGCACCTTCCCGATGATCCCCGGAATCGATCTGGCGGGTGAGGTCGTCGCCTGCGACAGCGGGAAATTCAAGCCCGGCGACAAGGTGCTGCTGAACGGCTTCGGTGTCGGCGAAACCCATATGGGCGCCTATGCGGGGCTGGCGCGGCTCAATTCCGACTGGCTGATCCCCTTTGCCCGAGGGCCTGAGCGGTTGGCAGGCCATGGCCATCGGCACGGCGGGCTACACGGCAATGCTGAGCGTGTTGGCGCTGGAGCGCGCGGGGCAGACGCCAGATCAGGGGGCCATTCTGGTGACGGGGGCTTCGGGCGGTGTCGGCTCAGTCGCCGTCAGCCTGCTGTCGCGCCTCGGCTTCGAGGTCATCGCCTCCACCGGCAAGACGTCGGAAGAACCCTATCTGAAGCGCCTGGGTGCGACCTCCATCATCGATCGCGCGGAACTCTCCGCGCCGGGCCGCCCGTTCGGCAAGGAGCGCTGGGTCGGAGCCGTCGATGTCGCGGGCAGCCACACGCTCGCCAACGTCCTTGCCCAGACGCACTACGGCGGTGCGGTCACCACCTGCGGTCTGGCGCAGGGGCTCGACCTGCCGGGCTCCGTCGCGCCCTTCATTCTGCGCGGGGTCACGCTCTACGGTATCGATTCCGTCATGGCGCCGGTCGAAAAGCGCGTGGAAGCCTATGCCCGGCCGGTGACCGATCTCGAACAAGGATTTCCTGACCGAAATCTCGCACGAAATCGGCTTTGATGATCTGATCGGCAAGGCGGACGAATTGCTCGACGGCAAGGTCCGCGGACGCCTCGTCGTGCCGATGGGCTGAGTGGCGTCGCCGAAGTGCGTGAGAGGGGCGGAGGTCGGCTGTTTCGGTCGTGTGGCCCATCCTTCGAGACGGCGCTTACGCGCCTCTTCAGAGCACGTCTCGAAGGATGGGCTGTCCCGATGGATCGTCGCCGCAGCTGTCTCAGGCGTTCGCTATTGCCCGTTCCAGCTCCTCGAACCGGTCAAGGAACCGGGTTTGCGCTTCCGCCGCGGGCCACGGTTTCAGACCGAGCGGCGTGAAGCCGCGCGGGCGGCCGAAGATGCGCGCCGCCTCCTGCTCGTCGAACCCGGCCAGCTCCACCGCCTCGTAGTAGGCGGAGACGATATCGGCGTGCTTGGCGAGCTTCTTGATCTTTACCGGCAGTTTCGGCGGCAGGGAGAAGCGGCGGTGAATGGCCTCCTGCAGCCGCGCCTCGAGGGTCTTGTAGTCGCCGCCCATCACCGTCTTGAGGGGCGAGATCATGTCGCCGATGACGTATTCCGGCGCATCGTGCAACAGCATTGCCATCCGCCATTTGGGCTCAAGGCCCTCGACCATTCGGCAGGCGATCTCCTCCACAACTATGGAATGCTGGGCAACCGAAAAGGCATGATCGCCCACCGTCTGCCCGTTCCAGCGCGCAACGCGGGCCAGACCGTGTGCGATATCGGCGATTTCGACGTCGAGCGGCGAGGGGTCGAGCAGATCGAGCCTGCGGCCGGACAGCATCCGCTGCCAGGCACGCGGAGCGTTGCCTGTCTTGTCGGGTGCCATGTGTCAGTGCTCCCCGCTCATGCGCCGGTCTCGTTGCCAGCCGCATCTGCGGGCCAGTCGAATTGCGCCCAGTCCGGAATATGCGGCGTGATCGCCACGTCTCCCGCCGTGATCGGCACGCCGTCCTTCACGGCGGCTCCCAGACGGTCGATCCGCACCAGCGCCAGTCCCGCGCCTCCGCTCACGGAGCCGAGCGTTCCCGCCGCCTTGCCGCCTGCCGTGATCTCGCTGCCGGTTTCCGGCAGATCGTCATGGGCGCGGACTGCGATGATCCGTTTGCGTGCGGTGCCGCGATGGCGCATGCGCGACACGACTTCCTGACCGACGAAACATCCCTTGTCGAGGGCAACGCCGGAAAGCTGGTCCATGTCCGCATCGTGCGGGAAGGCCTGTCCGTATTCGAAATCGGCCCCGCCCTCGGGCACCGTGAGCGCAATACGGTGCGCCTCCCAGGCAGCCTCGTCCGCTTCCGCAAATCCGTCCGGCAGCGCCGCGTCTCTTCCTGCGATCAGCCGTCCGCCGAGCCCGGCATGGCGCGGGTCCGCGAATGCGCCGTCGGGCAACGTCATCTCGCCGGTCGTCGACCAGAGCGCCAGCACCTGATGGCTGTCGCTCAGGTTTGCGATCTCCACCTTCGCGCGCAGCTTGTAGAGCGTCATCCGCTTGATGAAGTCGGCGGCAAGAGCTGACGGTAGATCGAACCAGAACCCGTCCTCCCGGCGCTGAACGAGAAAGTCGGACAGGATCTTGCCCTGCGGCGTCAGAAGTCCGCCGTAGCGTGCTGCCCCCTCTTCAAGCTTCTCGACATCACAGGTGATGAGTCCTTGCAGGAAATGCTCCGCACCTTCCCCGCTGATCCGCACCACGGCACGCGAGGGAAGAGGGCTGAGAAAGGCGGACATGGACGAAGCTCCGGAACGCGTGTGAAAAAGATCTATCTAGCGAGATAAGGGAGATGCCGGGGGTCGGCAAGGCATGCCGGGGACACCGGCACGATTGGGCGCAAGGAGACGACGTCTCGAAGGATGGTCAGTCTGCTCCGGCGAAGCGCCCCGCGCCTATTCGCCTGCCACGAAATAGTGCCATGTGCCGTCCTGGCCGATGCCGACGCGGTAGAAGACATAGACGCCGAAATCGCGCATCTCCTCCACGTCGTCTGCGGTCAGGATGCGATAAAGCTCCACCTCCTGCGGCGGGGGCAGCCTGTTCAGCGGATAGCGCGCGAAATAGGGCCAGACATACATCTCCTGCGGCGTGCCGACATCCACATGCACCCAGCCCGCCTCCAATCACTTCGCTGAGGATGGCGAGGATCTCGCGGCCGTTTGCGTCGCCGGAGGACGATTTCAGGAAATCGATCGGATCGCCGATCCGCGTCAGCGACAGGGTCGGCGGCATTTCGTTGGATTTCAGTACCGGGCGGAGCCGTTCCACCTCGCCCGATCGCGCCGCATCGAGAATCTGTTTGCGCAGCCGCATGACCGGTTTCGGCAACTCGCCCGCCCCGTAGTGGATTTCAGGAAGCGGAACGCCGGCTTCCGGAGCGCCGACCGGCTTGCCCTGTGCCGCATCTCCCGCCTCAGGATTGTCCAGTCCCTCGGGCGTCTCCGTGTCGCTTGCGGGAAGCTGGATGCGTTCCGTTGTCACCGTCGCCGCCTGTGCCGGACCGGCGACAACGAAGGCCGCCGTCAGCGCCGCCAGGATCGCCATGGGTGTCGACACGGGAAGTCTCCCGATCATGAATGCATTGGCCTTGCGGACGGGCATGCACGCGTTCGCCTCGTCCGGCCGCTCGGTGCGCACTATGCGCTGCCCGCAGGCATCGTTCAATGTCGTCTGCGCACACCGCCGGGGATAGGTGGTCACTGGGTCACAGTTGCGGCTGTGGGCCTTATTTCGCACGCATTTTTACGCATCTACCGGGTTTCCCGAGCGTCTCTTCCGGCCGATCCGCGGTAGAATGAGAGCATGGGAAACCCGGCGTAGATCGAGGGGGCATGGCTTGTTGTTTTTCGTTACCGGTATCGGCATTGGCCTGATCGTCTCTGCCCCCGTCGGACCGGTCAACCTGATGACGATCCAGCGCGCCTTCAAGCACGGCTTAGTATCCGGTCTGACGGTCGGTATCGGCGCGGTTGTCGCCGATACGATCTATGCCGCCATTGCCGCTTTCGGCATTTCAACGATTGCGCACTTCCTGTCCGGTCACAAGCTGGGGATCCAGGTGGTCGGCGGCCTGTTGCTGATCGGGTTCGACTGGCTGACGGTGCGCACCCACCCGCATCTGTATGCGATGGCCGGGCTGCGCTCTGAGGTCGGCATCGGGATCGTGTCGAGCTTTCTCGCCGCCTTTGCGATGACGCTGACGAACCCCGGCGCCGTTCTGGGATTTCTGGCGATCTTTGGCTCTCTGGGCGATCTGACGCCTGCGCACGATGACTATCTGGGCGTTCTGATGCTTGTGGCGGGCGTTTCGATCGGGGCTCTGGCGTGGTGGGCGGGGCTGTCTGCCCTGGTCACGCGGCTGCGCGGTTACATGAACGACCGCTGGCTGCATCTGATCAATCTTGTTGCGGGCGGTCTGCTGATGCTCTTCGGCATCGTGATCATGACCGGCGCGCTGTATTCGCTGATTTTCTGAAATCGGAACCGGTCGTCCTCGACCGACGGCTTATCCGTTCGTCGAGCTGACGTGCCAACTGTCCGTGCGGCCGCGGCACCGTCCGGGCCGAGCGCAGTCCTGGGGCTGCAGGACTCAAAAGGCAAGTCTCTCAGAGTGAGATCTACCGGCCTGAGTAGGGAAGTGTGGTGCTTATTGCAGCGTCCGGTTGACCGTGTATTCGCCTTCTAGGATGCGACGGGGCAATCCTTCGGCAAGTTCGGCAACCGCGCTTTCGCCGTAGGCGGCGACAAGATCAATCAGTGCCGTGAAGAGCGCCGCGTGAGCAACGGCATCCGCATCGACACCGTCTGCAATCGCATCCGCCCATGCGCCGCTGATATAGCCCATGGCAAGGCGACGTTCGTCTTCGGGACGAATACCATCTTCTGCTTCTTCGCTTAGGATCTCGTCTTTCTCATCGATAATCATAAAGATCTGCCACCGCTGCGGAACTGCCGCTCATCCGATGATAAGCCTGTGATCCGAATCAAAAGGTAGCACGTCTTGGCGGTCGGAACATCGGTAAGGTTGAGTAGGTGTTAATAACTAATGAAAGATTCAACAGAAAGGTTAACCCTCTGTCCCGTGACGGCACTTCTTCTGCAACGGACCGTCGAAAACATAGACGGAAAAACAGTGCATTGGCGATTGCTTGCGCCGCCCGTTCCACAGTTGCGTGCGATAAAGGGCGTCCAAACAGTGTCTTGGAGTGAGTTTTGACGTTACGTGCTGCTTCAGCGGCTGTAGCGCGCCCTGATCTCGGCGGAAAGTTCCGCCCCTTACGACATGTAACTTTCCACCGCTTGCCGGGCTGACGGGGTGCATTCACGGTAAACGGATGCGAAGGCCCGATAGCCGCGGTTGAAGCGTTCCACCAGTTTGCGGCGGCGATCCTCGTTGCTGTCCTCCGCCTCCACGAGCGCGTTCATTTCATCGCGCTAGCGGTTGCCGTCCTGCGCCCCGCACAGGGCGCGCAGATAATGGGTGGAGCCGAGCAGTTCCGACAGGCGCAGCAAACCCGCCTCGTAAGGCGGCTCGTCGGCCGCGGCGGCGGGCTGGACGGTGAGCGTGAACACGGAAAATGCGAAAACGGCAGGGACAAGGGCAGGGGCCCGGCGAAGCGGCGTTGTCATGACGGGGATAATGGTCATGCCGGTCAGACCATGCAAGCGGCAAACCTCTGCGGTTCGACGTCGCTTAGGCAAACAGCGCGTCGATATCGGCCTGCGAGGATTCGCTTTCCGTTTCCGCCTCGGGCGGATGGGTCGTGTCGTGGCCGTGAATGACGTCGCCGGCCTCCGCGATCAACGGCTTGATCCGCTGTGCGACCTCGCTCCCGATCGTGCCGGTGCGGTCCGGTTCAGCCTCTTTGAGTTCCGTTTCCGCGGCATGAACTTCGGAATTGATTTCGGGGTGATCGTGCCGCGCTCGGCGGCCGGAGCGGCGTTATAGGCGCGAACCGCCAGTTCCTTGGCGGCGAAATTGGAATTCATGAAATGGTCGGCGTAATTAGCCGGTTGCCATGCCAAGACGTCGGGAATGCATTCCGGCATGTCGGAATGCAACTCGAGTAACATGACAATTTCATTGAAATGATTCAGATAGTCGGTGGCGAGCCTGGTCGAGGGATTGATATTGGCCTCCACCAAATTCTCGTAGCTGAGATCGCCGTGGCCGATCGTCTCGCGTTCGTCCAACATCAAAGGTACATTTCTTTTTCAATCCGGAGAGGCTCTAGAGTGAGTCTCTTGCCAATTACTTACTTCGAGACATCAAGAAAAAGGCATAGTGTGCGGACGTTTCAGCCTAACCGCGACCCCCGAAGAAGTGCGCTCCGTATTTGGCTATGCGGACCAGCCGAACCTTCCTCCCCGCTACAACATAGCGCCCACGCAGCCGATCGCGGTCGTTCGGCTTGAACAGGGAAAGCGTCGCTTCGCGCTCGTGCGCTGGGGGTTGATGCCCGGCCGGGTGAAGGATCTCTCCGACTTTATCCCTGCTGATCAACGTCCGCTCGGAGACCACAGCCGAAAAACCCGCCTTTCGCGGATCCATGCGCCACATGCGCTGTCTCGTGCCCGCCACCGGGTTCTACGAATGGCGCAAGGTGGGCGGTGGCCCGAAACAGCCCTACTGAATCGCCCCGAAGGACGGCGGTATCGTCGCCTTCGCCGGACTTTGGTCCGACTGGTCGGGGGTCGACGACAGCTAGGTCGATACCGGGGCCATCCTAACGACCCAGGCGAACGCCACGTTGAAGCCGATCCATCACCGCATGCCCGTGATCATCGCACCGGAGGATTTCGATCGCTGGCTCGATGTTGCCCACACCGAGCCGCGCCACGTCCAGGATCTGCTGGTTCCCCCGCCCGACGATCTGTTCGATGCTGTGCCCGTCTCCTACCGCGTCAACGCCGTGCGCAACGACGATCCGGGGCTTCATCAACCGGTCGAGGAACCGACAAAGCCAACTAAGGAAAAGAAGAAGGAAGGCGGAGAAAAAATCGATCTGTTCTGAAAAGAACGGAGAAAAGATATTATTTATTCTGAATTTTTTCTATAATAAATAAAAATAATTATTTTATTTCATGGAGGCCGCATGTCTCTCAAATTGACGACTTGGAATCTTGAATGGTTCGGGCAGCTTCTTCAGGGGCGGGAGCGCACGCTTCCCATCCATGCGAAGAAATTCACGTCCGCCGCCGACAAGGCGTTGCAGGAAAAGGAAAAGCTTCGGATCGTGGATGAGATCCGGCTGGTCGATCCCGACATCCTGTGTATTCAGGAAGGGCCCAGCACCGGCTGCGTCGCGCTTTTGAAGGACTTCTGAGAGACCTACCTGAACAAGGCCTACACGGTCATCGAGCGCGGATCGGATGACCCCGGCGGGTATCAGGTGAGCGGAGCGCAGGGTATCTGGTTCCTGGTCAAGACCTCGCGTCTGACCATGCTGTCACCGCGTCTGTTGCCCATAGAGGCCTGGAGCAAGGCGATCGAATACGAAAGCCGGAGGATCCCCGGCGAGCATCGCGACAAGTGGACGATCGTCCATCCCTGGTTCAAAGTCCAAGCCGCGCGATCCGGAAGAGGAGGAGCATGAGGGCGAAGGCGATCCCGTGCCTCAGCTTCTCGACGATGAGCACCGCCATTTCCGTCATCCGCAGACGCTGGTCTGCACCATCGGTGGGCAAGCGGGTGGATTTCATCGGCGCGCATCTGAAGTCGAAATTTGCTGGCGACGATTTCGCCGATGTCGGCAAGCTCAACCAGCGTCCGCACGATCAGTTGAGCGCGTCCGACATCAAACGCATCCTGAAGGCGGAGCAGCGCGCGGTCGAGGCGCGGATCAAGCTGACAACCGAATGTATCAACATCCGCTATTACATCGAAAACCGGTTTCGCAACGAACCCTATCCGGCGATCTTCCTGCTGGGCGACATGAATTACGGCGTCGGGCGGGAGTATTTCGAGCGCAAGGCGCTCTTCCACGACCTGATCTCCAATCTTCAGGGCGATGTCTTCTTCGCGCGGCGTTTTCTCAATCACGCCCTGTTCGACTACAAGATCGACGCCGATGCGGACGCCAATTACCGCTGGTCGATCTATTTCGAGGATGCCTGGGACCCCGGCCGCGATCCGCGCATCCTGATCGACCATATCCTCTTCGCCCAGTCGGTCGTCGGCGACGAAGCGCTCGAGCGCTCGGGCCTGCGCGTCCGATCGGGAGCGGGACTGGTGGAACACACCGCCCACGTGGCGGCCAACACCGATCTGGAAGGCTTCGGCTCCACCAGTGATCATCGCTCGGTTTCCGTGACCTTCGACGTCGCCGATCCCGTCTACTGACGGGGCGGCGGCAACCGCGCCGCACCTCGCCTCGCTTGTCTTTCGTCGCTCCTGTGCCTATCAGGGCTCGCGTTCCTTGAAAGGCATGTGTGATGGACAACGACGACTACGCCGGTTTCAGCGACAACGCTTCCTTTGACGAGGAAGCTCTGGGTGAGGTCTATAATCGCGGGCTGCAGCTTGAAAACGAGGGCGATCTTGCCGGTGCAATCGAGGCCTATCGCCAGGCACTGGAGATCGACCCGGCCGATCATTGCGGCATCACCATCCGGTTGGTGGCGATGGGCAAGGGCGAAGCGCCCGAAAAGATGCCCGACGCCTATGTGGCGACGCTTTTCGACCAGCATGCCGAGGATTTCGACGAAATCCTCGTCGACCGGCTGGGCTATTGCGTGCCGCTGCTGCTGAGCGATGCGTTGAAGATCCATGCGCCGGGGCCCTATGCCCGCGGGCTTGATCTCGGCTG
Organism: Breoghania sp.; assembly: GCF_030066895.1. Classification (GTDB taxonomy): domain Bacteria; phylum Pseudomonadota; class Alphaproteobacteria; order Rhizobiales; family Stappiaceae; genus Breoghania. Next base: position 46,693 of record NZ_JASJAV010000018.1, on the reverse strand, counting down.
CGGCACGGGGCTGTCCGGCGTGGCGCTGGTGGATCTTTGCGGCGCCATGACGGGCGTCGACCTGTCCGAGCGCATGGTCGAGATCGCCTTCGATCGCGAGGTCTATGAGGACCTCTATACGGGTGAGGTGGTCGATTTTCTGGAGGAATTCGAGGAGGAGGACGACAACCGCCCGACCTGGGACCTGATCGTCGCCACCGACGTCTTTCCCTATCTGGGCGCGATCGAGGCTATCGTGAGCGGGGCCGCGGATCGGCTCAATGCGGGCGGGGTATTCGCCTTTTCCACCGAAACGCTCGAGGACGCGGCCTTTGCCGATCAGCCCTACATTCTTGGGCCCTCGCGCCGCTACGCCCAGAAGGCCGCCTATGTGCGCGACACGCTGACAACGCACGGCTTCACGGTTCTGACGATGGAAGACATCACCGTGCGCGCGGAAAAGGGCGAGCCGGTGCCCGGCCATCTGGTGATCGCACGCAAGGGATTCAAAGAGTAGGGCCACAAACTCCCAACCCGGTTCCCGCGAATCCCGACGCTCTTTAGAGCATCTTGCCCGGGTTCATGATCCCGTTCGGATCGAACGTAGCCTTGATGGCGCGCATCATGTCCATCTCGACGTCGCTCTTTAACCTTCGGCAGCAAATGGCGCTTCTGGATGCCGACGCCGTGTTCCGCCGAGATCGAACCGCCCAGCTCCTTCACGATCGCATGGACGATCTCGTTGGCGTCGTTCCAGCGGGCCAGGAACTCGGCCTTGTCGCCGTCGATGGGCTGGGAAATGTCGTAGTGGATGTTGCCGTCGCCCATGTGGCCGAAGGGGCAGGGGCGGCAGCCGGGAATCGCTTCCTCGATCGCCGCGGTGGCGTGCGCCAGAAAAATTCCGGGATCTTGGCAACGGGCACCGACACGTCGTGCTTGATCGACCCGCCTTCCATCTCCTGAACTTCCGACATGCCGTGACGCAGCCGCCAGAAGTCCTCCCGGTGGCTGACGCTTTCCGCCAGCGCGGCATCATCCACCAGCCCGTGTTCGAAGGCGTCTTCGAAGATCAGCTCCATCAGCACATACCAGGGATGGGGAGCCATCAGCGGATCGCGGGCGCCGTCCAGGTGTTTCACGGTGAATTTGATGCCGACTCGCGGCATCAGTTCGAAGCCGGTCAGCATCGTTCCCGCGCGCGCCACGTTGAACAACTTCAGTGCGTCTTCCGGTGCATGCAATCCGGCAAAAGCGACTTCCAGAGCCTTCGGAGCGGGGAAAAGTTTCAGCACGACGGCCGTAACAATCCCCAAAGTGCCCTCCGCACCGATAAACAATTGTTTCAGATCATAACCGGTATTGTCCTTACGCAGTTTGCGCAAGCCCTCCCAAATGCGTCCGTCGGGCAGCACGAACTAGGCTCCCAAAACGCGCTCTCGGGTGTTGCCGTAAGCTAGAATGGCGGTGCCGCTGGCGTTGTTCGAAAGGTTGCCGCCGATCTCGCACGAGCCCTGCGCGCCGAGCGTCAGAGGAAAGATCCGATCGATCTTTTCGGCCTCCGCGTGGATCGTCTCCAGCACCGCTCCGGCCTCGACCGTCATCGTATTTCCGGTCTCGTCGATCTCTTTGATCCGGTTTATGCGCGACAGAGAAACGATGACCTGATCCCCGGAAACGTCGAGAACCTGCCCTCCCACGAGGTCTGTGTTGCCGCCTTGAGGAATGATTGCGACACCGGCTTCGTTCGCCAGTTTCAGAATTTGCGACACCTCTTCGGTGGAGCCGAGGCGCAGCACGAGCGGCATCTTTCCCGGATGAAGCTCACGCGGCTATTCCACATAGGTTGCGGTATCGGATTCCCCCGTCAGGGCGTTCGCTTCACCGACGATCGCGGTGAAACGGGCAATGAGTTCGGCGGAGGGCTTGGAAAGATTTTTTGTCATGTAACGCGGTCTCGATCGGTGTTTGGGGCGCGTGTGAGAACTCTCTTCCAGTCGTTTAAAGTCGTGAACGGATTTTGCCAACATCGTCCACGCGTGTCTTGAAGCTTCAGGGGGGCTGTGCCATAGGAGGCCAGCCCGGCCTCAGCGCTGAACAAGTGCGCGCGGGCATTGTGAAGGGCATTTTCTTTAGGGGATGACGATGGCGGAAACAGGCGGACTGATGAACGGCAAGCGCGGCGTAATCATGGGTTTGGCGAACAATCGGTCGATAGCCTGGGGTATTGCGAAGGCTCTGCGATCTGCCGGAGCGGAACTCGCGTTCACCTACCAGGGCGATGCACTGAAGAAGCGAGTCGAGCCGTTGGCCGAAGAACTTGGCGGTATCGTCATCGGCCATTGCGACGTGACTGACGAAGCCTCCATCGACGCGGTTTTCGCCGAAGTCGAGAAGCAGTGGGGCAAGATCGACTTTCTGGTCCACGCGATCGCTTTCTCCGACAAGGACGAACTGACCGGCCGCTATGTGGACACCACCGCCGAGAACTTCTCGCTGACCATGCAGATTTCCTGCTACTCGCTGACGGCGATTGCCCGGCGCGCGGAAAAGCTGATGACGGACGGAGGTTCGATTCTGACCCTGACCTATTTCGGCGCCGAACGCGTGATGCCGAACTACAACGTGATGGGCGTGGCCAAGGCGGCGCTGGAAGCGAGTGTGCGCTATCTGGCCGTCGATCTCGGCGCCAACAAGGTGCGCGTCAACGCGATCTCGGCCGGACCGATCAAGACGCTGGCTGCCTCCGGCATCGGCGACTTCCGCTATATCCTGAAGTGGAACGAGTACAACTCGCCGCTGCGCCACAACACCACCACCGACGAGGTGGGCGATACGGCCCTGTTCCTGCTGTCGGATCTTGCACGCGGCATCACCGGCGAAATCACCCACGTCGATTCCGGCTATCACATCGTCGGCATGAAGAACGTGGACGCACCCGACATCACCACGGTGTGAGACGCGCCTGGCGCGATTGCATAGTCCGACGGGTCACCGTCGGGAGGTGAGCGGGAGACCGTATCACGACAGATCGGCCGCTCCTTCGAGCGGCCGTTTTCTTTTCAGATGCTGGCGGCGGAAATCGACGGAGCCTTTGGGTAAGAATTGATGGCTTCCGATATTGGTATTTTGCTTGAAAAGCGCGTTCTAATGTAATAGAAAAATTATAACGTAGAAATACTTACAATATTTATATTATTATTTAATACACAGGAGAGATAAGAATTAAAACAAAGTTGAACGGACCTCGATAGTCACGCGTCCGATCGATGATTGGCGTTTGACTGTCGGTCGGTGGAGATCGCTCGCATGAATCTGCATTCCGTGAAAATCAAGATCGTGGCCGTGTCCACATTCTGTGTGTTGGCCGTGATCGGGGCGCTGGTCGGGTTTAGTATTTCCTCCGTCGACCGCACGTCGCAATATGTGAAGACCAATGTCGAAGACCTGTTCGACAAGAGCGGGCGTCAGTCGCTCTAGAGTCTGGCCGCGGCCCAGGCGGCGGCCATCAAGATCGAGGTGACGGCCGCCTTTAATGCGGCACGCAACATGGTCCGGGCGCTGGAAGTGGTCGCCGGCAAGGAAGCGGATGCCACCGAGCCCGCCAAGCAGCGCGAGCAGCTCAACGACATTCTTCTCGGCGTGCTGAAGGACAATCCCGTTTCAACGGCACCTACAGCGCCTGGATGCCGAATGCGCTCGACGGCAACGACGTCGCCTTTGTCGGCAACAAGGGCATGGGGTCGGACAAGATCGGCCGCGCCCTGCCGTACTGGACGCGCGATGCGGAGGGCAACATCGCGCTGCAGCCGCTCGTGGAATTATGACAGCACCGCTCTCCACCCCAACGGTGTCATGAAGGGCGGCTGGTTCATCGGCCCGCAGACCACGGGCAAGGAAAGCGTACTGGCGCCGTTGCCCTATATCGTTCAGGGCAATTCCGTTTATCTGGCGACCATGTCCGTGCCGATCACGATCGACGGGAAGTTCGCTTGAGTCGCTGGTGCGGACTTCGATCTCTCCTTCGTGCGGACGCTAGCCGACGAAGTGAAGCAGCCCATCTATGGTGGCAAGGGCGAAGTCACGATCGTCTCGAGCGACGGCCCGTCGTCGCCTCCTCGCAGATGCCGCAGGTCGTCGGCAGGCCACTTGAGCAGGTCGATCCGGAAGCCGCCAAGAGCACGGACATTCTCAAGAACGGAATGACCACCATTCAGGTCGATCCCAACACCGAAAACCTTCAGGTCTTCTCGCCCATCGTGCTCGGGCGGACGGGGTTGGCCTGGTCCGTCCTCATCACGGTGCCGCGCCAGGTGGTGATGGCGGAGGCGACCGCGCTCTCCAACTCGCTTGAGGAACGCAGCAGCAGCGAAATGAGCTGGCAGATCATCACCGGTCTGGTGATTGCGGTTCTTGCGACGCTCGGCATGGCCATTCTGGCGCAGGTCATCTCCTCGCCGATCGCCCGGTTGACCAATGCGCTGCGCAAGCTTGCGACCGGCGAAACGCTGGACGAAATTGCCGGTGCCAACAGGCACGACGAAATCGGCGACATTGCTCGCGCCGTCGATCAGATCCGGGTCGCGGCGGAGGAGGATGCCAAGCGCAAGGCGGAAACCGATGCCGCCAACCATGCGCGTCAGGAAGAAAAACGCCGCAGCACGATGTTGCGCCTGGCCGACGAGTTCGAAAGATCGATGGCGGTGGTCGTGAGCGGCGTCGTCGGTACCGCCGACAAGCTGCAGGGCGCTTCCCGCGTCATGGATTCGGTGACCGACAAGGTGGCGGCCGAGTCGCGGTCGGCCTCCAACGCCTCCAGCGAAGCCTCCAGCAACGTCCAGACCGTGGCCTCGGCGGCCGAAGAGCTTTCTGCCTCCATCGGCGAGATAAGCGTCAGGTCGACGAATCGGCACGCATCGTCGGCATGGCGGCAACCGATGCGGAGCAGACGGCCGACAAGGTTCGCGAATTGTCGGGCGCTGCAACCCGTATCGGCGATATGATCGATCTGATCGACACGATCGCCAACCAGACCAACCTTCTGGCGCTGAACGCCACCATCGAGGCGGCACGTGCCGGCGAGGCGGGCAAGGGGTTCGCGGTCGTGGCCTCGGAAGTGAAGCAGCTTGCCGAGCGATCTCGAAGGCGACGTCGGAAATCGCCACCTAGATCGGAAATCGCCACCTAGATCGGCGAAATCCAGAACTCCACGCAGGCCTCGGCAACTGCGATCGTCGGCATCACGGAGGTGATCGAGCGGATCAATCAGGTCTCCTCGGCAATCGCCAACGCCGTCTCCGAGCAGGGCACCGCGACGCAGGAGATCTCCCACAGCGTCGTGCAGGCCTCCGAAGGCTCCTCGCAGGTCTCCGAGAACACCCGCGAGATCACCAGTGCCGCCGTCGATGCGACGACCGCGGCCGGTGAGGTGCAGATGGCGGTCGACGAACTCGATTCTCAGTCCGCGACCCTGCGCCGGGTGATGGACGACTTCCTCAAGACGGTACGTGCCGCCTGATCGGCTGGCGCGATCTGAGTGAACGAGAGACGGGAACCGGCCGTATGGCCGGTTCCTGCGTCTGGTGCAACTTCCGACCCTGGAAAGGGGCTGCGAGAATGTCGGTCGGTACCGGAATTATCGTCGCACGCCTTGCCTGCCTCTAGGCTTGCGGTCATAGTCCGGGCACCCAACAAAACGCTCACCTCTGCTGGACTTCGCATGACAGCCACAATGATCTTCATTCGCCACGGCGAAACGCCCTGGAATCTCGAAGGGCGTCTTCAGGGCCAGCGCGAGGTCGATATCAGCGAGGTCGGCCGGGCTCAGGCCCGGCGCAACGGACGGACGGTGAAGGCCTATTTCGAATCCCTCGGCCGGGACCCGGAAAGCTTCGCCTATCTCGCCTCGCCGATGGCGCGCACCCGCGAGACCATGTGGTTGGTGCGCGAGGAAATCGACCTGGTGCCGGAAGCCTTCACATGCAACGAGGCGCTCAAGGAGCTGACCTTCGGCGAATGGGAAGGCTTCACCATGGCGGAGCTGAAGGAGCGCGATCGCGAATCCGTGCGACAGCGCCGGGCCGACAAATGGGGCTTCACGCCGCCGGGTGGGAAAAGCTATGCGGCGTTGTCGCACCGGGTTGTCGGATGGCTGGAGACGGTGACGGGCGATGCCGTTGTCGTGGCGCATGACGGCATTTTGCGCGTGCTGCGCGGCTTGTTGTTCTCTGCGCCCGCAAGCTGCTTGCCGATCCGCTCGATCGATCAGGACCGGGTTCTGGTCACGCACGGGCGCCTCGGCACCTGGCTTTAGAGCCTGCCGCATGGAGCATTCGACAAAAGTCTTCAGCCGGTGTAACTGAAATCTCGATAATCGGGCCCTGTTCCGGTCGCTAGGTCGCGGCCTTGCAATGCGGCTTTTGAGAAATTCGCCGGAGCCTGACCGTTTGTTGACCGTTCCGATCGGCGCAAGACAACCCGAGACCCCACGAAGAGCCTTCCAGTGACGGAAAATGGCGTGACCGCGAACGGCCAATCGGCCGCCAATCGCCGCAATCTGGTGATCTTTCCGATCGGCTGGCTTCTGATCGTGATCGCACTGGCCGAAATGCTGCTGGTCCTGATCTCCGTGGCGCTGCTCGACGGCGAAACTGCGGCCTTCCTCGTTTCCTCCATCGGCACCTTCATGCTGGGCCTGGCGATCATCATTTCCTTCGCCCCCACTAATTTCGGCATGGATTTCCGTCAGGCGGTGCTGTTCGTCACGCTCGCCTGGGTGATCGTGCCCTTCGTTGCGGCGGTGCCGTTGATGCTGTCGCCGGACGGGTTGTCGGTGGCCGACGCCTATTTCGAGACGGTGTCCGCCATCACCACGACCGGTTCCACCGTGATGAGCGGTCTCGATCATCAGCCGGAAACGGTTCTGCTGTGGCGCTCGCTCATGCAATGGGTCGGCGGTATCGGCATCATCGGCATGGCGCTGGTGATCTTCCCGTTCCTGCGCCTCGGCGGAATGCAGCTTTTCAAGCTGGAATCCTCCGACCAGTCGGAAAAGCTCTTCTATCGCTCCGGCCAGCTCGCCTTAGCGATTTTCGGCATCTACATGTTCATCACGGTGGCCTGCATCCTGGCCTACCGGTTCGGCGGCATGAGCTGGTTCGATGCCCTCAATCACGCCTTCACCACCGTGTGCACCGGCGGCTTTTCCACCCACGATGCGTCGATGGGCTATTTCGACAGCCCCTTCATCGACTGGGCGTCCGTGTTCTTCATGGCGGCCTCCGGAATTCCCTTCCTGACCTATGTGCGCCTGACGCGGCGAGCCCAGTCCTCCCGCCGTCTGGAAACCCAGGTCGTCGGGTTCCTGACCTTTCTCACCGTCGTCAGCGTCGCCATCGCGATCTGGCTCGTCATTGTCGACGGGCTGCCCTTCTGCGAGGCGCTGACGCAGTCCTCCTTCAACGTGGTCTCGGTGGTCACGACGACGGGCTACGCCACGCAGGACTATCTGGCCTGGGGCACCCCGGTTGCGGGCATGTTCTTCCTGCTCACCTTCATTGGCGGCTGCACGGGATCGACTGCCGGTGGCATCAAGATCTTCCGCTTTCAGGTGCTGGCGCGCATGATCAGCCAGCTCATGGCCCGTCAGAGCTTTCCCCACGCCATCGTGGTGCCGCGCTACGGCGAACGCGTCCTGTCGGATGAGGAAGTCGCGTCCGTCTGCGTGTTCTTCTTCCTCTACATCGCCACATGGCTCGCCGTCGCGTTGCTGCTCCAACTCGTCGGCGTGGAACCGATGACGGCGCTTTCCGGCTCCATCACGGCGCTGTCCAACGTCGGTCCGGGCATCGGCTCGATCATCGGGCCTGCTGGCAACTTCGCCAGCCTGTCGGATGCTGCGAAGTGGATCCTGTCGGCCGCCATGCTCATCGGCCGCCTGGAGATCATGACGGTGTTCGTCCTGCTGGTGCCCGCCTTCTATCGATAAGCTCAGACCGGCTTTCCTTCGCGCAGGCGAGGCATTAGAACCTCGTCTTGAACATTCCTGTCCGTCCGCGCTTCCTCGAGGCCCCATGTCGCATAACACGTTCGGTCATCTTTTCCGTGTCATTACCTGGGGCGAAAGCCACGGTACTGCGATCGGTTGCGTGGTGGACGGCTGCCCGCCGCTGATCCCGCTCACCGAGGCCGACCTGCAGGGCTGGCTGGAAAAGCGCAAGCCCGGCCAGTCGAAATACACCACCCAGCGCCACGAGCCCGACGAGGTGCACATCCTGTCCGGCGTGATGGTCGATGAGGACGGTGTGCAGAAGACCACCGGCACGCCGATCTCGCTGGAGATCCGCAATGTCGATCAGCGCTCCAAGGACTATTCGGAGATCAAGTCCCGCTTCCGGCCGGGGCACGCCGACTATACCTACGACGCCAAGTACGGCATCCGCGACTATCGCGGTGGCGGCCGTTCCTCCGCGCGCGAGACCGCAGCCTGCGTGGCGGCGGGTGGTGTGGCGCGCAAGGTGGTGCCGGATATCCGCATTCGCGGCGCTCTGGTGCAGATGGGGCCGCTGAAGGTCGATTGTACCCGCTGGGACTGGGCGGAGATCGACAACAACCCCTTTTTCTGCCCCGACCCGGTCGCGGCGAAGGAATGGGCCGATTATCTAGACGATATCCGCAAGTTGGGATCGTCCGTCGGCGCGGTCGTGGAAGTGGTGGCGGAGAACGTGCCCGTCGGCCTCGGCGCTCCGCTCTACGGAAAGCTCGATGCGGACCTGGCGGCCGCGATGATGTCGATCAACGCTGTGAAGGGCGTGGAGATTGGCAACGGTTTCGAGGTGGCGACGCTGCGCGGCGAGGAGAATGCCGACGAGATGCGCATCGGTCAGGGCAACACGCCGATTTTCCTCTCCAACAACGCTGGCGGCATCCTGGGGGGCATTTCGTCAGGTGAGCCGGTCGTGGTGCGCTTCGCTGTCAAGCCGACGTCGTCGATCCTCACCCCGCGCCACTCCATCACCCGCACGGGCGAGGAAGTGGACGTGGTCACCAAGGGCCGTCACGACCCGTGCGTCGGCATCCGCGCCGTGCCCGTCGGCGAGGCGATGATGGCCTGCGTGCTGGCTGATCACTTCCTGCGCAACCGCGCGCAGGTGGGGTAGGCGCTTGGGGGCAGACTTTGTAAGTGCCGATGCAATGCCACCAAGCACAATTGTCATCCCCGCGCAGGCGGGGATCCAGTACTCCGTGAGGCTGGCTGTTCAATTCGGTGCGCGAGATCCTGTGGTTACTGGATCCCCACCTGCGCGGGGATGACAGTCCGGAGTGAAATGTGCTCACTTCGGGCCTGACATTGGGGCGCCGTCTGGTCCTTCCTGGAATGGGCCGCACGTTGCCTCGTCTGCTCTCGCCCCTCCGCACTACTTCCGTTTCGCGCGAATGCGCCCTAATATGCCTGCCACGGATTGCCATTTTCAGTCTGACTGAAATATTTTCTATTTTTCATTGATACTGAAATTTTCGGATATTAGATTATGGACATGCGTCTCGACGAATGGCTCGTGCGAGCCAAAGAAACCCGTTCCGCCTTTGCCCGTCGCGCCGGTTTCTCTCCGGCGGCCGTCACCGCTTTGTGCAACGATCCCAATGTCTGGATCTCGCGCGAGACAGGGGGGCGCATTGCCGACGCCACGGACGGTGCCGTCACGCCCAACGACTTTCTCGGGCTGAGGCCCGCAAAGGAAATCGACATGTCCCAGTCACGAGTAGCCGAAGCGATCCGCGCTTTCGAAAGCGGCGAGATCGTCGTCGTCATCGATGATGACGACCGCGAGAACGAAGGTGATCTGATCCTCGCCGCCACCCACGCTACGCCGGAAAAGGTGGCCTTCATCATTCGTCACACCTCGGGCATCGTCTGCGCGCCGATCACCCGCGAGCTTGCGCACAAGCTGCGCCTCGACCTGATGGTGAGCGACAATGATGCGCCGCGTTCCACCGCCTTCACCATTTCCATCGACTACAAGCACGGAACGACCACCGGCATCTCCGCCGAGGATCGCACGGCTGCGTTGCGCGGTCTGGCCAATCCGAATTCGGGCGCGACGGATTTTGTCCGTCCGGGCCACGTCTTCCCGCTGATCGCCAAGGATGGCGGCGTGCTGATGCGCTCCGGCCATACCGAGGCCGCCGTCGATCTCTGCCGTCTGGCGGGGCTGCCCGAGGTTGGCGTCATCTGCGAGATGGTCAATGACGACGGCACGGTGTCGCGCGGGCCGCAGGTCAAGGAATTTGCCGAAAAGCACGGCCTGAAGCAGGTCTCCGTCGCCGACATCATCGCCTGGCGTCAGCGCAAGGAAAAGCTGGTGGAGCGCGTCTACGAGCAGGCGATCGAGACGCTCGCCGGCCCCGCCTACGCCATCACCTATTCCACGCCCTACGATCCGATGGATCATCTCACCATCATCTACGGCGACATTCTCGACGGCCGCAACGTGCCGGTGCGCCTGCATCTGGAATCGGTTATCGACGACGTTTTCGGCCGTTCCCAGCAGCTTGATACGATCATGAAGGGCCTGGTCGAGCGCGGCCGTGGCGTCGTGATCTACCTGCGCGAAGGCTCCGTCGGCGTCACCCGTCAGTCGCGTCGCGCGCGCGTTGATATCGCACAGGACAAGGAAGAGCACGCCTCCGCTCAGGCCCGCTCCGATTCCTGGCGCGAGATCGGCCTCGGTGCTCAGATCCTCAAGGATCTCGGTGTCTCCTCCATCCGCCTGCTGGCCTCGCGTGAGCGCCACTATGTCGGCCTGAAAGGCTTCGGCATCAAGATCGAGTCGACCGAGATCATCGACGGCTGAGACCCTGTGCCAAAAGGCGCAGGCATTTCTGCAATGGTGTCGTAAGCCTTCAATGCGCAAACCGGCGGCCGGAAACAACCGCGAGGACCCCATATGGAGGCTCGACTGACCCAAGCTTTGAATCCCTTCGAGGATGTACGCCCAACCCCCTTTGCGACCGGTTATCGCAAGGGGAGCGGAAAGGGGCCCGTCTATGGCGGGCTCGCCGCCGCGGTGCTGACGGGGTTTCTGGCGGCATACTGGGCTCAGCCAGGCCTCTTACGCCCTGACGTTCGCGGCGCTCGTCATGTCGTTCCACTATTTCCCGCTGGTGGAGACGAAGCGCCCGCAACTGGGGACCAATGACGACGGCCTCTTCGTATCAGGCATCGGTTTCATCGCCTGGGCGGAGATCGCGCGCTTGGAGCTCTTCAACTCCGCCGTCCGCCAGATCCGCCTCTCTACGCTGATCATTACTCTGCACCGCCCGCTGGAAGAGGTGGTCGCCAAGCCGGAAAAGGTCGCCTGGTGGCGCCTGCTGATGGCCCGCGCCTACCACCGCAAGGGCAAGACCACCCTCCGCGTCCCGCTCCACTCCTTGCGCGGCGCTCCCGATGAAATTCTGATGCGGCTGCAGGCCTATCGGCCGGGGGCGAGTTGATTGTGGGCGTTGTCCGCGCAGGGGTGGGCATCGCGTGAGCGTCTGAAATTGCTCCACGGCCCACACCTTCGTTCGTCATCCCCCGGCTTCGTCCGGGGGATCCATCACCATCCGTATATGCCGTTGCCTGCTGGATTGCCCGGACTTCGCCGTGCAATGACGATGGAGAGGCAAGGGCGCGCGCGCCAGCTCCTTCAAACCGGCAGCTTGGTCGTCCGCTTCACGGTTCGGAGTGTCAGCATCGACTGCACCCGGTCGACGCCGGGCAGGCTAGTCAGGATGCTGGTGTGCATGCGTTCCAAGTCTTCCGCGTCGCGATAGGCGATGCGCAGCAGGTAGTCGTACTGTTCCGCCAGCAGGTAGCACTCCAGGATTTCCGGGATCTTGGCCGTCGCCTGTTCGAAACGGTCGAGTTCCTCGCGGCACTGGCCCTTCAGCGTTACCTGTGCGAAGGCGGTGCCCGAAAGCCCCACCGCCTTGGCGTTCAGCAGCATCGTGTAGCCGGCGATGACGCCTGCTTCTTCCAGCATTTTCGTGCGGCGCAGACAGATCGACGGCGACAGGTTCACCATTTCCGCCAGTTCCGCGTTGGTCAGGCGGCCGTTGTCCTGCAATGCCTTGAGGATGGCCCTGTCTCGAGTGTCGAATTTCATTAGGCGCGATTTTTTCGAAATTTACGATCCATTTTCGCAGATTATGCGATCATTCGCACAAACGACACGTCAAATTGCGAGAAAATTGACGGTAACCCGGTCCATTCTGTGCGTCAGGGAACAGAATGAAAGGACAAAGCCATGCGTATTGGCGTTCCGAAGGAAATCAAGAACCACGAAGACGGCGTCAGCGTCATCCCCGCCGGCGTTCAGGAATTTATCGCGCACGGTCACTCCGTGCTGGTGGAGCTCAGTGCGGGGCTTCCCGATGAGGTCTATGTCGCCGCCGGGACGAAGATCGCACCCGATGCGGAGACGGTCTTTGCCGAAAGCGACATGATCGTGAAGGTGAAGGAACCGCAGGCCGAGGAGTGCAAGCGCCTGCGCGAGGATCAGATCCTTTTCACCTATCTTCACCTGGCTCCGGATCCGGCCCAGACGCGCGATCTGATGGCCTCGGGCGCCACCTGCATCGCCTACGAGACGGTGACCTCCCCGACCGGCGGTCTGCCGCTTCTCACGCCGATGTCCTCATTCTCGGCGGCGGCATGGCGGGAACGCACGCTACGCAGATGGCGCTGGGGCTCGGTGCGAACGTCACCGTCGTCGATCGCTCCGCCGATGTGCTGCGTCGCCTCAATACGCAATTCGGCACGGCTGTGAAGACCGCCTATTCCAATGCCCACACGCTTGCCGAACTGGTTGCCAATGCCGAGCTGATCATCGGCACGGTGCTGATCCCGGGAGCATCCGCCCCCAAGCTCATCACCCGAGACATGCTTTCCACGATGCGCAAGGGCTCGGCCATTGTCGATGTCGCCATCGATCAGGGCGGTTGCACGGAAACGAGCCACGCAACCACCCATTCCGAGCCGACCTACGTGGTTGACGGCGTGGTGCACTATTGCGTGGCCAACATGCCGGGCGGCGTGGCGCGCACCTCCACCTTCGTGCTTGCCAACGCGACGCTGCCCTCCGGCCTTGTGCTCGCAGACAAGGGCTGGAAGCAGGCGCTGGCCGACGATCCGCACCTGAAGGCGGGCCTCAACGTGCAGGGCGGCCGCATCACCTACAAGGCGGTGTCGGAAGCACTCGGCGAGGCCTATTGCGAAGCCGACAAGACGCTTGCCGCGTAATCGCTGCGGATTTCGGACGAGATTGAAAGGGCGTCGGCTCCGGTCGGCGCCCTTTTTGTATGTCGGCTTGAGGTGGAGTGTGGGGCCGATCCTTCGACCGCTCACGCCTTCCGAAACAGCGTCACCCGCGAGACATAGGCATTCTAGGCCTCTTCGCGCTTCAACTCGTGCGGGGCGAAAAGCGCATCGAGATCCTCACGCACGAAACCCTCGTAATAGGGCTCCAGGAAGAGCTGAGGGAAAAACTCCAGCAAGCCGTCGTAATCCGGTTCATCGTCCATCTGCAGCGTATCGATGAAGACGAGCAACCCGCCCGGTTTCAGCACCCGGCCGAGTTCTCCCGCCGCCGCCCGACGCACCTCCGGCGGCAGTTCGTGGAAGAGATAGACGACGCTCGCCGCATCGAGGCTTTCATCGGCCAGCGGCAACGCCTCGGCAAGGGCGGCCGCAAGCCGTCTGTCGCGTCGCCTCCCGGTGAGTTTCCGCCCGTAGCGCAGATAGGGCTCGGAGACATCGAAGCCGATTGTGGGCAGGCGCGGAAAGGCGCGCGTGATCTCGCGCAGCATGTTGCCGGTCCTGCAGGCGATGTTGGCATATTGCAGTTTGCGCTGATCCCTCTCGCGCACCAGCCTGCTCAACGGCACCAGCCCCTGCCGACGCATGGCTGCGGTCGCGCCGTTGAAAAGCACCTCCACCTGAAACTCGTAGAGTTCGGCAGACACCTCCGACATCCAGCCGTCGGCCTGAAAATGGAAATGCTGTAGGTAATAGGGTTCGTTGGAGGCCGTCTCCGTCTCGGGTGCGCGTCGGCGGCGGTGAGCGGTGTCGGGAAGGTCGGCGTAATAGGCGCGGGCGCGCTTGATGAGCCCCGCCAGGCCATCCGCCTCGCGCGCGGGCATCGGATAGTGCCCTGCCTCCACATTGGCGAGGTCTGCGGTCTGAAGCCGGGCGATATCGGACAGGATCCGCCGCTCTGAGGGCACGGGCCCCTCAGGCGCGGAAATCCGGAAATCGGGGTAGTCCTCGCCGATCCGTTGGTCGATCCGGCGAGAGGCATAGCGATGGGCGCCGTACCAGGCGAGACGGCTCATGCTGGCGGTGGCAAAGCGGGCACGCCGGGCCCAATCGGCAAGTGTTGCGGGGCGTTCCAGCGTCTCGGCCACGGCTCACTCCTCCTTGAGCTGGAGCGTCGCCTAGACCCTCTTCAAATGGGCGATCACCTCAATGTGGGGCGAGAACAGGAACTAGTCCACCGGTTGTACGGATTGAACCTGATAACCGCCGTCGACCAGAGTGCGCGGATCGTGTGCCAATGTTGCCGGACTGCAGGAGACGGCGACGATGTCGGGCATCTTGGAGGCGGCGAGCTGCTCCGCCTGTTCCTTGGCGCCCGCGCGCGGTGGATCGAACACCATCGCGTCGAAATTTTCCGTCTCCTTCGGCCTGAGCGGGCTTCGAAAGAGATCGCGCACCTCCTGCGTGATCGTTTTCAGTCCCGGCGTCTGCCGCCAGGAGCGGTCGAGCGCGGCCATCGCCGCCTTGTCGCTTTCCACCGCATGAACGACAGCCTCGCGCGCGATCCTCAGTGCGAAGGTTCCCGATCCGGCAAAGAGATCCGCAACGCGCTTTGCACCGCCGATCGCCTTGAGAACCGCAGCCGCCATCGCGGCCTCCGCATTCGCGCTCGCCTGCACGAAGCTTCCCGGCGGCGGCACCGTCGCCGCGCCGCCGAAATCGAGGGCGGGCGGACGGATCTCGATCACCGTTTCACCGTTCACCGAAAGCCGAGCGAAATCGGCCTCTGCCGCCACACGGCCGAGCAGGGGAAATTCGTGCGATGCCTTTCTGTCCGCGCCATCCACGGCGACGTCGAGATCGGTGACGGTGTCGAGCACGGTCACCCGCAACTCGCCCTTGCACGGGACAAGCTTCTCCGCCAGCCGGTTGAGGTCGGCCAATGCGGAGACGATGCGCGGCGTTACGACCACGCATTCGCTGATCGCCACCATCCGGTTGGTCATGTGCTCGTGGTAGCCGAACAGCACGCCACAGCCCACACGCACGGCCGTCAGCATGGCGCGCCGTCGTGTGCCGGGCTTGCCGGCACGATGGGCAAAACCTCGCGCTCCAGCCCGCGCGAGGCGAGCGCCGCTGTGACCTGTTTCTCTTTCCTGCTGTCATAGGCCGTCCGCTCCATGTGCTGCAGCGCGCAGCCGCCGCAGGTGCCGAAATGGCGGCACAGGGCCTCGACGCGCTGCGGGGAGGCGGTCTCGATCGAGATCAGCCGCACGCGTTCTCCCTTGCGCTCCACCTCGACGGTTTCGCCTGGAAGGGTAAGGGGCACATAGATCTGTTTGTCGTCGAGAAGAGCGACCCCGTCGCCGCGATGGGCGAGGTGATCGATGGTGAGTGTCTGTGACATGCGGGCGTCCTGCTGGCGTTGTGCCGGGATTGCAGGATTTCGGCCGCCAAGGCTATGGGGTTGCGGGTGTTGCGTATGCCGGGAGAGAGGCGTGAGACGCTTTCGGTGCACGTCGTCCATCCTTCGAGACGGCTGCGGTGCAGCTTCCTCAGGATGACGTTATCGTATTGATTTACTGCAAGAAACTATCCCCACGCATAACGCCATAGTGAGGAGCCGTCGCAGACGGCGTCTCAAAAGATGGGCCACATGTACGGCCCTGCAGGCATGCAATATCCACCGCGCTAGCCGTCCTTCACCACGCCCAGCAGATACTCCGCATTGCCGTCGCTGCCCTTGATCGGCGAGGTCGTCATGCCGTGCAACTGCCAGCCGGTATGTCCGGAAAGCCAGACGCGGATGCCTTCCGCGACCTCTTCCGCCACGCTCGGGTCGACGAGCCCGCCCTCGCCCGCCTTGAATTGCGGCTTGACCAGAAACACGCCGGGGGCGGCGAGTGCAAGGGCCGGCGGCAGGGCAAACCTCAGCGAAATGAAACTCACGTCGGACATCACGATCTCCGGCTCGGCCCTGAGATGCTCGTTGGCCAGCGCACGCGCGTTGATCCCTTCCAGAGAACGGATGCGGGGATGATCGACCAGAGAGGCGTATAACTGCCCGTGCCCCACGTCGATGGCATCGACGCTTGCCGCCCCGCGCTCCAGAAGCATCTGCGTGAAACCTCCCGTAGAGGCGCCGATATCGAGGCAATGGCAATCGGTGACGTCGAAGGAAGAGGCATCGAATCCGGCGACCAGCTTCAGCGCAGCGCGCGAGACAGGATTGTCGATGGCGACCTCCGCATCCCCGGAAACCGTCTGGCCGGGCTTTGCTGCGGGCTTGCCGTCAACCGTCACGTGACCGCGCAGCACCACGTCGCGCACAGCTAACCATCAGTCCCCGCTCCACGAGAAGTTGGTCGAGGTGTACCTTTGTCGTCATGGCCGGGCGCGTTGCGTATCGGGTGGGTCTGGTCTGTGGCGGCGTAGGGGTAGAAGTCAGCAGGAAAAGGGCGTCAGCCGAAGCAGCCCGCCAGGCCGTTCAGCACGAATCGGACGAAGATCATCTTGCCGTAACGCGCCCAGAGACCGAGTGTCACCAGCAACAGGATGGCGCCCAGTGTCCCGATCACGGCCCATGTGGCGGGTATAGTGGTCATAGCGTCGAAAATCCCTCATCTCTAAAGAGATGAACTCTAGCGCAACCGATCCGCCCCGTCAACTACCTTGGCAGCGACCGGGGAAATCTCGCGTTTTACGTTCCGCGTCTCAGCTCTGCTCGCCCTTGATCAACCGTTTCAGCTTCTCCATCGCGATCTCGCCGTCCTCGCCATAGGCGATGGTGCCGACGAAGCGGTTGTCCGCGTTCAGCAGGTAGAGCCCGGCAGAATGGTCCATCGCGTAACCGCCGTCATCGAGCGGCACCTTTCGGGCATAGACCCGATAGGTCTTGATCATGGAGTCGATCTCTTCGCGCGTCCCCGTCAGCGGCATGATGTGATCGTCGAAGGCCGCGATATAGGACGCCATCACGTCCGGCGTATCGCGTTCCGGATCGACGGTGACGAACACGTAGTTGAGCTTGTCGGCATCCGGGCCGAGCTGGTCGATCCAGCCCTGAAGCTCCGCAAGCGTCGTCGGGCAGACGTCGGGACAGAACGTGTAGCCGAAGAACATCACCGTCGGCTTGCACTTGAGATCGGCTTCCGTCACCGTCTCGCCCTTGCCGTTGATCAGCGTGAACGGCCCTCCAATGGCGGTGGCAGGCGAGAGGAAGCCCTTGCCGGAACCCAGGTCGCTCCCCCCGCTCATGACGCCGGCGACGACGAGGACGAGGGCGGCTATCGCCGCCCACGCCCCGTAACGAATGACCTTTCGAGCGCTCATCGCGTCACTACTTCATCTTCTTGTTGTCGTGGTCCATATGCCCGTGGTCCATCTCCACGGAGTGGGCCGGGTTCTTCCCCCCCCCCGGCTTCTGCACCATCAGTTTGAGCTCCACGTCGCCCGTTTTCTCGAAGGTCAGGGTGACGGGGATCATTTCGCCTTCCTTGAAGGGCTCGGGCAGCCCCATGAACATCACGTGATAGCTGCCGGGCTTCAGTTCCAGCGTGCCGCCTGCCGGGATCTCCAGCCCGCCCTTTACCTGACGCATCACCATGATACCGTCCTTGACGGTCATCTCGTGAATTTCCGTGCGCTTGGAGCGCGGGGAAAACGCCCCGACCAGACGATCTGCCTCGGTGCCGGTATTGGTGATTTTCAGGAAGCCGCCGCCTGCAGCCGCCTTGCCGGGCGTGACCCGGGTCCAGGGCATCTCGATCTTCAGATCACCGGCGGTGATCGGCGCGGGCTCAGCCTGGGCGGCGAAGGTCAGCGAAAGCGCGGCGGCTGCCGCAAACGAAAACAGGGTCTTCATGTAATCCTCCTTGGCATGGCGGCGCGCGGCTCGACCATGCACTTGAACGCAACGAGGCCTTGCCTCACTTTTTGATTGGGTGCGCCCGCAGGGGCACAAAGCATTCAAGCGTTGAAGGGAGGCGCGCGGATCTGTCGGTGCGTTGCGGCCGTCTGCGCAGCCTGTTCGAAACTGCGCGGAATGAGAAGCCGCATCGCATGCGCAGGCTCGGGTCCCGGCAGTTGCGCCCCTGCGATCGGAGGCGTGCAGACGACCGCGCATCCGGAGTGATAGCAGGCGGCACAGGGACAGTGGAACGCACCCAGGGGAACGCCCTTGACGGGCTGGGACCCGCCCCGGTTGAGCCGGAACGATGATCAGTCCCGGGTCCGCTCGCAAGCGCATTGGACGGCGCCAGGACAAGCCCGAGCACGCCGATGAGAACGCGCGCGACCAGCGCCGTCTCCGCCAATGTGGAAAGCGACTTGCGCTCGCATCTGAGCAGGTGAAGAAGGCCTGTTCGGTTTCTCATCACGGGCGGGACTATGCGTCATCCCGACGCGTGCGTCGAGAACATATGTCGTTGCGGCAGGAATTGTCCTCAGCGGGACGTGTCGTCCTTATCCGCAGCCTTGGCGCCGTCGGAAGACGGTTCGTTGGGCCCGTCCGCAGCGGCAGGCGAGGCGTCGTCCTTGCCGCTCTCTTCCGCCGCAGATGACGCGGTTTCGTCCGTTGTCTCTTCCTCGCCGTCCCACGCGGTCTCCCACGCTTCGGCGATCGCTTCCGGATCGGGCGTCACGTGCGGGACGGGTGAATATTCGGGCACGACCACGTGCGGGCTGCTCTTGTCGAGCAGTTCCGGCGTCAGCACACCACCGACCTGCGCAGTACCGGCAAGGTCAAATTCGGTGTGGAGGCGTGCGGAGGGACGCTCGCGCACCTGGATGCGGAAGATGATATAGGCCGCCAGCGAGAACATCATCACGGCGATCGTGGCGTAAAGCCCGCTGGGCCCGACCCGCATCATCACCACGGAGGCGACCAGCAGGCCGATGGTCGAACCGATGCCGTTGGCTAGCAGCAGACCCGAGGAGGTTTCAACGAAACTTTCCGATTCCACATGGTCGAAGGCGTGGGCGACGGCAATCGAGTAGGCGGGCTGGGAGACGAAACCCAGCAGTCCGGCAAAGGCGATGGTCGGCAGGGCTTGCGTCGGCTCCAGCTCGGTGATGAGCGTTGCGACGATACCGGAGGCGCAGGCCAGCCCGATGAGAACGTAACGTCGGTCCATGCGGTCCGATAGGCGACCGATCGGCCATTGCGCGAGCGCGCCGCTGAAGATGATGGCGGAGGCGAAATAGGCGACGCCCGCCTTGTCAAGGTCGACCTGGCGTGCATAGAGCGGGGCCAGCGTCCAGTTCGTGCCGTTGGCAAGCCTGATGAACAGACTGCCGACGATGGCTGCCGGAGAGATCTGGTAAAGCTCCATCGGCCGGGAGTGCACGAAGGTGATTGGGGCGGGCTGCTGCGAGCGCGTCATCGAGATCGGCACCACCGCCAGGGACACGGCGACGGAAGCCAGCACGAAGGCGGTGAAGCCTTCCGGATCGATGACGGTGAGCAGCAATTGCCCGCCGGTGATCGCAGCGAGGTTGATGATGATGTAGGTCGACATCAGCGCGTCGCGGTTTTCGTTCGTCGCGTGTTCGTTCAGCCAGCTTTCAACGATCAGATAGAACCCAGCTATTGTGAAACCATAGGCAAAGCGGATGACCGCCCAGGCGATCGGATCGGCAAGAGCCGGGTAGAGGATCGCACTGGCGGAGCCCAGCGAGACGAGAGTGGCGAAGGCGTGGATATGTCCGGCGCGCAGCACCGCATAGGGCGCAACCACGCAGCCCAGCACTAAGCCTGCGAAGTAACTCGACGACATCCAGCCGATGGCGATGGCCGAGAAGCCCTCCATATCCGCGTGTACGGGCAGCAATGTTGCCTGCAGACCGTGCCTCAACAACGTGAGGGCGACCGAGAGCAGAAGGGCGGCAATCGGATTCAGAGTCTTGGCCATTGGACTTCGCCAGTAACGCGCAATGTCGCGCGGGATGGTGTCGGGGATGTTGGCGGACGAACCGGTCTATTTAGTCTGGAAAGGCATCAATTCGGAGTGTTCTGGCACCCGGAACACCGGGCTGCGAGACCGTTTCGTCATTTTGGATCGCGTGAGGCAGAACCTTCGGAACGGCGATCATTCATCCTCGCCCAGGGAGCGGGACGAACCACCGGCCCGTGTGCTCGGCATTCAACCTGATCGCGGCGGAATTACGGCAAAAGGAACCTGAATAGGTCCCCGTTTCTTGCCTATACACGAACGGTGAAACAAATCGATGAAAAACGGCTTAATGCGCCTCAGGCGAGACGCCCGATTTCCGCCGTGTCACGTCCCAGTGCCTCAAAGACACGTGTGACTATCCCCTTCGCGTCGAGCCCGACCCCGGCATACATCGCATCCGGTTTGTCGTGATCGACAAAGGTATCCGGCATCATCATTGCGCGAAGCTTGACCTGACCGTCGAGCAGACCTTCCTGCAGAAGGTACTGCGTCACATGGGCGGCAAATCCGCCGATGGCGCCTTCCTCCAAGGTGATCAGCAATTCGTGCTCGACGGCCAGCCGCCGAACGAGATCCGTATCGAGCGGCTTGGCAAAGCGCGCATCGGCGACCGTCGTCGACAATCCGCTCGCTTCCAGGATCTCCGCTGCCTCCAGGCAGGAGGCAAGCCTTGTGCCCAGCGAGAGGAGCGCCACCTTGGTGCCTTCGCGCAAGATCCGGCCCTTGCCGATTTTAAGCGGAACGCCGCGTTCGGGCATGTCCACGCCCACACCTTCGCCGCGCGGGTAGCGGAAGGCGATCGGGCCGTCGTCGAAGGCTACGGCGGTGGTCACCATGTGCTTCAGCTCCGCCTCGTCAGCCGCCGCCATCACGGTGAAGCCGGGCAGGGAGGAGAGATAGCCGATGTCGAAGGAGCCCGCATGGGTCGGCCCGTCCGCACCCACGAAACCGGCGCGGTCGATGGCGAAACGCACCGGCAGGTGCTGGATCGCCACGTCATGCACGACCTGGTCGTAGGCGCGCTGCAGGAAGGTGGAATAGATCGCGACGAACGGCTTGTAACCCTCGGTGGCAAGGCCTGCGCCGAAGGTCACCGCGTGCTGTTCCGCGATCCCAACATCGAAGGTGCGCTCGGGAAATCCCTTGCCGAAGATGTCGACGCCTGTGCCCGACGGCATGGCCGCGGTGATGGCGACGATCTTGTCGTCCTCGCGGGCGGCCTGCGCGAGACTTTCCCCGAAAACGCGGGTGTAGCTCGGCGCATTGGGAACCGGCTTGGCCTGCTTGCCGGTGATCACGTCGAAGCGGGCGACGCCGTGATACTTGTCGGAGGAATTTTCCGCCGGTTCGTAGCCCTTGCCCTTCTGCGTGACCACATGGACGAGGACCGGCCCTTCCCGCGTGTCACGCACGTTCTTCAGGATGGGCAGCAGGTGGTCCAGATTGTGACCGTCGATCGGGCCGACATAGTAGAAGCCCAGTTCTTCAAACAGCGTGCCGCCGGTGAAGAAGCCGCGCGCGTATTCTTCCGCGCGTGCCGCCCTTTTTTGCAGCGGATCGGGCAGCGCCTTGGCCACGCTTTTCGCCAGTTCGCGCAGCGAATGGTAGGTACGCCCGGAAACGAGACGCGCCAGATAGCCCGACATCGCGCCGACCGGCGGGGCGATCGACATGTCGTTGTCGTTCAGCACAACGACGAGCCGCGACTTCAGCGCCCCGGCATTGTTCATCGCCTCATAGGCCATCCCGGCCGACATTGCGCCGTCGCCGATCACCGCGACGACGTTGTTGTCGCCATGGTTGAGATCGCGCCCGACCGCCATGCCGAGGCCGGAGGAAATCGAGGTCGAGGAATGGGCGGCACCGAACGGGTCGTAGGGAGATTCGGCACGCTTGGTGAAACCGGACAATCCGCCGGGCTGACGAAGCGTGCGAATCCGGTCACGGCGACCGGTCAAGATTTTGTGAGGATAGGCCTGATGCCCGACATCCCAGATCAGCTGGTCGTTGGGCGTGTTGAAAATGTAGTGCAGGGCAACCGTCAGCTCCACGACGCCCAGCCCCGCCCCCAGATGGCCGCCGGTCTGCGACACGGCATCGATCATCTCCGCGCGCAGCTCTTCGGCGACCTGCTTGAGGTCCTGCGGGTCGAGCTTTCGCAGATCTTCGGGTTTTGTGATCGTGTTGAGGAGAGGTGTGGCGAGCGTCATCATCGCACGAATATGTGCCTGCTGAGTTCGAGGGAAAGGGCACGCTTACACCACGGCGACGATAGGCGCAATTGAAGCAATCCGACAGTTGCCATTCCGCAGATGCGCCATTCGCCAATTCGGGCGGATTCCGTAGCGATGTTCACCCCGGAAATCTAAAAATTCCAGTTCATACGGATTAGGGTGATGATTTTTACGAAGAAACAGAATATAAAAATCCCGTGGTCGATGGGGCCACGTGCACAGTGAACGACTTGGGCCGCGGTTCGCCGCGGCCCTTTTTTCTGTGCAAGGGGAGTAAACCCGCGACGTCGCGCGAAATCCACGCAACGGTCTCTGCGGAACTATTCCGGCAATAATATTTGTTATGTTACAAAGCGCGCCACGCGGACGTAAAACAGTACAATCCGGTCGTCATAACGACTTGTGCGCATGTCCGGCGCAGCCGGCTATCCTTACGTCGCGGCCTCTGCGGTAATTCGGCGTGCTTGGCGTCTGTCAGCTGACGTCGAGCGGCTCGGTACCGCTGGCCGTGCCGTCGTTGCCGCGGCGAAGCTTTTCCACTTTTGCCTCTGCGGCTTGTAACAATTTGTCGCAGTGGCTGCGCAGCTTGTCGCCCCGTTCGTACTGGGCGATGCTCTCCTGCAGCGGCACGTCCCCGCGCTCCAGCTTCTGCACGATCGTTTCCAGTTCGCGCAGGGCTTCCTCGAAACTCATGTCGTCGACTGGTTTGGGGGTGGGTTGAGTATCGCTCATCGGCCTTGGCGTATCCGTCATTTTACGGGATTCGGAATGTCGGCAGGGTCGGGCCCCGGCCTTTTCACGTCAAGGGCTCTCTTTCGTGCGCAAGCCCGATCGGTGGGAACACAACCGGGCCGTGGGTGCCGGTGGCCGTTCGGCGCGCCTACGAATCCATCAGCGTCATCACATGTGCCGCAACGGAGCGCGCGAGGATTTCCAGATCGTAGCCGCCCTCCAGCATGGACACGACCCGGCCGTCGCAACTGGCGTCGGCCACGTCCATCAATTTGGCGGTGATCCAGGCGAAATCCTCCTCCACCAGATTGATGTTGGCGATCGGATCGCGCTTGTGGGCATCGAACCCCGCGGAAATGAGAACCAGATCGGGGCGGAAATCGGTCAGCCGCGGCAGCAGCATCACGTCCACCGCTTCCTGAAACTGGGCCGAACCGTCGCCCGCCTGCAGCGGTGCGTTGACGATATTGCCCGCTCCCGTCTCGTTGGCAGCCCCCGTGCCGGGAAAGAGCGGCATCTGGTGGGTCGAGCAGTACATCATCGACGGATCGTTCCAGAAGATGCCCTGCGTGCCGTTGCCGTGATGGACATCGAAATCGATGATCGCTCCGCCCCGTGCTTTATTCTGCGCGTGACGCGCGGCGACCGCGATGTTGTTGAACAGGCAGAAGCCCATGGCGCGCTGGAGTTCGGTGTGGTGGCCCGGGCGGGCGGATCGCGCAGAAGGCGCTCTTGACCTTGCTGGTCATTACCTCGTCGACTGCCTGACAGCCAGCCTCCACACCGCGTAACGCCGCTTCCCAGCTTCCCGCCGAAACCGTCGTGTCGTCGTCGATGCGCACCAGTCCCTCCTTGGGTATGTTGGTGCGGATGCGCTCCACGTATTCGGCCGGGTGTGCCCGTTCGATCGCTTCGACCTCACCCAACGGCGCGGCATCGCGCTCCAGGGTCTGAAAACGTTCGTGCTCGATAATTCTGTCGACCACGCGCACCCGGTCCGGGCGTTCCGGATGCTCAAGGGGCGTGTGATGGTCGAGAAAGCAAGAGTGATGCAGCAGCAGCGTCGCCAAGACGGGCCCCGATTGATATTGTCAGTTCAACGAACTGACGCGCCCGGAGTCTTTCTGTCAATGCGCCTTATCGGGAAGACTGTGCATTCGCGGCCTCTGCGTCAGCTCAATGTTTGTTCTCGCAAATCGAAAGGACGGGCGAACAGGGGCGCTGGCCAGGAGGAGACGAAAAAAACGGCAGTTGCCACAGCAACTGCCGCCGGAAAGGTACGGGCAAATGGGAAATGATTTTACCCGGGGTTGGGAGGTTCGCTGCATCACCAGGGGTTCCGAGAAGTTTTATGTCAGAGTTTTCGTTGGGAGACAAGAGTAAGTCCAAGAAAAAATAGATAATAATTATATTGACGAACCATAGTTTTATTCAAGTACAAATATTAATTTATATTTGTTTGAAATAGACTTGTATATCAGCCGCTAAATAATTCTCGGTTACTCGGATCGTACGCCGGGGCCCATCCGCTCCGCCGCCGCGCGCGAAAGACGATCGTTGATCGCCTCGCCAAGCCCGGTTTTTGGCACCGGAGCCACCGCGATGGAGGCAGCTCCCGTGGCATCGAGCGCGCGCAGATCCGAAAAGAGATTCGCGGCAGCTTCCTCTAGGTTAGATTTCTCGCTGAGCGTGCGCACGGCGACGGCATCGCGTGCGATCTGATCGGGGATCGGGCCGAAACCCAGGTAGGCTTTGCCGGGCGCGATATCGAGCGCCTCAAGCCGCACGATGGCGCGCGGGGCATAGTGGGACTTCAGCATGCCCGGCCCGGCCGGTTTGGCCGCGCTGTCGCCCGGAGGTCCGGCCAGCGGGCGTCCTAGCACCTTTTCGATATCCTCCCGCGCGAGGCCGCCGGGACGCAGCAGGCGGGCCTCGTCATCGATCAGCGCGACGATGGTCGATTCCACGCCGATCCGCGTCGGACCCGCATCGAGAATGACATCGACCCGCTCGCCCAGATCCTCGTTAACCGCCTCGGCCGTGGTCGGGCTGATTCCGCCCGAACGGTTGGCGCTGGGGGCGGCCAGTGGACGGCCGGCCTCACGCGACAGTCGTTGCATGATCGGAGAATCCGGCACTCGGAGTGCGATGCTGTCGAGACCGGCGGTGGCGAGATCGCAGACCGCGGAGCCGGGGCGGCGCGGTACGACGAGTGTCAACGGCCCCGGCCAGAAGGCGTCCGCCAGAAAATTCGCCCGCTCGTCGAAGAGCCCGTACTCGCGCGCGGCCGCTGCATCGCTGACATGGCTGATCAGCGGATTGAACCGCGGCCGCCCCTTGGCGGTGTAGATGCCCGTGCAGGCCTGCGGGTTCGTCGCGTCTGCCGCCAGCCCGTAGACGGTTTCCGTCGGTGCCGCGACGAGCCCTCCGTCGAGAATGGCGGCGACGGCTTCGCGAAAGCCGGTTGATGCGGAAAGGTTCGGGTCTTGCGGATTGATGCGCCGGACTGTCATTGGTGTGTTTCCCTAGCGGCATCGTTGACGACATGGCCTAGCACGCTACTGTCGCCGCTAAGGCGGTTTGCGGATGAGGCAGTGTCGTCTTTGATAAGGCGGCGCAGGCGTTTTGCGCGGACAGATGCCCCACGTCAAGGTTACAGGGTGAGGAATGACCATCATGTATAGGGCTCAAATTACCGAAATAGGCTTTACTTTCAAGCACGTATTAGGTTTCGACCGTGTCGCGGACGTGTTCGAAGAGGAGGAGTTGAGCGAGGATCTCGTCGAGGCGATCCTCGTTGAGGCGGGACGGTTTGCGGCCGACGAAATCGCGCCGCTGAACAAGATCGCCGACAGTCACGGCACGCCGCTGAAGAACGGCGAGGTGACGCCGCCGCCGCTCAGGCGCGATGCCTATCGCGCCTGAGCGGAAGGAGGCTGGAACGGCCTGACCGCGCCGCAGGATTACGGCGGCCAGGGCCTGCCGACCATAGTTGCAGGTCGCCACCTACGAGATGTGGAATTCCGCCTCCATGTCCTTTGCCATCGGTCCGACGCTGACCGCCGGTGCCATCGAGGTGCTGACGGCGCACGCCAGCGAGGATCTGAAGGAGATCTATCTCTCTCGGCTCGTTTCCGGCGAGTAGATGGCCACGATGAGCCTGATCGAGCCGCAGGTGGGCTCCGATCTCGCCGCCCTGCGTTCGCGCGCCGAGCGCAACGACGACGGCACCTATTCCGTTTTCGGTCAGAAGATCTTCATCACCTATGGCGAGCACGACCTGACCGACAACATCGTCCATCTGGTGCTTGCCCGCCTGCCGGATGCGCCGTCTGGCACGCGCGGCATCTCGCTGTTTCTCGTGCCGAAGTTTCTGGTTGAGGCCGACGGTTCACTGGGCGCGCGCAACGACGTCCAGAGCGCTAACGTGGAGCACAAGCTGGGCATTCACGGCTCGCCCACCTGCACCATGGTCTATGGCGACCGGGGCGGTGCGAAGGGCTGGCTCGTGGGCGAGGAACACAAGGGGCTGGCCTGCATGTTCACGATGATGAACAACGCCCGGCTCGCCGTCGGCGTGCAGGGGCTCGGTGTGGCCGAAGCCGCCTTGCAGCATGCGCTCGCCTATGCGCATGAGCGCCGTCAGGGCAAGGCGTCGGGCTGGACCGGCGAGGGCATGGCCCCGATCGCCACGCATCCCGATATCCGCTGCAATTTGGTGACCATGTGGGCGCTTACCGCCGTGGTCCGTGCCCTGTGCTACCGCTGCGCGGCGGCAATAGACATGGCCCACGGCGCCGAGGGCGAGGAAAAGAAACGCTGGGCCGAGCGTGCGGCTCTGCTGACGTTGGTGGCCAAGGCCATGCCGACGGATATCGGCGTCGAGGTGTCGTCTCTGGGCGTCCAGATCCATGGCGGCATGGGCTATGTGGAGGAGACGGGGGCGGCCCAGTTCCTGCGCGATGCGCGCATCGCCCCGATCTATGAGGGCACCAACGGCATCCAGGCGATCGGCCTCGTCACCCGCAAACTTCCCCTTTCCGAAGGTGCTGAGGCACGCGGCTTCATCGAGGAAATGCGCGAGATCGTCCGCGAGGCGGGGGCGCAGAACGATGAGGGCTTCGCGGCCATGGCGCGCAAGGTCGCGTCGCGCTCAACGATCTGTCGGCGGCGACCGACTGGCTTCTCGATGCGCTCAAGGCAGAGCGGATGGACGAGGCGCTTGCCGGGGCACGCCCTATCTGCGGCTCTTCGGCTTGGCCACGGGCGGCGCGCTGCTTGCGCAAGGGGCCTCGGCGATCGTATGGGCCGGGGAGGTGAGCCCCGCCGATGCCTTGCGCATCCATGTCGCCCGCTTTTTTGCCGACAACCTGATCGGCGAAAGCGCCTTACTTCGCTTCACGGTGACGGACGGCGCCGACAGCCTGCTCGGTGCCGATGCCGCGTTGATGGCCGGTTGATCGAAGCGAGAACAAGTCAGGCGCGACAGGGGGAACCATGATCCGCGTTGAAACGAACGACGGGATTCGGACGATCCGCATGGATCGTCCGGAAAAGAAGAATGCTCTGACGGCAGCCATGTATGACGACATGGCCGCAGCGCTGAAGGAGGCGAACGGATCGGACGATGTTCGCGTCTCGCTGATCCTGGGGGCGCCGGGCGCGTTCACGGCTGGCAACGACATTGCCGACTTTCTGAAAGTGGCGGAAACCGGGGAGGGGCTCGGCACGGAGGTGATCCGCTTCCTGAAGGCGGTTGCCGGGTCCGAAAAGCCCGTTCTGGCGGCCGTGGACGGGCTCGCCATCGGCGTCGGCGCCACCATGCTGATGTATTGCGACATGGTGTTTGCCACGCCGCGCTCGCAGATCCACACGCCGTTTCTCGATCTGGGCCTCGTGCCGGAGGCGGCCTCCACGTTACTTGCCCCCGCCATCATGGGGCCGCAACGCGCCTTCGAGCTGCTCTGTCTCGGCGCGCCGCTGGACGGTGAAGCCGCGCACCGCGCCGGTCTGGTCAATCATGTGGTCGCAGAGGCGGAAATCGAGGCTGCGGCCATGACGGCGGCGCGCACCATCGCCGCCAAACCGCCCGCAGCGCTTGCCATCGCCCGCAGGTTCCTGCGCGGTGACCGGTAGGCAGTGATGACGCGGATTGATGAGGAATCGGCGGCCTTCCGCGCCCGTCTGCAATCGGACGAGGCGTGCGCCGCGTTCGCCGCCTTCATGGCGCGCAGCAAGGGATAGGGAGGGAGACAACGATTAGCCTTGCCGGAAAGACGCTTTTCATCATTGGGGCCTCACGCGGGATCAGCCTTGCGATCGCGCTGAAGATGGCCGCAGAGGGCGCCAATGTCACCGTTGCCGCCAAGACGGCTGAGCCGCATCCCAAGCTTGAGAGGACGATCTACACGGCGGCCGAAGAGATCGAACAGGCGGGCGGCAAGGCTCTGCCGCTCGTCGTCGATGTGCGCGACGAGGACAGCGTGAAGGGCGCCATCGACAAGACGGTGGAGACCTTTGGCGGCCTCGACACCGTGGTCAACAACGCCAGCGCCGTTCAGCTCACCAACGTCCAGAAGACGGACATGAAGCGCTTCGATCTGATTCACCAAATCAACACGCGCGGCACGTTGGTAACCTCGAAATTCGCCATCCCGCATCTGGAGAAATCGGAAAATCGGCACATCCTGATGCTCTCGCCGCCGCTGGACATGAGGGAGAAGTGGTTCGCCGGGCACACGACCTATTCGATCGCAAAATACGGCATGAGCCTCGTCGTGCTCGGCCTTGCGGGCGAATTGCGCGGGACGGGCATCGCCGTGAACGCCCTGTGGCTGCGAACCGTCATCGCCACCACGGCGGTGAAGAACCTTCTCGGCGACGACGCCATGATGCGCTCCAGCCGCAGCCCGCAGATCCTGGCCGACGCAGCTGCCGCGATCTTCGCCAAGCCCGCCCGCGAGTTCACCGGCAATTTTCTGATCGACGACACATTCCTCGCCGGTGAGGGCTGGATGGATTTCGATCAATACCGGATGGACCTCAGCGTGCCGCTGACGCCGGGTTTCTTGGTGCCGGAGGATATCCCGGCTCCGGCGGCTACGGGGCCGGTGGAGGCGTGATGGAGTGAGGGGAAGTGTGTTGTCCATCCTTCGAGACGCCCGCTTTCGCGGGCTCTTCAGGATGACGTTATCGTGTTGTTATTTCTGATAAATCTACAACAATCACAACATCATCCTGAAGAGGCCTGATAAGGCCGTCTCGAAGGATGGGCCATTTGTTCCCGGTCCCAAGCTCGATTGCAGTCGCCCGCCCGCTCACTCCATGCCAGAGCGCGGATTGTAGGGCTTGGTGCTCTGCTGCACGCGCATGAGCTTTTCGAGATCCGCGTCGCCGTCCTCCGGCAGCGCGATGCGGAGCGCGACCATCAGGTCGCCGTGGCCGCCGCCCTTGGTCGGCAGGCCCTTGCCCTTCAGCCGCAAGGTACGACCGCCCGACGAATTGGCGGGCACCGTCACCTCGACCGATCCGTCGAGCGTGGGGACGCGAACCTTCGCGCCCAGAACCGCCTCATAGAGCGTGATCGGCAGGTTGAGGCGCAGGTTGCTGCCCTCGGGCGTGAAAAGCGCGTGCGGTGCGAACTGCACGGTCACCCGCGCATCGCCCGTCGGCCCGCCGTTGGGGCCGGGTACACCCTGGCCCTTCAGGCGGATCTGGTCGCCCGATTGCGTGCCGGCCGGAATGGTGACGTTGAGCGTCTTGCCGTTGGGAAGGCTCACGCGCGCCTTGCCGCCGTGGGCGATGTCCTCAAGCGTGACGCGCACCGTCACGGTGACTTCCTCGCCGCGCTGCGGACGGGTGCGGGTTCCGGCACCCGCGCCGCCCATGCCTGCCCCGGCCGCTCCCGCTCCGCCGGCCGCACGGGCCCGGCCGCCGCCGAAATTGCCGAAGATCTCGTTCAGGATGTCGTCGAAGCCGCCTGCGCTGTCGCCCGCTCCGCTGCCTCCGCCGGATTGGCGGAAATGCCAGCCGCTCGGGCGTCCGGCACCTTCCGGTCCGTCGAACCCTTCAAAGCCCTGGAAGCGCTGCTTGCCCTCCGCGTCGATTTCGCCGCGATCGAACTGGGCACGCTTCTTCTTGTCGCCGATGATCTCGTAGGCCTGGTTGACCTCGGCGAACTTGTTCTGTGCCGTCTTGTCGTCAGGGTGCTGATCGGGATGGTACTTCTTGGCGAGCTTGCGGAAAGCACGCTTGATGTCCGCCTCGCTGGTGGATTTCGTCAGGCCAAGAACTTGGTACGGATCGCGCATGATCAGGTCCGTGTTTCAAAGGGCGCCCGTTAGGGGCGCAGCGATGTTAGGAGGACTTCGCCGGGACGTCCATTCACCGCCGATATGGGGTGTCGTAGGAATAAAATCCAGAACCTGCGGATGCCGAAAAGCGTGGAGAAAACCGGTTTCAGGTGGTCGTGGGCGGTCTGAATGCTGCGCGCACGGTTCGCGCGTTCCGACGGCTTTTCGTGCCCGCTTGTCTGTCCGATGTCTGCCCCTAGGCGTCCGGATCCGCATCGGCAGGCTGTAGCACGGTCACATACCACTTGTCGAAGCTGTCGGGGCGGGCGATGCCGGAATAGGCGCGTACGCCGTCGATCGTGTTGGCGGTGGTGGAGAATCTTCGGCAGTCGTTCTCGGCCTTGGGATCGGCGTCGACGATCTTGAAGATCGTGCCCTGAATTCCCGGTCTCGCTAGTTGGGTCGGGGTCGGTTCGGCTGTCTCGGGGGCGTTTGCGAGCGTCGAGGCGATGATGCCACGACCGGTCATCGCCACGTCGCGATCCGTTTGCGGATCGCTCATGCTGGAGATCGATCCGGTTTTGATCGCAGCGCTGTTGCTCTCGCTGCCGCTGTTGAGCGGGAACGAGATATGGCCGCAGTCCGCAAGCCCGAGGAGCGCGAAGGATGCCAATGCAACACGCCATTGGCGCGAGCTGGGTTTAACGGTATAGAACGTCGCGCGGTGAACACTCATGCCGAACCCGAAAGCACCTCTTATGTCGAAGATAACCAAAGATCCCTTTGAAGAGTTAACAAAGGGTGACCCGGTGAACCTCACGGATCCGTTTCACATTTTTTCTGAATGGGTTGTAGACGCTGAGGCGGCTGAGATCAACGATCCTAACGCTATGTCACTGGCGACTGTGGATGAGACGGGCATGCCGAATGTGCGCGTCGTCCTGCTGAAGGAGATCGATCCCGAGGGTTTCGTTTTCTACACGAATTACGAGAGTACCAAGGGTCGTGAGTTGCTCGGTCAGGGCAAGGCAGCGCTCTGTTTCCACTGGAAGAGCCTGCGCCGTCAGGTGCGCGTGCGCGGTCCTGTCGCGCCCGTCGCCGACGAGGTGGCGGATGCCTATTACGCCTCGCGTGCTCGCGGCAGCCGCATCGGCGCCTGGGCGTCGAAACAGTCCCGTCCGCTGGAAAGCCGGTTTGCTCTGGAAAAGGAAGTGGCCAAGTACACCGCCAAGTTTGGGCTCGGCACGATTCCCCGTCCGGCGCACTGGTCCGGCTTCTGTCTGACGCCGGTGTCGATCGAATTCTGGCACGATCGCCCCTTCCGCTTGCATGACCGGCTCCAGTTCACCCGCGAAAATGCGGGTGCCCCCTGGACGCACCGCCGGCTCTACCCCTGAAGACGGGCTCGCTTGGGCGCGCTCCGCACCGCGGGGCGCGTGAGGAATGCCTTCGGTTCGAAACTGACCCAAGGGCAAGAAAACGTTAAGAATTCGACGGCCGATTCATCTCCTGTGCATTGGTGCTAATGTCGCAGGCTATTACCTTTTCCACTCATTGACCGCTCCAAGACTATTCGCGAAAGATTACATGCTGTCGCTTAAAGTGACTTGCCATGTAAAGGACATGCTGTGGTCCTGAAAGCGACGCAATCGCAAGGGACAGTGCGTGTGTCAGGCTCGAACGAGCAAAATCGGAAGCGATGCGGAAGAGGACGATGAGCAAGGAAGCAAACGACAACAACCCGATCTCGACAAGCTGTACAAGCCGGTCGGTATTCAGGTCATTTCTGCCGCATTTGTCTGCGCCCACGAGAAGGAGCAGAAGCGGAAAGCGGCCAAGGGAATTCGCTGACGCTGCACGTCATACCGTTGTAAATGCGCCGTTTGCTGACGGCGGGGGAATGATTGAAGGATTGGGGCGGTTTTCTCCGACCCAGTCCGGAATGGTCATAACCTTCGTTATAAATTGTAAGCCCAGCTAAAAAGTCATATCTCTGCGGTAAGACGGGATCGCTTGCGGCAGGAATGCTTCAGCGGCTCGGAGCTCGATGGCGATCGCTTTCGTGAGCCGAACGGTTTTCTGAAGTATACGAAGCTCCTGTTGCGCGACGTTTGTCGGCGAGCCCGTCCGATGACCCCCGCCGCTTGCCGGTGCCGGTTCCCCGATTGCCCTGGTCAGGCGCGCAACGCGGAGCATTCTGTCCTGTCTCTCGTCCACAACCGCACCTTCGAGCCGCGCTACGGCGAGGCCGTTGCCCTGTCGCCCCTGGTGGCGCGAATGACCGCCCCCAATGCGAGCCCTTTCACCTTCCACGGAACCAACACCTATCTGGTCGGCGAACGGGACCTCGCCGTCATCGATCCCGGCCCCGAGGATGAAGGCCACATCCGCGCGATCCTCGCCGCGACGGCGGGGCGCTCGA
The DNA here is from genome assembly GCF_030066895.1 of Breoghania sp. GTDB lineage: Bacteria > Pseudomonadota > Alphaproteobacteria > Rhizobiales > Stappiaceae > Breoghania. Next base: position 13,787 of record NZ_JASJAV010000018.1, on the reverse strand, counting down.
TTTCCCATATCGTCGTCACCCATACCCATCGCGATCATTCCCCCGGCGCCAGGCTCCTGAAGGCGCACACGGGCGCACCGATCGTCGGCGCCGCAGAGCATCGCCCCGCGCGTCCCCTCAATGTGGGCGAGATCAATCCGCTCGACGCGGGTGGCGATACCTATCACGTCGCCGACTGGATCCTGAGCGAGGGCGAGGTTCTGGAAGGCGACAGCTGGTCGCTGGAGACGGTGGAAACCCCCGGCCATACCGCTAATCATCTGGCCTTCGCGCTGACGCAGGAAGGTTCGCTCTTTTCCGGCGATCACGTCATGGCCTGGTCGACCTCCATCGTCGCCCCGCCCGATGGCACGATGGCCGACTATATGGCCTCGCTCGACAGGCTGATGGCGCGCGCGGAACAGCGTTACTACCCCGGCCACGGCGGCACGGTGGAAGAGGCGCAGGCCTATGTTGCGGCCCTGAAGAAACGCCGTCAGGCGCGCGAGGCGGCCGTTCTGGAGCGGATCCGGGCGGGCGATGCGCACATCCCGGAGATGGTCAAGATCATCTACCGCAATGTCGACCCGATCCTGCACGGCCCGGCCGCACTGTCGGTTCTGGCGCATGTGGAGGATCTCGTGGCGCGCGGCGTGGCGGTGTGCGAAGGCCCGCCCTCGCTGATGGCGCGCTACGAACTGGCGTGAGAGACGGGGGATTGACGGCCGACCCGCTCACCGATTGGCATTTCCCTGCGGCCCACCCTTCGAGACGCGCTCTGGCGAGCGCTCCTCAGGATGACGTTATTGTGGTGTCGGCTTTCAAGAAACGCGCAATATTTACAACGTCATCCTGAGGAGCCCGCGTAAGCGGGCGTCTCGAAGGATGGGCCACTCGATGGACTGGTGGCGAACGGTCCCGATCCGTTTCCGTCGAGATCAGAATACTGCTGAACGCCGTTTTCCTGCCCGCTCGCCGTGGCGTTCTACCCGCTGACCGCGTCGTTCCCGGCTGACGGCTTGTCGCCGGGCACGGGAATTTCCGGCTCACCCGGCGTTTCGTAGTCCTCGGGCGGCAGTTCCAGCGGTGCAGTGTCGGCGTCCTGCACCTCGGTGATGCCGTAGGCCTCGGTGAGAACCGTATCCACCCCAGTGAGAAGATCGCGGATGCGCCGGGCATTGGCGCCCAGATCATGGTCGCCGACGCGCGAGGCGGACCGGATATCCAGCCGTGCCCCGATGGGATCGGGCAAGATCCGCACGCTCATGTCGTCGACGAACCCCAGAATCGGCGTGTGCGTCTCGATGCGGATGGCGGCCGGGTCGTCGTTTATGGCAGGCGCCAGATGCGGGCCGATCATCCAGCCTCGCTCCTTGATGACCTGTTCAACGGCCCCGTAAAGCTGTGCCGTTCCCACCGGAAAGCGGCGCGGAACGATGTTTGGATAGGCTGAGCGCTGCAACTTCGGGTTCAGGTGCCCGCCGGGATTGGAACGCCGGGGGGAGGGGGCGAGCCGGGGCGGGCGCTCCAGATCGGTGGAGATGTCGGTCAGGCGCGGATAGTAGAGGGTCGCACCCGCCACTCCGATCGCCGGAGCCAGTGCGATCAGCCCGAAGATGAGACCGAGCACGGCGTCGCCCGTGCCGCGCGCGCCCTGTCGCCAAACCGCGGTCAGCGCCGTCACCGCGGCTGCAACCGCCACGAAGGCCAGCACGAAGCCGAGTCCCAGGATCGCGAAAAGGGTCGTGGAGTCGATGCGCTCGCCACGGTGCAGCAATGTTCCGATGACGAGCACGGGGATCGCCACGATACCTGCAAAACGGCTGAATTTCGCCGCGCTTGAACGGCGGATCGAAAGACGCTTGCGCATGAACCTGTCGGTAAATGATGGACAGGCCGGGTCCTGGCAACCACCCCGGCCTTCTGCACCACAAGCCATAGCACGGCGAAGGGGCAGGCAAACAGGTCGGGCGGCGATCGGGATTGGTCTTTGCCCGTCCAGGGGCGGCCTTGCCCGTCTAGACTGTCGGCAGGCGATACCCGGCGAAGGTGTCGCGCAGCGATGTCTTCTTGATCTTGCCCGTGGCCGTGTGCGGGATCTCGTCGACGATGACCACGTCGTCGGGAAGCCACCATTTGGCGACCTTGTCCTGCATGTAGGCGAGCAAATCCTCGCGGGTGGGGGCCGGCTCCCTCGCGCGGCACGATGACGAGCAGCGGGCGTTCGTCCCATTTGGGATGCGACACGCCGATGGCCGCAGCCTCCGCCACATCCGGGTGACTGACCGCGATGTTCTCCAGATCAATGGTCGAGATCCACTCGCCGCCCGACTTGATCACGCCCTTTGCGCGGTCGGTGATCTGCATGTAGCCGTGCTCGTCGATATGGGCGACGTCACCGGTATCGAAATATCCCTCGTCATCCAGAACGTCGCCGTCCTCGCTCTTGAAATAGGCGCGCGTGATCGCCGGGCCGCGAACCTTCAGCCGCCCGAAGGTCTTGCCGTCCCACGGGCGGTCGTTGCCCTCGTCGTCCGTCACCTTCATTTCGATGGTGAAGGGGGGCATGGCCCTGCTTTTCCTGGATGTCGAGCCGCGCTTCTCCGGTGAGGTTCTCGTATTCCGGCTTCAAGGTGCACACCGAACCCAGCGGGCTCATCTCGGTCATGCCCCAGGCATGGATGACGCGCACGTCGTAGACGTCCTTGAATTTCTGCGTCATGGCGCGCAGACAGGCCGAGTCGCCGATCTCCACCCGTTCCAGATAGGGCAGGGTCTTGCCCGTCTTTTCCAGATATTCCAGCAGCATCAGCCACACTGTCGGCACCGCGGCGGTGAAGGAGACCTTCTCGGTATTCAGCAGTTTCCAGATGGCTTCCCCGTCCATGCGCGGACGCGGACCGGGCATCACCATCGTCGCGCCCACCATCGGTGCGGCAAAGGCCAGCGACCAGCCGTTGGCATGAAAGAGCGGCACCACCGGCATCACCCGGTGGCGGCTCGACAGGCCCAGTATGTCCACCTGCATTGTCGTCATGGCATGCAGCACGTTGGAACGGTGGGAATAGACCACGCCCTTGGGATTGCCGGTCGTGCCCGAGGTGTAGCAGATCCCGGCCGCGGTGTTCTCGTCGAAGCTCTTCCAGGCGAAATCGCCGTCCACTTCCGCCAGCCAGGTCTCGTAGGCGACGGCGGGCAGCGTGGTCTCCGGCATGTGAGCGGCATCGGTCAGGATGATGACCTTCTCGATCGTGTGCAACTGGTCGAAGACCTTTTCGACGATCGGCAGGAAGGTCAGGTCGACGAACAGGAACCGGTCTTCGGCGTGATTGATGATCCAGGCGATCTGCTCGGGAAACAGGCGGGGATTGACCGTGTGATAGATCGCGCCGATGCCCAGCAGGCCGTACCAGACCTCCATGTGCCGAGCGGCGTTCCAGGCAAGGGTCGCGCAACGATCGCCGAGCTTGATACCGTCGCGTTCAAGGCGCAGGTCGCGGTAGCTAATGCGCGCAATCGTTCCTTCCACCGTGCGCGAGATGACCTCACGGTTTCCGTGATTGATCGCGGCGTGATCCAGAATTTTCGTGCAAAGAAGTGGCCAGTCCTGCATGAGACCGAGCATGGCATTACTCCCGTAAAGCCACACGCGCCGGATCTTCTCCAGCGCAATTTGTCATGTAATTTTAGGAAATAAAGACAAGGGAGGCGGGGCTGTCTAGTCTCTGTTTGAATTCAGAGCCAGCGTTTCCAGCGAAATAGTCCCCAGGTGCCGAGCGTGGAGGCAATCATGGCAAGGACGGCGAGCGGATACCCCCACGCCCAGTGCAGTTCCGGCATTACCGCGAAGTTCATGCCCTAGAGAGAGGCGATCAGCGTCGGCGGCAGGAAAATGACCGCAAGAACCGAGAAGATCTTGATGGTCTGGTTCTGCTGCAGGTTGACTAGCCCGAGTGTCGCTTCCAGCAGGAAGCCCACCTTGTTGTCCAGCGAGGCGGCGAATTCGTAGAGCGAGCGGGCATCCCGGGTGAGCGATTTCACCTGCGTCTTTTCCGCGGCCGAAAATGCCAGCTTCTTGTCGCGCGTGCCGACAAACTGGAAGAGCCGGGACAGGCTCACCAGACTTTCATGGATCTTCGACAGCATCGTGCCGAGCTTTCCGAGCGAGCGGATGATCCTGTCGTAGTCGCGCACCGGCTCGTCGGGCGTCTGGGTATCGAAGATGTCGCGCGACAGCCGGTCGGTCTCCGCCCCCGTCAGTTTCAGAACGTTGGCGATCCGGTCGACGATGGCATCTAGCATGACGATCATCACGTCCTTGCCGTGATGTACGGAGCTGCCGCCCTTCACGGTGCGTTGGCGGGCAATCGCGAAGGTGACCGGATCGTCGTAGCGCACGGAAACGAGTCACCCGCCCTTGAGAATGAAGGTCGCGACTGTCGTGTCGGGCTTGTCCATCTGAATGCCGCACAGGATCGTCGCCGACATGATCAGGGCACCGTCTTCCTCGTAAAGCCGGCTCGACGTTTAGATCTCCACCCGTTCCTCATGGGTCGGCACGTCGATTTCGAAAAACGCCTCGACCGCGGCTTCCTCCGCCTGGGTCGGTCGGTTCAGGTCTATCCACACGGCGTTTTCCGGCAGCAGATCCACCGCAGGATCGAGGGCGACAAGTCCGGATGGGCCGGGCACATAGACCGAGATCACGAAACACCTCTTGGCTGACAACCGCATGCGCGGCGCTGCGAGGGACAAATGGAGACATATGCCACTGTTGCCGGCCACTGGCCACTCTCGTGATGACCGACCCGCCATTGCCAACGTCGCGCCGTCGCTGGTTCCAAGTGTCCCGCCGTGCTCTCGCATATCATGCAGACGAAGCGGACTGTCTTACTGTCTTTACGACAAGATAAATCCGGAACTCAACGCAACGTAAAATAAGCAACCGAAAGCCTTCGTTGCCCTTCCCGTCAACGGAATCCTCGGATACATTGCCAATGCAAGATTTGTTAAATTTCAGAATTGGGGCATCATGGGGTGACCGGGCTGCGGGGGAGTGTTGTTCGAATCTTGAAACGGCCTATCCACGGAAAATTGCCGTAACAACGTATCGGTCGTGAGCTGTTTGCGAGGAATCATTTTGTCAAGAAAATTAATATGCGAAATATATAAACGAGAGACTCGGCTTCGGTCGGAGGAGAATGGTTGGTGGCGTGCCGACCGAACATCTTGAACACATAAACAAACAACGAACCGTTCGGAACCGATAACATGCCACTCACACATGCGCAGATCCGCACGTTCAATGCTGTGGTGCGTGAAGGAAGTTTTACAGCCGCCGCGCGGGAACTGGGCGTTTCCCAGCCCGCCGTCACGGCCCAGATCAAGGCCATTGAAGAGATCTACGACGTCCGCCTTTTCGAGCGCAGCTTCAAGAAGCTGATTTCGACCGAGCTGGCCCTGGCGCTCTTTGCGACCACCGAGTGGGTGGACGATGTCGAGCGCGATGCCGAAGAGATCCTAACCACCCAGCACGGGCTGGAAAAGGGCGAGTTGCGGGTGATCTCCAACGCTGCGCCCGCCATGGTGGACATCCTCGCCGTCTTCACCCGCTGCTATCCCGGCGTGCGTGTCACCGCGCTATGGCGAGGACGAGGCGGTGATCCAGGCGATCGACGAACGCAAGGCCGATGTCGCCGTCATGACGAACTCTCAGGACGGCGAGCGCTTCCTGACCGTTCCCTTTCGCCGTCACCGTCTGACCACGCTCGTTCCCGCCTCTCAACCCTTCAGCACGCGCGATCAGGTTCACCTTTCCGAGCTGGAGAACGAGCGGATGGTGTTCCGCGTGGCGGATTCATGCAGCCACCACGCCTTCCAGAAGGCCATGGTTACGCATGACGTCTCGATCGAACCGGTGCTGGCGGTGAAACGCGCGAGGCGATGCTTATGACGGTGGCCGCCCGCATCGGCGTTGGCGTCATGTTCGAGGGCACCTCCGTGAAGGCGGATGACGTCGTCTACGTGCCGGTCTTCGAAATCCCGGACTATGTGCGCGAGGACGTGTTCTGCCTGGACCTGCACTTCCGCCGCCGCTCCATTTCCGCCTTCCTGTCGATCGCGCGGGAACTGGTGGATCCGGTGTCGAACGGGCGCGCCCGCTGAACTCGACCTCGCGCGGTTTGCGCGAGGCTTTCGATGCCTTCCGCTATTCGTCCTGCCCGTTTAGGAACTCGGGATTGGTGCTCAGAATGAGTGGATCGATCGGGCCGATCGCCTCCCAGTTCTTGCCCTTGTAATCGATATGGGTCAGCACGTGGCGGATGGCATTGAGCCGGGCGCGGTGCTTGTCGTTGGCGCGAATGATCGCCCACGGCGTTCCCGCGGTGTGGGAGCGGGCGAACATTCAGTCGCGGGCGATGGTGTAGTCGTCCCACTTCTTGAGCGCCGCAACGTCGATGGGCGACAGTTTCCAGATCTTGAGCGGATCGTGACGTCGGTCGTGGAAGCGCTTCATCTGCATTTTCCGGCCGATATTGAGCCAGATCTTGAACAGGAGCAGCCCGTCGTCGACCAGCATCTGCTCGAAGCAGGGAAACTCGTCCAGAAATTCCTCGCTTTCCTAACGCGTGCAGAACCTGTTGACGCGCTCGACCACGGCGCGGTTGTGCCAGGAGCGGTCGAACAGCACGATTTCGCCCGCCGTCGGCAGTTGCGACACGTAGCGCTGGAAATACCATTGTCCGGCCTCCGTGTTGCTAGGCTGGGACAGGGCGACGATTCGGGCGTAGCGCGGGTTCATGTTCTGCCGGAAGGCGAAGATGGTGCCGCCCTTGCCCGCGGCGTCGCGTCCCTCGAAGATCACGACAATCTGCCGTCCGTCCGCATGCACCGCGCGCTGCGCCTTGATCAGTTAGATCTGAAGCCGGTGCAGCGATTCCTCATAGGCCTTGCGCTTGATCTTGTTGGGATAGGAATAGCCGCCCGACGTCATCGCCGCATGCCGGATCGCCTTCGGCAGGACAGGGTTTTCAAGGTCGAAATCGGTCATGGTGACATTGCCTTTCCCGTTTGCTCCACCGCACTGGCACGATGCGACGACAGGGTGCGCACGGTGTCGTGCGATTGTCATCACTGATATGCTATCAGCACCCTTCATGCGCTAAAAAGCCCGTTCGGGAAGACCTGCATCCCGGTGGAAAGGCCCGTTACCGGCCGCTGTTGCGCCTTTTTGTTCCTTGTATTAGGCGTCGAGCCGGTGGCTATCGGCGGAAAAAACGTTAAAGCTGTTCGACGATGAACGATCCCAAACGCATAGCACCGGAGGAATCCGGCCCGGGTCCCGAACTGCACCCCGATCGGATGTTTGAGTCGACCGGCATGACGCCGATGCGCCGTCTGGCGTCCCTGCGCTGGCTGCTCGCGGCGATCGCCGTCATGCTCGCCGTCGCCGTGCGCATCCATCAGGTCCCCGCCTGGCACGTGGTTGCCGCCTTCGTGGTCGTCGTCATCCTGTGCGCGGCCCTGCCGCAGCGCCGTGCGCCGATCCTTTCCGCCAACCGCAAGAATGCAGGCGCCGCCGCCTGGCCTGGCCCGACACCGGCATGAAGGTTGCCGTCGATGCCCTGGTCCAGCCCTGTTTCATCATCGATCGGCGCGGCGTCACCCGATACGTGAACACGGTGGCGGCCGGTCATTTCCCGTCCGTCAAACCGGGCGATCCGCTCTCCTTCGGCCTGCGCTCGCCCGCATTGCTGGAAGCGCTCGACCGGGTGACCGGCGGTGGTCCGGCGGAACGAATTTCCTGGGCGTAGAAGGTCCCGCCCGAATCCTGGTTCGAAGCCTATATCACCCCCGTCCGGTTGCCCTCCAGCCGCAAGAGCGGGAGCCTGAGGCCGGACTTTGTTCTTGTCTCGGTGCAGGACCTGACGGAACAGCACCGGCTGGAGCGCATGCGCGCCGATTTCGTCGCCAATGCCAGCCACGAATTGCGTACGCCGCTCGCCTCCTTGACCGGTTTCGTGGAGACGCTTCAGGGGGCGGCGCGTGACGATCCGACCGCCCGCGACCGCTTCCTGGCGATCATGCTCGAACAGGCCGGGTGCATGGGCCGTCTCATCGACGATCTCCTGTCCCTGTCGCGGATTGAGCTGAAGGTGCACGTGCGTCCGGATGCGCGCGTGGAACTGGCGGACGTGGTGCAGAACGTGGTGGATGTGCTGACCCCGCTGGCGCGCGAACTCGGTGTCTCGCTCGAAACTGATCTGCTCGATGATCCGATGGTCGTGGTGGGCGAGCGTGACGAACTCGTGCAGGTCATGAGCAACCTGGTGGAGAACGCGCTCAAATACGGTGCGTCGTGGGAGCGCGTGCTGATTTCCGGCGAGCGCGGGCCGACCGGCAAGGCGGGCGGCGAATGGCGCCTGTCCGTTCGCGATTGGGGCGAGGGCATTCCCGCCGAGCACCTGCCGCGCCTGACCTAACGCTTCTACCGGGTCGATGCCACCGCCAGCCGCCAGATGAAGGGCACCGGCCTCGGCCTTGCCATCGTCAAGCATATCCGCCACCGCGCCCGCCTGGAGGTGAGCAGCGGGCTGAGGCAGGGGGCAACCTTCACGGTCTGCATTCGCGCCGCCGACGCTCCCGCTCTTGAAGGGGCGGCGGCAGAGGATCAGACCTTGGTCGACTAGAGGCTCCTCCCGAGTCTTTGAGTGGACCTGTGCACGCATATGCGCGCCACCGCCTCGGTACTTCCCGCAGTCTTCAAAAACGCCCCGTCCGGATTCGTGGGCAGGCTCTGCCTGCCTGCTGGGCATTTTCTTGTCAAAAACCCCGGTATCTCGCGCTGCGTAATGTTATGCGCATAAGAGAACTATAATAAAATCAATAGTTTGAAGTGTCATATAACTGATACAGAAGTGTCATATGAGTCACATACAGCGTGACTAGGTTCGTTGCGCATCCGCAGAGAAGCCATGAGGAACACTACGTGGCGCGGATGGGGGATGTTGAGTCCCGGTTCGAACGAGTTCCAGCATTCATCCGGAAGATGTCAGGTGACGAAAACAACCGATGATGGTGACCCACCCTGTTCAGTCAGTTGTCCCGCACCCGAATAATGAGGGAACCGATCCCGCATTCGAGTCGAACAGCGGAAAGGTTAATATTATCAAGTTCTAAGTGGTGTTATCACAGCGTTACATCGTCTTCCTAATAACAGGCCGCCGAGGCGAGAGCTTAGACCGGGCTCAGGGCCAGGCCCAGACACGAGATGCCCTTGAAACACGGGGTCCGGCGCAAAGCGGCGCCAGACCGTTTGAGATCAGGCCTCCTGACATAGAGAACGCATTCTCATTGACGTGAAACCATGGAGAAAACCCGTGAATTCCATCCGTCTTGCTAGCGTCGCCGCCGGCGCACTCATGATTGCCGCCACCGGCGCGCAGGCCCGTGATCAGGTTCAGATCGCCGATTCTTCGACCGTCCTTCCCTACGCCAAGATCGTCGCCGAGAACTTCCCGGATTTCCCGACCCCGGTTGTTGATTCCGGCGATTCTTCTGCCGGCCTGAAGGAATTCTGCAAGGGCGTTGGCGAGAACACCATCGACATCGCCAATGCTTCGCGCCGCATCAAGGCCAAGGAAGTTGAGGCCTGCAAATCCAACGATCTTTCCGAGATCCAGGAAATCCGTATCGGCTACGACGGAATCGTCTTCGCTTCCGACATCAACGGCCCGGACTTCGCCTTTGAGCCGATCGACCTGTACAAGGCGCTCGCCGCCAAGGTCGTCGTCGACGACAAGCTCGTCGACAACCCCAACAAGACCTGGAAAGACGTGAACCCGGCCTTCCCGGCCTGGAACATCTCCGCCTACATCCCGGGCGAGAAGCACGGCACCCGTGAAGTCTTCGAAGAGAAGGTTCTGGAAGCCGGCTGTGAAGCCGCTGGCGATCTGGAAGCCCGCATCGCTTCCGGCATGGATAAGAAGGCCGCCGGCGAGGACTGCATGGCTGTTCGCAAGGACGGCGCCGCGGTCGACATCGACGGCGACTACACCGAGACCCTGGCGCGCATCGACGCCAACAAGCAGGGCATCGGCGTCTTCGGCCTGTCCTTCTACGAGAACAACGCCGGCAAGCTTAAGGTTGCCACCATGAGCGGCGTGACGCCGACGGTGGAATCCATCGCCAAGGGCGAGTACCCGGTTTCCCGTCCGCTGCAGTTCTACGTCAAGAAGGCGCACCTCGGCGTGATCCCGGGCCTGAAGGAATATGTCGAGTTCTTCACCTCGGATCAGATGATCGGCCCGGACAGCCCGCTCGCCAACTACGGCCTCGTCCTGGCGCCGGACGCCGAGCGTGACGCGGTGCGCAAGGATTTCGAATCGGGCAAGACTCTCTAAAGTCTTCTCCAAAGGGGGCGCGGCGCATTGGTGCCGCGCCCTCATCTTCGTGCCTGGCGCTTGCGCCGACACGCTTCCCTCCGATTGCGGTTCAAGTGGGACACAGATGAGTACCACGACCATATTGTCGATCGTTCTGGTCCTGGCCGTTGCGGCCTACATTCTCGGCCGCACCACCGCGAAGAGGCGTGCCGCTGCAAGCGGCGAGAAGCTGCACTCGCGTGAAGGCTACTACGGCTCCTTCGCGCTTCTGTGGACAATCGTTTCCTCCCTCATTCTGCTCGCCGTCTGGCTTGCCGCCAGCCCGATCCTCGTCGACGAGGCGGTGCGCGAGATCTTCCCCGCCCACGTCAAGTCGGAGATCGAAACGACCCAGGGTCTTGCCATGGGCATGGTGGAATCCATCACCCGCGGCCTTCGCCATCTCGACGATCAGGAGATGACCCGCGTCAAGGTCGGCTTCTCCGCGCTGTGGCCGATGCTGGCGGAAAAGGGCGTCGCGCTCGCCGGAAACGGCGAAGACTACATGATCGACAGCGCGATCCAGCTGAACGAGTGGAGTGATACCTCCCACAATCTGATGACGGCCTGCGCTCTCGGGCTGGTGGTTCTGGGGCTGTTGTTCGCGGTCTGGCACATCCGGCCGCAGGTGCGGGCGCGCCATTCGGTAGAGCGCGCCATTCTGGTCGCGCTGATCGGCGCTTCGGCCATCGCCATCCTGACCACCGTCGGCATCATCCTGTCGATGCTGTCGGAGACCATCCAGTTCTTCCGCTCCGTGCCGCCGATGGAATTCTTCTTCGGCACGGTCTGGGACCCGCGCTTTGCCGCCACTGTCGGTTCCACCTCGAGCGACGGCCAGTTCGGCCTGATCCCGCTTCTCGCCGGCACCGTCTACATCGCCTTCGTGGCGATGCTCTTCGCGGTGCCCATCGGGCTCTTCGCCGCCACCTATCTGGCGGAATATGTGGGCTCGAAATTCTGCTCCGTGGCCAAGCCGCTTATCGAGGTGCTCGCCGGTATCCCGACCATCGTCTACGGCTTCTTCGCCCTGGTGACGATCGGCCCGTTCCTGCGCGATCTCTCCGCCGATATCGACGGCATCGTGACCGGCAACGCGACGGGCTTCATCCAGGCGCAGAGCGTGCTGACCGCCGGTCTCGTCATGGGGATCATGCTCATCCCCTTCATCTCCTCGCTGTCGGATGACATCATCACCGCGGTGCCGCGCGCTATGCGCGACGGGTCGCTGGGGCTGGGGGCGACGCGCTTGGAGATGATGCGCAAGGTGCTCCTCCCCGCCGCCCTGCCGGGCATCGTCGGCGCGCTGCTTCTCACCGCCTCTCGCGCCATCGGCGAAACCATGATCGTGGTGCTGGCCGCCGGCGTCGCCGCCCGCCTCACCATCAATCCCTTCGAGCCGATGACGACGGTGACGGTGAAGATCGTCAACCAGCTCACCGGCGACCTCGAATTCAACTCGCCTCAGCCCCTGGTCGCCTCCGCGCTCGGTCTGACGCTGTTCTTCATCACGCTGGGCTTGAACGTTTACGCCCTCTACATCGTGCGCAAGTATCGGGAGCAGTACGAATGACGGATATGACCGCGAGCGGATCTGCTCCCAGGGCTTCGACCCCGGCGCCTGCCGCGTCCGGGTCCGAGCCGCGGGTCTGGCGCGATATCGGCATCAAGCGCCGCTATGCCGCCGAGCGCCGGTTCAAGGCCTACGGTCTGATTGCCGTGCTGCTCGGACTGGTGTTCCTCGCGATGTTGCTCTTCTTGGTCGTCTCCAAGGGCTATACCGCCTTCCGGCAGACTGAGATCCAGCTCGACATCACTTTCGCAAAGTCGGTGATCGATCCGAACGGCAAGGCCGCAAGCAACAGCCGTTCGCTGCTGATGGTCAACTATCCGGTGCTGGCCCGCGACGCGCTTGCCAAGAAGCTCGGCGTCGACGAGTCCGACCGGTCCGTGCTGTGCAATCTCTCCGGTATGATCTCCAACAGCGTGCGCACCCAGCTGCGTGACATGGTGATGGGCGACCTGTCGATCATCGGTAAGACACAGACCATCTGGGTTCTGGCGACTGCCGACGTGGACTCCGCCTTCAAGGGCCAGATCGATCTCTCCGTGGATCAGTCGCGCCGCAAGGTGAACGACCGTTAGGTTGCCTGGATGAACCAGCTCGCCGAGGACGGTACTCTGGCCAAGCGCTTCAACAACCGGCATCTTCGTCAACAGCGCATCCTCGCGTCCGGAGACGGCGGGTATGGGCGTGGCGATGATCGGCTCCATGTACATGATGCTGATCGTTCTGGCGCTGGCCCTGCCGATCGGCGTCGCGGCCTCCATCTACCTGGAGGAATTCGCGCCGAAGAACTGCTGGACGGACCTCATCGAGGTCAACATCAACAATCTGGCCGCCGTGCCCTCGATCGTCTTCTGCCTGCTGGGGGCTTGCCGTCTTCATCAGCTTTGCGGGGCTTCCGCGTTCCGCCTCGCTCGTCGGCGGTCTGGTGCTGACCTTGATGACCCTGCCGACCATCGTCATCTCCATCCGCACGGCGCTGAAGGTGGTGCCGCCGTCGATCCGCTCTGCGGCGCTCGGCATTGGCGCCTCCAAGATGCAGACGGTCTTCCACCACGTGCTGCCGCTGGCAGCCCCCGGTATCTTGACCTGCACGATCATCGGCCTGGCGCAGGTTCTGGGCGAGACCGCGCCGCTGCTGCTGATCGGCATGGTCGCCTTCGTCGCCAACTTCCCGGCAACGCCAATGGATCCGGCCACCGCGCTGCCCGTGCAGATCTACATGTGGGCGAACGAGGCCGAGCGCGCCTTTGTCGAGCGCACGTCGGGCGCCATCATCATTCTGCTGATGTTCCTTGCTGTCATGAACATCACCGCGATTATCCTGCGGTGCAGGTTCGAGCGCCGCTGGTAGGTGGTACCGAAAGTCACGCAGATCGAATTGCGAGCCCGTATTCGAGCGGGGAGACGACGGGTACGGGAAAACGCTGAAAGGATTTGAAGTATGAGCGATGCAATGGAAATGACGGTCGAGGCGGTCGCGGCGCCGTCCGCAGACACCGCGTCGGTGATGATGCGCGGCCGCGACGTTTGCGTCTATTAAGTATTACGGTGAGAAGCAGGCCCTCTTCGGCGTCGATCTCGACGTGCGCACCCAATCAAGTCACCGTGCTGATCGGTCTCTCGGGTTGCGGCAAGTCGATCTTCCTGCGCTACCTCAACCGCATAAACGACACGATCGAAGGCTGCCGCGTAACCGGCAACATCACGCTTCAGAACGCCGATATCTACGATCCCAAGATCGACGTCGTGGAGCTGCGCGCCAGCGTCGGCATGCTGTTCCAGAAGCCGAACCCGTTCCCGAAGTCGATCTTCGA